>NZ_JAGDEL010000002.1 GCF_017497975.1 Metabacillus bambusae | reverse complement strand
GAGTTGACGAAGAGATTTGAAGCTTAACGGAAGCCGAAAACTAAATGGCTCGGTAGCTCAGTTGGTAGAGCAATGGACTGAAAATCCATGTGTCGGCGGTTCGATTCCGTCCCGAGCCACCATTTTTTAGATTAATTTTAACTCTTATGGCGATTGTGGCGAAGTGGTTAACGCATCGGATTGTGGTTCCGACATTCGTGGGTTCGATTCCCATCAGTCGCCCCATTAATTCGCGGGTGTAGTTTAGTGGTAAAACCTCAGCCTTCCAAGCTGATGATGAGGGTTCGATTCCCTTCACCCGCTCCAATTTTTAAAATGGGCCTATAGCTCAGCTGGTTAGAGCGCACGCCTGATAAGCGTGAGGTCGATGGTTCGAGTCCATTTAGGCCCACCATTTCATATTTTTATTCCGCAGTAGCTCAGTGGTAGAGCTATCGGCTGTTAACCGATCGGTCGTAGGTTCGAGTCCTACCTGCGGAGCCATTTTAATTGGAGAAATCCTCAAATGGCTAAAAAAACGCCTCTCTTAGGGTGTGAATCGTGAAGTTTACTTCTACTGTAAATATAGTGCGCCTTTAGCTCAGCAGGATAGAGCAACAGCCTTCTAAGCTGTCGGTCAGAGGTTCGAATCCTCTAAGGCGCGTAATTAAAAAAAGCAAAAACTAGTCAACCATTTAGGTTGGCTTTTTTTATTGTTTAGGAAATTATAAAATTCTTGAACTGTGGATAAGCGCACGACATCCAGCTCCAGCGCCTAGCCCCTCGAGGTCATAAGCTAATTTAGAATAGAAGGCGAAGAACGCCTTCTATTCTAAATCATCTTATTTGCCCGAGGCTGATCAAGGAGCTTGCGCTTTTGTTCTTAGAAAAAGCTACTTTATGTAGTTAAATTAAAGACTTTTCTTGTTATTAACCTACAAAATGTGAATGGATGATAATATTCAAATGTTATAATTGAATTATAAAATTTAATTAATTTATACAAAAAAATTAAAATATTTAAAAATAAACTTGAATTATTTAATTCTCATATTAAAATAAAGTTATAAACGTGAAAGGGGAGAATCATGGCTTATCCACTGATAACAGATTGTCCAGTATGCACCAAGAAGTTGAAAGTTACAAAATTGCATTGTTCACATTGCCAAACAACTATTGAAAATGAATTTGAGATGTCTAGATTTTTTTCTCTTGAACAGGAGCAACTTCAATTTATCGAAGTTTTTTTAAAATGTAGGGGAAATATTAAAGAAGTAGAAAAGGAGTTATCCATATCTTACCCTACAGTCCGTGGAAAACTAAATGAAATTATTGAAGCGCTTGGATATGCTGCACAACCCAAAAGTAAGATCGATAAGAAAAAGGTAATCTCAATGCTAGAATCAGGTGAAATAACTCCTGAAGAGGCAATTAACATGATTAAGGAAGGTGAGGTGGATGCATATGAAAGAGGAAATAGCTAAAGTGATGGCCATGGTACAAGAAGGAAAGCTTGATGTAGAAAAAGCAACTGAACTTCTACAGGTGATGAGAGGAACCGAAACAAGAAATCTACCGGAAAAAGAAGAAGCTTACAATAAAAAGATGCTTAGAGTACAAGTTTTATCTACTGAGAGAGATAATATTAATGTGAATGTGCCAATCAATCTAGTTAAAGCTGTTTTAAAAGCAGGCCATGGAATTGCAACCAAGGTTCCGCAAGCAGAAATGTATGTGAAGGACATTGATATTGATCTTCTTCTGCAAGCCATAGAAAACGAAATAGACGGACAAATCGTTGATATTACCTATGCAAACGGCGATAAGGTATCCGTTATTATTGAGTGAGATAAATGATTAAAGTAACGATTGTAACAAGGAAAACCTATCGCATTGTTGTCCCAGTTCCTTATTTTGTTTTGAATTGCTGTGGCTCTCTTTTATCGTCACATGCTTTTTGGAAACAGGTGAAAAAATGGACAAAACAAGATTCTAAAGTAAGTGTATGGCTACCTGATTCATTGGATAAAATGACACTTAAAGTATTAGTGTCTTCCCTGAAGAGTCACAAAGGACTACTGTTAGTGGATGTCAATTTGAAGGATAATATGAAGGTTAAAGTGAAATTATAATGTTGTAGATTTGAAGAGTGTCATTAAGTGATTTTATAGTAGTAAGGAAACAACCTAAATAGATTAAAGGAGACACACATTTGAAAACTGAGAATAACAAATTAGGATTTGTTGTTGCTGGTTTGCTACTTGCTATATTGATGTCATCAATGGACAATACGATTGTAGCAACAGCGATGGGGACAATTGTTTCAGATTTGGGAGGCCTTGATAAATTCATATGGGTCACTTCTGCCTATATGGTAGCTGAGATGGCCGGTATGCCAATCTTTGGGAAGCTGTCCGACATGTTTGGACGCAAACGATTTTTCATCTTCGGGATTGTTCTTTTTTTAATTGGTTCCATTCTTTGCGGTACAGCACAAAGTATTGAGCAGCTCAGCGTTTATCGAGCTATACAAGGAATTGGTGGAGGTGCGCTAATCCCAATCACCTTTACTATTCTTTTTGATATTTTCCCACCAGAAAAACGAGGGAAAATGACAGGCTTGTTTGGAGCAGTTTTTGGTCTTTCAAGTATTTTTGGTCCGTTGCTAGGTGCTTATATAACGGATTACATAAGCTGGCATTGGATTTTCTACATTAACCTTCCGCTCGGGCTACTTTCATTCTTTTTAATCTTTAAATATTATCAAGAATCGCTAGAGCATTCTAAGCAAAAGATTGATTGGTTTGGTGCATTTACCCTTGTAGGTTCAGTTATTTGCCTTATGTTTGCATTAGAGCTTGGTGGAAACGAATATGATTGGGACTCAATTAATATTATTAGTTTATTTGTAGGCTTTGTCATTTTATTTATAACATTTTTATTTGTCGAAACGAAAGCATCAGACCCGGTTATATCGTTTACCATGTTTAAGAACAGATTGTTTGCTTCTAGCACTCTTGTTGGATTGTTTTATGGTATAGCATTTATTGTCGCATCTATCTATATCCCTCTTTACGTACAGGGTGTCACAGGAGGAACTGCTACAAATTCTGGACTTATTCTTCTGCCTATGATGCTCGGTGTTGTCGTTTCGAGTCAACTAGGGGCAATCTTAGCGTCAAGGATCGGATATCGGAATGTGATGATGGCTTTCGCAGTTATCTTCATTGTTGGAATCTACCTTCTAGGTACACTGACAGTGGATACACCAAAATTAACCTTAACGTTGTACATGATTATTGTTGGACTTGGCACAGGAGCCTCCTTCTCTGTATTAAGCATGGCTGCAATTCATCATATGGATGCAAGGCAAAGGGGATCAGCCAATTCAACAATCTCTTTTGTACGACAACTTGGAATGACGATCGGAATAACGGTTTACGGAATCATCCAGCGGAACATCTTTTCTGATCATATGAATAAATCTTTCGAAGGCAGCGGGCAAACGTTTGAGGGAAGTGCCTCAAGTGATCCACGGTCTCTTTTATCACCTGAAGCAAGAAAAGCAATTCCTGAACCGATACTTGAAAAAATCACAGATGCTTTATCTAGTTCAATTGCCCAAACATTTATGTGGGCGTTGATCCCTGCTGCTCTTGTTATTGTTTTTGTTTTTATGTTGACGAATGACCGACTTGCAATGTCAACTCCTGCAACAAAGCAGGAACCACAGACTGAATAGCGAAAATTATTAATAAAGTAGTAAGAGCTTATTCACATTAGGATAAGCTCTTTACTTTGATGCATATCAAGATGGTATCTATAACAGACTCAAAAAATTACTAGATTACCTAGAATATGAAAATCTACTCCGTGAACAGCTTGATAAATCTTTAGAAGTTGAAAGATTATATGCTCTAATAGATGGAATTGCCATACATGCATTGCTTGATTCTGAAAGATTAAATAAAGACCGCATTCAAAGGTTGTTTGTATATCATTTAAATTCAATATGTGTTGAGGAAAGCTAAATAGATAGGAGGGATTTCGTTGCCTAAAACAATTAATAAAGAGCATACGCTAGATTCAGTTTATTCAAACGTTCAACTGCAGAAAAAGTTCTTTCATAGTGGTCAAACAAAATCAATTGAATTTAGAGTCAAAATGCTTGAAAACCTTGCTGATCTAATCCGTTCCAATGAGGAGCAAATATGTGAAGCACTAAAACTCGACTTAAATAAATCAAAAACCGAAGCATATGTTACTGAAATTGGATTTTTGCTTGAAGAGATCCGTTTTACTTTAAAAAATATCAACAAATGGATGAAGCCAGAAAAGGTAAAAACAGCAAAGACCCATATTGGGTCAAAAGGATACAAAATTGCCGAACCTTATGGAGTCACACTAATTATTGCGCCATGGAACTATCCTTTCCAATTACAACTAGCTCCACTAATAGGTGCAATTGCTGCGGGAAATACGGCTATTTTAAAACCCTCAGAATTAACACCACATACTTCAAGCTTGCTTGCTAGGGTAATAAAAGAAGTGTTTGATCCCTCATTTATTACGGTAATGGAAGGTGGAGTAGAAACAACTAGCCACTTACTTGAGCAGCCGTTTGATTTTATTTTTTTTACAGGGAGTGTACCGGTTGGGAAAATCGTGATGCAAGCAGCAGCTAAACGATTGATTCCTGTTACTCTAGAGCTTGGGGGAAAAAGCCCTTGTATTGTAGACGAAACTGCAGATATAGGCTTGGCGGCTAAAAGAATTGCATTTGGAAAATGGACAAATTCAGGACAAACTTGTATAGCCCCTGATTACTTGTACGTTCATAAAGACATTCGAAACAAGTTTATCGAAGAATTAAAAATAGTTGCTGTTGATTTTTATAGACAAAATCCAATTGAAAACGAAGACTATCCCAAAATTGTGAATGACCGACATTTCAATCGTGTAAGAGGGTATTTAAATGATGGAGAAATCTTGTTCGGTGGACAAATTAGCGACGAAAAACATAAGATTGGACCCACTTTGCTAAAGCCTAGAGATATGTCAGTATCTGTTATGACGGATGAAATTTTCGGTCCGATTTTGCCGATAATTGAATATGAACATATTCAAGAAGTTATTGATTTTGTTACAAGTCGTCCAAAGCCATTGGCTCTTTATATTTTTACTACAAATGAAGAGATTGAAAGGGCGGTTACAGATTCCATTTCATTCGGAGGGGGCTGTGTAAACGATACGTTAATGCACATAGCGACACCTTACCTTCCATTCGGTGGAGTAGGAGAAAGTGGGATGGGTTCATACCATGGTGAATCCAGTTTTGTTGCCTTCTCACATTACAAAAGTGTTCTCAAACAAACGAATCGTTTTGACTTAGGTATTCGTTATCCAAATGCAAAAAATAGTTTGAAAATCATTAAGCGATTTATGAAATAGTTGATAACAAGGAAGGATGGTCCAAATCTTATGTACTAGCCTTCCTTGTTACTTTTTGCATGCGACTTAAAATACATCGATAACCTTTACTTTTTAGGAGATAACCCGTGCATTAAAATTTGTACAGTTCTTTCGATTTCTGCTTCATCGTCCCATTCCGCTTCAGGCACTAGCAAATAGCGGGCAATGACATAGCCAAAGATCGTTGAAGCTGTCATCCGGATAACGCTATAAGGTGGCATGTCAATGATCTGTCCTTTAGCTTGGTAATGTGCAATCACCTTTTCGAAACGTTCAAATATCTTTTTCGCAATATGTTCCTTGAATTGTTCTTTTAATTCTGGTTGAAAAGGAATTTCTTGAATGAGTATTCGAAAAAGCTGCATGTTACTTACGAGAAATTTTGTGCGGTTCTCAATCATCGCTTTCACGAAGTCTTCAAAGCGTTCATAATCCTGGTTTAGTACTTTATTAAAATCTTTTATAACAAAAGGTGCTATTAGTTTCGCCATCATTGGGGCAACAATGGTTAGCAGTAATTCCTTTTTCGTTTTATAATGCCTAAAGATTGTTCCTTCTGCTACACCAGCTTTTTTCGCAATTTCACTTGTAGAGGTTGCCGCATAGCCTTTCTCTGCAAAGGACTCAATTGCAGCAGCTAAGATTTTTTTCTGCTTTTCTGTTAACTCCTCATCATGATTAAACAATTCATCGATCATTTTATCTTGTTCAGACATTTTGTGCTCCTTTGTACCTTGAATATAAGTCTATAATAAAGGATTTTTACTAGAAGGTGAAATTCAACATTTAGTTTATGTGCGTATTCTATATTTTCCGGTACTTTCTAAGCGCTAAGATGTTTAACATCATAAATAAGATGGAGAAGCCTGCCAAAGCAAGGAGATCCAGGTGGATTTCATCCCAGCCATAGCCTCTAACCATTACTTCTCTTAATGCATCTGCAGCATAGTATAATGGTGTAAATGGTCCAATCCAGCTGAGCCAGTCAGAAATTGTTTCTAAGTTAAACAATCCAGAAAAGAAAATTTGCGGGACAACGATAATCGGTATAAACTGAATCATTTGCAGTTCATTATTAGCAAAAGCTGAAAGTAAAATTCCTAAAGTAAGAGCTGTTAACGAAAGGAGTAAGGTTATTAACATGACATAGACGAAAGCTCCTTCCATCAGCATCCCTAATACATAAATAGCATAAGCGGCAATGATTGACGCCTGAACCATGGTAAATATACCAAAGCCAAGTACATAGCCAATTACGATTTCCCACTTTCGCAATGGACTTGATAGAAGTCGTTCGAGTGTTCCTGTTGTGCGTTCTCTTAAAAACGAAACGCCAGCAATAAGGAATACAAAGAAGAAAACAAAAAATCCGAGAAGAACTGGTCCAAAATAATCAAACTGTCCCATTTCACTGGAACCGTGTAAGTAATCAACTTCAAGGTTAAAAGCTGCGCTATTTCCTTGCAGAGGACCTAAAGCGGTTTGGATCCATTTAACTGTTGCTCCAGTAACACTTGGATCACTACCTTCAAGAAAAATTGAAGGAACCTGGTTGTCAAATCGGACATAGCCATCGATTTCTCGATCAGAAAGGTCCTTTTTAGCATCCTTTTCTTCATTATATTGAGTGACGGTTGCGTCATCTAGCTCGAGTTTATCTACGATTGATTCTGGAACATTTACTAGACCTACCTTAGGGTTATAATCATCACTATTAAAAACGAAGTGAAGCATCGTTAAAACAAGTATTGGAGCGAATATTAGCAACCCCATCGTTCTTTTATCACGAACGATTTGTCGTAAAATTCGAATGACTAAAGCTTTTATTCTCATTAGTAGCACCTCCATAGACAAGAAATGATTCTTCAATTGTTGTGGTCTTTGTTTTTTCTTTCAGTTCCTTTGGTGTACCAACTGCAATCAGGCCACCATTTCGCATTAATCCTAATCTGTCACATTTTTCAGCTTCATCCATGACGTGTGTCGTCACAATAATCGTCGTACCCCTTTTCTTTAGGTCATAGAATGCTTCCCAAATGCTTTTTCTCAAAACTGGGTCAATCCCGACAGTAGGCTCATCGAGTATTAGAATGTCAGGCTCGTGGAGAAGTGCAATAGCTAATGATAGCCTTCTTTTCATGCCACCAGAGTAATTAGAGACGAGTTTAGTCATGTGATCAGTAAGCTGAACGACTTCCATCACCTCAGTCATTCTTTGTTGCTGCTTCATGCCCTTTAAACCATAAAGTGATGCAAAAAATTGAAGATTTTCCTTTGCTGATAATTCTCCATAAAGTGCATCAGCTTGGGCCATATATCCGACTCTTTCGATTAATTTTAATGATGGCATTTTTTCTTGAAAAAGAAAGTTCTCTCCTGATGTTGGTAGATCCAATCCAACCAACTGTTTGACTAGCGTGGTTTTACCAGCACCTGAGGGCCCAAGAAGTCCAAAGATCTCGCCTTCATAGATATCTAGACTAATATCGTTTAAGACCTGCTGTTTTCCAAATGCTCTTGAGATATGTTGAATTGAAACAATCTCTTTTGTATGTTTCAAAATTCTTCACCTCTTCCTATAAAATGAGTGATTACTCACTAAAATAATAAACCCTGCTATTCCTTTTGTAAAGTGAGTAATCACTCATTTTTTTGAGGCGGGATAAGTTGAGACTGATTCAATTATTAGAATAGTAGTTTTTTTAAGCGGAATGCTGTCGAAAACAACAAGATTAATGGTACAATATTGCTAATAATTTTGTTTAATGATAGGTAATTAGTAGGCAATACCCTTAAAAATGACGAATAGTAATTAGAATAGATGATATCAATGTAGAACTTTAAGAAGGCGTTTTAAACTACTTCATATTAGACTCGAATAAAATTATTTACATACATTAGGAGGTTCCTTTTTTGAGTGACATGAAGGCTTTATCACAGAAAAACACTATCAATGGCAAACAGTCAACTTTATTTGAAAACATCGATAAAACCTACAAATCTCTTTTTGATAACCATCCTGATTTAGTTTTTATATTAGATTTATCTGGTAACATTTTATCCTATAACAAGCACATAAACTCTGTCACTGGCTACAAGAATGAGGAGATTTTTGGTTCCTTTGAAAAGTATATTGAAAAGAATTACCTGAACTCGACAATCGATAACTTCTTATTAACATGTGGCGGACAAGTACAAAGCTATGAAACCGCTATCTTATGTAAAGATGGCAGTGCTTTAGAGATTAATGTAACGAATATCCCGATAATAGTCGGGAGTGAAATCCTCGGGATATTTGGTATTGCTAAAGAAATCAGTAAATTAAAGGAAAAAGAGATCGCCTTAGAAAAGGTTCAAAATAGCCTTAATAATGCTCAAATAGTCGCCAATATCGGGAGCTGGGATTATGATATCTTAGAGGATGAAGCCTTCTGGTCAAATCAAATGTATTGTATTACTGGAATAGACAGTCATACAGAATTTGTTCCAACCTATAGCAGTATGGTTGAGATTGTTCATCCTAAAGATCGAAAACGATATGAACAAATTTTTAATAAATCACTTCATCTGGCTATTGATTACGAAATAGAATATCGTATTGTCAGGCCAAATGGTGAAGAAAGAATTGTTTATGAAAAAGCCAGTTTAATTATTGATGAAAATCAAAAACCAGTAAGAGTCATTGGAATCATTCATGATATTACAGAAAAAAGATTGGCTGAGAAAAGATTAAAAGAGAATGAACAACAGTTTCAAACGATCTTCAATAATCTTGAAGTAGGCATTTGGTCAATCAACATGAAAGAGTATAAGGCAACTTTTATTTCAGATGGCGTACAAAAAATCTGTGGTTATTCAAATGATGAGATCAAGAATGCTTCATTTTCTTGGGAAGCGATTATCTTTCCTGAAGACTTACCAAGCTACTTATCACAACAAAAGCTTTTACTAAAAGGTAATCATATTAACCACCAATATCGCATCATTCATAAAAATAATGAAGTGCGTTGGGTGCAAGACAACACGATACCATACATGACTGATGATGGTGAAATGATTCGTAAGGATGGAATCATTTCTGATATTACGAATCATAAAACTGCTGAAGCACAAATGCTTTATTTTGCACGTTATGACTACTTAACTGATTTACCAAATAAGAGAATGTTTGATCAAAGATTAATTGAGATGATTGAGTATCATAGTGAAATGAATCGTATATTTGGACTTATCTATTTAGACATGGATCGGTTTAAGTATGTTAATGATACACTGGGACACAGTATTGGTGATGAATTATTAAAACAAATATCAATTCGCCTTACTCAATGCATCATTAAGGGCGGATTTTTAGCAAGATTAGGTAGTGATGAATTCGGTATTTTGTATCCATCTCTAGAGGATACAAATGAATTAATTACAATCTCAGAGAAGATTATAACAGCTTTAAAGAAACCGTTTATGATTCAGGAATATGAACTCTTTATCACAACGAGTATAGGCATTAGTCTATTTCCTAATCATGGCTTAGATTTAGAAACATTATTAAAAAATGCTGATACAGCATTACGTCGTGCTAAGGAATTAGGTAAGGATAATTACATCTTTTATTTACCGATAAAAAGTATTGAAGAGTATAAGGGGCAAAGAACCTTTATGCTTGAAATGGATCTGCGCAATGCTCTTTCTCGAAATGAATTTTGTATGTATTTTCAACCTCGAGTAGATGTGTTTACGAATAAAATAGTCGGTGCAGAAGCTCTTATCCGTTGGAATCACAAAGAATGGGGATTGGTTTCTCCTCAAGAATTTATTCCTTTAGCAGAAGAAACGGGATTGATCATAGAAATTGGAAATTGGGTTGTTCGGAATGTGTGTGAACAACTTCGCTCTTGGCTGGAGAATAGACATCAGGTTGTGCCGATCTCAATTAATATTTCTCCGAAAAATTTACTTAAGAAGGATTGGGGTAAATATGTAACTGAAATCATAAAAACCAATAAGCTTGACCCTACCTTGCTAGAATTTGAAATTACTGAAAGTACCTTAATGCAAAATGAACATATTGTAAGGAATACGCTTAACATAATAAAGGATCTAGGGATAAAATTATCTTTAGATGATTTTGGAACAGGGTTTTCATCGATTACCTATTTAAAACAATATCAGTTTCACACGATAAAAATTGATCGATCATTTATAAAAAATATTGTCTTGGATCCTCAAGATTCAGTTATCACGAACGCGATAATCGAATTAGCGCATGGATTAAATATGAAGGTTGTAGCTGAAGGCGTTGAAACTGAGGAACAATTTATTCTTTTAAACCAACTCAAATGCGATGAAATCCAGGGTTTTTATTTTAGTAAACCCGTTTGTCTGGAAGAGTTTGAAATGTTATTACTAAGGGATAGGCTAGAGCCTATAAAGATAGATTAACAATTTGGCTGACACTTTCTTATTAAGTCAGCCTTTTTTATGTTGTCCCTACAAAATTCTTATAATTAAAGGTTTTTTCGTTTTTTTCATAAAGGCTGTTTTCGCAAACTTTGTTGTTATTTACCAAGTTTTGCGGCGTGGTTGATTGCAGCGAGAGATGCTCGCTTTCCGCGGGGCGGGCGGTGAGCCTCCTCGGCGTAAACGCCTGCATGAGTCTCACCTGTCCCGCTACTCCCGCAGGAGTCTCGCAATCCGTTCCAATCAACTTGAATTAGTTTATATTTTAAGAGCAACAATCTCTTAGAAAAGAGCCTTTCATAAAAGCAACTTGTTTGTTAATCTGAATGGCTAGTGATATGATACTCAATATTTCACAGGGGAGAAAGTGAGAGTTGTGTATGATGAAATTAAGTATTCTAGATCAATCGCCAATTTCATCTGGAAAAACTGCTAAGGAGGCATTGGAGGCCTCGATTAAACTAGCGCAAATTGGTGAAAAATATGGATACACACGTTATTGGATTGCTGAGCACCATGATATAGACGGACTTGCATGCTCGGCTCCTGAAATTATGTTAAGTTATATTGGAGCGAAAACAGAAACAATTCGTCTAGGTTCTGGAGCTGTATTGCTGCCAAACTATAAGCCTTATAAAATTGCTGAACTACATAACATGCTCGCAACACTTTTTCCAGACCGAATTGACATAGGAATTGGTCGATCTCCAGGGGGTTCTGCAGAAGCATCAATTGCATTAACAGATAATTTTTTGGAACAAATTAAGAGATATCCAGAATCTGTAAAGGAACTCCTGGATTTTATGTATCATGAGTTTCCGTCAGATCATATGTTTTCCAAATTAACAGCATCTCCTCTTCCTAATCGGCCACCTTATCCGTGGATTCTTGGTACAAGTAAGAAAAGCGCCTTACTTGCAGCAGAAATGGGTACAGCATATGCATACGCACATTTCATGAGTGATAATGAAGGGACAAATCTAGTAAAAGCATACATTGATAACTTCAAGACAAAAGAAATGCTGGAAAAGCCAAAGACTTTGATTGCAGTCTCTGTCATATGTGCAGAAACAACAGAAAAAGCAGAAGAATTAGCATTAAGCGGCTTTTTATGGAGAATCCAAACAGCAAAAGGAGAAAGAACGTTAGGGATACCAACTCTAGAAGAAGCCGAACAGTATGCTTTTACTTGCAATGAAAAAGACATGATCAAGGAAATGAGAAAGAAGATGCTGATCGGTAATCCATATGAAGTGAAGCAGCAGCTTATTGCTTTAAAAAATTCATACCAAACAGATGAAATCATGATTCTCACAATCGTACATAATTATGAAGACAGAAATCAATCTTATCAACTTATAGCTGAAGAAGTTCTCTCTAAAGGGCATTAATCAGTTTTTTTTTAAAATTACAAAAGAAGTGAGGAAACTAGAGATGAAATGTAAAATCAACCGAAACGCGGCAAAGGTCCTAAAAAACATGTTAAATAGTGAGGAAGCTGAAGGGAAAATGATACGAGTGTTTGTTACTCAGCAACATGGTGACCATGCTCACTATGATTTAAAGCTTGATACACCAACAGAAAACGATGAGATTGTAAAAACCGATAAAGACATAGACATTCTTCTTGATAAACGGGATGGTTTTTTAGATGGAGTATGGATTCAGTATTTTTATGTACCTCGAGAGGAATTTGTTATAACAAATCCATCAAAAGGAAGCCATACTCATTAAAAATACTCCCCAATTCAGCAAGGTGCGATTAGTAATTTAGCTAAATGAAAAGGTGAAGACTATGCAAAAAATATTACCGGCTTTTTCTACTATTAAGCAATTTGAAAAGTTTTTACAAAGTAATTATGAGATCGGTGTGTTCTTAGAAACTCACATTTCACAACTAATTAATATACATAAGCTGGCAAAGCAATATAATAAAAAAATTATTTACCATGTTGATCTCATTCATGGGCTGAAAAATGATGATTATGCAACAGAATATATCTGCCAGCAGTATGAACCATATGGACTGATCTCAACTAAATCCTCTGTTATTATTAAAGCGAAGCAAAAAGGAGTTCTTGCGATTCAACGGATGTTTTTAATTGATTCACATGCTCTTGAGAGAAGTTATCGCTTAGTTGAAAAAACAAAGCCAGATTACATTGAAGTATTACCAGGTGCTATGCCGTGGATGATTAAAGAGGTAAAGGAAAGAACAAACATTAAGATTTTTGCCGGGGGTCTTATTCGTAGTACTCAGGAGGTTGAGGACGCGCTGTTAGCAGGTGCTGAGGCAATAACAACTTCAAAAAGAGAGCTTTGGGAGTACTTTAAATAAGGCTGTTTTCGCAAACTTTGTTGCTATTTACTAAGTAGTGTGGTGTGGTTGATTGCAGCGAGAGACTCGCTTTCCGCGGGACGGGTAGTGAGCCTCCTCGGCGTAATGAGTCTCACCTGTCCCGCTGCTCCCGCAGGAGTCTCGCAATCCGCTCCAATCAACCTTAAATAGTTTTCGTTTTAAAAGCAAGAATCCCCTAGAAAAGAGCCTTAAATAAACAATTGGTGGCGATCATAACATAGCCATTTTTGTGTTACGCTTTTATCTTTTATGAAATGATAAGGGATGTTATAATTTAGTTAAATTAATATGCCGGTAGGAGACTTGATGAGACCATGCTACATTATAGCGATTGTTATAATGATAGTTCCGGTCTCTTTTTTTGTAGAAAGGAACTTTCACATAGTATGTAAGGGAGGGACGACAAATGACTAATCAATTTTCAAGCATCACACGAAAAAAACAGCTTGAAATCATGGAAAATGAACAATACGATTTGTTAATCATTGGTGGAGGGATTACAGGTGCAGGTATTGCATTAGATGCTGTACTTCGCGGGATGAAGGTAGCCCTAGTTGAAATGCAGGACTTTGCAGCAGGTACTTCAAGTCGCTCAACTAAACTTGTTCATGGTGGATTACGCTATTTAAAGCAATTACAAGTTGCCATGGTTGCGGAAGTAGGGAAAGAACGCGAGATTGTATATGAAAATGGGCCACATGTTACAACCCCTGAGTGGATGTTGCTTCCTTTGCATAAAGGTGGGACATTCGGAAGGCTTACAACATCCGTTGCTTTGCGTGTCTATGATTTTCTAGCAGGTGTAAAAAAATCTGAACGTCGTACAATGTTATCTGCTGAGGAAACAATACAGAAAGAGCCATTGCTAAAAAAGGCAGGGCTTAAGGGCGGCGGATATTATGTTGAATATCGGACAGATGATGCGAGGTTAACGATTGAGGTATTAAAGGCAGCGTTGGCTAAAGGTGCACATTGTGTAAATTATGCAAAAGCAGTCGAGTTTATTTATGAAAATAATCAGGTAGTAGGTTGTAAAATAAATGACATGATCACGAACGGAACATATAAGATTATGGCTACAAAGGTTGTAAATGCAGCAGGACCTTGGGTTGATGATGTTCGGAAAAACGATTATGCAAGAAATAATAAACAGCTCCGTTTAACAAAAGGAGTGCACATCGTTATTGATCAATCTGTCTTTCCGCTTAGGCAGGCCATTTATTTTGATACGCCAGATGGTAGAATGGTTTTTGCAGTACCACGTAACGGGAAGGCATATGTAGGGACAACCGATACATTTTTTGATCAGAATGTTGAGAATCCAAAAATGAGTAGAGCAGATCTAGACTATCTATTAAATGCAATTCAGTTTATGTTTCCTAAGGTACATGTAACAGAGAAAGATGTTGAATCAAGTTGGGCTGGGGTTCGCCCATTAATATATGAGGATGGAAAAGATCCTTCAGACATATCCCGTAAAGATGAAATATGGGAAGCGGAAAGTGGACTTATTACAATTGCTGGCGGGAAATTAACTGGCTACCGAAAGATGGCTGAAGCGGTAGTAAATTTGGTTTCTGAGCGCATCAAAAAGGAGAACCCAAAACTGAAGTTTAAAAAATCTCAGACGAAATCATACCGCATTTCAGGTGGGAAAGTAGGTGGTTCAAAAGGTTTGCAATCATTTATTGCAAACAAAGAAATAGATGCGGTTCAATATGGTTTTACTCAAGAAGAAGGTCACTATTTAGCCCGTACATATGGGTCTAATGTTGAGGAACTTTTTAAATATGGAAGACAATATGATATGAGAACATTAAAGCTATCACGTATTGTATATGCTCAGCTCATGTATGCGATAGAAAAAGAGATGGCAATAAAACCAGTCGATTTTTTCATTCGCAGAACCGGTGCATTATTCTTCAATATTGAATGGGTCCACACATGGAAGGATGAAGTAATCACATTTATGGCTAAAAAACTAGATTGGACATATAAACAGACCCAAGAGTATAAAGCTGAATTAGAAAAAGAATTACAGGATGCTGTGACACCAGCTGATACTTAATCCTTATCGCTCCATTTTTAAAAGTAAAGAGAACTTCCAAATACAAAAATATACGCTGCTTTAATTGATAAGAACCTGGTGAAAAGGGGATGCTTAGTATGAATCAGAAAAAGTGGTTAACAATGTCTGATGGCCATGAGGTTTATTTGTTTAAATGGTATGACGAAAATGTTAAGCCAAGAGCGATCTTACAATTATCACATGGAATGGCAGAGCATATTAATCGTTATCATGAATTTGCCATTTCACTTGTTTCAGCAGGTTTTTTTGTTTATGGAAATGATCACCGCGGACATGGAAAAACAGGAGAAAAAACCGGAACTTTAGGTTTTTTTGCTGATGATAATGGATTTGAACGTGCTGTAGAGGACCTAGGGGAAATAAACGATTTCATTCACAATGAGTATCCAGATATACCTGTTTTTATAATGGGGCATAGTATGGGATCATTTTTAGTTCGACGTTTTGTACAGCGCTTTCAAAAACGAGTTAATGGAGTGATCATCTCCGGTACAGGTGGAGATCCAGGATTTATGGGAAAGATCGGCAAAAGACTAGCAAAATCTCAAGTTAAAAAATTGGGTAAGCAAACTGAGAGTCCATTCATGAACAAGCTAACCTTTGGCGGGTATAATAAGAAGTTCTCTACTATTGAAACTGATTATGATTGGCTGACAAGAGATCGAAACGAGGTACAAAAATATATAGAAGATCCTTATTGTGGGTTTATTGCTACGACTGGCTTTTATTATGACTTACTTTCAGGATTAGAAACTATTCATCGAAAAGATGAAGTCAAAAAAATTGAAACGGATTTACCCTTCTTCTTTTTCAGTGGGGAGCATGACCCAGTCGGTAATCAAACAAAAGGTGTTATCGGTGTTATCCAACAATACAAAAAACATGGTATTAAAAATATAGATTATATGTTTTATAAAGATGGACGTCATGAAATGCTGAATGAAACAAATCGAAATGAAGTAATAAATCATATTATTCAGTGGTTAGAAAAGCAATTGTAATCATTCTATAATGCAACTATTTAAAATTTCTTATTGACATGTAACCAAATGGTTTCGTATTATTATCCATAGGAAACCATTTGGTTACATAAATGATATGGAGGTAATAACATGACAAATAATCAAGAAAAAGTACCAGAGATTCGAAAAACGACTGTATTTAATGCATCAATTGAAAAGGTATGGCAAGCAGTTTCAACTTCAGAGGGAATTGCTGAATGGTTTATGCCGAATGATTTTGAGCCAAAGGAAGGGCATGAGTTCACACTTCATTCACCATATGAGAAATCACCGTGTAAAGTGTTAGAAGTGAATCCGCCAAATGGACTTGCATTCACGTGGGGAGTATTTGGCTGGCAGGTTTCGTTTGAGTTAAAGGAATTAGATGGCAAAACGGAATTTACGCTTATCCATTCTGGCTGGGGGGCACCAAACGAAGTGGTCGGACCAGCTGGTGAGACACATACTGTCATAAGAGATAGAATGAACAATGGTTGGGAAGGAATTGTTAATGATCGTCTTCGCAAAGTAGTTGAGGAATAATGACAGCCGTTCAAAAATATGATGTTTTTCAAGCGATTGCTGATCCTTCACGCCGCAAAATGCTAAAGCTACTCGCGAATCAGGAATTACCTGTGACAGTAATAAGCAAGCACTTCCCGATGAGTCGTACGGCTGTATCCAAGCATTTACGAATTCTATCTGAAGCAAATCTCTTAAGTGTAGAAAAAGTAGGAAGAGAAATAAGGTACAAGCTGCAGCCAGATACTTTGCTTGAATTGAAGCACTGGCTTTCCTTCTATGAACAATTTTGGGATAACAAAATTTCAATGCTAAGACATTTAGTAGAAAATGATGAATCAGGTGAGTTGAAGGTAGTTGAAAAGATTGATCGTTTTGATAATAATGATAAGTAGCCTACTATGATAGTGGGCTACTTGCGTTTTAATTGTTAGTCATTACTTTAGGTTTTTTACTATAAGGTAAATTTAAAAGTCTATAAATGACAGAGGAGAAGGTAAATGGCAGAAGAATTAAGAAATTTATTTGATCAAGACTATATTAATGAACTTTCAACCTCAATTAAATCAGAATATCGAAATTTTGATTCTCGCTTATTTCAATCACTAATTTATGATGATATGTGGAATGAATTAGCATTAAAGCAACGAGTAAGACATATCACGAATTGTCTTCATAAAACATTAGCTATGGAATTTGTAGAAGTACTTGAGCTATTAAAAAAGGTCGCTCCACGTTGTAGAGGGGGATTAACTGGCATTGTCTTTCCAGATTATGTAGAGGTATATGGACTTGAGTTTTGGAATGAATCGATTGATGCTCTTGAATACTTTACGCAATTTTCGACCTCTGAATTTGCAGTAAGACCTTTTGTTATGAAAAACCAATCACTTATGATAGAGCAATTTTTAAAATGGAGCAAACATCCGAATGAGCATGTAAGAAGATTAGCAAGTGAAGGCTCTAGACCTCGGTTACCATGGGGAATTGCACTAACAAGCCTCAAAAAAGATCCAACTCCAATTTTTCCAATCTTAGAGAATTTAAAAGAGGATCCATCTTTATATGTTCGAAAAAGTGTAGCAAACAATTTAAATGACATTTCAAAGGACCACCCAGAGATTGTACTCGCAATCGCTAAAAAATGGTATGGCGACAACAATGATACGAACTGGATAATCAAAAGAGGAATAAGAACCTTAATGAAAAAGGGAGATCAACAAGCCCTAGAATTGTTTGGTTTTGGTATTAACCCTAATCTAATTGTAGAAGAGTTAACTGTGACAGATAAACTAACGATTGGTGATGCGTTATCTTTCTCATTTCAGCTTATTTCATCAGATGAAAAGCTTACTAAGATCAGAGTGGAATACGCACTTGATTTCGTAAAGGCTAATGGAAAACATTCAACGAAGTTATTTAAAATCGCTGAGAATGTGATTAACCCTGATGAAAAAAGGGTTTATACTAAGAAACATTCATTTAAAGATTTAACAACACGAAAACATTATCCAGGAAAACATAAGATCTCCATTGTGGTGAATGGGGAAACAAAGGCGAGCGAATATTTCACAGTGGTTTGAGGTAAGCTCATGCTATTATAAAATACAAAATTAAGTAAAAAACAAATAGGAACATAAAATAATAAGTTTATAAAGAAAGAATTAACCTTCAAATTGTTAGAATGGGTTAATTCTTTTTTTATTGGCTCTGTTAAATCCCACTGTTGATTGCAGCGAAAATCAACAACCGAGTTTAACAGAGCCTTCTTATTTAAAAAAATATAGTTTAAAAGACTACCTATTAGCTACTGTGGTCATGAAGTATTTAATATTGAAAACGCTTTATATCTAATTGACAAATATCAAGTTACAAAGTAACATAATAATTAAGTTATCGGTAAACTAAAGTTAGGGGGTTTTTTTGTTTTGAATAAACTAAAAAATGAAATAGAAAATCATTTACTGAATCATATTTTACCGTTTTGGATAAATCTCAAGGATGAACAAAATGGTGGTTTCTTTGGCAAGGTGAATTATGATCTGACTGTTAATAAAGAAGCTGATAAAGGTGGTATTGCTGCTTCACGGTTTTTATGGTCGTTCTCAGCAGCCTACCGATTGACAAAAAGACCTGAATATTTAGAGTGCGCACACCATGCTTACTCATTCTTAGTTGAGAAAGTATATGATCATGAACACCATGGTTTATTTTGGCAAGTCGATTATAAAGGGAATCCTGTTGAAGACCAAAAACATGTTTATACTCAATCATTTGGTGTTTATGCATTAAGTGAATATTACCGTGTAACAAAAAGTGAAGATGCACTACGATACGCAAATAAAATTTTTAAACTAATCGAAACAGTAGGCTTTGATAAGGAAAACAATGCTTATAAAGAAGAATTTGATCGGGAATGGAACGAGCTTCCAAATGAAAAGTTGAGTGAAAATGGTGTTGTAGCAGAAATTACGACTAACACACATCTTCATGTTTTAGAAGCTTATACAAATCTTTATAAGGCATCTGCAGAAGTTGTAGTTAAGGATCGTTTAACAAATTTAATCGAGATTTTCTATGAAAAGATTTATGACAAGGATACAAAATTCTTAAACGTATTTTTTGATAAAAACTGGAACTCATTGCTCCATTTAAAATCATTTGGACATGACATTGAAGCAAGCTGGTTAATTGATGATGCACTTAAGGTGTTAGGTCTTGAAGATGAACGCTTTGTTCAAATGGTTATTGATATTGCATATAACATTGCAGGTGCTGCAATTCTTGAGGATGGTTCTCTTGCAAATGAACAGCATAATGATGATGTTGACCTTACACGCATTTGGTGGGTCCAAGCAGAAGCAATGGTTGGCTTCCAAAATGCGTATGAAAGAACGAATGATGAGAAATTTTTAACATTAGTAAATGGATTATGGGAGTACACGAAAAATAATATTGTCGATCATCGTGACGGTGGAGAATGGTATTGGTCTGTTGAACCAGATGGCAAGCCGACGGAAAGAGCAGTTGGAGAACCATGGAAAACACCCTATCATAATTCAAGATTTTGTTTAGAAATGATGGAGAGGATTGAAAACATATGATACATGAAAAGTATTTTGAACTAGTTGAAAAACAAAATGAACTATTAAGCCAAAAAAATGAGAGAAAGGCAGACTTTTATAATGGAATATATGATCGTTATGAAAACCCAGTCGTAACTCGTCATCATGTTCCATTACATTGGCGCTTTGATTTAAATAAAGAAACAAATCCTCACTTTATGGAGAGATTAGGGATAAATGCAGCGTTTAACCCAGGTGCAATTTATTTAAATAATAAGTACTATCTTGTTGTTCGTACTGAAGGCTTAGATCGTAAATCGATTTTTGCGCTAGCTGAGAGTGGCAATGGCATTGATAACTTTCGATTCATCGATACGCCATTAACATGGGAAGATATTGATGAGAAAGAAACGAATATTTATGATATGCGTTTAGTTCAGCATGAAGATGGCTGGATTTACGGGATCTATTGCTCTGAAAGCAAGGACCTAGATGCTTCTGAGTTTGATACATCTAGTGCTGTTGCCCAAGCAGGGTTAGTGCGTACAAAGGATCTTAAAAAATGGGATCGTCTTCCTAATATTGATACCCCATCACCACAACAACGTAATGTGGTTCTACACCCTGAATTTGTTGATGGTAAATATGCATTTTACACTCGTCCACAGGATGGATTTATTTCAACAGGTTCTGGTGGTGGAATAGCATTTGCCTTATGTGATGATATTTTAAATCCGATTGTAAAAGAAGAACAGGTTATGCATGAGAAGCGCTACCATACTATTTACGAGGTCAAAAATGGGCAAGGACCAGCACCAATTAAAACGGATAAAGGCTGGATTCATATTGCTCATGGTGTGAGAAACACTGCAGCGGGTTTACGTTATGTCCTTTACACACTTGCAACTAGTTTAGAGGATCCATCACAAGTAATTGCAACACCTGGTGGACATTTTATTGCACCCTATGATGAAGAGCGAATAGGTGATGTATCCAATGTTGTCTTCTGTAACGGTGCTGTAGTAAATGAAAATAATGAAGTGTTTATCTATTATGCATCAAGTGACACTCGTATTCACGTGGCAACGACAACAATAGAAAAGCTTGTTGATTACACATTTAATACTCCTGAAGATCCTTACCGCTCATTAGAATGTGCTGCACAGCGTAAAGATTTGATTGAGAGGAATATAGAACTACTTAAAGAGATTAATAAGTAATCGTTATTGAAAAAGGATTCTATCATATAAAAAAAGTTAAGTTAAAAAGATAGAATCCTTTATATATGTACGGCGAGGAGGCTCATCGCCCGCCTCGCGGAAAGCGAGCATCCTCTCTCTGTAATCAACCACACCGCATTACTTGGTAAATTGCAACAATGTTTGCGAATACAGCCTTATATCTAGACTAGCTTTATGAGATAAGCGGTTTGCTCGGAGGAAATGAAAAATGAAAAACAATGTGACGATGAGGGATATAGCCGATCAATTAGGCGTAAGTAGTGTTACTGTTTCAAAGGCACTTAACGATAAAGATGGAGTGAGTGAGGAGCTTAAACTTAAAATTAAACACCTCGCTGAAGAAATGGGCTATCGTTATAATGCGATGGCTAAGTCTATGAAAGAAGGTTTATCTTATAATATTGGTGTTATCGTTCCTGAGCGTTTTGCAGGTATGGAACAATCATCCTTTTATTTAAATGTATACCAGAGTATATCAAGGGTATTAGAGAACCACGGTTACTATGGGATTCTCCATATTTTAAATAGTGAAGATGAAAAAAAGCAAAACCTTCCAAGAATTTATTATGAGCAAAAAGTAGATGGCTTCATTATACTTGGGCAAATAAGTAAAGAATATATTGAAAAAATCCAAGGTATCGAGCTTCCAAAGGTTTTCCTTGATTTTTATGATGAGCATGCAGAGATTGATTCAGTTATTACAGATAACTTCTATGGGGCCTATGAAATTACGAACTATCTTCTTCACAATGGCCATCGTGAGATTGCTTATGTTGGGAATTTGTATTCAACTAGTAGTATTCAAGACCGTTTCTTAGGCTACTATAAATCATTACTTGAACATAAAGTTGAGTTAAAGCAAGACTATATACTAAATGATCGCGATGAACATGGTACTTATATCGATATTTCAATTCCTGAAAGGCTTCCAACTGCATTTGTGTGTAACTGTGATCAAGTTGCACATAATTTAGTTCACAAGCTAACAAAATTAGGATATAAGGTGCCAGAAGATTGTTCGGTCGTAAGCTTTGATAATGATATATATGCAACAATAACAGAACCTGGACTAACGACAGTTGAAGTTGACATAGAAGAAATGGCTAATAACGCAGTGAGCTTTACTTTAGAAAAAATAAAAGATCCAAAAAAAACCTTTGGACGTGTATTAGTAAAAGGAAAAATAGTCTATCGAAAGTCTGTTAGAAAAATAACAACAAGGTAACTTTATGCCTTGTTGTTATTTTTTTAGTATACTATTACTAATTGTTTAGAAGATTGTAATGATAAGAAGCTTTTGCTGAAAAGGTTAATTACTTTTTAAAGGTAGTGGAGAAAAATGAATAGCAAAATCGTTTTGTTTTTTCAATATATGTATAAATATTTTCAAGTAAGTTTATACTTTTGGTTATCGCTATTAAAGGGTGTAGTTGTTTATAGTATCGTCCCAACCTTTTGTACATTATTTTTAGTGTTACGTGACATAAATAAGGGTGAGGATGAGGAGAAAAATAAAAATGTAAAGCTTCTTTTTAAACATTATTATGAATCATTTCAAATGTATAAGGTGACATCTTTTATTTATACTTTTAGCATGATCATTCTTTATACATGTCTTTTCTTTGTAAATAAGCAAACAAATGCATTTTCACTTGTCCTATCCATTTTATTAATCTATTTCTTGGTAATGGTATTATTGATGTTAACTTATAGTACGGCATTTCTTGCTTTTAAAAACATGAATGTAAAGGATGGCAATATACATGCCTTCTTAGCCATTATCAAAAATCCAATAAATTCGGTCTCAATTTTAGTGATTATTATTTTACTGTTTATTGCTGCGGGTTATAATCTTGCATTTTTTGTTGTATTCGGCCCCTTTTTATATGGGCTAGGCGTTATTTTTTCTCTGGTTAAGGTTTTGGAAATAGAATAATTAGGTTGTTTATTGATAATAGGGTTACTCACCAGGGCATACATGTCTCTCTTTGTGAGTAACCCTATTTATGATTGTTCAAAATTGCATAGTGAATCCTCCCGTGGACAAAATATATGTAGCTTAAATATTGTTTGCTATAAATTAAAGGGATAAACTGAAGAAGGTTCATCTGCAATTAAGCAAATGAATACTAATTAACTTAACGGTAACCTTATAGTGTTGAAGTTTTAGACAGAGTGTAACGATGAAACGGAGAAGAAAGTGGAAGGGATAAGTTTTATATTTGATGTCGACTAGTTGAATTTTATTGTTTTGCAGTTTTAAATAATTTAGTGAATGTCGAAAAAATAGTGATATTTATAGGGTTTTCTGGTGGTTTAGAGTAAAAGATTAAAAAAAATGTAGAATGATGAAAAAAATAAAGGAAAATTCATTGACAAGAAAGCGTTACCATCATACAATTAATTTGTAACCTATACGGTAACTTTAAAAAATGATTAATGAGAGGGGTTAATAGAATGAAGAAAACTAGATTACTAAGCTTGTTTATGGCTATGTTACTTGTTGTACTTGCAGCTCTTACTGGTTGTTCATCTTCTACAAAGGAAGAAGATGGGGCTGGAAATGGAGGCTCAACTGAAGCAGATGTAAGTTGGAAGGATAAAGATCCTAAGGAAATTGAAGGGGAAATTACTTTCATTACTCAAAGAACGGATATTGTTGATACGGTATTCCCAGAGTATGAGAAAGAATTCCAAAAGATCTATCCAAATGTTGAAGTGAATTTCGAGGCATTAACAGATTACGGCGGACAAATTACACCGCGTATGAACACTGAAGATTATGGTGATGTGCTTTTAATGGCCCCACAAGTTCCAATTGAAGATATTCCGAATTTCTTCGAGCCACTTGGTAAACTTGATGAAATGGAAAAGGATTATATGGGTGTTGAAGAAAGAGCGGTAGATGGTACAGTGTATGGTATTCCAATTGCAGTTACTTACACTGGTGTCGTTTATAACAAAAAGATATTTGCAGAAGCTGGAATCGATAAAACTCCTAGAACAATAGATGAGTTTATGCAGGCTTTAAACAAAGTTAAAGATAATACTGATGCAATTCCAATGTACACGAACTATGCAGCTGGATGGCCGTTAACACAGTGGCAAGGTGCTATAACAACTGTTGCTGGTGATGCTGCATACTATAACCAAACACTAGTGAACGAAAAGGATCCATTAGTACCAGGAAAACCTCAATATGAGCTTTATAAAATTATGTATGATATTGCTAAACAAGGTTTGATTGAAAAAGATCCATTAACAACTGATTGGGAATTATCAAAAGAGATGATGGGTAAAGGTGAAATCGCTACGATGGTATTAGGTTCTTGGGCGATAGACCAAATTAAAGGTGTTTCTGAAAACCCAGACGATATTGGTTATATGCCATTCCCAACGAATGCGGAAGAAGTAATTTTCCCATTAGGAGCAGACTTGCAAATCGGTGTTAATAAGCATACTGAGCATAAAGATGCTGCATTAGCGTGGGTTGACTGGTTCATTCATGACTCTGGATATGCTGTTGAGCAAGCTGGCGGAATTAGTGCAGCTAAGAGTGTTCCACTTCCAGAAGAGTTAAAAGCATATGAAGAACAAGGTGTTGTATTCTCTTTACTTGAACCGGCTAAAGAAGGACAAGAAGGTCTGCTTGACCAAATTGATAAAGAATCTGAAGTTGGTTTCTGGTTAGAGGATAATAAGAAGCGTATTATTGAAGCGGCTATCGGAAACAGAGATGAGACTTATGAAGATATAAATAAAGAATTAAATGCTGATTGGAATGAAGCAGCAGAAAAAATCAAAGGTGAGTAATTAAGGACACCCTGTAACCACTTTTGATAGAGAAAGTGCAACGTTTTTGTAATTAGTTTTTAGTGTCTAGCTCCAGCGCCCAGCGCCTAGTGAACTTCACACTCCTTATACGATAAGTCAACATCGAAACGCTATCGCTCTTCGTGTTTCCTTTATCTCATACGGAGTGCTCTTTTTTCTACGTCGCTAAACGGGCGCTTGCGCTTTTTTAAAGTATAGCGCTTTAATAGAGTGTTTATTATTTACTCTTAGCGCCTAGTCCTATAAGGATATAAGCCACTCAGGAATTGAAGGTACTTTAACACCTTCAATTCCTGAGCGACTTATTTGCCTGAGGCTAAGCTTATGCGCATTTCGTTTTTTATTACTGCCGGGAGGTGTAGTCTGTGTTCAAATTCTCAAACCTATCGTATGACGCGCAAAGAAGAGTCATTATTATTCTTTTCTCAATTGTTCCGGTAGCATTGTTAATTACTTTTGCTTATATACCGGTAGCGAATATGTTCTATTACAGTTTCACAGATTGGAATGGATTTAGTGATAAGGAGTTTGTCGGATTTGAAAATTACCTGACAATTTTTACAGATCCAGAATACTTTGTTGTTTTTAAAGTAAGTTTGTATTATTTCTTTGCAACGTTTGTGCAAATGGGATTAGCGTTATATTTCGCGACAATTTTAAGTTTTAACGTTCGTTTTAAAAATTTCTTTAAAGGTGTTTTGTTTTTCCCTTACTTATTAAATGGTGTTGCGATCGGTTTTATGTTTTTGTTTTTCTTTAGACCTGAAGGAACATTGGATACAGTTTTAAATGCTTTAGGGTTAGGGGAGCTTATTCAACTTTGGTTAGGAAACCCTGATATTATTAATATTTCTTTAGCAGGAACATCTATATGGAGATACATGGGTTTTAACTTTATCATCTTTTTAGGGGCGATTTCATCGATTCCTAAAGATGTATATGAAGCAGCGGAAATTGATGGTGCGAATAAATGGCACCAGTTTAGATATATTATTTTACCGAGTATTCGCAGAATCATTCAGCTTAACTTAATTTTAGCGATAAGTGGAGCGCTTTCTGCATTTGAAATTCCTTACATTATGACAGCTGGTGCTAACGGAAGTAAAACGTTTGTTATCCAGACAGTAGATATTGCGTTCAAGTATGGTAAGGTCGGTCTTGGTTCTGCGATGGCTGTCGTGCTTATGATTATTGTTATCGTAGTAACGCTTATACAGAAAAAATTCTTTAAGGAGGACTAGAAGTGTATAAATTAAAGTATACGTTAGGTAGCGTAGTTAAATATGTATCACTGCTTCTAGGATTATTCGCAGCTTTAATTCCAATTGCGGTCGTATTCTTTGCCTCTTTTAAAACAAGTAGTGAATATAAGAGTTCAGGACCATTAACACCACCTGAGAATTGGACAAACTTCGAAAATTACACAAGGGCATTTGTTGAAGGAAATATGATGGTTGGATTTATGAATACAACGATTATTTTACTTGTTTCTATTGTAGGTGCGACGTTAACGGGTTCAATGATCGCATTCGTATTAAATCGTTTTAAATTCAGAGGTAGCAATCTATTAATGGGTGCATTTTTGCTTGCTACACTCATTCCAGCTGTTACAACACAAGTTGCAACCTTCCAAATTATTGAGGGGCTTGGGTTGTTTAATACAAGAGGAGCAGCAATTATTTTGTACATGAGTACAGATATCATTGCAGTATATATTTTCTTGCAGTTTATGGATTCGATTTCAGTTTCATTAGATGAATCAGCAATGCTTGATGGTGCATCATATGTAACGATTTTTAGAAAAATTATTTTACCTTTACTTAAGCCAGCTATTGTTACGGTTATCATCGTTAAAGGTGTAAATGTATATAACGATTTTTATACACCGTTTCTATATATGCCGAAAAAGGAGCTTCATGTTATTTCAACCGCGTTGTTTACGTTTAAAGGACCTTATGGATCACAGTGGGAGGTTATCTGTGCTGGAATTATGATCGCGATTATTCCGACATTGATTGCGTTCATCTCACTACAGAAACATATATACAACGGAATGGCAGGTTCAGTTAAGTAATTATTCATCAAACGATCCTGTCTGGGATAGTGTTGGATTGTCTTTTTTTAGGCTCTTTTCTAAAAGATTGTTGCTTTTGAAACAAAAACTAATTCAGGTTGATTGGAGCGAGCAACTCTCGCTGCGATCAACCACACCGCATTACTAGGTAAATAGCAACAAAGTTTGCGAAAACAGCCTTTTCAAAATAATTGTACGCTTAATTTCTAATATTTTAATAATGTAAAAAACGTAAGGGACTGATTTTCAGTTTTGATGTCAGCCTCTTATTTTGTAAGGGGGAGCCGTTTTTTGGAATTCATCAAGGGTTTTACGTATGGTTGGATGAGTAGAAAAGGAGATTTTAAGAAGCCTGAAGCGAAGGAGTCTATGAGGCTCTTAAAAGAAAGAACAAATACAAATTATGCAATCATTTCTTTAGCAGCTTTACAGGATGGTGCCCATACCATAGTAGTGGATTATACTGGGGACCATATGGTTTCAGATGAAGAATTAGTAGACATGATTGAATATGCTCAGTCACTTGGGTTAAAGGTGATCTTAAAACCTACAGTGAATTGTAAGGATGGTACGTGGAGAGCTCATATTAACTTCTTTGACCTAGATGTTCCTTGTGAACCTAAGTGGAGAGACTGGTTTAAGAGTTATACGGAATATCAAATGCATTATGCTGCAATTGCTCAGAAAACGAATTGTGACATGCTCATTGTTGGTTGTGAAATGGTACAAACAGAACGAAGAGACAAAGAGTGGCGTGCTTTAGTAGAAGAAGTGCGTACAATTTATAAAGGGGCTATTACGTACAATACTGATAAATACCAAGAAGGAAATGTCAAGTGGTGGGATGCATTAGATGTGATCTCTTCAAGTGGTTATTATCCGATAAATGATTGGGATAATCAGTTAGATCGTATCGAAAAGATTATTAAACCATTTAACAAACCGTTTTTCTTTGCGGAAGCTGGTTGTCCAAGTCGTTCGAATTCACCGTATGTTCCGAATGACTGGGGTCTCGAAGGTGAGACGGACATGAAAGCGCAAGAGGATTATTATAAAGTAATGTTCGAAAAAACAAAGGATAGAGACTGGGTACGCGGTTTTGGTCTGTGGGACTGGAAAGCTCTACTTCATATGGAAGAAAACGCAACAAGCAATGATGATTATGCTATTTATGGAAAGCCAGCAGAAAAGGTGATTAAGGCTTTTTATGAAACTAAATAATGATGAAGGTGAACAATCAGTAAGGTAGCAAACTCTTGTTTAGGGGGCTGCCTTTTTTGTCGAATATTTTAGGATGAAAATATGATTGTTATGTCTTTACTATAATTGAATATTAGTATAAAGTTAGTTTTATAATAACAAACAAAATAACTAAAATAACAAAATGAGTAAATGTACTGGATTCGTAATGATATAGGTTGAATTAATATATTGCTTAACAAATGGAAGCTTAAATAATTCTATATATCTATATTTATCTAAAATTACTCCGATAAAAAACTAACAAAAATAACAAATTAGAAGGGTGAGAAGAATGAAGAAAATAGAATTAAATGGTTCTTGGAAAATGAAGAGTGCGAATGAAACTGAATGGTTAGATGCAATCGTTCCAGGTTCTGTTATGAATGACTTGTTAAGGCAGGGGAAGATTAATGATCCTTTTTATCGTGATAATGAAGACCATGCTTATGAAATCGCAGCAAAGGATTATGAATTTACTCGTGAATTTTCAGTTGATGAAGAACTACTTAGTCATAGCCAGATTGCGATTCGATTTGATGGTCTTGATACACTTTCAGAAATAATGGTGAATGGAAAATTAATTGCAAAAACGAACAATATGCATCGTACCTATGAATTAGATATTAAGGATTATTTAGTTAAAGGAACGAATCATTTACAAGTGACTCTCCTCTCACCAATTCAGTATATAACGGAAAAACAGAATGAAACGAAATTATGGGGAGTAACGGATGCTATTGAAGGGTATCCGCATATTCGAAAAGGACATAGTATGTTCGGTTGGGACTGGGGTCCACAAATTCCCGACTTAGGAATTTGGCGCACTGTTTCACTGTTAGCGTGGAATCATAGTCGCATTGAAGATGTATATGTTAGTCAGGATCACCATGATCATGAGGTCGGTGTAAACGTACGTGTTAGAGTAAAGGATGCAGGGGGAGAAATTGTAAACCTCGAGGTGAAGCTAACAAGTCCAACAGGTGAAATCAATTCAACACAAATCACGGCTATGAAATCGGAAGAAACAATTACTATTGATGTAGCAAATCCACAATTATGGTGGCCAAATGGATACGGAGAACAGCCTTTATATAAGGTAGAAGTCCTTGTTTCAAATGAGGAAGGCTTGTTAGATGAAAAAGCATTAACCATTGGACTTCGTACGATAAAAGTAAAACATGAACCTGATCAATGGGGAAAATCATTCGAATTTGAAGTAAATGGTCTTTCGATTTTTGCGATGGGTGCGAACTACATTCCAGAAGATAATTTATTAGCGAGAAATTCATCAGAAAGAACCGAACGATTAATCAATGATTGTGTGGAAGCTAACTTTAATATGATCCGTGTTTGGGGTGGTGGAATTTACCCTGAGGATTATTTCTTTGATTTATGTGATGAAAAAGGGCTAATCGTTTGGCAGGACTTCATGTTTGCTTGCAGTATGTACGATTTAAATGATGAGTTTAGAGAAACAGTTGAACAAGAAGTAATCGACAATATGAAGCGAATTCGTCACCATGCAAGTCTAGGAATCTGGTGTGGAAATAATGAAGTTGAAGAAGCGTGGGTATATTGGGGAGATATGCCTGATGATGATTACAAACATAAAGCAGACTATATCAAGCTTTTCGAGTTTATTATTCCTGAGCTTGCTAAGGAACTTGACCCGCAGACTTTTTACTGGTCATCATCCCCATCATCTGGTGGAGGATTTAATGAACCGCGTAATCCAAATGAAGGTGATATGCATTATTGGGAAGTATGGCATGGATTAAAACCATTCTCAGAATATGAAAAGTTCCATTTCCGCTTCTGTTCGGAATTTGGTTTTCAATCATTCCCATCAATGAAAACAATTGAAACATTTACAGAGCCTGAAGACCGCAATATTTTTTCATATGTCATGGAAAAGCACCAGAAGAATGGAGCTGCGAATGGAAAAATTCTATTTTACCTTTCGGAAAACTTCCTTTATCCAAAAGACTTTGATTCTTTACTATATGCCTCCCAGCTATTGCAGGCTGAAGCAATTAAATATGGGGTAGAACATTGGAGAAGAAATCGCGGTCGTTGTATGGGGTCACTTTACTGGCAGTTAAATGACTGTTGGCCGGTTGCTTCTTGGTCAAGTATTGATTATTACGGTCGCTGGAAAGCATTGCATTATTTCACGAAGAAATTTTATTCACCAGTTTTGTTATCACTTAGAGAAGAAGGCACAGATGTAGAAATCCATGTGACAAACGATTCTTTAGCAAATGTAAATGCGCGAATTGAATGGAAATTACGTAAAAATACGTCAGAAGTTCTTCAAGAAGGAACAGTGACTGCAAATATTGAAAGTCTTACTGCTAATCAATGTGAGAAATTATCATTTGGTGAATTTTTGACTTTTGATGCAATAAGAAATACGTATCTTGAGTGCACATTATATGTAAATGGTGAACAAACAACTGTGACAACACTATTGTTTACGAAGCCGAAACATTTTACTTTCTTGAATCCAGAACTATCAATTGAAGTGACAGAAACGAATGAAACGTTTGAGATTGCTGTATCCTCGATAGCTTTTGCAAAATACATTGAACTTGAATTAGCTGCAGCGGATTGCAAGTTTAGTGACAATTACTTTGATCTTTCGGCAGGAGTTAAAAGAACGATTGTCGTGCAAAAGGAAAGTTTGAGTCAAGATCTAAGTCTAGGTGCATTTAAGCAACAGCTATCAATTCGCAGTGTTTACGATATTGCATAAGAAATAACTGAATGTCTCTCATATCCCTTCGTCATTTTGATAATAATAGGCCGGGTAATTCTACTAATGAACATTAGTGATAGATGACACTTGTATTTAACCGAATATTTAAGTGTTCAGTATGTACTTTTAAAAATGGCTCAGTTAAAGCTCACTGTTGATTTTCGCACATTGTTGATTGGAGCATAAGACGTTAGACTCTTGCGGGAGGCTCATGAACCGCCCACGGAAAGCGAAAGTCTGTAGCAGAAATCAACAACAGAGTTTAACAGAGTCTTAAAAATAAATACATGAAACATGATCAAATACGTTGGTGGAGTGAGAAAAAAGCATGGCAAAAAAAGTTACAATGCAGCAAATTGCCGATTACTTAGGTGTATCAAAGTTTGTTGTATCTAGAGCACTGTCTGGAAAAGAAGGGGTAAACCCTTCGACAAGAGAAAAAGTGTTCCAAGCTGCCTCGAAGCTCGGATACTTTGCCCAAAGAAATATGAAAATTGATGATATACATGATCAACAAAATGAGCAGCAAACGATCGATACATCTGTGACAAATAACAAAAGTGTGTTAGTGCTTATGCCAAATATCCGCTTCCAAAACAAAGAATCACGTTATTGGGGGCGGATATTAGATGGCATAGGTGAAATGTTAGAAACAATCGGAGCTGGCATGGTTGTTCTTACAGAAAATAACCTAGAAAGCCTTGGGAATGTTTTGAATCCAAAGGGCTTTTTAGGTGTGATTAGTATAGGGGTTGTCTCTACTGCGTTATTGCTCGAGGTCCATCACTTACATATTCCATTAATTATGGTGGACTATGAGGATGCATTGATACCGTGTGATTCGATTTTTAATAACAGCTTCGATTGTAGCTTGAATTTAACAAATCATTTAGTAGGACTTGGTCATCAGCACATTCAATTTGTTGGAAACGTTGAATACTCCCGTAGCTTCTATGATCGCTGGCTTGGATACAGAAGTGCAATGGAGAGGAATAAGTTGGTTTTACCAGAGGATACCATTATCTATTCTGAGGATGCTGATCGAGTGCGGGATGATATTAAACAATGGTTAAAAAAACAAACAAAGCAAACTATGCCTACTGCGTTTGTGTGCTGTAATGACAATGTGGCGAAAAGAATGATTACACAGCTAGAAGAAATAGGTTATCACGTGCCAAATGAAGTCTCAGTTGTAGGCTTTGATAACATGGAATTTTCCTATTCGATGACACCTACAATCACAACTGTTGATGTAGCAAAAAAGGATTTGGGTAAACGAGCAGTTGAAATGTTAATGAGAAGAATGAGAGAAAAACATTTACCTTTTGAGAAGGTGCAACTGGGTGGAACAATTTTGCTTCGTGAATCAACGGCTAGACTAAATAAAGTGTGAATGCCAAAAATATAAGAATTTTAAATGTATGGGAGATTATTTTAATTTCTTACACACCAAACTCTACCAGGTATGACAAAATGATATACAAAAATTTCGGTAAGAGTGGACTTATGGTTCCAGCTATACTTACTACAAAATATATAGAAGGAATACCTAATGACTCCCGTGTTGCCAAGGGTGTTGATACGATTTCTGCTGATCAAGTGACAAAAGCTCGAATTGAGAAAGTACAAAAACTAAAAGTGATAGCAGATGAAAGAAATCAAACAGTTGCCCAATTAGCTATCGCTTGGTCTTTGAGAAAAGAAGTGGGGTTGCATCAGCTCTGATTGAAGCTAGTCGTGTTGAGCAAATTGTTGAAAACGTGAAAGTGAAATTAGTTAAGCTCCACGAAAGGTTTAACAAGCCAATTGTCTTCATGGAAATTGGTTGTCGAAGTGCTGAAGGCTGTGCGATGATACCTTGGGATTTTGAACATACAGAACTTCCGTATAGTTAAGATGAACAAGCAAACTTTTATAGTTCGGTTATGAAAGTATTTTGGGACGAGCCTTGGTTTGGTGGATTTTTTTGGTGGGACTGGAGTACAAAACTTTATCCATTAGCAGAAGCTAAGTCAAATACTTACTTCGACATTTATGGTAAAAAGGCTGAAAACGTTTTAAAAGAATGGTATCGAAAAAATGTTCAAGCAAAGAAATAGAATGTGGGAGGTAATGAAATGGTAGTGAAAAAGGTTTTATTGATCGGTGATAGTATAACTGAGTGGGGAAGACATGAGGATCCTGAAAATTTAGGCTCAGGGTATGTAAGACTTATTCATGATTATTTTGTTACAACTTATCCAAACCAAGCCTATCAATTTCTAAACAGAGGTGTTGGTGGCGACCGAATTATCGATTTAGCGGAAAGATGGCAAAAGGACGCCATTGACTTAAATCCAGATTATATTTCAATTTCTATTGGAATAAATGATGTGTGGAGACAATTAGATCACGCGGACATGGAGCAAATAGGAACAGAACAATTCCAACAGCTCTATATCGATTTATTAACGCAAGTAAGAGAAAAAACAAATGCAAGGATCATCCTGATGGAGCCAACGATTATTGAAGAAGATGTAAAAGCTAAAGGAAACCAACTATTATTTGACTACGTTGAGATTGTTCATAAAGTAGCAAAGGAATTTCATGCAACAGTTGTTCCAACACATAAAGCATTTATTAACTATTTACAATCAGGGAACGACTACAAGCTGACAACAGATGGTGTTCATATGAATCCAGCAGGAAATATGCTAATGGCGAGTACCTGGATTAAAGCGGTTGAAGATCAGTTGAAATAACGGTTTTCCTCGTGTTGATATTTTTGAACTCGGAGGTTAAGAAAATGACTCATGCAACAATGATGAACCTGTAGCTGGACGCGTAAGAGACGAAAGACGTATTAAATATTTAAAACAGCACTTAACTGCATTAAGCAGAAGCATCGAATCAGGTGTAAATATAAAAGGCTATCTAACATGGTCATTGATGGATAACTTCGAATGGGCAGAAGGCTACAGAAAACGCTTTGGGATTGTCCATGTTAACTATCGCACATTGGAAAGAATAAAGAAGGATAGTTTTTATTGGTATTTCAAATGGCTTTTTTTGAGAATGGGTATTGAAATAGAAAGTTTAGGACCTCCTGACGCTATGGCTTGGGAGGTTTTTTTATGGTGTGGTTTTAATAGCTAGTTTAATTGGCTTGAGATGAGGGGTTGGAAAATTGAGTTGGTTCAATAAAAGAGGAAAGTGGTTCAATAGAGAAAGAAACTGGTTCAATATTAGATGAGCGTGGTTCTGAAAATAGAAAACTTGGTTTAATTCGCTCGGAAAGAGGGGGGGCGAAAATGGAGTTGGTTCAATAAAAGAGGAAAGTGGTTCAATAGAGAAAGAAACTGGTTCAATATTAGATGAGCGTGGTTCTGAAAATAGAAAACTTGGTTCAATTCGCTCGGAAAGAGGGGGGTGAAAATAGAGTAGGTTCAATAAAAGAGGAAAGTGGTTCAATAGAGAAAGAACCTGGTTCAATAATAGATGAGTGTGGTTCGAAAAAAGGAAAACTAGGTTCAATCGTCTAGGAATGCAGGCTCGGAAAATGTAGTTGGTTCAATAAAAGAGGAAAGTGGTTCAATAGAGAAAGAACCTGGTTCAATAATAGATGAGTATGGTTCGAAAAATAGAAAACTAGGTTCAATTGTCTTGGAATGCGGGCTCGGAAAAAGGAGTAGGTTTAATAAATGAGGAAAGTGGTTCAATAAAGAAAGCAACTGGTTAAATATTAGATGAGTGTGGTTCAAAAAATAGAAAACTAGGTTCAATTCGCTCGGAAAGAGTATCGAAAAAATGAAGTTGATTCAATCCACTAAAAAATGAATAAAAAAGTAGAAGTTTCAGTCAGATTTCATCAGTAAAACAAAATGTATTACTCCCTTTAAAGAACCAACTCTTTAATATATAAAATACATCTAAAATTATTAAAATAGTTGCAGGATATCTACCGATTATAGCGAATACCATTTTTGATACGTGATCCAAAACATAAAGGAGTGAATAACCTGATTATTAAAGAACAAAAAAAGTCTTCTGAGCTATTAAAGTTAGAGGCGATAGTAAATAGACTTCGAAAATCGCACAGTAGCTATCCTATTTTAGTGAAAGATTATGCAAAAAAGCTTGCAGGATATAAAGGGGAAAAGTCAATTGCCTACTATTTAAGCTACATCAATGATAATTATCTTATTTTCAATAATATTAGGCTAAAAGATAAGAATCATTTTTTTCAAATCGATACACTTATTGCTTCACCATTTTTTATTTGCAACCTCGAAGTGAAAAATATAGCGGGAACTTTATTTTTTGATGAAGAATATGATCAGATGATTCGAACGTTAGATGGGAAAGAAGAAGGCTACCCAAGCCCACTGATTCAAATACGAAGGCAGCAGTCCCATTTAGAGAATTGGCTGGGAGATCATAAATTTCCACGTATCCCCTGTCAAAGTTTTGTTGTTATCAGTAATCCTTCTAGCATTATAAAAGCCTCAAAGTCACTTAAATCACAAATCCTTCATAGCGCGAACATTCCTTTCAAAATAGGAGTTCTAGAAAAGAAGTTTAAAGAACAGTTATTAACAAAATCTTCCCTTAAAAAGTTATCAAAGACTCTTATTGAAAAGCATATTGAAGAAGATGTTGACTTATTTACCCATTATAATATTTCAAAAAATGACATTCTAACTGGAGTGCAATGTCCAGACTGCGGGCAATTTCCTGCTAAAAGAGCACAAGGATCTTGGCGATGTTCAATTTGTAAACATAAAGCGAAAGATGCCCACTTCAAAACTCTAGAAGAATACAAATATCTTTTTGGAAATAAAATAACAAATCAACAGCTCCGGTCATTTCTTCACATCTCATCACGCACTAGTGCAACAAAGTTTTTTAGTACATTAAATTATGTTCATGAAGGTAAAACAAAGGATAGGGTGTATTTCATACCTTAAAAACTTCATTCAACATTCAGCAACTCCTTCAAGTCAGAAATACTTTTCTTATCAGCTAGAATATACAAAATATCACCGTTTTTAATCGTTAAATTATTACTGGGTGGAAAAAGGTCCTTGTTTCTAATAAGGGCATTCACCCATACCTTTTCAGGGAACGTAATATCCTTTACTTGCTTATTTAACAAGCTGCATTTTTGACTAACTGCGTATTCAATTAATTCAGCGTTTACCTTGCCCAGTGAGATGACTTCAAGTAAATCAGGAGAAATATCCTTTTCTGGTTCTGTAAGTCCAAGCTTTTTTGCAACTAATGGAATAGTAGATCCTTGCACAAGGGCAGAAGTTAAGACAACGAAGAAAACAATATGAAAGATAACATGACTATTTTCGACGCCATCAATGAATGGAAAGGTTGCAAGTACAATTGGGACAGCTCCTCGTAATCCTGCCCACGAAATAAAAAGAAATTCCTTTGAAGAAAATGGAAAGTATGATAGTGCCGCATATATAGCGGCAGGGCGAGCGATCACAATAAGAATCACTGATAGAAGCAAAGCTTTCCAAATTAAATCCAAATCAAATAACTGAGAAGGGGAAACTAATAATCCGAGAATAATAAACATTAAAATTTGCATCATCCAGGCCAACCCTGCATGAAATCGCAAAATTGAGTTTCGATATGTAAGATCCTTATTGCCAATTACAAGTGCAGTTACATAAACAGCAAAAAGTCCACTCGCGTTAAGCATAGAAGTGACACTATATGAAAGGATCGCGAATACTAAAGTAAAAACAGGATATAATCCGTTAAAGTCTAAATTGATTTTATTAATTGATTTTGTGGCTAGCCATCCAAGTCCGTAACCAAGAAGAAGTCCAATGCTCATTTGCCAGAAAAATGATAAAATCAGCATGACAATATTAGAGTCATCAGAAGTCATTAACTGGATTGTGGATATGGTTAAAAACATGGCCATAGGAACGTTTGTTCCCGATTCTGCTTCTAATGTAGAGGTTAGTTTTTCTTTCACATTTTGTCCAGCTAAGATCGCAAATACTGCAGCAGCATCTGTTGAACCAACAATTGCTCCGATCAAAAAAGACTCGAGCCAGTCCATGTCAAAAATCACTTTTGCTCCTAAAGCAGTTATTGAAGTCGTTATTAGGACACCAATTGTTGCTAATGAAAGGGATGGAGCAGCAACCTTCTTAACAGAACTCCATTTCGTTTTTAGCCCTCCTTCAAATAGGATAATGACTAACGCTATAATCCCAATGATTTGGGCGATTTTCACATCGCTAAAATTGATAATGTTTAATCCATCACTACCCATAACCATTCCTAACCCGATAAACAACACAAGAGCAGGAACGCCGATTTTAGTGGAGAATTTTGTTGTAATAACTCCTAATAATAAAAGCAGTGAAAGGAGTAAAATTAGGTAATCTGTTTCAAAATGTTGCAGCATTTTGGCCTCCTAAGGTTAAATAAAAAATGGAAGTTTTTGAAACAATACCCTTGATTGAAATGTATCAAACAAGTTACAGATGATGGAATTAATAATGTGGATATATAATAGAAGTAATAATTAATTTATAAAAGTAAATGACCCCATATCTTTTTCGCCACCTTATTCGTTATATAACTGAGAGTGTTTAAAGGAGTGAATGGTATGCAAATTAATGTAATGAAAGAATTAAATCTCAAGCACGTGCAAAAGATCGAAGACTATATTCCAGCGCTGATTGCATATTGCAGATTTTTAACAAATAGTAGCTGGGATGGTGAGGACATTGCCCAAGAAACGGTGCTGAAGGCAATTGAAGCATACGGTCAAAAGGCTGAACTTATTTCACCTGCTTTGCTGAAAAGAATTGCTTATAATCATTGGATTGATACAGTTCGTAAGAGGAAAAAGGAGACGCTCGAATCTGATATAACATATAAAGAGGGAAAGCGTGATCATACAGTTGATGATGCCTTTGACATCGTACAGTATTTAGTCAAACATTTCACTCCAAAGCAAGCAGTGATTCTCTTTTTGAAAGAGGCTTTTTGCTATCGGTCCTCTGAAATTGCTGATATTCTCGGAACAACTGAAATGGCGGTCAAGTCGATTCTTCATCGCTTAAGAAAGCGGATTGAAAATAATGGGGGAAATGGCTTGGGGTTAATCTGGGAAAAGGAAGAAGAACGATTGCTTTCAGAACTTTTCTATGACGCTCTAACACTGCAGGACCCAACAACACTAATTCGTAACATCCCAACTGTACACTCTTTAATGAAGGAAGCTGTTGCTCCAGTCCCTTCAAAAACACTCTCTCCTTCAAGTGGACTTTACATGGCTGCTTAATCCCATTCTTAACGGGTAGTAAGACCATACTTTAAGATTCATAAATTCGCAAAAAAGCCCGTAAAGATCGATAAGTTTCGCTACCATTCAATGTGGGATGAAAACCCACATTGAATGAGGTCTCACTTTATTTAAACAATGATAAGGAGGGCTTTATGATGACAACAATTCCATATGTTATTGACCAATCAAATCGTGGGGAACGGTCATATGATATTTATTCAAGACTTTTAAAGGACCGGATTATCATGCTGGGAGACGAAATAAATGATCAGGTAGCAAATAGTATTGTTGCACAAATGTTATTTTTAGCTGCTGACGACCCAGAAAAGGATATTTCATTATATATCAATAGTCCAGGTGGCTCTACATCTGCAGGGTTTGCTATTTTCGATACGATGCAATATATAAAACCTGATATAAGAACAATTTGTACAGGAATGGCAGCTTCATTCGGTGCTACCTTGCTTCTTGCAGGTACAAAAGGGAAACGTTATGCCTTGCCAAATAGTGAAATTATGATACACCAGCCTTTAGGTGGAGCAAAAGGGCAAGCGACAGATATAGAAATTACAGCCCGACGTATACTAAAGCTGAAAGAGCATGTGAACAAATTGTATGCAGATATCACCGGCCAGCCAATTGAAAAGATAAGAATTGATACAGAAAGGGATTATTTTATGAGTGCAGAAGAAGCAGTTGAATATGGAATAATTGATGAGGTTCTTAATCCAACTAAATAAAGGTAATAGGGGCGATTCCATTTTCTTAGGAATCGTCTTTTTTCATGGCCAATTAATCATGATATTAATTCAATACAAGCGCCATGAATATAGAGACATTTAAAACACACATCCTTTAATGAGGCATGTCCCTTTCTTCCTAGTGTTGTTCCTAGGCCCGTGTGCACTGGTTTTACGATGTTAGAACTAGTAAAAACTAGGGTATTTGCACCTTTTATTTACATGACTTTTAGATTCTAGAAATAGATTTTGATATATGTTAGAGTATAGTTTGTGGGTTTTATAGTAGAAAAAAGGGGTCTTTTGTTATATTTGAAATGTAATTGTAATATTAACAACATGATTTTGTCACTTTTTGATGATATACTACTTATTGTGGCTAAATAAGTAAATAGTATGATAATCTTTTAATGAATTGAAGATAAATAGATATATAGAATTAGTGTTCATACATATTAGATTTGAAAGTAGGGGAAGAGAAATGTCGAAAAAGAAACTACTAGTCATAAATTTAGCAGTCATGATTGGATTAGGCAGTTCATTTGCTATTCCTTCAGCTAAAGCTGAAACAGCAGAGAGCTTATCTGAAATTCAGCAACAGCGCACACAAGTTCAAGATAAAATTGAAAACGCTGAGCAAGAGCTAAACGATGTTCAGAAAGAACTTGCTAAGTTAAATGAGCAGATTGAACGTGTTGATCAGGCGATTGCAGATAACAACAATAAAATGGAACAAACGAAAAAAGACATAACAATTGCTAATGAAGAGATTAGCAAAATGCAAAATGAAATCGCAGTTTTAGAAGAGACAATTAAAAATAGAACAGAAATTTTAAAGCAACGTGCTATTGCATATCAACATAGTGGTGGAAATGTTGACTATTTTGACGTATTAGTTGGTTCTTCTAGTTTCAGTGATTTTGTTAACCGAGCGATTGCAGTAGGTAAAATTGCAGAAGCAGACAGTGAACTTATAAAGCAGCATGAGGAAGATGAAGCTGCTTTAAAGGAAACACAAGCTGCAAAGGTAAAAAGACTTGCAGAACTTACAGAGATGAAAACAGAATTAGAAGGTATGCAAGCTCTTGTTCTTGAGCAAAAGGAACAAAATGATCAATTAAAAGAACAGCTTAAGAGTGAAGAATCAGCAACATTAGCTGCTAAAGCTAGTATGCAACAGCAAGATAGTAATCTTGCATTACAAGAGTCTAGTATCCAACAAAGCTTAGACGCTCAAGTAGAAACTTCAGCATCTTCAACTGCATCTACCTCTAGATCTACATCTGTAGAGGTAACAAGTGGAAGTAATGAAGATTCGACAAGCTCAAATTCAACATCAAAGTCAACTTCAGATTCTACAAGTAGCAAAAAAACAGTTCCATCAACACCTGTAAAATCAAATGGATCTGTTAACGACCTGATTCGTGCAGGTTATAAGTATTTTGGTAACTCTGTCTATGTTTTTGGTGGCGGTAGATCAGCTTCTGATATAGCAAATGGAAGATTTGACTGTTCAGGATATGTTATTTGGGCATTTTCAACAATTGGAGTTAATTTAAGTGGTAACACGGATTCATTAAAGCGCTCAGGAACTCAAGTTTCAACAAGCAGTATGCAACCAGGAGACCTTGTCTTCTTTGATACGTATAAAAAAGATGGACATGTCGGTATTTATGTAGGTGGCGGTAAATTCATCGGTTCTCAAAGTTCAACTGGTGTTGCAATTGCTAATATGTCTAGTGGATATTGGAACGAAAAGTTTAATGGTCGTGTAGTACGTGTAAATTAATAGTTATAGATTAGAGCTGGCATAAATGAGTCAGCTCTTTTTGTGTCTTGTTTTTTTAATTCCCGTTTAAATAACATGCTAAACGTATAATATAGAATAATTCTCTTTATTTTCCGTAAGTCATTTTAAGTAGTTAGATCAGGAGGGAGGCATTATCGGCGACTCCCTAAAGAGAATGATAGAAAGGTTATTTTGTCTTTAATTACTGAAGGGGTGCTTGCAAAAGAACAAATTTTATTATAAAATTTAAATCGTAACGATTACTGTTTATGTGATTTACCAAGATATTTTATTACGACCTATTACAATATTTAAGAATTACAGATGTGCGTAATAAATAGGTAGGCAAAGTATCAATTTTAAATCGTAATAATATCGATCTAGAAAGAAGGGTTTATATGACAAAAAAGAAGATTCCAGTAACAGTCTTAAGTGGTTATTTAGGATCCGGAAAAACTACGTTATTAAATCATATTTTAGCAAACAAAGAAAATAAGCGAGTTGCTGTAATTGTGAATGATATGAGCGAGGTAAATATTGATGCTTCACTTATTAAAAAAGGTGGTTTTTCTCAAACAGAGGAGAAGCTTGTAGAGCTTCAAAATGGCTGTATTTGTTGTACACTGCGCGAGGATTTAATTTTTGAAGTAGAAAAGCTTGTAAAGCTAGGAGACATAGATTACCTAGTCATTGAATCAACAGGTATTTCAGAGCCTGTTCCAGTAGCACAAACATTTACATATGTAGACGAAGAGCTCGGAATCAATCTATCACAGCTATGTGAATTAGATGCAATGATTACTGTAGTAGATGCAAATCGTTTTTGGCATGATTTTGCTTCAGGTGAGACACTTTTGGATCGAAAGCAAGCAACCGATAAAACAGATACGAGGGAAGTTGTTGATCTGTTAATCGATCAAATTGAGTTTGCAAATATTATTGTTTTAAATAAAACAGATTTGGTTAACCGGGAAGATATTGATGAGTTGAATGCTGTTATCAAAAAGTTAAATCCTGAGGCGAAAGTAATTGAAAGTGTATTTTCTAAGATCGACCTAACAGAAATATTAAACACCCACATGTTTAATTTTGAAAAAGCAAGTCAAGCTGCAGGATGGATACAAGAGCTTATGACAGAACATACGCCAGAAACAGAAGAGTATGGCATTTCCTCATTTGTTTACAAGCGAAGAAGACCATTCCATCCAGAAAGATTGATGGCATGGCTTGAGGATTGGCCAGTTGATGTTGTCCGTGCCAAAGGATTCTTTTGGTTGGCCTCTCGAAATAATATGACAGGACTTCTTTCTCAGGCAGGTCCATCTATTATTATCCAAGGAGCTGGTGAATGGATCGCAACTTATTCTCAGGAAGAACAACAACAAATCTTGAGAGAAGATCCTGAACTACTAGAAAAGTGGGATGAAAATTATGGTGATCGTATGACAGAGCTCGTTATGATTGGCATAGATATGAATCGTGATGAAGTGGAAAAATCATTAGATCATTGCTTATTAACTAATGAAGAGATGAATCAAGATTGGTCAATGTTTGTTGATCCATTGCCTTCATTTACTGTTGCTGTTTAGATTGAGAAAAATACTAAATTTTTATTAGGAGGAAGCAAAAATGAGAGTGAAAATAACATTAGCGTGTACTGAAACAGGAGATCGAAATTATATAACTACAAAAAATAAACGAAATAATCCAGATCGAATTGAAAGAATGAAGTACTGCCCACGTTTGAAAAAACGTACATTGCATCGAGAAACAAAATAATTATTAAGGAAAGGTACTCCAGGGTTTTGGGCCAGGGAGTACTTTTTTAAATTGAGAAAGAGCCGAATCTTGACACCCTTTTTATACTAGACTATTATTAAGTCATCTTAATTGTAACTAAATACGATAAAAATAGGTTGATAGATCTAGTAAGTCTATCATGAAAAGGGAAGACCGGTGAAAAATCCGGCGCGGTCCCGCCACTGTAAATGGGAGCTCTTTACATTATGCCACTATTCTTAATGGGAAGGTTGTAAAAGAGTGTTGATCATGAGCCAGGAGACCTACCTGTTTTTTAATCACCAAAACTTACGCGGATAGGGAAGGTGTTTGAGCACAGGTATACATATGTTCATTACTGTTTCTTTACCTTGTGACAAGCACACATCTCTGTATAGTGATGTGTTTTTTTATTTTTAGGTACACAGAATCCTACTTTGGATAAGCGCGTACGGTATCGTACTTCAGTGCATTTATTCTTATAGAAAGAAAAAATAATTAGGGGGCTTTTTACTTTGAATAAACGAAATTTATCAAATCGGGGTATAGCTTTATTTTCTATTACCTTATTAGTTCTTTTTCAAATTTTATCATTTTTCCCTCAGCAGGTTGATGCAAAGGAATTAACGAATGGAGTCATTATCACAGCACTAGATAAGGATGGAACAACTGCATTGCCGCTCACAGCTGTTGAATTTGAAGAAGGTCAGACAGCATTGGATGTTCTAATAGAAGCAACAGATTTTCATGAAAAAGATTTAAACTATCAAATGTTTGATGGATTAGGAGCATTTATTACTCAGATTGGAGCTGCATCACCACCTGCGAATAGCTATGATTATTGGTGGGGGTTTTATGTGAACGGAGAATATCCGTTAAACGAAGGTGTTTCTAGCTATAAGGTGAAAAATGGAGATAGTATTTTATTGAAAATAATAGATGCTACTTCTGATACAGTCAATGTCAGGGTATCAGCAAATGATATAAATCAAGATACTATTTTTGACCAAACAGTTGAAATTGTAAATGGAGCAAGTGCTTATGATGCTCTACGGTTAGCGAGTAAGACAGCAAAAAATCCAGTTCAAGCAAAAATTGATACTTCTTTGCTTGCGTCACTAAAATCTATAGGTCAAGTTGGGTTAAGTGATTCTGAATATTGGGCACAGTATATGAATAAAAACTTTATGGATGTAGGAGTTTCCTCCTACCCTGTTAATGAAGGGGATCATCTAGAAGTAAAAGTTGAATCATTTGCAATTCCAACCGAAGGTGAAGAAAACGAGTCGGTTGATGAAGGTGAAGACAATCCTGACACAGGTGGTGAAACACCAGTAGAAGATACTGGTACAGAACCAAAGCCCGATCAAACTCCAGTCACGCAAGAGCAAGTAAGAGCAGCTGTTCAATCAACGAAACAATTTTTATCAAAGAGTGCTATTAATGATGATTTTACTGCAGTAGCTCTTGAAGTTGCTGGAGGGGATGTGCCTCAAGAATACATTGATAGATTGAAGGAAGAAATAATAGAAAAAGAGGGCATCTATCGAAATGTAACGGATTATGAGCGGTTTGTAATTGGTTTAACTGCTGCTGGAATTGATCCTACGAACTTCGCAGGATACAATCTAGTTGAAAAAATTTACTCGAATGAGCGGATGATAAATCAAGGGAATAATGGTGTAATCTATGCATTGCTGGCATATGATAGTGGAAACTATGAAATACCAAGTGATGCAAAATGGACAAGCGAAAAACTTGTAAACTATTTACTTGATCAACAGCTTGATAAGGGTGGCTGGTCACTATTTGGCACATCTGCTAGTGTGGACATTACTGGAATGGCGCTGGCAGCATTAGCACCATACAAAGAACAGGAAAATGTACAAGCTGCTATCAATAAAGCAGTCGAATGGATTGCTAGTGTGCAAGATAGTAATGGTGGCTTTAGTGATGATACAAATGGCGGTGACGCTAGTGAAACGACTGCACAGGTTATTATTGGTTTAACATCTGTTGGTGTGGATCCAACTGATGAGAGATTCACCAAGCAAAAAGGAGACATGGTTGTTGCAAGCCTTGATTCAGGAGCTTCAACAGGTGTTAACCTTATTCAGCATCTGCTTACATTTAAGCAGTCAGGTGGTGGTTTTGCTCATATAAGTGGTGGTGATACTAACACGATGGCGAGTACACAAGCTCTTTTAGCTTTAACTGCATATGATTATTTCTTAACAGATAAAGGTTCGATTTATCAATTTAGCAAGCCAGAAGTTGTCGTAGATTCTGATGAAATCGTTGATAACGAAGTAACTCCAACACCAGATAAGTCAGTAGAAATTGAGGAATCATTGAACGAAGAAAAACAACCAGAAACTAAATCAGTAGCTACTACAGTGGTAAATAAAAAGGAAAGTGATCAAGAAGTACTAAAAGGGCAACCTCTTCCAAATACAGCTACCCCACTATTCAATTTATTAGCAGCTGGCGGTACTTTACTTGTGATTGGTTCGACAGTTCTTGTTTATTCAAATAGACGTCAAACAAATAAAGTCTAAAGCGTAAATGCCCTCTCCAAATTGGAGGGGCGTTTTCCTGTTTTTGTGTTGCATTCTTAGAATTTAATTTATAAATGATTGGAGGTTCTTATAATGCGGATGTATAAAGTGATGATAATTGCCATTTTATCAGTTATTTTGATTTTATCAGGCTGTGAAAAAGATGAAGTGGTACCAATTGCTGAGAAAGAAACAACGAATATAGAGCAAACTACTTCAGAAGATCAGGTAAAGCAAAAGGAAGAAACCACATCTATAGAGGAACAAGCGGAACAAGCGGAACAAGCGGAACAAGCGGAACAATCTAAACAAGAACAACAGGATGCTGTTGAAAGCACCTCCACTACAAATGATTCGAGTGATGATTCAGATACTGTAGTAGCAACAAAAGATGAACCAAAGGAACCAACAAAGGAACCAACAGCTCAAAAGTCAGCTACAGAATCTTCAACCAATCATACAAATACAACGGAAAAAGAAGTAACAGTGACAAATAAGACGTCAACTACTACTCAAAAAACGCAAACAACATCTGAGAAAAAAACAACAACAAGTGATCAAAGTGCTAAACAAATAGAGACAGAAAAAGAACAAACAACTACACCACCACCAAAAATAGAAGCACCAAAAGAAACTGTTACCATTTCAATTGTCGGAGATCAGCAAAAAGGGACAATTCTTTCATCCACAAAGGTAGAAATGGAAGAAGGGAATACAGTTTTAGATATAACAACAAAAATTCTTAAACAAAAAGGTATTCCAATCAGTGTTACTGGTAGCGGATCGGGAGCGTATGTAGAAGGAATCGCCAACCTATTTGAATTTGATCGTGGTCCTCTAAGTGGGTGGACGGTCAAACGTAATGGCGCCAAATTAGATCGAAGCTCAGGTGCTATTCAAGTGAAAAATGGTGATTCAATACAGTGGGTTTATACAGAGGATGGCAAATAATGACGAGAGGAATCCATTCTTTTCATCCATTCGTTAGTTTAATTTATTATGTTGGAGCAACAGCACTGGTCATGCTTTATAAGCATCCGGTGTTTTTGCTTGTTGGAGCAATTTTGCTCATTTTATTTAATTTTCAGTTGGATAAAGGGAAGACCTTAAAAAGTTGGATGATTATGTTAACGTTTCTTGCCGTGTTTTTCCTGATCATTAATCCCTTAGTCAACCACCGCGGCACACATATTTTATTTTATCTATACAATAACCCTATTATGCTGGAAGCGATTATTCAAGGTGTGATCTCGGCGTTATCAATTTTTATGATTATGATCTTATTCACTTCTTATAATCTTGTTATTACAGCTGATAAATTTTTATTTTTATTTTCGAGATGGCTGCCTCAATGGGCGTTATTAGCAATGCTTTCGATGAGATTTGTCCCTCTTTTAAGAAGAAGGTTAAGGGAAATTGAAACAGTCCAAAAAGGAAAGGGACTCTCTGTATCTGAGGGGAAACTAAGAACTAGAGCCAAAAATGGTATTTTACTTGTACAAATTTTGTTAACCTGGTCTCTTGAGGAGGCTATTCAAACAGCTGACTCAATGGCAGCACGGGGATATGGGGTTAAGAAGAGAAGCAAATACACACCATATAAAATGGTTTTAAAGGATTGGCTAGCCATTATTTACATGCTTATTGTTGCTGCAATTGGGGTTGTCGGTTGGTGGTTAGGTGATGGAGTTTTAAGTGTTTATCCAGTTTTAGAAACAATGTATATCCAAGGTAGAGAATGGTTTTACTTGAGCTTATTTATGGTGTTCATTGGTTCACCACTGATTATAGAGGTAAGGGAGGTTGTAGTATGGCATTCTTGGAAGCGAAGCATATAAGCTTTACATATCCTGAAGAAAAACAATGTGTGCTTAAGGATGTTTCTTTTACAATTGAACAAGGTGAGTTTATTGTACTTTGTGGTCCTTCTGGAAGTGGGAAATCAACGCTTTTAAGGTTAATGAAACGTGAAATTGCTCCACATGGGAAAAGATTAGGGGAATTTTTCCTCAACCAGGAGTCGCTATCCACTGCACCACCAGAGCAAATGGCAAAAGAAGTGGGAATGGTTTTTCAGGATCCTGAAAATCAAATTGTTATGGATAAAGTGTTAGAAGAGCTTATATTTGGTATGGAAAATATAGGTGCGACCACTGAAGAGATGAGAAAACGTGTTGCAGAAATCGTTCACTTTTTTGGTTTAGAAGGATTACTTAATCGAAAGACACATGAGCTTTCTGGTGGACAAAAGCAGTTAGTAAATTTAGCTTCTGTGTTATTACTAGAGCCTAAACTGTTGCTGCTTGACGAACCAACTGCACAATTGGACCCAGTGGCAGCTAGAGAATTTATTAGTATGCTGAAGACGATGAATGAAGAATTTGGCATTACCGTCATTATTGCAGAGCATCGATTAGAGGAGCTATTTGCGATAGCAGATCGAACAATTGTCTTGGATCAGGGAGAGATTATTGCTTTTGATATTCCTAAACGTGTTATTCATACACTTAGTCAAGATCTAAATCATGCTATGTACAATTATTTACCTAGTGCTGCACGATTATATATCGAACACACTTCAAACATCATTAGTGAGGCCATCCCGTTATCGGTAAAAGAAGGAAAGCATTGGTTGAAGCAGCATCGGATTGAAGCAATCGATACAGATGAACGAAACAATTATGATAATAAGGAGCTTTTAAAGTTAAAACAGATTGATTTCCAATACTCCAAAGCAACTGATAAGATATTGAATAATTTGTCATTAACTGTTTATGACGGGGAATGGCTTTCAATTGTGGGTGCTAATGGAACGGGAAAATCAACGTTATTAAAGATCATGGCAGGACTTGAAAAAGCGCAACGTGGTTCAGTTATATATAATGGAAAAAAGGTGAAAAAACAGCTTCCTGAAGAAATTGGTTACCTTCCACAAAATCCAAAGTTATTTTTTATCCAAGATACAATTGAAGCTGAGTTAAAGGAAATCATAAACCATCGTCAAATTGCATTCGGAGAAGAAAGAATCAATGAACTGTTATCTATATTTCAAATGAAGGACTTAAGAAACCGGCACCCATATGATTTGAGTGGTGGTGAAATACAAAAGGCGGCACTTGCCGGTGTATTGCTTCCACAGCCTCAGTTACTTTTAGTCGATGAACCAACAAAGGGACTTGATCCTGAAGCAAAACAGCGATTTGGTGAATTGTTACAATCGTTACAAAAGCAGGGTCTTACGATTGTTATGGTTACCCATGACATTGAGTTTGCTGCAAAGTATGCAACACGATGTGCGATGATGTTTCAAGGCTCGATTACGATTGAAGCTCCATCAAAGAGCTTTTTTCAAGGTAATGCATTTTATACTACAGTCATTAATCGGATAACAAGAGGTAGCGATGTTCCAGATGTTTTAACAGTAGAGGAGGCTCGTAGATTTTGGCGCGTTCACGAGTAATCCTTTTATCTATAGTTGTCTTATTTAGTGTAATTTTAGTTGCCACACCACTAATTGCTAACAAACATTTTTTACTAGTAAGTTTGTTGTTTATGACATTGACCTTTGTCCCTTTTATCATTCGCTTTGAGAGGAGAAAGGTTGCTGGTCGAGAGCTAGTTATTCTTGCAGTATTAGCGGCGATTGCAGCAGTTAGCCGTGTCCCTTTTGCATCAATCCCAAGTGTCCAGCCGACAACCTTTGTTATTATTGTTACAGGTATCGCTTTTGGAGCGGAAAGTGGATTTGTTGTAGGAGCACTTGCTGCACTAGTTTCAAATCTGTTTTTAGGTCAGGGACCATGGACTCCTTGGCAAATGTATGCATGGGGAATGATTGGATTATTTGCCGGTTTTTTACGACATACTTGGTTGATAAAGCGGTCATTTGGTAGGATTATATTTGGGTTTTTCAGTGGGATATTATTCGGTTGGGTAATGAATTTATGGTACATTGTCAGTTTAGGTGATCAAGTTAAATTTGCCGAAATTATCGCGTATTATGGAGCAAGCATTTATTTTGACTTAGCACACGCGCTATCTAATGTATTTTTCTTAATCGTTTTTGCAAACAGCTGGATCAAGATTTTACAGCGCTTTAGAAAAAAATATGGTTTATTAGATGGATAAAGTGTTAGCTCACTAAATAGGGCTAACACTTTTTTTGTCGTTAAGGAAATTATAAAATTCTTGAACTGTGGATAAGCGTACGACATCCAGCTCCAGCACCTAGCTCCTCGAGGTCAATAAGCTAATTTAGAATTGAAGGCAAAGAACGCCTTCTATTCTAAATCATCTTATTTGCCTTAGGCTGATCAAGACGCTTGCGCTTTTGTTCATGGAATTAATTACCGTTTAGTTTTAGTCAGTTGTAATATAAAATATATTTTTCGAAAAATAAATATGAAATTCAAAAAAATAAAGAAGGTTTTTATCAAGTTTTGTCTAAATTTAATACTAAATTATCTGAAACAATGAAAGTGGTGGTATTATTTGAATTTAGCATCAGAATCTGTGGCTTCAACAAAAGAAAAATTGATTCAATTTCTTGAAGAGGCTGAAGAAGCTTTTCTTACATTATGGAAAGAAAGTATCATCATACATGAAGAAGATAGTTATAAGGAAAATGTCACGCAAAATGGTTACCAAATGTATATGTTAATAAAACGATCAATTACACAATCTGTTTTGGACGAAGAAGTAAAAGAGCTTGCTTATAAGGTAGCAAAGGAGCGTGCTTTAAGTAATAGCAACATTGGGGAATTTGTCTATAATGTTAATTTAGGAAGAAGTGCAGTCATAAAATACGTAACTAAATCAGGTATATCAATTTTAGATTTACAACCTATCATTGATAATATTAATTTACATTTTGATCGCTTTTGCTTCCATGCGGTAACAAGGTACACAGAATTAAAAGATTTAGATTTAAAGGAAAAGGTGGTATTTATCAACCAATCTCACAAGGATCGATTATCCCTCCTTGGTCAAATGTCCTCTAGCTTTGTTCATGAGTTTAGAAATCCTCTAACATCAGTAATAGGCTTTATTAAGCTTTTAAAGATGGAAAACCCCTCTCTTAAATACATGGAAACAATAGAGCATGAACTTGATCAGTTAAAATTTAGGATTACACAATTCCTACATGCGTCTAGACTTGAGATTGTTGATAAACATCAAGAAGAAATCAAAATGGAAGACTTATTTAACGATATACTTTCATTTTTATACCCGAGTATTGTTGATGGAGATGTGGACGTAAAAACAAACATAGATTCAACCTGTAAAATTATCGCAGTAAAAGATGAAGTAAAACAAGTTCTAGTTAATATCATCTTAAATTCAATAGATGCATTAAAGCATAGGTCATCTAACCGTAAATTGACAATTTCTTGTGAAAATAAACAAGAATCAATTGTATTTACAATCACTAATAATGGTCCTGAAATTCCTGTTGAAATGAAGGAGGCTATATTTGAACCATTTTATACGACGAAAAGTTTAGGTACTGGTATAGGACTATACGTATGTAAAACACTAATTGAAAAGCATAAAGGCTTGATAAACTGTGAATCAAATCAAGAGTCTACGTCATTTATTATTAGATTACCAATGGTGTGATTTAATATTAATAGTAAATGGCGAACATGCTTATAATAAGAACGACCACAACAAAATGTGTGGTCGTTCTTTGTGTTCAGCATGTAAATCTCCTAATCGTAGATAAGTTTTTTGAAAATTAGTGTTTTTATGTATTTATCTTTTTCTTCATATCATGTATACTAATCAATGTAACAAATGTTCAGTGAGTAGTGAACGAAATTTCTTTCTAAAGGGGGTAACGTAGATGATAGGTGTAGTTCATTTTGGTTGGGCTTCAGCAGGTACAGCTCAGATCGTTCGTACCCTTATAGAAGGACTATCCAGACAAGAGAAAACGATATATGCAATCGAATGCAATCGAACGTCAAAAGATATAGAACTTAGAGAATTAAAAAACCATGGCAAAACAGCAAATTTAGGATCAGATAGTTGTGTATTAAGTAGTTTTCCTATTGAAATTTGGAATGAACGATCTTCAGAAATAGCAGATAAGCTATCAAAATTGGATAAAATTATTTTATTGGGTGGAAGTGAAGTTGAAATCAATCAATCTTCAACGAAGCAATTACACGTACCAGTAAGTATTTTTAACAATGTAGATGGATCGCAATTAACCTTAGGTTATGATACGGCATTAAACTCTATTGTTAAAAATATCGAAAGTGTTAGAGATACTGCTAGTTCATTATCATATGGAAAAGTGAGAGTATTTAATGTGCAAATACCTGGATTTGGCTCATCCAACTTATTGCTAAATTCAGCATTAGCAGTTGAAGCAGAAGTTGTGACAAATGCTAACGAGGAAGAAATTGCTCACATAAAACAGCATATTAGGAAGAAAGAAGCGAATAAAGAGGGGTATACTTTCTTATTGATGGACCACTCAGTGGATCCAGTTAACTTAGAAGTACACTTTGAAGAATTTGATCTTGATTGGAAAATTGTTGAGATCGATGAATCCCAATGCGGAGGACCATATCCTACTGCATTAGACCGACTTATTGCGAATCAATTGAAAAAAGCTGTAGTTGATTGGAGCTTATCTGATCAGCCTTCAGGTCAATTATTTATTCAAGACAATCAAGTTTTGTTTAAAGGAAATGGGGTCGGAACAGCACTAAATTATTAGAATAACTATCCTATCTAGAAATTAGACTAGGTTGTTTTCAATAAATTATTTAGAGCTTGCTCCGTTCGCTCGCGCCATTGGAGAGGGCTTGGAGAAGAAGGTAGTGTAAGTAATACGAATTTGTATACACAAATAAATAAAATCTCGGAGGTTACAAAATAATGAGTGAATTAACACAAACAGAAAAATTATCAATTGAAACAATTCGTACATTATCTATTGATGCAATTGAAAAAGCAAATTCAGGACATCCTGGAATGCCGATGGGTGCTGCACCAATGGCTTATACTCTTTGGACGAAATTTATGAATATCAGCCCATCAAATCCAAACTGGTTTAATCGTGATCGTTTTGTTCTTTCTGCTGGTCATGGATCAATGCTTTTATACAGCTTACTACATTTAACTGGTCATGACTTAACGATTGACGATTTAAAATCGTTTAGACAATGGGGAAGTAAAACTCCAGGTCACCCAGAGTACGGTCACACTGCAGGTGTTGATGCAACAACTGGTCCATTAGGACAAGGAATTGCAATGGCAGTTGGAATGGCAATGGCTGAGCGTCATTTGGCAGAAACTTATAACAAGCCATCTTATAATGTTGTTGATCACTTCACATATGCAATTTGTGGTGATGGAGACTTAATGGAAGGTATTTCTTCAGAAGCGGCTTCTTTAGCAGCTCATTTAAAATTAGGCCGTCTTGTTGTTCTTTATGATTCAAATGACATTTCATTAGATGGAGATTTACACAAATCATTCTCTGAAAATGTTGAGCAACGTTTTACTGCACAAGGATGGCAAGTCATTCGTGTTGAAGACGGAAATGATCTGAACGAAATTTCAAATGCAATTGAACAGTCGAAACAAGACTTAGATCGTCCAACATTAATCGAAGTAAGAACAACAATTGGATACGGTTCTCCTAATAAATCTGGTAAATCTGCTTCACATGGTTCTCCACTTGGTGCAGAAGAAATCAAATTAACAAAAGAAGCGTATAACTGGACATTTGAAGAAGATTTCCATGTTCCAAGTGAAGTATATGATCACTTTAACAAAACTGTTAAAGAAGCAGGAGCAGCGAAAGAAAACGAGTGGAATGAATTAGTAGCAGCTTATGAAAAAGATTTTCCAGAGCTTGCAACACAATTCAAAACTGCAATTAGCGGTGAGCTTCCAGAAGGTTGGGACAAGGATATTCCAGTGTATGAGGAAGGTACAAGTCTTGCTTCACGTGCATCTTCTGGGGAAGTATTAAATGGGATTGCGAAAAACCTTCCATCATTCTTCGGTGGTTCAGCAGATTTAGCTGGTTCTAATAAAACAACAATTAGTGGTGCTGGAGATTTCTCAAGTGCGAATTACGGTGGACGTAACATTTGGTTCGGTGTACGTGAATTTGCGATGGGTGCTGCTTTAAATGGTATGGCATTACATGGCGGTCTACATGCATTTGGTGGTACATTCTTTGTATTCTCTGATTACTTACGCCCAGCTATTCGTTTAGCAGCGTTAATGAATTTACCTGTAACATATGTCTTTACACATGATAGTATTGCTGTTGGTGAAGATGGACCGACACATGAGCCAATCGAACAGCTTGCATCATTGCGTGCAATGCCTAATCTATCTGTAGTTCGTCCTGCAGATGGTAACGAAACGGCTGCAGCTTGGAAAACTGCAATTGAATCAACATCAACTCCAACTGCACTTGTTTTAACTCGTCAAAACTTAAAAACAATAAAAAATACAAAAGAAACTGCCTATGAAGGTGTTCAAAAAGGTGCGTACGTAATCTCGCCTGCAGCAAAAGAAACTGCAGATGTTCTTCTATTAGCATCAGGTTCAGAGGTTGGCCTTGCTGTTGAAGCTCAAGCTGTATTAGCTGAAGAAGGAATTGAAGCGGCTGTTGTAAGTATGCCAGCATGGAATCGTTTTGAAGCTCAGTCAGATGAATACAAACGTTCTGTTCTTCCTAAAGAAGTGAAGAAACGTCTAGCAATCGAAATGGCTTCTCCACTTGGATGGGACCGTTACACAGGTGACGAAGGCGATATCTTAGCGATTAATACCTTTGGTGCGTCTGCTCCAGAAGGTAGAATTTTAGCTGAATACGGCTTTACTGTTGAGAACGTTGTTGCACGTGTGAAGAAACTTATTGAAGCATAATAGGAATATTAAGGAGGCTGACGTATATGTAATTTTGTCAGCCTCTCTCTTTTATTTTTAAGGCTCTGTAAAGCATACTGTTGATTTTTGAACTTTGTTGATTGGAGGCTCACATATCCGCCCGCGGAAAGCGAATGCCTGCAGCGGAAATCAACAACCAAGTTTAACAGAGCCATTTTTAAAAAGAGTCAATCAAATTATCACGATTTAGGTGCTGTATAAATGGAAAAAGACAAGCTTAATAAAATAATTGAAGTCGCAAGGCTCTACTACCAATTAGATTATAGCCAGCAAGAGATTGCAAAAAAATTAGATGTGTCAAGACCAACTGTTTCAAGATTATTAAAGCAAGCAAAGGATTCTGGTATTGTCGAGATAAAGATTCATAATCCTGTTGAAGCAGGCGAGCTATTAACTGAACGGTTAAAGGATAAGTTTGGCTTGAAGGAAGTTGTAGTTGCCTCAGTTTCAGAGTATGACAATACGTTAATTAAACGGCATTTAGGAGAGACAGCAGCAAGCTATTTAAATAAAGTTGTTAAAGATCATGATGTCATTGCAACATCCTGGGGAACCACTGTTTATGAGCTAGCTACAAAGCTAAAACCAAAGCCAATTAGTCATACAACAGTTGTTCAGTTAAATGGTGGGGTGAGTCATTCAGAAACAAAGACCTACGCCTCTGAAATTATTCATTTATTCGGTGAAGCATTTCATACACAAACCTTTTTGTTACCGCTACCAGCAATTGTTGACCATATTGTAGTGAAGCAAGCGATAGAAGCTGATCGACATATCCGAAAAATTCTTAACTTAGGTAAACAAGCAAACATTGCTATTTTTAGTGTCGGAACTCCTGTAGTTGATTCGGTTTTATTACAAGCAGAATATTTCTCAGAAGAAGATAAACACTTAATCCAATCTAAAGCAGCTGGTGAAATATGTTCAAGATTTTTTGATAAAAATGGGGAAATTTGTGTAGAGAATTTAAATAACCGCACGATTGGAATTGAGCTCCATGAACTAGCTAAAAAGGAGAAATCGATCCTTGTTGCGGGTGGACCGAAAAAACTTGAAGCCATATATGGTGCATTAAAAGGCAAGTATGCAAACGTATTAATAACTGACGAGCATACTGCAAGTTTATTAGTTGAAATGGAATATTAGCCATAGAGGTTGAAAATGACCTTTATGGCTTTTTAGTAGAAAAAAGAAAAGGGAACAACACTGGCTTTTACTGGGAATCTGTTTTTCCTTCGTTTTTAATTGTGGTAATAATGGCATAGTGATTATATTCAAACAATTTGTATTTCCCGGCTACATGGGTTAAGTTAAGATTAAAGAAAATTTAAAGGGAGGGAATTAAATGAAATTAGTAGGTAAAAAGGTATTAAGCTTCGTTCATGAGGATTTTGAAGATTTAGAGTTGTGGTATCCGATCCATCGTTTACGTGAAGAAGGTGCAATCGTTGATTTAGCTGGAGAAGATGCAGGGTATACATATAAAGGGAAATATGGTGTACCAGCTACATCTGATTATGCTTTTCAAGATATTGACCCGAGTGTATATGATGCCTTGCTAGTTCCAGGAGGGTGGGCTCCTGATAAGCTTCGCAGGTTTCAAGAGGTAATTGACATTGTTCAACATATGGAAGAGAAAAAGAAACCAATCGGTCAAATCTGTCATGCAGGATGGGTTTTAATCTCTGCTAAAATATTAAATGGTAAAACAGTAACAAGCACACCTGGAATTCGTGATGATATGGAGAATGCAGGAGCTAAGTGGCTAGATGAAGCGGTTGTTGTCGACGGTCATCTGATTTCAAGTAGACGTCCACCAGATCTTCCCGATTATATGAAAGCTTTTATTGAAGTTTTTGAAGGAAAGTAATAAAAGAAGTTGACATAAATACGATAATTTTGACCTCAAATGCTTAGCATGTATTCATACAAAAGGAATACTTTTCTATGAGTTTAGAGGTCTATTTTTTTTTCGCAATTTTTCTAAGTAAATACTATATATTTTAGTACGATTAGTTACAGATTCCTGTATTAAATACATTTTAGAAGGAGAATAACTATGACTCTACAAATAACGTATAAAGTTAATGCGGAAATAAACGCTGAGGAATTATCATCGGTTTTCAGAGCATCTGGAATAAAACGGCCAGTGGATGATCTACCACGACTTGAACGAATGATTGATCACGCAGACATCCTCATTTCAGCATGGGATGGAAATAATTTAGTTGGTATTGCCAGAGCGATTACGGATTTTAGCTATTGCTGCTATTTATCTGACTTAGCAGTTGATAAAAACTATCAGAAAAATGGGATTGGTAAAGAACTTATTGCCTTGTTAAAGGATGAATTAGGAGAAGAAGTAGCATTATTATTATTGGCATCACAAGAAGCAATGGAATATTATCCACGAATCGGCTTCAATGAAATTGACAATGGCTTTAAAATTGCAAGAAAAAGATAAACTAAAAAATTCCAACTTAATAAGGTATAAGAAATGAGGCAGACGTAATGGTCTGTCTTTTTATTGTCTAGGAAATTATAAAATTCTAGTACTGGGGGTAAGCGCTAGGCATCCAGCTCCAGCGCTTAGCCCCTCTTGGGTCTAAGCCACTTAAGAATTGAAGGTAAAGAACACCTTCTATTCTTAAGCGTCTTATTTGCCCGAGGCTGTTCAAGTCGCTTGCGCTTTTGTTCTTTTGGTGCTTCATTTCTAATATACGGCTTAAGACTTAGAAGGTTTTACACCTTAAGTCATTTAACTCTTCCACTTTTTGTTATTAAAATAGTGACTGTAGTAACTAACCATATATGACAAGTTTTTCCTGTGGTTAGGAAGGAGTCAAAGAAAACGATTTTAAAGAAAATGAAATTTGGAAGGAGTTAACATCAAATGTCTTGGTTTACGAAATGGTCATTTAAGAACAAAGCTGCTATTGCCATTATGTCTATGCTTATATTAGTAATGGGGGTTTTAAGTTATTTTCGACTACCGATGGAATTTTTACCATCTGCTGATCAACCCTTTATTTCAGTTGTAGCAATGGGAGAAGGATTAGATGCAAGCTTAATGGAGGATCAAGTAACGACACCGATTGAAAATGCTGTAGATAGTGTTAATGGAAAGACCAATGTATTTTCTACCACTGGGGATGGTTATTCATCCGTCGATATTCATTTTGAGTCAAATGTCGACAAAAAAGAAGCAAAGCGTGAAATTGAGGATGCATTAGCAAATGTACAATTACCAGCAAATGTGATGAAACCAAATATTGTACAATTGAACACGTCTATGATCCCTGTTTCCTACATTGGGTTAACGTTTGATGAAGGAATTAATCCTGAAACCATTCAATATGCAGAAGATGAAATTGTCCCATATTTTAAAGACATTGATGGTGTGTCAGATATTCAAACAAATGGAACGATCCCTTCATATGTATCTGTTGAATTAGATGAAAAGAAGATGGCGGAAAAGCAAGTCACAATTGAAAATATCATGCCACTGCTCCAAGGTCAAAATATTGCAACCGCAGTTGGTGAAAAAAATATTGATAATAAGGCAGCAAATATAAAGGTTGTTGGTGATGTAAATACGATTGAAAAACTTGAGGATACTGAGATTATTCCAAAAGTACCACTAAAGGATGTAGCAAACATTACTGTTGATAAACAAGAAAATAATCTTACACGTGTGAATGGTAAGGATGGATTACTATTCGTTATCACAAAGGATAGCAATTCAAATGCCGTAACAATTAGTAAAGAAGCGAAAAAAGTATCAGAAGAAGTGAATGAAAAGTACGATAACCTTGAAACAACCGTTGTATTAGCTTCAGCTGATTCTGTAGAGTCATCTGTTCACAGTATGATTAAAGAAGTCTTACTAGGTGCACTTTTTGCGACAATCGTGATTATGCTTTTCTTACGTAATTTACGTTCCACACTTATTACCATTGTGTCGATCCCACTCTCATTAGGGTTTACATTATTCCTCCTTGCACAGTCTGGTGTGACGTTAAATATATTAACACTAGGTGGGGTAGCTGTAGCTGTAGGTCGTCTTGTAGATGATAGTATCGTAGTCATCGAGAATATTTTTAGAAGAGCACAAAGTGAAAAATTCACGATCAAAATGGTCATTGAAGCAACTAAAGAAGTTGGCTCAGCGATTACATCGTCCACTCTAACAACTGTTGCTGTATTTTTACCAATGGGATTATTAAGTGGAAGCTTACAGGATTTCCTACTTCCATTTGCCTTGACGATTACGTATTCGCTTTTAGCTTCTTTAATCGTAGCGATTACAGTAGTACCTGTTATGAGTGCTGCCTTACTTAAAAATGCAAAAATAAAAGAGCACAAACCATCAGCAGGATTTGCAAAGTTTTTAACATGGTCATTAAATCATAAATGGGTTGTTTTAGTAACAGCTATCATTTTGTTCGCAGGATCAGTTGGAGGGTATATGGTACTTCCAAAGGGGGCTGTAAACAAAACAAAAGCTGATTATGTATTTGTTTCGTTAAAATACCCTAATGAAACTCCAATTGAAAAAGTAAAAGAAGAGTCTATGAAGCTTGAGGAATATGTGTTAAAACAAGATGGCATTGATAAATTATATTTGCAGCTTGGAAATTCAGAAGATGCTGCTAAATACGGTGCGGTAGGTAATCCTACTCAAACGCAGATTATGGCGATTTTAGAAGAAGATGCTGATATGGGAGCCTTTATAGATAAAGTAAATACTCAAAAAAATGAGTATGATAATGCTACATTAGAGGTTACTGAGGCAACACTAATGGGTGGTGGTTCTACATCAATCACGATTGATGTCATTGGTGATAATGTAGATGAACTTATTTCTGTATCAGAAAAAGTTCAAGCCGAGATTAATGATATCGAAGGGATTGAGAAGGTAAGCTCCAACCAAGATGAAACGAAAGCAGTTTATTCATTTGTCGTCGATCCAGGAATGGCAAAAGCAGATCAAGTTGCACAACAAGCTTCGGTCATGATAAATAAAACACCTCTGGGTACAATTGAAATGAATGGACTGCAAACAATGGTTATGCTTGAACCTGTTTTCAATCCAGACACTGAAAAAGAATTATCAAATGTTCCGATTATGACGGCTAGTGGTATGACTTCCATTTCGAAAGTAGCAGAGTTAAAGCAGACAGAAGAACCTACTAGTACATTCCACAAAGATGGTGAGCAATATGTAAGGGTCACAGCAACGGTAGATCCTGAAAAACTATCAACGATTTCAACTGAAATAAATAAACGGATCTTAGGAGATAAGACAGAAGAAGGATTAGACATTCCAGATAATATGGAAGTGCTTGTAGGTGGGGCTAGTGTTAATCAGGCCAAGGAATTTAATGATTTATTTATGACAATGCTTGCATCGATTGGAATTGTCTTCCTAATTATGGTAATTACCTTTAAAACAATCCGTGCGCCTATCGCGATCCTATGCTCTTTACCACTTGCAGCGATCGGGGCAATTTTAGGAATTATAATAAGCGGAATTTCTGTAGATATTACAGCACTACTAGGTGCTCTGATGTTAATCGGAATTGTTGTGACGAATGCAATTGTCCTACTTGACCGAGTGAAACAAAATGAACAATCAATGATTATTAGAGATGCAATTGTCGAGGCTGCTACAATTAGAATGCGTCCGATCATTATGACAGCAGTAGCAACAATCTCAGCCATGCTTCCATTATTGTTTAAAGAAGCTGAAGCGGGGAACTTGGTTTCTGCAAGTCTAGCTGTTGTTGTAATTGGTGGACTAAGTGTCGCGACTGTATTAACGTTAGTGGTCATCCCGGTTATTTATGAGCTACTGCACTTTAAAAAGGCAAAACGTCAAAGACAAAAAGCAGAAAGCACTGATGAAACATTAGCAATTTAAGGATATAACACTAAAAGAGAGGCTGACTCAAAAGGGTCTGACACCTCCCAACATTACTAATATATAGTAGCCTTTAACGTTTAAGGTGCTATATATTGTGTTGGAGGGGTCTGACCCTTTAGTTTTGAGACGCCCTCACTTTTATGAAGTGAACCGAGTCTGTTAATAGCTCACTGTTGATTTTGGCACTAAAACCCCAATAGCGGAAAGGTTTAACAGAGCCTATTTCGAATAAACTTCTTCTTCGGTTAAATACCCATCTTTAATAACCGTACTGTTAACCGTTTCTTTTGTAACAGCTGTAGGTTCAAGCAAAATCGTTGGGACTTTAACTTTATTATTATCAATTGTAGTATCTGTTTTTATTTCTTTACCAATTGCTACATCGTAAGCCATTTCAGCTGCTTTAGTAGCGATGACGTTTATTGGCTTGTACACTGTCATGGTTTGTGTCCCAGCTATAATTCGCTTTATACCACTTAATTCGGCATCTTGACCTGAAACAGGTACCTTACCAGCTAACCCGACAGAAGTTAAAGCATTGATAACACCACCAGCATTCCCATCGTTAGCAGCAACTACAGCATGAATATCATTCTTCGTTTCCTTTAATGCAATTGCCATATTTTGTTCAGCGATGGTTGGTTTCCATTCATCTGTATATTTATCAACAACTAACTTAATATCTCCTTTATCAATTAAAGGCTGTAGCACTGACATAGCACCTTTTCTAAATAACAGTGCATTGTTGTCTGTTTCAGCACCACCAATATATGCAAAGTTGCCTTTTGGAACTCTTTTAACAATTTCAGTTGCTTGTAATGCCCCAACTTTTTCATTGTCAAAGGAAATGTAATAATCTAAATCACTTTTTGTAATAAGTCGATCATACGAAATAACCTTAACGTCGTTTTGATGTGCAAGCTCAACAATTTTGGCTGCAGCCTCGGCATTGTGTGGAACAACGACAAGAACATCTACACCTTCTTCAATCAATAACTGTGCTTGTTTTAATTGGACCTCATCAATTCCGTTAGCAGCCAATGTCTTAACCTGTCCACCTAGGGATTTAACTTGATCTTCAAATAATTTCTTATCTTTATACCATCGTTCCTGCTCAAGAGTGTCTAATACAAATCCAATATAAGGCACGGATTCATCTGCTTTTAACTTTACTGCTTGCTCGCTTGAAGCTTCCTCTGATGTTGAACAAGCAGTACCAACTAGAACAAAAAAAGTAAACAAAAGTCCAAGGCTTGCTTGTTTAAAAAATGTAGTCACTTTATTCCCTCCACCTAATAAATATTTCATTATACTTTAAATTTACTAATCATTTCGTTCATACGCACAACCATATTTGATAACGTGTTTGCACTAGTTGAAATGTTATCAATTGATTGAGTTTGCTGATAAACAGCAGCAGATATTTCTTCTGAACCTGCTGCTGACTCCTCTGAAATAGCAGCGATATGCTCGACAGACTGATTAATCTCATGACTAGTCTTTTCAAAATAATTAAATGCTGAGGAAATATTTTTTACTCGATCGGTCATATCAGTAATTTTATCTTTTATCTCAGAAAAGTATTGACCGGTTAATTGGATCTGTTCTGTACCTTCATTCACCTTTTGAAAACCACTATATAATTCATTAGACATAGAGGTAGTTTCTTCCTTAATGCTAGTAACAAGTGACGTAATATTTTCGATTGAACTTGATACTTCATTTGCTAGTTTTTTAACTTCTGAGGCTACTACAGCAAATCCTTTACCACTTTCACCTGCTCTTGCAGCTTCTATCGATGCATTAAGGGAAAGAAGGTTTGTTTGCTCTGCAATTGATTTAATGACAGTAACAAGTTCGGTAATAGATTGCGTTTTCGTCTCAAGAATCTTAATCTTTTCAACTGAACGCTCTACAATAGAATGAATGAGTTTCATTTGTTCTAGCGATTGTTTCATTTGTTGATCTCCGTTAACAGATACGAGTAGCACTTCGTCGGAGAATTGAACTAATTTACTACCATCTTGGTTTACCTCAATTAATTTGTCACTAAATTCTCTTATATTTTCAGAGATATCAGATACCTCATTTGCTTGGTTATTCACTCCAGTTGCTAATTCTTCAATTGTATGTGCAACTTGAGAGCTTCCTTGCTTTAATTCTGATGAAGATTGCGCAAATGTTGCACTTTGGGAATCAACATCTGAAGCAATATGTGAAACCTCTAAAATCATCTCACGTAACCGGGTACCCATGTGGTTAATCGATTGTGAAAGCTGACCAATTTCATCTGAACCAACAACTTTTAAAGGCTTAAAATTAAGATTTCCATTTGCGATTTCTTCGCTAGTAAGCACAACTCTATTCAATCCTGCTGATATCCGCTTACTGATGACAAAAAGTAGAATCACAGAGATTAACAATGAAATAATCCCTGATGTTACTAATAAAAAGATCGTCTTCTCGATCGCATTTTGTGATTTTGTTAGTGACGCTTTATTAGATTCTGTTGCAATTTCCTTAAGCTGATTACTCAGATCGGTCGTCTCTACTTTTATTGCATTAGCTTCATTTTGAAGCTTATTAAACTCAGCTGTATTAATTTGTTTCACTTTAGGGACTATCGTACTAAAAAAATACTCATCCAGTTTATGATTGTTTTCAATAATCTTATGGAAAATAGCTAATTGCTCTTCATTATCTAATTGCTGTTTTAATTTCTTTGCTGTAGAAACAAATTCTCTACTATCCTCTAAATATTCGAGAAGCTTTTTATCATCAGATAATAAAATATATTCAGGAATGAGATTGTATTTTTCATGGTAGAGTGAAACTAAATCTGCACTATAAAGAGCAATTTCATTTTTCACTAGTGTATTTTTCATCGTTTGACTTGTTTGTTTCAATAAAGAAAATGTGATGATAATAGATAGTAGAAACGTAATGGCAACAACTAAAAAAACATAAAAGTACTTACCACCAATTTTTGCATTTTTCCATCTTAGGTGTTTTAACAAAAAATATCCCTCCAGTATGACTAAGTTGATTTGGTGTTAGTTTTAATAAAAAAGCTGAATTATAAATTCTCTTATTGTATCGACAAAATTCTACAATTATTTAGTTTTCGTGCTAAAGGAATTATTAAAAGTCATTAGTTATTAAAGTCCTAAATAAATAATAGGATAATATTACTATAAATGGTCGAAAAACTAATATTTTTATGCGGAAAAACGGTTGAATTATAGTATAATTGAAAGCGTATACAGATGTGGGAGAATACTTAAGTAGTAAATTATGTTTCTTACTAGCCTAATATAGTGAGAAAGTAGGTTCATTTATTTTTACTTAATTTTGACGGAATATTAGGAAAATATATTCAAAGGGGTTAGCGATATTGAAGAAAAAAGATAATAATAACAAGAATTCCACTCACAAACATAATTTACAACAAAAAGAGAAAAGAACGAGAACAAAATTTTCTCCTAATCTAAAGGGGATGACACTTAAATCTAAAATTATCTTATTCTTGCTTTTATTTACGATTATCCCAAGTGTTATCATCGGAAATGTTGTTTATATTGTTTCTTCGAATACAATTGAAAACAAAGTATCTGATATGAATGAAGATATTGGTGTTCAAGTCACGAAAAATGTAAATCATGCACTAAAAGAATTTGAGAATATTACGTTAATTCCCTTCTCAAATATGGATTTAATGGAACAATTGGATAATGATGAAGGATTGACGGAGTATGAACTTTTTAATAAGCAAAGAGAAATAACGGAGTATTTTTCAAGTATTACATTTACTAATAAAAATGCGAAGGCTATTCTCTTTGTTAATGAAGAAAAAACAGTTTATGGTGAAACAAGTGCTGCAGAGGAATTTGACATCGAAACCTACTTTAATTCAGATATCCCTGAGAAAGTAAATGAATTATCTGGTTCGGTATTTTGGGCTTCAGGTCTAGAAAATAATTATAAAAATATTTACTTGATTAGAGAGTATGATAACATTGGGACCCTTATCCTTATGGCTGATGTACAGCTATTTCAAGATGTCTTTGAAAATGGTGAGAAGAATTCAGGTAGAGATATCTCCATTATTAATGAAAATGGCATTATTATCTCTAGTAACAAAAAGGAATTAGTAGGTAGTAAATATGAAAATCATAAAAATAGTGAAGAGTATTTAGTATCCACAATTGAAAGTGAAAATGGCTGGCAGGTTTCTGTTTCAACCTCAAAATCATATTTATTAAAAGACATACATGATGTTATATATCTTGTGTATATCATAATCTTAGCATTTGTTCTGTTATCCGTTTTTGTTAGTATCTTTATAGCGAAGAGCATGATCAGACCAATTAATAAAGTTGTCACGATCATGAAAGAGGCTGAAAAAGGTGATTTAACACATCGAGCTGACTACTTATATAAAAATGAAGCAGGCCAGCTTGGACAAAGCTTTAATAACATGATTGACAATATCACGTTGATGATCGAAGAAAATAAAAAGGTTTCAACATATGCTGTTAATCGTGCAAATGATCTCAAAAGGATTGCAGAAGAATCTGCTTCCTCATCTGAACAAATTGCTAGTGCTATTGATGAAGTTGCAAAGGGTGCAGTTAGTCAAGTTGACTACTCAGAAAGAACGAACCGAGAAATGAAGGAGCTATCAAGTGAAATCGTTGAGGTAGCTAACAATATGGAAAAAGTATCAACGATCACAGAAACGACGAAAAAACTTAGCAGCCAATCGATTGAAACAATAAAGGATTTAACAGATAAAAATCATGAGATGGGTGCTAATATCGGACAAGTGGATATGACGATGAATGCTTTAAATAAGGAAATTGCTCAAATAAAAGACATCGTGGAAATGATTAAGAGTGTTAGTGATGAAACGAATTTATTATCTCTTAATGCAAGTATTGAGGCGGCAAGAGCTGGTGATGCTGGACTTGGATTTGCTGTTGTTGCCCAGGAAATTCGTAAGCTTGCTGATCAAACAAAGAGCTCTTCGATGAGAATTGAAACAGTTATTGCAAGTATTTTAAACCAAACAAAACGATCGGTTGAATTAGTTAAAACAACAATTACGTTATTTAACGAACAGACAAATTCGATTCATCATACTCAAAAGTCATTCGAAAATATCCTAGAAGGAACAAATTCAATTATAAGCGAAATTAATTATGTAGAAGCGTCGATCGGCAAGATTAATACAAATAAAGAAAAAGTTGAAATCGCAATCAATGAAATGGTTGAGGTTGCAGAAATATCCTCATCAACAACAGAAGAGGTAACAGCCACAACCGAAGAGCAGGCAGCAGCTGCTGAAGAATTAGGGGATTTGGCTGCTTCACTATCAAGCACGACTTATGAGCTGGAAGAAATCATTCATAAGTTTAAAGTGAAGGGAAATTAGTCGTTTTTGATATAAGTAGAAATTAAGAGCTTAATGACTTTTATATTATGATTAACTTAGTTTCAAATATAAATAGTGGGATAGACACACTGCAACGATACAAATAGTTGCTACTGTGTCTGTTCCTTTTTTTTATCTTTTTAAGACTCGATATTGAGTTTCTTTATGAGATTAAAGTAGCATTAGTTATGAAGGGAATAGAAGGTTTTATCCTTATTTCCTAATAGTTTGTTTCATAGACAGAGGCTCTGTTGGGAAATTGTCAAAGATTATCGTTTTCTGAAGAGGAGATGCATGTATAATAAATAGTATAAATCGTATAATATTGGAGTTGATAGGATGTTTAACACATCTGTTGGGATATTGCGTTTTTTCGGTATATTAGAGGGTATTTCTTATTTAGTCCTACTGTTAATTGCAATGCCATTAAAGTATTTTCTTGATATTCCAATTGCAGTAACAATTGTTGGGGGTTTGCATGGCTTCCTATTTGTTTTATATGTCATCATGATTGCTTTTGTTAAGTTTAAAAAGCGTTGGTCTTATTTATGGGGAATTTGGGCCCTTTTCTTAGCATTTATACCGTTTGGAACATTTTATTTAGATAAACAATTAAAGACAAAAGAATGATTGTTGAACCAAAGAGCTGACGTAAAAGTCGGCTTTTTGTTTACTGAAAATTGCTGTTTATATAAGCGTCTGTTGACATTATCCTGACACAAACATTCGTTATGCTTAATCCATAAGGAATTGGACAAGATGAAAGGAAGGATAATAATGAGTAGTATATTAAAAATACTGGGTATCAGCATTTTAGGAGTATTACTTCTTACAGGATGTGGAAATGCGAATGGTGATTCATCAACAGAAACTTTAATGAATGAGCAACAAGATCTGCAAGAAGCTGAAGAATCAAGACAAAGACCAGGCATCACTGGTGAGGAGCTTAGTGATGAAGAAATAATAGAAATGGCTGAACAGGCTGGAATTGAGACAGATGGTAAAACAATTGAAGAGGTCCAAGAAGAATTAAGAGAGAATAGACCTGCGATGGGGAAAGGTGATCGAATTAACGAGGAAGAACTAATTCAAAGAGCAGAAGAAGCAGGAATTGAAACAGATGGAAAGACTGCAGAAGAAATTATGGAAGAACTAGGAATGGAGGTTCCAGCAGGGGATGATGAGTTGTAAAAGGGTATCGCAATAATTATTAGCGAGTTATCTAATGAAATTAATAATTGGTAATGGAGAGGGCGGACAATTAATTGTGTCAGCCCCTTTTTTTTATCGTTATTAATGCACTTCAACCTTATCTAATATATTTTGAGAGGTTTCATCATTATAGTAATACTCAATATGAATCTGTTTATTTGTATTTAGTGGTTCAAGTATTTTAAATTGTTCTTCATTAATTTGAATAGCTAATGGTTGATTATTTATCATAACTTCTATTGTATGTGTGTCCATTAAACCGATATAGATTGCTTGTGCTGAGATGATTGATTGTTCCTTTATTTCAGCATTCCTTTTTTCTTCATTCTTATTTTCCATTGTACTGTTTGTGGTTGCTACTTCGGTTGTTTTCGAATTCTCTTGATTATGTCGTTCTGATATTTCTCCACAACCAGTTAAATAAATGACAATAGTAAAAAGCAAAAGAGCACTTCTTCTCATTAGAATCCCTCATTTCGAAAAGCCATTCTTATTACATATATAGCCTAACTTATAAGGTTACATGTATAGAAATATCGATTTTCACACTAAAATATAATCTGAGAAGCTTTTTTTGTTTTAGAATAAGTAATATAAATAAGCAACTACTTGGAATAGTCCCAGGGGGTATATTAAAATGAAGGAAATAAAAGTTTAAGGGGATGGTTCAATGAGTACAGAGAATGATTGTCAGGACCACTGTAGTAATAATGAACATAGAAGCAGTCATCATTCAGAGAAAGTGAAAAAGAATCTTGTTACCCGTTTAAATCGGATTGAAGGTCAAATTCGCGGGATAAAAGCTTTGATTGAAAAGGATACGTATTGTGATGATGTCATTACTCAAATCTCAGCAACACAATCTGCCTTAAATGGTGTTGGTAAGCTGTTGCTTGAAGGACATTTACGGACATGTGTTGTTGAAAGAATACAAGAGGGTGATGAAGAAATCATCGATGAGTTATTGGTAACGGTACAAAGATTAATGAAAAAATAGGAATTGAAGAATACGATTGAAGATCAAGGGTATGATGTTGTTTAATACAATACATAGATAATGATTCTGCTCTATTAAAAGAGAAAAGAACCTGTCCTATTTTTGAGCAGGTTCTTTGCCTTTTTAAGCTTGCTTTTCGTTGATTGCTTCTTTTGCTTTTATAAATTCCTCTTCAACTTCTACAGAATACGTCTTTTCATTTAAGTGATCTTTTTCGTACAAGTAATCCTGAGCACTTGCTTGAGCCTCTAAGCGTAGTACTTTATCTTCCATTCTAGCAAAGCCATTCAAGATATTTTCAGATTGAGAAGAGTGTAATGTGCTTTTAATGCTATAAGTTGTTTGTGCGGCATTTGCTCTTGATATAAGTAATGCTTTGCGATTTTGTAATTCAGCATAAGTATCCTTTAATTTTACAACTTGAGCTTTTAATTGTTTTGTTTGATTTTTAATAGACGCTAGTTGTTGCTCAAGGGCTTGTAGCTTTTTCTCCTGCTCAATTCGATCATGGATTGCTAGCTTAGCCATATCGTCATTATTTTTTTCTAGTGCTAATTGTTGTTGTCTTTTACGGTTATCAATTGCTGTTTTAACCTGTTCAATTAACCCTTCATGTTTTTGTTCAAAATAAATTTGATTTGCTAATGCAGATTGCGCCTTTTCAAGCTCTGTTTCAAGCTCTCTAATATACTGTTTTACCATACTTATTGGATCCTCATATTTGTCCAATTTGTGGTTCATATCGGCAACTGCTATTGTTTTTACACGTTTAAAAATCCCCATTATTTATCATTCTCCTTATTTGTTTTACGTTCCCATTCATCAAGAATATCGTGAGTAGTTGTATGATATGAAGGGGAAGTAACTATGATTGGTTCATCTATAAAATCTGTATCCGCCTTTTTTTCTTTAAAAGCTAGATATAATGCTAGTAATAACACTGGAATTGCAATAATCAGTGGTAAGATTGAAAACAACCCAACTGTTAGCAAGAAAATACCTACCCATTTCTTCACTGATTCACCATCCGCCTTTTTCCAAATCCACCAGCCTAAAGCAATTAATCCTATAGAAACAAGGAACGGTAAAAGTGGAAAATCGAACATGTTCATGTGGTTTCCAAATCTTGCACCTCCATGATTAAAGCCACCACCTCGTCCATGTCCCATATGTTGATGGACTGAAGTTTGTGTAAAGAAATGCCCAATCACATTTAATAGGATCGATAGGACAATTAGTCCGAGTATGGCAATCCCAATCCAAAGTAAAGGACTTTTTCTCGTTCTCTTCATTTCTTCACCTCCTTTCAAGTTGTACTTAACTTGCTATATGTATAATTTAATAGAGTTTGGTGAAAAGACGGTGAAAAATAGAAGAGCGTGTAAAAAAAAATAATAAAAAGCTAGAAAGGTAGATTTTTGTCGAATAATCGATAAATTGGGAAAATCGAAGATAAATTAGAAAAATCGTAGATAAATAGAAAAAATCAAAGATAAATTGATCATTTTCGTAGATAAATAGAGAATCCTTGCCTTCCTTAAAAGGGAGAGTGCGTTCTTTTATGCGATATTAAAAAAGCTTGTAGAATTTTCTCTACAAGCTATCCTTATATGGAATTTTCACTAGAAACGTACTTCCTTCACCAACACTACTTTCTACAGTTATTCGACCACCGTGTATGTCTACGATCCATTTTGCAATTGATAAACCTAGTCCATGACCACCAAGATGTCTTGTTCTAGCTTTATCGATACGGTAAAATCTATCAAATATATTGGCTAGGTCTTTAGCATCAATCCCAATTCCTGTATCCTTTACAGAGATAAAAATCATATTTGATTCTTTCCATATAGACAATGATATTGAACCAGAATCGTGAGAATATTTAATGGCATTATCAAGTAGAATATAAAGTAGCTGGGTCAAACGTTCTATATTTCCGTTGATCTTAATAGATGCTGGACTCTTTAATTCCAGCTGGATATTTTTTGTATGAGCATGAGCTTCAAAAGAATCGATTGCTCGTTGGGAAATAGGAACCAAGTCAAATACTTCAAATGCAATCTTTTGATCATCTGAATCAGATCTTGCTAAAGTCAGTAAATCCCCAACAAGTCCGGTCATTCGCTTCACTTCTTCTTTTAAGTTGCCGACCATTTTTGTCGAAATTTCATTTTGGTGCTGGTCCTCCATTTCTAATATATCTAATGAAGACAACATGACACTTAAAGGTGTTCTTAATTCATGGGACGCATCTGCTACAAACTCCTGTTGTCGCTTAAAAGCTTGCTCGATTGGAATCATTGCCCGTTTTGACATCATTCTACTTAAATAAAAAGCAACACCTGAAAAAATGAGAGTTGAAATCACTAAGATCCTAAAAAGTCCCTTTAAAAGGTGAGTTAAATCAGTGATATTTTGACCGATATAGAGATAGCCAACAAGTTGGTTTCGGTCATAGATTGGCTTTGCAATCATAAGGAGCTCCAGCTGTTGATTTTTCGGTCCATAGGTTGAAAATCGATTTTCCTCATTATTCTGCATGAATTGTTTACGATCAATAATGATATCCGCATTCTGCAATTCTTCTCTTTGCGGCTTCCACTCTGAAATGATCGTGATAAATTCAGTTTGGAGAAGGGGAAGCTGCTCATTTTGTAAGACTAATTCACCTCGATTGTTCATTACATAATAAAATAATTGATCACTATCTGTGGTCACAAATTGTGGATTAGCTTTCCTATCGTTTGGGCCATTGTCGTAGTCCATAGACAAAAATGTTTCAACCAAATCTGCTTCATGCTGTGCTGTATCTCGTAATTCATTTTTCTCGGCAGTTGTAAACCAAATATAAACAATTGAATAAAGAATAATGATAAATAATAATAGAAACAAAATAATGAGTAAGCTGTATTTTACTGTTAACATTTGCTGTGTTTTCGAGAATAGGTCATGTCGTTTACGTATCAAGCTTATATCCTACCCCTCTGATGCTTTGTAACCAATCTCCCTTTTCAAACTTGGTTAGCTTTTTACGAAGTAATTTCACTGTAGCATCAATTGTTTTATACGAAACATCTGTTTCATTTCCCCATATACGATCAAAAATAATGTCTCTTGTTAATACTTGTCCTTTATTTTGTACCAATAAGTCTAGTAGCTGGTATTCTCGAGGGGTTAATTGTATCACCTGTTGATCCATTTGCAGGGATTGGCTTGTTCGATTGATTGAAAGGCCATCAATCGTAAGTATTTCTTCACGAATTGGTGAAAAATTACGACGGGCTAGTGCTCGAAGTCTTGCTAACAGCTCATCAATCTCGAACGGCTTCACAAGATAATCATCTGCACCAGCATCTAGGCCAACAACACGATCCTGAAGAGCATCCTTAGCTGTTAACATTAAAATTGCTCCACCGTAGCTATCGTTTCTTAGTCGTCTACAAATCTCAACTCCATCACCATTAGGCATCATCCAGTCCATAATAATGACATCATAATGAGATGCACTTGCATAATCATAAGCATCCTCACCAGTTTGAACCCATTCAACTTGGTAATTTGCCTTTTTTTCTAGCATATATGTAATAAGCTCGCCAAGCTTAACGTCATCTTCGGCTAACAAAACATTCATCATATCTAACTCCTTTCAATAAGGCTCTTTTTAATAGATTGCTGCTTTTAAAACGAAAACTGTTTAAGGTTGATTGGAACGGATTGCGAGACTCCTGCGGGAGCAGCGGGACAGGTGAGACTCATGCAGGTGTTTACGCCGAGGAGGCTCACCGCCCGCCCCGCGGAAAGCGAGCATCTCTCGCTGCAATCAACCACACCGTACTACTTGGTAAATAGCAACAAAGTTTGTGAAAACAGCCTTCAATAAAAACAGTTTAACCTATCCTACCATTAAAAAATGAAATATTAGAGAAAAAGTTGAGTGAAAAATGTAAAAAAGAACAAGCGATTGAATGAAATCAAGGGACAACAGAATGGCAATCATTCAACTTTCCAAAATCTACGGCTAAACGATTATTGGATGAGTGGACAATGATTCAGAAATAGCAAATTTAAAGGGTTTAAAGGTTGCGTCACCTTTTTCACCATGATCAAAAAAGAAGTGGTAGCTAGATGTAAATAATTGCTATGATAAGCATAACAAATCAATACGATAAACTTTGGGGGAAGACACGATGATCGAAAAATATATGGGAGCGTTAGATATTGCGTATGTTTCTTCGTTTTCAACAAAGCTAGAAACAGGCTGGGGCTATCTTTTTTATAATAAAAATCAACCAAACTATTATGATGCAAATCATGCACATATTTCTTCTTACGATGGTGATTATGAAAAGATCATTGATGAGGTTATTTCTTTTTATCAGGCTCAACAATTAATTCCAAGATTTTATCTATCCCACTATGAAGGGCATTCAGGTTTTATTACTGCTCTTAAACATAAAGGGTTTGGATTTGAAGAATTTGATTGCCCTATTCAACTTTGGAAAACAAAGGTTGATTTAGTAAAGGATCAAAATGTAACAATTGAAAAAGTAACAAGTGAAAATAAACAAGATGCTATAAATATCGAATGCCAAATTAAAGAGCTAGGTGGATCAATTAGGGAAAAAGCCTTTGAAGAGGAATTTTCACAAGAGGCCTATACTCACTATTTATTAAAATATGATGGTGTCCCTTGTTCAACTGCATGTATATTCCAGTATGAACAGGATGCTAGACTAGAGAATGTAGCTACATTGGAAGCCTACCGAGGTAAGGGTTTGATTGGACAGCTGATTCATCATATTCAAGCTGAAGTGGCAAAGAATCATGTAGAACGATTTTGGGTGATGCCGATAAGTGAAAGAGTTGAGAAGGTTTATAAGAAATCAGGTTTTGAAACAATCGCGAATTTGAAAACTGGTCATGCTTTTTTAGGTGGTAAAAGTATTGAAGAGATTCGAAGTAGCTAAAAATGGGCTGTAAATGGTTATCCTTATATTGACAGTTAATCCTGAGTTCTGTTATTTTATAGGTAACAATATTTTAGGAGATGTTTTTTGTGAGGGTTTCTGTTCTTAACTAATCGAAGTAAATACTTCATCTACATGAATAAGCTTGAAAAAACTTTTACGATTTTAAAGGTTTATTTGAGTATGTTTCTGTAGAGGGTTAAGAACAAAACGGTTATCGTACACAATTTGCGATCTCTTTGCATAGTGCTCGTACAAATCCGTGCTTTTGTTTAAGCACGTTTTTTTATGCTATCAAATTATTCCTTAAAGATGATAGCATAAGGAAAACTTTGGCTTTTGCGATTTTCAAAGGCGAGTTTTTCTAATGGGCAAATATGGTTATTAGGCATGGTCTGCTTAATAGGTAGAGGTTTTAAAAAGGTGATGAACAACCAATGTTCATCACCTTTTTTTTATTTCAATTAAAACAAATGGAGGTTCAAACATTGAACAAAACTACAATCGAAAGTTTAGAATTTGATAAAGTATTAGCTTTACTAAGTGAATTTGCAATGAGTGATGCAGCAAAGCAAAGAGCGACAGAGCTATTACCAATTTATGATGAGAAAAAAATAAGAAGGTGGATTAATGAAACGACAGAGGCAAGTACAATCATTGAAAAGTCTTCAAGTATTCCTGTCAACTCGCTTCATGGCGTTGAACAAATCGTTGCATTAGTGGATAAAGGGTATTTACTCACACCAGAGCAATTCGGTTTTCTAGCTACGTTTTTAGATAGCGTCAAGAAAATCAAACGGTTTATGATGAAGCAAGAATACCATGCACCTACGATTAGTTCGTATGCCTATTCACTTTATGAATTAACAGACATAGCAGATGAAATCTCACGTTGCATTCGCAATAATAAAGTGGATGATTATGCAAGCAGGTCATTAACGAAAACAAGAAACAAGATCGTTACAATAGAAGAAAAGATCAAAGCAAAGTTAGCTCAAATTATGAAAACAGCTTCTAGTTATCTACAAGAACAAGTCGTAAGTGTGAGAAATGGAAGGTATGTTGTACCTGTTAAAAATGAATACAAGCGAAAGTTCTCAGGAACAATCGTTGATCAATCTTCGAGCGGGCAAACCGTATATATGGAGCCGAAGGATCTTAATAAGCTGCAGGATGAACTTTTATTTTTGAAGGTAGAGGAAGAACTCGAGGTTCAGAAAATTCTTGGACAATTAACTGATCTAACGGCAATGTATAAGCAAGAACTGCTTATTAATATTGAAGGAATGATTTCCTATGATTTTATCTTTGCTAAAGCAAAGTTAAGTAAATTCATGCGTGGAAATGAAGTTCAATTACAACAGGATGAAGGCTTCCAGATCTTAAATGCCAGACATCCTTTATTAGGAAGGGATGCTATCCCATTAACAATGACATTAGGAAATGAGTATATGGCATTGGTTATTACTGGACCAAATACAGGAGGTAAAACGGTCACAATTAAAACGGTTGGTTTATTGTCGATGATGGTTCAATCAGGACTTCATATTCCTGCAGATCGTAATAGCAGCTTTTGTATTGTAAAAGATATTTTTGTAGATATTGGTGATCATCAAAGTATTGAGCACTCACTAAGTACGTTTTCTTCACATATTCGAAATGTAATTGACATTCTTCAAAAGTCTCGAGAAGATACATTAATTATTCTTGACGAAATTGGTTCAGGTACTGATCCAAGGGAAGGAATGGGGTTAGCTATTTCAATTTTAGAAGCATTATATAACTCAGGAGCGATGATCGTCGCTACTACCCATTACAGTGAGATTAAGGAATTTGCAGAAAAAGCTAGTGGCTTTCAAAATGGATCAATGGACTTTGATATTGAAACACTTCAACCTCTTTATAAACTTATAGTAGGGAAAGGCGGAGAAAGTCAGGCATTTTCAATTGCACAAAAGCTAGGAATGCCCGCATCAATCATTAACAGAGCGAAGGAAATTTCCTATGATCAGCCTAATGGGGAACGTAACATTACTCCAGCTACCTTTAAACGGGATAATCGAAATAGTCAAAAGAAAAAGGCAATACAAAAAGACAATCTATCGATGATACCGTATCAAATTGGTGATGCTGTTTGGATTTCACACCTTCAAACAAAAGGGATTGTTGTCTCAACCCCTAATTCGATGGGAGAGATGGAGTTATTAATAAAGGGACAAAAAATGATATTAAATCATAAACGTGTAAAACCATTTATTGATGCTGAAGAGTTGTATCCAGAGGAATATGATTTAAATCAGGTTTTTGATTCTAAGGGCGTGCGTAAAAAGAAAAAAATGATGGATCGGAAGTATGTTGAAGGTTTAACAATCGATCATAACGAGGAATAGAAAGGGGGGAACCCCTTTCTATTTTCATAAGAAGCTCAAGTTCCGATGAGATTAGTTGAAAGGTCATTAAAGGCATGTGTTGAAAATATTCAAATTGTGTCGTATGGTCGATATATTTGTTTTTTGGTTGAAATATTACCTTTTTTTGACAATGAAATAATGATGTGGACAATATAATGCGTAAACTCGACAATAAAACATGAATTACAGACAATAAGCCATTTGTAGCTTAATAGCATCCTTTAATTAAGATGTAAAGCCTTGCTATACTTGAGGTTTACTGAGGTAAATGTATAATTTGTGAAAAACTTCACAAAAGGTATTGCAGTTTTAAAAAAGGTGGATTATAATAAAAACATAAATCATGTGAAATATTTCACAAACTTATTTAGGAGGAATATAAAATGAAAATTGCAGTTATTGGATGTACTCATGCTGGGACAGCAGCTATCTCAAATATGATAAAACTTTACCCAGATGCTACGATAAATGTTTATGAAAAGAACGATAATATCTCATTTTTATCTTGCGGAATTGCTTTACATGTTAGTGGAGTCGTAAAGGATGCGAATGGTTTATTTTATTGCACTCCTGAGGAGCTAACTGAATTAGGTGTAAATATGTTTATGAAACATGAAGTACTGGACATAAATGTTGAAGGGAAGACACTTGTTGCAAGAAATCTTGTAACAAACGAAATGATAAATGAGACATTTGATAAATTAGTGATCGCAACAGGGTCTTGGCCTGTAATCCCGAAAATTGAAGGAATTAATATGGAGAATATTCTTCTTTGTAAAAACTTCCATCATGCAAACACAATTATTGAAAAGGCAAAAGACGCTAGGAATATTGTTGTTGTCGGTGCAGGTTACATTGGCATCGAGTTAGTAGAAGCATTTGAAATGAGCGGGAAAAACGTTACACTTATTGATGGGGAAAGTAGAATATTAAGCAAATACTTGGATGAGTCTTTTACAGAAATCATTGAAGAGGATTTCCAAAACCGTGATATACGCTTAGCCTTAGGTGAAACAGTTACACGTTTTGTAGGAAATGAAGAAAAGGTTACAGCGGTTGAAACAACAAAAGGAACGTATGAAGCAGATCTCGTCATCTTATGTATTGGTTTTCAACCTAATACACATTTAGTTAAAGGGCAAATCGATATGCTTGATAATGGGGCAATTAAAGTAGATGAATATATGCGAACAAGTAATCAAGATGTTTTCGCAGCAGGTGATAGTTGTGCGATCCGTTACAATCCAACTGGTCAACATGCATATATTCCACTTGCAACAAATGCTGTTCGAATGGGGACATTAGTTGCGAAAAATTTAATGAAACCGACAATCCGATATATGGGTACACAAGGCACATCTGGTATTAGGATTTTTGATCAAAATATAGCGACAACTGGTTTAACGGAAATGATGGCACTTCGTATGGGAATGAATGTGAAAAGTATCACAATATTAGAGCATGATCGTCCAGAGTTTATGCCAACATATGAAGATATCAGGTTAAAGGTGGTCTATGAGGAAAACACAAAACGGATCGTTGGTGCACAGGTTATGTCTAAAGTAGATGTCACACAATCTATTAATACATTATCTGTTTGTATTCAAAACAAGATGACAACAGATGAACTAGGCTTTGTCGATTTCTTCTTCCAACCGCATTATAATAAGCCGTGGAATTTCTTAAATCAGGCTGGATTACAAGCACTATAACGTCTTGTTGAATAGGTACTTCCTTCAATTGGCTAAAAAATAGGCAGTGGAACTCCAAAAGATTTATAGGAGCTTCACTGCCTTTAATCATTTATGCTGATTTCTTATCTTTTTGCCATACCATCTCCATTTGTTCTAATGTTTTTCCTTTTGTTTCAGGAACAAACTTCCAAACAAATATCGCTGATAAAACACTCATTAGACCATAAAAACCATAAGTCATTCCACCGCTGTACTCCATCATCATAGGGTAAGTTGAAGAAATGAAATAATTTGCAGCCCATTGTGCAGCTACAGCAATGGCAACGGCCTGTCCACGAATTTTATTAGGGAAGATTTCAGAAATTAACACCCAACAAATTGGTCCCCATGACATCATAAATGATGCTGTGTAAACAATAATGAATAGTAAAGTGCTAATTCCGATCACGTTCGCAAACGCCATCCCTGCAACACCAAACATACCAAGTGCCATACCGATTGAACCTACTATTAATAAAGGCTTACGACCCCATCTATCAACAGTTAATATTGCAACAATAGTGAATAATGCATTGATAAATCCCATGACAATTGTTTGTAGCATAGAAGCATCTTTCGCAGCTCCCATGCTTTCAAATATACGTGGAGCATAATATAACGCAACATTAATCCCAACAAACTGTTGGAAAACTGAAAGCAAAATTCCGACAATGATTACAAGTTTCCCATAAGATAATAGTTTATCTTTAGGAATCGTTACAGTTAGCTTAATTTCCGAGAGGATTGCTTTAGCTTCTGATGAACCGTTGATTTTAGTTAAAATGTCTAAAGCCTTTTTATCTTGCTTTTTCATAGCTAAATAACGCGGTGTTTCTGGTACAAAAAGCAATAGTACACCGAACAGCAATGCTGGGATTGCTTCTGAAGCAAACATATATCTCCAGCCAACATCATTGATCCATTCCAATGATTGTCCTTGGGCAATTCCAAAATTGACAAAGTAAACGACTAACATTCCAAAAATAATGGCAAATTGATTAAATGATACTAAACGACCACGAATGTTAGCGGGAGCAATTTCACTTATATACATTGGGCAAATCGCAGATGCTAAACCTACACCAATTCCACCCAAGATTCGATATAAATTAAATGTTAGTAACAGTGAAATGGTAGGTTCACCTTTCGTGAAAAATAAAAATTCAGGATAAGCTGAACCTAATGCCGAAAGTAAGAATAGTACAGCCGCTATTAATAGAGAATTTTTCCTACCAAAATTAGAAGCAAAGTAGCCTGATATTAATCCACCAACGATACATCCAATTAATGCACTTGATGTTGTAGCTCCGTGTATGAAAGAATCTAATCCTAAACTGTCAATAAAGTATACTTCTAAAGATTTTTCAGCTCCGGAAATTACTGCTGTATCATAACCAAAAAGCAAGCCTCCAAGAGTTGCGACTAGAGTAATGACAATAATATAAAGAGAATTTGATTTTTGCATAGTTGTTTTTAAGAGACAAATTTAACAATAAAAAAGGAAGGAATTCTATATAAGATTTGATAGCGCTTTAATAACATGGTTACCCTATGTTCATTTCCTATCTAGATATATTCCTATTATTTCTAGGTTAGATATCAATTATTACTGCGCTTACATTTCCCTTTTGATTATTAAACCTTTTAAAAAGTTGTCTCTATTCTCCTTTCTCTTAGGATTGGAAAAATAATTATTATCCAATCTAGTATTAAATGTAAACAATCTATTAATGAGATAGCAAACTAGAAGTAATATGTGCTGGAGCAGTAAAGCTACCAGCACATCCATAATTCTTAATAGTCTATTAAACCGTTACACGCGAAAGCGTTTCAAGTAAATATTGGTTTACAATACCTTTTAATCGTTCTTGTCTACCAGATTCATTCTTAATCTCATTCAATTGAAGTGCATAAGCCTCTAACTTGTGGAAATCAGTTGTTCCTTCAACAATATCAAGGCCAATGCCTTCTGAATAGCTGCTATAACGTTGGTCAACAAAATCGTCTAACACCTTGTCTTCAACCAACTTATTCGCAACCTTTAAGCCAATTGCAAAGCTGTCCATACCTGCAATGTGTGCGTGGAAAAGATCCTCAGCGTCAAATGAACCTCTTCTTACTTTTGCATCAAAGTTAAGTCCACCTTTACCTAAACCACCATTTTTCAAAATTTCATACATTGCAAGAGTTGTAGAATACAAGTCTGTTGGGAATTCATCTGTATCCCAGCCTAGTAACGTATCACCTTGGTTCGCATCAACAGAACCTAGCATATTGTTAATACGTGCTGTGCGTAATTCATGCTCGAACGTATGGCCTGCAAGAGTCGCATGGTTTGCTTCGATATTAAACTTAAAGTAAGCAGTTAAATCATATTTTTGTAGGAATGCTAGACCTGTTGCCACATCAAAATCATATTGATGCTTCGTTGGCTCTTTTGGTTTTGGTTCAATTAAGAATGGTGCATCAAAGCCAATTTCCTTTGCATAATCAACTGCCATATGGAAGAAGCGTGCTAAATTATCTTGTTCAAGTTGCATATTTGTATTTAAAAGCGTTTCATAACCTTCACGACCGCCCCAGAATACATAGTTTTCTGCACCTAGCTCTTTACCAACCTCTAAACCTTTTTTAACTTTTGCAGCGGAATAAGCAAATACATCTGCATTATTTGAAGTAGCAGCACCGTGTACATATCTAGGATGTGTGAACATATTTGCTGTATTCCATAAAAGTTTAGTTTTGCTAGTACTCATATATTCTTTAATCATCGCAACGATTGTATCTAAGTTTTGGTATGTTTCTTTTAATGTTGCGCCTTCTGGTGCGATGTCAACATCATGGAAACAGAAAAATGGAACATTTAATTTTTCAAATAATTCAAATGCAGCTTCTACACGAGCTTTCGCTAAGTCCATACCTTGTAAATGATTCCAAGGACGGATAGCTGTTCCTACACCGAATGGATCTGAACCATCTGCAGTAAATGTATGCCAGTATGCTACAGAAAAACGAAGAATTTCTTCCATTGTTTTTCCGTTAATGATTTCTTCAGGATTGTAGTATTTAAATGATAGGGGGTTTTTTGAGCTTGCACCCTCATATTGAATCTTATTAATGTCTTGGAAATATTTCATTTTAGTAGCCTCCAATTTTTAAGTTCTAGAATTAATACTTACTTTGCTGTTATCGCTTACACTAATAGCTAACTTAATAAAATGTTTTTGTAACTTTTTTCATTATAACAGGGTAAACTTAGTTTGTCTATCCAATAAACTAAGTTTTTATTAAAATTTTTATATAAATATTTATTCGATCATTATATCTTTTAAAGCCATATTTTAGAGTTTTGTAACAAGGGACTATGTTTATGAAAGAAAATCTATTTTGTGTTTTCCTTTTAAAAAGGCAAAAAAAACCATACACTAAGAGCATGAGGTCATTTTTGGAGGTGTGTGAGATTGGATTTTCGTATTGAAAAGGACACAATGGGTGAGATTCAAGTGCCTGCTGAAAAGTATTGGGGTGCTCAAACACAGCGTAGTAAGCAAAATTTTAAAATCGGTCGAGAGAGAATGCCAAATGAGGTCATCGTTGGTTTTGCGATTTTAAAAAGATGTGCAGCTATTGTAAATGATTCACTTGGTAAGCTACATAAAGAAAAAGCACAAGCAATTATAGCTGCATGTGATGAAATAATCGGAGGTAAATTAAATGATCATTTTCCACTTGTTGTATGGCAAACCGGAAGTGGAACACAAAGTAATATGAATGTAAATGAAGTGATCGCTAGAAGAGGGAATGAATTACTTACAGAAAAGGGAATAGATGCTACGATTCATCCGAATGATGATGTCAATATGAGTCAAAGCTCAAATGATACATTTCCCACCGCCATGCATATAGCAGGTGTGATAGCTGTAGAAACTAAGTTGTTGCCAGCTATTGATAAGCTTTCAGTCACATTAGATAAAAAAGTGAAGCAATTTAAAGATGTTGTCAAGATAGGACGTACACACTTGCAGGATGCAACGCCTTTGACTTTAGGACAGGAAATTAGTGGTTGGGCACATATGCTTCATCAAACAAAAGAAATGATACAACAGTCCATCGTATATATGAAGAATCTAGCAATTGGTGGAACAGCTGTTGGAACAGGGATTAATGCTCACCCGGAATTTGGCAGTCGAGTTGCAAAGGAAATAAGTGAATATACAAAGCAAGATTTTAAATCGTCGGTTAATAAATTTCATGCCTTAACAAGTCATGATGAAACAGTCCATACCCATGGCGCGATAAAGGCATTAGCTGCAAATCTGATGAAAATTGCAAATGATGTTCGCTGGTTGGCGAGTGGACCTAGATGTGGAATTGGAGAAATTACGATTCCAGAAAACGAGCCGGGAAGCTCAATTATGCCAGGAAAAGTGAACCCAACTCAAAGTGAAGCAATAACGATGGTTGCTGTACAAGTAATGGGGAATGATGCAGCAATCAGTTTTGCTGCAAGTCAAGGTAATTTTGAGTTAAATGTATTTAAGCCAGTTATTATTTATAATTTCCTTCAATCGGTACAGCTTGTTGCAGATGCAATTATCTCTTTTAATGATCACTGTGCTGTAGGAATTGAAGCGAATCTTCCAGTCATAGAACGCTATGTAAATGATTCATTAATGCTAGTAACAGCCTTAAATCCTCATATAGGTTATGAAAATGCTGCTAAAATTGCGAAGCTCGCTCATAAAGAAGGGGTAACGCTAAAAGAAGCTGCAGTTCAATTGAATTTGTTAACTGGCGAACAATTTGATCAATATGTAAAACCAGGGGAAATGACATTTCCTAAAAATGAAAAGAAGGATTGAGTTTCGTAATAATAATTTGCGTTTAGAGGTTCACAAATTACAGTTCATGCAGAGGATTAAATTGTGTACAAAAATAAAAAGGGGATCTTTCAATTTAACGGGTTCTCCTTTGGGAGAGAAAGTTATAAATTGATTAGTTAAAAGACAGACCAAATAGCAATTTATTGGTCTGTCTTTTTTATTGATAAATTAGGGGTTTTAATTGAAAATTTAATGAAAATAGCAGAAAATTAACATATAAAATGAGTTCGGACAATAACTATTGTCTTTACTAATAAAAGTGCTATTTTTATGTTATTAACAAAGCGGTTAAAAGGGTTTAAATGGTAATCGTAGAATGATTAAAAGAGTGAAATAATCGGGGGGGTCTTGAATGAAAAAAATTCCTATCAATTTATCTATATATACTATTTTCCTAATAACTCTTATTGGATGTTCAAATGAAGTCCCTAAAGAGTTTGATTTGAACCACTAACTAGAGTTGATGTTCAATTATTCACGGGTGAAAACAGTGGCAATGAAATAATAATGACAGAGGAAGAAAAGATTAAAGCTTTAAGAGAAGTATTTGCAAAAATTGAGTGGGAACAGAATGTAAAGGCTCAAATGGCTCGAAAAGAAGATGTGAAAGCCACTTTATTCTTCACGTTTGATAAAAATATGCCAGAGAGATTATTTGAATATTTTATATGGTTTAATCAAGGCAATGCATCAGCAACGATTATTGACAGAGAAATGAATGCTTTAGGAACATTAGACAAAGAAGATGCCCAAACACTAAAAGATATTCTGGTGAATAACTAGAACAGGTATGACCTGCTCTTTTTTGTGTGATTTGGTATGTTAATTTTACTGCGATGTCAATTCAATAATGAAAAACAAGTTTCCCCTCCGAAAAGAGAACCCGTTACCTTTCAATTGAAGATCCTTTTTTCTGCTATAAATTTAATTATTTGAACTAAATATACTTAAAAGAGAAGCTCATAATATACTGTGACTTTGCCTGCATAAAGTAATTGTCCCTATCATTATGTTTTGTATAAATCATGTCTATTTATTGGTTGTGGTGGTTGCTCCATCCAATGTCGATTAATCAAAATTTCTAATCCTTCATTACAGTAAGTCATAATTTCAGCCATAATGACAGAATAATGAGCAAGTAAATCTTTTCTTAATGAAACAGACATGGTATATGCCGTTAAATGAATTCCTGCTGCAGTCGTTGAAACAATTAGAAACATAATGAGTCGATCGGAAAATGGAGAAACGGTAGAATCTGTAACCTCCATACTAACTGGAATATTACCTAAATGCTCTTCTTCTTTTAGAATCTTATTAAAAATGTCTATCTGTTTTTCCGATAATTTTTTCCCCTTTATGAGGTATTCCTTAATTTCCTTATCCTTCATTCCTTGAATTAATCCCATTAATAGGAGTAAACCTATATAATTTCTTTCAATAGTATAAAAGATTTCACCCAACTCTGGAGCATTTAATGGTCTTTTATCACCAAACCATAAACTTAAAAGAGATTGTGACTTTTTTATGTATTCTACTTCATTAGGATAAGGAATCTTAGGAGGCCGATCATAGATTCCTTTGGAAAGCATTAAATTTAAGGATCTCTTATACAACTCGGTTGAGGATTTCTGACATTCATCAAAGAATGTAACGACATCAGTCCTTGCTACCTTTGAGAGAGCAGTACTGAAATGGGGGATTGTCATTTGACCAACACGATAAACAAAGCTTAAAGCAAACAAATCTGTATAAAGTGGTGGTGCAGATAAATCAACATCATTGTCAGAGAAACCTTTTGGAATAGGGAAATTTTCCTCTACAAAGATTGTTTCAATTTTTTTTATGTATGCTTGCTCCAAAAGTAAAGCTTCCTCTACAATTGGCTTTATTTTTAAGTCTTGAAGATAATGAAGAAAATGTTTATAAAAGCAGATTGTTGCACTATTTTGCATATATGTAGTCCACAGGGCTGTAATCTCTGGAGTAGTTAGTTGGATATTATGCTCATTCATGTATTATCTCCCTTTAAGAGTGTTTGCAACTAGAATGTGTAAATGATAACAACATTATTCTCAAATAAATAAAAGAGAGAGTTGCATGTTTTTAAGCCTTATAACTAGTATGAACGAAACATTCAACACATCATTATAAATGACTTATTATTACGATGTCATAAAATAAAATGAGACAGTAATGGGGGGAATCCACTACTGTCTACTTAATCTTTCTATTTCTGATTCAACTGTGAAAGCTTCTGTTTATATCTGGGCTTTTCTAGAAGTACCTTATTTTTCACTTAGCTTCGACCTCTACAAATGGAATTTGTGTGTAAAAAGCGACTCCATTTTCTTCATTTGTAGCCCAGACCTTTGAAGCATGTAAATCGGCAATTCGTTTCACGATGCTTAATCCTATGCCGAACTCACCTTTATGCCCCTTTTGAAATGGCTCAAAAATTTGATCCATTATAGCTTCATCAATTGACGGTCCATCATTCCATAAACGTAATACAATATGTTGACTAGATTTTGAAATCGAGAGTGAAATGGTTTGAGTCGCGTATCGCAATGAATTTTCAAGAAGGTTCTCTACAAGCTTTTCCCATTGTTCTGCATCACCTAGAATCGTTGCTTCATCTAGCTGAAGCTGCCAATCAAGTGAAGACTTTGCCCATTTGATTCGATCTACCTCATCTTGGATCAACTCATCAAGACGAAATGCTGTTTTAGTTGGCTTACGCGTGGACAAGAAGTCAAGCTTTGTTAAATAAAGTAAATCCTTTATTTTTTTCTCTAGCTTTTCAGATTCCTCTTCAATGACATCCATTGTACTCGTTAAATCACCCTTTGGGAAAATGCCATCATTGACTGATTTGGCATAGCCGCGTATCACCATGACAGGTGTTTTTAAGTCATGAGAGATATTTTGCAGTAATGTTTGCTGGGCTTCATCTTTTCGAATAAGATGCTGCCTCATTTTTTCAATTGTATGCCCAAGCTTCCCAATTTCATCATTTCGGTCTACCTCTACTGGCTCATGCCATTCTTGCTCTGAAAACTTTTTTACATGTTTCTCAAGTGTAACAAGTGGCCTAGATAAGTATTTAGCTAGCCAAATAGAAGGTATCCAACTAAATAAAAACACAATAAACATTACTAACATTAATTGACGAAAAAGCGTAAAGACTAGGTCATTTCGATAAGAATCCCAAGAATACGATAATAGATAGCTTTGTTCCCCATTAACCGTTAACTTCCGAATCACATAAAAGAGTGTTTGATTTTTTAAATTCTTTTCATAGCGCTCGACTGATCTTGATTGGTTTGTTGCTAGTTCTTGTGTTTGCTTAATAAAATCAATTGGTAATTCCTCAGAATATAAGAAGTATGGACTTTGTATAGGTAGGACCAAATGTGAGACAGAACGATCTTTTTGTTTGGCATCACCCAATTCATGATTATTTCCGGGATTTCCATATTCGGTTAGAATAAGCTGTTCATTTTCAATTGTTTTATAGATTTCCTGCGTGAAGAAACCTCGTAATGTTGTTGGAAATAGGATTACTAATAATAAGGATATGGCTAAGAGAATACCTGAAAAAACAAACCATATTTGAAATGCTAATGACTTATTTTTCATCCTTTTAACATCCTATAGCCAAAGCCATAAATCGTTTCAAGCTTAAGCTCCGGCATTTTTTTTCGCAATCGTCTCACAAGATCATCTACTACCCGATCTGTGCCAAAATAATCTGATCCCCATAGACTTGTTAAGATTTGTTCTCTAGAAAAGGCTTGACCTTGATTGTGTAGAAAAAGCTGTAGCAAATCAAATTCCTTTGAAGTAAGGTTTAGTTCCTGCCCATTTAAATAAGCAATTCTCACCTGTTCATCAATTTGATAAGGAGGGAGGTTAATGAGTGTACTTACTTCCTCTGAATATGTTCGTGACAACAGTTTTTGCACCCGAATCACTAGCTCTCTTGGTAAAAAGGGTTTAGAGATATAATCATCGCTTCCTAGTTCTAACCCTAATACACGATCAATATCGGCATCTCTAGCTGATATGAAAATTACAGGCACATCTGGTGTAGCAGCTTTTATTTCTCTTATTAATTGGTAGCCATCAATATCAGGTAGCATAATATCTAAAATCCATAAATGTGGAGGCTGATTGATTAAACTTCTTGCTTCCGTACCTGTTAAACAAGAAGTTACAGACCAGCCTTCATTTTTTAAGTACATTGTAAGTAATTCATTTAAATTTTTCTCATCTTCTACTAAATAAATGGTGTAATTCATGCTTTCACATCCTCTTTAGGCACTATTATACAACGTACTTTCTAGATCGTTCGCTCTTTTCACAATTTCCCACAATTCTTTCATTATTCTCCCAAACTCATTTTGTATAGTTACATTATAAGAAAAACGGATGACCTTAGTCATGCTTAAACAAATGAAACATTAGTATTTATAAATGCTTCATTCAATAAATAACTGCATTTATCTTAGGACCTAGACACGCAAACTAATTTGAAACTTTCATTACTTATTATGAAGAAAGAAGGGTTTACAAGAATGAGAGCACTTATTTTTACAGGAGTTTCACTATTATTAATTCTGATTGTAATTGGTGGATATGTAAGTTCACAAGGAGTATAAAATTCATTTTCATAAATAAAATTTCAGGAGGAATATAGTATGGGTTATTATGATGAAACAGATATTACACGTGAAAAGGTTAAGCCACGTAGAAGTATAAAACCATTATTTACATCACTTCTCAGTGGCGTGGTCGGTGGCGCTCTTGTATTAGGAGTAACTACATTTACCGATCAACAAGCACCAACTGCAACAGATAATAAAGCTACTATTGAAACAGCGGTAAAGAATAATGATACCGAAACGACGACACCAGTCGCTACACAGGAACTATCTAGTAATGCTAATTCAATTGCAGATATTGTTGATAGTCTTTCACCAGCAATTGTTGGTATTACAAATATGCAATCACAAATGAGTGGGGACATATTTAGAAATTCTGAGAGTGGAAGTGTAGAAAGTGGGACAGGATCAGGCGTCATTTTCAAAAAAGAAGGCGAATCAGGCTATGTGATTACAAACAACCATGTTATTGAAGGAGCAGAATCGATCCAAGTAACCCTTTTTAGTGGAGAAAAAGTAACCGCAGAATTAGTTGGAACTGATGCGTTAACAGATATTGCGGTCTTAAAAATCAATGCAGAGGATGTAACAGCTGTTGCTGAGTTAGGTGATTCATCTTCACTTCGTACAGGGGAAAATGTGATTGCAATTGGGAACCCACTTGGTGAAGAGTTCTCAAGAACAGTTACACAAGGAATTGTTAGTGGTGTTGATCGTACAATCGATGTGACAACATCTGAAGGTGATTGGGCTTTAGATGTACTTCAAACCGATGCAGCCATCAATCCTGGGAATAGTGGTGGCCCACTTATCAATATGAGTGGCGAAGTAATTGGTATTAATAGCTTGAAAATTAGTGACAGTGGTGTTGAAGGTTTAGGATTTGCCATTCCGAGTAACGATGTTATTCCAATTGCCGAAGAGCTAATGAAAAATGGGAAAATACAAAGACCATTTATTGGTGTTGGCCTTGTAGAAATGAGTGAAATTCCTCAGTATTATTTGCAAGAAAACATGAAGCTTCCTGAAGATGTAAAGGAAGGGGTAATTGTTGGAAATGTCTCACAAGGCTCACCAGCTGATGAGGCGGGCTTACAACAACAAGATGTTATCGTCTCAATGAATGATACCGCGATAACAAATGCAAGTGAATTACGAAAATTTCTTTATTCGGAAACAGAAATAGGTGAAGAAGTACAAATAACCCTTTATCGTGCAGGGGAAAAAAAGACAGTCACCATTAAGCTGACAAATCGGGATGCAACGAATGCTTAAATAGTTATTGGGAATAACGTGTTACTCTTTACTATAGATATCAATTTGCTGACCTAGGCGTGAGTATCGTCCAACATAGATGGATATTCACCTTAGGTCAGTTTTTTTTGAAACGAATTGCATTATTCATTGTAATAATAAAGCTCTTGTATATTCATAATAACTTACGGGAATGTTTATATTCGAGGAGTGATGACATTGAAAAAGGAAAGTAAACAAGTTGATGCAGATAAAATTGCACCTGGTATGGATGATGACTTTGAATTGAATCAAAGAGCATCGCAAGAGGAAATTGAAAAAGGGGACTCAACGAAGGTGGTAACATTATCTTATGATGAGGTAGACCCATCTTAGTTTTAGGTGGATAAAAACTCTCACTTTGCAAATGTAGGTTTTCTTCAAGTGCAATGAGTAACAGATAAGCTATTAGCAAATAGTATACGTAAGAAATTGATAAAAGGAGTGGTCGGAAGTGGAGAAGAAAACGAAGGTAGAAAGTAGTCAAATCGCAGGAAGACAATACGAGGTAGAAGATTACAAGCGACAGGACGAGTTATCATCTGGACTAGCTACTACCCATGAACAAGCATCTGATGACTATATGGAAGGTACAATCGATGCTATGCTTGAAAAGAATGTTGATGATTCGGAAAGTATATCTAAAAAAGAAAAGTAGTAAACATTTACATATTATTGTTAATTAGGTTGAACGGTCCTTGTAGAAGGAGTTCAACCTTTTTTAGCGTTTAGGAAACAATCCAAATGCTCTCTTTTCTACTTCACTGGTCAAGGCGCATACACCTTTTATTCATTGTATCCACAAAATGGGTTGTTCTCTATGCAATTATCTTTAACGATAAAAGTAGTTCAGCATATATTGTTTATGTATTGTATTGTTACACTTAAAAAGAAAGAGGTGAACAGAATGGGTTATGAAGGTGGAGGATATGCAGGAGGTTTTGCATTAATCGTTGTCTTGTTCATCTTGTTAATCATCGTAGGTGCTGCTTACGTTGGTGGCGGATACTAATTTTCTTTTTTTTTGATGTAGAATACTGGGAGAGCCTACTTTTATGTAGGTTCTTTTTTTATGTCTAGGAAATTATAAAATTCTTGTACTGTGGATAAGCGCTTGGCATCCAGCTCCAGCGCCTAGCCCCTCTTGGGTCTACAGCCACTTAAGAATTGAACGTAAAGAACACCTTCTATTCTTAAGCGTCTTATTTGCCCGAGGCTGTTCAAGGCGCTTGCGCTTTTGTTCCTAGGAGATTATAAAATTCTAGTACTGTGGAAAAGCGCTTTGACATCTTAACTTCAGCGCCTAGATATTTACTCAATAACCACAGAAAATAATTGAAAGTGTTTGAAAAAAAAATCATGTAAACTTAGAATATAAAGTAACAAAGCGACTTTTACATACAGAAATCACATAGTGGTCTATTTAGTGATTATGAAAAAGCTATGGAAGGAGAACAACATGAATAGCGCGATGGCTAGTATAAAGAGAGAAAAGCTTAAAGTTTTCTTGAGGAATAGCGGTTTTTTTAATCAACAAATATTCGAAGAACATCCTGAAGGTTATTATGCCTTGGATTTAGATGGAAGATTTGTCCAGGTGAACAAGCAATGTGAGATCGTAACTGGTTATGTGAAAGAAGAACTGTACAACATATTTTACAAAGACCTTCTTACAAGTGATTGTTTTGAAATTGTAAACGCTTCTTATGTTAAGTCTCTTAGGGGGAAAATACAAAATTATCAATGTACGATTATGACAAAGAAGGATATGAAACTAGATTTGGATGTTACAAATGCACCAATTATTGTTGATGATGAGGTTCTTGGAGTCTATGGGATTGCAAAGGATATTACGAAATATCATGAACAAAAAAGGAAGGTACAAGAGAGTGAACAGTTACATCGTCATCTAGTAGACCATTCACCAGATGGAATTGTTGTAATTCGAGATAATCAATTAGTCTATACAAATCAAGAAGCAGCATGTTTACTAGGTGTTAGTAATAAATTGAATATTATTGGGGAAAGCATATCTAAATATATTCCCACAAATCATAATAGCGCGATTTTAAATTACATTGAAGAGGCAGAAAAAGGTTCTCCTTCGGCACTTAATGAAGTGAAAATCATCCAAGCCTCTGGTAATGAACTTGATGTTGAAGTAAAAGCAATTCCAACCGTTTTTGAGGGAAGCCCAGCAGTTTATTTAATTATTAGGGATATTACTGAGAGAAAGGTAGCGCATGAATTAATGTTGAATTCAGAAAAGCTATCTGTAGCTGGGCAACTAGCTGCTGGAATTGCGCATGAAATCCGTAATCCTATTACAGCAATTAAAGGATTTTTGCAGTTAATGGAGGGAGGAGTACAATATAAGAAAGAATTCTATTCTGTTATATCTTCTGAAATTAATCGAATCGAATTAATCTTGAGTGAATTATTATCCTTAGCGAAACCTCCTCTAGATAATTATCGCCATAAAAACATAGGTAGTATTTTACAGCATGTTGTCGCTCTTACGCGTTCACAAGCAACTTTACATAATATTCATATCACTACATTCATAAGAGACAAGCATTTAAATGTTTTATGTGATGAAAATAAATTAAAGCAGGTTTTTATTAATTTTATAAAAAACGCAATTGAAGCTATGCATAATGGAGGGAATATCACAGTAAGTGCTCAGTCTGATGGAAATAGATCAGTTATCATAAAAATTGCTGATGAAGGTACAGGTATTCCGACAGAGATGTTAAGAGAAATTGGAAAACCCTTTTTTACAACAAAAGAAAATGGTACCGGGTTAGGAATCATGGTTAGCTATGAAATTATTAAGCACCATAATGGTGAGGTAAAGATCGATAGTAATTCAAATGGCACCACGATCTCTGTCATTCTTCCAATCTCGAAATAGCATCTTTAAACCAATTCTTGATAACTCATCCCATATATTGAAACAACTTGGTGAAATTGTGCTTGTAACTTACAGTATTCGAAGATAGAAAGAGGAATGAAACATGGAGATTACGACGAAACGATTAAAAATAGTACCTTGTAAAGAAGATTTACTTAGTGAAGATATTGATGTTGGTGATCATATACAATATTACTTACATGAAATTGAAATAGATCCGAGCCTTGTTGGTTGGGGTGTATGGTTTGTATTTCTAAAAGAAAATGATCAATTTATCGGTGATATTGGCTTTAAAGGTAAACCACAAGATGGTGTGGTGGAAATTGGCTATGGTATCCAAAAAGAAGCGCAAAATAATGGATATGCAACAGAAGCAGTGGAAGCATTGATTAATTGGGCTTTCGATACAAATATAGTAATAAAGATTACAGCAGAATGCTTACGTAATAACGAACAATCGATCAGAGTTCTAGAAAAACTAGCAATGATGCGAACGGATGAAAAAGAACAAATGATTTACTGGGAACGAAATCTTCAGCATTAATCGAAAAAGCACAATAAACTTCAGCTTGTATGAAGAATATTGTGCTTTTTTTCCTTCATACAAGGTTATGTTCAAACTACAATGCAGAGTCAAAAACATCTTTTTAATAGGATAAGCTTTCACATCATAAAAATTAAAGTATAACAATAGGGAGGATAAACTGAATGAGAACATATGAAGAGGTAGCTGCCTTCGAACATCAATTTTGGCTTCAAATATTAGGTGATCACGCAAGATTTATTTTAGATTCTTTAGCAGTAAGTCAGCAAGAAGATATAGAAAAGGCAAAGAAATTCCAACAGATTTTTGACACATTATTAAAAAAGGCAAGGGAACAAACTGATTTTTCCTCTTTGACGTTAGAGGCGGAAGAATATGCTCGAGAACTTCGTGAATTTAAGCTTTCCATAATAAGAAGGCATATTGCCGGTAAGATTACCATTCATTTACCACCATCATTTATTAACCACATGGTCAATGAGCTAGAGGAATACTTGCTTGTTTTAACGTATTTAAAAAAGAAAGTAAAGCCACCGATCTTCCATGAGCTACATCATCATTTGGTGTGGTTGTTAGACGCTGCGGGTCATGCTGGTGCGATATCAGATACTCTTGATCGTGCAGAAAAGAATCTTAAGCTGAAAAGTGAATTGTTTGCAAAACAGTTTGAGGATTTTTATCTTAAAGCAGTTGAGTTGTCAGGTTACTTAAGAGCAAACATAGATTCATTTCCAGCTTTAACGAAAATGAATAAGGATGTTAAGCTTGAAATCGAATTGTTTAGAGGCTTTTTAGCTGAAGTGGAAGAGATGGAATTAACCAATCAAATGTTAAGTACTTTTTCAGCTTTAATGGCTGATCATATGATGCGTGAGGAATGCTATTACTTAATGAAGGTTGCCCAATCAACTAATACAAAAAAGCCTGATTGTGATCCGACAAAACCTAGGTTAGAAGCTTAATAGACGAGTCCCTCTATGATTGTTCGTAGGGGGACTCGTCTATTAAGGGGTTAAAAAAGGTTATAGAAATTAGTCTTGCACAAACTCAAACGAATAGTCCAATGAGGGTAACTACTCTGTTCACAGGTAACCTACTTCAAAGTGAATTGCATACTTATAGCACTTTTTCTAAGGATGTTTTCACAAACTTTGTGTTATTTACCAAGTAATGCGGTGTGGTTGATTGCAGCGAGAGTTGCTCGCTTTCCGCGGGGCGGGCGGTGAGCCTCCTCGGCGTAAACGCCTGCATGAGTCTCACCTGTCCCGCTGCTCACGCAGGAGTCTCGCAATCCGTTCCAATCAACCTGAATTAGTTTTTGTTTTAAAAGCAACAAACTCTTAGAAAACAGCCTTTTCTAATGAACAATGATGTTGTTGTAATATAGTATTTCTTTGATTTTTACATTGATAAATTCCTTACCTCATGTTATGACTAATGTGTAAGTGTTTTCATTTTGTGCTGTAGAAAGGAAATTGCAATGAGAAATAAGTATTGGACAGTATTACTGATTATGTTATCGTTGGTTTTTATCATCTTGTTAAGTCAATTTATTTATACAGCCAACGGGCTTAAGGTATCTGTCGATAAATTGGAGGAAGTAAATAATAAAAGCACATATAGTAAAAAACATCTTGTTTTAATTGCCCAAGAGTACGGTAACCCATATTGGACTGCTATTGGTACTGGTGCTAAAGATGCAGGTGAAAAATTTGATATTTATGTGGAATATAGGGGTCCGATTCAAAGTAACATGGACGAGCAGCTGAAGCTATTAGAAAAATCAATTGCAGAAAATGTTGATGGAATTCTGGTTCAAAGCTTAAATAACGAGAAATTCACCCCATTAATCAATAAAGCAATGTCAAAAGGAATTCCTGTTATTACAATCGATACTGATGCGCCATCTAGTAATCGGCTGTCCTATGTAGGAACGGATAATTATTACGCAGGACAGGAGCTTGGTAATAAAGTAATAAAGGAAACCAATGGAAAGGGAAAAGTAGGTGTCATAATTGGAGACCTGACTGCAGAAAATCAAAAATTACGTCTTAATGGTCTTCAATCCGTTATAGAGAAACAACCGAATATGGAAATTATTGAGGTTTTACCTTCAAACATATCAAGAATCAAAGCTGGACAACAGGCTGAAAAAATATTACGCAATAATCCAGAGATTACAATATTAGTAGGAACAAGTGCACTAGATGCTGTAGGGATGATAGAGGCAACGGAAAATTTAAATAGGACAGATGTTCAAATTTTTGGATTTGATAATGTAGATGATACGTTACAGGCAATTAATGAAAAGAAGATTGCAGCTACCCTTGCTCAAATGCCATATCAAATTGGCTACAAATCGGTTTCATTAATGAATGATTACATTAAAGGGATCCCCATTCCAAATGAGGCTTTTACAGATATAACGATCATTGATTCTACAAATGTCAACTTGGAGTGAGAGAATTGAATATACGAGCAAAATTATTTATTTTCATACCTATACTTGTTTTGCTGTTAAATGTTGTTGCCTTTGTTATTTTTCAAAATGGGAAAATCGTTCAGGATAGCTACAATATAATGATGGAACGTGTATTACAATATAAACAGATTTCAAATGAAACCTCTGAAAATTTACTATTTTTAAATTCTTATATATTAAATCACGATGATAAAAGCTATGACGAATTTATTCAACATAAAGAGCAACTAATTGAGCTATGGCTTCAACTTAGTAAGGAAGAAGATGGTGAATTTAAGGATATACAGATGAAAAATTATCATCAAATGGTTACTTCATTTTTGGATTTTGAAACAGCAGTAATTGATAGCCTAAAACGCGATGATTTTGAATCCTATCTATCAAAATATGAAGATGCAGAAAGGGTAGCAGAATTTATAAAGGAAGATGGACAACTTATGGTTGATCGTGAATTAAGTTATTATCAGCCAATTTATAATGATATTATTAACTATTCAGAAAAGATAAATAAGCTTGGGATTGCTTTATTTATCGTGACGACTTTGTTGAGTATTGTATTTGCTTTTTGGATGTCTCAATCCATATCGATTCCAATCAGTCGACTAGTAGATAAAGCAAAGCAAATATCAAAAGGTAATTTGGATATTGAAACAGAGGATGTAACAAAAACCAATGATGAAATCGGTATATTAGGAAAGGCTTTTCATCAAATGTTAAAGGATTTGAAACATTATATATCTCAACATATACAGGCTCTTGAAAATAATCGAATAGTAAAGGAATTAGAGTTGAAGGCACTGCAAAGTCAGATTAATCCTCATTTTTTATTTAACACGTTAAACATTATTTCTCAGTTAGCTTACATTGAAGGAGCTGAGAAAACTAGTGACTTAACAGTGACTACTTCAAATTTAATTCGCTATAATTTACGAAAGCTTGATCAACCAGTTACATTAAAGGATGAAGTGGAGCATATAAAGGAATACTTCATGATTCAAAAGGCGCGGTTTCAAGATCGCGTATCATATGAGTACGATATTGAAGAAAGGGTGTTAGATCAAATCATCCCTAGTTTAACGCTTCAACCCATTCTTGAAAACGCATTCGTCCATGGGATCGAAGAAAAGGAACAAGGTGGAAGAATTACAATAAGTATGAAAGAAGTTGACTCAATTATTCAGATTCAATTAAGTGATAACGGGAATGGCATGGATGAAAACATCAGATATAAATTATTGAACTTTTTAACTGAAGAACATTCAACATCACTATCACCTACTAAAAGTTCTACAGGACTTGGCACAATTAATGTGTTTAAGCGATTACATTTATTTTATGGTGAAGAAACGAAAATAGAAATAGAAAGTCAACCAGGCATCGGAACGTCAGTGATTTTTAAACTACCTAAGCTACAACAAATGAGTATTTCTTGAAAATAGATTGGAGGTTCATTATGTATGTATCGAATATTAATAGCAGATGATGAGGCAATCGAACGTCAAGGATTAGAACTAATGATTTCACGAGCAATGCCTGGGACGTTTGAATTTTCCCATGCAGAAAATGGTAGAATTGCAATTGAAAAAGCAGAGCAAGAAAAGCCGGATATAATATTTATGGATATAAAAATGCCTGGTATACAAGGCATTGATGCGATAAAAGAAATTACCCAAAAGCATTCACATTCAAAGATAGTGCTTGTTACAGCGTACGATTATTTTGGATATGCCAAAGAGGCATTAAAGCTTGGTGTTCAAGATTATCTATTAAAGCCAAAGAAAAAAGAGCAAGTACTCGATGTAGTCAAAAAACTCATAGAAAAGATAGAATCAGAAAAGATACAACGAAGTGAGGAGCTTAAGCAACGAGAAACAATTTCACAATTGTTACCTTTGTTAGAAAGTGAAATTTGTTTAATGATTATGATGAATTTTATTCTGGATACGGATTTCGATCAGATAAATGAATTGTTAAAACTAAAAATTCACAAAGGCTATTCGACTGTCATTTCCCTTCCAACTGATGATGATGACCAATATGAGCCTGAAAAACAATATATGTATTCAACTATTAAAAATTTCATTAAAATGAGTGGGAAGGATTGCTTGGTAAGCCCATTAATTGGAAATAGGATAACATTATTCACTAACTTTCCAGAGGATCATCGTGTGACATATTCAGTGAGAGAAGAAGCCACTTTGTTTGCAGAAAAGGTCCATCATTTCATTTGTAAGGAATACAATATAAAAGCAAGTATTGGCATTGGGACAATGCGTGAAGGTGTGGAAGGACTTCGCAGCTCATATTATGAAGCATCAATGGTCTTAAGCAACCCTTCTAACGGACAACCAATTCGTTATTATTCGAAACAAAAAACTGGTCAAGAGAAAGAACTAACATTAAGGATTGAAGAACAACTTTTTACAGAATTAACTAATCTTAAAATAGATTGTGCTATTCAGATCTTCCATCAAGCTTTTGATATGTTGGTTGAAACAACTAATGGTGATGTTAATCGTTGCAGAGGAGAAGTTACTGAACTATTTATTACACTAAATAAATATTTATTTCGACAGGGAGTTAGCATTGATGGAATCGGAAACTTTAGTGAAGCAATTGAGCTTGAACAGCTAAGACATGCTGCTGAAGTCTCTTTGCATTTAATCGTAGAAGTTATTAGTAAGGATAAGCTAAGTAAGACAGAATCACTAATCGAACAGGCAAAAAAGTATATTCAAGAAAACTATTCAAAGGAAATTAGTATGGAACTAGTAGCAGAAATGATTAATCTAAGTCCTTATTACTTTAGTAAAATATTCAAAAAAATAGAGGGTACTACTTTTATCGATTATTTAACATTTGTGAGGATTGAAAAATCAAAAGAGTTGCTACTTGACCACAATTTAAGCTTAAAGGAAATTTGTTTTCAAGTTGGGTATAATGATCCAAATTATTTCAGTCGAGTTTTTAAGAAAGTAACGGAATTATCCCCATCTGAATATCGAAATCAATTAGTAAAGTACTAGTCTGGAGACTAGTACTTTTTTGCTATCTAAAAACCAAAAAAGTACTAAATTTAAATAAAACAGAAAGCGTTTTCAACAAATCGTATAAAAGTGAAGATAGATGCCAAATGAGTACAGATGATTGGCCATCAGTATTGCTTCAGAGCATGATATATTCAAAATGTAAACGGTAACAAAATATAAGGGGGCATAAAAATGAAAAAATGGTTTAAGAGTATAAAGGTTGGTGCAGTTGGATTGTTATTTGCTTCTGCTCTTGCTGGTTGTGGAATCGTTTCATCTGGTGAAGAAGCTGCAAGCAACGAGCCGAAAGAAAAGGATGACAAATTAGTGATTGGACTTTCAATGGATACGCTAAAAGAAGAGCGTTGGCAAAAGGATAGAGACCTTTTCGAAGCAAAAGTAGAAGAACTTGGAGCAGAGGTGAAAACATTATCAGCAAACGGAGATGATGCACTTCAATTAAGTCAAGCTGAGCAATTAATCTCAGAAGGTGTGGATGTATTAGTTGTTATTCCACATAACGCTGAAGCTTCGGCAGCAATTGTTAAAAAGGCGCATGATGAAGGGATTAAAGTCATTTCATATGACCGTTTAATTAAAAATTCAGAAGTAGATTACTATTTATCATTTGATAATGTACGTGTAGGAGAAATGCAAGCACAAGCAATTGTAGACCAAGTATCTTCGGGTAATTTTGCATATATCGGTGGAGCAGATACAGATAACAATGCACATATGTTCAAAGAAGGTGCGATGAGTGTTCTTCAACCACTGATTGATAAAGGTGATATAAAACTAGTCTATGATCAATTCTCTAAAGACTGGAAGCCTGAAGAAGCATTGAAGAATATGGAAAATGCTTTAACAGCTAATGATAACAATGTCCAAGCTGTAGTTGCAGCAAATGATGGTACTGCTGGTGGAGTCGTGCAAGCACTGAATGCACAAGGTCTTGCAGGAAAGATACCTGTTTCTGGTCAAGATGCTGATATCGCTGCATTACAACGAATTGTAGAAGGTACACAAACGATGACAGTTTACAAACCAATTCACTTAATTGCAACACAAGCTGCTGAGATGGCTGTGAAAGTTGGAAAGGGAGAAGAAATTAAACAAGATACAACAGTAAATAATGGACAATTTGATGTTCCTTCTATATTACTTGATCCAATTGCAGTAACAAAAGATAACATCGTAGATACTGTAGTGAAAGATGGTTTCCAAAAACTAGAGGAAATTTACAAAAATGTGCCTGAGGATCAGTGGCCAAAAGAGAAATAATTAAATGAAAAATGAGGGTGCCTCAAAACTAAAGGGTCAGTCCAAACAATATATAGTTCATTAAAAGTAATAAACTACTATATATAAGTATGTTGGAGGTATCAGACCTTTATGAGACACCCTCTATTTTTAGAGTGGGAGTGTTCTATGATGGGTTATATCTTAGAAATGGATCATATTACGAAAGAATTTCCCGGTGTAAAAGCATTAGATAATGTTAGTTTTAAAGTAAAAAAAGGCGAAATACACGCACTTTGTGGAGAAAATGGTGCTGGTAAATCAACTCTAATGAAGGTATTGAGCGGACTTTATCCTACTGGAACATATACAGGGAATATCGTTGTTGATGGAAAAAAAGCAGATTTTCGTAGGATTAGAGATGCTGAGGATACGGGAATAACCATTATTCACCAGGAATTAGCATTAGTAAAGGATATGACAGTTGGAGAAAATATTTTTCTTGGTCGTGAGCCGAGAAAATGGGGAACGATTCAATGGGATTCTCTTTACTATGAAGCTTCAAAATGGCTAAAAATGGTTGGGTTGGATATAAACCCCGAAACAATTACACATACACTTGGAATAGGTCAACAGCAGTTGGTTGAAATTGCAAAGGCATTATCAAAAAATACGAAAATATTAATTTTAGATGAACCGACTGCAGCGTTAACAGAGAGTGAAGTAGAGATATTAATGGGGATCTTGGATGAACTTAGAAGCAAAGGTGTTTCTTGTATTTATATCTCGCACAAAATGCCAGAGGTTTTCCATTTATCAGATAGTATTACAGTGTTAAGAGACGGGCAAACAATCAAGACATTAGATAAAAACGAAGTGATTGAAGATGATGTTATTGCATTAATGGTTGGACGTGAATTAACAGAACGTTATCCAAGAGTAGAGCATAAACCAAAAGAAATTGTTTTAGAAGTGAAAAATTATTCAGTGTGGAACAAGGAAAAACCAGACCAAAAAGTGATTGATGATGTAAGTTTTTCACTGCGAAGAGGAGAAATACTAGGAATTGCTGGATTAATGGGTGCAGGTCGCTCTGAACTTGTGATGAGTTTATTTGGTGCTTATGAAGGTAGAAGTGAAGGAAATGTTTTAATAGAGGGAAAATCCAAACAAATTAAATCAATTAAGCAAGCTATTAAAGAGGGACTTGCATTAGTAACTGAGGACCGAAAGCGTTTAGGTTTAGTGCTTGATATGGATATTAAGGAAAACACGACACTACCTAATTTAAATAAAGTTAGTCGTTTTGGAACGATTAATGAAAATGAAGAAATTAAAGCAAGTGAAAAATATGTTAAAGAACTTAGGACGAAAACAGCATCTTTAGAAACAAAGGTTGGAACACTTTCAGGAGGTAATCAGCAAAAGGTAGTACTTGCAAAATGGCTCATGTCAAATCCAAAAGTATTAATTCTTGATGAGCCTACCCGTGGAATTGATGTCGGTGCAAAATATGAAATCTATAATCTTATGAATCAACTAGTTGAAAATGGTGTTGCAATTATAATGATTTCTTCAGAATTACCAGAGGTACTAGGAATGAGTGATCGGATATTGGTTATGCATGAAGGATACTTTGCGAAAGAATTTACTCATCAAGAGGCAACTCAAGAAAACATTATGGTCGCTGCGACAGGAGGTAAATAACATGTCTGCTAAAATACAAACAGAGGTAGTTGTGACGAAAAAAGATAGCTCATTAAAAGCTCTATTTGGAAAGATGGATGTTCGTGCATATACGATGATTGGAGCAGTTGTTCTTATTTGGTTATTTTTTGGGGTTTTAAATGAAACATTTTTCACAGCAAGAAATCTTTCTAATTTATTTACCCAAATGTCTGTAACAGCTATTTTAGCGATTGGGATGGTTCTCGTTATCGTAGCGGGACATATTGACTTATCTGTAGGGTCAATTGTTGGATTAACTGGTGGAATTGCAGCTATTTTAAGTAACTGGATGGGACTGCCGACAGGTGTTGTATTAATAGGTACACTTGTTGCAGGTGCTTTGCTTGGACTCCTTCAAGGATGGCTGGTTGCGTATCGTGCGATTCCAGCGTTTATCGTTACACTTGGTGGTATGATGGTCTTTAGAGGAATTTTATTAGGAGTTACCAATTCGACTACCATTTCAGTTTCTGATCCAATATTTGTTGCACTTGGAAACGCATACTTCTCTAGGGGATTTGGAATCATCCTAGCAACAATTGTTTTAGTATTCCTTGCGTTATCGATCTTTAAGAAAAGAAACTCACGGAGAAAATATGGATTTGAGGTAGCTCCTTTAGGATTAGATGTCACAAAATTAGTTATCCTAGGTGGCGCTACATATGCGTTTGTTTTAACAATGAACAGCTATAAAGGCATGCCGTTTCCAATTATCTTTGTTTTAATTTTAGCATTGATATTTTCTTACATTGCCAACAAAACAACTTTTGGTCGACATGTATATGCCATTGGTGGAAATGCAGATGCAGCCAAACTGTCAGGTATTAATATAAAAAATAAAACGATGATGTTATTTATGTTTACAGGATTATTATCAGCAATTGCGGCGATTGTATTAACAGCGCGATTAACTTCTGCAACTATTTCTGCTGGTGAAATGTACGAATTAGACGCAATTGCAGCTTGTGTAATTGGTGGAACTTCATTAATGGGTGGGGTTGGAACCATATTTGGTGCCATTATTGGAGCACTCGTTATGACTTCATTAGATAACGGTATGTCATTAATGGGAATGGAATCATTTTGGCAATATATAGTAAAAGGAAGCATTTTGATACTAGCAGTATGGATCGATATCTCGAGCAAAAATAAAAAAGGTAAAAAAGCATAAGCATTAAAGGGACAGTCCCCTACAAAGTGTAGACTAAAAAAAATATAGTCTCTACGCTCTATAGGGGACAGTCCCTTGTTACAAAGTGTAGACTAAATTAAAAAAGCTCTACGCTCTAAATGGGGACAGTCCCTTGCTGCAAAGTGTAGACTAAAATCTAAAGGTCTACGCTCTAAATGGGGACAGTCCCTTGTTACAAAGTGTAGACTGAAATATAAAGCTCGACGCACTATAGGGGACAGTCCCCTACAACAAAGTGTAGACTAAAATATAAAGCTCAACGCTCAATAGGGGACAGTCCCCTACAACAAAGTGTAGACTAAAATTAAAGCCCAACGCTCAATAGGGGGACAGTCCCTACAACAAAGTGTAGAGTAAAATAAAATAGCTCTACGCTCTATGGGGGACTGTCCCTTGTTTTTTAAGTTGTAAAAGGTGAGGTGCAGCAATACCAATTAAAATTATTAAAACACCTATTATCTGGGTAAATGAGACATGTTCATTAAGGATAATGACGGATGCAATAACGGCTGTAGGTAGTTCAGCTGCGCCAATAATTGTCGCGAGACCTGTACCAATTTTGGGTGCACCAATTGAAAAAAGTAAAACAGGTAAAAGGACCCCAAAGAAACCCAAAAGACTACCATATTTCCATAACCCATCACCTAAAGAACCATTTATAATGAAATCGGGTGAAAGAATAATTAATAAAAATAGTAAAGCTCCAGTAGACATAAAAAAACTTCTGGTTAGAGCTGGTAAATGAATGGCAACTCTTCCACTGACAAAAATAAAAAATGCAAATGAAACGGCTGATAGCAGTCCGTAAATGACGCCTATTGGAGATAAATCTAGTAAGCTATTAGTCAAGCCGCCACCTGCAAGGATTGTACCGATAAATAAAATGATCATTGCACAAATCTTTTCCTTACTAGGTGCTTTACGATTTGCTAGTGCTTCAATGATAATCCCGATCCATGTAAATTGAAATAATAGCACTACTGCAATGGATGCTGAAAGTGTTTCAAGAGACTTTCCATAAAACAGGCCTGTTAAGCTAGTCGTAATACCAGCAACTATTAAAGAAAGTACGTCTTTTCTAGTAAACGATTTTTTTAAGAAAAGGAAGGGTACTAACATCAATAAAAAACCAAATAAATATTGACTACCAATAACCTTTGAAACCGTAAATCCTTGTTTATAAGCTAGTTTAACGATAACGGAAAGAATTCCGTAGCTACAAGCTCCAAGTAGAACTAAGCTTGAGTATTTTAACATCATTAACACAAAAAATCTCTCCTTACTAAGCGGGCAATAAAACGAACTGACTCACTAACCATTGTTAATACGGGATAAATTTAAGACCAATTGTAGCGGAAATAATCATGGAAATAAACACTAACCGTTTCCAACCTGCTGATTCTCCTAAAAATATGATTCCAATTAAAGCACTGCCTACTGTACCAATTCCTGTCCAAACAGCATAGGCCGTCCCCATAGAAATAGTTTTCATTGCAAATGAGAGAAAGAAAAAGCTCATTGCAAATCCAGCTATCATATGAAGAACATGAATGACCGATTTTTTCTTATTAAATTTGGATATAGCTGCAACACCAGCAACTTCACAAAATCCAGCTAAAATGAGAACGACCCAATTCATCTTCTCACACCTCCCCTTTCGCTGCATCACGTTCAGGTGTTACTACTTTAAGACCGATTACTCCTGAAATGAGGACAGCACATAAACCAATTTTCACCCAACTAAAAGATGTACTGAAAAAGAGAATTTCCACGAGAACAGTTCCAACTGCACCTAATCCAGTAAATACTGCATAAACAGTACTAATTGGTAATGAATTTGTCGCGCTAATTAATAAATAAAAACTAATAATAATTGCAAAAATAGTTCCAATCCAGGCTAGTGGATCTTCAGCATGTTTTAAACCAGTAACCCAGCTTACTTCGAAAAAAGCCGCTACAAAAATAAGCAACCACTTCTTATTCATGTTGTTATTCCTCCTTAGAACGAATACCTTGCCAATAAACTTTCCAACAAGCATTTAGTCTGCGTTGAAAACGATCGTTTCCACTATATAGTAGCTCAACTAATACAGAATCACATAGCCCAATATATGCGATAACTGCTTCACTTACCGGTGTGATAATGGAGTCCTTATGATTAGTAAATATCTCGATTAAAATTTCTTCCAATTCATCATAATAGTTATAGAGACTATCGATTACTTGCTGATGGAGATGAGTTGGTGGAAGAAAGCCCATTCTTAGTAAAAACCTAGTTTCTGCTTGTGATTCATAACGCTTGCTATATTGTTGTAAAAATTGAAAAAGCTTCTTTTCTAAAGCGAGAGTGTTATTCTTTGAGAAAAAGCTCTTGATATAACTTGTCTCTTGAATTAGTACCTCCTCCATTATCTTTAGAAACAATTCATCCTTATTCGCAAAATGTGCGTATATCGATTGCTTTTTAATTCCAACATCACTTGCTATAACAGATAAAGACGTTCCATCATATCCACTACTTGCAAAATGATTCAATGCAGATTTTTTAATTTCGTTAGAAGACATCATCATCATCCCTTCCTGACGTTCGTCAGTTTCCTAGTATAATTGTCCGTAATAAAAGAGTCAATGGATAATCATAGATAATCAGAAATTAGATATTATTACCTATCGCTGCTATTTCCTGACATTGATTTTTTGGTGTTTGCCTTGTTATTCTATTAGATGGTAGGTTTATAACCAGTTCACACACATTAATCAGAAAATGATTTTAAAGAGGAGTAAGCATCATGAAAAAAAACATATATAGTTCGATTTTTTTAATCACTCTTTGCTTCTTCTTATTTCCAAATATGATAAGTGCAAGCAATGAAAACGTTGAATTACAGTTAAATAGTGAAGCCGCTATTTTAATAGATGCCCAATCAGGTCAAGTGATATACGAGAAAAACAGCAAAGTAAAGCTATCCCCAGCGAGCATTACGAAGATTGCAACAGCTATATATGCAATTGAAAATGGCAACTTAGATGATCTTGTTACTGTAAGTGAAAATGCAAGAAATGTAGATGGTACAGTGGTTTATTTAGAGGTAGGAGAGCAGGTACCCCTACTGAAGCTAGTCCAAGGTCTTCTTATCAATTCAGGTAATGACGCAGGGGTGGCAATCGCAGAACATTTAAGTGGATCAGTAGATGAATTTATTATCGACTTCAATCAATATTTACAAGAACAAATCGGTGTAGAGAATACGTATTTTACAAATCCACATGGACTTTATGATCCAGAGCATTTAACAACTGCCGAAGATATGGCTAAGATTACTCAATACGCAATAGATAATGAAATATTTCGTGACATCTTTAAAACTAAAGAGCTTCCATGGGATGGTGAAACCTGGGATACAACCCTTGTTAATCACCATGTTATGGTACGCGACGAATCTTATGAAGGAATAACAGGTGGTAAGAATGGCTTTGTTACTGAGTCTGGTTTTACACTTGTAACAACTGCAGAACGAGAAAATTTGAGCCTAATTGCTGTTACTTTAAAGTCTAAATCTGATGACCAAACCTATGCTGACACTTCAGCACTACTTGATTATGGGTTTCAACATTTCGAAACTGATAAAATCATAACGAATGAACAGTTTAAAGATAATCAGGGAAATATTTTTGTAACAAATCAAGATATTGCTTTTACAAAAAAAATAGGTGAGTCTGTTGAAACGGAAATTAGTCCCTCTGGAGAGCTAGTTATAGAAGGGGAGGACGGGAGAGCGTTGCAAAGACAAAACCTTGTAAAATTAAAAAGTAAAGAAAATGATGAACAAATGAAAAGTAAAGTGGTGGCTTCCCCCATAGCTGGAGATGAAATGAAAGCTGAAACCCATTTGCGATTCATCGTGCCACTTGCACTTGTGATCACTTTCTTTATTTCAGGGATATTTTTCATACATGTAAGAAGAATATAATTATGGTTTTTAAAGCACGAGATAATTACGAATCATTTTGCAAATTTTTGTTCACTCATATATAATTTAGTAAGATTTCTACCATTCTCTTAAGAAAGAAGTGTTATTTGATGAACTTAGGTTTCGGTGAAATTATGCTTATTGTATTTGTCGCTTTATTATTATTTGGTCCAAAGAAATTACCTGAGTTAGGTAAGGCTGCAGGAAAAACATTAAGAGAATTTAAAAGAGCAACTAAGGGACTTATGGACGATGATGAGGATTCATCCGTTAAAAAATAACTATAAAGGTTTTAGGATATAAGGATGAGAGGCAGGGCAATTTGTCAATGCCTCTTTTTTTATGGAGAAAAATGCGTAATAATGGTATTAGCGATTTTTTTGCTTTACCGTTTCAATGCCAGCGACAAATAACATATTATGTGAGTATAATACTTTTAAAGGGGGCGTTATTTATGAAGACACCTATTTACATGAATACTTGGGATTTAGAATCTCTATTTAAAGATGGTAGTCAATCTAATGAATTTAAACAGTACATAAAGGAAATTGAAAGCCTTGTTAATGAGTTAGACCAAACAATTTCAGGCTGGCCAAAGAGCTTTTCATCAACATCCATAAACATACTCTTAGTGACATTAGAAAAGATTTCATACATAAAAATGAAATTAGAACAAGCTAGTTCCTTTGTGGGCTGCCTGCAGGCTCAAAACACGGCAGATGCACATGCTAATCTTTTGCGTTCAAAGCTAACAACAATAAGTACAGCGCTTTCAAAAAGTATGCTGACGTTTGAACAATTACTTGGAGATATAGAACAAGATGCTTGGGATGTGCTACACAAAGACTCGCGGTTAATCGAGCTTACATATGTTTTGAATGAAATGCGAAATCAATCAAAAGAGAGACTTACGGTTGAAAAGGAGCAGTTAATTCAAGGGTTATCTGTTGACGGTTATTATGCTTGGGAGCAGCTATATGATCTATTTGTTGCAAAAATACAAATTCCCTTTAACGAGAATGGTGAAACGAAGACTTTGTCTGTTGGACAAGCTTCAAATAAATTTTCAGATAAAAACCCTATAAAACGTAGAGAACTATTTGAAGGATGGGAAACAGCCTGGGGAACACATGCAGATGTGTTTGCTGAGACACTAAATCGAATAGCCGGGTTCCGATTAACTGTTTATAAAGAACGTGGGTGGGATGATCCATTAAAAGAACCGCTTGCTATAAATCGAATGAAAAATGAAACCCTTGAAACGATGTGGCAAGTAATTTCTGAAAATAAACAGCCGCTTGTGGAATATATAAAGAGAAAAGCTGAGATAGTAGGGGTAGACAAACTAAATTGGTATGATATAGAAGCGCCAGTTGTTGAGTCAACAAATTCGAAAGTAACATATCAAGAAGGATCTCAGTTCATTTTAAATCAATTCCGCCAATTTGGACCTATGTTAACTGAATTTACAAAAAACGCTTTTGAAAAGCAATGGATAGAAGCAGAGGATCGTCCTGGTAAAGCACCTGGTGGATTTTGTACAGGTTTTCCTGAGAGCAATGAATCAAGAATCTTTATGACGTTTTCAGGTACACCATCAAATGTATCAACACTTGCTCATGAATTAGGTCATGCTTTTCACTCATATGCAATGAGTGATGTTCATCCATTAAATTGTGATTATGCGATGAATGTAGCAGAGACTGCTTCAACATTTGCTGAAATGATTGTCGCAGATGCAGCTGTGAATCAAGCAAACGATAAAACAGAAAGACTTGCCTTGCTTGAAGATAAATTACAACGAAGTGTAGCCCTCTTAATGAATATCCATGCTCGCTTTCTATTTGAAACTAGATTTTATGAAGAACGGAAGCAAGGCTACGTATCAAGTGAAAGATTATCGGAGTTGATGGTTGAAGCTCAGAAGGAGGCATATTGTGATTCACTTGAAGAATACCACCCACATTTTTGGGCGTCTAAGCTTCATTTCTTTATTACAGATGTACCATTTTATAATTTTCCATATACTTTCGGTTATTTATTTTCACTTGGAATTTATGCAAAAGCGCTTGAGGAAGGTGAAGTGTTTGAAAAGCAATATATTGCTTTACTGAAGGACACAGGTTCTATGTCTGTTGAAGAATTAGCAGCCAAGCATTTGTCAGTAGATTTAACAAAAAGAGATTTCTGGGAACAAGCAGTTAAGATGGCTGTAAGTGATGTAGAAGAGTTCATTCAGTTAACAAATAAATAATCTTTTCAAAAAAGGTTTTCACCTTAAAGGAAAAAGGGAAAAGATTATAAATTATAGAACAGGGGTGGTTAGCTTGAAGCTGGCAACTAAAATTATTATTGGTTTGATAGTAGGGGCAATTGTTGGATTAATTTTAAACATTGTTTCACCTGATTTATTTAAAATACTTAATACATTTTTATTTACACCTTTAGGTAAAATATTTTTAAATTTAATTAATATGCTTGTTGTACCAATTGTCTTTTTTTCAATTACACTTGGGGTTGCGGGCTTAGGTGATCCTAAAAAGCTTGGCAGGATTGGTTTTAAAACGATTACTTTCTTTTTAGTGACAACTGCTATTGCGATCGTTATTGGTCTACTACTTTCAAGTATTATTCAACCAGGTAATATTGGAACCTTTGATACAGCGGGGGCAGAATTTGAAGCTGGAGAGGCACCATCTACTGCTGAAACCTTGCTTAATATTATCCCAACAAATCCGATTAAAGCCTTTGCTGAAGGGAATATGCTCCAAATTATTGCATTTTCTATCTTTGTTGGATTTGGTATTACGATGCTTGGGAAAAAGGCAAGCACATTACTTACTGTAGTTGAGCAAGGAAATGACTTAATGATGTACTTAGTGAATTTAGTGATGAAGTTTGCTCCTTACGGTACATTTGGATTAATCGCTACCGCAGTAGGTAGTCAAGGATACTCAGCTATTAAAGCAATGGGATTATACATGATGGTTGTTGTTTTAGCGCTTGTTATTCATGCGGTCGTAACATACGGTTCAGCTGTTTTCTTCCTAGCTAAATACAATCCAATAACGTTTTTCAAAAAGTTTTCACCAGCAATGAGTGTTGCTTTTAGTACGTCAAGTAGTAATGCAACATTACCTGTTTCAATGGAAACAGCACAGAAAGAGTTAAAAGTACCTGAGTCAATTAGTAGCTTTGTTCAACCTTTAGGTGCAACGATTAATATGGACGGAACAGCGATTATGCAAGGTGTAGCAACGATTTTTATTGCTCAAGTTTATGGTGTGTCTTTAACTCCTATGGAACTTGTTACAGTTGTATTAACAGCTGTATTGGCAAGTATCGGAACTGCTGGAGTACCAGGAGTTGGCTTAATCTTACTTGCAATGGTTTTAAATTCTGTTGGCTTACCGGTTGCAGGTATTGGCTTAATTTTAGGAATTGACCGTTTATTAGATATGGCTCGTACAGCAATTAATATTACAGGTGATGCAGCTTGTGCATTATATGTATCTGAAACAGAGAAGAAGCATATGAATACGAAAGAAGCTAATCTATAATATTGACTAAAAAATGTTAGCCAGAATCGATCTGGTTAACATTTTTTATATTATGTACTCCATTCAATGGGAAATTCAAGCTTGTTTAATTTAGAACAAATAGCACTTTTGAAAAATAAAGAGCGGATAAGCAAACTATTTGTGTAAACGCTTAATCGGTTGTTTTTAGGTTTATTTGAGATTTTTAAGTTAAATTCGATCCTTTACTGTAAAACACTAGAGGAGTAATATACATTCATGAAATATTTAAGATCATACTATTAAGTAAGGGTTGAAAATTTAAAAAACAAGAATATACCATTCAAAATCGCTTAATCCTAATTATAGGAGCGGAGGACCCAATGATTGAGTCGATCTTCGACTAGGGGTGAATCAAACGAAATGATTCGTTTGTAGGGCTACTCTTTTGCCCGAATCCGACAGCTAACTTCGTAAGCGTTAGAGAGGGAATGAACGTGTGATAACGGTCACAGGGGTTCATTATGCCTCTGTGTCTTTTTTTTGAAAACAACTATTTTAAAATGAAAGTGAAAGAAGGAATTCTGTGTGAAAAAGCAGTTCGCTGTATTTGGTTTAGGTCGTTTTGGAGGTAGCTTGGTGAAAGAGTTTCATGAGCTTGGGATTGAAGTACTTGCCATCGATAAAAGTGAAGAAAAGATTCAGCAGTATACACAATATGCGACACATGCTGTTAAAGCTAATGCTATTGATGAAAATGCCTTAAAGCAGCTAGGAGTAAGAAATGTAGACCATGCTTTTGTATCATTTGGTGATGATATTGAAGCAAGTATCTTAACATCTTTATTACTCAAAGAATTAGGAATCCCTCAAGTATGGGTAAAGGCTCAAAATGATTATCACCAAAAGGTGTTAGATAAGATTGGAGTTAACCGTGTTATTCACCCTGAACGAGATATGGCAAAGAGAATTGCGCACCACATTATTTCTGAAAAAATGATTGATTACATTGAGCTTTCAAGAGAATATAGCATGGTTGAGGTTGTCGCAACAAAGAAATTATTTAACAAAACACTTTCAGATTTAGATATACGCTCAAAGTTTGGCTGTAATATTGTCGGCATTCAGCGTGGAGAAGAAATCTGTGTGTCTCCGAGTGCAGATGAAAAAATTGGCTTAGGAGATGTCTTGTTAATTATTGGGAAAAACAAAGAAATCATTCACTTTGAAGAAGATGGAATGTAAATGGTGAATATGAAAAAGGTCATTAAGCTTAATCCATCGCAACTTTTAGTGCTGGTGTTTGTTGTCTCGATCATAGTTGGAACAATTTTGCTGAAATTGCCTTTCTCTACACATCATTCAATTAAGTGGGTAGATGCTTTGTTTATTGCGACTTCGGCAATGACGGTTACTGGCCTTGCTACTGTAGATCCAGGTTCAACCTTCACTACTCTCGGTCAATTTATCATAGCGTTGCTAATCCAAATTGGTGGATTAGGGATTATGTCTTTTGCTGTTTTAATTTTTATTATGCTAGGGAAAAAAATCGGAATAAAGGAAAGATTATTAATGCAGCATGCTTTAAATCAAACATCTGTAGGCGGGGTAATAAAGCTCGTTAAATATTTATTTATCTTTTCTTTTACAATTGAGATGATGGCGATGGTTTTCCTTGCATTTCGGTGGATCCCACAATTTGGTTTTTCGAAAGGCTTATTTTATAGCTTCTTTCACTCAATATCTGCTTTTAACAACGCAGGATTTGCTTTATGGCCAGATAATCTCATGCAGTATGTAGGAGACCCGTTAATTAATATTGTCATTTCAACGCTTTTTATAATTGGGGGAATCGGCTTTACTGTCTTAGTAGATATTTGGCATAAACGATCTTTTAAAAAATTTTCACTGCACACAAAATTGATGCTGGTAGGAACATTAGTTATTAATGTAATTGCGATGCTTTTCATATTCTGTGTAGAGTATAGTAATCCCAATACACTAGGAGAACTTTCAATAGGTAAGAAACTTTGGGCTGCCTATTTTCAAGCTGTATCACCACGAACTGCGGGTTTTAATACAATTGATATCGGAAGTTTAGATGAAACAACGATATTTATTATAATTATTTTAATGTTTATTGGTGCAGGTAGTGGATCAACAGGTGGAGGAATAAAACTAACAACTGCTCTAGTGATTGGTTTAGCAACCATTTCATTTTTAAGAGGGAAAAGTGAGATTGTTATTTCAAGGAGGACGATTAATTCTGGTTATATTTTAAAAGCACTTTCCATTACCATGGTTAGTATTGTGTTTGTTATTATTGCGACTGTCATGATAAATTTAACTGAAAAGGCACCGTTTATTGATTTAATGTTTGAAGTTGTCTCAGCCTTTGGAACTGTTGGTCTTTCAACTGGAGTAACAGCAGAACTGACACCTATAGGAAAGCAAATTATTATTTTCATTATGTTTGTAGGAAAGCTCGGGCCTTTAACGTTAATGTTCTCTTTAGCAAAACCTTCAAAAGAGAAAATTCGCTATCCTCAAGAAGATATTTTGACTGGTTGATACCGGTAATAAATGGGGCATCCGATTAGATGCCCTTATATGTGTGATAAAAATAATGAACATAACAATCCAAGTGAAGAAATCAAGCCAACTATAGCTCCGCCCTCTTCAAATGCTTCTGGCATCATTGTTGAAGCTACCATTGCCATAATTCCTCCAGCTGCAAAAGCAGATATAAACGAGAGAATAGTTGTTGAAGCGTCCCGAAGAAGTGAATAACCGAGTAAAGAGCTTAATGAGGCAAGTATTACGACAACCATCCACATCAATAAAAGTGTTTTCTTACTATATCCATCCTTTTTTAGCCCGACTGTGCTAGATAACCCTTCTGGAAAGTTACTTATAAAAACGGCAATCACCATTAAATAACTTACAGTCCCTTGTTCAAGTAAACTAACTCCAATAATCACCGACTCTGGAACCGCATCTATAATAGTACCGATAAAAATAGAAAGACCAGAGTGATTATTATTTGTCTTATTTGCACGTTTCCTTTCATGTCCGCCTCTCTTTGTAATCAAAAGTTCAGAGAATGTGAAGATGCATGCCCCAGAAAGAAAACCAATTGCCGTAGCTAGTAGGCCACCTTCATTAACCGATTCGGTAAGTAGCTCAAACGAAGCCGCACCAATTAAAACACCAGTCCCAAAAGACATAATAAGTCCAGTTATCCTTTTGGGAAGATCTTTAAAAATTCCCAGTAGAGCTCCGATTAAAATGGAAGACCCCGCAAATGCTCCCCAAAGTGCAGCTTGAAGCAAAATTCTCATCTCCTGTCCTTTTTAGATTATTTTCCCCATTTTAATAAGAAAAAACGATTCGGCGGTAAATTTAATTAGAGGGAAATGTAAAAAAAAAAACGACTGACAAATGTCAGCCGCATAACAACAACTTTATTCAGTTAATTTTTTTTCAAGATCATCAAGCAGCTTATTTGCAGCAATTACGCCACCTGCAGTGTTCCAAATCGCGTCATCTACTTTATAAGCCTTTCCAGCCTTTACTACATCTAAGTTTTTCCAAAGTGGATCATTTGTCCATTCTTCTTCTGTTTTAGTAGCTTCAGTATCACCAGGTGGTGCATAAGTAAAGTAGAATAGAATATCAGCATCCATTTGTGGAATGACTTCTTTCCCCACTTCACGAACAAACAAGTCATCAGGATTATCAGCAAATAATTCCTGAACAGAACTAGAATGTTTTATTCCAAGCTTGTCAAAAATAACGCCAGAAAATGTATCAGTATAATAGACTCTTGTTAAACCTGCCATAAAGCGAACAACAGATACTTCCTGGTTTAATTTTTCACCAGCTGTTTCTTTCATCTCGGTAATACGAGCTTCGAAATCATCAATAACCTTTTGACCTTCTTCTTCATGATTTAATGCTTTTGCATATAATTTGAAGTTTTCTTGCCAGTCACCTCTTAATGTTTCTGAAAAAACAGTAGGGGCAATCGCGCTTAATTTGTCATAAATTTTTTCCTGACGCATTTTGTTACCGATAATAAGATCTGGTTTAAGAGCTGCGATCGCTTCTATATTTACTTCACTTTCAGTTCCAACAACTTCTACGTCTTTCATATCGCTTGTAATATGATCATACCATGGCTCACCTAACCATGATTGAACAGCCCCAACTGGTGTAACACCCATTGAAAGAAGTGCTTCTGTACCTTCATTTGTTAAGATAACTACTTTTTTTGGTGTTCCAGTAATTTCAGTATTTCCCATTGCGTGTTCTACTGTATATGTTTCTTCTGCTGGAGCATCGTTACTGCCTGCAGTACCTTCTGTTTCAGCATTTTCTTCTGTGTTATTCCCACAAGCTGCTAATAGTAACATCGTTAAGCTAAGTAAGAATAATGATAGCAATGATTTTTTGTATGTAGTTTCCATTGTAAACCTCCTAATTGTTTTGATAATCATTTTCATTTACTAAGAGAATGATAAAAGTTATCAACTAAAATGTCAACATTTAATTGAAAATGATTTTCAAATTCATTTATTTTTGTTAAAATAAAAGTAGATAAAGAAGGTATAGGGAGTACATTACATTATGTTATCTAAATCAACTAACTTAAAAATAACCGTCCTATTACTAGGGTTTGCAATACTTCTATTATTAATGTGTGGAAGTCTTATATTTGGTTATGCAAATACAAACTTAAAAATAGCGTATGATGCATTTACTAACTTTGACGGTTCTAATGAACATATTATTATTCATAATGTTAGGTTGCCGAGGGCTCTAATAGGAGCCGTCGTTGGTGCAAGTTTAGCTATTGCTGGTGCAATCATGCAAGCATTAACAAAAAATCCGTTAGCCTCACCAAGTGTATTTGGAATTAATGCAGGAGCAGGTTTCTTTATAGTAGTAGCTGTTTCCTTATTTTATGTGGATTCTTTGCAGGCTTATACTTGGATTGCATTTACTGGAGCGGCAATCACCGCGTTTGTCGTCTATTTCATCGGCTCATTTGGAAGAGAAGGATTAACTCCTATGAAGTTGACATTAGCAGGAGCTGCAATGGCAGCTTTATTTTCCTCTTTAACACAAGGGTTGCTTGTTGTGAATGAATCAGCTTTAGATCAAGTCCTTTTTTGGTTAGCTGGTTCAGTTCAAGGACGGAAAATGGAAAGTTTGCTTACAGTTTTACCTTATGTAGCACCTGCAATTATCTTAAGTATGATCTTGTCGCAGAAAATAAATGTGTTAACAATGGGAGAAGATGTGGCAAAAGGATTAGGTCAACGAACTGGGTTTGTTAAACTTACTGCTGCTTTTATCGTCATTGTGCTTGGTGGAGGCTCTGTTGCAGTAGCTGGTCCAATTGCATTTATTGGGATTGTTATACCGCATTTTGCAAGGTTTTTAGTAGGGAATGATTATCGTTGGGTTATTCCTTATTGTGCGGTGCTTGGTGGGGCTCTTTTAGTATTTGCTGATATATTAGCAAGATTTATCATCATGCCTGAAGAGGTGCCAGTAGGAGTAATGACAGCCTTAATTGGAACTCCCTTTTTTGTATATATTGCACGTAGGGGGTTCGGACAAAAATGAAAAAATACTTCAAACTGCGTATTGCCTCAGATAAATTTTCATTTTTAATAGATAAAAAGACAGTCATGACATCAGCAATATTAAGTACAATCGTTGTTGTAATATTTATCTTTAGTACTGGAATTGGTGAAGTCATTATCAGTCCATTGAATGTAATGAAAACATTATTTGGCTTTGGCACTGAAATGGAGAATTTATTTATTTTCTCATTTCGATTACCAAGGATCATTATTGCTTTGTTAGTTGGGATCTGTTTAGCGGTGGCAGGTTCGATCCTCCAAGGGCTGATTCGAAACCCGTTAGCATCGCCTGATATTATTGGTATTACAGGTGGAGGTTCGGTAGCTGTTGTCGTTTTCTTTATGCTGTTTAGTAATAAGAACAATGCCTTAACAGTGAGTATAGAATGGATCCCTGTCGCAGCATTTTTAGGTGCTACAATTTTAGGATTACTAGTTTATCTTCTTTCGTGGAAAAATGGCTCATCTTCTATAAGGCTTGTTTTAATAGGTATAGGTTTATCAATGCTTACTCAATCATTAACAACCTTATTTATGATTAAAGGACCGATTTACCAAGCTGCACAAGCGAATGTTTGGATAACTGGAACAGTATATGCAGCAAACTGGGAACAGGTACGAATTCTGCTGCCAGTTGTGCTTATATTATTGATTATCAGTATGATCTCAGTCAGAAATGTTAACATCCAAGAGCTCGGGGATGAACTTGCAACTGGTGTTGGAAGTGCAGTTCAAAAAAATAAGCTTTTCTTGTTAATTTTAAGTACAGCTCTAACAGGATGTGCTGTAGCATTCGCAGGTGCAATTGGTTTTGTTGGATTAATGGCTCCACATATTGCAAGAAGGTTAGTTGGATCTTCTTTCGGCTCTTTGCTACCTGTTTCAGCATTAATAGGAGCACTTCTAGTAATGGTAGCAGATTTAATTGGCAGAACATTGTTTTCTCCGTTAGAAGTTCCTGCCGGTGTTTTTACCGCAGCAATCGGGGCACCATATTTTATATATCTATTATTTAAAACGAGGAATTCCTAATTAAAAACTAATATTTTCTTACTATTGAAAAGGAGCGATTTAGTATGCATTCAATTGAAACAAATGCGCTCACACTTTCTTATGGAGATACAATTATTATTAATGAGTTAGATGTGAAAATTCCAAAAGGTGAAATTACCGTTTTTATAGGAAGTAATGGCTGTGGAAAATCAACATTGCTTCGCTCAATTGCAAGACTGCTAAAGCCAAAAGAAGGCTCTGTTTTACTTGAAGGAAATGCAATTGCTAAATTACCTACAAAAGAAGTGGCAAAACAGCTTGCGATTTTACCACAAGGTCCTGTTGCACCTGAAGGCTTGACGGTTCTTCAGCTTGTTAAGCAGGGGAGATATCCTTATCAAAGCTGGTTAAAACAATGGACAATAGAAGATGAGGCTGCTGTTACTAGTGCACTTGAAGCAACAGGTATGCAGGATTTTGCTGAAAGACCTGTTGACTCACTATCAGGTGGTCAAAGGCAACGTGCATGGATCGCCATGACTCTAGCACAAAAAACAGATATTATCTTGCTTGATGAACCAACAACATATCTTGATATGACACATCAAATTGAAATATTAGATCTTTTATTTGAATTAAATGAACGAGAAAATCGTACAATTGTTATGGTACTACATGATTTGAACTTAGCCTGTCGCTATGCTCATAATCTTGTAGCCCTTAAAGATCAAAAAATATTTGCTCAAGGCAAACCTGAGGAAGTAATAAATTGTAGCTTAGTCCAAAATGTTTTTCAAATGAATTGTGAAGTGACAGTTGATCCGTTATTTGGAACACCATTATGTATTCCACATGGAAGAGGCAGATGCATCGTTAAAGAAGTTGGCATTGTTAATGGCTAGACTTACTGAAATCGAAATCAATGCTCTAAAGAAGTATCGCTTAAAAACAGAAGCGGTTGCACCAAGCCTAACAATAAGTGGTATTGATATACTTCTTGAGGAACGACTTAATGAGATTTTTAATAAAGAACTTCATGGAAAACTAAATACGGATAAATATAATGTAATTGGCTCAATGCTTGTAAAAAGATATGCTTTTATAGCAGCATTAGTGTTGTATGCAATGAGTGCATTTGATAAAGGAATTGATAGCTCAATTCAAAATGTTTCTCTCCAAACAGATGAATCGGATCCGTTATGGTTGCCTAGCTTTTATTTTGATAACTTGGAGGTAACGACTCCAGGAATAGATAGAATTCAATGGAGAACTACTGTTGTGCAAACACTCTTTTTAGAAAATATCGCAAAAGTAATTACCTCTATTTCAAAGCAAGCTAAAGTTGCTAAAGCAATCCTATGGGAAAATATTGCGGTATATATTTTTTGGATGTATGAAACGTTATTACAAAATGATAGTTTTTCTCAAGAACAATTAGTAAAGATACAAGAGGATTTTTATTATGTTATACATGATGCACCACCACAGCTGTTTGGAACAAAAGCGCGAAACCCACTATCTCAATATGATCGTCCAAAACAAAATGACGTCCGACTGCGAAAAACTTGCTGTTTGTTTTATTTAACGTCAAAAAATGATGATCGTTGTACGACATGTCCAATTGAATGTATAAGACCATGAATCATTAAGGAGGACATTTAAATGGATAAAGAACTTACTAAACAGTTTGATGGTTTGTTGGAAAAATATACAGAACTACTAATCGGGGAAGTAACCGATGAATTGACAGAGAAGGTAAAAATGTGGGCATTATACATACATATAGCAAAGTCAATGCCACCTTTAGCGAAGCATTGGAATGTTACATATCCTGATGCTAAAAATGAAATGAAAACAATCATTAATGAAATTAAAGCTCTTAATGAAAAACATCGTGAAAAAACAAACCCAAAATAAACAACTCAGCTTCCTGTTTTGAAGCTGAGTTGTTTATTTTACTGAGACATACCACTACTATAAGGTGATTGCTGTCCGATATAGTTTGAAAATTGCTGATGTGATTGCTGAAGCTTCTGTGTGTCAGCAGCTTCAAGTGCGTACCAACCATTTCTAAACATGAGATTGTACAGGTCTCGTTGAGATTGCTGTGTTTCGTTGAAGATGGTTAATATATCTTGATAGAGTGCTTGGTGACTTGCCTCATTTAAAGCAGATGAATAGGAAGCAGTCATGTATTTTTCTGTAGACAAAAGATCATTAACAAAATCACGATCATTCATTTGTGGTCCTTTTTGTATTTGTGTTTCAGGGTTGGTTATTTTTTGTTGTTGATTTATATTCATGTCTATCACTCCTATTGAAGTTGTGATCCAGCTGAAGGTTGTTGTTGCTGATTTTGTAAGTGAGTTAATATTTTTTGATAATGCTGATGATGCATTTGACCAACTTGATCTAGTTGAGTTTTTATTCCTTGATTTTGACATTGAGACGCAAAAAAATGAGCCTTTTTCATCGCTAAAAGGTTCCAAGAAAGCATATCAGTTAAGTAAAGCTGATCTTTTGTTGTTACAATACTTGGTGGCTGCTGCATCATTGCTTGTTGCTGCATGTTTTGTTGTTGTTGCTGTTGCATAGTTTTGTAACCCTCCTCACATATTGTCATCATTATCGTTCCACGAAATAACGGATCTATACACCATCAGTTTTAACAGATTTTTTTCGAGGACATATAGATAATGTAGGAAGAATACAGTCTTTAGTAAGGAAGATTTTATGAATACGCTTTATAAAAAGTCTTTGGGTTAACCTCCAAAGACCTTCTAAATATCAGCTGGGCATGAAAACGCTATAGGAGGGGTTTATATGGAAAAACTACTTCGAAACTCTTTCATGTTTTTATCCAGAAATAAGATGATGACAAAATTAGCAAAAAAGTATGGTTTAAGGTTTGGTGCAGCAAGATTTGTTGCGGGAAATACTATTGAAATGGCAACAAAGGTGATTGAAGAATTAAATAAAAAAGGTCTTGATGTAACACTCGACTATCTAGGTGAGTTTATCCAAGATGAACAAGAAGCAAATGAAATGGCTAACAACACAATAAAAGCAATTGAAGCAATAGGTAAAGAACACCTACAATCACAGCTATCATTGAAATTAACATCCATGGGATTAGACATATCGGATGAAGTTGTATTACAAAATATGAGACGAATTCTATCTGTTGCTAAGCAATATAAAGTATTTGTCACGATTGATATGGAAGATTATTCAAGATGTGAAAGAACTCTTGAAGTTTATAAAGAGCTTAGAAAAGAATTTAATAATGTTGGTACGGTTCTTCAGGCATATCTATACCGTACAGTTATGGATATTGAGGAGTTAGCCGAGTATCGTGCTAATTTGAGACTTGTTAAGGGAGCGTATAAAGAATCTTCAAGGGTTGCATTTCCAGAAAAAAAAGCAGTTGATGAAAATTTTAAACAAATCATTAAGATGCATTTATTGAATGGAAATTTTACCGCCGTAGCAACGCACGATGACGCTATAATAGATTATACAAAAAAACTAGTGAAAGTGCACAAAATACCTAAATCACAATTTGAATTTCAAATGCTCTATGGCATTCGTCCTGAAAAGCAGCTAGAACTCGTAAAAGAAGGGTACCGGCTGCGTGTATATGTTCCATATGGAACTGATTGGTATGGGTATTTTATGAGGAGGCTTGCAGAGAGACCTGCAAACGTAGCTTTTGTGTTGAAAGGAATAATTAAAAAATAATATGTAAGGAGGGTCAGCCCCCCCAATAGTTTGTCTTTACTTAAAGCGGAGGGGTTAGACCTTTGAAAAATTTACAAGTTATCATTTCCCATATTATGTTGCTTATATTGCTGGTTTTGGCTTGTGCGTTTTCCGCCACCTGCTTTTTCATTTGTAGGACCAGCGTTGCCCTTTACACTTGCAGCACTAACACCAGCTTTTGAAGGATCCTTTTTTAAACGTGCCATGAACTATCACCTCCTAAGAAAATAGTTTTTCCAAAGTGGAATTTGATTATTTAGGAAAAAATATCATAAATGTATTGAAGAAATTTTCAAAATCTTTTATATTAAGAATAAAGGAACTAAGTTGCAAGGGTCATTTTTTTTGAGAAAAAAATGAATGAGTATTCATTCAAAAAAGGGGGAAGAAACATGAGCCAATTTATTAAGAAAGCTGCAGTATTAGGTTCAGGGGTAATGGGCTCAGGAATTGCAGCACATTTAGCGAATATCGGCATCCCTGTCTTACTATTGGATATTGTGCCACGTGAATTGAATGAGGATGAAATTAAGAAGGGGTTAACCTTAGAAGATAAGGCAGTACGAAATCGTATTGCAGCAACATCTATACAAAAGCTGCTAAAGCAAAAGCCAGCCCCATTAACTGTAAAGGGAAATATTGATCTTATAGAAGCAGGCAACCTTGAGGATGACCTACATCGCCTTTCTGAAGTTGATTGGGTAATAGAGGTAGTTGTTGAAAATTTAGCAGTAAAACAAAAGGTTTTTGCTGAAGTTGATAAACATAGAAAACAAGGTAGTATTATAAGTTCAAATACATCTGGAATATCTGTTGAAGCGATGGCTAAAGGTCGTTCTGAGGATTTTAGAAAGCATTTTCTTGGAACACATTTTTTCAACCCACCACGTTATTTAAAGCTTTTAGAGGTGGTACCAACAAAGGATACCGATGAAAAGGTTGTATCGTTTATGAAAACATTTGGAGAGGATGTATTAGGTAAAGGTGTTGTTGAAGCGAAGGATACACCTAACTTTATTGCTAATCGTATCGGTACGTATGGATTACTAGTAACTGTCCAACAAATGCTTAAAGGGGGATACAGTGTTGGTGAAGTTGATTCTGTAACAGGACCTCTTATTGGCAGACCGAAAAGTGCAACCTTTCGTACACTTGATGTCGTTGGTTTAGACACGTTTGCGCATGTGGCTAAAAACGTCTATGACCATGTAGATGGCAAGGAAAAAGAGGTATTTGCGGTTCCTACATTCATGCAAAAAATGCTTGATAATGGTTGGCTAGGAAGTAAAAGTGGTCAGGGCTTTTATAAAAAACAAGGAAAAACAATTCTTGAATTAAACCCTGAAACGTTTGAATATGTTGAGAAAAAGAAAATAACGTGTCCATCGATTGAGCTTGCTAAACAGGCTAAGGGATTAAATGATAAATTGAAAGCGCTTATATATTCTAACGATCGGGCAGGGCTTCTTTTACAAAATATCACCATTCCAACGCTTATCTATTCTGCAGAGCTGCTAGGAGATATTGCCGATGATATTGTTGCGATTGACCGTGCTATGAAATGGGGATTTGGTTGGGAAGTGGGTCCGTTTGAGCTTTGGGACGCAATTGGTGTTAAGCAATCCATTGAAATAATGGAAGCAAAAGGCTTTTCTGTTCCAGCTTGGGTAAAAGAGATGGTTGAGAAAGGTAATGAGACATTCTATCGAAAGGAAAATGGTGTTCTATTCTTCTATCTAAATGGAGAATACCGCCAAGTTTTAAAAAATGCAAAAGTAATTGATTTAAAAACACATAAAGAAGTAAATGGAGTCATTAAGAAAAACAGTGGTGCAAGCTTGATTGATCTAGGGGATGATGTGGCATTACTTGAATTCCACTCAAAAAGTAATGCAATAGGTCTAGATATCATCCAAATGATTAATTTTGCAATCGATGAAGTAGAAAAAAATTATAAAGGACTTGTCATTGGCAACCAAGGCAAAAACTTCTGTGTGGGAGCAAATCTTGGCATGATATTAATGGAAGCTCAAGACGATAATTTCTTTGAAATAGATATGGTTATCCGCAAGTTCCAACAAGCGATGATGAGGATTAAATACAGTAAAAAGCCAGTAGTAGCTGCACCATTTGGAATGGCACTAGGTGGCGGTGCAGAAATTTGTTTACCTGCAAGCAGTATTCAAGCATCCTCGGAAACATATATGGGGTTAGTTGAAGTTGGTGTAGGCTTAATCCCAGGTGGTGGTGGAAATAAAGAACTCTATATTAAGCAATTAAACAATATGCCTAAAGGTGTAGATTTTGATATACAAGCAGTTGCAAATAAAGTGTTTGAAACAGTTGCAATGGCAAAGGTTTCAACGTCAGCTGCAGAAGCAAGGGAAAATCAATTTTTAAATGGTAATGACAAGATTAGTGTGAATAATGATCATCTATTATATGATGCGAAACAGCGTGTCATTGAACTGCATGACAATGGCTACCAACCACCTACTAGAAAGAAAGTACCAGTTGTTGGTGAAACTGGCTATGCAACATTACTACTTGGTGCACAATCTATGTACCTTTCAGGCTTCATCTCTGATCACGATTTAAAAATTGCCAAAAAACTTGCTTTTGTTATTGCTGGTGGTAGAGTTCCATTCGGTACTGAAGTAGATGAACAGTATCTGCTCGATTTGGAAAAAGAGGCATTTTTAAGTTTAGTAGCCGAGGGCAAATCTCAACAACGTATGCAGCATATGCTCGTAAAAGGGAAGCCCCTTAGGAATTAAGAGAAATATAACGACTAGACGACAAAGGGAGGTTTTAAGAAATGCGTGAAGCAGTCATTGTAGCAGGTGCTAGAACACCAGTGGGGAGAGCGAAAAAAGGAACATTAGCTAATATGCGCCCTGATGATCTTGGTGCGTTAGTTGTAAAGGAAACGTTAAAACGGGCAGGGGATTACCAGGGGAATATCGATGATTTAATTATTGGCTGTGCTATGCCTGAAGCAGAGCAGGGTCTTAATATGGCTAGGAATATTGGGGCATTGGCTGGTCTTCCATATACAGTACCGGCAGTAACGATTAACCGCTACTGTTCATCTGGCCTACAAAGTATCGCATATGGAGCAGAAAAAATAATGCTGGGCCATTCCGACACAGCTATAGCGGGTGGTGCGGAATCAATGAGTCTTGTTCCAATGATGGGGCATGTTGTCAGGCCTAATGCTAGATTAGCTGAGGATGCACCAGAATACTATATGGGAATGGGGCATACTGCTGAGCAAGTTGCCCAAAAATTTGGTATTTCCAGAGAAGATCAAGATGCCTTTGCAGTAAGAAGCCATCAAAAAGCTGCAATGGCAATTAATGAAGGAAAATTTGCTGAAGAAATTGTGACGGTTGATGTTCCGATTAGAACAGTTGACTCTAATCATAAGTTTAGGGAGCAGGTTGTACAGTTCAGACAAGATGAGGGAGTACGCTTCAATACGACAGCTGAGGTTTTAGCAACGCTGCGACCAGCTTTCTCTACAAAGGGTTCTGTTACAGCCGGTAACTCTTCACAAACAAGTGATGGTGCAGCAGCGGTTATGTTAATGGATCGAGAAAAAGCGGGCTCACTAGGGTATACCCCAATGGCAAAGTTTCGTTCATTTGCAGTCGCAGGAGTGCCACCTGAAGTGATGGGAATTGGTCCAGTTGCTGCAATACCATTAGCATTAAAATATGCAGGATTAGAGCTTTCAGATATAGGATTATTTGAGTTAAATGAAGCCTTCGCTTCACAATCCATACAAGTTATTCGTGAACTTGGCTTGGATGAAGATAAAGTTAACGTCAATGGGGGAGCAATTGCGCTAGGACATCCACTTGGCTGTACAGGTACTAAACTAACTCTTTCACTCATTCATGAAATGAAACGTCGCAATGAACAATTCGGTGTTGTCACAATGTGTATAGGTGGAGGTATGGGAGCAGCAGGTGTATTTGAGTTAATTTAATAGGTTTATAGGGGACGAAATTTAGTATTCTTTTACAATACTTAGACAATGGGGGAATTTTTTATGTCAAAAGCGACTAACTCGAGTCTTAAAGGTGGTAGCTTTTTAATTGAAGATGTTTCTTATGATCGAATTTTTACACCTGAGGATTTTACAGATGAGCATAAAATGATTGCAAAGACGACGGAAGATTTTGTTATTAATGAAGTATTGCCACATCTTGAAGATATCGAAAATCATCAGTTCGAAAAGTCAGTAAAGCTTCTAAAACAAGCTGGTGAACTTGGACTATTAGGTGCAGATGTTCCGGAAGAATATGGTGGTTTAGGACTTGATAAGATTAGTTCTGCATTAATAACCGAAAAGATCTCAAGAGGTGGTAGCTTTTCATTATCCTTTGGTGCACATGTAGGAATTGGGTCACTGCCAATCGTTTTGTTCGGGAATGAAGAACAAAAGCAAAAATATTTACCAGATCTAGCTTCTGGTGAAAAACTAGCGGCATATGCACTTACTGAACCAAACTCAGGATCAGATGCACTTGGTGCAAGAACAACTGCAAAGTTAAATGCAGAAGGTACACATTATGTCTTAAATGGAGAAAAGCAGTGGATTACCAACTCAGGTTTTGCTGACGTCTTTGTTGTCTATGCAAAAATCGATGGTGAGCACTTCTCAGCATTTATAGTTGAAAAGGAATATCCAGGTGTATCAACTGGTCCTGAAGAAAAGAAGATGGGGATAAAGGGATCTTCGACAAGAACATTAATTTTAGAGGATGCGATGGTACCAAAAGAAAACTTATTAGGTGAGCTTGGTAAAGGGCATGTGATTGCTTTTAATATATTAAACATTGGTCGATATAAATTAGCTGTAGGAACAATTGGTGGTGCAAAGCGGGTAATAGACGTATCTGTTCAATATGCAAACCAGAGACAACAGTTTAAAACACCAATCTCTCGTTTCTCACTTATCGGGGAAAAGCTTGCTAATATGGCAGCTAAAACCTATGCAATGGAAAGCTCAGTATATCGAACTGTTGGATTATTCGAGGATCGTATGAGCCGTTTAACCGATGAGCAGATAAAAGACGGTAAAGAGGTAGCTGCATCAATTGCAGAATATGCAATTGAATGCTCATTAAATAAAGTATTTGGCTCAGAAACACTCGATTATGTAGTGGATGAAGGGGTTCAAATTCATGGTGGATATGGATTTATGGCAGAATACGAGGTTGAGCGAGTGTACCGGGATTCGCGTATAAATCGAATTTTTGAAGGAACGAACGAGATTAATCGTCTATTAGTGCCTGGAACTTACTTACGAAAAGCAATGAAAGGTGAGCTTCCTCTATTCCAAAAAGCTCAAAGCTTACAAGAAGAGCTCATGATGCTGATGCCTGAGGAGGTTGGTGAGGGCACACTTGAACAAGAAAAATACCTGTTGAAAAATGCTAAGAAAATCGGTGTGCTTATTGCTGGATTAGCGGCACAAAAGTATGGAAAGGGCCTACAAAAAGAGCAAGAGATCCTTGTCAATATTGCTGATATTGTAAGCAATGTCTATGCAATGGAATCGGCAATTTTACGAACAGAAAAAGCCATTGCGAAAACAGGAGAAGAGAAAAATAAACAAAAGCTTCTCTATACTCAAGTTTACTGTCAGGAAGCTTTTAATGAAATCGAAGCACATGCAAAAGAATCATTGATTGCAGCTGAATCAGGGGATTCATTAAGAATGATGATTTCGGCATTACGAAAGTTTACACGCCATACTCCAATTAATGTGATTGGAAAGAAAAGAGAAATCGCAGCAGCAATAATTGATAAAAATGCGTATTTAGCATAAAACGTTGAGGTAAAGAAGGCAATTTTTACTTTGGATTGTCTTCTTTTTTATTGGCTCTTTTCGAAGAGATTGTAGCTTATAAAATAAAAAACTATTTTAGATTGATTGGAACGGATTGCGAGACTCCTGAGGGAGCAGCGGGACAGGGTGAGACTCATGCAGGCGTTTACGCCGAGGAGGCTCACCGCACGCCCCGCGGAAAGCGAGCATCCTCTTGCTGCAATCAACCACAAACATTAATTGGTAATTAGCAACAAATTTTGCGAAAACGAAAACAGCCTTTTTATTTTAAGGTTTTTTTCTAAAGCTCATGAGATTTTACAAAATTACAGAGTCTAAGTTATTTATAAAAGCTATGAAATTAGAATATTTCTAATTAGGATTGTATGAGTGGATATGATAAGATAAAGTTAAATGAAAATGTAGGTATAGGTGGTGATATGGTATGTCTTTAGATTTTTATTGGTATCCTAAATGTGGTACATGTCGTAAGGCGAAAAAATGGTTGGAAGAACACAATGTTAACTTTAATGAAATACATATAGTCGAGAATCCACCATCTAAGGAGGAGCTATCATCTTTATATAAGAAAAGTGGATTGGAGCTTAAAAAGTTCTTTAACACGAGCGGACAAAAATATCGCGAGCTTGGGCTTAAGGATAGATTAGCTACAATGTCTGAGGAAGAAATGATTGAAATATTATCTTCAGATGGTATGTTAATCAAACGACCAATTGCAGTTGGGGAAAAAACTGTCACAGTTGGGTTTAAGGAAGAACAGTATGCAGAAAATTGGGAAATTTTATAGATAATTCTTGCATAGTCTGCTATAAACTGGTACAACAATATTGACTAACTCAATAATTGTAATCATGTAATTAGAATCTAGGTCATCCCTAGTATATGACAAACTAAAAATCGAAATGAATGCTGGAGGTAATGTAAATGAACACACCGAAAGAACTTCGTTATTCTGAAGAACATGAATGGGTAAAAGTAGAAGGAGAAAAGGTTCGTATTGGTATTACAGATTTCGCACAATCTGAACTTGGCGATATCGTATTTGTAGAATTACCAGAGGTTGGCGACGAGGTTAAAGCGGACGAGCCATTCGGTAGCGTTGAGTCAGTGAAAACTGTATCTGAGCTATATGCACCAATCAGCGGTAAAGTAGTTGAAATCAATGAAGATCTTGATGACAGCCCTGAATTTGTAAATGAATCTCCATATGAAAAGGCTTGGATGATTGTTGTGGAACCTGCTAATGTGGCTGACGTAGAGAACTTAATGACAGCTGAGCAATATGAAGAAATGACAAATGAAGACTAATTAGCATGATATGATGAAATATGGACACCCTACAAATAGGTAAAGGAGGGTGTCCATATGTCTTTTGAAAAGCAACGTTTGGATATTACAGATCGAGTTGTAGGGAAATTTACTGATGGGCAATTAAATCTTTATCTTGAAAAAGAAAAGATTGGTCAGATGGTATCAGAAAATAATTATGAATTAAAATCAGGATATGAATTTAATAATAGTCGGTTTTATCAATTTGCAGATGGTCTAACTGGATCAGACCAAAAATATGTTGACTGTGATGACGAAAATGGCTGGTGCTAAAAGCAGTGGAAAGTTCCACTGCTCTTTTTTTAAATGTGGTCGTTTCTTTCTAGTTTTTTCAAAGGTAGTATTAGCTGTTTAAATAAAACTTAAGAAAAAACATTAATAAAAAGGAAACAACCTCGACAAATCGAATAGTTTATAGAAAAGACTTTTACTATAAAAACAGGTGATGTTTATGTCGTTAGTTGAGGTTGAAAAAGTGTTAATTGTCGAAGGGAAATCAGATAAAAAGAAAGTACTAAATGTGTTAAATGAATCAATCGAAATTATCTGCACAAATGGTACGATAAGTGTAACAAAGCTTGATGAATTAATTGATGAATTATTTTTAAAAGATGTTTATATTTTAGTGGACTCTGATGATGCAGGGGATCGACTTCGTAAACAATTCAAAAGGGAATTTCCAGAGGCGTCGCATATCTATATCGACAGATCATATCGAGAAGTAGCGACTGCACCAGATCATCATGTTGCTTCTGTTTTACTAAGTGCTAATATTGATGTGGATGCGAGATTTCTATAGAAAGGTGTAACATTATTTAAATATGATTGAATGGGAAGAGAAACAGCTTACTATACAAAGAGAAGGTCTAATGGTTTTGTATTTATACACTCCGATGTGTGGAACATGTCAAGTAGCTAAACGAATGTTATCTGTCGTAGATGAGTTAGTACCGGCTGTTCGCATCTATTCGGTTAACTTAAATTACTTTCCTAACGAGGCTAAAGAGCTTGGAATTGAAAGTGTGCCTTGCTTGCTTATTTATGAAAATGGCCAAGAAAAGGAGAAGATTTATGCGTTTCAATCAGTTGGATACTTACTTGAAAAAATAAAGCAATATTCCAACCTAAATGGGCAGAATGCCTGACTTAAGATTCTTAATAAAACAAATAAGATAGATAGTATAAAACTGTCCTAAAGATTCGATAAGTCTCGCGAATATGACATATTTCTTGGGAAATATTAATAATCCCACAAATAATGAATAAATAAGCAGAAACTGTCGACTTATTTATAAAGGATTCTTCCGTGATTCAATGAAGTTATTATATAGCTTGATTGATATCGGAGGTTTTTTTATGTATATGACAACGTTTATTTCTAATTTTAATAAAGCTCGGTTTTTAACTCCAATACTCTTGAATCAAACTCTAATAGTAGAAATAAAACCTCAACAAGAGACTAGTCATTTTATTGAACTTTCATCAAAAGGCGCAAAAACATTACATACCCATCCTTCGAAGATTGACTTTGTCTTGGAAGGAGAAGGTGATGACCTCGAACAAGTATTGTTAAACACTGTAAGCTTAAAACAATTAATTGCTTTTGGGAAAATTACGATTAAAGGCTCTTATCGTGATTTTTTAAAATTCGAGGCAATCATAAAGTTAAGTTGATAAGGGGAAATCCTTGAAACTGAAGTTTGAAATCGTTTACTAAATAGGTAGTCTAATAGATATAGAAATTTCGCATCTTAGAATTCAAAACCAACGGTGAAGTATATTTTGTTAAAAACATCTTATAAGAGGAGGAAATAAGATGCAAGAGAAAAATTATCGGCCTGAAACGGTCACAATTCACGGAGGTTTAAAGAAAGATTCAATGACAGGTGCCAGGTCTGTACCTATTTATCAATCAAATGCTTACTTATTTGAGAATACAGAACACGCAGCGAACCTCTTCGGTTTAAAAGAACCAGGATACATATATACCCGAATTCATAATCCAACTTCAACTGTTTTTGAAGAAAGAATTGCACAGCTTGAAGGTGGCATAGGTAGCTTAGCAGTATCTAGTGGAATGGCAGCGATAACACTTTCGATTTTAAATATTGCTGGAGCAGGTGATGAAATTGTATCTGCTTCAACATTATACGGAGGAACTTACAATCTTTTTGCAAATACATTACCTAAATATGGAATAGACACAATGTTTGTTGATCCGAAAAATCCTGAAAACTTCCGTTCTGCTATTTCACCTAAAACAAAAGCTATATTTGCTGAAACCATTGGAAATCCAAGTTTAGATGTACTTGATATTGAAGCTGTCGCGAATATAGCGCATGAAGCTGGGATTCCGTTAATTGTAGATAATACATTTGCTACACCTTATCTTTGCCGGCCGATTGAACATGGTGCAGATATCGTTATCCACTCAGCAACAAAATGGTTATTAGGAAATGGGACAACTCTAGGAGGAGTAATCGTTGATGGTGGGAAGTTTGATTGGAATAACCCTAAATTCCCTGGTTTTACGACACCTGATCCGAGTTATCATGACCTAGTATATGCAGAAGCATTAGGCGAGCAGGCATTCATTATTAAAGCTAGAGTTCAATTACTAAGAGACTTAGGTCCCGCAATTAGCCCATATAATGCATTCCAATTCACACTAGGATTAGAAACTCTTCATGTTCGAATGAAGGAGCATGTTGCTAATGCTAGAAAGATGGTTAAGTATTTAGAGCAGCACCCTTCTGTTGAATGGGTTCTATATCCTGAACTTTCGGATCATCCTGCAAAAGATTTAGCAGCAAAATATTTACCTAATGGTGCTGGGTCCGTTATCGTTTTCGGAATAAAAGGTGGACGAGAGGCAGGAGCTACTGTTATTAATAATGTAGAACTGTGGTCACACGTTGCGAACGTAGGGGATGCCAAAAGTTTAATCATCCATCCTGCTAGTACAACACATCAACAGTTAAGTACAGAGGACTTAAAAAGATCGGGTGTAACGGAGGACTTAATTCGCTTATCGGTTGGAATAGAGCATATTCAAGATATCATCGATGATCTTGATCAAGCTATTTACAAAGCAACTGGCGTTAAGGGAACCGAAAGTGTCCATATATAATATTTAGTGTTAAAGAATGGCTCTTTTCTAAGAGATTGTTGCTTTTAAAACGAAAACTGTTGAGGTAGATTGGAACGTATTGCGAGACTCCTGCGGGAGTAGCGGGACAGGTAAGACCCCGCAGGCGTTTACGCCGAGGATGCTCATCGTTCGCCTCGCGGAAAGCGAGCAACTGGAAAAGAAATCACCACACCGCAATTCTTGGTAAATAGCAACAAAGTTTGCGAAAACAGTCTAAAGAATAAAGGGGATGACTATTCATACAAAGTCATCCCCTTTTATAGTTGGAGTTATCTTATAATAGTTTATCACTAAAATAAAATGCAATTATTAGAAAAAAGAGAATTTGTTTGACATGATTTTAATGAGCATGATACAATCACAAACGTACTTAAGCTCACTTAAATTAATTTAAACTTTAATTATATACGTAGTTCTCTTATCAAGAGAGGTGGAGGGAAGTGCCCTATGAAGCCCGGCAACCATCAACATTTGTTGAAGTGGTGCCAATTCACACAAAGCTATTAAGCTTTGAGAGATGAGAGAAAGGACATTTTTGTGCCTTTCTGCTCATTGCAGAAGGGTTTTTTCTTTATCAAAATACTATATTGCAACATGGATTTTTCATAAAAGTGAAAGATTGAAGTGAGGTATTCGAACTGAAAGAAGGTGACAACTTGATTACATTAGAGAATGTTAATAAAGTTTATCAAACAAAATCAGGTAATGTAACTGCTGTTAATAATGTGAATCTGAAAATTGAAAAGGGCGAAATTTTCGGAATTATTGGATATAGTGGGGCAGGTAAAAGTTCACTAATCCGATTGTTAAATGGATTGGAAAAACCAACAAGTGGTAATATTAGTGTTGCCGGTAGTCAAATAGATTCGATTGGTGGAGTGAAATTACGAAAAGCACGCTTAGAAATAAGTATGATTTTTCAGCATTTCAACCTTTTATGGTCAAGAACAGTGAGAGAAAATATTGCTTTTCCACTAGAAATTGCAGGTGTGAAAAGAGCAAAGAGATTAAAACGAGTGGATGAACTAATCAAGCTTGTAGGACTTGAAGGTCGTGAAGATGCTTATCCCTCACAATTAAGTGGTGGGCAAAAGCAACGTGTTGGAATTGCGAGAGCATTAGCTAATAACCCTAAAGTATTATTATGTGATGAAGCTACGTCAGCTTTAGATCCCCAAACAACTGATTCTATATTAGATCTGCTCGTAGATATTAATAAACGACTTGGACTTACCATTGTGCTAATTACTCATGAGATGCATGTTATTAGAAAAATATGTCATCGTGTAGCAGTGATGGAAAATGGCCAAGTTGTTGAAGAAGGGAATGTACTTGACGTTTTCAAGCATCCTAACCAACCGATTACAAAGCGCTTTGTGAAACAAGTTACAGAACCTGAGGAAACGAATGAAGTAGTGGCAAATCTTTTAGAGAATTATCCAAAGGGTAAGGTTATTCAATTAACCTTTGTTGGTGAATCAGCAGAACAACCATTGATAACAAATCTAATTAGAAAGTTTGCAATCGACGTAAATATTTTACAAGGGAAGATTTCACAAACACAAAGTGGTTCATATGGAAGTCTGTTTATTCATTTAGATGGTGATGAACAAGAACTAAATAGAGCATTAGAATTTATTTATAATCAACACATTGAGGTGGAGGTGATTGCCAATGCTTGAACAACTTCTACCTGAAGTGGATTGGGAAAAGGTCTTGGAAGCCACAAAGGAAACAATCTATATGACGAGCTTATCGGTTGTGGCGACATTTATTTTAGGAATTATTCTAGGTTTGTTGTTATTTTTAACGGCAAAGGGAAACATATGGGAAAGTAAGTATGTTAATAGTCTAGTTGCAGGAATTGTTAATGTATTCAGATCAATACCATTTATTATTTTAATTATTTTATTATTACCTTTTACAAAAGTACTTGTTGGAACAATACTAGGTGCTAATGCCGCATTACCAGCGTTAATAATCGGGGCAGCCCCTTTTTATGGGCGTATGGTCGAGATTGCCTTAAGGGAAATTGATAAAGGTGTAATTGAAGCCGCGAAATCAATGGGTGCTAAAACGAGCACAATTATTTGGAAGGTTCTTTTACCCGAAGCAATGCCAGCGTTAGTTTCTGGTATAACAGTTACCGCTATTGCGTTAATAGGGTATACAGCAATGGCAGGTGCAATTGGTGCTGGTGGATTAGGGAATCTAGCATTTATGGAAGGCTTTAACCGTGGGAATAATCAAGTTACATTAATTGCAACGGTTATCATATTAATTTTCGTGTTTATCATCCAAATTATTGGAGATATCATAACTAAGTCGATTGACAAACGATAGGAGGAAGAAAAATGAAAAAAGCTTTATTAATAATTATATTTACGATTTTCACAACAGCACTTGTTGCTTGTGGAGGGGCGTCACAGGAAGGAACTGAAGGTTCTGAAGGAGAGGCAAAAACATTAAAAGTAGGTGCATCACCTGTACCACATGTTGAGATATTAGAAGAAGCAAAACCTTTATTGGAAGAAAAAGGGATTGAGTTAGATATAGTAGAATTTACAGATTATGTTTTACCAAATAAGACATTAGCTGAAGAAGAGTTAGATGCAAACTACTTCCAACATGAGCCTTACTTAGAGTCTCAAATTGCTGATAATAATTATAAGTTTGTGAGTGCTGGTGGAGTCCATATCGAGCCGATTGGTGTTTATTCAAAACGCCATAAGTCATTAGAAGATCTACCAGATGGTGCAAAAATTATTATGAGTAACTCTGTTGCTGATCACGGTCGTATGCTTTCTTTGTTAGAAGAGAAAGGTTTAATTACGATTAAAGAGGGCGTTGAAAAAACAGCAGCAACGATTGAAGATATTGCAGAGAATCCTAAAAATTTAGTGTTTGAAGCTGATATTGAGGCAGCAATGCTTACAAAGGCTTATGAAAATGATGAAGCAGATGCTATTCTAATTAACGGTAACTATGCACTAGATGCTGATTTAAACCCAGCTGAAGATGCAATTGCTCTAGAATCACCGGAGAACAATCCTTATGTAAACCTAATTGTTGTTCGCGAGGGTGACGAAGACAGAGAAGAAATTAAAGCATTAGTAGAAGTATTACAATCAGAAGAGATCCAAGAATTTATCGAAACAAAATACAAAGGTTCTGTTATTTCTGCTGCAAAAAGTGAATAATTAGAAAAAGAGGCTGACAATGGGAAATTGTTGGCCTCTATTTGTTCTTGTCTAGGAAATTATAAAACTATCTAGTACTGTGGCTAAACGCTAGGCATCGAGCTCCAGCGCTTAGCTCCTCGAGGTCATAAGATGATTTAGAATTGAAGGCAAAGAACGCCTTCTATTCTAAATCATCTTATTTGCCTTAGGCTGATCAAGACGCCCTGAGCTTTTGTTCAGTACCAATCTCCATCTCATTTTTAGCATACATTTTTTTATTTAAAGCATACTAACCGTGAAAAAATGCTGAATGGAGTTGTAGGAAATGGAACATATTCATGAACCGAGAAATTCAACTGAAGCTGCTTTACTCGAATTCAAAAGTGGTATAGGAACATTCACACAAAAAATGCCAGAGATTGCACATCATTACAATGCATTTACTGAGGCTTGTTTTAAGGAAGGGAAATTATCACAAAAGCAAAAGCATTTAATTGCTTTAGGAATTAGTATTCAATCTCAAGATGAATATTGCATGGTCTACCATACTAAGGGCTGCCTAGATCAAGGAGCGAGTGAAGAAGAAATCTTAGAGGCAATTGGTGTAACAGCTGCATTTGGCGGTGGTGCAGCTATGAGTCAAGCTGTAACACTTGTACAAGAGTGTATAACGGAACTAAATCAATTAAAACAATAAAATCTGTTATAGAACCTAGGACTAATTAGTAGGGATTATTTCTATTTTAATTGAAGCAAAATAATCTTAAGTGCGAGTATTCCAGAGGATGTTTGAGGAAATGTATAAAAACACGGTTTAATTTTTACAAAATGAATCATAATCGCTCTCAAAAGATTGTCACATAATCTGACGCACTTTGAGTTGTTTGAATATTCTTGATAAACTTTTTATGTAAATTAAAAGTTGAAAGGATTGATTCATTATCCACTCGAGTCAAGAAATGCTAGAACTCAACTACACAACTGAAATGGAAAAGGCAATGCATAATTCCCATGGCATTGGGTATGCTGAGTACTCACAAAAGCTTGAAAAAAGAATGGATGTAGAATTAAGTCGTGAAGAGGATTATCGCAAGAGTCAGTTGATTCATGCGGAAATAGAAAGAAGAATGAAAAAATAAGCATTTTAATGTTAAATAGAGAATATGGAAAGGACCAGTCGCAGACTGGTCCTTTTACATATATTAACTTAGGTAAGTTTGTCTTTATTATAGAATGTTTTTTTAAAAGGAAGTAAAAACTAATCTAAGTATGAAGGTAGATTCGCAGATCAATGTGTTATATAGTAGAAAAAGGCTCATTTCTCACTCTACATACATTTTGAATTAATACAGCTAATTATACAATCCTAGACAAAATTTGAGTCTGTTCCTTAAAGGTTGTATTCACTTTTGATTTGTTATAAGATAAGAATGAGAATAAATTGAGAATAAGTAAACTTTATATATTATGGAGGTATAGTTATGGCAGGTTCTACATTAATCATTAAGGATTTACACGTAGAAATTGATGGTAAAGAAATTCTAAAAGGTGTAAATCTCGAAATAAAAGGCGGAGAGTTCCATGCGATCATGGGACCTAACGGAACAGGTAAATCAACTTTATCATCAGCAATTATGGGTCACCCGAAATATGAAGTAACTAGTGGAAGTATTACTTTAGATGGTGAAGATGTATTAGAAATGGAAGTTGATGAGCGTGCCCGTGCTGGTCTATTCTTAGCAATGCAATATCCAAGTGAAATAAGTGGTGTTACGAACGCAGACTTCTTACGTTCATCAATCAATGCACGCCGTGAAGAGGGCGAAGAAATTTCTTTAATGAAGTTTATCCGTAAAATGGATGCTAATATGGAAGAATTAGAAATGGATCCAGATATGGCACAACGTTACCTAAATGAAGGTTTCTCTGGTGGAGAGAAAAAACGTAATGAAATCCTTCAATTAATGATGATCGAGCCAAAAATTGCGATTCTTGATGAGATAGATTCTGGTCTTGATATCGATGCTTTAAAAGTTGTAGCAAAAGGTATTAATAAAATGCGCAACGAAGATTTTGGTTGCTTAATGATTACTCATTATCAACGTTTATTAAATTACATTACACCAGATAAAGTGCATGTAATGATGCAAGGCCGTGTTGTGAAATCAGGTGGACCTGAGCTAGCACAACGCTTAGAAGCAGAGGGTTATGACTGGATTAAACAAGAATTAGGTATTGAAGACGAAACTGTTGGGCAAGAAGCATAAGCGCAAGGGGGAGTATAGGACGTATGGAAACGAAAACTTACAATCAGGACTATGTCACAAGCTTTTCAAAGCAGCTTGGTGAACCGGACTGGCTTACAGATCTTCGCTTACAAGCACTTGCAAAATCAGAGGATCTACCAATGCCTAGACCAGATAAAACGAAAATAGACAAATGGAATTTCACTAGCTTTAAGGAACATACAGTTACTAGTGAAAAACTAAATTCTTTAAATGATTTACATGAAGATGTAAAAGCTTTAATTGATATTGAGTCTGCTAACAAAAACTTATATGTTCAATTAAATAACACAGCAGCTTATACAACACTTTCTAATGAGTTAAAAGAGAAAGGTGTTATCTTAGCTGATATTCATACTGCTGCAAGTGAACATTCTGAATTAGTTCAAAAATACTTTATGAAAGATGGAGTAAAGGTTGACGAGCATCGTCTAACAGCTTTACATGCAGCTCTTTTAAATGGTGGGGTCTTCGTTTATGTTCCTAAGAATGTAGAGGTTGCTGAACCAATCCAAGCAATATTTGTACATGATAATCCTAATACTACGCTATTTAATCACGTAATTGTTGTTGCAGAAGATAACAGTGCTGTTACGTATGTAGAGAACTACATTTCAACTGTTCAAAATGTTGAAGGTGTCTTTAATATTATTACAGAGGTATTTGCTAATACAAATGCACGTGTAACCTACGGAGCCGTTGATACACTTGCAAAAGGTATTACAACATATGTAAACCGTCGTGGAATAGCTGGCCGTGACGCTCGCATTGAGTGGGCATTAGGGTTAATGAATGATGGCGATACAATTTCTGAAAATGTTACGAATCTAATCGGTGACGGTTCTTTCGGTGATACAAAGTCAGTTGTTGTTGGTCGTGGAGAACAAAAGCAAAACTTTACAACAAAAGTTGTACACTTTGGTAAGCACTCTGAAGGTTATATCCTAAAACATGGTGTTATGAAGGACAGTGCTTCATCTATTTTCAATGGTATTGGGAAAATTGAACATGGAGCTTCTAAATCAAATGCAGAACAAGAATCTCGCGTACTTATGCTAAGTGAAAAAGCACGTGGTGATGCAAACCCAATTTTATTAATTGACGAGGACGATGTAACAGCAGGTCATGCTGCATCTGTTGGACGTGTTGATCCAATTCAACTTTATTATTTAATGAGTCGTGGTATTCCGAAGGTAGAAGCGGAACGTCTAGTAATACATGGCTTTTTAGCACCAGTAGTAAACGTACTTCCAATCGAAGGCGTGAAAAAGCAGTTAGTTGAGGTTATTGAAAGGAAAGTTAAATAATGAATATCACTGATATTCGTCAGCACTTTCCGATTTTGGATCAGCAAGTAAATGGTCGGGACCTAGTTTATTTAGATAGTGCAGCAACTTCCCAAAAACCGATAGCTGTTATTGAAGCACTATCCACATATTATCGTGAATATAATTCTAATGTTCACCGTGGGGTGCATACACTTGGTACAAAAGCAACAGATGGATATGAAGGAGCCCGTGAAAAGGTTAGAAGATTTATTGGGGCGAAATCTATCCAAGAAATTATCTTTACCCGAGGTGCGACAACCGCGTTAAATATCGTTGCTCAAAGCTATGGTTTAACGAATGTTAAAGAAGGTGACGAAATTGTCATCACATACATGGAGCATCATGCTAATGTTATACCTTGGCAGCAAGTAGCAAAAGCTACTGGTGCGACGTTGAAATATATTCCTTTACAAGAAGATGGTACAATTGATTTACAGGATGTTGAAGAAACAGTCACTTCTAATACGAAAATTGTTTCGGTCATGCAGGTATCAAATGTACTTGGTACAATCAACCCAATCAAAGAAATCGCTAAAATTGCTCATAAACATGGAGCGGTCATGGTTGTTGATGGTGCCCAAAGCTCGCCACATATGAAGATCGATGTGCAAGATTTAGATTGTGATTTCTTTGCTTTTTCAGGTCACAAAATGTGTGGTCCAACAGGTATCGGTGCTTTATATGGCAAGAGAGAGCTTCTTGAAAAAATGGAACCAGTTGAATTTGGCGGAGAAATGATTGATTTTGTAGGCTTACAGGAATCAACATGGAAAGAGCTTCCTTGGAAATTTGAAGCTGGGACTCCAATCATCGCTGGAGCAATTGGTCTTGGTGCGGCAATAGACTTTCTTGAACAAATTGGCTTAGATCAGATCGAAGCATATGAGCATAAATTAGCTCAATATGCGTTAGACCAACTAAGCCAAGTAGATGGTCTAACAATCTATGGACCAAAGCATCGTGCTGGATTAGTTACTTTTAATATAGAGGATGTTCATCCACATGATGTTGCAACAGTTTTAGATGCTGAGGGAATTGCTGTTCGTGCAGGCCACCATTGTGCACAGCCTCTTATGAAGTGGTTAAAAGTATCTGCTACAGCAAGAGCTAGTTTTTATCTGTATAACACAGAAGAGGAAATTGAAAAATTAGTTTCTGGTATCATTAAAACAAAGGAGTACTTCAGTAATGTCTAATCATATTAATCTTGACACCTTATACCGCCAGGTCATTATGGATCATTACAAGAACCCTAGGAACAAAGGGATTCTTGATAACAGTCTAACTGTCGATATGAATAATCCTACTTGTGGAGATCGTATCCGCCTAACACTGGATCTTGAAGATGGTGTGGTAAAGGATGCTAAGTTTGAGGGAGAAGGCTGCTCCATCTCAATGTCATCTGCATCAATGATGACTCAAGCAATTAAAGGAAAAACACTTGATAAAGCGTTAAAGCTTTCTGATATATTTTCGAATATGATGCTAGGAAAAGAGTATGATGACGATATTGATTTAGGTGATATCGAAGCATTACAAGGTGTAACTAAATTTCCTGCACGTATTAAATGTGCCACATTAGCTTGGAAAGCAATGGAAAAGGGCATTAATAGCAACAATGAATAAGTCATTAGGGGTATCCCTAATATTCTAAATGGATAGGAGTGAATGTAGATGGCAAAAAAGGCACCTGAAATAGGCGATTACAAATACGGGTTTGCTGATAAGGATGTTTCCATCTTCCGTTCAGAACGAGGGTTAACGAAAGAGATCGTTGAAGAAATCTCTCGTATGAAAAATGAACCACAGTGGATGTTAGATTTTCGTTTGAAATCGTTAGAACATTTTTATAGTATGCCAATGCCACAATGGGGTGGCGATATGGCTTCATTGAATTTTGATGAAATTACGTACTATGTTAAACCTTCGGAAAAATCAGAGCGTTCATGGGATGAAGTTCCTGAAGAGATTAAAAGCACATTTGACAAGCTAGGTATTCCAGAAGCTGAACAAAAATATTTAGCTGGTGTATCTGCACAATATGAATCAGAGGTTGTTTACCACAATATGAAAGAAGACCTTGAAGATCTAGGTATCGTCTTTAAGGACACAGATACTGCTTTAAAAGAAAATGAAGATATTTTCCGTGAGCATTTCGGTAAGGTAATTCCACCTACTGATAATAAATTCTCTGCTCTTAATTCTGCAGTATGGTCTGGTGGATCATTCATCTACGTACCAAAAGGTATTAAAGTTGATACACCATTACAAGCCTACTTCCGTATCAACTCTGAAAATATGGGTCAATTCGAGCGTACACTTATCATTGTTGACGAAGGCGCACATGTTCATTATGTAGAAGGTTGTACGGCACCAGTTTACACAACAAATTCACTTCATAGTGCTGTTGTAGAAATTATTGTTAAAGATGGCGGGTATTGCCGTTATACGACGATTCAAAACTGGGCAAACAATGTATTTAACCTTGTAACAAAGCGTGCTGTTTGTGAAGCGAACGCAACAATGGAATGGATCGATGGGAACATCGGATCTAAACTTACAATGAAATATCCTGCGGTTATCCTTAAAGGTGAGGGAGCTCGAGGAATGACGCTATCTATCGCTATTGCAGGTAAAGGTCAGCATCAAGATGCTGGTGCGAAAATGATTCACTTAGCACCAAATACTTCTTCAACGATTGTTTCTAAATCCATCTCTAAACAAGGTGGTAAAGTAACATATCGTGGAATTGTACAATTCGGTCGTAAAGCAGATGGCGCAAGATCAAATATTGAATGTGATACACTTATTATGGATAATCAATCTACATCAGATACGATTCCTTATAATGAGATCATGAATGACAATATTTCTCTTGAGCACGAAGCAAAGGTTTCTAAAGTTTCTGAAGAACAATTATTCTATCTTATGAGCCGTGGTATCTCAGAAGAAGAAGCAACAGAAATGATTGTAATGGGCTTTATTGAGCCATTTACAAAAGAGCTTCCAATGGAATATGCAGTTGAGATGAATCGTCTAATCAAGTTTGAAATGGAAGGTTCTATCGGATAACATAATGGGGACTGACAGGAATGTCAGTCCCTTTTATATTCGTTTAAATATTTTTGTTTAGGCTCTAAGAGATTGTTGCTTTTAAAACAAAAACTATTTAAGATTAATTGGAGCGGAAATCAACTACACCGCATTACTTGGTAAATAGCAACAAAATTTTCGAAAACAGCCTTAATTTAAAACACCTCTTAAAGAAATTCCTTCATAAAAATACGCACCTTTTTCAAAATCAGTTCGATGTTAATCACCCCATGTCATGGTATAGTAGATTTAGAAAAACTTAAAATTTAACATGTTCCAAAGGATGATTTGATTGACGACAATTCAAATTGGTCTAACGGGGTGGGGAGATCACGATTCACTCTATCCTTCAAAAACGAATCCTACAAATAAATTACAGGAATATGCTGCACATTTTCCTACAGTTGAAATTGATGCTAGCTTTTATGCCATTCAACCCGAACGAAATATTGAGAAATGGTTAAGTGAAACTCCTGATACCTTCCAATTTATACCAAAGGCATATCAAGGAATGACAGGACATCTTCGAGGAGAAAACCTCTTCGAAACTAAACAAGCTATGTTTAAAGCGTACATAAAATCAATCGAACCACTAAAAAGAGCTAATAAGCTTGCAATGGTCTTATTTCAATTTCCTCCATGGTTTCAATGTAATAAAGAAAATGTTATGTATTTAAAGTGGTGCAGAGAACAAATGAGTGATTATGAAGTAGCACTTGAATTTCGCAATCGATCATGGTTCTCGCACGTCCATTACGAAAAAACACTACAGTTTATGGAATCTGAAAAATGGATTCATAGTATTGTTGATGAACCACAAGCAGGGGAAAGGTCGATCCCAACTGTTCTTCATCCTACTGATTCTAGTAAAACGCTTATTCGTTTGCATGGAAGAAATGTTCATGGTTGGAATAAGCCAGCTTCTGGTAAAGATTGGAGAGATGTCCGATATTTGTATCGGTATAATCAGGAAGAGTTACTAGAATGGAAAGATCATTTGAGTTCACTTCAAAACCTATCTAAAACCATTTATATGCTCTTTAATAATAATTCAGGCGGAGATGCTGCAGAAAATGCAAAAATGATGATAAATCTATTAGACATCACCTATACTGGATTGGCAGAAAAACAATTAAGCTTATTCAGTATTGAAGAGGAGCAATAATAAAATATGGAGTGGATAACTTTAGTGGTTGTAGGTGTTATTGCAGGAACTATCGGAAGTCTAGTTGGTTTAGGTGGAGGAATTATCGTTGTTCCTTTGCTGCTAACTTTAGGCTCCTACTTACCTACATTTGAAAGTGTGTCACCACAGGTAGCGGTAGGTACATCATTATTAGTTGTGATCTTTACTGGACTTTCATCCACACTAACGTATATGAAATATAAAAAAGTTGATTATAAAAGTGGACTTATCTTTTTTATCGGAAGTGGACCAGGTGGAATCGTAGGTGCATACGCAAATAAGTTTTTTAATACGACTTCTTTCTCAATATGGTTTGGTTTATTTATGATCCTCGTCTCTATTATATTAATGGTTAAGGATAAGCTTCCACAAAGGAAACAGCAACCTGGTATTAAGGTGATTCGTTCGTACATAAGTGAAAATGGAACTGAAATCTCTTATTCCTTTCATCCTGGACTAGGCGTTTTAATAGCATTTGTTGTTGGGTTCATTTCAGGATTATTTGGCATTGGCGGTGGTGCTCTAATGGTGCCGGCGATGATCCTATTGTTCATGTTCCCACCGCATATTGCAGTTGCAACATCAATGTTTATTATATTCCTTTCAGCTTCTACTAGCTCAATTACTCATATTGCATTAGGAAACATAAACTGGCTATATGCAGCAGTACTTATTCCAGGTGCGTGGTTTGGAGGCAGATTTGGAGCCGTTCTTAATACGAAATTAAAAGGCAAGACAATTGTTAATTTATTAAGAATCGTGTTAATCATTGCTGGCTTAAAATTAATATTCGAGGGTTTCACTGGATCATAAAATTTAGAAATAAGAGATGTAAGAGTACATGGGTAGCATCAGTTACAACCTTATGAATAAGGGGAGAGGAACATGCTAGAGAAAATTCACCTTTATCATACAAATGATTTACATAGTCATTTTGAAAATTGGCCAGCTATCGTCCAATTTTTAAAAAATAAAAAGAAATTGCATGAACAAAATAAAGAGCAAATGCTTCTTGTTGATATTGGCGATCACGCAGACCGCTTTCATCCAATAACAGAAGCAACACAAGGTAAGGCAAACGTAACTTTATTAAATATGCTTCAGTATGATGCGGTGACTATAGGTAATAATGAAGGGATTACTTTTTCTCATGACGACTTAAATTCGTTATATGATGAAGCGAACTTTTCAATCATCATATCAAATTTATATACAGAGCTTGGAGAACGACCACCTTGGGTTATCCCTTATCAAATAGTGACATTAAATAATGGGGTAAAGTTAGCGATTTTAGGAGTTACGGTATTTTATGAAAAATTTTATGAGTTACTTGGTTGGAAAATAAAAGATCCTTTTCAGAGCTTATTAGAAACAGTAAATCAAGTGAAGGAACAAGTAGATATCATTATTCTTCTCTCTCATCTTGGTATCAGTGATGATGAAATCATTGCAAGGGAATTTCCTGATATTGATATTATTATTGGTGGACATACACATCATGTATTACCTAATGGTGAAATGATTAATCATACGTTGGTTGCTGGTGCCGGAAAGTATGGACAATATGTCGGTCATATCTCACTTACGATCAATAACAAACAAAAAATGTTGGTAGATCGTAAAGCTTCTATATATCCTATGAATGAACAAAAGGAAATCTGTCAAGAAACAGAGGCATGGTTACAACATAAATTAGTAGATAGTGAATCAAAGCTATCTGAAGTTGTAGGAGTACTACTGGATGATTTATCATTAGACTGGTTTAATGAATCATCATTACCGTTATTATTAGTCCGTGCAATTCGTGAATGGTGTGATGGAGAAGTTGCAATGGTAAATTCAGGAATGTTGTTAGAACCTTTAAGCAAAGGTCCTGTCACGAAAAAGGATCTCCATCGAATATGCCCACATCCTATTAATCCATGTAAGGTCGATTTAAAAGGTGATGTACTAAAAGAGGTAATTATCCAAGCAAGAGAAGAAAAAATGGAACACTTAAAATTAAAAGGTTTAGGCTTTAGAGGGAAAGTAATGGGGAGAATGGTATTCGATGGAATTGAGGTAAAGTCTGAGAAGCTAGCAGATGGTAAACAGCATGTTACAGATGTGTTAGTACATGGCAAGTCTATTGATCATCATCGAGTTTATTCTGTTGCTACAGTTGATATGTTTACTCTTGGACCATTGTATCCTGAAATAAGTCACGCGGAGAAAAAAATCTTTTATATGCCAGAACTTTTAAGGGATCTTTTAGCTTGGAAGTTAGGTGAAAATACACCATCTTTATAGGCTAACAATCTACACGTATCCTTTCCTTACTCATAAAGATATAGTAAGAAGGGAGTGTAGATAGTGATGGTTACCATGACACCAATTGTCATTGAAGGAATACAATTTACAGCAATCACAGTTGCTTTACCTAAAACGAACTTTATGGCAATCACCAACGACAAAGGGTATATTATGTGTGGTGCTCTCGATGTCGCTTTATTAAACGAAAAGTTAAAAGATAGAGGTATCATTGCAGGTAGAGCAGTCGGTGTTAGAACAATTGACCAATTACTTGAGGCGCCATTAGAATCTGTCACATATGAGGCAGAGAAGCTTGGGATTGTTGTTGGAACAAAAGGAAAAGATGCCTTACTTAAGATGGCATGAATCTTAGAATGTAAAAATGATAAAAAATGATGCTTACATCCCTCTTTACATGCATAAACATAGCTTGTAAAGGAGGGATTTTTTTGGCTAAGTTCCGCGGTCGTCGTCCGCGTAGAGGGCCTTTGCCTTTTCGCTATGTGTTATTACTAACTTTGGTTATTTTTATAATTTTAACAGCAACAAGTTTTTGGATAGTTAATGTTCAGATTGAATCAACAATGATGAAAATCGCAAGGTTAGAGGCTAATAAAGTAGCAACAACAATTATTCATGACGCAGTTGAAGAGGAGATCCTTACTAAAGAGGAACAAGAGGATTTAGTGATTATTGATAAGGATAATGAGGGAAACATCAATTCATTTAGCTTTAATCAACGAGCAGTAACTGCAGCCAAAAAAAGGGTAACTGACAATGTAACCAAAAAGCTTGGTGAGATTGAAAGGAATAATTTCCATGATATAACCCCTGAACAAGCAAGAGATGATGGGATTATTTATGAGATCCCATTAGGTAAAATAACAGATAATGCAATCTTAAGTACACTTGGTCCTGGTATTCCAATAGAATATTATTTAATAGGTGATGTTTTTACAGATATTAAAAGTACGACAGAGGAATATGGGATTAATAATGCAAAACATGAAATCGTAATTTATGTTGAAGTGAGTGTACAGGTTGTTATTCCATTTGCTACAGAGGTGGTAAAAGCAGAAAATACAATTCCAGTTATTATTCAGACTGAACAAGGAGACGTTCCACAATATTTTAATGGAAGTGGCGGTGAAGATGCTGACCACTCAATAGAATTACCAAAAAAACCATAGTTGCTACTTAATCCATACTTTGTTAAACTATAAAATGTTGAAAATCAAATATTGACCTAACCACCTTATCTCAAGATGAGGTAGAGGAGCGAAAAACAACAGTACAATATGTGAGAATGACACCGATGACCATATTGGAAAGGGCTTTTCGCCGAAGTAAATGAAATAGTCATGCTTCATTTACTGGTATTACTTTGAATAAGGGTAATACTGTCATTATAGAGTTTTCTATAATGGAGGGCTACTGATCGGGATGGAGGATAACATAACATTATTCGTAAAAAGAGTAATGATAGTTATTTTCTATCATTACTCTTTTTGTGTGCATTTTTTTCTAAGTGTCCATAGAGTACGTTGAAAAGTTAGTTGTGAATGCCATAACTAATTTTATCCTTGCATCGTCAATAGAACCTTCCAAACTATTAATATTCTAGGGAGGCTTAACACTTCATGTCAGGCACAATTTATTCAATTATTCCTCCTCTTTTAGCCATTATAATGGTTATATTAACGAGAAGAGTATTACTTTCTCTCGGAGTAGGAATTCTTTCAGCAGCATTATTAATCACAAATTTCTCAGTTGTTAAAACTGGAGTTACTATTTTTGAAGCGGTAAAGGCCATTTTCATCTCAGATGGTGAGCTAAATACGTGGAATGTGTACATCTTATTTTTCTTACTTATTTTAGGTGTCGTTACAGCTCTAATTTCTATATCAGGTGGAAGCAGAGCCTTTGGTGAATGGGCAGAAAAGCGTGTGAAAACACGTGCTGGTGCTCAATTTACCGCAGCTTTATTGGGGATGTTAATCTTTATCGATGATTATTTTAATGCTCTTGCGGTTGGTCAAGTGAGCCGTCCGATTACTGATCGCCAAAGGGTTTCTCGTGCAAAGCTAGCCTATATCATTGATTCAACCTCTGCACCAGTATGCGTTATTTCACCTATCTCAAGTTGGGGAGCCTATATTATTGCCATGCTCGCTACAATTTTTGCAACACATGGTGTAACGGAATTCACTCCACTTGGTGCGTTCATGACAATGATTCCGATGAATTATTATGTTTTTGCCGCTTTGGTTCTCGTATTTGCTGTTGCCTATTTCAACATAAATTTAGGAAGCATGAAGGTACATGAAGAGCGTGCGATTCAGACTGGACAAGTTGTTGATCCAGCTAAAGAATCTCTAGGTGATGTAAAAGAGGATCTACCAACTAGTGACAAAGGTACGATCGGTAATCTTGTATGGCCAATTATTGCTTTAATTGTGGGTACAGTAGCATCGATGCTTATTACTGGCTACACAGCAATTGAAGACAAAACAGGCGCGACGATCTTTACTATTTTTGAAAACACAGATGTATCAGCATCACTTTTATATGGGGGACTATTTGGACTAGCTGTAACAATTTTATTATTTTTTGTTAAGGGCATTAAAGTTAACTATTTTCCGTTAGCTGTAAAAGAAGGAATAAAATCAATGCTTCCAGCAATTTATATTCTAATGTTTGCTTGGGTTATTGTTGATTTAATTGGTCAATTAGAAACAGGTGAATACTTAGCTAGTTTAGTTGAAAAATCGAATCTGAATGTCGCATATCTACCGGTAATCCTATTCCTTTTAGGAGCATTTATGGCATTTGCTACTGGTACTTCTTGGGGTACATTTGGCATTATGCTACCTATCGCAGCCGAAATCACTGCTGCAACAGATATTAATATGCTATTACCAGCAATGGCTGCCGTACTTGCAGGATCAGTGTTAGGGGATCATTGCTCACCAATTTCTGATACCACAATTCTTTCCTCAACAGGAGCAGGAAGTCATCATATGGACCATGTCATGACACAGTTGCCATATGCTTTAATTGGCGGAGGTTTAGCAACAATCGGCTACCTTGTTTTAGGTCTAACAGGAAGTGGTATTATAGGATTAGCTGTTGTGATTCTGTTGTTAATCGGCTTTATTTTCACTTTTGCAAAAAGAGATAAGGCTGTATAAATTGAAAAGGGTATAGGTTTAACGCCTATATCTCTTTTTTTTCTAATAATTACCAATATATACTATTAAATAATAGTTTTGTGTGATGAGGGAAGATATTTTAATATTACTATTTGATATGAATTGGCAAAAAGTGAAAAATATTATTTAGTTAAGTCTATTAAGTGGTTGCTTTAATAAGCTAATAAACAAAAGAAAAAAGTTAAAAATGTACCTAAAAATATTATTTTAATATGATATATCCATATTTTGTTTATTAAAATTGGAAAGTTCTGAAAAAACTATATTAATATGATTTTTTTGAAATTTTTATATAGACATAGGAATAAAGTCCATTTATACTATGTATAGATTATAGTAAATAATCAGAAAATTATATAATTTCAAATTGTTTCCACATTTAAAGGTGCTATTTGAAAAGGGGGAAATTTAGATGGAAAATCGTCCACAGTGGGGGACAAGGGCAGGCTTTATTATGGCAGCCGTTGGTTCTGCAGTTGGTTTAGGTAATATTTGGCGTTTCCCAGCAACAGCCTATGAAAATGGAGGAGGAGCGTTCTTCCTACCATATTTATTTGCTTTATTAACTGCTGGTATCCCATTACTAGTGATGGAGTTTACATTAGGACATAAATATCGTAGTTCTGCTCCGTTGACATTTGCAAAAATAAGCAAAGGAAAAGAATGGATTGGTTGGTGGCAATTAGCTATATCATTTGTTATTTCTTGTTATTACCCAGTTATCATTGCTTGGGCATCATCCTATTCTATTTTTTCATTCAATCAAAATTGGGGTAGTGATACAGAAGGATTCCTTTTTGGTGAATATTTAAAGTTAGCTGAAACTCCTGGTGATTTCGGTGGTTTAGTACCGGGCGTATTAATTCCATTAATTCTTGTGTGGGTAGTTACTTTAGGAGTACTATTTGCGGGAGTTAAAAAAGGAATTGAAGCTGTAAATAAAGTTTTCATTCCAGTATTAGTGGTTATGTTTACAATCATCGTTATTCGTGCACTTACACTTGATGGTGCAGCACAAGGCTTAGAGGCATTCTTTAAACCTGATTGGAGTAAAATCCTTGACGGTAAAGTTTGGGTTGCAGCTTACGGTCAAATTTTCTTCAGTTTATCAATTGCATTTGCTATTATGATTACTTATTCAAGTTATCTACCGAAAAAATCTGATATTACAAATAATGCATTTATTACAGGTTTCGGTAACTCAGCATTTGAAGTTCTTGCAGGAATCGGAGTATTTAGTGCCTTAGGATTTATGGCAGCACAACAAGGTGTGCCTGTGGCAGAAGTAGTTTCTTCTGGAGTTGGCTTAGCATTTGTTGTATTCCCTCAGATTATTAATGAATTTCCAGCTTTTAACGGTCTATTTGGATTTTTATTCTTTGGTTCATTAATATTAGCCGGTTTAACATCATTAATATCAATTATTGAAACATATGTTGCTGGTATTCAGGAGAAATTTAACATTTCTCGTACGAAAGCTGTTGCAATCGGTGGTGGTTTAGCAGCAATTGCTTCATTACTATTTGCAACTAGAGGAGGACTATACTTCCTTGATTCGGTTGATTACTTTATCAACACATTTGGTGTAACATTGGCTGGTTTAATTGAAGTGTTAGCTATTGCTTGGTTTGCTAAGGAATTGAAAAACATTCAAAAGCATGCAAATGATTTATCAGACATTCAAATTGGAACTTGGTGGAGAATTTGCTTAAGTGTTATTACACCAATCGTTTTAGGTTATATGATGTTCGATAATTTAAGAACAAATTTAACAAGTGAATACGGTGAGTATCCACGTGAATTCTTATTCAATTGGGGATGGACAGTTGCATTAGGTGCAATCTTTGTAGGTGTACTATTCTCAATCGGGCGTAAAAAGAAGGAAGAATCATTAGCTTCGTCAAATAAGGAGGTATCTCGATAATGAGTGCATCTGCTATTACAATGATGGTAATTGGTATTGTGGTTGTTTGGGGAGGCTTGGCTGCAAGTATTACAAATGCAGTCGTAAAGGCAAAGCAAAGTAAATAAAATGTAAATAATAGGCTGACTGCTAATGTCAGCCTATTATTTTTTGTGTTGGCTCTGTTAAACTTGGTTGTTTATTTCCGCGCAGGCGTTCGCTTCCGCGGGCAGTCCGTGAGCCTCCTAGGTGCTTTGCACCTGCATGAGTCTCCCTTGGACTCGCCCTCCTACAGGAGTCTCAAGCCCTCTGCTCCAATCAACAAAGTACCAAAATCAACAGCGAACTTTAACTGAGCCTTTATGTTAATAATTATCTTTTATTTCTCTCTGCTCGCTCCCATGCTTTTAAATGTGGATAAGGGTCAAATGACCACTCGGTTCTCCCATTATCCTTATAAAGACCGTAATGTAAGTGTGGAGGGAATTTTCCAGCAGTACCTGGAGGTCCGTAACCTGAGCTTCCAACTGAACCGATTAGTTGTCCTGGTTCAACAATCTGTCCAGTTTGAAGACCATCTGCAAAACCATTTAAATGGGCAAAATAGTGGTACGTATTATCAATATCTCTAATCCCAACTCTCCAGCCACCATATCGGTTCCAACCCTTCATTTCAATAACGCCAAAACATGTTGCACGCACAGGAACCCCATAATTAGCAAAAATATCTGTCCCTTCATGAATACGTCGACCACCCCAACCTCGAGCATCACCCCATGTGTTATTGTAGCTATAATTATGGTTTAGAGGTACAGGAAATGCATGCTTATCTAAATCTAAACGGCCATACTTTTTATACAATTTCATATGACCTAAAATAAGTCCTACTGCTTTATCACGTTGATAATAATCCCATAAGCCAATTTTTAGGTTTTCAATATCTGTCCCATATGATTGTAAAAAATGTGCAAAAGAATAGAGTATATCTTCGTCATTTTTAGGGTCAGCTCGTTTGTCCCCATTACCGTCTTCACCAATTCCTCCAAACAACCCTATAGTTAGAGGGTTTTGGTCTTCTTTATTTGGATTAAGAGGACCACTCCATACCTCTGGCTTGAAATATATTTCAATCAATCCTTCGGCTTTGGGGATATCATTGCGGGAATGGCGAACATTTCTCTCATATTGATCAATGGACGCTAATACATACCAAGGTATATTTGTTACAGTTTCTGTCTTTTTATATAAGCTCATTAGCTTTTGGTATTCTTGATTTTGATCAGTTTCAGCACCAAAAGCTAAAGGTTGAGCTGAAAAACTAATCACCATAAAGATTATAATGGAACATAGAACTTTGCGCACAGTAATGAGCTCCTTTCAGCCATTTCATGTATTCCGCATTAACTGGCAGTATTACCTGTTCTTCCGCTTACTGTCTAATAGGAATAGACCTGCCAAAAGAGAAGTTTCTCTTAATAGTTTGGTTATCAATTTGTTTTTCATTAATAGAAAATGTTAGAAATTGCAAAAGACCCTTTCCCTTGTCCCGCTCGATGTCATATGTTAAAGTTGATACGGATATAAAAAACTTAAAGAGAAACATGAAAATTATATTTTTAGATTACATAACTGGAGATGAATCTGATGGCGAAAAAGGAAGAATATTTACGTAAGCCAGAATGGTTAAAAATAAAATTAAATACAAATGAAAATTATACTGATTTAAAGAAACTTATGAGAGAAAAAAATCTTCACACGGTTTGTGAGGAAGCAAAATGTCCAAACATACATGAATGTTGGGCAGTTCGTAGAACAGCAACATTTATGATCCTAGGTGATACTTGTACCCGTGCATGCCGTTTCTGTGCTGTAAAAACCGGTCTTCCAACAGAACTTGATTTAGCAGAACCAGAACGTGTTGCAGATTCTGTTGCTTTAATGAATCTAAAGCACGCAGTTGTTACCGCTGTGGCTCGTGATGATTTAAAAGATGGTGGAGCAAAGGTATTTGCAGAAACTGTCCGTGCCATTCGCCGTAAAAGCCCGTTTACTTCCATTGAGGTGTTACCTTCAGATATGGGCGGGATTTATGAAAACCTTAAAACGTTAATGGACGCAAAGCCTGATATATTAAACCATAATATAGAAACAGTACGTGAGCTTACCCCAAGAGTACGTGCTCGTGCTAAATATGACAGATCTTTAGAGTTCTTAAAACGTGCAAAAGAAATGCAACCGGAAATTCCTACTAAGTCTAGCTTAATGATTGGATTAGGCGAAACGAAGGAACAAATCATTGAAACAATGGATGATTTAAGAGCAAATAATGTTGACATTATGACAATTGGTCAATATCTACAGCCAACAAAAAAACACTTAAAGGTACAAAAATATTATCATCCAGACGAATTTGCAGAACTACGTGAAATTGCTATAAGTAAAGGCTTTAGCCATTGCGAAGCTGGTCCTCTTGTACGTTCTTCTTACCATGCAGACGAGCAAGTTAATGCTGCTGCAAAGCAAAAGCAAGCACAGGCTTAAACAGTATTTAGACTATAGTTTATAAAAAAGGAAGAGGTAGTCACTCTTCCTTTTTTGTAGTTATTCCTTTGTCTTCTGTTTAAATCTCGTCTTTTCGTAGTTATCCTTCATATCATCATCTAGTTCTTCATTCATTTCACCATAGCCTTCTCCATTAGCATTTTCACCCTTATTTAAAGCACGACCTTGTGGTGACTTTAACATTTCTTTTATTGTCTTGTTTAAAATTTGGTCAATATCGCGACTATTGGAATCCAAAGGACTAAATGCTTCAATTTGTTGAATCATATTCACATCATCTGAAACATAGACGTGGTAATACCTTGGGACTGCAGATAAAGCGGTTTTCTTAACTTGGTCTGCCGTTTCAAAGCGATTATCAGAATCTGTCTCATAGGCAACTAATACTTCTTCATCTGTGACTAATGTCGCAACATCTTCTACGTTTGGTAACTGGACAATTAAGCTGCTAATCGTGTTTGCAGCTTGCTCTCTATCTAAGCCTGGAGTTCGGGTAAACGTTACATCCTGTGCAATGCCACTTTTTTGATGACGTACATAACCAAAGTTGGCTGATTTGCTATTATTTAAATTTGTATGACCTTCCTCATTGTAAAGGTCGGTTCGATCCTGTACATTTATTGTATTACCACTTTCGTGTAAAAATTGAGCATCTTCTTCAGCGCCATACTGACAAGCAGTTAATAGAGATAAACCAACAACACTAATCGCTAATTTCGTTTTTATCACTATTAGCACCTCCTCAACATTAGGATGACCAAAGATAATAGAAACTTTCTTAGTAATTGATGGTTGGGTATGATTAGATTATGATAAGAATAAGGAATATGATGAGGTGAATCAAAATGATTTGTGTTCAGAACCAATGTTTTGAATTAGTTAAAGAAGAAAAAAGTGGTTTTAATGAAGATGCATTTAAAGAAAGATACAGTGATATCTTAAATAAATATGACTTTATTGTTGGAGATTGGGGATATAATCAGCTAAGGTTGCGTGGTTTCTTTGATGATCAAAATCAAAAAGCATCCTATGACACCAAGATAAGCACATTGGATGAATATATTTTTGAGTATTGCAATTTTGGTTGTGCTTATTTTGTATTGAAGAAGTTAAAAAAATAAAACGTGGCTAAACCAAGCCACGTTTTCCTTATTCATTAAATTTTAGAAGGAAAAATGACAAATTATTAAATAAGCTGATATAAAAAGTCACGTAATTCCTCAGCATCCTCTTCACCTAGCTTATAGGCAAATTCTAAATATCCTGGTTCTTTTAGATCATCCTCGCCAATTATTGCGAAGCGATTACTTTGGATATCGAGAACAATATGTTTGCCATAGTATCGGTCACTTTGAATAATTGCTAGATCAAATCGTTGATTTTCTCCCATAAAACTCACAAATCTCGTTTTCGTATCTACTGTATCATCGTATAAAAAAAAGCGTTCAGACATAAGTTTCTCTCCTTTTAAGTTGGTCATTTCGTTTTTTCTCATGGACTATTAATCAACAGTGTTGATTAACAAATCCTTTCTCATAACACACACATTTGAAAATTTTATCTTCAGAATTTTACATAACTTCAATTTAAAGACAAGTTCATCATAACAAATAGAAGGAAATCTTTTAAATAAAAATAAAAAAAGAAAAACAGAATTCAAAATAAAATTTTTCAAGAAATTAGTCGAAATTTCCATAATTGTGTTAAAATATGATTACGTAAACGGTGTCTACCAGAAGGGTTGAGTATTCATGAACAGTGGCTTTTGGGATATGCAATTCAGAAGAATTAAAAAGTGGAATAAACTTTTTTTACCACATCACAAATTACGTTATTACCCACCAAAATTTGTACTCAGAGACCCTGTATTAGAGGGAGTCTATCGTGCACTGTCAAATGGACAGCAAGTCGCAGTAGTCGTTATCTCTACCTCAAATCTTCGAGAGTTATCCCAACAACTTGAACTAAATCAACTAAACGAATACAAAGAGGAACTTAGAATAGGGTTTAAACATATTTTTGAGGATTCAGTTTATAAAAATGATTTACTTGTTGTTCATGATTATTATAGCGATGGATTAACAATTTTTCTTAAAATAAATGACGAAAAACAAAGTGTCATGCAGATTGAGAATATGTTAAAGACACTAACACCAAAGTTAGAAAGATGGATCTATACTAAATACCCGTATTTTAATCATACATTTGATATTGGATATATGTTTATTGAAAGGCTACATTGTACAACACAGGATGCACTTTATACAGCACAACAGCAAGCTGTGGCAATGGCAGAAAAACGAATACAATCTCGGTATATAGAAACATTAATCGAGATGCGGGATATCATCCAAAAGCGTGAGATTACATTATTAGCACAACCAATTATTGATTTGTCTACAAATAAAATTAAAGCGTGGGAAGTTTTAACAAGAGGTCCAAAAGGAACAGTATTTGAGAACCCCCTACAATTATTTTCCTTGGCAAGACAATCAAACCTAAACTACGATTTAGAGCTGTTAGTATTAGAAAAAGCGTTCAAGTTGATTAACCGAGTCGGTTGTTTGGATGATGTTTTCATTAATTTTACGCCACTTACATTAGGGAACAAACGCTTTATCCCTGCACTTAATAAGCTTTTAACGAACTTTCCAGAGATTAAACCTAACAAAATTATTTTTGAAGTAACAGAGCGGGATTCGATAGAGGGGTTAACGTTTTTTCATGATAACATTAAACAATTGCGTCAAAAAGGATTTCGTATTGCAGTAGATGATACAGGTGCTGGTTATTCTAGTCTTCATACAATAAGTGAACTCCTACCAGATATTATCAAAATTGACCGGTCTGTCATACAAGACATTGATACAAACAAAGTAAAAGAATCAATGCTAAAAGGGTTAATTTTGATTGCGAAAGAAACAGGTTCACTCGTAGTTGCAGAAGGAATAGAAAAAAAAGAAGAAGCAGACGTTCTAGTAAGAAATCAAGTCGACCTAGCGCAAGGATACTTTTATGCAAAACCTGGGACGTTAGAGAAAGAACGAGTTGCGTTACTATAACTTATTGGCTCTTAATGGTCAGTCGTCCTGATACTGCCAGTTAAGAATAGGATAATGGATGGTGAAAACAATGTACTTTGTTGATCGAGAACAAATAGAAGCAAAATTAACTTTTCTAGAAAATCAGTTAGAACTTTTTAAAAGTCAAGCAGAAGAATGGACTAACGCTATTGAGAGAGTGGCCCTTGAAAGAATCTGTCATATGAGCATTGAAACTATTCTCGATGTTGGGAATGCAATAATCGATGGGTTTATTATGAGAGATCCAGGAAGCTATGAAGATATAATTGATATCCTATTGGATGAAAAGGTAATAAACAATGATGAAGCAGTTGGCCTTAAAGAAGTAATTCACCTTAGAAAAGTGTTAGTTCAAGATTACTTAGATGTTGACCATGAAAAGTTAGTACTTACGTTTGTAACTCATGAAAATAATCTAAAATCGTTTCCAACCAATGTACGAAATTACATAAAAAACGAACTCGGACCAGTCACAGCTTTTAAACCTGTGTAAAACAAGCAGTAATATTACAAGTAAACGAATAGGCACAAAAGGGTGACTCTGATTAGTCACCCTCTTTCAAATTGAAAATAACAGGAAAGAAGTGATTCAAGTGAAGCAGTATAAAGGTTATTTAATTGATTTAGATGGTACGATGTATAGAGGAACGGAACAAATTGAGGCAGCAAGCGAGTTTGTTGCTTATTTAGTGAAAAATCAAATCCCTTACTTATTCGTAACAAATAATTCCTCACAAACACCGGAACAAGTAGCGGAAAAGCTAACGCAATTTAATATTCATGCAACAAAAGAACATGTTTTTACAACAAGTCAAGCTACTGCTAATTTTATATGGGGGAAAAATCCAGAAGCTAGAATATTTGCTATTGGTGAAATAGGGCTAAAACAAGCATTAGAGATTAGAGGCTTAAAGCTTGTAGACCAAGACCCTGATTTTGTAGTAACTGGGATTGACCGAGAAATAACGTATGAAAAGCTGGCAAAAGCCTGTATTGCAGTAAGAAACGGTGCTACATTTGTATCAACAAATGCAGATATTGCGCTTCCTACTGAGCGTGGCCTCTTACCTGGGAATGGAGCACTTACGTCTGTTGTTTCAGTATCGACAAATACTCAGCCGATTTTTATTGGGAAACCAGAAACAATCATTGTTGAACAGGCATTACAGGTGTTAGGAACAGATAAAAGTGACACATTAATGGTCGGAGATAATTATGATACTGATATAAAGGCTGGTATCAATTGTGGTTTAGATACGTTGCTTGTGCATACAGGTGTGACATCTAAAATCCAGTTAAAAGACTATTCTATTCAGCCGACCTATACAGTGGATTCATTAGCAGATTATGTGTGTGGGGTAATTCGAAATTAAAAACAAAAGCAATTGGCCGCTTGTTGCACCAATTGCTTTTGTTCTCGTTTAAGGAAATTATAAAATTCTTGAACTGTGGATAAGCGCACGACATCCAGCTCCAGCCTAGCCCCTCGAGGTCATAAGCTAATTTAGAATTGAAGGCAAAGAACGCTTTCTATTCTAAATCAACTTATTTGCCTGAGGCTGATCGAGGCGCCCTGAGCTTTTGTTCTTATTCAACATCTCGAGCTCGGTGTGCTAGTCTGCTTGAGGCAGCTGCTGCAATCGCTCCTACAATATCGTCTAAAAATGTATGACATTTTCCTGATGATTTATCATTTAAGTATTGCAGAATACCTGGTTTAAGCTTGTCAATATACCCGTAATTTGTGAAGCCGATTGAACCATAGATGTTGACAATTGAAAATGCTAGAATTTCGTCTACTCCATATAAGCTCTCATCAGTCTCAATGATATTCTGTAATGGCTCCTCCAATTGACCCTTTTCAGCTAATACATCAAATTGAATACCAGTAAGAACAGCATTTTGGACCTCTCTTTTCGTAAGAACGCGGTCAACATTATCTAAACATTCTTCCATTGTTAAATCAGGGTGATACTTTTCCTGTAAAAAGTATACTAGATCAGCAATATCTTCGAGTTTTACGCCGCGTTTAACCATCCATTCCCTTGCTGTTTTTTCAACGAGATCCATCTTTTCTTCACTTTTCATTTAACCATCACCCAATTCTTTATGTTTTGAGCATTTATTTAGTTTATGACGCATATATGCCAAATATTCCAGTAATAAGTCGGACACTCATACTTCTCTTAATTTAGAGGGAATATTCAATACTCTGTTAACAGTCTAAACAAATCTAATAAGAATAAACGACTATCCTTATATTCTTCTACAAAACATTAGTACTCCCTGCTTTAATTAATCATAAACTTAAGAAAAATGGATTACGATAGAATAAGGATATTTGTTCAGGAGGGATTAAAATGAAGAAAACAATTTTCGAAGAGTATGGAATAAAAGTTCAAGAGATGACAAAACTTGGCGACTACGACTCTTTTTATCTGCACCAAACCCATTTTCTACTAATACCTGTCACACATATAGATGAGGAAGAACTATATGAGTTATATCAATTAAGTCAATTTATGTTAGAAAAAAGAGAGCCTTATATTTCAAGCATTGTTTTAACTAAAAAAAACCATATGTTTTTTGAGAAGGATGAAGCAAAATATGCAATTATCAAATGTTCATCATATACACAAGGGAGGTTTAATCAAATTGGTAGAGAATTAGCTCGATTTCATCAAAAGGCGAGATCTTATCCCTATCAAGTGTCAAAAACACAGCGAATTGGCCAATGGAAATTTCTTTGGGAAAAGCGCTTAGATCAATTAGAGTCATTTTGGATGGGGAGGGTGCATAACCAACCACTAAATCAGTTTGAAAAAATGTTTGTAGAGTCCTTCCCCTATTATTTAGGATTAGCTGAAAATGCAATTCAATATTTAGTAGATACAGAACTAGATGAAGAGCCACAACCGATTGACTCAGGAACTATTTGTCACCATCGTTTCAACTCTACAACATGGAATCCGATAATGTGTGTGAAATTACCAACCGAATGGGTTTTTGATCATGGCAGTAGGGACATTGCAGAATATATGAGACATCTTTTCTTTGAAAATCAAGAGGAATTAAAAATAAATGGTTTCAGCTTTTTAGAAGATTATGATCGTACAACACCACTTTCAGCATTCTCATGGAGACTTATCTATAGTAGATTATTATTCCCTATTCATTATTTTGAGTGTGTAGAAAATTATTATTTGTCACAAGAAGATGATAAACCATTTTTTGAGGAAAAAATGAACGAAATACTGAAAAATTCAAGTCAGTATGAATCATTCTTACGAAGTTATTCAAGTATGTTGTCTATGAAAACAAAAAGAATTGTTGTACCAACGGTCGAATGGATGTCTTCATAAAAGATTACTTAAAAATTAAGGTGGCTGATTCAATTTCTTTGAAATTCGGATCAGTCATTGTATTTATATTAATAAAAAGTACATTTAGTAGGGCTTGTGGTAAAATAAGGGTACCGACTATAACTTTCTGAGGTGATCATATTGACTACAAGGCCTTATATTTTTGTGACAAGGAAATGTTCAGAACAACAGCTTCAACCACTTTATGAAATAGCAGATGTAGAAATGTGGCCAGAAGAGGAAACACCTTGTCCAAGAGATTTATTACTTGAGAAAGCAAAAAAAGCTGATGCACTATTTACAATGCTTTCAGATTCTATTGATAAACAATTATTAGATGTAGCTGGGCAGTTAAAAGTCGTAGCAAATCTAGCAGTTGGATATGATAACATTGATGTTCATTATGCGAATGACTTAGGAATTGTTGTCTGTAATACTCCAGATGTATTAACAGATACTACTGCGGATCTAACGTTCGGTTTAATTCTTGCAACAGCACGCCGATTACTAGAAGCTGCTGATTATGTGAAAGATAATCAATGGAAAAGCTGGGGACCATTACTACTAGCGGGTTATGATGTCCATCATAAGACAATTGGTATTGTTGGGATGGGGAAAATTGGACAAGCAGTTGCAAAACGAGCAACAGGCTTTGACATGAAGATTCTCTACCATAACCGAACAAGAAATGAGGAGGCAGAGACTAAGCTTGGTGCCATCTATTCTACGTTTGATGAATTGATATCAAATGCTGACTTTGTCGTTTGTTTAGCCCCATTAACTGATGAGACTCGTGAGCTTTTTAATAAGGATGCTTTTATTAAAATGAAAAACTCAAGTATTTTTGTCAATGCAAGTCGAGGTGCTGTTGTGAATGAAGTTGACCTTTATGAAGCACTAATCAACAATGAAATTGCTGGTGCTGGGCTTGATGTATTTTTGCAAGAGCCAATCGAATCGAGCCACCCATTAGTGGGGTTACATAATGTTGTTGCATTACCACATATCGGGAGTGCAAGCCTTGAAACAAGATATACGATGATGAATTTATGTGCAGATAACATTGCGTCTGTCCTAAAAGGAAATACGCCAAAAACAAAGGTCATCGTAAAATAAGAACAAATAATATACTGAAAAACTTTATACATACCAAAAGTGAGTTTGAATTTTAAAAAATGTTTAAAAAATAAAATCCTTATATAGCAACAAAGGTAGCGTTTTCATTATAAAAACTGAAAATTCGCCCTTGTAAAACAGTTCTATGCATTTTATAATGACAAGTATATTAATGGTGTCTTTTATGAGGGTACAGTTGTACTCTCTGGATGAACATGAAAAGGAGTGGAACTTGTGGAAGCAATACATGTTGGACTTTTAGGTCTTGGAACGGTTGGAAGTGGTGTTGTTAAGATTATCGAGGATCACCAAGATAAGTTAATGCACCAAGTTGGTTGTCCAGTAAAAGTAAAAAAGGTATTAGTGAAAAATATGGATAAAGAACGACAAGTCCACCTTGAAAAAGAGATCTTTACCACAAATGTAGATGATGTAATAAAAAACCCTGATATAGATGTTGTTATTGAAGTAATGGGCGGCGTAGAAGAAACTCGTCAGCATTTAATTGAAGCACTACAAGCTAAAAAACACGTTGTTACAGCGAATAAAGATTTAATGGCAGTGTACGGAACAGAACTACTCTCTATTGCAACAGAGAATGGCTGTGACCTTTTCTATGAGGCAAGTGTAGCAGGCGGTATCCCAATTTTACGCAGCCTAGTAGATGGCTTGGCTTCTGATCGAATTACAAAGATGATGGGGATTGTTAACGGAACAACGAACTTTATCTTAACAAAAATGACGAAGCTCGGAAGTGCATATGACGAAGTATTAAAGGAAGCTCAAGATCTGGGGTATGCGGAAGCTGATCCTACATCAGATGTTGAGGGCTTGGATGCAGCTAGAAAAATGGCCATTCTTGCTCGCTTAGGCTTTTCAATGCATGTTGACTTAGACGATGTAAAAGTAAAAGGAATTTCAAGTGTTACTGACGATGATATTGGCTATAGCAAGCGTCTTGGCTACACAATGAAGTTAATCGGAATAGCACAAAGAGAAAATGGTAAAATTGAAGTTGCTGTTGAACCGACCTTACTACCTGAATCTCATCCATTAGCTGCTGTGAATGACGAATATAACGCAGTGTATGTTTATGGTGAAGCAGTTGGTGAAACGATGTTCTATGGTCCTGGAGCGGGAAGTCTTCCTACTGCAACATCTGTTGTATCTGATTTAGTCGGTATCATGAAAAACATGAGACTTGATGTCAATGGAAGAAGTGCAGTTGCCCCTCAATTCGAAAAGCAGTTAAAAAGCCCAGAGCATATTTACGCACAGCATTTCTTAAGAATTACAGCGAAGGATCAAGTAGGTGCATTCTCAAATATCACATCCCTTTTCTCTGAAAGAGGAGTTAGTTTCGAGAAAATCCTTCAGCTCCCAATTAAAAATAGCAATCTAGCAGAAATTGTGATTGTTACTCATAAAGCAGCTCAAAGCGATTTTGAAGAAATTTTACAACATTTAAATGACTTAGAAGTAGTAGAAGAAGTAAAAAGTACGTATCGAGTAGAAGGGAACGGTTCAATATGATGTGGAAGGGTCTTATCCAAGAATTTGCAGAATTTTTACCCGTAACAGAGAATACACCTAAGTTAACTCTTCAAGAGGGAAATACGCCTCTTATTCATTTACCAAAGCTTTCTGAAAAGCTTGGAGTTGAATTATATGTGAAAACAGAAGGTACAAATCCAACTGGTTCATTTAAAGATCGTGGAATGGTAATGGCTGTAGCAAAAGCTAAGGAAGAAGGTAGTGACACAGTTATTTGCGCTTCAACAGGTAATACTTCCGCAGCGGCCGCAGCTTATGCTGCAAGAGCGAACATGAAATGTATCGTGTTAATTCCAGACGGAAAAATTGCATTTGGTAAGCTTGCACAAGCGGTTATGTATGGAGCAGAAATTTATGCGATCCAAGGAAATTTCGATCATGCGCTAACAATGGTTCGAAACATAAGTGAGAAACTACCGATTACTTTAGTTAACTCGGTAAATCCATATCGAATTGAAGGCCAAAAAACTGCTGCATTTGAGGTATGTGAACAACTCGGTAGTGCACCAGATTATCTTGCTATTCCTGTAGGAAATGCAGGTAACATCACAGCTTACTGGAAAGGCTTTAAAGAATATAATGAAAAGAAACAAACGGGCTTACCGAAAATTCATGGCTTCCAAGCTGAAGGTGCAGCTGCTATCGTTCGTGGTGAACCAATTGAAAATCCTGAGACAGTTGCTACAGCTATTCGTATCGGAAATCCAGCAAGCTGGGAAACAGCTGTAAAAGCGAAGGAAGAGTCAAATGGTAAAATTGATTCTGTTACTGATGAAGAAATCCTAGAAGCTTATCAATTAATTGCTCGTGAGGAAGGTGTATTTGCTGAACCTGGCTCTTGCGCATCAATAGCTGGTTTGATCAAGCATCGTAAATTAGGCCTTATTAAAGAAGGCAGCAAGGTTGTTGCTGTTTTAACTGGTAATGGTTTAAAAGATCCAAATACTGCGATCGATATTTCAGAAATCAAACCAATTGTTCTTCCGAATGATGAGGAAGTCTTCTTACAGCAATTAAATGGAGTTACAGTTCAATGAAAGAAGGCGACATGTTAAAAATTACGGTACCGGGTAGCACGGCCAATTTAGGTCCGGGATTTGATTCTATTGGGCTTGCGCTCGGTAAATATTTAACACTTGAAGTAACTAAAGCAGATCAACTTCTTTTTATCCCAATGACTGAACATGTTAAGGACCTTCCTACAAATGAGGATAACTTAATTGCAAAGGTAGCTAATAAGACAGCTTCTAAATATAATAAACAATTGCCTGCTTGTGAAGTAAAGGTATGGAGCGATATACCGATGGCAAGGGGGATTGGCAGCAGTGCATCAGCTATTATTGGTGGAATTGAGCTTGCAAATCAGCTTTGTAACCTTCAATTAACAAATGATGAGAAATTAAGGATAGCAAGCCTTGAAGAAGGTCATCCAGATAATGTTGGTGCTTCCCTTTTTGGTGGGTTAGTTGTCGGTCTTCATCAAGAGGATCAAACAGAATTAGTTTGTGTAAAAAATATAGATGTCGACACAGTTGTTGTTGTACCTAAATATGAGGTATTTACAAGTGATGCTAGAAACGTCTTACCAGAATCACTTGATTACAAAGCAGCAGTAGAAGCAAGTGCAATTAGTAATATGTTAGTCGCTGGACTTCTCACGAACAATTGGACGCTGGTAGGGAAAATGATGAACAAAGATCTATTTCATCAGCCATATAGAAGCAGTTTAATCCCAGAGATTGCTGCGGTTCAAGAAAAGATACTTGATCTTGGTGCATACGGTTCAGCCCTTAGCGGTGCGGGTCCTACGGTTATTTGTTTCGTTGAAAAAGGAAAAGGTGACTATTTAGCTGAAAAACTGGCAAGTGAGTTCTCAAGCTGTGATGTTGAGCGTCTTGACATTGACTTTGAAGGCTGTAGAGTAGAGCAGATTAAAGAAGTGAAAAGTGTATAATAAAGATGGAAGTTGCCTGCGTTTTTTCTAGAATGCCAATATTGTGTGAAAGACTGGTTGAACCATCAGCCAGTCTTTCTATTAAAAAGGCTCAATTAAAGCTCACTGTTGATTTTTGCACTTTGTTGATGGGAACGTATACGTGAGACTCCCGGACCAGCACACGGAAAGCGAAAGCCTGCAGCGGAAATCAAAAACCAAGTTTAACAGAACCAATAAAAAAAGGACTAACCATTTTGGTCAGTCCTTTCCTTTTATTAAAATACTTGTTCTACTTCAATAACACCTGGTACTTCCTCTAATAAAGCACGTTCAATACCAGCCTTTAATGTGATTGTTGAACTAGGGCAGCTTCCACAAGCACCTAATAGGCGAAGTTTTACAATACCGTCTTCTACATCTACTAATTCACAATCTCCTCCATCACGAAGTAAGAATGGACGTAGTTTATCTAATACTTCTTGAACTTGTTCAATCATTACTGTTTCAGTCATACAAATCGACTCCTTTCCTTATTTCATATTATATTTGAAATGTAGCGAAAAATCTAATCGAAAGATTGGATATAATAAAACTTGATACAGCTTATTTTATCATATTTTTTCATTTTAAAAAATGGTACATCTAACTAACGATAAGATGGAAATCTTTCATTCAGTCGAATACAATGGAGAAAAAGAATTGTGGTGGGGGATTAGGAATGAAATCAGTTGAAATTTGTGTATATGGGGCAGAAATTCTTTGTCCTAGCTGTGTGAACTTACCATCGGCTAAAGAAACATATGAATGGCTTGATGCAGCTTTAAAAAGAAAATATCAGGATCAGCATTTTACGATTACCTATATTGATATTCATCAGCCTCCAAATGACCCTAAAAAGCAGGAAATGGCTGAGAAGGTATTAAATGATGAATACTTCTATCCACTTGTTGTCATTGAAGGTACGGTTGTTGGAGAAGGGAATCCGCGATTAAAAAAGATTTATGAAACTATGGAACAATATGGATATGAGAGTTGAAGAAGTCAATAATAAAGGCTCTTTTCTAAGAAATTGTTGCTTTTGAAACAAAAACTAATTCAGGTTGATTGGAGCGTAAGTGCGAGACTCCTGCGGGAGCTGCGGGACAGGTGAGACCCCACAGGGTGTTAACACCGAGGAGGCTTACCGTCCGCCCCGCGGAAAGCGAGCATCTCTCGCTGCAATCAACCACACCGCTTTACTTGGTAAATAGCAACAAAGTTTGCGAAAACAGCTATAATAAATAAGCGGAAGACTCAAAATTTAAGTCTTCCGCTTGTTCTATTTAACCATTATGATATTTATACATCCATAATACCCCTGATTTTAACAAACGTGGTACTCGTCCCATTAGTGGACGATCGTTTACTAAACCAAAGCCTTGTTTTTTACCAAGAGATCCAAGAACACCTTTAAGTTTAAATGGAGGGAATGATTCTGGAAGAGGCTCCCCATTCCATTTTTTTTGTAACACTTGAACAATTTGTTCTGCTTGCGCTTCTGCTAGTTGAGCACTTGGTGCATGTGGAAGACTAGCACAGTCACCTACGACAAATGCATCTTCATAATTTGGGATAAAGTGCTGAGTTGTTAGGACGACACGACCTTGAGCATCTTTTTCAACTGGAAGGTCACGTACAATTTTATTAGGTTGAATACCTGCTGTCCAAACAATCACATCACAATCAAATGGTTGATCATGGTTATAAACAACATTAGGTTCAACTTTTGTGATATTAGCACCATTAATTATTTCAACTCCGTGCTCTGTAAACCATTTTTCTACATAGCTGCTTAGTCGCTCAGGGAAGCTAGCTAAGATATGCTTTCCTCTGTCAAATAACTTAATATTTAAATCTTTACGGCTTTCCCTTAGTTCACTTGCAAGTTCTACACCGCTTAGCCCAGCCCCAACAATTGCAACAGTAGCATCAGCATTTAAATTGTTTAACTTTTGATAGGCTTCACGTGATTGATCAATTGATTGGATGCTATAAGTATATTCATTTGCACCAGGTACATTATGATACTTGTCCTCACAGCCTAATCCAATGATTAAGTCATCATAAGGAACAATCTCTTCTTCATTTATAACAACTTCTTTTTTATCAAGATTTACAGAAGTCACTTCCCCAAACTTTGAATGGAGACTTGGATGTTCAGGAAAAGAAACACGAATGTGATGATCTGAAATTGTACCGGCTGCAAGTGCATAATACTCGGTTTTTAGACAATGATATGGATTTTTATCTATAAGTGTAATTTGAACATCTTCTGGCAAATGGTTTGGTAACAATCTAAGTAGAATCCGCATTCCACCGTAGCCACCGCCAAGAATCACTAGATTCTTCATCTACGATACCCCTTTTTCCCCACGTTTTTGATGTTGATGATATAATAAAAATCAAGAAATAATACGTTAAATAATTCAAAATTTCATAAAAAGTATAACGAATTTAAGCTGAAATCACAACACATTATCATAAAAAGCTTTAATTAAAATAGTGAGATTTACTCTTAGAACATAACTGTGCAACACAATGATGGATTATTTAGTTATTGTTTACAAGAAAATAATCTTTTTTCAAGAAAAAATTTCCCATCTAATAAGTGTGCCTTGACCAAAATATAATAGTATAATAAAGTTTGGACGTAAGTGTTTATTCCTATGAGAATAGGGAGCAGTAGAGAGGTGTAAAAAATGAAGCCGATTATTGAGTTTTGTATAAGTAATTTAGCAAATGGAGCTCAAGCTGCATTAGAACAGCTTGAAAAAGATCCAAATTTAGATATTATCGAATATGGATGTTTAGGATATTGTGGTAAATGTAGTCATTCCCTTTATGTATTGGTTAATGGAGAAATTGTTACGGGAACAAATCCTAATGAGCTTGTTGAAAATATTTATATCTTTTTAGAGGAAAACCCAATGTTTTAATAGCTAAAACCGATATGGAGTATTATCGCAACGATATAAAATAAAGGAAATGAATAGCTAAAAGCCCGTTTCCTTCATAATCATAAAAAGGAGCTGTTATAGTACCAGCTCCTTTTAAACTTTATCCTAATTTCTTTTCTCGCATTTCAGCCCATCGATCTTTCGCCATTTCAACAATACCTTTTTCAAATGTTTCTTTTTGCTTTTCTATGACACGTGAGAAATATTTTGTTGCCTGTTCTCTCATTCCGAGTCTTCTACTTAAGTCTCCAATGATATAAAGGAGCTTTATTTCAGAAAGGTGTGTCTCTGCAAAATCTCCAATCATATAAGAGTTCACATATTCAGTAAGTGCTAATCGTAAAAAACGTTTTTCCTCTTCTAGATTTATTCTTTCTGTACGATATAGCCATGATAATCGTAAATATAGTCCGGCTAGCGCTATATGCTTTTCATTTTTTAGTGTGGCACAATAGATTGCCAATTTATAAGAATTAATCGCCTGATCTAGTGATCGTTCAATACAGTAGTCCGTTCCAGTCCAATTTGCACATATCTTTTCTTGAATGGTGTTTAAAGTAGTGGGAGGAAAATAGGATGAAAATTCTTCAGACGAAGAAAAACCACAGGTCGGACATACTTGGACATAGTATAATAATGGGTTTTTCTTTGTGGACACATAGTATGAGCAAAAATCAGTATCATGTTTATTGGCTCTAACATATTTAGATAAAACCTTTTTTGTTGTATACTTTTCCTTACAGATTATGCATGTAACGGTTTTATTATATAAATAATCTAGTTCTTTTATCACGATCACCCACCCCTTTATACCTAAAATAAAAGATGTGATATTTTTATTTAATAAGTAAAGTATACCAAAAAATAAGAAAAAAGAACTAGTTTGATTGTAAATTTTAAGAGGAATAACAATAAAAATAAAAGCCTCCTACAACGACAGGAAGCTTTTACTTCTATAAAACGGGGGATAATTGTATTGTGTTCATATTTCCAACATTTTATACTAATAAAAACAAAATCTTTTGGAGGATAAAATGACTTCATTTAAATTCACAAAAATGCACGGACTAGGTAATAATTATATATATGTAAATCTTTTTGAGGAGCAGCTTGAAGAAGCGAAATTACCTGAAATCGCTAAACAAGTATCAAATGTTTATACTGGAATCGGCTCTGATGGATTAATTTTAATCTGTCCTTCTGATAAAGCTGCAGTGAAAATGAGAATTTTTAATAACGATGGCTCAGAAGGTAAAAATTGTGGCAACGGTTTACGATGTGTTGCGAAATATGCTGTTGAGCATAAATTAGTAAAAGATACAGAATTTAAGATTGAGACGTTATCAGGTCTTGTAGAAGCAAAAGTGCAGCTTAAGAATAATCAAGTAAAATTAGTAACAGTTGATATGGGTGAACCACGATTATTAAAGTCTCAAATCCCAATGGCTGGAAATGGTAATGAAAAAACGATTAATGAAAAAATGGAATTTGACGGACAACTATATGAAGTAACAACTGTATCTATGGGAAATCCACATGTGATTTTTTATGTAGATGACATCAATCAGGCACCTGTAACAACATTAGGACCAATCGTTGAGAAGGATGAACGCTTTCAAGAAGGTGTAAATGTAGAGTTTGTACAAGTGGTATCAGAAAGGGAGCTTCATTTTAGAGTATGGGAAAGAGGTTCAGGCGTAACACAAGCTTGTGGTACAGGTGCTTGTGCTGCAGTTGTTTCATCTGTTCTAAACAACTATACAAATCATGGGGAAGAAACCACGGTTCATCTAGCTGGAGGAGATTTGCAAATAAATTGGACGAAGGCAGGAACTGTATTAATGACTGGCCCAGCAGAGGTTATATGCGAAGGAACCTATTATTTGAGTGAGTGAAGACTAAGTTGTATACTAAACATATAATCCTTTCATACTGAATAAGGAGGTATACGGATGAATGATGTAGTTATAATTACAGAAGCTGCTGCTTATCAAATAAAAGATATGATGAAAGATCATGAAGAAGAAAATGCTTATCTTCGTGTAGGGGTAAAAGGTGGAGGCTGTAGTGGTCTATCTTATGGAATGGGATTTGAACACGAAATCACTGAGGAGGATCAGGTTTTAGAGCAACATGGATTAACGATCCTCGTAAAAAAAGAAGATGCTCCTATATTAAATGGAACTAAAATTGATTATAAGCAATCAATGATGGGCGGGGGCTTCACAATCGATAATCCTAACGCAATCGCTAATTGTGGTTGTGGGTCATCGTTTAGAACTGCGGCAAATACAGGTACTCCTGAAGAGTGTTAAAACACTTACTGAAAAATGGATGCCAAAATACCTAAGTAAGTATTGGAAACAGACTTTCTTAAGCTGTGAATTTTTCTATTCATAGTTAGAGATGGTCTGTTTTTTTTATGAAGGTAGGAGTTTTTATTTCTCCTATAGAATAAGTAGATAAGATATGATTAGGAGAGTGAGAAGAAATGAAAATTAAAGTTATCATGAATAGTGGAAAAGAGTACGTGGTAGTAGAAGATAGTTATTCAGTAAATGACTTTAAAAAAACTCTTTACAATGAACATCCTAATGGTAGTGTGCTGCATAATGGTTTCATCTATCTTGATCATGCAAAAAAAATTACGATTAACCCTACTCATATCTCCTCAATTGAAGTATTACAAGAATAATTAAGTCAGAAAATAAACAAAACGACTGATCCAATACAGTCGTTTTGTTTTATAGAAAGAAAATAATTAGTTAAACAAACTTGTACTATGTAAAGGCTGGACACGCGCTTTTGGATCCATAAATGCTTTTGCATTATTAACTGCAGTCGGAGCTTCACCAAATCCGCTTGCAATAAGCTTAACCTTCCCATCATATGTACAGATGTCACCTGCCGCATAAATGCCTTCAATATTTGTTTCCATTTTAGAATTAACAATAATAGAGTTTTTCTCTATTTCTAAACCCCAATTTTTTATAGGTCCAAGTGAAGAAACAAAGCCATAGTTAATAATTAAATCATCAATATCAACCACTACTTTGCGATCACCTTTTACTTCCTCTAATACGAGCTGTTCAATGTTTTCCTCACCAATAATCTCAGTTGGAACATATGGTGTTAGAATATTTACCTTAGAATTCTTTAATAACTCTACACTATGTTCATGAGCTCTGAATTTATCACGTCTGTGAATAAGGCTAACACTTTTTGCAATAGGTTCAAGCATAAGGGCCCAATCTACTGCGGAGTCGCCCCCACCACAAAGTGCAACGCGTTTACCTGCAAATTTATTTAAATCATCTACAAAGTAATGTAAATTTTTGTTTTCATAGTTTACAGCTGTATCGAGCTCTAGCTTTCGAGGTTGGAATGCTCCATTACCTGCAGTAATGATGATTGTCTTCGTATAATGGATTTCGTTGTTTGTTGTTAGCTTAAATACACCATCAGCCTGTTTCTCTACATGTTCAACAGCTTGCTCTAGAGCAACAGTTGGTGAAAATAGTCCCATTTGTTCTTTTAAATTATCAACGAGCTCCTGGGCTCTCACCTTAGGAAAGCCTGCGACATCATATATGTATTTTTCAGGATATAATGCGGAAAGCTGACCACCCAGTTGGGGAAGACTTTCAATTATTTTGACGCTTGCTTGTCTCATTCCGCCGTAAAAAGCAGTAAATAAACCTACAGGTCCTCCACCGATGATGGTAATATCATAAACCTTAGTATCTTCTTTCACATGTCATCCTCCTCTTTAAGACTATACAATACCTATGTAGAAATCTTACCATAAGTGAATTGACTATTTCATTTACTTTTACTTGCTTGTTCTAAATATCATATGACAAAGTTCGGTTCTTTTTTTGGAGAATGTTGTTATATTTATGTGCTTTAAATAGTATTTGCCTTAAAAAAATAAGATTATAAAATATTTTCAGATAAATTAATACTCTTTTGTAAGAAAAAATTACTTGAAAAATTAATTTTAAATAGATAATATGGAATATAGGTGTAATTATATATATTTATTTGTATTATCAGGGAAATATACCTTCTTTATGCGAAGGTAAGTGAATGATTTCACAAAGTTTTATCTTTCATATCAAAATAAAATGTTGTATTTCAGTGGATTATAGTAATAGACATAATTCGATTTTTTACAACAATTTTAAAGAAAAGGTGGATGTATTCGGTGAGAAAGCCAAGAGTTGTCGTATTAGGTGCAGGGTATGGTGGATTAATTACAGTAACTCGTTTACAAAAGCAAATAGGTGTAGACGAAGCAGAAATTACATTAGTGAATAAAAATGATTATCACTATGAAACAACATGGTTACATGAAGCATCAGCAGGTACTTTACACCATGATCGTGCTCGTTATCAAATCAAAGATATCATTGATAACAACCGTGTGAAATTCGTGAAGGACACAGTTGTTTCAATTGATAAAGAAGCTAAAAAGGTCGTTTTAGAAAATGGCGAAGTTGAATATGACTATTTAGTTATTTCTTTAGGTGCACACCCTGAAACATTTGGTATCCAAGGATTGAAGGAATTTGCATTTGGTATCACAAGCATTGATTCTGCACGTCAATTACGTGAGCATATTGAATATCAATTTGCTACTTATAATATGGAAGCAGAGAAAAAAGACGAACGCTTAACAATTGTAGTAGGTGGAGCTGGATTCACAGGTATCGAATTCTTAGGTGAATTAGGTAACAGAGTACCTGAGCTTTGTAAAGAGTATGATATTGATTTCAAAAAGGTACGCATTATCTGTGTTGAAGCTGCACCAACAGCATTACCAGGATTTGATCCTGAGTTAGTTGATTATGCAGTAAATCATTTACAGAAAAAAGGTGTAGAATTTAGAATCGGTACAGCTATTAAAGAGTGTATCGAAGGCGGTATCATTGTTGCGAAAGATGATCAAATGGAAACAATTAAAGCTGAAACTGTTGTATGGGCTGCTGGTGTTCGCGGAAACAGTGTTGTTGAAGAAGCTGGTTTTGAAAACATGCGTGGACGTGTAAAAGTTGATGGTTACTTACGTGCTCCAGGACATGAGGATGTATTCATCATTGGAGATTGCGCATTAATTATTAACGAAGAAATTAATCGCCCTTACCCACCAACAGCACAAATTGCGATGCAACAAGGAGAAGTTTGTGCTAAAAACTTAGCAGTTGCAATTCGTGAGCGTGGTGAAATGGCTACATTTACACCAGATATTAAAGGATCTGTTGCATCTTTAGGCGAAAATGATGCAGTTGGAGTAGTATTTGGTAAAAAATTAGTAGGAACGAAAGCATCATTCATGAAAAAAGTAATTGATAACCGTGCATTATTAATGGTTGGTGGACCTTCATTAGTATTGAAAAAAGGTAAATTTAACTTACTATAATATAAAACGGTATTATAATGAAAAAGAGACAAGAGCTAACTGCTTTTGTCTTTTTTCACATGGTAACTAAGGGGGAATGATGACATGTCACAGTCAAAGCGTGGAAATGTGTGGTTAGCTGTATCCGGTATTGTTCGGAATGAACAAAATGAATGGCTGGTTGTAAAGAAAAAATATGGTGGATTAAAAGGAAAGTGGTCTTTTCCAGCAGGCTTTGTTGAACAAGGAGAAACGATAGATGAGGCGGTTATTAGAGAAATTCAAGAAGAAACAGGAATAATTAGTAATGTTGAAGGGGTTATTGGCATTCGTTCTGGAGTAATTAAAGATGTGATTAGTGATAACATGATCATTTTTACCCTTAGAGCCACAACAAATGCTATTACCGTTCAAACAGATGAGCTCGAGGAAGCAGCATTTATCAATCCGCAAATACTACTTCATGATCCAGATTCCTCCTTGTTGCTTATGAATTTTGCTAAAGCATCCTTTGAAACAGAGCTGAAAAAATATGATCACTATAATCCTGGCGATCATTTTGGCTACCGTGCTTACACGTTATTTTTATAATTTTCTTAATTATGCGAAAAAACTAGATAATTAAAGAAATACCTAAATGTATTCGCTTACATGAATAATAATGTAAGGTTATCTCCCTTTTAAATTGTCAGAATAATTGATATATTAATATGAACTATTAAATGACTAAAGGAGAGACATTTATGAATACAACAACTGAAGTTGAGACAAAAGAATGTCCTTATTGCTCTGGAAAAGGCTATTTTCAGTTACTATTAGGTGGATCTGAAACTTGTAATAGCTGTGAGGGAACTGGGAAGAAGTCATAAAACGTTCACTGAGTTGGGATTGACTGTCTATCGTTAGTTCAGTACACTAAAATAGGTGTAATGGAGGTGATAGGCGTGTTAAGCTTACCTGTTTTATTAATTTCAATGCTTTTATTTTTAGTTTTATTTTTCGGAATTGGATTTTTATTAAATATGCTTTTACGAATGTCTTGGATCATGGCGATTGTGTATCCTATTGTTTGTATTTTTATTATAGATAATGTTAGGTTTATCGAATATTTTCAAAGCCCTAGTGAATCCTTTGCTGCTTTGGGCAATAAAATTGTTTCTTTAGCGCTTGCAGATATACTTGTTTTAGCTAGTGGCCTGTTTGGAGCGATTCTTTCTGGAGTTGTTATTAAAATGCTCCGAAAAAGAGGCTACCAAATGTTTTAGGCGAATCTTTTTATCCTTATACGAAAAGTCTGACACTTTTAGGGTGCCAGGCTTTTTTTGTTCTCTTGATAAAAACGTACATACAAATTCCTCCTTTTATCCGTAAGGGTTTATTAAGTTATTTAGTGGATGCTTTTAAACTGTTAATATATGTATATTTCCTGTTTGTGAATATTCTCTCTCCAAAGTGGGAACGAATAGATTTGTGAGAGGAGTGAGCAGGAAATAAATGATAAGTATAAAGAGAGTTAGTAAAAGGATGTTTATGACCTTATTATTTTTAGGGGCATTAACAACAACGTTTGAAGCGATATCAGGTGTAGAGGCAGAAGACGTAAAGAACTGGTACAATCATAATTCTTCAAGTTCAAGTGAAAGCCTCGATCGTGGGAATGCAAATGAGGATGATGATACCTTTAGATTTTTAGGGTTAACGTTTAAATCAATGAATAATGAACCAACTATTGAAACACAGGTTTCCTCAAGTGTTGAAACAATTCACGATGTATCACTTGAAGAGGCATTTGATTGGTCTCAGTATCCTACGAAAAAAGTTATCGCAACAGGTTATACAGCAGGTGTTGAATCTACTGGTAAATATCCTAACCATCCGAGTTACGGGATTACATATTCAGGTGTAAAAGTAAAACGTGATTTATACTCAACTGTTGCTGCAGATACTAGTGTGTTTCCGATTGGAACTATTCTTTTTATTCCTGGATATGGGTATGGGGTCGTTGCAGATATAGGCGGTGCAATAAAAGGTAATAGATTAGATCTCTATTATGATACTGTAACAGATGTATACAATAATTGGGGGAAGAAGCAATTAGATGTATATGTTGTGAAAATGGGCGAAGGTAAATTAACGGAAGAACAATTAGAGAGTTTGAATGAAGAGGAATCAATGCAAGTTTTCAGGCAAAAATATATAAAAAATAAAACAAAAAGCTAGTAAGCGATACTAGCTTTTTGTTTTATTACTTTCTATTGGGTGAGAGGCAGGGAAATAATCTGGATGTAATAAGTATGAGAGTTTTTGTAAACCAACAAGCAAACGAGGAGAGGGTCTACAGAATAATGATTCTTCAAGTAAATGAATCTGACCATTTTGTACAGCTTGTAAGTCAGATGCGTCTTTTCTCTTCAATACATGCTCACGCTTCATTCTAGATTGCTTTACCCCAACCCATGATAAGCAGATATGCTCAGGATTTCTAGAGACAACATCCTCCCATGTTGTTTGCACACTAGCAAGTTGAACATCATCAAAAATATTTCTAGCCCCTGCTAACTGACTTAATTCTGTTAGCCAGTTGATTTTTCCTGGAGTGAAAATAGGGTTTGGCCACCATTCAAAGTAGACTGTTTTAGGTTGGTGGATCGTAGCAGCTATGTTTCGATATGTCTCAAGAGTGTTGTTAAATGTTTCAATTGCAAGTGTCGTTTCTTTCCTTTTGCCAATGATATCTCCTAATGTTTGAAGATTTTCTGCGATATCTTGGAATGTTTGTGGATCAAACACAATATGAGGAATATTTCGATTCTTTAATGCTTCAACGTTTTTCTCCATACCAGGAACACTTAGGGACGCTAGTACTAAGTCTGGTTTATAAGTCTCGAGAAGATCCATATTTATTGAAAGGTCAGGTCCTAATCTTGGAAGCTGACAAAGCTCTTCTGGCCAATCAGAAAAATCATCTAATGCTACGAGGTTATCTTTTAAACCGAGATAAACAGCTAGCTCTGTGTTGCTTGGACAAATTGAAATTAGTTTCATTTAGACCCTCCTACTGGCAAAACGGAATTATGTAATTTAAGCCACCATAAAAATGAAGTATAAGCAAAGTGACAAAACAATGCCTGTTAATCCACCGAAGAAAACTTCAATTGGCTGGTGCCCAAGGAGTTCCTTTAGCTTCTTTTGTTTCTCTTTTTCAGCTTGTTGCGGCCAAACCTTTGCTTCTTCAACAAATCTATTAAAATCAAGTACAAGCTGATTTAAAACAGTTGCTTGTTCTCCAGCATGTCTTCTTACCCCTGTTGCATCAAACATCGTAATAATAGCGAAAACAGCTGAAATAGCAAAGATTGATGAGTCAAGTCCATGATCAAGTGCTACCCCTGTCGAAAGGGCAGTAACTGCTGCTGAATGAGAGCTAGGCATCCCACCTGTGCTTGTCACAAGGGACCAATCCCATTTTTTTGTAGCGATAAATTGAATAGGTACTTTTACAAATTGTGCAAAGAAGATTGCTGCTAATGATGAAAGTAAAGGGAAATTATAAAATAATTCCAAAAGTGACTACCCCTCTCATTGATGAGAATGCTCAAGTTTGCGCTTCCATTTTAAAAGCTGTTTTGTTCTGATACAATCAATATGTATTCATTATCTTTACCTTAAGTTAATGACGAAGCTCTTTGTATTCAGTGGTATAAAAGCTGCTAAAATGAAAGTGTGAAAAAGATTTTCTTCATTATAGCACATCTTGGTAATGTTCTCAGACATCATTATTTGTCTTTTCACTAAAAATGGAGGTGTTGTTATTGTTTAAGGTACATAATCAATTAGAACTAAATGAAAAGCATGAAACTCTTGTGATTGGATTATATCAACAAAACAGTAAACTATCAGGACTTGCTGCTGATTTAGATAACCAATTGGATGGGCAAATCACTGAATTAATGAAAGCTGGGGACCTATCTACAAAGCGAAAGTTGATTACTAAAGTACATACCCTCGGAAGGCTAGCGATAAAGCGTATTTATTTTGTTGGATTAGGAAAAGAAAAGGAAATAAAATTTGATTCAATAAGAGAAGTATTTGGAACCTTGTTTAAAGCGATTCAGGAGGCGAAAATCCAGGATGTCACAATTGCGTTAGACACGTTCGTTACAGATTATTTGGATCAAAGTGAGTCTGCACATGCACTAGCAGAGGCATTTGCATTATCTACATACAAAATAATCGATTATAAACAGAAAGCGAATGAGCCTGAAAAGAACATTGAAAAGATTCATGTTGTAGCAAATACAGAAGAGATGGATGAGATTAAATCAGGATTAGAGGTTGGCTATGCGTTTGGTATGGGGACAAATAGTGCAAGAACTTTAACAAATATGCCGCCGAATTTATTAACAGCAACAGAACTTGCTGAATACTCAATAGAGTTAGCGAAAAAGTATCAGTTTGAAGTTGAAATTCTAGAGAAGGAAGAAATGGAGCGGCTTGGAATGGGAGCATTACTTGCCGTGAATAAAGGGTCTGAAGAACCCCCAAAGATGATTGTTTTAAAATATCAAGGAAAAGAAGAGTGGACGGACGTCATCGGCTTAGTCGGTAAAGGAATTACTTATGATACAGGCGGTTATTCAATTAAACCGAAGGATGGCATTGTCGGCATGAAAACCGATATGGGTGGAGCTGCAGCAGTATTAGGGGCAATGGAGATCATTGGAGAAATTAAGCCAGAGCAAAATGTTGTAGCTGTTATTCCTTCAACAGACAATATGATTAGTGGTGGAGCATTTAAACCAGATGATGTCATCGTATCATTAAGTGGAAAAACGATTGAAGTATTAAATACAGATGCAGAAGGTCGTTTAGCCCTTGCAGATGGAATTACATATGCCAAGCATCATGGGGCTAATTATTTAGTTGACATTGCAACTCTCACAGGTGGAGTGATCATAGCATTAGGGACTGAGACAACAGGTGCAATGACAAATAATGAAGAATTGTTTGAACAAGTGCTACAAGCATCACATGAATGTAAGGAGCCAATATGGCGCCTACCAATTACTGAAAAAGACAAAAAGCGCGTTCGAAATAGCAAAATGGCGGACTTAAATAATTCACCTGGTCGTGAAGGTCATGCCATCATGGCAGGAACCTTTATAGGAGAGTTTGCGGAAAGTACGCCATGGGTACATTTAGATATTGCTGGTACAGCTACTACCTCAAAAGATAGTGATCTTGGTCCAGAAGGTGCAACAGGGGTAATGGCAAGAACACTGGCTGCATTTGTAGAGCGGTTTGAAACAGGTAGATAAGTAACAGACAAGGAATCGGCTTTAAATGGTCGGTTCTTTGTTTATTTTGACCAAAAAAAGATAGTTGCAAGAAAAACTCTAGAATTTGCAAAATAAAAGACCAAAATTGCAAAAAAGAGACTTAAAAGGCGATAAATTTAGTCCTTCCAACATAATTTATATCCTGAAGATAGTAGAATAGCGTCATGTCCCATAATTTAGTCTGCTAATTAGATAAATTCACCATTGACACAAGAAAAAAGGATATGGTAAATTTATTTCTGTTATTTTATTTCTCTACCACATTAGCAAACTAAAGGATTTTGGGGGTTTTAATTTTGAATGCTGTTGTAATAGCTGTTATTGTGATGCTTATTTTGAGCTTATTAAGAATAAATGTAGTCTTTGCTCTTGTTGTAGGAGCTTTTATTGGTGGATTATCCGGTGGTTTGGATGTAGCAACGACAATCCAAACGTTTACAGATGGTTTAGGTGCAAATGCAAATGTTGCGCTTAGCTATGCTATGTTGGGAGCTTTTGCGGTTGCGTTATCAAAAACAGGTCTACCAGATGCAATGGTTTCTGGTGCAATCAAACTAGTAGGTCGTGAAGGTGAGACGAAACGCAAAACTCTGTCAAAAGTACTTATTATCCTCATGATCCTTATCATGGCGATTTTTTCTCAAAATGTAATACCTGTTCATATTGCGTTTATTCCTGTCTTGATCCCACCATTATTGAAAGTGTTGAATGAGCTACAAGTGGACCGCCGTTTAATTGCAACTGTTTTAACATTTGGGCTTATTACACCTTATATGTTTTTACCAGTTGGGTTTGGGGCAATTTTCCATGAGATTATGCAAAAAAACATGGAGGAAAGTGGTTTAACTGTATCTTTAGCCGATATTCCAACAGCTATGGCCATTCCTGCACTTGGAATGATAGTTGGACTTTTAATAGCAGTGTTTTTCACTTATCGTAAAAACAGACACTATGAAACGCGTGAAGTAGTCGGACAAGAAATGAGTAATCCGTACACAAAGAAAACGCTAAGTATTGCAATCATTTCAATCATTTTGTCACTTTCAGTTCAGCTTTATCTTTCGCAAAAGCTTGGGGTTGAAGGAATGATATTTGGCGCTCTAGCTGGATTAATCGTTTTATACATTAGTGGTGTCTTAAAGCGGAAAGAAGCAGATTTCGTTATTACAAATGGTATGAAAATGATGGCATTTATCGGATTTGTTATGATTACAGCATCTGGATTTGCAAGTGTCTTAAAGGAAACAGGTCATGTAGAACGATTAGTAGAGGATGGAGTAAACTTAATAAATGGTAATCAAGCGATCGGTGCATTGCTGATGCTGCTTGTCGGCTTACTTGTAACAATGGGGATTGGTTCATCGTTTTCAACGATTCCAATTATCACAACGATCTTTGTGCCATTATGTCTTGAATTAGGATTTAGTCCAATGGCGACAATTGCGATTGTTGGGACAGCATCCGCTCTAGGTGATGCTGGTTCACCAGCGTCTGACAGTACACTTGGTCCTACATCAGGTTTATCAGCAGATGGGAATCACAATCATATTTGGGATACCTGTGTACCAACTTTTATCCACTATAATATTCCATTAATTATCTTTGGATGGATTGCGGCTATTATTTTATAAGATACTATAGTTAGTTGGTGCTTATATTCTTAAAAAAGGTTGCCTAATCATTGTATGAAAAATGATTAAGCAACCTTTTTCTTAATATCTAGGAAATTATAAAATTCTTGTACTGTGGATAAGCGCTTGCATCCAGTTCCAGCGCCTAGCCCCTCTTGGGTCTAAGCCACTTAAGAATTGAAGGTAAAGAACACCTTCTATTCTTAAGCGTCTTATTTGCCCGAGGCTGTTCAAGGCGCTTGCGCTTTTGTTCTTACCGGTTATGATTAATTCTCTCCAGTAACTCCTCATCATCCCATCCTAGTACAGTTTCTACTAATTCAGGATTCTTCTCTATGATTTCTTTTTCAAGTTGTTCTCTTTCGTTTATGTCTAAATAATATTTTTTGAACACTAATGTTTTCATCGTTTTCACACCCTCTTCATAGACTCTACTATTTTTATTGACAAAACTAGTATTAATTATACATTTAATATAAAAAAATAGTAAAATAGTATGATTGCGAGGAATTTCGACAATCCTTACTCTTGTGTTCATTGTTTAGCTCATTGTATCATTGAATTATCCTATTTTTAGGAGGAGTATTTAGTGACTTGGATAAAAGAACATAAGCTAATTTTTACTAGTATACTTGTTTGTGTAATCTGTTTAGGGTTTTTAGGTGTTATTGTAGTTGATATGATTGATCAGAAAGCGGTATCTTCCTCACCTGTTGTTTCAAAAGAAGATAGCATCTCTAAATCTAAAAACGATCAAAAAAGCGAATCAACAGCAGCAGAAACGATCACAGATAATCCTTTTGGTAGTAATAGCTCGTCTTTGACAGAGGATGATGTGCTAAATTATATGCATGGAATGTCACACCAAAAGGTTGAAGCTGAAAAGAAATGGCTTCATTACGAAATGACAAATGAACGAATTCAATTTTTAATTGGAGTTGTTGAAAGTGATCGTTACGAAAATAGCGATCTCTATTTAGATATCCTTAATCGCTGGGCTGAGGGAGATTTCTCAAAAGCTGACAAAGATCATAATGCGATTTGGAATTTACAAGGTGGCACAATAGGAAAGGCGACAGGAGTATTGTCTGCTGAAGAAGAGCAGCAGTATTTAGAAGATCATAAGGGGAATATCCAGTAAAAGAAGACAGCGGTAGCTGTCTTCTTTTAAGAGAAGTTTAGTTGTCTAGCTCCTGCGCTAAACGGGCGCTTCCGCTTTTCTAATTAAGCTGCGATTCTCTTATTTGTTGCCCTTGTGACAGCGAAATAAATTCGTGGGGCAATAAGCGCACCTAAAATGGTGAATGCAGCATCTTTTACAATAAACCATGCCATTACTGCCCAGGCGGTACCATATGACATTGGGGCATTCATCCAAACGTTTAACGCTAACCACATATAAGTTGTACCAATGATATAGATAAGAATAATCCCAACAAATGAAGCGGTGAAGAATGTAAATTGTTTTTTCTCTTTACTTAATTCCAAGATCTTACCTACGGCATAAGCAGTAAAAATATAAGAAATAATAAAGCCACCAGTACTGCCGAAAATAACACCTATCCCACCATTAAACTGTGCGAATACAGGTGCTCCAGCAATCCCGATTAATGCATAGATGATCATTGATAATGCGCTAAGTCTGCTTCCTAAAAGGAGCCCTGCTAAAATACAGAAAAAGGGCTGCATGGATAAAGGAACATTGGCGATTTGAAGAAATGGCGCCCAGGATGTAATATTAGCACCAACTGCCATTAAAGCAGCAAACATTCCAACTAAGGTCAGATCATATGTACTTAACTTTTTTTTCATCATTATTCCCCTATTCAAGACAATTTCCATATTGAAAGAATAATTGAGGACTTAATATATGTCAACTTAATTTTTATTTGAGTTAACAAAAAGGAAAGGTATGATTAACATGTACTTTGGCAAAAAAAGGAACACTCCTACATCAGATCGGGTACCCCCTAATCAAAACGTTACTACAACATTTCCAGTTCTACATAATGGTAGTGTACCTTATTATGACGATATTTCGAAATGGAATTTACAAATATATGGTTTAGTCCAACATCCGAAGCTTTACTCGCTAGAAGACATTCTGACATTGTTTCCACAGGTGGATCTTTCCAATGATATTCACTGTGTAACAGGTTGGTCAAAGCTAGATGCAAGCTGGCAGGGAATAAGTACGAGGGACATAGTAGAGGACGTGAAGATACAGGAGAATGCCAATTATGTTATTTTACATGCGGAGGAAGGGTGGACAACCAATCTTCCGATAGAAGATTTTTTAAATGAGACAAGTCTACTTGCACATTCCTTTAATAATGAACCGTTAACACCAGAGCATGGCTACCCACTTCGAGGGGTATTTCCGCATCTTTATTTTTGGAAAAGTGCAAAATGGCTTCGGGGTATTCAGTTTACAGAACAAGATCATCCTGGGTTTTGGGAGAAGAATGGGTATCATATGAAGGGAGATCCTTGGCTGGAACAGAGGTATAGTTTTGATTAACTAAACATAACAGGTGATCCGATATCAGGAGCACCTGTTAATCCTTCTCACTAAGTTACGATGCAATAATTTATTGAAGTGGGAAGCAATAAATAATTTCAATCATTATCCCTTTCAAGTTTCCTCTTATCAGGAGAAATTTCCTCTGAAGCTTCTGTTTGATACCGCAAATTGTTCACTTTTTGCGTAGATTCCTCAACTCGTAAAACATTTACTCTCATATATCTATGGAAGAAGCTTTCAAATAGGGCCACACCAATTGACGTTAACAATGAAGCTATAAATACATTATTAGTATTGTCGGTTATATTCGAGAGAAAAAACCATGTTAAAAGCATAGCTAGTGCAAAATCTGATATAGTTGCTGTTATATTGCTCGTTCTTGGAAGTAATAACAAATCACCAAGGATATAAGAAATCACTCCTAATAGAAACGTTAAAGCTAATACATTCCCAAAAAAATAGTTAAAGCCTATTCCTAGAATGACATATATTAGAACTAAAGAAGCGACTATCTTAATAGCAAGTGCCTTAATATGTTGCACACAAATCACCCTTCCTTTTGAGAGTTATTATGTGCGTTGGTTTACATGGTTATGCTAAAAAAGAGACTGAATCAATAGCATAAGCACCTCCTATATTCTAAAATAGGATATGTAACTTAGCTTTAGATACAGTCACTTCTTATTACCCTTTTAAATCAATTGATTTCCCTAAAGATGGGTGTGGGGCTTCTAACATCTTTAGCATTTCTTGATTATTTTGCTGTGCAACTTCCATCGTTTTCTTAGCTAAGGCGATGCTAACGCTTTGCCCGAGAGAAGCCTGGTTTAGATTAATTGATAATGCTGCTATATCCAAAGTGTTCACCCTCCTAGTTCTTCTATCGGATTATGTTAGTTAAAAGTAAAGCACTGTTAAACTTGTTTTTTTATTTCCGCTACAGGCATTCGCTTTCCGCGGGCGGTCAGGGAGCCTCCTCGGTGCTTTGCACCTGCGGGGTCTCCTTGGACTCGCATTCCCGAAGGAGTCCCACGCCCTCCGCTCCAATCAACTAAGTGCCAAAATCAACAGTGATCATTACCAGAACCAAAAGTAAAGCAATTAACGAGAAACGTTTCGTTTCAGTGAATGTAAATCTTCCTCAGCATTCATATTTCGTTCATTGATAATTTTAATCGCATCCTGTACTCCCTCATTATAAAAATAAGGTCCAAGTTTTTCTAAACAAAAATCAAGAAATGCTTCTGCTGCAATCTCACCGATTTCCTCATCTCTTTCTTCGTAAAAAAAACTGATAATTTCTTCTTTTATTCCATCTTTTGCTTCTTTGGGTAGTTTAATAAACATAGTAGAGCCTCCTTTATGTATTCATATTCATCACGAAAAAAAGCTGGTTTACAACTCAAACATCTAAATTGAAGAAGTATTACCTAAAAGTCTCACTCACTTCGATTAGGGCGGAACAATAAATTCAGCTAATCGCAAATTTAATAAACTCAATATGAGGTTCCGTCCCTTTCTAGCAAAAAAAAAAGAGACAGACTAAAAATCATCTGTCCCCTTTCAATTCTAATTCATTAACTGTTCATTTTCTAATACATCTTCTAAGTTTTTGTATAAATAACCAAGATCCCTGGCAACTGCCTCATATGTCACTTGTCCAGCGATTACGTTTACGCCGGCTCTTAAAGCAGCATTGTCATTTATTGCGCGATATACGCCTTTGTTCGCAATTTGTAGAGCATATGGTACTGTTACGTTTGTGAGAGCAATTGTAGAAGTACGTGGTACTGCCCCAGGCATATTTGCTACAGCATAATGTAAAACCCCGTGTTTTTCATATGTTGGGTTGTCATGTGTTGTAATATGATCAACTGTTTCAACAATTCCACCTTGGTCAATGGCAACGTCTACGATAACGGAACCAGGCTTCATTGCCTTCACCATTTCTTCTGTTACTAAGGTTGGTGCTTTGGCACCGGGGATTAGTACTGCGCAAATAAGTAAATCTGCTTCTGCCACAGCTGTTGCAATATTTACTGGGTTTGACATTAATGTTTTGATTTGCGTTCCAAAAATATCATCTAATTGACGAAGACGTTCTGCACTTAAGTCAATAATTGTTACATCGGCACCTAAGCCAATTGCCATTTTTGCAGCATTTGTCCCAACGACACCACCACCAATAATTGTCACCTTTCCGCGGTTAACACCAGGTACGCCAGCAAGTAAAATTCCTTTTCCACCCTTTGGCTTTTCAAGAAACTGAGCACCGATTTGTGCAGCCATACGACCTGCGACTTCACTCATTGGTGTTAACAATGGAAGTGTATGATTCATTGTTACTGTTTCATAAGCAATAGCCGTCACAGCTTTATCCTTTAAGCATTTAGCTAGTTCTGGTTCAGCAGCTAAATGCAAGTAGGTAAATAAAATGAGACCTTTTCGAAAGTAGCCGTATTCTGATGGCAGTGGTTCTTTTACTTTCATGACCATTTCAGCATTTGTCCAAACCTTTGCTGGATCATCAATCAATTCTGCACCTGCTTTGATGTAATCCTCATTTTCAAAGCCGCTTCCTATACCAGCATCTTTTTCAATTAATACACGATGACCAGCATCGACAAGCTGGATCACACCACCAGGTGTTAACGCTACACGATTTTCATTGTTTTTAATTTCTGTAGGAACCCCAATAATCATAAAAAACTCATCCCCCTAGAAGCATTTTCTTCTGTAAAACAAGTATATTGAAAATGCTTCTAAACATCTTTGTTTAAAAAAGAGAAAGATTTTTCTTCCTTTTGTGAAATTTCACAAAGACAGGCGATCGAGTTTTATATCTAAGTAGATTGTCATTTTTTGATTTAAGCTTTTGAGGTTCAGTTCGGATATTTCAGTTATTCTTTTTAAGCGGTAATTTAGTGTGTTTACATGAATATTTAAAGCTTTTGATGCATCATGCACATGGCTGTCATGGTCTAAAAATATTTCGAGTGTTTGGACTAAATTTGTCTTGTATTGCTTATCATAGTCGATTAATTTTTGTAAGGAATAGTTTATCAATCCTTGTTGCTTTCGTTGTTCAAATAAAATGTCTAAATATTGATAAATGCCTAACTCTGAAAAACTATGTAATTCTCTTGTTTCGCTCGGAAACCGATTTTTAATTGTTAGAACAGCTAATGCTTCCTTATAGCTTTTTTCAATAAAAAGAGGTTGTGTAGAAATCCCGCCGATACTTGCTGTAACATCTGTAAAGGTAAAACGTTCGTTTAGCTGACGAATCGTAAACAGGGTGAACAGCCTTATATCTGTGAGTGGGGCATCGCTTTTTGCTGATAATAGTATAATAAGTTCATCAAAATCAACAGTATATAGAACAATATTTACTTGCTGTGTTGTTTGTAATAAATAGGAAAGCTTCCTTTCTGCTGCTTCATTTAACTCATGAGGGAATTTAAACACTACGACAGAAAATGGAATAGGCAGATGTAAGTTCAATTCTTGAAAACCTTCATTAATTTCAACTTCAGTGGAAATATGACCTGTCAATAGCTTCCAAAAAAACTCCTGATTTCGTTCCGCTTTTTTTGTCTTCCGTATTTGCAAATTCAACATTTTATTTTTCACTGCTTGGGCAGCCTTTTTTAAGAGCAAGAGATCTTCCTCTTGAAGGTGTTTATCTATTTCTAATGCCCAAATAAATCCTAATACTTCATCGTTTTTCCAAATTGAAATGGCAATTCGATTACCTAATCCAACTTCATCAATTTGACTTACTCTTATAGGTTCATCTGTGCTTAATAATTTTGGGATCGTGCCATCCTTCCATAAGCTATTAATGACTTTTTCAGGAACGCGTCTTCTGATAATCGTCGAAATTCTAGCTGGGTCTGTACTTTCATCATGTGTACTATAGGCTAGTAACCTATGATTAACATCTTCAATTGTAATTGGGCATTGTAATACTTCACTTATTCGGTCAGCAACATCTTCTAATCTTTCAAAATGATATTTAAATGGATCATTTGTAAATTCACTCATTATATCCCTACTTTTTTAATAATACGTGAGGAGAATAGTATTGTCCGAGAACACTTGGTGTAATTAATGTCTCTTATCATTATATTTTATCGCTTCTAATTCTTGCTTTTCAATATAGGCTATGATAAAAATGACAATTGAATATAACTTGAACGGAACAAGTGAAAAGGGAGAGGAATAATAATGAACTATTATATTGTAACTGGTGGATCTCGAGGTTTAGGGGAGGCGATTGTAAAAGAATTGCTTGATAAGGATAATACGATATTTTATTTATCTAGAACAAATAATCTAACTCTTGAGGAAGTAGCTAGAGGCAAGCATGCTTCGATTTATTATGAAAAGTGTGATCTGTCTGAAATAAGTCAATTAAAAGCTAAAATAAAAAGTGTTTTTTCAAAAATAGATCTTTTAAAAGCTAAGAAAATTACTTTGATCAATAACGCAGGAATCGTAGATCCAATAAAAAATGTAGGTGATGCGATTGAAGAGGAACTCAGCCTAAATGTCAAGCTTAATTTGCTTGCTCCAATGATCATGAGCGAATATTTTATTAATGAAACGAAGGAATTTGCCGGTGAAGCTGTCATTGTAAATATAACATCTGGTGCTGCAAATCGACCTATTGCTGGGTGGAGTGCATATTGTAGTACGAAAGCAGGCTTAAACATGTTTACAAATACAATCGGTGTAGAACAAGGCGAGCGTGAGAATAAAGTGATGGCGATAGCATTTTCCCCTGGCATTATGGATACAGAAATGCAAGTTGTGATACGCGCTGCTAATAAGAAGGACTTTTCCTCTATTGATCAGTTTAGAGAGTATCACCAAAATGGTATGTTAAGAGCACCAAGTTTTGTTGCTCATATTCTCGTAGAGCTTTTGGCAAGCTCTTTAGAAAATGGTCGAGTATATGATATAAAGGAGTTTGTTTAGACTTTTTGTGAAGGAAATGAAGTTGTCTTTTTTATACAAAATTTAATAAAATTTATAAAAATTTGTAAAAAAGATTCGCAAAAATTGTCAACTGATGCAATAATATATATGAAGGAAATGGGCAAAGAAGACTAAATTATTATTATAGCCATTTTATTTTAATATAAACAATTTAGTTTCAACTATTGTAGAGCTTGGTTGTTCTCTCTACCTAAATGGAATTGGTAAAGGTCAACATAGCCTAGTTTTTCATTAAAATGGTGACGTGAACATGTCATTTTCGATTGTATATAGTAAACAGTTTAGAGGTGGCTGAATATTAACAGAATAAAACAAAAAAAGTTTGCAGTCATCATCTCCGTGACAATTTTGATCATCACTTTACTATCTTCATTAAACTTGTATGCTACTTATTTTAATACACGTAAGACGATTGAATTAACGATCGCAAATCAAGGAATATCAACAGCTCAAGCTGTATTAGATCATTTCGATATATATACATATGAAGCATATTTACAAGACCAAGATTCAACTGCTAAGCTTCGTAGGCTTGAAGATGAGCTTGGAAAAGCAATAAGGGATACAGGTGCAACATTTGCTTATATTCTTAAGGCTGATGATAAAAATCAACTGAGAATAATTGTAGATGGATTTCCAACAGATGATTCGGTAACCATTAGTGGAGATTGCTGTAGACTTTCTAATGAATTTAAGAGTGAATATAAAGAAAATAAACCATTTTTTACAAGGATTGAGGATGATTCAGTTGGAACTTATGTGTCATCTGGTGTCCCTATTGTAAGTAGTAATGGGGAAAGCATCGGATCACTTGTAGTCGATGAAAGTGTTGAAAAGGTAGATAAAATAACAGATGAAGTATTAAAAAGCAGCTTTCCGTTTTTTATTTTTAGCGGGTTGTTTGTTCTTTTTTCATTTAGTATTTTTGTAGCTTTTCAAGTATGGTTACGTAGGGAAGTTACATCACAAGTGGGAGATACAGAAGAAACCTACCAAGGTGAATTTCAATCAATGCTACAGACAATGAGATCGATTCGCCATGATTTTATCAATCATATTCAAGTCATTCAAGGATTGTTAAAACTTAAACGAGAAGACCGTGCATATGAGTATGTGAAATCTTTAACGAGTGAAGTAGAATCAATGGAACTACCACTGAAAATAAATAATCCAGTTCTTTATATTTTGTTACAGTCTAAGTGGGTCCGAGCTCAAAATGATAAGGTGGATATGCATTTACTAGTAGATGATCATACTTTTCAAAAAATGAAATCAATCGATTTAATTAAAATTTTATCAAATCTAATCGATAATGCTTTTGATGCAACATTACTGCTACCTGAATCAGAGCGGTTTATTAGCATTGAAGCAAAATCCGTTTCTACTATGTACTTGTTTAAAGTTGAAAACATAGGACCAAAGATTCCGAAAGAGATAGTTGATAAAATTTTCAAAGCCGGTTTCTCAACAAAGGAAGAAAGACTTGGGGTCCCTAGAGGGGACGGACTGAGTATTGTCAAACAAGTAGTAGACAGATATGGAGGGGCAATTAATGTTCATTCTAATAAAAATACCACAACCTTTAGTGTGAAAATACCGGTTAAATCTTGATGGAAGCTATCATATGGTAGCTTCTTTTTTTCGTGTATTAAAAAGGATTTTTGTCATTAAATGTAACCAAAAATAGTCTGATTAGCATAATAATCCTTTCTATTTAATAAAATTGTTCCAATCTTTCCTTTTTCACATATATATATAATAAGATTCTTTTATTAAACAAATAAATTTGGAAGAAAAACTAACCTTTTGGTTGAAGAGGTTATCAATATATGTTACATTATTCTGAATATTTAAATAAAGGAGGATTACCATGCGACGAGTGATGATCATGGATGTTTTTACCCATCCAATTGCACAAAAGTATTTAGATCGTTCAGGTGTTTTACATGCGATTAGAGTTGCCGGATATGCTGTGCAGCTCGCCATTAAGCATGATGTAAATCCGGACATAGCAGCTAAGGCAGGTTTGCTTCATGATATAGGCCATTACGAATGGTATACAAACGGGGAATGGGATTATGAGGAATATATGAAAAATGATATTCACGCGATTAAGGGAGCTGAGCGTGCGCATAAACTGCTAATTCGCCTCGGTGAGGATCGTCAATATGCAAAGGAAATTGCGTTAGCTATTTTGCTTCATACAGACTCTTATTTACCAGAAAACTCGATGAAGAAAACCTCGCTTCAACAAATCGTCCGTATGGCTGATGAAATGGATGAAGAACCCCTAGGTAAACACCATTATCGCAAAATTAGCCGAGAAGAAGCGATCAAAAAAATTGAGAGGCTGGATCAAGAAATTGAACGGCTTATAACAGAATATCGTAAAACAGTCTAAGAAATAAAGGAAATGAAACCCCCTAAGTAAAATCACCACTATAAGTATTAATGAAGAGACCTAGGTTTACTACAAGCTTAAATTTAATGAGGGAGGAACAAGCTATATAACTAAAACTCGTCTATGAATGTGTTTAGCTAGACATAAGGATTGGTTTAAGCGGGTTCATATCCCTTCCCTTTAATACATAGATCGTATTTGTAAATAGTATTCTTATACCACTAAGAAAAAAACAGGCCCTTTTTGCATTTAAGCAGCCTGTTTTTCCTATTTTGTAATATAGTTTACAATAAAATCATATTGTGGAATTTTATGTCTAAACTAATATTGGACAAGGAATCTCAAACTGTAATGTTTGACTGTATGGCATTTAAAAGCTAAGATTATGATGAAACAACTGTAATTTTTTATTAATGGAAAATGTATTTGTTAAAATGTAAATAAATGAATGAATAAATAAGTGAAAGGAGTATGGTTTTATGGGGATTATTTTTTATTTCATCCTAATAATGGTAGGTCCGATATTAATTCAAGTATACTTAAAAAAGACTTATTCTAATTATCTGAAAAGAGGAGCTTCATCTGGTTTGACAGGTGCTCAGGCAGCCCGCAAAATTTTAGATGAAAATGGTCTTTACAATGTTAAGGTCGAGGAAGTGCGAGGAAGATTATCAGATCACTATGACCCAAGATCGAAAGTCGTTAGGCTATCAAGTGATAACTATCATGGTACTTCAATTGCCTCGATTTCTGTAGCGATTCATGAGGTTGGTCACTCTCTACAGCATTCTCAAAATTATGCACCATTAAATATTAGACATGCTTTAGTACCAGTAGCCAATATTGGCTCTAACTTTTCGTTCATATTAATTTTTATCGGTATCATTCTATCGTCAGCAAACTTATTGCTACTTGGAATAATAGCAATGGCTGCTGCAGTCCTATTTCAGGTTGTTACACTTCCAGTTGAATTCAACGCTAGCTCAAGAGCATTAAATGCAATGGTTGGTTCTGGCTTAATCAGAAATGATGAAGAAGGTGGAGCTAGAAAAGTTTTAAATGCGGCAGCATTAACCTATGTCGCGGCGACTGTTGTAGCAATAGCAGAGCTATTACGTTTTGTGTTAATGTTTGTAGGAATGCAAAGTGATGAGGATTAACTAAATAATTTGACATGAAAACGCAAGGATAGCAAATATCCTTGCGTTTTATCATTATTGATAAAGGAAGACTCTTTTCTAAGAGATTGTTGCTTTTAAAACGAAATCAACCACACCGCACTACTTGGTAAATAGCAACAAAGTTAGCGAAAACAGCTCCTTAAGAAATAATCTAAAAGTGGTTAGAACATATTGGTAAACTGTAGATAAATATTGTACATTTGTAATAGATAATAAGTAAATATCAACTATTTGAAACCATTCCTGCTAACCATCCGTATACATAACTATGAGGCAATACCATATTAGATCTTTTTTTAGCCTATATATGAGTAATTCTGTCTATACTAGATAAAAGAGATATAGAAAAAGAGGTTGTTAAGAAACAGGAGGAAGAATTGTGTTTAAAACGAAGACCCATTTTTGGACATTACAGATTTTATTGTTGTTATTAATTGTTTATGTTGGTACAAAGGTTTCTTTTTTATTTGAGCCAATCATTGTCTTTGCTTCAACTTTATTTTTTCCGATTCTTATTGCGGGAATTTTATTTTTTATTTTCGCTCCTTTAGTGAAGCTACTTGAAAAAGGCAAGGTACCGAGAACATTAGCTATTTTAATACCATATCTTGTGTTTATCGGTGTTATTTGGGCACTTATTGCCTTTATCGGGCCGATTTTATCTGAACAGCTAACAGACTTAATTACAAATTTCCCAAGATATGTGGATGAATTTAGTGAATTTATTTTAAATATGTCACAAACGTCGTGGTTTAAATGGGTAATGGAACAGCAATATGTATCATTTGAACAAATAGAAGAAACACTAACTGGTTATGCAACTAGCTTGCCTGAAAACATTACCACAAGCTTTTCAAAAGTTTTAGGTGTAGTGACAAATATTACGTTAACGATTATTACAGTACCGTTTATTTTATTCTATATGTTAAAGGATGGACACAAGCTACCTTCAACAGCAGTGAAAGTTGTACCTACTACATATCGTAATGAAGCGTTAAAGATTTTTCAAGATTTGTATGAAACTCTTGCTGCATATATACAAGGCCAGTTAATTGTGTCACTAGCAGTAGGAGTAGGCTGTTTCATAGGTTATACAATAATCGGACTTGAATATGCATTAGTTCTTGGAATCGTTGTAGCGGTTGCGAATATCATTCCTTATTTAGGACCGTTTATCGGTGCAGCACCTGCAGTGATCATTGCTTTACTTGATTCACCAACAAAGGCGTTACTAGCTGCAATTGTTGTTACAGTTGTTCAACAAATTGATGGGAATTTCTTGTCCCCGCTAATCATCGGAAAACGATTAAATACACATCCTTTAACGATCATTTTACTATTAATTGGTGCAGGTAGTTTTGGTGGTGTCCTGGGCATGATCTTAGCTGTACCAACATATGCAGTTTTAAAAGCGGTGACTTTAAATATTGTAAGACTTATTAAATTAAGGAAGAAATATAAAGCCGAGCTTAATATCGAAAAAGTTAATGTCTAGGCAGAACTCTTCCTCCTTTTAACCATATAATATCAGTAAGTTTCTTTCATTCATTCAATAATGATAGTTAGTTTGGACACTCTGGTAGCTTATGAAAAAAGGAGGAGGAATATGCCTGCGTTTGTCGGACCAGTTAAATTAAATTCGATTGGTAATAGTGCAATCTTTACAGTTGGGGATACATTTAGTTTATCACCAAAAAGTGCAAATAAAACGTCGCATGGTTCAGGTGCAGCTAGTACAGGTGATTTTATCGAAACACATAACTTATTTAATATAACGAATTTTAGTGATCTAGATCTATTTGATCAATCAATGATTATAAATAAATAGCTTTAGTTTAAGACTGATTATAGGTAAAAGTAGGTTTTTAATTTAAATTCCTAGTTGGCCCTAAAATCAGTTTTTTGCTTATTAAGGAATCGAATCGCTGAAAAAAATTTAGACTTCTACTATAATAAAAGCAGTTAAATCAGAAAGGAAGAGATTAAATGAAAATAAGAAAAGCAAATGTACATAATGGTAACAATCTAATAACAAATGTATATATATATGAAAATAAAAAGCTGGAGTTTAGTATGATCGCAATACCTGAAGTAGAGTGGTCTACTACAGTTCAATATGAGGAAGAACGAGATGTTCTTAAAGCCCGACTTTTAGACTCATTGTCAAAAAGAGTGGCGCATGAAACTGCGGAAGAATTGGCGAATAAAATGATTCATTGGGTTGGAGAAATGTAAGTGATATAGTTCAAATTTAATACTCATAAGGAGGCTCTAAATCAGTGAGCCTCCTTATTTATATCTAAAAAATCCTCAACCAAATTCATATACTCTTGTCTTGGGTAGCCATTGTATAAATTTGACGCTAGTTTAACAGGGTCACCAAAGAAGTAACGTTCGTACTGTGTTTGACGGGTTCCAAATGCACTCATTGTTATATCCCAGGCAAGCCTAAAAATTTTTGTCTTTGTGTCTGCATTACAGGCAGCTCCTTGACAATATTTCTCTAAGTCTTTGATTAAGGGAGAATGAAAATCTTCCTCTGTCGGTATGGCGACTAATCCACCAGCACCAATCAGTTGTAGAATTTCGATCATCCGCGGATAGAGCTTTGGAAACATTGTTACTGCTATATATAAGGAATGTGCATTTGGGACCATTGTTCCCCATTCATCTTCACTAGCATGCAGTTCGGCTCGATCTAACAATGCTTTCATCGTTTCTAATCCAATAATCATTTCACTTATTTTTTCTTGAATATGCTGGTATTCTGATAGATTTAAAGTTGTCACCATCTTCTGAGCCAGACCAAGAATGAACTCTGTTTTTGTTATTTGCCTTATAATGACTTGATGTAGTGTAAGAGGTGTAAAGCTACTTCTTAAAAAGAGCTGATGAGCAATGTCTTGACGATGATAAAAAAACACACGCTCCCATGGAACCAGAACATTATCAAAAATAATCATAGTATCCATCTCATGAAAACGAGATGAGAGTGGATAGTTAAAAAAGGAAGCCCCTTGATAAAAGGATTCACGACAAATAAACTTCAGGCCATCTGTATCCGTAGGAATAGAAAAGGAAAAGGCATATTCATTATCTGTAATCTTTGAACTAGACGGTAAGACTAGAACCTCATCAGTTATGCCACCTTGAGTTGCCAAAAGTCTTGCCCCTTTTACAACAATTCCATTTGAATTTTTCTTAACAATTTTAGTTGCAATTGGTTGAGTAGACAACTCGGCATAGTCTGAAGAACGATCGACTTGGGGATTAATAAAGCTATGGGTAAAAGATAGATCTTGATCTCGTGCTGTTTCATAAAGACTTCTAAGATTCTTACTGAATTCCTCATCTTGGTCATCAAGAATACTAGCTGAAGCTGCCAAGGCCATTAAGACAGTGTTCAAGTAGTCGGGAGTTCGCCCCATCATTCCTGCAGTTTTTGTCGCCCAGATTTTTATCATATGTCTACGAGCTTCTAGTTCTTCCTTTGATTTAGGTTGTAGGAAGGAAATACCTACTCGTTCATTCGTTCTAGGAGAACTATACGTCATTTTTTCGATGAAATCTGGATGAACCTGTGTATCGTAAAGTGATGCCTTTGTTAACATAGCCCCTTTATACGCTGGATGCTCTGATAATTTCCCTTGTATTTGTTTACCTTTCATCCAGACATTTGGCTTTAATTGATCCATACGAGCTAAGTATTCTTTTCCACTAATGGCAGGCACTCTTTTCACTCCTAACCAACTATTTGTAACACTATATGCGCTTTAAACAGATAAGGTGTAACTTCTCATATTAAGAAGGAAAGAGTTTTCTTGAAAACTATGTAAGAAAATGATGAACGTTTTTCAAAGGAATTAAGCTTCTGAATAATGAATAAAGATAATAGAGATAAGAAAAATATAACTGTAAGCGCTCTCTTAATGTTTAAATACATGCACCGAGGAAAAAATAAAGATTAAGATCTAATTTTGAGAGGTGTGAGTTGTATGCACGAAGAAAATTTCTTTAAAGGAATGGTTTGGGCAACATTACTAAGTGTACCATTATGGTTATCATTTTTTGGTTGGATGAAACTAACAATTAATTTAATAAAACTTCTGTAAAGATATAAAGATGTCTCACATTTATACCTATAGATCCTAATTCCTAATACCTACATTAAATGTATAACCTTCATCTTATGAAAAAACATTTTTTCACATATATTAGAAAAATATAGTTAATTCCTCATGCAGTTTCTGTTAAAATAAAGAAAAACAGAAATTGGATAAGGGGTTCTAAGATGGAAGTTTTTGTAGCAAGACAACCTATTTTTAATTTAAATGAGGAAGTTATTGCATATGAGCTTTTATATAGAGAGAGTCATGAAAATATTTTTCCTAATATTGATGGAGATCAGGCTACTACTGAGGTAATTAATAGTTTTTTGAATATAGGAATAAATGATTTATCTGAAGGGAAAAGGTGTTTTGTGAATTTCACACAAGGCTTATTACAATCGAGAGTACCGGCTTTTTTTAACCCAGCTTCCATCGTTGTTGAAATTCTTGAAAATGTAGAAATTAATGAAGAGTTAATTACTATATGCAAAGAGTTAAAGCAACAAGGGTATACAATTGCATTAGATGATTTTAAAATACAGGAGTCGTATACACTATTACCTTCACTTATTAAATATATTGACATAATAAAAGTTGACTTTTTAGAAACCTCACATGAAGAAAGAAAACGCTTAGTTGAAAGGTATCGGCCACTTCAAATAGAATTACTTGCCGAGAAAGTAGAGACTCGTGAGGAGTTTTTATTTGCACGACAAGTTGGGTATACATATTTTCAAGGTTACTTCTTTAGTCGTCCAGTTATTTTATCAAGTTATGATGTGCCAATGTATTTAAAAACGTATTATCATATTTTAACTGAATTATCGAGAGCTGAGCCTGACATCGAAATCATTTCAACAGAGATTGAACGTGATCTTTCATTATCGTACAAGCTATTAAAGTTAATAAATTCGCCAGCATTTCGTCGAAGAAATAAAATTGAGTCTATTAAGCAGGCTATTGTTTTACTTGGATTAAATGAATTAAAAAAGTGGATTTATTTCCTATCCGTTAAAAGCATGGAAAAGACAGATGATTCAAAAATGCAGGAAGTAATCAAAATGTCTCTCATACGTGCTAAACTTTGTGAACAAATTGCAGTTTTAACAGGAAGACACCAGACTGCACCATATATGCTAACCGGAATGTTTTCCTTAATTGATACATTATTACATCGTAATTTAGTTGATATTTTAAGCGATTTACCTTTATCAGATGAAATTCAAGAAGCTCTCTTAGGTAGGAGAAATGATTTGTATCAGGTTCTTTCATGGGCTCTACAAATAGAACATTCTTACTTGAATTTAGAAGGCTTGGATTTGCAAAAGGAAGATATAAATAAAATTTATTTACAAGCCATCGAATGGGCGAAGATGTTAATGAAAGAAACCATTGATGTAAGCGCTTAAAAATATATAAAGGGAATTAGTGGGGATGCTAGTTAAACCATAAAGTTTAACTAGCACTTTTTTCTTTTTCATGGTTTGTTTCTTTTTCACGCTTTGTTTTCTGATAACCAATACTGACTAATACAGCAACGACAATAAACTCAAATGCATACTGAACCCACACATCAGCAAAAATATTCTTCAAAAAGGGTTCTTTCGCAATCATTTTCGTAGCTGTCCAAGCCACTACTGCGGCACCGATTAAGATAATGATTGGGTATTTCTCCATATATTTCAGAATGACTGTACTTCCCCAAACAACAATTGGAATGGAAATAAGTAAGCCTAAAATAACCAGTAAAAAGCTACCGTGTGCCGCACCAGCTACCGCTAAAACATTATCAAGGCCCATAGCAGCATCAGCTATGATGATAGTTCGGATGGCTGCCCAGAAGCTATATCCTGATTTTACCTCATGTGTTTCTTCTTCGGTCATTAATTTGTAGGCAATCCATAATAAAACAATACCTCCAATAAGAAGCAGCCCAGGGATTTTTAACAAATAAACTACTACCATAGTTGCGAGTGCTCTAATGACAATAGCCCCTACTGTCCCTAAAAGAATGACTTTCTTTTGCTGATCTTTAGGAAGATTTCTGGCGGCCATCCCAATGACGATAGCATTATCACCAGCTAGAACTAAGTCAATGACAACGATTGACAGAAGTGCAGTAAAAAATTCAATCGAAAATAGATTCATCTTTTTCACCCCACTTGTACTATTTTTAATCGAATGTTGAAAAATATCCTAGTAAAGATTTAACACAAAATTAAGGATTACGAATATGGTTTTTACGCACAATAAAAGGAAATAAAAGTATAGGTTTATAATTTTGGAAAACTTAAAAATTTCTAAAGATAAAAAAGGAAATAAACTCCTTCTGTCGAAAGTAGTAATGTACTCAACTTACTACTCATTTGTTCTTTTTAATGTGAGGCTAAGTTAAAGCTCGCTGTTGATTTTGGCACTTTGTTGATTGGAGGGGCTCACGGACCGACGAGGAAAGCGAACGCCTGCAGCGGAAATCAACAACCAAGTTTAACAAAGCCTAATGTGAAAAGAGCAATAAAAGGAGGTCTTTATCTCTATGGGAGGGCAGCCAACGTTTTTTGTGTTGGATGATAAGATGGTTGCGGTTTTTTCGGTTATTAAAGACAATTGCAAAGTAAAGATGGAATGCTTGTTTTCAAAAACTGGAATTGAAGACTACACCTTAGAGTATCAGGGACCAAATGAAAGAAAAGCGGAATTAATTGAATTAGCAATTTTAAGAGCACAGAATATATTTGAACATAATATTTTAACTGTATAAGATGGTAATTGGTTGACTTATTGGCTTTCTAATTCAAAGCCAATGAAGTCAACCATTTGTTTTTTTACATAAATTTGCGTAACTACCCCACTTTGTCTTTAAAAGTAACCGTATAATCTAAAGGGAGATTGAAGATACCCGCTAGGACATATGAAATTCAGGTATAAAGATGTATCTAAAATATATATTTTGGACTATTGCGTTTGCGTTGCGGTATCACGCACTTGAGTATTACGTATTATTTTCGGTGAAAAAAATACTCATTTAGATTAGAATTTTAAGTAGATAAAGCAAATGATTTTTGTGTATGTACGTTGGCCATGCGCATTCGCTTACCAACATATAAGGAGCGTGAAACGATGGAGCAAAAAATTGAAGAAATGACGAAGTTGTTACTAAAATTGGAACAAGAGATAAAGGAAACAAAGGAATCACTACACAGTATAAATAAAAGTATAGATAAGTATGATAAATATGCATTTTTAAACGTCTCTTAATCAAGTAATCCATTAAAAACTTGGCAGTTTGCCAGGTTTTTTTGTGTTATATATTGACATATAATATATAAATAGGTAAAAATGTAATGAGATAGGAGGTACTTTATACTATTTTTACTACTCAAAATCCCAGATGTATAGTAAGATAAAGCCAGAGGGGGGATTGTGATAGAAGAAGTAGACTTTCAATCTTTGAAAAAGCAAATGATGCAGATAATTACCTTACAAACCAAGAATACAGAGCTACAAAACTTATTACTGTCCTTTGTAATTGAAAAGCAAAAGTTGAATTTTGGTCAATTGGCCATTGTTCATCATGAAGCATTTAGTGGAAAAGACCCAGAAATTCTTGAACTTGCAGCAGCGATCGAACTTCTAATTTTATCCTTTGACATATTTGATGATCTTGAAGACTTAGATAATGTGAAGGAGCCTTGGATGCAAATTGATCCATCTATTGCTTTAAACGCTGCAACAACACTTTACACTATAAGTCAACAAGCTGTTTTAACACTATCCTCTCCGTTTAAACATCAAATTCTACATGCTTTTTTTAAATACTCCATCCAAGCAATGGAGGGTCAACACGATGATTTACAAAACTCGATAAGCACGGAAGAAGAATGTTTAAATGTGATGAAGCGTAAATCTGGCTCTCTTATTGCATTAGCATCAGTTAGTGGTATGTTGCTAGCCAATGCAAATTTTCCCGAAGTTGAAGAATATTCATATCAAATTGGCATTGCTGCACAGTCTGATAACGATTTCAGAGATTTATTCAATCCACTGAAAAATGATGTATCATCACAAAAAAGATCACTGGCAATGATATATTTACAAAAAGGCTATAATGAACATGCCCTTGATGTACTGCGGTTTTTTGCAAGTGGTAAGGATTTTAATGAAGAATTCGGCAGTATTGTAAACTATAAACAAAAACTGATAGATTCTGGAGTTGCTCAATACTTAAACGTTATTAAGCAAGTTGCCATAAATCGTGCAACAAGAATAATAGACGAATTAAAAATAGATTCATATCATATTGAGAATTTAAAATCTCATTTGATCATAAATAAGAAACCAACTAATAAGGAGAGATAATCATGCAAGAAATCGTAAACTTTTTAATTGAAAATCCAGACGTATTAGAGAAAGTGGTTAATGGACAGGCTAGTTTGTTAGGTGTGGATTTGGATGATGTTTTAGGAGTTATTGAGGGTATTCTTGGGTCGAGTTCTTTAAAGAATCTTTTTTGGGTTTAATTTTCTTGAAAGGTGTTTGTAATGCGTAATAACTTCAATAAAACTTACCAATTATTTGTGGTACTAAGTATTATCCTTTCTATTTATATGACGTTTTTGAATATTAAATATCCATATGTTGGTGCTAGCGTAAAAATAGATCCAAAAAATGAAATAGCAATAACTTATATAGAACCAAAATCATGGGCTGAAATGATCGGAATTAAAATTGGTGATGTTCTTATTGAGGTTAATAATGCGGATCCACTTGAACATGGACCTGTAAAGGATAGAAATGTTATTGAGCAGGTCGAATCTTTTACTCTCAGTAGAGATGGTATAAACAAAGAATATTCCATGTCTAATTCATTAATTTTTAATACACAAAGTTTATTAATCATTATCATACCATTCATTGTTCTTACTTTGTGTTTGTTCTGTAGCTTTTATATATATAAGTCAAATAAAAGTGCGAATTTAAAGTCTGCTAACTTATTAAATTTGTTTCTATTAATAATTGCGATGGCATATATTACAGCAACAGGTTCATCGAAAGCAGACGAAATTAGCAGATATGTTAATTTAACTTTATTTCTTTTGATTCCTGTAAGTTATCTACACTTTTTATATCAATATTTTATTGAACTTGGTAAAAGGTTATATAGCTTTAATTTTATAAAACTTGGTTATTTACTGGTTATTATAAATATAATTGCAGAAATTTCTCAAAAGTTCTTTTTGTATGACTTTAATCTTAATAGAGTAATTAACTTAAGCTCATTTTTTATAATGCTTATTTTAACATTCTTATTAAAACTTATAGGTCTAAAAAAGATTAGATATTCAGAACAATCATATATTATAAAGATCTTAATAGTGACGAATATATTAGCATTTTCACCGTTTTTATTATTTTATGTTTTACCCTTTTTAATATTTCAAAAATATGTCTTTCCACCGACTTTTTTAGCGGCATTTCTACTTTTAATTCCATTTTCTTTAGTTTACCAATTTTTAGCTACCAAAATATACGATATTGAATTTTTGTTAGGCAGAATTAGGTATTATTCCTTATTAGCTATCATTCCTACGCTAATTATGGTGGGAATAATGCTAAATCTAAAGGAAAACAACCCAAGCTTTTATCAAATTAAACTTTCTATAATAATCTATATAGCTTTAATTCTTGTATTTTACGTAAAAGAAATCTTTGATTTTCGTTTCCGCCTTAAGAGATTCTCTGAAAAATATAATTATCAAGATAGTATCTTTAAATACACACAAAGTATTCGGAAGGCTAGTAATTTAGATCAGGTTGTTTCCGAACTAAAACAGGTGATTGTTGACGTTTTGTTAGTTAGTAAGGCATTTTTTATTGAAATAGATAAACAAAAGAATATTACCTCTGTTGATCCACATGCAAAAGAATCTGACTATGGTCCGTATGTTTCTGAAATCAAAGACGTATCGAATGAAATTGGGAAAATAATTGAAGTAGATAAAGGTTTTGTGATAAATATTGGTGAAACAGAAGACAGAAGTTACATTTTATTGTGTACATCTATCTTAAATACACCAATCTTGACTCGAGATGAAATCTCTTGGCTAAAAACTCTATCATTCTACACAAATGTTTCCTTAGAAAACTTCTTGAAAATAGACGAGCTAATGCAGCATCTTCAGAAGGTTGAAACAGAGGGGCAAAATCCAGCATGGCTGACTAAGCTGTTATTTTCGATTGAAGAAAAGCAACGTTCAAATCTTGCGAAGGATTTGCATGATTCAGTTCTGCAAGACTTAGTTTCTTTAAAAAGACTGTGTGAACTTGCCTTAACAAAAGTAGATGTTGAATCCACTGAGTTAAAGAGTAAACTTCAAGAAATGAATACCAACATGACAAAAATTATCAAAACCACACGGGAAACATGCCAAGAATTGCGTCCGCAATTGTTATATGATTTAGGGTTAGTTAAGGCGCTTAATAAGCTTGTTATGCAATACGAGGAGATTGTTGATTTTGATATACGGTTAAATACAGGCAACTTTACAATGAACCTTGATATTGATACTCAGTTAAATCTTTATCGCATTGTGCAAGAATTATTAACTAATGCAAATAAACACTCAAAAGCATCACATGTACTGATTATTCTAGTATGTATAAAGGAAAAAATTGTCCTTCATTATGAAGACAATGGTATCGGCTTTGAGTATAATTCTATGTATGATAAAACTGAAAGTATGGGGTTATCCGGAATAAGTGAGCGTGTGAAAGCTTTAAAGGGCTCCATCAACATAGATACGTCAAAAGGTAATGGATTGAAAATAGATGTTGAGATATAGTGAAAGGGACTTGGCTGTTGCCAAGTCTTTTTATCCCATTTTTAACTGGTATTCAAATCCTAACTAATGGAAGTCTTGTTATAAAAGAATATTAATGTATTGAACATCTTTAAAGGACTTTTTTAAAGGGTGAAGAAAATGAAGGAAAAGGTTAATATTTTAGTCATAGATGATCATCCAGCAGTAAGAGAAGGTACAAAAGCAATTCTAAAAGCAGAACCAGGGGTTCAAGTAGAATGTTTAAATCCACCTTATACGAATGAAGCTATTGAAAAAATTGATTTTACCCCATTTGATGCAATTCTTATGGATTTAAACCTCGGAGAAATAAATGGGATACAGCTTTCAAAAACAATCTTAAATATGGAACATTCATGTAAAGTTATTCTTTACACTGGATATGATGTGGCGGATTATTTCGAGGAGGCCATTGCTCTTGGCATCCATGGCGCGATTAGTAAGACTGAGTCTAAGGAAAGACTGTTATCATTTATTCGCCATGCAATAAACGGTGATATTATCGTACCATATCAATATTTCAAGAAACTACTTTCACATAAACAATCAAAGGTTGTGGAGACACTTTCAATTAATAATGTTTTTAACGACCGTGAAAAGGCTATTTTAAAAGAGGTTGAAAAAGGTTTGACCAATCAGGAAATTGCTGATCATCTTCACTTAAGTAAAAGGTCTATTGAGTATAGCCTGACATCAATTTTTAATAAATTAAATGTAAGTACCCGTACTGAGGCAGTTCTAATTGCAAAGGCAGAAGGAATTATTGAATAGTAGATTCTAGAGAAGTTGATCAATTTTCGACTTCTCTTTTCGTATTGCAGGATTTTTGTGTTTTGGATAGTTCTAATAGATGACGCAAATCTATTTTTACAAAAACTAAACATATTCTCAACATAGCCATGATATTCATCCTTTAAGATGTTATTTATATCCTAGTTGATTCAGAAAGCGTTTACAGTTGATAGGAGGTTATAATGGACATTATGGCTGTTTTACCTACTTTATTATTCATATGTGTATATTTTATTTTTGTCGTTGCAGTCTTAAGAAGGTAGGATATTATTTAAACGTTTATATGTCTATTTATGCTATACTCGCCTTGTGTTCTACATAAAAAATCATTTCGTTTTGAAAGCTAAGAGGGGGATATAAAATGGACTATAACGTGAAGAATACATTAATGGAGGCTTTAGGTATTACTGTTACATCAGTTTCAAATGATGGTGTAGTAGCGACAATGCCTGTAGACCATCGGACACATCAGCCATTCGGTTTATTGCATGGAGGGGCTTCTGTTGCGTTAGCAGAAACTGCTGCAAGCTTAGGAGCATACTATTTAATTGATCATGAAACAGAAACATGTGTTGGTTTGGAGATAAACGCCAATCATATTCGCGGGAAAAAATCAGGAATTGTAACTGCCTATGCTAAACCTGTGCATCGAGGAAAAACAACAATGGTATGGGAAATTAAAATTGTTGATGAAGAGGATGAACTAATTTGTATATCACGTTGTACAATGGCGGTGTTAAAAAAGAAGTAACTGAATGTCTACGCTCCTTTTCTATAAATATTAGTACAAAAAAGAAGTAGATGAGCAAAGCGCTCACCTACTTTTTTCGACTTTTCTGGCCTTTTTTAAATCATCTCGAACACTTTTTTCCCATAAAGGAACTCCACTATTATATGCAGCCCTCATTATGAGATGACCAGCAACAGGAGAGGTTAAAAACACGAATATGATACCTAATAGGATTCTAGCATTAGCGTGATGATCAATAAGTAAATAATACATAAATAATCCTAGCAGAATACTTATAACCCCTAAGGTCGCACTCTTGGATGCAGCATGGTTACGTGTGTATGTATCAGGTAACCTTACAACACCAATCGCCGCAATTAAACTAAATAATGCACCAAGGAGAATGAGAAAACCTACAATGAATTTACTGATTTCGATCATTTTCGATGATTTCTCCTTTCTCCAGCCATTTAGAAAAAGCAACCGTTCCAATGAAGGCTAAAATCCCTAATAATAGAATAATCTCAACAAAAGCATTGGAATTAAGAGCAATAGAGATGATCGCCGTTATTGCAATTAAGTTTATTCCGATTGCATCAAGTGCAATAACTCTGTCGGGTGTAGTAGGCCCCTTTACAAGGCGATAGACAAATAATAAGGTTGAAATCGCGACAATGAGCAATGAGAGGCCTATGACAATTTTAAACATTAACGGCTTACCTCCTTGATAGCTTTTTCAAATGTATTCTTAATATCGAGTCGTGCTTGCTCAACATCATCAATATCCATCGCATGGATATAAAGTGTTTTATTGTCTTCAGATACTTCTATAACGAGAGTTCCTGGCGTTAAGGTAATTAAATTAGAAAGGACTGTGATTTCCCAATCCTTCTCAAGCTCAGTTTCTAATGCGAAAATGCCTGGTCGCATCGAAAGTCTTGGAGATAATATTACTTTTAGTACAGCAATATTTGCTTTTACAAGCTCACTACAAAAAATGAAGAAAAGCTTGAGGACAGCAATCACGTTAATTAAATAGAAGCGATGATCAAAGAACCTTCTAAGTGCAAACATAATGAGTCCGCCAAAAAAATAACCTTTAAAAAATGCCAACGAAGAATAATCATTTGATAGAAACATCCATATAAACGCTAGAAAAAAGTTAAGTAAGATTTGAAATGCCATATTCACTACTCCTTCAATACGGCTTGTATATAGAGTGTTGGATCAAGCAAAGTATCGGCAGCTTGAGAAATATAAGGTGAAAGCCATTCTACCCCAAAACCATATGCAACAGTTAAAGTAATTAGGATAACAATTGGTAATAGGAGACCCTTTGTCGATCCTTTTCTAGTAATTATCTCTTCTTTCGGTTCTCCCCAAAAGCCATTTATAAAGATTTTCATAACCGAATATAGTACTAGTAAGCTCGATAGCAGGACGATGAATGCAATTGTGTATTCACCTGCTTCAAATCCACCTTGAACGATTTTTAGTTTTCCTACGAAACCGCTAAACGGAGGAATTCCTGCTAAAGACAAAGCGGCTATAAAGAACATCCAACCTAAAAATGGATGATTTGCGATTAGTCCACTAAACTTGCGTAAATTACTTGTACCAGTTACAGCGATAATTGCCCCAACTAAGAAAAACAAAGCACCTTTAATGATCATATCATGGACTAAATAGTAGACAGAACCTTCAACAGACTCTGGCGTGTTAGCTGCTATACCAAACAGAATGACCCCGACTGCTGTGATAATATTGTAAATTACAATTTTCTTAATATCCCAGTAGGCAATAGCTCCGATGACACCGAATATGATCGTCAAAGCTGATAACCAAGCTAAGATTTGATGTGTAAAGGAAGTATCGTGATAAAAAATAAGTGTGTAAACTCGTGTAATCGAGTAAATTCCTACCTTAGTTAACAATGCCCCAAATAGAGCTGTAACAACTGACGGTGGTGCTTGGTATGAACCAGGCAGCCAAAAATAAAGTGGGAAAAGCGCTCCCTTAAGACCAAATACAATTAAAAATAAGATCGAGATAACGGTTAATAATCCCGATTGTCCCATTTCAGCTATTCTCACACTTAAATCAGCCATGTTTAACGTACCAGTTACTGCATAAAGGTATGCCACAGCAATAACGAAAAGCGCGGAAGAAATAACATTGACAAGGATGTATTTAATTGATTCACGTAGCTGTATTTTCGTACTTCCTAGAACAATCAACAGATATGATGACATGAGCATAACCTCGAAGAAAACAAATAAGTTAAAAATGTCACCAGTAAGAAAAGCACCTGTTACACCTAAAATAAGAAATTGTACCCCTGAATAAAAGTAATACTTTTCTCTTTCGGCACTTATAGATGAAAATGCAAACAACAATGATGTAAAAGCAATAATACTTGTTGTTAGCACTAATAAGCTAGAATACATATCTGCCACAAATACAATGCCATAGGGTGCCTTCCAGTTCCCTATCTCTAACGTCTGGATTCCTTTTATGTGAACAGTTTGAACAATGGAACCAGCAACAACGATTCCAGCTAGAGAGGCTATAAGACTAAGCCACTTCTGGATCTTAATGTTTTTGTTGAAAAAGATTAAGATAATCCCAGTTAATAACGGTATGACGATTGGTAAGATAATTAAGTTACTCATATTGATCATTTCCCCTTAGTTGATCCATATCATCTGTTCCAAGCTCCTGATAGGAGCGATACGCTAGGACGAGGAAAAATGATGTAACCCCGAAGCTAATAACGATAGCCGTTAAAATAAGAGCTTGTGGAAGCGGATCAACATAACTTTGAGCATGTTCACCAAGCAGTGGAGCAGCTCCTTGTTTTAGTCCACCCATTGTTAATATTAATAGATGTGCACCATGGCTTAGCAAACCAGTGCCAATAATGATGCGTAATAAGCTTTTAGACAGCATTAAATATACGGCAGCACTAAACAAAATTCCAACAACAATAGACATTAATACTTCCATTATTCCGTCTCTCCAATCGTTTGGATAATGGTCATTGTGACACCAATAACAACGAGATAAACACCAAGGTCAAATAGGACAGCTGTTGCCAATGATGTTTTCCCAAGGACTGGGAGATCTACATAGCTAAATGTATGTGTTAAAAATGGAACATCAAAGAAAAATGAGCCAATCCCAGTTAATAAAGCAATAAGTAAGCCAGTTGCCGTCATTTTAATATAGTCAATTGGCAATGTATTCACAACGGTTTCTATATCAAATGCTAATAGTAAAAGTACAATAGCTGAGGCGGTCATTAGTCCGCCAATGAAGCCTCCACCAGGGGTATAGTGTCCCGAAAAGAAGAGGTGTAACGAATAAATAATAATGATGAACACGACAACCTTTGTTACGGTTTGAAAAATAAGATCGTTTGTTTTAATGTTCGTTTTTTTCACCCTTCTTCCTCCTTTTTGACATGAAGACGAATCATGCCGTAAATTCCTAATGAGGCAATTCCGAGCACTGTTATTTCAAATAAGGTATCAAATCCTCTAAAATCTACAAGGATTACATTGACCATATTTTTACCGCCTGCTAATGTGTAACTGTTTTCGATGAAGTACTTAGCAATTGTATCTGAAACACGTTGACTGTTAGCTGATAATGCGATGAGTGTAACAATTGTTCCTACACCTAAGGAAATTAGCAGATTAGTTAATTTAAAACGAAGCTTTTTTTCCTTCCTCTTAAACTCAGGTAAATGGTAAAAACAAAGTAAAAACAGCGCAACAGAGACGGTTTCCACACATAATTGTGTAAGTGCTAGATCAGGTGCTCTAAATAGTACGAAAAAGAGCGATAAGGAATAACCTACTGAACCAAGTGCGATGATAGCTGTTAAACGTGATTTAGAAAACAAGACGGTAATGGTTCCAATCACCATAACAACAGCAAGAACTGCTTCATAAATTCCAATTGGTGCTGTTCCATCTAATGAAAATGAAAATCCATCCTTAACAACAAGAGTAGTTCCTAAAATAATGATGAAGAATGTAAAGATATACGCTAAATAATCGCGAATAAATCCTGTCATGTATAATCTTGTTAGTTTAAAGGACGATTTATCGAGTTGATACAATGCTGCATCATAGCCTTTATTTAACGTTAGTTTTTCAGGTACAATACGATAAATACCTCGCCATTTTCTTAGTAAGTAGTAGCCAATTGTTCCTAACGAGATTACACCAATTGTCATATAAAGCTCTAAATTTGGACCATGCCATTGACTGATGTGAACATGAAAATGGTCCCCATCATTTAGTAGGTTAGGCAATATTGATGCCATTGCTGGTTCAATAATTGTGTAAGCTAGTAAGTTAGGAAAGAAAAAGAAAATAATCACAAGTGACGCTAGAATAATCGGTGAAATAAGCATACCGAATGGTGCCTCATGTGGCTTTTTCTCAAGTTTTTCAGGTTGATATTTTCCTGTAAATGTTTTAAATACTAAAACCATACTGTAAATAAACGTGAATATACTTCCGATCCAAGCAATAATAGGGAACAAAATTCCCAGTGTTTCTAAGTTGAAAACATCCATTTCAAGAACACGTATCATACTAGTAAAGAACATCTCTTTACTTAAAAAACCGTTAAAAGGTGGTAAGCCTGCCATTGAGAATGCCCCAATGATTGATATTGTAAAGGTAATCGGCATGAAGCTCATAAGTCCGCCAAGTTTTCGGATATCACGAGTACCTGTTTCATGATCAATGATACCCACGACCATAAATAAGCTTCCTTTAAATGTAGCATGATTAATTAAATGAAAGACTGCTGCGAGAGTTGCAACTGTATAATAACTATCATCTATTGCATCAAGTGCAAGGGCTGCTGATCCAACACCTAACATTGACATAATCATTCCTAGTTGACTGACTGTTGAGAATGCTAAAATCCCTTTTAAATCTGTTTGTTTAACAGCATTAAAGGAACCCCAGAACATTGTAAAGATACCAAAGGATGATACGATCCAAAACCATTCAGGCTCTCCTGAAAATACTGGGCTAAATCTGGCAACTAAATAAATCCCTGCTTTAACCATGGTTGCCGAGTGTAAATAAGCACTTACAGGTGTAGGTGCCTCCATGGCATCTGGTAACCAAATATAAAATGGAAATTGAGCAGATTTCGTAAATGCACCAAAGAGGATAAGGACTAACGCAGGAACGAATAAGTCATGCTGAGCAATCTCAGGAACTTGTTCAATAATTTCCCTTATGCTAAAGGAGTTTGTCATGATGTACAACATGATAAATCCTCCGAGCATAAGCAGTCCGCCAAAGATCGTAATCAGCATTGATTTTTGTGCTCCGTAGCGTGATTTCTCCCGTTTGTACCAATAACCAATTAAAAGGAATGATGAAAGTGATGTAAATTCCCAAAATGTATAAAGGACAATTAAGTTATCCGATAATACGACACCTAGCATAGCACCCATAAACATTAACAAATAAACATAAAAATTATTTAATTGTTCTTTTTCTTTTGATAAATAATAAATCGAATAAAGAATAACAAGTGCACCAATTCCAGTGATGAGTAAGGCAAATAGTAATCCTAAACCATCTATGTATGCAGTAAAGTTAATGCCAAGAGATGGGATCCAATTGGCTGTATTGCTTATTGTATCACCGTTCATTGTCGTATCAATGAATTGAACAAAGTAAACAAAAAGCAGGATTGGTAAAACTAAAACAAACCAACCTGTATGAATGTTACGAAAACGTTTATACAGAAAGGGAACAAGTATGGCAAATATAAAAGGTGATAAAATTGCCACATGTAGTAATGTCATCTTTTAACCTCCTTACAGTATGGGCAATAATAATAATAGTTGTCATACAAAACGAATGACATCCCCGGCAAAATAAAGGGAAATTTGAGTTATGCAACTAGCCTAATTTTTAAATAAATTGGACCAAGCAAGTTACACAAATTTTTAATACTAAGGTGAATTGGACTTTACTTTTACTGATTTATTATGTTCCAGTTAATAGGTTACTATGAAATAATAGAGAAATATGTATCATTTCAAGTTCATATGAACATAAAAATGATAACAAATTTTTGCTAACTTGTATATTCTTAAGATTTAGGAGCATCCTAAATTTTGAGGTGATTCCATGAAAAAAATGAAAATTCTAGTCGCCGGATGCATGTTTTCATCCATGTTTGGTAGTGCTTGGTATATGAATGAAAAAGTAAAAAGAGATTATGTCGATTCAACTAATTTCGAAGAGTCAATACTTCAGTTAACAGATACAGAAACACCAATAGGTTTTTTAACAAAAGAAGCAAATGTATTCGAAAAATTTAAGCCACGTGAATATGTTCGCGTTGTTGCTCGTTGACAGGATGTAAAAGAATCTACATTCTGTTTTTTTATCGTTTAGGAAATTGTAAAATTCTTGAACTGTGGATAAGCGCACGACATCCAGCTCCAGCGCCTAGCCCCTCGAGGTCATAAGCTAATTTAGAATTGAAGGCAAAGAACGCCTTCTATTCTAAATCATCTTATTTGCCTTAGGCTGATCAAGGCGCTTGCGCTTTTGTTCTTTAGATGTGAAAAACCTAAACATACAGAGAGAAAAGTATCTACTTATATTTTTTGTATAATTTAATGGGGAAAATCTTCAATAATCTGTCAATTTTGCTTGTCAAATTGAGATCACTGATACATAATAGTGAAGAAATTTATTGAAAATGTCGAAGGTTATTTAACAAAATTGGGGAATGAAAATGAAAAATACATATTTTACTAGTTACTTTCCACTAATAACAATCTTATTGTTTAGTACATCATTATCGATTGCAACTGTCATGATCGTCATTGATTATTTGCAAGTGTTAGGAATTTATGATGGAATGTTGGAATTCTTCTCGAATAATGGGATCAAGTTAGCATTATTTACGGTATTTGCCTTACTTTATTTCATGGTTTTTTCAGCACTGAAATTAATTGCAAATACAATTACTGAGCTTTCACTTTTATTTTTTTCAAAAGATGTTGCTGGTGAGAATCTTACACAAATAAGAGGTGGATCAGCATTTTACTTAATTGGTGGTGCTATTTCTTTAATTGCAATTCAATATCCAATAGCAATTATCGGGATATTTCTCGTAGCAACAATCTTTTACTTTGTGTATATTGTTTATAAAATTAGCAGTTCGCTTACTTCAGCTTCATTGATCGGTTTAGTGTTATTTCATGTGTTAGTGTGGTTTACATTTATTTTAGGGACCTTATATTTATGTTTTAGACTATATAATAGTATAATGGCTAGTTTGCCTGTATAAAAAAGATGGAGTCGATAAAATATCGACTCCATCTTTTTTTTGTTCAGGAAAATAATGTAATTCTAGTACTATGGATAAGCGCTAGGCATCTAGAGGTATTACAAAAATCGTTTGCGGACTTCGGGGGTAGGAATCATACAATGATCGTTCTTGCCGAACCATTTGTATCTATTTTTTGCAACAAGATTGTAGATTCCATCACGAAGCGGTTTAGGTATCACAATAAGTAAAGAAAGAATCCGCCATAGTCCACCTAATCCTAAGCAAACCTGTAATGCTGCTGTTGATTTTGTGTAGCATGAATTTCCCTTGAGCAAGACGAAGCTGCTAAAGTCATTTGTTGGGAGGTTATACTTCTTTAATAGTTGTTTTCCAATCGGCGATTGTAGAGCAGCAAATTTAAATTTTCCATGTTTATCATGACGAATGACAAATTGTACAGATTGATTACAAAATCGACATACCCCATCGAACAGCAAGATTGGGTCTGCTGATGTTTTCATGAGCATTCCTCTTTCATTGGAGGTGATTGAATCACTTCATCACATCTCTCCATATAAGCATTTGTGGACCTTGATTATAGATATTACTGACATTTCCACCCTTATCTTTACCTACCCAAATGCCGGCTGTGTACGTATCTGTTAAACCTACAAACCATAAATCCTTATAATCGTTTGAAGTCCCGGTTTTGCCACCAACATATGTGCTTGAAACAGATGCTTTTTGTCCAGTTCCACTTTTCACGACAGCAGCTAATAACTCTCGCATTTCCTCGTTCGTAGATTCCTTCCAAATCCTCACAGGCGTATCTTTCCATTCATAAAGTGTTTTTCCCGTTAAGTCTGTAACTTTAACAATTGTATGATTTTCATAATAGAGTCCGTTATTTCCGAAAGTTGTATACGCACTCGTCAATTCCAGTGGTGAAACTCCATATTTAAAACCACCGATTGCCACGGCAAGGTTATTATAATCATCTTTAGATATAGAAGAAAAACCAAATGGTTGTAAATAAGAAAACCCCTCATTTATCCCAATCTCGTCAAGCATTCGAACTGCTGCGGTGTTATACGAATATTTCAATGCTGTTTCAAGTGATACCATCCCATAGTTTTTCTCGCTGTAATTTTCTGGACAATATTCATTTTTACAAAAGGATCCTGCATCAATTCTCGATTTAGCTGTTGCTCCAGTTATATCAATATATGGAGCATAGTCAAGAAGCGGCTTAATCGCGGAACCTGGTTGTCTAAATGCTTGAAAAGCTCGATTGAATGAATATTTCTCATAATCCTTCCCACCTGATAATGCAACGATTTTATGGGATTGATGGTCGATAACAGTGGCAGCTCCCTGCACTTGATTAGAAGGGAGATGCTGATCAATAGCGTTCACAAGTTTCTTTTGTATGGTAGATTCTAATGCTGTATGAATAATAACTCCTTGACTGACAACCTTGTTTACACGTTCTGTGAGTTGATTCTCAATTAATACTTTGTTTTTTGCATCAGCTAGTTTTTGAGTATAGCCTTCGCTTTCTGAAATTAATTGTTTTAATTCTTGATGAACGTACGTAACGTAATCAGCTTGCGTATCGACTCTTTCTTTTATAGAAAGAGTAATTGGATATTGGAGCGCCTCTTCCATTTCTTCTTTTGTAATTGTACCGTTCTGATTTAGCAAGTTTAGTAATCGTTCCTGGCGATCCTTTGTATTGTCAAAGTTTTTTATTGGATCATACAAGGTTGGATTATTTGGAATAGCACTGATAAACACAAGTTCAGCTAAATGAAGTTCTTGAATTTGCCGATTAAAGTAGTGTGTTGCCGCAGTGCCAATCCCATAAGCACCATTACCAAAGTAAATCGCATTTAAATAGCCTTCAAAAATTTGTTCTTTCGTAAAGTTTTTTTCAAGTTGATAAGAATAAAGAAGCTCACTTAGCTTTCGATTATAGGTTTGTTCAAAAGATAAATAAACATTTCGAGCAAGCTGCTGAGTAATCGTACTTCCACCCTGCTCAATAGATTGAGATTGCGCATTGATAAAAACTGCTCTTAGCATTCCTGCAGCATCAAATCCTATATGTTCAAAAAAACGTTTATCCTCGGACTCAATATATATGGTTTTAACAACCTCGGGAATATCACTGTATTTTATATAAGTACGGTTTTGCTGCTGTGAGGTTATTTCCGAGATAAGCTGACCATCATGATCAAAGATAAAACTGTTTTGTGGTAGTTCAACAGATTCAATTGGAATCTTCTCATCTAAAACAGTTCCTAACCCTTTAATAGCTTTTGATTCTTTACCAGCTATGAAACCACTGAAAAGAAAAATTGGAACCATTATTATTACACAAATCCATCCAAATAAACTTCTCAAGTCAAGTCACACTCTTTCTAATTATTCATTCTAATCTTTTCCCATTCTTAACAGGCAGTAAGGACCTCCCCCTCAAGTAACAAGCTATATATATAAGCAATGAAGGTAGATGAAGATAAACTGCCTGTAAAGATCCGATAAGTTTCGCTACCATTCAGAGGAAAAACCCCCGCTGAATGAAGTCTCACTTTATCCCATTCTTAACAGGCAGTAAGGACCTCCCCCTCAAGTAACAAGCTATATATAAGCAATGAAGGTAGATGAAGAAAAACTGCCTGTAAAGATCCGATAAGTTTCGCTACCATTCAGAGGGGGATGAAAAAAACCCCCGCTGAATGAAGTCTCACTTTATTGTAACCGATTATTTCTAAATGGCGGACTAATTTTTACCTTTCACTAAAAATTGGTTTTTAGGAGTCGAAAATCAGCCTAGTTTGGGGAGTATTAACTTTCAAATTTAAGCTAGGATGCTTGTCCTTATGAAATTGCCCGATTTTATCCTTCATACATAAAAAATAGACAAGGGATAATTCATTATTTTTTGAAAAATTGAAGTTAAATCAGTAGCTGCGATGATATAATAATAGAAACGAACGTTGATTTTAAAGGAAGGAGGCGTGAAATAGTTTGGAGGGACAAGAGCGATTATTATTTATTGATTTTGAATTTACGATGCCCGAGGGAAAAGCAAATCCTAAAGGATTCTATCCAGAAATAATTGAAGTTGGAATTGTTTCTGTTCGAAACCATAAAGTAGAAGAACAATTTTCCTCATATGTTAGACCAGTACGATTCCCCTTATTAAGTGAGCGTTGTAAAACTTTTCTTCAGATTTCACAAGCTAAAATTGATGAAGGAATTTCCTTTTCAGAATTACTAACTACTTTAAATAAATACAATGAACATTCTCCTGCAACAGTCATTACTTGGGGGAACATGGATATGAAGGTTTTACGTCAAAATTGTCAAATGAACAACGAGGTGTTTCCATTTTTAGGAAAGTCAAGGGATCTTTCAATGGAGTATAAAAAGTTTTTTGGTGATCGAAACCAAACTGGACTTTGGAAGGCTGTTGAGGAATATGGGAAAAAAGCTACTGGAAAGCATCATTGTGCTTTAGATGATGCCTTAACTACCTATAATTTATTCAAGCTAGTTGAAGAGGACAAACGATACTTACAAAAACCAACACCCCCTACAATTGGTGAAAGAATTGATTTGTCAAAGGTACTAAATAAATATGCAACTTAACCGAAAGCAAAACAAGGCTTTGAGAAAAACATATATGACTTACTCAATAACAATATTTGTCATTGTGATTTTTGAAAAAGTAAATATTGTTATTGAGTGATGTTTATCCTTTTTATTTATTACTAAGAAAATAATCTGCTTCTAATGTAGATAATACGTCAAGTGATTTTTGCGCCCATGAAGTATCTAATTGTAATAATTCATCCTTTAATGTGTCCAATGCGTGTTTAAGTGATTCTTTATAATCGGGAATAGGACCTTCAAAAGGCTTTACCATTTGTTTAGGAATATTTGTTTGTTCATTGAACGCCAATGCTCGTCTCTCATGAAAAAACTGAACGTCTGCTTGTTTTGGATTATGTAAATCTCCCTGCTGTGGATGCTTAAGCACAGCCTTTACTTTGACTAAATAATGCATTTGACGAATGTCTGTTATTTCACCAATATATTTACCTGTTTTGTATAGACCTGTTACAATTTCTCCTATCTTTTTTTCTTCCATTTTACTTCATTCCTTTTTTAAGATCCGTTATTTTTTATACACCATTAAACATCAATATTTGCTGCTAAAAGTCTTTCCATATCTTAATCTTAACACGGAAAAATGAAAAATAATAATCTTTAACGCTTCTTGATTGTTTCTTATGTATAAACGAAAGGGGTTCGAAATCTGCTTAAACAAAACACAAAATAATATCTAGAGCCAGGATGTGTCTTGGTTAAATTGAAGTGGGAGATTGCGGTAACAATCAGTCTACCCTTCATTTAAATTATTAAGTTGGAGAGGGCTGGATATGTAGCCTAGTGAAATAAGTAAAAACTTGTTATAGTAAAGGGATAAGAAAGGTCGTGAAAAGATGAATCAATTAAGTGTTGTTTTAGGCTTGTTTTTATATTTTCCAGAGGATAAAACTGAATATATTCCAGCTGCTATTACAATGGTGGTATTTACGATCGCAGCTTTTTTTGCATTCCGTTTTATAGTAAAACTTTCGAAAAAAGAACAAGGGAAAGTGGACGAGCTCTTAAAACAATCACCTGAGAATAAGGGGAAAGAATAGCATATTCGTATAAAAACAAGAGCAAAGGCAAATAATATCCTTTAGCCAACATATTTTAATGGAGGATATTATGAACCGAAAAATGGCCTTGTTATTTGTTTTACCTTTTATTTTGTCTGGTTGTATGGAAAAAACCATTACAAAGATGGACGTTGAGATGTTTAATCAAAGTGGTGATTCACTTGGAACAATTAAGGTTTCTGAACAATCTGCAGGGGTAAAGTTAGAAGTATTATTAGAAGGGTTACCACCTGGTGAACATGGTTTGCATATTCATGAAACAGGAAAATGTGATGCTCCAGACTTTAAAAGTGCAGGAGATCACTTTAATCCAGATGAAAAACAGCATGGTTTATTACACCCTGAAGGTGCACATGCCGGTGATTTACCGAATATTATTTCAGAGGACGGAAGAGTTGATGCAGAATTAATGGCACCTCAACTTACACTTAAAAGTGATCAAAAAAATACTTTACTTGGTCAAGAGGGTACAGCTATTGTCATTACTGAAGCTAAAGATGATGGGATGACACAGCCTGCCGGTGAATCTGGACAACGAATTGCCTGTGGAGAAATTACAGAAAAAGAAGCTGATAGACAAGATAAAAAAGTGGTAAAACCGGAAGAAGAGAAATGAAAAATGGGGGTGACGTTTATACGTCGTCCCCATATTTGTCATTGGCAAAATAAGTAGGAAGCGAAACAATTGCAATCGTTCCTTTATTTGGTTCACTCTTATAACGGATAGATCCACCATGGTTCTTTAAAATCGAATAAGTAACAGTAAGTCCGAGCCCTGTACCATTTTCCTTTAATGAATAGTAAGGCTCACCAAGCCTTGCAATTTGTTCTGTTGACATCCCAACGCCATTATCAGAAATTTTAACCCGAACAATTTCATATGATACATATGCTCTAATCGTGACATTTCCGTCCATATTAGGTACTGCTTCTATCGCATTTTTAATAAGATTAATAAATACTTGTTTTAATTTGGCTTGATCTCCCAAAACATATAAAGGACTTTCTAAATCACATGTTAATGTAACCGTTTTAAAATTTGCGTATGAGATCATCAGTGTTCTGATTTCATCTAGCGTTTCTGTTAAATCTATTTTTTCTTTTGATATGAATTGTTGGCTAGCTAAACCTAAATAATCTGTAATAATTGATTGCGCTCGATCTAATTCTGCGAGAACAAGATTCATATACTCTCGTTTTTGTGTAATGTTGTTATCTGTAGAACTACCTATTAATTGAACAAATCCTCTTACGACCGTTAATGGGTTCCTCACTTCATGAGCGACACTTGCTGCAAGTTCGCTAACCAATGTTAGTTTTTCAGCTTTTATAAGTTCCATCCTAATCAACGCGTTCTCTTTTATATATTCAACCAAATAAATGGCGAATAGCAATACTAAGGTAAGAACGAAGATGGATATTGTAATATTTGCTACTGTAACAAAAGATATATTTTGTGAAACGCTTACAAAACTTAAGGAAAGCAGTGTACACCCTAATAAAACAGCACCATGGATAACAGCCCATCCTAATTTTCTCTTAAACCCAAATTGCTGCCATTTCAAATGGAGTAATAATGGGAGTATACAATTGGACATTATGCTAGCTAAAGTAAAATACCACTCTAATTCAATGTGAAGTTTGTATGCGAAAGTTGTTAAAAGCGTCAATAAACCAGGAATATAGCCTGCATAAACAAAACTAATGAATAGAGGAATTGCCTGAAGATTGACTATTAAACCGTCTATTATCTCAATTGGCCAAATAATACAAAGAAAGGAAGATAATATAGTGCAACAAGTGATCAGAATTTTATTAGGTTTTAATATGTAAGCATGATTTTTGCTTAACCAAAATAAATGATAGGTGAAAATTGGTAAAACAATAAATGTTATTTGTAAAATAAAATTTTTTATTAGTTCCATTAAACTGTCACCTTAGTTGTAGTTTTCCTAATTATACCACCAATCACAGATAATTGTTTAAATTTTCAATAAAATTGTAATTATTCCTAATATAGAAAAAGACCAGAGTTTAGAGTACGTCACTAAACTCTGGTCTTTTTCAAGGTTATTTTTTCCTGTTTTCAACTAGCAGTAAAACCAGTAATTAGGCTAATGCCTTTTTTAAACGTTGTAATCCATCATTCAATGTTTCTCGCGGACATGCTATATTCATTCGTAAATATCCAGCTCCATTTTCACCGAACTTTGAACCGGGTTCTAATGCAATTTTTCCTTTAGTTAAAAGAAGGTTTTTTAATTCATCATCAGTTTTCTTAAGCTTACGAGCATCTAGCCAAACGAGATAGGTTGCTTCAGGCCTCATTACTTTTATATCTGGAAGGTGCTCGTTTAAGAAATTTTCTATAAGGAGTACATTTTCCTCTAAATAATGAATAAGTTCATTTAGCCATTTCCCTCCATGTTTATATGCTGCTTCCATAGCATCTGCACCAAATGTATTTACTGCCATTAGACCGTAAAGCTGTAGTACTGCGTTGTATTTTCGCTTAAGGGAATCGTTTGGAATAAGCACAGCAGAAGCTTGAAGTCCAGCAAGATTAAAGGTTTTACTTGGAGCGATGCAAGTTATCGTTTGATCGGCAAAGGCCTTATTAATTGATGCAATTGGTGTATAATGATTGTCAAATAACAATAAATCCGAGTGAATATCATCTGAAATAATTAGTACATCATGTTTGATACAAAGCTCACCAATTTTTGTTAATTCTTCTTTACTCCATACACGGCCACTAGGATTATGAGGATTACAAAGAATAAACATTTTCGTCATTTTGTCTGAAAGCTTTTCTTCAAGATCTTCAAAATCAATTTCATAACGATTATCACTGTTTAATAGAAGTTGATTATAAAGCACTTCGCGTTTATGCTTCTTTGCCATTTCAAAAAATGGATAATAAACAGGAGGTTGAACGACAACCTTGTCTTCAGAACCAGTAAAAGCTTGGATCGCGATACTAATGGCTGTTACAATACCGGGACTATATGTAATGATATTCGTATCTATTTCCCAATTATGGCGGGTTTTTAACCAACTTTGAATTGCTTTTTCCGTGTTTGTTCCAGGCATTGTATATCCAAAGATACCATGGTCAACACGTGAGTGTAATGCATCAATGACTTCATCAGGTGCAGGAAAGTCCATGTCAGCTACCCACATAGGCAAAACATCTTCCATTCCGAAAACTCTTTTTGTATCCCATTTTATAGAATCCGTATTCTTACGATTAATGACTCGATCAAATCGACTCAATTGCTTCACCTCATTTTAATATTTTTAGTTCAAATGCAATATAATATTTCGACAGAGTGTCAGTGTTTACTTCAGAGCTTAGTCGCTTGTCGGACCTGAGCACGGAGCTTCAGCTTTTCAACTATAATCATAAATGTGATACAATGACAGTGCAAAAAATAAGATCATAAAAGGTGAAAAAATGGAAGCACAGCAAACAAATATTAAATTGATGGAACTTTTATTACAGTGGGACCCTTTAGGTTATGGAGATGGAAGTTATGAAACAGAAGTGGTTGATGTTCTTCAAGCTGTTCATTTATTTGACGATGAAATGGTGCTTGCTAGAAAAATCCAAGCTATTTATGAGTTTTCATTTGAGGAAATCATTCCTCTCCAAAAATGCGAAAACCTCTCTAAGCAACTTCTCCTTATTAAAAATAACTCTAGCTGTGAAATATAATATATGTAGAGGCATAAGGGCTGTAGAAATACTCTCTTAAGCCTCTAAAAAAACCTAATTAGCCTGACAAAATTCAAATATTTTTTCAGTTACATGCTCAGGTCTTTCTTCAGGTACTAAATGACCAGTGTTGTGGAATGAAAATAAGCTTGAGTTAGGTAAGTCGTTATTTAACCTCTCCCCAACTTGGATAGGAACGACCTTGTCCTCGTTGCCCCAAATCAGAAGACTAGGTTGTTCAATGAGTTTTAATTCCTCTGGTGAAAGATCACCTTCATGATCTCGAATCATTCTGGTTAATGCCATGAAAATTCGATCATCATTAAATGGCTCCATGTATCCATCCATCATTTCTTGGTCGATAAGAGACCTATCGTGTACGACATTATATAAGTTTTTCAATATCCCCTGACTAGCTAGCCAATGCTTGATACATAAATAAAAGTAAGGCATGTAAGAACCGAATATTAAAGTTGGATGAACTCGTTTCATATAACCAGAACTGCATAGAAGCACAACTTTTTCAAATAAGTCTGGTCTTTCCTTTGCTGCAATAAGAGAAACTTGTCCACCCATTGAATGACCAACAATATATGCTTTTTTTATTTGTAATCCTTGGACTAATTCAATCACTAATTTTGCCATATTTTTATAGGAATGAACAAACCTTGTTGATTTTTCTGTTTTCCCAAATGGAGGCAGATCAATGGCAATAAGATTAAATTCGTTCTCCAATAGTGGAATAATCTTACGATAGCAAAAGGAAGATGATAAAAATCCATGTATTAACACCATAGTTGGCTTCGAAGGATTTTTCTCATAAACCTCATAATGAACGTTTACACCAAGAATGTTCATGGTACTACAATAATAATGACTCTTTTCCATAACCATTCACTCCGTTTTTCCTATTAATAATTATTGAAGATATGATAAAATGAAATGTCGATTAACGGCTATAAACATTTTTTATATTTTTACCGAAATTAATTGAAACACACATGTAAAATCTACCCGTATATCTTTCGGTGAAACATATGAAAAACAAGCAATAGAGTGGTATAATTGTCTGAAGATTTGAAAAAAGTGGGAGTGGTGAAAATGAAGTTTACAGAAAAGGAAGTCGAGATTTTAGAGATCTTAGAGGATGACTGTCGCCTGTCTGCAGAACAAATCGCCAAAATGATTGATTTAACCGAAACTGAAACAAAACAATTGATCCAAAATTTAGAAGATCAACGCATTATTGTTGACTATACAGCCCAAGTAAATTGGCGTAAGGTTGATGGTCATGAAGGTGTTAAAGCAATGATCGATGTAAAAGTTCAGCCAAAGCGTGGAGTGGGCTTTGATGATATAGCAAGCCGTATTTATCGTTTTAACGAAGTAAAATCGGTTTATTTAATGTCTGGTGCATATGACTTATCTGTCATTATCGAAGGTAAATCAATGTCAGCTATTGCACAATTTGTATCCGAAAAACTTTCAACATTAGATTCAGTACTATCAACAACGACTCATTTTATCTTGAAAAAATATAAGCATGATGGAACCATATTTGAACAAGATGATGAGGACAAGAGAATTGTGGTGTCACCATGATAGAACCCTCGCATTACCTTTCAAATACGGTAAAAGATTTAAAACCATCTGGAATACGAAAGTTTTTTGATTTAGCGGCTGGTATGGAAGGTGTTATATCGTTAGGTGTTGGTGAACCAGACTTTGTAACTCCTTGGAATGTTAGAGAAGCATGTATCCTTTCACTTGAGCAAGGTTATACATCCTATACAGCAAATGCTGGCTTAATCGAATTGAGAAATGAGATTAGCTATTATTTAAAAGAAAAAACCAATATCGATTACAGCCCAAAACATGAATTATTAGTAACTGTTGGGGCAAGCCAAGCTCTTGACGTTGCTTTAAGAGCGATTGTAAACCCTGGTGATGAGGTAATTATCATTGAACCTAGCTTTGTTTCTTATGCATCACTCGTTTCATTAGCTGGTGGTATTCCTGTGTCGATCCAAACTAGTGGGGAAATGGAATTTAAATTGCAGCCTGCTGAACTGGAAAAGGCAATCACTGAAAAAACAAAAGCGATTATTTTATGTTCGCCAAATAATCCAACTGGTACGACTCTTGTTAAAGAAGAGCTGGAACGAATTGCTGAAATCATTGAAAAGCATGATTTACTAGTTATTTCGGATGAAATCTATGCAGAGCTTACATATGATGATGTGTATACAAGCTTTGTTTCAATTGATGGGATGGCAGAACGTACGATTCTTGTTTCTGGATTTTCTAAGGGCTTTGCAATGACAGGCTGGCGTTTAGGATATGTAGCAGCAAATTCTGAATTTTTAAGTGCAATGCTAAAAATTCATCAATATTCAATGATGTGTGCTCCTACAATGGCTCAATACGCTGCGATAGAAGCGATGAAAAACGGTAAAGAAGATGTTCTTCATATGAAAAAGAGCTATAGACAACGAAGAAATTTGTTTGTTGGAGCTTTAAATGATATCGGATTAACTTGCCATGTACCTGGTGGAGCATTCTATGCGTTTCCATCAATTCAAATAACAAATCTTTCTTCAGAGGAATTTGCTGAACAATTATTACTAGAAGAAAAAGTAGCTGTTGTTCCTGGAAATGTATTTGGTGAGTGTGGAGAAGGTTATATTCGTTGCTCTTATGCATCTTCACTAGATCAGCTGCAAGAGGCTTTAAAAAGAATGAAACGCTTTGTTCAGAAGCGAGTTTAAATAAAGGCTCTCTTAAAGCTCATAGTTATTTAGATACTTTGTTGATAGGGGCGGAAAGCGAACGCCTGCAGCGGAAATCAACAACTAAGTTTGCGAAGCCTAAATAAAAAAAGCTGACCAATTTCTGGTCAGCTACATAGAGAAACGAAAGGGGGATACTAGAAAGCCTTGTGCTTGTATTATTCCCCCTTTTTTATGCGCTTTAAACCTACTTCTATAGTTTTTCCCTCTAGTAAGTTCCACATAGTGAACAAAATTTATCCTTGATGAAACAAAAGTATAGAATGTCTCGTTTTATTAATGAAAGAGGAGGGTAGTAGAAATGACTGAAGAAGAACTGATAAAAAAGGCCAAGCAAGGAAACATGAACGCATTTGGACAACTTGTAGAACTTCATTATCCAGTCGTCGAAAAATTCGCCTACCAATTAGGAAATCGACAAGATGAAATCGAGGATATCACGCAGGAAGTTTTTATCCGTGTTTATCGGTTTATTGATCAATTTACTAAGGCGAAATTTTCAACCTGGTTATATAAGATTACATTAAACGTAACGAGAGATTTTGCGAGAAAACGCCAATCAAACCTGCGAAAGGTTTTTAAGATACAACAAGACTTTAGACAAGATGATTATCCTGAAACAGAATCAGCAGTGATCAGGAACGAAGAAGATCGCATTCTACACTTAGCTATTCAAAAACTCGATGAAAAGTATCGGGTACCAATTGTACTATATTATTTTCACGAAAAGAAATATGAAGAAATTGCTGAAATTATGTCAATTACATTATCAACTGTAAAAACAAGAATATTACGAGGAAAGACAATGCTGAAAAAAGTGATGGAAGAACTTAATAAAAAAGAAGGTGACATAAATGGATGACAAACTATTTGAAGAACGAATGCAGAAATTAAAAAAATCATATGAGCATATTCCTACAGTATCTTCCTCTGAAAGGATAATGAAACAACTTAAGGAACAAGAGAAACCAGTTAAAAAACGGGTGTATTTACAATTTCCTTATGTTGCCTCTTTTATTGGTGTTCTTCTTATAGGTGGTTTTTTGGCTATTCAAATATTTTCACAAAACAATATTAATAGTGGGGAACAAACACCGACTGAAGAGAATCAACCTATAACTGAAGCAGATATCGAGACGGCTATTAATGAAACTCGAGGTTATTACGAACGTAGGGTTGATGAGCTTAAAGATAAATTAGGCTTCGAGGATGTTGAACAATATGGATTTGTGCAGGAAGCAAAAATAGTCGTCGAAAAATTTGAGGAACGAAAAAGTTATGCATCACAAGCCGAACTTACAAACTATATGGAAAGGGTAAAGGAGATTATAACCTATAGAGTTTCAATGCCTCATGAAGAATATGAATTAATGAAGAAGGCAGTGGATAATAGCGAAGCAATTAGTGATAGTCAAATATATGGCTATATAGATAAATTAGACATGCTTCATGAGCAGTTCTATGAGCAATGGATACCGATGTATCAATCTAACCAGCATACAATAACTGATATTGAATCCCATTTATCTGAATTAAACGCAGGGAAAATAATAAAGGGTGAGCAAGATTATAAAGAGCTCTCGAAAATTTTAAAAGAGTATGGTTATTATTTCTTTAATGATGGTGAGGGAACTATTAATTTTGCGCCAAATTATATAAACATCCATAATCAATTAGAAAAATCCTTAAAAGAGGATGCTAAGTTATATTTGAAAATCAAGTCTGAGAAGAAAGCCTTATCGGATGGGGCGTTAGTAATTAATCATGAAGAGCTAGGTGAGCGATTACTTGAGATTGAAAATTTTGTTTTAAATAATCCATCCTCTCCTAAAGTGGAAGAGTTTAAAGTACAGTACAGACTTTATATTAACTTCTATTTAAAAGGAACGGATAACACTTTGATTGTAACTGATAATGGCAAAATCAAAGACGATGTGAAAAAAAAATTCGAAACCTTAATAACTGAAAATGAATATTCGGAAACAGCAAAAATTGTTGAGGGATTTTATAATAAGCTTAAGGAAAATCAATTTACGTTAACAAATGAATTAAAAAATCAAGAAATTGTAGTTTCTAAAATGTTAAAGCCAAATCCGGAAGAATATGCAATAGAAAAAAACTTATTGCCAATTACAAACGAGATGGCAGCTAGATATGAGGATTTCAAAAATAATGGAGATATGAATATTTTTAATGAAGGTTTTGCAGGTTTAAATTCAATTGATTTAACAGTTGCAAGAATCTATATGTATGCCATTGAAAAAGGGGATTTTGAAACAGCCTACCGCCTCTTATATAATGGAGCAGATTCAAAGCTTCCAGAAAAAGAGGCTTTTATAGGAGAAATGAAAAAATCGCCAGTTAATTATCAAGCACTTTCAAACGAAGTGATTAAAGTCAGATCAATCTATGAACAAGCTGGAGAAGATATTGAGCATATTTTAATTAAGACAAATGGAGATACTGTTAGTTTTCGAATGAGAAGTGAAAATGGTTTTCCAAAAGTTGAATATAATCCTCTTTCATAATAAGGTTTGCTCGAAAGTGTCAGTTCTAACATACAATAGCTTTATTGATAGCTATGTATCTGTGGCTGACACTTTGCTTTGAGTCAGCCTTTTTTGGGTATACTAAAAATGAGAACAAATACAATTGTTTTTGAAAAAAATAAAAAGATGTGATATAATTTTATATTGCGTATAAAAGAACATATAAATATAAGAAATTGGGAGTGTTATACATGACAACAAAGTACGAATTAGGTAGTGTGCATACAGGTAAAGTTACAGGAATTCAACCATATGGTGCGTTCGTAGCACTTGATGAAGAGACTCAAGGTTTAGTTCACATTTCAGAAATCACTCATGGTTTTGTTAAAGATGTTAACGAACATTTAAAATTAAACGATGAAGTACAAGTGAAAGTACTTTCAGTTGACGAAAATTCAGGGAAAATTAGCTTATCAATTCGTGCTACTCAAGAAGCACCTGTTGAAGAGAAGAGAGAAGCAGCACCTAAAAAACCAAAAAAACGCCAAGCTACTGTTAAAACTGAAACAGAAACTCCACAAGGCTTTAATACATTAAAAGATAAGCTTGAAGAGTGGATCGAGCAATCAAAACGAGAAGAAGTAAAAAAATAAGACGGATTAAAAAAAGGATGAAACGTTGATACGTTTCATCCTTTTTCTATATTGGTTTTATTAGCAATCATTGATAAATAAAAAAGGGCCAACAAATCAGCCCAGTTCATATCATAACATTTATCTAATTTCTGTACGTGGTTCCCTTGCAACTTCAGCTGAAGGCTTGAAAAGTAAACCAAGGTTTAGTAATCCTGCTATTCCAACAAGACCGTAGATGATTCTTGTTAATGCTGTATCATCTCCGAAAATTGCTGCTACTAAATTGAATCCGAAAAATCCAATAAGTCCCCAGTTTATTGCCCCGATTATTGTAAGTAACAATGCTATACGTTGAATTGCGCTCATTCCAGTTACCTCCTTAGATAATGACTACATTATTAGATTGCTAAAAAAATTAAAAACTATTCAGTGAAAAATTATGGTAAAGGCAGTTTTCTTTACAATAATTTTTGAAATGTACATAATCTAATTATGGAGGCGATAATAAAATGGAAAACTTTACATACTACAACCCAACAAAGCTTATTTTTGGTAAAGGACAGGTAGAGCAATTAGATAAGGAAGTTCTGAATTACGGCAAAAAAGTTCTTCTTGTTTATGGTGGAGGAAGTATTAAACGTAATGGTCTCTATGACGAAGTTGTAAAAGTATTAGCGAAAAATGATAGTCAAATATATGAATTATCTGGAGTCGAACCAAACCCTAGATTGTCAACTGTGCATCGTGGCGTAGAGATTTGTAAGGCAGAAAACATCGAATTTATCTTAGCTGTCGGTGGAGGAAGTGTTATCGACTGTACAAAAGCTATTGCAGTAGGAGCAAAATATGATGGCGATGTATGGGATATTGTCACAAAAAAACACTTCCCTACAGAGGCATTACCATTCGGTACTGTGCTGACCTTGGCTGCCACAGGCTCTGAAATGAACTCAGGTTCTGTTATTACAAATTGGGAAACAAAAGAAAAATATGGATGGGGGAGCCCTTTAACCTTCCCGAAATTTTCGATATTAGATCCAGTAAACACATTTACTGTCCCTAAAGATCAAACAGTTTATGGTATGGTCGATATGATGTCACATGTTTTTGAACAATATTTCCATCATACGAAAAATACACCCCTCCAGGACCGCTTTTGTGAATCACTTCTAAAAACGGTAATTCAGACTGCTCCTAAGTTAATTGAAGACCTTGAAAATTACGAGCTTCGTGAAACAATCCTTTATTCGGGAACGATTGCTCTGAATGGCCAATTACAAATGGGCTACCGCGGTGACTGGGCTAGTCATAACATTGAGCATGCTGTATCAGCTGTTTATGACATTCCACATGCTGGTGGATTAGCGATTCTATTTCCAAATTGGATGAAACACAATCTAGATGAAAATATAGCTAGATTTGTACAGTTAGCTATCAATGTTTTTGATGTAGATCCTAGTGGAAAAGATGATCGATCTATTGCGTTAGAAGGAATTGATAAGCTTCGAGAATTCTGGAGTAGTATCGGTGCGCCAAGTCGTTTACAAGACTATAATATTGATGGTGAAAATATCGATCTTATGGCAGATAAAGCGATGATAAATGGTGAATTTGGAAACTTTAAAAAGCTTAATAAAGAGGATGTAACTGCAATTTTAACTGCATCCTTATAATTGAAATTTTAAAAAAGCACGGAGTTACAGATAATAGTTACTCCGTGCTTTTTACGTGTTAAAAAGGACAAGACATAATTAGTTAAGTTGGATACGCTTACATTATGAACTTTGCTTGATTTACTTCAATACTTTAGATAAAGTGATAGTAGCTATAATAATAATGATGAATTAATGGAGGAAAATGTTATGACACATGTACGTTTTGATTACTCAAATGCACTCACTTTTTTTAACGAACATGAAATTACATACTTACGTGACTTTGTGAAAGTTGCACATCATTCTATTCATGAGCAAACAGGGGCTGGAAGTGACTTTTTAGGTTGGGTTGATCTTCCAACAAACTATGATAAAGAAGAGTTCGCACGTATTCAAAAAAGTGCTGAAAAGATTAAATCTGATTCCGAAGTCCTTCTTGTTATTGGAATCGGTGGATCATACTTAGGAGCTCGTGCAGCAATTGAAATGCTTAATCATTCTTTCTATAATGCTCTTTCAAAAGAACAAAGAAAAACTCCACAAGTGATTTTTGTAGGAAACAATATTAGCTCTACATATATGAAAGATTTACATGATTTACTTGAAGGTAAAGATTTCTCTATTAATGTTATTTCTAAATCAGGTACGACAACTGAGCCTGCTCTAGCATTCCGTATTTTCAGAAAGCTTCTTGAAGAGAAATATGGTAAAGCAGAAGCGAAACAACGTATTTATGCGACAACTGATAAAGCTCGTGGTGCACTGAAAACTCTAGCTACAGAAGAAGGTTATGAATCATTTGTAATTCCTGATGATGTTGGTGGTCGTTTCTCTGTTCTAACTGCAGTAGGTTTATTACCAATCGCAGTAACAGGTGTTGATATTGATGCGATGATGAAGGGTGCTCAAGCTGCAAGTGAAGACTTCAGCAAGTCTGAGCTAGAAGAAAACGCAGCATACCAATATGCAGTTGTTCGTAATGTTCTTTACAACAAAGGGAAAACTATTGAAATGCTTATTAACTATGAGCCAGGCCTTCAATACTTCTCTGAATGGTGGAAGCAATTGTTTGGCGAAAGTGAAGGAAAAGATCAAAAAGGAATCTATCCTTCATCAGCAAACTTCTCAACTGACTTGCATTCATTAGGACAATATGTTCAAGAAGGTCGTCGTGACATTTTCGAAACAGTTATCAATGTAGAAAATTCACGTCATGAATTACTTGTTGAAGAAGAAGAAAGTGATTTAGATGGATTAAATTACTTAGCTGGTAAATCAGTTGATTTTGTCAATAAAAAGGCATTTCAAGGGACAATGCTAGCTCACACAGATGGCGGAGTACCTAACCTAGTTGTGACAATTCCAGAAATGGACGAGTATACGTTTGGATACTTAGTGTATTTCTTCGAAAAGGCATGTGCAATGAGCGGATATTTACTTGGTGTAAATCCATTTGACCAACCAGGTGTTGAAGCTTACAAGGTAAACATGTTTGCTTTACTTGGTAAACCAGGATTTGAAGAGAAAAAGGCTGAGCTTGAAAAGCGATTAGATAAATAATAGATGTTTGAAGAGGGCTGACATTTTGTCAGTCCTTTTGTTGTGAATCGGGCTATGTTCAAGGGAAGAGATGATGTGTCGATATGTGTCTAATGGTCGATATCTTAGTGTTTTCAGTTGATATATTTCTTTATCGGACAATAAAATAAAAAAACAGACAATAAGTTGTGAAAAACCGACAATATAATTGTATTTAGGACAATAAAAAATTTGGTCTGTACTTTTTCTTTTTCTAACTTAGAATTGGAGTAGAGTGCCAACAGTGCGTACAAAACGTCTAAATCGCTACTTAACAAAGTTAAATTCTATTGAATCCCCACAAGACCTTCAATTTTCCCACTCCATTAAACCAAATTCATAGTAGAATGTTTTTTGATTCTTAGGAAAATCTAAAGAAAAAGGGGGTTTTCCAAGTGATTGAAATTCCGTCAAAGATCGATGGCCAAACGATTGAATTATATGATCTTGAGCAAAAATTGAAAACGTTAGGATACTCGATAGGTGGGAATTGGGAGTATGACCATGGGTACTTTGATTATAAAATTGCGTCAGAAGTAGGCTATCAATATTTAAGAGTTCCCTTTGAAGCAACAGATGGGCAGCTTGATTCACCAAATACGATGGTTCAAATAGGTACACCGTTTCTTTTATCGCATAAATATCAAATTGGATTAGATGATCATGCTACGATTGGAAATTTCAGTGCCTCAATTAATCAGTTTCAGGAGCCACAAGATAAGGATGCTACCTTCCCTGAAAAATATATTGAGATCGGGAAGGAGCTTGTACAAGAATTAGAAGGCAGCTTGCTTAATGAGTAAAAATAATTAATGCATCTAACTCAAGTATTTCATAGGAGAGGGGCGGATTAACTTTCGTTTCCTCTCCTCTTTTAATTCCAATTAATATTGATTCATTTTCTAAGAGCTCATGACTAGCTTCCTTGAACGTTTTTCCAATAAGATTTTCTGTTACAGGGAGAACTTTAAATAGATTTCCACTAGCAGGATTAAGCTCTGAATAAAATTTTGACAACCCATTTTTAGCTAAGTAACTGCTCATAATAAAATGACTTGTGAGCTTATAAGATTTAATAATTTCATCTGCTCCAGCCCTATCTGCATTTTTGGTTTGTAGCTCAGTTAAAATCTCAATGACACAATATAGATTAGGATTCATTCCTTTTAAAGTTAATAAAACTAAGATTGAATACATGTCAGCCTCATGCTCATTTTTGTATTGATCTGCTGTGATGATCGCAGCATCAGCTTCTAAAATATTTGCCTTCAGTAAAGTTTGATCATCAGACGGATTCCCTTTTATAAAGTGAACATTTTCAATTAGAGGGGATTCCTTTAAAGATTCATCAATTAAGACAATTTGTTTATATGGTTTAACCGAATAGAGGGATTCGATCATTTCATTCGCTTTTTCATTCCATCCAATTATGACAACGTGATTATTGCCTTTAAACGGAACAGCTCCTTCTGTATATGAATTTTGCCTTTTAATTGCTGCTGCAGAAATTGTTGCAAAATAAGCTGTAACAAAACTCGCGCCTGCTAGTATCATTATCATAGCAATTCCTTTACCTAGATGGGTTTTCGGAACATAATCGCCAAATCCAACAGTTGAAACAGTAACAACAGCCCACCATATCCCATCAAAGATTGTCGGGAATTCCCTCGGTTCCACTAAAGAAATCAGTTCTCCAAAAACAAGAATAATAAGAAGAACGACTATTGTAATTCGATAATGAATCGGCCATCGTAACCATTGGATCATCATTTTATTTGACTTAGCCATACACAATCATCCCTTCTTATTAGGTAAAAATGATAAAACTTCTCTAATAATCGTGTTTATTTTCGTTGTGACCTCTTCTTTTCCATAAGCTTCAATTGCATGCTCAATGATTTCAATTGTTTCTTCAGTGAACTCAATTAAGCCCTTATCCTCTTCAGAATCATTGTAAAATCCTATAAAAGCATCCAAACCCTCATTCATTTTATCAATTGCTTCACTTAGTAGCTTCTTTTCTTCTTCATTTACCTTCAATTGATCACCACTTTCTACTAACACGATACCCTTGATCTAAAAAATATAATTTAAGAAATATACACTATTTAGTATGTACACTTCCTTTTAATACCTTGCGAAAAAACTCTAAACTTAATGGTAAATAATACGATGCTAGAATTAATGAAATGGATCAAATTATTATAAAGGAACTAAAGAGGAAATTGTTTTGTTAAAGTTTCTCTGATGGGTAAAAATGAGGATTTTGTCACTATATAGATTTATTTCTTGTTATTCAGCAAATAAAATTAATACACAAAATAAACAAAGTAGTAATATAAAGATAAAATCAGCAAATATTTGGAGATACTCATGAATAAATATTTACAAACGTTGGTGAAAAATGTAAGAAGACAGCTTGAAGTGTGGCTAGAAAACAAGAACGTATTCCACATAAAGAATTTATTTCGTTTTCTACATTCGAATTTAGGGACAGTAATAATATTAAAAGGCAGGTCCAACGAATAGCCTTCTGATCGTATATCATTTAACATCTAACATTCATCAATATATACTTAAGATAATTATATTCTAAAAGAAGGGTGTTTCTTGAAATGCTAAAACAACTAACAATTCAAACTAGTATGCGTGATGAAATGATTGATGTAACAAAGATGGTCCAAGCATTTGTAAATGAGCTCGGGATACAAGAAGGAACCATATTAATTTACTGTCCCCATACAACTGCTGGTATCACAATCAATGAAAATGCTGATCCTGATGTAAAAAGTGATATGATGAGACGCTTTGATGAAATATATCCATGGAATGTAGTGAAGGACATGCATGCTGAAGGAAACACGGCAGCACATATGAAAGCGAGCACTGTGGGTGCCTCACAAACAGTTATCATTACAAAGGGACGATTGCTTTTAGGAACATGGCAAGGTATTTACTTTTGTGAATTTGATGGTCCGCGACAAAGAACCTTTTACATAAAATATTCCTAATCTTTATCTTATTCAGAACGGATCGTGAAACCACTAATCTCAGGATTCTAGTGAGGTTTTGAGGATTGTGAAGGATAACTACTCGAACAAATCCGCGACGAAGAACATGATGTTTGGGTCTGGCGAAGCCACAGGGCGTGACGTTTTAAGCGTGATAAGACACGCTTTGTGTTAAAATGAGGTAAATTAGAAGTGTAGTATGAGGTGACATATGGAATTTATGCTTATTCTTTTCATCTTTCCAGCAATTGTGTTAATAATGTCAATTGTTGGTTACGTATTAACTAAAAAAATCTATGTTACACCAGCTTTAATTTTTGTTTTATCCTCATTCTTAATGCTTCTGTTTTTTAATGAATCATTTTTTATTTGGGTAATTGTGTATACGTTTCTTTCGGTTATTGTGACAGTGATCATAGCCTTTATTAAATGTAGAAAATAGGAAGATAAAACACAGCCGTAGGAAAAATGGCTGTGTTTTGTTAATAATACCCTAAGGTTATTCATAAAACGAGTGATGACCAATCTTTCCTACTATTTCCCTACTGAAATAAAATAGGAGTATTGCTGCGTTTATGAGCTCCTTTAGCGAACTGATACAAATAGTAGTCGTCTAATCGAGTGACTTGTGATAAGAGATAGGCAAACTCTGTCGCATGTGGATTTCTTCGCTTATTCAAAGCCTCAAGGATGCCTTCCGCTGTTTTAATGCCTATTCCATGTGCGAAGAAAAGCTTATTCCCCAAATCCATTGCATTTGTTCCCCGCCATTGTGGAGTTTTGGGATTAAACTGTGGATTATTAAAATACAGACAATCACCAGGTAAGTAATCATTTCCTCTTCTCGTGTAGATTGGAAGATCGTCATCTGATTGCCAATCACGTAAATACATGCCTAGATAAATACGATTGAATTGTGCAAAATTGATTGAGTCTAGTACAGCCTTATAATAAATAATCACCATTGCGGTCGCACATTCAAACCCATACAGAACCCCATTTTGAAATATATCATTTATGGCATCAGATGGTCGTATGCCTTCTTTAAGCTTAAAACCACCTTGATTTGTTAATCTCCAAAACCGCTCATTACAATGTGAAGTTTCAAAGGTAGTAAACTTTGCTTTGCTAGTAAATAAACTTCTTGATGCATGAATGATGGCTGAACGAAGATGAAGAACAAACTGAAAGTGATCATCATTTAAGAATAAATACCTTTCCTGATATTGACTCATACGATCAATGATTTCATTTTCTTCAGCAGTCAATGTGGTGGATTTCAATTGATTGCCACTAACCAAGTTGTTACCGATAAAGATCATATTCCCCCACCTTTAATGTTAGTCATATTAAAGTGTATGGTCTATTAGTGGAGGATAGAGATATTTATGAAAATTTCTTTTAAAAAAGTTCTAATGAGCTAAAACATTTAAAGGTGATGCGAGTTGAAAAACTCTTATACTATGGATTACCATACTACATCCAGCATAATTGCCAATCTCCTCTAGAGTCTATACGTTTTCGCTTTTGATCTACACTATTTTCTATTTTCAGGTATTTCATTTTCAAAATTAGCTGCAAGCCTTTCAAGTTCTATTCTCAATTCATCATCAGCCATCGGGAGCCCGTGTCCTGAAATAGCTATCGTGGGCTTTAATGCATCTAATTTTTTGACGGAGTTCCTGGCAGCCTGCCAATCTGTTGTAAAGTATGCTGGTGGACCGTGCATTTCTTGTTTCTGTGTGATCACATCATATAAAGATTCCTGTTCAACAGTTGTAAAAGCATCTCCAACAATTAAAACATTGTCTCGGTCTCTAAAAAGTGAAATATGTCCAGGTGTATGCCCAGGCGTATGGATATAGTGCCATTCAGGTAAATTTGGAATTACTCCATCGTCACTTAATAGTTTAAGGTTAGATTTAATATCAATACTGTGCCTAGGGAACATCGGTGACATTTTAGCAACAAGCCCATCAACTTCAGGGTTTGGAGGTGGATAATCATTTTTTCCTGTTAAATATGGTTCTTCTAAAGGATGGGCATAAACAGGTACATCCCATTTTTTAATCAATTCATGTAAAGCACCTACATGGTCAAAGTGACCGTGAGTTAGGATAATGCTATTTAACTTGCAATCCGCGCCAAATCTTTTCTCAGCCTCTTCCATAATAAACTCATATGACCCTGGCATTCCAGCATCTATTAAAGTAAATTCATTCGTTTCTCGTGGATTTCCAATAAAGCAAACATTTACAATTTGAACAGACAAACAAAAGAGATCTGGTAGAAGCTCAATTCCCAACCCGCTCGTAACTGAGGTTAATGGCATTTTTTCCACTTATATACCTCCATGTAGTTTTATTCTCTAATAGTATTTCTTAAAATAGGCAAAAGTATGATATATAGCCAAGGCTTCAGTCTTTTGTAATTTTTATTGATTTTTTAAATTCCAGAACAAGGGATAAGCTGTAGGTGTCCAGCTCCAGCGCCCTGAGCTTTTGTTCTTGACAGGAAATGACGATCATTTTATAGTTAAACACATGAATAGTTAAATTATTTAACTAATAGAAGGGTGGCTCCTTTCATGGAGGAAAAACAAATCGAAGAATTGATTAATCGTTACCTTGCTGTTTCCTTTTCAGTTACAAAAAAAGGTGAAAATATGATTAAAGACAGTATTGGTGACTATATTACAAATGATCAGCATTATACATTACGTTATATTCATCTTGCAGGTACATGCACTTCTACAGAGCTTTCAGAAGCCTTTGAGGTGAAGAAAAGTGCGATTACTGCGATCATAAATCGATTAACTGAAAAGGAGTTAATTAAACGAACTCGTGATGAAAGTGATCGCCGTGTTATTTACTTAACGTTAACTGAAAAAGGAAATGATATATACACAAAAACTGAAGAAAAAATTAAAAAATTAGTAGAATCGATCATCACTAGCTTTGAAGAAAGTGAAATTGTGTCATTTATTGAGACATATGAAAAGCTAAATACGCTATTAGATCAACGTAAAGACTGTAAAATGGAGGAATAAGTTGTGAACAAAATCATTAATGGAAAGTGGTTTGTTATTCTTGCATGGGTTGCTGTAGTCGTAGGGTTATTTTTAGCTGCACCTAAAATGGCAGAACTTGTACGAGATAAAGGACAGGTCAGTGTACCAGATGGATATTCTTCATCTTTAGCTAGTGAAATTCTTGATGATGTTCAAAAACAAGAAAATGTTAAAGGTGAAACACAGGTTGCTCTTGTTTTTCATAATGAATATAAGCTAACAGACGAAGAAATAAAAGAGGCTGAAAAAGCGATTCACTTACTCGAAGACAGCAAAGAGCTTGGTGTTACAGATATATTAACTCATTTTAATAAGGAAAGCTTAAAGGAACAGTTGGTTTCAGAGGACGGTAAGACAATTTTAGCGTCTGTTTCGGTAAGTTGGAATGATCGTGAAGTGAAGGAAGTATCTGAATTGCTTTACGAAACAATTAAAGATGTAAAAGTTGATCATTATTATACAAGTGGCTGGATGATTGATGAAGATGTAATGACAAGTTCTCAGGAAGGCTTAAAGAAAACAGAAGGAATCACTGTTGTTTTCATTTTAGCTGTTCTCTTACTCGTGTTTAGATCAGCGATTGCTCCACTTATTCCACTCATTACTGTTGGAATTACGTATTTAGCATCACAATCAATAGTTGCGATATTAGTTGATAAAGTGAACTTTCCAATCTCAAATTTCACACAAATTTTCTTAGTCGCTGTTTTATTTGGAATCGGCACAGACTACTGTATTCTGCTTTTAAGTCGATTTAAAGAAGAATTGGCACATCGTGAAAGTGTGACAGAAGCGATTGTTGAAACATATCGCAATGCAGGGCGTACGGTATTCTTTAGTGGGTTAGCTGTTATGATTGGATTTGCTGCAATCGGATTTTCCCAATTTAAGCTCTATCAATCTGCATCTGCAGTAGCAGTAGGTGTTGCTGTATTACTTATCGCTTTATTTACGGTTGTACCATTTTTTATGGCAATACTAGGTAATAAAATTTTCTGGCCTTCAAAAGGGACACTTGAACATAAGGATAGTAAATTATGGGGTGTAGTTGGCCGCTTTTCATTAGCACGTCCACTTATTGCGCTAGCTATCGTTGCGGTGGTATCTGTCCCGTTTTTGTTACTATATGATGGTGAATTATCCTATAACTCATTAGAGGAAATTAGCGGTGATGTAAACTCAATTAAAGCCTTCAATGCCATTGCAGATAGCTTTGGTCCAGGGGAATCGATGTCAACGCAAATTGTTTTGAAAAATGATGAAAAAATGGATTCAACCGAATACATTGGTCTTGCTGAAAAAATTAGTAAAGAGCTTGAAACAGTAGATTTGGTAGACTCAGTTCGCTCTGTCACACGACCTACTGGTGAAATGATCGAAGATTTTTATGTAGCAACACAAGCAAAAACTCTTGAAGAAGGACTTGGAGAAGGAAATGATGGTATCACTCAAATTAGTGAAGGGTTAGCAGAAGCAGAAAGTGAGCTTTCTAAATCCTCACCACAGCTTAAAGATGCAACAGATGGCATTAATGATTTAATTTCTGGAACGACAGAAATACATTCTGGGATATCTGAAATACAGGCAAACCTAGCAAAAATTGAGGATGGAATTCGCCAAGGATCTCAAGGTTCAGATGAAATTAAGAAGGGCTTAGCTGAAGCAAAGGCAGGGGCTGAAGAACTTCAGGCTGGAAGCAGTCAATTACTTACTGGATATCAAGAAGTGGAGGGTGGAATCGGAACTCTCCATGAAAAATATCAAGAGGTAAGTCAAGGGATTATAGGAATTTCAGGAGCTCTTACTCAATTAAACTCTGACTTTACAGCTCTTGAAAATAATAATGTATATCCAGGTCTGAAGACGGATCCTAATTATGGGAAAATTAAAGGAACTGTACAGGAAGTAGCTAAAACTCAGTTACCTACATTAGCAGACGGGATTAGCAGATTAAATACTGAATTAAACAAGGTTAGCGAAGGTGTAAACCTGGCGAATAGTAATTTTACTGAACTTGTTGAAGGTCAAAGACAGTTCTCTGAGGGATTATCTTTACTTATTGAGGGAATTGAACAGCAGCAAGAAGGCCTAGAACAATTAGCAAACGGTCAAGGTCAAGTTGTAAGCAATATACCTAAAATATCTGATGGTCTGTCAGGTGTAACAAATGGTCAAAAACAGCTATTAGATGGTTTTGGTGACCTTGATGGTCAAATGAATCAATTAACAGATGGCTTAGGTCAAAGTGTTGATGGGTTAAACCAAGTATCAGATGGACTCGGTTCTGCTCAAGACTACCTAACTGATTTATCAAAAACGTCAGAATCATCAGGCTTTTACTTACCAGAAGATGTATTAGAAAGTGAAGACTTCGAGCAAGCACTTGACACATATTTATCAAATGACCGAAAAGTGATGACATTAGATGTTATCTTTGGAGCGAACCCTTATTCAAACGAAGCAATCAACCAAATTGACGAAATTAATGCTGCAATTGAACGTGCAACAAAGGGTACAAAGCTTGAAAATGCCAAAGTTGCCATTGGGGGAATTACTAGTATTAATGCTGATTTAAATACGATGTCTAATAATGACTATACACGTACAGTTATTTTAATGCTTGTCGGTATTTCTATTATTCTTGTATTTTTGTTCAGATCGATTATTATGCCGCTTTATTTGATAGGATCATTGATTTTAACGTATTATACAGCACTTGGAATCAATGAAGTGATATTTGTGAATATTTTAGGGTATACCGGGATTAGCTGGGCAGTTCCATTCTTTGGTTTTGTCATTCTTGTTGCTCTAGGTGTAGATTATAGTATTTTCTTAATGGACCGATTTAATGAATATAAAGACATATCAGTAGAAGAAGCGATGCTTTTAGCAATGAAAAAAATGGGAACAGTCATTATTTCAGCGGTGGTTATATTAGGTGGTACATTTGCTGCAATGATTCCATCAGGCATGCTATCACTCATTCAAATCGCATCGATTATCCTTACCGGATTGTTGTTATACGCATTTATTGTATTACCACTTTTTGTACCAGTCATGGTGAAAAACTTTGGTGCTGCAAACTGGTGGCCGTTTAAGCGAGTATAAGCTTTAAAATGAACAAAGTAGTTGATTTCTAGTTGAAATCGGCTGCTTTTTTTATCGTCCAGGAAATAATAAAATTCTCGAACTGTGGATAAGCGCACGACATCCATCTCCAGCGCCTAGCCCCTCGAGGTCATAAGCTAATTTAGAATTGAAGGCAAAGAGCGCCTTCTATTCTAAATCATCTTATGCTTGTCGGGCTGATTAAGGCGCTTACGCATTTGTTCGTGCATAAAAAAATAAAAAGAGGTATGATTCATTTCTATTATTGTCAGAAAATAGAATTAAATTGAAGGTGGAGGAGATAAAATGATATTAGAAGTAGCCATGTTAAACGTAATATCAGGTAAAGAAAAGGAATTTGAACAGGTATTTAAGGAAGCTTCAAAGATTCTTTCGAGTATGAGTGGATATATCTTACATGATCTTCAACGTTGCTTGGAAGTTCAGGGGAAATATATTTTGCTAGTAAAATGGGAAAAACTAGAGGATCATACAATTGGGTTTAGGCAATCTTCTGAATATCAAAAATGGAAACAATTATTACACCACTTTTATGAGCCTTTCCCAATTGTTGAGCATTTTGAAAGTATCACATGATAATTGATGATGTTTTTTTAGGCTCTAACACAAAAACTATTTCAGGTTGATTGGAACGGATTGCGAGACTCCTGCGGGAGCAGCGGGACAGGTGAGACTCATGCAGGCGTTTACGCCTAGGGGGCTCACCGCCCGCCCCGCGGAAAGCGAGCAACTCTCGCTGCAATCAACCACACCGCATTAATGGTAAATAGTAACAAAGTTTGCGAAAACAGCCTTTTTTTATGACGAATGACCACTCTGAATATTATAAGTGCTATTTTCATAGACCTCCTTATCCTTATTACTTAATAAATTTTTATTGAAAAAAACATGTAAAGATTTTCAAAGTTTTCTATGGTTTTCTTGATTTTAAAGAAAAAAAGTGCTAAAATGGTTTTAATTATTTTTGTTCGGATAAGGATGAAAGATGGAAATTGCTTTAAAAGATTCCTCTTAAAAAGGTCGTTGTCTAGCAAGAATAGTAATACAATGTGGACTAGATTTTCCACACAGGAGGAAAAACAATGTTAGAAGGTAAAGTTAAATGGTTTAATTCAGAAAAAGGTTTCGGATTTATTGAAGTAGAAGGACAAGACGATGTATTCGTACACTTCTCTGCAATCCAAGGCGAAGGTTTCAAAACTTTAGAAGAAGGCCAAACAGTTACTTTTGAAGTTGAGCAAGGAGCTCGTGGACCACAAGCTGCTAACGTACAAAAATAAGTATAACGCTGCATAAGCAGCTCTTATAAAAGACCCCTATTTTGGGGTCTTTTTTTATTATCTAGGAAATTATAAAATTCTTGTACTGTGGATAAGTGCTTGGCATCCAGCTCCAGCGCCTAGCCCCTCTTGGGTCTACAGCCACTTAAGAATTGAAGGTAAAGAACACCTTCTATTCTTAAGCGTCTTATTTGCCCGAGGCTGTTCAAGGCGCTTGCGCTTTTGTTCTATCATTCTTTAATTGGTAAACTAGCAGTGAAATAGTCACATAGAGAGAAAGATAATTGAAATGTAGGTTGCTGAAAGAGAACCATTACAAAGAATTGAGGTATTTGGCGAGGACAAGAACTAACATCTTTTGTAATAGTTGATTAGACTGGTTTTATTTGTGTGTTGAGTAAGAAAACGTTAAAATTGATAAAAAGAAAAAGCTTTTACACAACTGGTAGGTGGAAAATGAAAGTACTTGTCATTGAAGATAATCCAAGTGTTTGTTCTATGCTTGAGATGTTTTTTTCGAAGGAAGGAATAACAGGTGAATTTGTACATAATGGTTTGGAAGGGTATGAGCGTTTTAAAGGGAATGAGTGGGATTTATTGATCCTCGACTGGATGCTTCCTGGGATGGATGGTGTGTCACTTTGTCGAAAGATTAGAGAAGAAAAAAGCTCAATTCCAATTATTATGCTTACAGCAAAGGATAGTGAGTCTGATCAAGTATTAGGGCTAGAAATGGGAGCAGATGATTATGTGACTAAGCCATTTAGTCCATTAGCCTTAATGGCAAGGATAAAAGCAGTAACTCGTCGCTATCAGATTGCAGAAATTGATCAACAGTCAAGTATTTCTGATCTATTGCAAACTGAAAATTTTAAAATTAGTAAAACGACTAGAGAGGTATATTTACAAGATAGAAAGATAACAAACCTTACTCCAAAAGAGTTTGATCTCCTCTATTACTTTGTGAAAAATCCTCGTCAAGTATTTACCCGGGAACAGCTGTTAGAACGAGTTTGGGGCTATCAATTTTATGGTGATGAACGTACAGTAGATGTTCATATTAAACGATTAAGAAAAAAAATCGAAACACCGACACATCCATTCTTTCATACAGTTTGGGGAGTAGGCTATAAATTTGATGAAGCAGTAGAAGCAAATGAGAATTAAATACATTTATCAGTTATTTATCAGTCATATAAGTATTCTCATCATAGCTTTTATTATTTTAAGCCTGTTGTTCGCCCACTATGTCGAAAATTTAGTGTATGAGAACAAAGTAAATGAATTAACCTCTTATGGTGAGAATATTTTAGCTGAATTTGAACAGACAGGACAGGAGTTCGTTTTGGCTCAATACAATCAGGTATTGAGCTCGCAAAATATATTTTTTAGTATATTTGATCAACAAGGTCGAATTGTTTACCCGATTTCAACGAACTCGCCCAGAACAAGAATAACAGAAGAAGATTGGAACAAGCTTACCAATGGAGAGAAAGTGGTTACCAAGCACAACATAAAATGGGCTGACCAAGAAGTTTCACTAGTTGCATTACCCTATATTGGTAGGGGCGGTCTAATTGGAGGGATTTTACTCATTTCTCCTATTAGTGGTTCCCGGGAAATGATCAGTGAAATGAATCAATATCTACTCTACACTGTGATCATCGCGTTATCGGTGTCATTTTTGCTTAGCTGGATTCTGTCAAACATTCATGTGAATCGTATTCAAAAAATAAGAAAAGCTACTTCGAAAATTGCACAAGGTGATTATGATGCCTATATTCCAGCATCTAACTTTGATGAAATCGCTGAAATGGCAAATGATTTTAACGAAATGATTGATCAATTAAAATCCTCAAACGAAGAAATTGATAGTCTCGAAAAACGGCGAAGACAATTTATAGCCGATGTTTCACACGAGCTTCGAACACCACTAACAACAATAAGTGGTGTGATTGAGGGACTCAAAAATAATATGATTGAAGAGGATGAAAAAGAAAAAGGGATTCAGTTAGTTAGTCATGAAACCAAAAGATTAATTCGACTTGTTAATGAGAATCTAGATTATGAACGAATTCGATCGAATCAAGTTAAGCTTATTAAAGAAAGAATTCAGCTTAAAGAGGTATTAGAAGTGATTAAGGATCACTTACTTTTTCAAGCAGAGGCAAAAAATATTGACTTAATTATTCATGCAGATGAACAAAGTATGGTATTCGCTGACTATGATCGACTTATCCAAATCTTAATAAATATTACAAAAAATAGTATTCAATTTACAAATCAAGGCTCAGTTTGGCTTCGTGGCTGCCAGACTAATGAAGAGACGATAATTGAAATTGAGGATACCGGAATAGGAATGGACAAATTAGAGGTGGAATCAATTTGGCGGAGATTTTATAAGGCTGATCTATCGAGAACGAGTAATCAATTTGGTGAATTTGGTTTAGGCCTTTCAATTGTTAAGCGTTTAGTAGAGCTGCATGAAGGGAAAATTGAACTCACAAGTGAGCGAAATAAAGGAACAAAGTTTACGATTACGATTCCAATTAAGAATGATTAAACTTTTCTAATTTTTAATGCTTTGTTCATAGTTTATTCATATTTATTCGTTAAGATAGAAGAATGATATCAGACAGACTATATAGGATTGAGGAGACATAATATATGATAGAGAAATTATTTTCAAGTAAAAAAACAATAGCTATTCTCGCTGCCCTTGTAGTAGTGGCAGTTGCAGTATTTATTTTTCTTTCAACTCGAAGTGAAGTTGTTGCAAAGGTTGGTCAAAAGTCTATTACAAAGGATAACTTATATACATTTTTCGTCGAGCAAAATGGTGAAGCAGCCCTAGATACTCTTATTACCAAAAACGTAATTGAGCAAGAGGTAGAAAAAGAAAAGGTTTCAGTATCTGAAAAAGACATAGATGCAGAGCTTCAAGAGTTAATTGCTTCCTATGGTGGAGAAGAAACGTTTAACCAACAACTAGCAACAAGCGGTTTAACAATGGGGGACGTAGAGGAAGATGTTAAAACGAACCTTCAAATTGAGAAATTATTAGAATCACGTATTAAAATCACAGATGAAGAAATGAAAACATACTTTGATGAGAATAAAGATTCCTTTGCTAAAACAAAACAGGTTAAAGCTAGTCATATATTAGTAGCAGACGAGGCAACCGCTAAAGAAGTAAAAGAAAAGCTAGATGCAGGTGAAGACTTTGCGGAACTAGCAAAAGAATATTCAACAGATACCGGATCAGCTGAATCAGGTGGAGACTTAGGTTTCTTTGGTGAAGGTAGTATGGTAGCGGAATTTGAAGAAGCAGCATTTTCAATGGAAGTTGACGAAATTAGTGAACCAGTTAAAACAGAACATGGTTATCATATCATTAAAGTAACTGACAAACAGGACGCAGCTGAAGCCAACTTTGATGATAGTAAAGAAGAAATCAAAGACATCTTATTCGATGAAAAAATGGCTACAGAGTATACAACCTGGTTAGAAGAGAAAAAAGAAGAATATAAAGTTAAAAATTATTTAAGTGAAAATGAGGAAGAATAATAGACATAAAAGCGGGCTCCTAATGGGGTCCGTTTTTTATCATATTTAAAAATTGTAAATGCATTTTAAGCTAGATTAATTCTCAAAATTTCAAAATCACTAGAAAAAACATTTTTTTGAAACAATCTCTTCTTCACTGCGTCTTTACTATAGAAGTCATTCTTTAGAGGTGGAAGTTTCTATGAAAAAAAACAATGTATATATTCATTTGCTACTATGGATAAATGTCGTTCTCCTAGGCTTACTTCTTTGGTGCTTATATGAAATTAGAATGTAAAAATTTTTTTCTAATTTCCCGCTCGTCCTCGGCTAGAATGGTATAATATTTAAAGATTATTAATTCTGAATTTTTACTATTATAGTTAATAGAGAGGAGAATAGACATGACAAAAAGTACGATGGAAAAAGGTTATTTTGGGGAATTTGGTGGAAGTTTTGTACCTGAGGCCTTAAAGAATGTATTAGATGTTTTAGATGAGAACTTTGAAAAGTACAAGAGTGATCCAGAATTTATTGAAGAATTTAATTATTATATGAAAGAATATATCGGTCGAGAGAATCCACTTACTCTTGCAGAGAACTTAACAAAGCAAGTTGGTGGAGCGAAAATCTATTTAAAGCGTGAAGATTTAAACCATACAGGAGCACATAAAATTAATAATGCGATTGGACAGATTTTATTAGCAAAACGTATGGGAGCAACACGGATCATTGCAGAGACTGGGGCTGGCCAGCATGGAGTTGCAACTGCTACAGCTTGTGCAATTGTTGGTGGTATGGATTGTACGATTTATATGGGGAAATTGGATACCGAAAGACAAGCACTGAATGTATTTCGTATGGAGCTATTAGGTGCAAAAGTTGTTCCCGTTGCAAAGGGACAAGGACGTCTAAAGGACGCAGTTGATGAAGCGTTAAACGATCTCGTTGTAAACTATGAAAATACTTTTTATCTATTAGGATCAGCTGTAGGCCCACATCCATTCCCAACAATGGTTAAGCACTTCCAATCTATTATTAGTGAAGAATCTAAAAAACAAATACTAGAAAAAGAAGGTAAGCTTCCAAAAGCAGTCGTTGCATGTGCTGGTGGTGGAAGCAATGCCATTGGTGCTTTTGCTCATTTTATCGACGAGGAATCAGTACGATTAATCGGTGTTGAACCTGCTGAGGCTCCATCCTTAACAAAAGGTACACCTGCAGTGATCCATGGTTTTAAATGCTTAACGCTCTTAGACGAAAACGGCGAGCCAAAGCCAACCTATTCGATTGCAGCAGGATTAGATTATCCCGGAATTGGTCCAGAGCATAGCTATCTGAAAACAACGAATCGAGCAGAGTATGTAACAGTAAGTGGGCAAGAAGCGTTAGAGGCCTTTCAGGTTCTTTCTAAAGTTGAAGGGATTATCCCTGCATTAGAGAGCTCACACGCAATTGCACATGCTATGAAACTAGCAAAAGAGCTTGATCGTGAAGATTCAATTATTGTAAATCTCTCTGGAAGAGGAGATAAAGACGTAGAGCAGGTTTATAAAATGCTTCAAGCATAGAACTCTATTACAAGGGGGTAACATATGTTATCCTTTTTCTTTGTCTAGCAAATGATAAAATCCCTGTACTGTGGACAAGCGCTTTTACATCCAGCAGCTCCAGCTTCTAGAGAACTTCGTCTCTTGTGAAGAAATAAGCTTTTTAGAGAAAGAGAGGGAAACTCAATTATGAAGGACCTAAAAATCGTTACAATTTCATGTAAACAGAACAAGCTTATCCCGAATAATCAGAAATTCCCAGTAGTGATCTATAAAAATTGTTTTGGTAGTAAAATAGCGGAAATAGAAACGATTTTCAATCATCATAATTGGTTAAATAATTGGACAAATGGGGTATTTCCTTATCATCACTACCATAGCAACACACATGAGGTTTTAGGTGTCATTGCGGGAGAAGCAGAGCTGAAAATTGGCGGTGAAACTGGAGAGGACTTCCATCTCGCGAAAGGTGATGTGGTGATTTTACCTGCTGGAACAGGACATAAGCGACTTTCTTCCTCAAGTGATTTTAAAGTTGTCGGGGCATATCCAGAGGGAATGAGCCCAAATTTGAGAACTGAGCATCGAAATAAGGAGAAAGATAGAGAAGAAATTGAAGGAGTACTGATACCTAATCAAGATCCAGTATTTGGTCATGAAGGTCCCCTTTTTGATTATTGGCTAAATAAAGGAGGTAAGTGTAAAGGTTGAACTTAACCTGAGTGAACTTCAAATAGAAATTAAAGTTCACTCAATATAGTTTTTAAAATTATACAAAGCAAGAGGAAAATGCTAACTTATCCCCATTGTGCTCCCCATTTTTTCATTTCCTTCAACATCTTATTAAGTGAGTGCCCCTTTTCGGTTAATGTATATTCAACTGTAACTGGGACTGTCGCAAAGGTTTCGCGTGTTAATACTCCATGATTTTCTAAATGACGGAGAGTATCGGTTAGCGCTTTTGGACTTATTTTGGGAATTGAACGCTGTAATTCTCCGAAACGTCTTGTGCCATCAAAAAGCTCTTTAATCACAAGAAAAGACCATTTTCCACCAATAATATCAAGTGCTTTTTCGATCGAGCATTCAATTAGTATGCCATCCAATTTCTCCATAGTATCCTCCTTGTAGTAACTATAAATTTTATAGTTGATTACATAATTTTTATTATATCAATAATATTTCAGTACTTGTATACACTATTCAAAAAAATTATAATTCTAGTGAGGAATGATTTATAAGTTGGTTAGAAACATAAAAGTGTAACCATTATCAATAGGGGAACACCAATTGCTTTTTGCTCGATCATTAGAAAAGGGAGATGGGAGCATGAAATACAGGCGTGTAGGAAGATCAGGGTTAAAGGTCAGTGAGGTAAGCTTAGGGAGTTGGTTAACATTTGGGGCTTCTACTGAAAAGGATAAAGCGATTCAAACAATTGAAACCGCTTACGAAAATGGGGTGAATTCATTTGATACAGCAAATGTATACGCAAGAGGTGAATCAGAAAAAGTAGTCGGTGAAGCTCTTAGCAAATATAATCGCGATTCTTATGTGCTAGCAACAAAAGTGTTCGGACAAATGGGAGATGGACCAAATGATCGAGGTCTTTCTAGAAAACATGTTATTGAACAGCTTCATGCAAGTTTAAAACGGTTGAAAACTGATTATGTAGATATTTATTATTGTCATCGCTATGATCCAGAAACACCAGTTGATGAAACCTTAAGAACGATTGATGATCTGATCCGACAAGGTAAGATTTTATATGCTGGTGTAAGTGAATGGACGGCACAACAAATTCAAGAAGCAATCGGTACATCAGATAAGTATCTATTAGACCGGATTATTGTTAATCAATCAAACTATAATATGTTTCATCGCTATATTGAAAAAGAAGTACTACCAGTAAGTGAGCAGCATGGAATAAGTCAAATTGTCTTTTCACCTTTAGCACAAGGGGTGTTAACTGGGAAATATAGCGTAAGCAATCGTGCGCCAGAAGGAAGTCGTGCAACAGATCCAAAAGCAAACATGCATATGGGTCAATTTTTAAATGATGAAATCCTGTTAAAGGTTGAAAAATTAGGTGGAATTGCGAATGAACTTGATATTAGTTTATCTCAACTAGCTATTGCTTGGATTTTGCGTCAACCTGGTGTGGCAAGTACATTAGTTGGTGCGACAAAACCTGAACAAATAATTGAAAATATTAAAGGTGTGGGTGTGACATTGACGAGCGATGTCATTTCACAAGTAGAAGAGATTTTACAGTAAGGGAGAGAATTATTTGAAAAAAGTAGTCGTTACTGGTGGAAGTGGCCTTCTTGGTCACTGGGTTATTAAGGAATTTCTTGATAGTGGATATGAAGTAGTAAATGCAGATGTGAAGCATCCAATTGACCCAATTTGTAAAACGATTATTACCGATTTAGAAAACCTAGGTGAAGTTTATGGGGTTCTTGCAGGTGCAGATGCAGTTGTACATCTGGCAGCCATTCCTGTTGCGTATTCACATCCAAATGAAGTTACCTTTAAAAATAATGTCATGTCTACATACAATATATTAGAGGCAGCTGGAACACTTGGTATTAAAAAAGCAGTCATATCGTCTAGTGAGTCTTCTTATGGAATTGTATTTGCGGTTAATGAGCTGTCTCCGCAATATGCTCCACTCGACGAAGAGCACCCACAATTACCAGAGGATAGCTATGGATTATCTAAAATCGTCAATGAACAAACAGCAGATATGATTCATCGACGAACTGGGATGCAGGTCGTATCCATGAGATTAGGAAATGTGATTGCCCCAAATATGTATGAAAATTTTCCGGAATTTATAAATGACCCTGAACAGCGAAAAGTAATCATGTGGAGTTATATTGATACAAGAGATGCTGCAGTTGCCTATCGACTAGCGGTTGAAACTGATGGACTAGGCTCTGTTGCACTAAATATCGCAGCAGATGACACAAGCATGGATATTGAAAGTAAGCACCTAGTTGAGACAATCTATCCAACTACTGAAATTCGTAAGCAATTGGAAGCATACGAAACATTATTTTCTAATGAAAAAGCGAAGAAGCTATTAAATTGGCAACCTATGCATAGCTGGAGAGAATATGTGAAGGTGAAGAATTAAGTTTATTTAAGGGTGATTCAAATGGGGTTGACCATTTAAATCACCCTGTTTTTTATTGGAAAAGCGAGAGGAAAAGAGTGAAATATCGGGGAATGTTCACTCCAAAGGGGAATTCTCTATCAAATTGTAGAAAAACTCCCCGATCTAAAGAAGCCCTTAAATCCAATTATCTCACCTAGAAATGAAAAACAATTTGCTATCCCAATTCAATCTATATTAAACTGTGATAGGACAAAAGGTAGCCAATAAACTAGTTCACATGCATAAAGAGAGGAATCGATCATGTTACACGAATTTACAATAAATATACCTTATAAAGAAATTGACCAATACACAGACACGTTAAATGCAACAGGAATTTATAATCTGTACTATGAATCACCAATTGAAATCATCAAAGTCCAAAATGGATACGGATATGAAGAGAAAGAAGACCAGCATGTTGATTTGAAAATTTACGCAAGTGATATGGAAGTAAAGAATCTACCTGAAGCGTATTATTCCTTACTAGAAACGACTCTTTCTATATCAAGGGAAGTTATTAGCTATTCCTTACATGAAGAAGCTGATTGGGAGCAATCATATGAATTTGAAGATGTCGATTTAGGAAATGGGTGGGTTATTTCGTATCCCAATTCGCAAGAACAATATCATGATAAAAACGTTCTTAAATTTGACCCATTAGCTGCATTTGGGACAGGGCTCCATGAAACAACTCAAGGTTGTTTACGAATGATCTTAGAAAAAGACCTTACAGGGAAAAGCGTCCTCGACTTAGGAACTGGTTCGGGTATGCTTACAATTGCAGCATCACTGAAAGGTGCAAAAAAGGTTATTGCTGTTGATTATGAGGAAGTTGCAAGAGAGCTTTATCATAATGCCGAGCTGAATAACCTTACGAATGATCTTGAGGTAGTACAAGCTGATTTAATTACAGGGGACTACACTATTGAAGATGTATATGATTTAATATTAATCAATATTGGTGCAAATGAAACGATGAGTATCTTGAAAAAACATGACCTATTAAAAAATAGCAATGATTTTATCATCTCTGGTTTAGTGGAATGGCATATTGATCAGCTAATTGCGGATTTCCAAGCAGGTGGTTTTTCAATCCATGAAAAGGCACAGACGAATGAATGGGTAACGATTCATTTTTCTAAGCAATAAAAGTAAGGAGTGTTAAAGGGTCTGCCCTTTTAACACTCCTTTTCTATTTAGGTAATAATCATATAACGATTAATAGGACGTCCAATTCCACCATACTCAATATGAATCTTTACATTTCCAGATTGTTCCATAAATTCGAGGTAGCGTCTAGCGGTCACACGTGCTATTCCAATGCCTTCCGCAACTTCTTCAGCAGAAATTGCTTGATTTTGTTCTTGTAAATAATTGATTATTTTCTCAAGGGTCAGAGCATTGAGTCCTTTAGGTAACTGTTTATTTTCTACTTTTTTGGGTTGAAAGAGGAGACGATCCAATTCTTGTTGGGTGATCGATTCCTTTTCTTGAAGCTTGGAATGATAGTTAAGATAGTTTGTAAGGGCCTGTTTGATTCGATCAAATTTAAACGGCTTCATGATGTAGTCAATCGCTCCTAATTGCAAAACGCGCCGAACTGTTTCAATATCACTAGCAGCTGTAATGGCAATTACATCTGTTTCTAGACCCTCTGAACGAATTTGTTTTATCGTTGTGATACCATCCTGATTAGGCATGAAGATATCGATTAAAGCTAAATCAGGTTTTTCTTTTTTTATAAAATCGATGCCTTCTTTACCATTAGATGAAGTGCCAATAACAGTAAATCCATCAACTTCTTCAACAAATTGTTTATTAATTTCTTGAACCATTGGGTCATCTTCAATAAGTAGAACGCGAATAATTGAAGCTTTCATCTAACATTCCTCCATACAATCGTCTTTACATATGGCTGTTTTCGCAAACTTTGTTGCTATTTACCAAGTAGTACGGTGTGGTTGATTTCAGCTCCAGATGCTCGCTTTCCACGGGGCGGGCGGTGAGCGCCTCCTCGGCGTAAACGCCTGCATGAGTCTCACCTATCCCGCTGCTCCTGCAGGAGTCTCGCAATCCGTTCCAATCAACCTTAAATAGTTTTCGTTTTAAAAGCAACAATCTCTTAGAAAAGAGCCTTACATATAAAAGGTAATCATAAAGGAGGTACCTCGTTCAGGATATGACTCTACTTGAATGGTACCATTTGCTTTTGCGACGATTTCTTTTATTAAAAATAAGCCAATTCCTCGGTTAGAACCTTCCTTTGTAGTGAATCCTTCTTGAAAAACTTGGGTTTCTACTTCTTTTGAAATACCTGATCCATTATCCTCAATTAGGATAGATAAAATGTCTTCATGCTGTTCAATGCTCACATAGATCTCTTTTTCTAGTTCATTACTATCCTTAAAAGCGTCAAATGCGTTTTCGATCAAATTTCCAAAAATGATCACAAAATCATGAACATCAAGTGAAGGTGGAAAAGACTCTAATCGGCTATGGCGATCAATATGAACGGTGATGCCTAGCTCCTTCCCACGACTTACCTTACTAAGCAGAAGACCAGACAGACTTTCACTCTTGATATTTTTTGATAGAAAACGCGTTAACTCTTCATGTTCCTCGGTAATTTGAAAGACATACTCTAGCGCTCTATTTTTATGACCTAGTTGTAGTAATCCTGCTATCGTATGCAGTTTGTTCATATGCTCGTGATTTTGAACCCTCAAAGCGCTTACAAATGCTTTTACTCCAGTAAGTTCTTCTGCTAGTTTTTTTACTTCAGTGCGGTCTTGGAAGATCGCAACTGCGCCGACTGTCTTTCCTTTTACTTTAATAGGTATTCGATTACTAACAATATTTAAATTGCGAACGGTTAACTCTCTGTTGTAAAACGGTTTTTGCAACTGAAGGATTTCTGGAAGTCTTGTATCAGGTATAATCTCATGAATTTTTTTACCAATTACCTCACCTGCTATTCCCATCATTGCTTTTGCTTTATCATTAAAAACAGTTATTTTTTCATCTGTATCAATTGCAATGATTCCTTCATGCATTGCATTAAAGGTCTCTGTTCGCTCTACCACCAATCTCGCTATTTCATGTGGTTCAAGATTAAACATCTCTTTTTTTATACGCGAAGCAAGCAACCATGCACCCCAGCCACCAAATAATAGCGAAATCGCACCAGTTAACAAGATTTCAATTCGTAAATTCCAAATGATTTCAAAAAACGTTGGTAACATATACCCAACTAAGACGACTCCAACCTGGTGATGCTCTTTATTAATAATAGGAACGAATCCACGAATGACAGTTCCTGCTTCACCTTTTGCCTTTGTTGTATAAGTAAGTTCAGCAAAGGCAGGGTCCTCATCATTGCCTTGTGACTTTTGACCAATTAGATGAGGAACAGGATGTGATAAGCGAATATGATTCATGTCCATCACCACAATATAATCAGCATGATGAATCATTCTCATTGTCTCAACTCGATCATTAATCTTGCTTCGTTCTTTTGTGCTACCGGTAATCATCACACTAATATCTGGAACCTCTGCAACGGTTCTAGCAGTTAGAAGTGCTCTTTGCTTTAAGTCATCTTCTCCAGAATCAATAAAATTGCTAATAATAACGATGCCGGCGAGAAAAAGGGAAAATCCTACAATAAAAAAGATTAAACCCATTATTTTTGTTTGGATGGATAAACGTTGCATAAAGAGTTCCTTTCTTTTTTTTAGGCTCTTTTATAAAGGAAGTTGAACTAATCTTCAATAGAATAAATCCTAAAGGAAGTTGAACTAATACTCAATAGAATAAATCCTAAAGGAAGTTGAACTTTACCCCACATTAACTGGCAGTACTTCTACCTATTCTTTAGATGAGAGAATAGATAGAAGTCGATACTGGTGAAACTGCCAGTAAATGTCCGATAAGTTCAACTAACCTTCAGTGAGAATGAAAAGACTTCTCCCAGAAGGAAGTTGAACTTTACCCCACATTAACTGGCAGTACCTCATTCCTATTCTTTAGATAAAAGAATAGATAGAAGTCGATACTGGTGAAACTGCCAGTAAATGTCCGATAAGTTCAACTAACCTTTAGGGAGAATGAAAAGCCTTCTCCCTAAAGGAAGTTGAACTTTATCCCACATTAACTGGCAGTACTTCTACCTATTCTTTAGATAAAAGAATAGATAGAAGTCGATACTGGTGAAACTGCCAGTAAATGTCCGATAAGTTCAACTAACCTTTAGGGAGAATGAAAAGCCTTCTCCCTAAAGGAAGTTGAACTTTACCCCACATTAACTGGCAGTACCTCATTCCTATTCTTTAGATGCAAGAATAGATAGAAGTCGATACTGGTGAAACTGCCAGTAAATGTCCGATAAGTTCAACTAACCTTCAGTGAGAATGAAAAGACTTCTCCCAGAAGGAAGTTGAACTTTATCCCACATTAACTGGCAGTACTTCTACCTATTCTTTACATGAGAGAATAGATAGAAGTCGATACTGGTGAAACTGCCAGTAAATGTCCGATAAGTTCAACTAACCTTCAGTGAGAATGAAAAGACTTCTCCCAGAAGGAAGTTGAACTTTATTTTACCATGGAAAATGATGCGTGTTACAATTACTATTACATAAATATGGGGGTATTAAGAGAGATGAAGTATTTAATAGGCTCGAGTTTCTTTGTGATTATCACGATCTTAGCTATCTTTTTTTATCCTTTTGATCGATTTAAACAGGAAGAAATTAGTTATGATGATGAACAAGAGGGATTATCAGATCAAATCATTATTCGATTTAGCCACGTTGTTGCTGAAAATACGCCTAAGGGTTTAGCTGCTCAAAAATTTGCTGAATTAGCTGATGAAAAAACAAATGGTTTAGTTAAAGTAGAGGTTATTCCAAATGGTACTCTTTATACCGATGAACAAGAGTTAGATGCGTTAATGAACAATAATGTTCAAATGATTGCACCGTCCTTATCAAAAATGACAAGACTAGCTCCTGAATGGGGATTTTTTGACTTACCCTTTTTGTTTCAAAAAAACGAGGATATCACGTCTGTCTTTTCTAGTGAAATTGGAAGTAGCTTTTTACGACTCCACGAAGATGAAAACATAACAGGGATGGCATTATGGAGCAATGGCTTTAAACAAATGACAAGCAGTGAAAATGCATTGAAAAAGCCTGAAGATTTTAAGGGGCAGCGTTTTCGGATTATGCCGAGCACTATGATTGAAGAACAGTTTAAGCACTTAGGAGCTAAGCCGATCGTTATGCCGTTTGATCAAGTCTATATGTCATTAGAAGAGGAAAAATTTGAAGGACAGGAAAATACAATTTCTAATATTTATTCTCGACGTCTATATGAGCTTCAAAATTATATGACAATAAGTAACCACGGGTTTTTAGGCTATGCTGTGTTGATGAACAAAGAGTTTTGGGATCATCTTCCTGAAGATGTTCAATCTAGTTTGACCGATGCAATGGATGAGACAACTGCCTGGATGTTAGAAGAGTCGATGAAAATGAACAAAGATCAATTACGTGTGATAGAAAGAGAATCCTCAATTGATATTCATTACTTAACCGAACAAGAACGGGGGGAATGGCTAGATAACCTTCAGCCGGTATATCAAACGTTTCTTCAGTATGTGACTGAGGATTTTGTAAAAGAATTTGTAGAGGAAAGAATTAAGGATATGGAGACGAAGTAGTTTTGTGCCTTCTTTTTTATTTGGCTCTGTTAAAGCTCACTGTTGATTTTGGCACTTTGTTGATTGGAACGTATACGTGAGACTCCTGCGGGATTGCGAGTCCAAGGGAGACTCACACAGGTACAAAGCACCGAAGAGGCTCCCAGACCGCCCGCGGAAAGCGAACGCCTGCAGCGGAAATCAACAACCTAGTTTAACTGAGCCTTTTATGTCGATAAAAGGTTTGTACGCCTCTATATACACATATAATATCGTAAATCTATATAATATATAAACTCTAATAGAAAGGTGGCAAAAATTGAAGATAGATGCGGTTTTTGAAGGCGGTGGGGTGAGGGGAATTGCTTTTATTGGAGCGATTCAAGCCATGGAAGAGGAAAACGTAGAATGGGAAAGGCTAGCAGGAACATCAGCGGGTGCTGTAATAGCTGCTCTGTTAGCAAGCGGCTTTAAAAGCTATGAAATTAGAGATAGGTTTAAGGAAATAGATTATTCAAAATTCCGAGGTAGGACGATCCTGAATCGAATTCCCCTTATCGGTAGTTTTTTGGAGCTTATGGTACATCTTGGAATATATAAAAATGATTATCTTGAAAAATGGGTGGATGCTATTCTTTCAGAAAAAGGCATTAGAACATTTGCAGATCTCCCAGAAGGAAAATTAAAGATTATCGCTTCAGATGTTTCAAATGGACAAATGCTTATTTTGCCAGATGATTTGGATCGCTATAGAATGACTCCTGCTGATTTAAAAGTTTCAACCGCGATTATGATGAGCGCCTCAATACCATTTTTCTACCGTCCGGTTATTTGGAAATCTAAAGACCACAACAAATCCTATATTTTAGATGGGGGATTACTTAGTAACTTTCCAATATGGTTATATGATACTGATAACCCCCGCTTCCCAACGTTCGGCTTCCGTTTTGTAAAAGATGAAGTTGATATTGGAGCTGTAATACCAACCCCGTTACACCTTTTTAAAAATATTTTTAAAACGATGCTTCAAGCCCATGATTTGCGACATCTGAACGAAGAAACGAATGACCGTACGATTAAAATTCCGACTGGCGGTATAACCACAACTGATTTTGAACTAAGTAAGGATGAAATTGAATTTCTATATCATTCAGGTTATACTTCCGCAAAGGAATTTTTGTCAAAGTGGGATTTTGAAAAACATAAGGCTAAACGAAAGCAAAAAACGAAGTAGTATAGAAAAATAGTGCAAATGCTTCTTTAAGGCTAGGGTGGAATCACATCCTATCCTTTTTAGATTCGGTAAAATCCGTTGCGATGTCAAATATGTAACCTAAATTTCAAACAAATGTAATCATAAATTCGAACAAATGAAAACTTGTTATGGGAGAATGATTACTTCATGAGTTGATTCTACTTTATATAAGGTTATTAAAAAGGTAGGTATTTTAGTATTTTGTCGTTAACCTTAATTAGTTAGATAGTGGTCCTATTACCAGAAAAGTAATGGGGGAGAGTCTTGTGTTATTACGTTTAGGTGGTGCAAGTTATGGGAGAGCAGAGAAGGAAAAGAAAGAGAGTAAGACTAAGATGGGGAAGAGTATTTGGAGCGCTTCTTATTCTTTGTGTCTTTTTTATTGGAATATATAGTGTTTATCAGTACATACAAGGGACATTAGAAAGTAACAACAAAACGTTTAAAAATGATCAAGGAAACCATGCTTTTGAAGGGGAGAAAAGTGAAATAGGTGATGTGAACGTTCTTTTATTAGGTAGTGATTCTAGAGGGGAAAAACAAGCTAGAACGGATACGATTATGGTTGCACACTATGATCAACGTACTCATTCGGTTAAACTTATTTCGTTTATGCGTGATATGTATGTATCAATACCAGGACATGGGAAGCAAAAATTAAATGCAGCTTATGCATATGGAGGTCCAGAATTACTGAGGAAAACTATTAAAGAAAATTTTAGTTTAGATATTAATTATTACGCGATTGTAGATTTTAAAGGATTCGAAGAAGCTGTAGATATTCTCGTTCCAAATGGCATTCAAGTGGATGTACCACATGTAATGACTTCTGGAATCGGAATGGAGATAGAAAAAGGTAAGCAAACCCTTCACGGGAAAGAGCTGTTGGGATATGTCCGTTATCGTCAAGATCGTTTGAGTGATTTTGGTCGAGTACAAAGACAGCAAGAAGTTGTTTCAAAAATAGTGGAGGATTCTGTAAGTCTTCGTAATGTGGCGAAACTCCCTAAGCTATTGGGCGTCTTGAATTCATATGTGAATACAAATATTGATACTACTACACTGTTTACGATTGGAAAAGACTTTGTAACAAATAATAGCGGAGATTTAGAGACTCTTCGCATCCCAGAAAATGACACTTTTGAAAATATACGTTATGAGGATATTGGAGAAGTATTAGAGGTAGATTTTCAACAAAATAAGGAAGCTCTTAAAGAATTTTTGGAGGGGGAAAATCATAATAGTGACGGTCAAAATGAAGAGGATAAGTCAGATGTGGGTTGATTCTACAATCTGTTAGTCACCAATACGTATAAAACAAAAAGAAGAGGGTGACTCAAAACCAAAGGGTCAGACCCCTCCAACACAATATACAGCACCTTAAACGTTAAAGGCTACTATATATTAGTAATGTTGGGAGGTGTCAGACCCTTTTGAGTCAGCCTCTTTCTTGATTATGCATATCTATAGAACAATTAAGAAATGTTCTTTAATTCTTCTGTATATCGTAGGAATTCTTTTTTGTTTCTGTCTCGTAAGGACTGGTCAATTTTCTCGTGGATTTTCTCTTTTCGGAAATTAAGCAAAGCATTATCTAACACCATTTCAGCAAATAAAGAGTCTATGACATTTATCTCGGGTTGTGGTGAATTTAGCAAATTCTTTTCCATGAAGAATCACTCCTTGACCTTTTTTCTATTATACTATCCATTTTCATACTATTCAAAACATTTTGATTGGTAATTCGATAAACTACAAAAATAGTAGCACAAACTTTGTATCAGTTTGTGCTACTATACTTGGTCTTACATTATTGATTACTTTGGCTTTCTTCTGTCTGTGTGGTTTGGTCATCGTTTTGATCTGTGTTAAATGGATTTCCTTCTTCCATACCTCTACGACCACCACCGTTCCCGCCAAACCTTCCATTTGCTGGGGCTTCTGTTACACCGGATTCGTCTAAGTATGTCATCACACCAGATAATGTATATTCTACAGATTGTGAGCCTGATTCATATTTTACATTATTATACAATCCGTCTCTATTTTCACCCGTTAAGACACCACCTGAGCTGAGTGTATACGTTTGTTCATTTTGTAGGTCTGGTGTGCTAATTAAAATGGTTTGATATTGTTTTTCAGGAGCAATTGCAAAGACTTGTTCACCATTGCTATCCTCGACATACACTGTTGTTCCTGCTTCTTGGAATTCAGTGAATGTCATCATAATGGCATTTTGCTTGGAGTCTTCTGAAATACCTTGTGCCATACCACTACTTCCAGCAGCAACTAAAGTACCACCTTCAATAATGAAGGACTGATCGTAATCAAGAGACCCATTCCCAGATGAAGCTGGTCCATAAACAAGAACCGTTCCACCTGTCATTTTAATTGCTGTATTTGAATCTAGTCCGTCACCATCCGCATTCACATATAAGTAGCCACCCTCGATTAATAATTTACCTTCTTCAGATGTTTCTTCGGTAGCTGTCTCTTCTTCAGATGTTTCTGTTTCTTCAGAAGCTAAAGGAACACTCATCGCCATACCAGGCATGCCAAATTCACTACTACCTCCATTAATATTGACTCCATCATCTGCTGCATTAACATGAATCGTACCGTCAGCAATTGTAATATTCATACCTTCAATACCTTCTTTGCTTTTATCAATAGTAATTGCTCCACCGTTAATTGCTACATCTGCATCGCCATGAATACCGTCATCCCCGGTAGAAATATGGATCTCGCCATCAGAAATAGATACATTTTGATCACTGTGAAGTGCATCCTCAAGGGAGTCGATTGTAAATGTTCCACCAGCAATATTAATTTCAGTACCAGCCTTTATACCTTTTGTACTGATTGTATCCTCTGAATCTGTTTCTTCCGTTGATTCATCAGTTGGTCTTTGTGGCGGTGCACCTGTCATTTCTTCAGGAGGTGTGTCACCGCTTGGCATTTCGGTTGTATCTGTTGGTTGATCATTTGTACCATTGCTATTAAACTCTGGATTACTACCGAAAGCACCACCAATTTCAGAAGCGCTCTCGATTGTTTCTGGGCTACCGCCACCAGCTATAATGGAATATTCACCGTCTATTACGGTTACTGCCTTCTCAGCTTGAACGCCATCACCTTTTGCTTGAACAGTTAAAGAACCACTTTCCAAAATGATGTTACCTTTTGTCTCGTCTTCATCGTTCGAAGCTTTCACACCATCGCCAGTTGCTACTACTGAAATAGTTGTATCCTTCATGGCTAATAAATCTCGACCGACAATCCCGTCATCAACAGAGGTGACTTCTAGGGTACCACCTGTAATTTTTAAGTTATCTCGACTTGTAATCCCATCTTTAAAATTTCCGGATACGTTTAACGTTCCAGAGCCGTTGATCGTCAAATCGTCTTTACTAAAAATTGCTGCTTCAGGTTCATCTGCTTCTCCATCTTCATAAACATATTCTGTTGCATCAGATAGAATATTTTTTGTGTTTTTCTCAAGGGATATCACCGTTTTATCTGCTTGCTTTACATAAATAGGTGCACTTGTTGAAGAGTTGATCGTTGCTCCATTTAAAATGATGCGAACGGTACCAGCATCTTCTGCATCTACAACAATTTGTCCATCCTTTAAAGTTCCTTCTACAACATAAGTCCCGGTTGTTCGAATCAATATTTGATTATCTTCAACAATGACACCATCATTTTCAGCCACTGTTGCTGTTGTTTCACTCAACTTAATAGATGTCACATTGTCATCTTGCCAGTCTGTATACAAATCATCGGTTGCATAAGTAACTAGATTATTTACTAGTTCAGAGGCCTTTGTATTACTTGTTTTCGTATCGCTACTACAACCACTGATGATTAAAGCAATACCAAACAATAATGGAATGAACCTATTAACTTTTTTAATCATCCTATTAATCATCCTTATTTAAGTATCGTAAGCTGTTTGTTAATCGATACGTTTTATTTTGAAATAAAGTAGATCTAAAATGCTAAAGATCTACTTAGGATCATTTGGTTATGCTGTAAAGTTGCCATCATAGCTTAGCATGACTGCGGAACGCACGCCTTGAATAGTAGATATTTCTGATGCAATTTCTGCATCGTTTTCTTTTACACGAATTTCATATGTCACTTCAATCTCATAATCTTGAATAATTGATTTTGATTTTAAAGAGAATTTTTTCGTTTTTTCTTTCATAATCTGTTCAATTTGTTCTCCGACAGTGTTTTTATCAAATTTCACAACCAATAGATATGGGTTGTCCACTTTAATTTTGTTTGCAAATAAAATAATGACAAGACCAATTAGGACGGAACCGATGATAGCTAATAAAATGAATCCTGCACCACTTAAAATACCAGCAATGACTGACCAGAATAAATAAACTAAATCCATTGGATCTTTTATTGGCGTACGAAAACGAACGATAGATAATGCCCCAACCATACCAAGTGATAATAATACGTTTTGACTAATTCCCATAATGACTAGAGCTGTTGCCATTGTCATAATAATTAAGGAAATATTGAACGAATGTGAGTAAATAACACCGTTAAAGGTTTTCTTATATACTGCATAAATACACAATCCGACTAAAAACGCTACTCCTAGTCCAAGTAGTGAATCGATTAATGAAAATGAAGTAGTTGTTTCTAAAAAGCTTGATTTGAATATATCTGAAAAATTAGTAGTATTCATTTTTTACTCTCCTATTATGTTTTTATAGATTATCCATACATGCGACCTAATTGATATTTTGAATAAGCCTCTTGTCTTGTATCTGTTAGCTGAAGTAAATATTTAATGACATCTGGCAAGTACTCATCATATTTAACTTCTAAGATGACTAAATTTGGTTCTAGCACATCTACCATTGGTAAATGTTTATTGAACATATCTGTATTTTGTAAGCTTGATTGCACCTTTAAATCGAAAGTGACTCGAACATTACCATAGGGGTACATAAAGGCTTCTCGTTCATAATCTACCACTGTTTTCGGTTTGATTTGGTGATTTTGAATTTCAAATAATAAATCACGTATAAGGACTCTCTCGTCTTTTTCCATCCAAAGAATGTCACCAATCCTCATTTTTTCAAATTCCGCACGCGTCATTTCGCATTTTGATTTGAATGTTAAATTATTCCGCTTACTTTTGCGTTCAAGATTGACGACCGCATCGCTCTTGCCATATATACGAACACGGTATTTATCGCGGTTTAAGTAACCTTCTTTTTTTTCGTTCAAAATTTTATTATCAAAATTATCGAAGTAAGTTGAACGAATTAAATATTTGCCATTTGCTCCTGCGTTTGAATCTCTTCTCATAAAGTGCAGAAGTTTACTACGTAACACGCGATATTCCGCTACTGATATAGCGTGCTTAAGCTCATTACGACCTTTCGGATTAAATGAGGTTTGAACTGGCATTATCTTTCCTCCTTCTCTATAAACTTCTCTTTGGTAGGAAGTATATAAGCTATTTGATTGTCTCGAACAATTGCTAGTTTATATGTTGAATGTGTCAGCAAGATGTCAAGTAAAGTTTTTGTAAAAACTTTATTTAGGTTTTGATAAAAATAAAGTTCTCCTTTGTACTAAACCCAAAAGCTATTGTGATTCATGAGAACCTTATTACTTTGTTTAAACTCATAAAAAGACCAAAAAGAACAAAAAGACCATTATCACCATAAATATAAACTTTCTAAATTATCAGTTAACATAAAGATAGTAATTGAAAGCGTTAACAAAAAGGGGTGAATGGTTTATGAAAATAAATTTCAAAAATTTAACTGTACAAGTGATCATCGGTATTCTTCTCGGTATTACGATCGGATTTATTTTTCCAGAGTTTGGAGCACAGCTAAAGGTGTTGGCAGATATCTTTATAAAGTTAATTAAGATGGTTATTGCACCAATTATCTTCTTCACCATTGTCATTGGAATTGGGAGTATGGGAGATTTAAAGAAGGTTGGTAGAATTGGTGGTAAGGCATTACTTTATTTTGAAGTCGTGACTACCTTTGCATTAGCGATTGGAATATTAATCGTTTCGATTCTTCAACCAGGTAATGGATTTAATACAAGTGGGGCAGAAGGGGCAGATGTTTCTGAATTTACGAAACAAGCTGAAGAATCAAGTCATGGGTTTATGGACTTTTTGATGGGAATTGTTCCTGAAAATGCGGTTGCAGCTTTAGCAGGTGGAGAATTGCTGCCAATCTTATTCTTTGCCGTATTATTCGGACTAGCAACAGCTTCAGTTGGTGAGAAAGCTGCACCTGTCATCTCTTTATTTGAAAAATTAACTGAGATTTTCTTCTCAATTGTAAATATGATAATGAAAATATCACCAATTGCTGCGTTTGGGGCAATGGCCTATACAATTGGTAACTTCGGAATAGGCTCTCTCGTTTCATTAGGTAAATTAATGGGCTCAGTGTATATCACAATGTTTTTGTTTATCATCCTTGTTCTTGGTGGGATTGCGAAATACTATAAATTCAATATTTTTAGCTTTATTAAATATATTAAAGAGGAAATATTACTTGTGTTAGGTACATCTTCCTCTGAATCAGCACTACCTAAACTGATGCAAAAGCTTGAAAGATATGGTTGTTCAAAGTCAGTAGTAGGTCTTGTTGTTCCAACAGGATACTCATTTAATTTAGATGGTACCTCTATCTATCTCTCAATGGCCGCAATGTTTATTGCACAAGCATATGGTGTTGATCTATCAATCTGGCAAATGGCAACATTATTAGGTGTATTAATGTTGACATCTAAAGGGGCTGCAGGTGTTACAGGTTCTGGATTTATTACGTTGGCTGCTACATTAGCAGCATTCCCGATGATACCAGTAGAAGGGATGGCACTTATTCTAGGTGTTGATCGTTTTATGTCAGAAGCACGTGCAATCACAAACCTAATTGGTAATGGAGTAGCTACAGTGGTTATTTCTAAAATGGAAGATGAATTTGATCCAGAAGGCTATGTTGAGGTTGAAGCAGAACCTGAAACAAGTTCTTCAAGCATTGAAACATCTGTAGGTGCGGTGGCAAATAGATAGAAGGATAGGCTGACTCCAATGAGTCAGCCTATTCTATTAGAATTGATAATGATAGAAAGATAAAGGAAAAGAAAAAATTATCAGCTATAAAGTCTTGATAAAAATCAACGTATTTTATAATGTGAAAAGAAGGTAACAACATACTGATACAGAATTCTTGATTAGTAGAATATATAAGGAGGGGGAAATTCTGAAAAATGATAATCATTCAAACCTATGCAAAATCCTTGGAATCAATCACCCAATCATCCAAGCAGGAATGGCAGGTGGGGCAACAACAGCTGATTTAGTTACAAGTGTATCTGAGACTGGTGCCCTTGGGACATTAGGGGCAGCATATATGAAGCCTGAGAGCATAAGAACAACAATAAAAACGATAAAAGAACGGACAAATCGTCCCTTTGCTGTTAATTTATTTTGTACACCTATGGAAGATGATTTTTCAAACATGACAGAGGTGCAATCTGTGCTAAATACGTTTCGAGAAAAGCTTGGGGTACGAGTAGATGAGGACAATGTAAAAACAATAGATGATTTTGAGGAACAATTTCAAGTCGTAATAGAAGAAAATGTACCTGTTCTTAGTACAGCATTCGGCATCCTTTCTCCTGAAAAGGTTCAGCAGGCAAAAAAGAGAGGTGTAAAGATTATCACAATGGTTACAACTGTTCGGGAAGCAAAGGTTGCTGAACAGGCAGGAGCGGATATCATTGTTGCTCAAGGGAGCGATGCAGGTGGCCATCGAAGTACATTTGATATTAAGGAACACCCAAATGGTGCAAATATTGGTACATTTTCATTAATCCCTCAAGTTGTCGACAATGTAAAGGTACCAGTGGTTGCAGCAGGAGGTATCATGGATGGAAGAGGAATGCTTGCGGCAATGGCTCTAGGTGCACAAGGGATACAAATGGGAACACAATTCCTTACGTGCAAGGAGTCTGGTATTCACCACTTATATAAAGCTGCCTTATATCAAAGTACAGAAGAAAGTACAGTCATCACGAAAAGCTTTTCAGGACGTCCAGCTCGGGGCATTAAAAATGAATTTATTACTCATTTTGAACAGTCTGGCATTCCTCCTTTACCGTTTCCTAGTCAAAACACATTAACAGCAGATATTCGAAAAGCTGCTGCTGTACAAAATGAGATAAACTTTATGTCTTTATGGTCAGGGCAGGCAACTAGGTTATTAAAGGGAGATAGAACAGCAGAAGCGATCGTTCGTGAAGTGCTATACGAAATGGAAGAAGCATTGAGGGCCTTAAATAAACAATAACAGACTGTTTTATTGGCTTAAAGGATCGTTAAGCCAAGTATTCCTATCAAATTTTCGATAATAATTGATATTTTTCATAATTGATGGTTAATTTAATAGTAGAATCTATGTTATGATAGAGTATATTTTGATTGTGTAAAGGAGCTAATTATGGAAAAAGTACTTGTTTTTGGTCATAAAAATCCGGATACAGATACAATCTGTTCTGCCATTGCGTATGCTGAGTTAAAAAATAAAATCGGACAAAATGCTGAGCCTGTTCGCTTAGGTGAAGTAAACGGTGAAACACAATATGCACTTGATTACTTCAAAAAAGATGCACCTCGTCTTGTTGAAAAGGTTGCTGGTGAAGCAAAAGAAGTTATTTTGGTTGACCATAATGAGCGTCAACAAAGTGCAGATGATATTACGGAAGTTCGTGTACTTGAAGTAATCGATCATCACCGAATCGCTAACTTTGAAACAAGTGATCCAGTTTACTACCGTGCTGAGCCTGTTGGTTGTACAGCTACAATTCTTAACAAATTGTATAAAGAAAAAGGTGTTCAAATTGAGAAGGAAACAGCTGGATTAATGTTATCAGCGATCATTTCTGACTCTCTTTTATTCAAATCACCAACTTGTACACAAGAAGATGTAGATGCAGCAAAAGAATTAGCTGAAATTGCTGGTGTTGACGCGAACACTTACGGCTTAGATATGCTAAAAGCTGGTGCAGATTTAAGTGATAAATCTGTCGCGCAATTAATCTCTCTTGATGCAAAAGAATTCCAAATGGGTTCAAGCAAAGTAGAAATTGCTCAAGTGAACGCAGTTGATACAAATGATGTACTTGTACATAAAGCGGAAATTGAAGCAGCTCTATCAAGCGTTATTGCTGACAAAGGATTAGACTTATTCTTATTCGTTGTTACTGATATTTTAACAAATGATTCGGTTGCTTTAGCAATTGGTAACGAAACAAGTAAAGTAGAGCAAGCATTCAATGTGAAACTAGACAACAACCAAGCTACACTTAAAGGTGTTGTTTCACGTAAAAAACAAATTGTTCCTGTATTAACAGAAGCATTTACGAAATAAGATTAAAAAAGCCACAGTCCTTTAAAAAAATTGGATGTGGCTTTTTAATATAAATTAAACTGTTACAGGCTGATTTTCTTTTTCCTCTTTCTTTCCAACCTTTTTTCCAGGCTTTAATCTTGCTAAAAACATGATAATGAAACTACTAAGTCCAATCACTCCAATGGTTCCAATTCCTTCTTCAAAAATACCTCTATCAAAAAATAAAATATCCTTAAAAATCTCTAAGCTATAACGAAATGGTACCCATGAGTAAAGCCAGTCACGTGTTACATCTGGTAGCATTTCTGGTGCCAACGTCAAGATAGGCATTGAAAAGAAAAACAATAAAATAAATAGTGGTGCTGCAGGATAACCTATCCAGTTTAAAAGGGCATTTTGTAAGAAGAAAAAGCATAGACCAATATAGAACATCATGATAAACATGTCACCAATACTCGGTATATTTACATCTAACATTTGCACAGCAATAAATAAAATCACTCCAGCAATACTCGCTACGAAAATAATACCGGAGACTACTTGGCTTGCGATAGCTGTAAAACTCGATTTTCCGCCTGTTATTTTCTTCAATAATGTAAAGAGTACCATTGAACTTATGAAGGTAGTAAGCCATAGAAGCTGTGTAAATAAAGCAGGCGTATTTCCGTTTGCATTATTTGTTCCGATGGGATTTATTTTTTCTGTTTCAATCGTTAATGGGTTGGTTAATTGCTTAGCTAAATCTACAGTTAAAGGGGTATTCATTTCTTCTGTCTGTGTAAATAATTGTTCCTGTATTTGTTGATTGAAACTCGTTAGTACACCATTCGTGATTTGGCTTGCCACATTAGCCCCAGTGAAATTCATGCCTTCATTAATGATAATTTTTGTTGTCGGTTTTTTTGGACTTTCTGTTAATAGTGAAAAGATATTTTGTGACAAATCTTTTGGTAGAAGGAGTGTCCCGTATATCTCTTTCTCATTCATATTCTTAATTGCTTCATCTTGGTCATTTAAAATCTTCCAATCTACAGAAGACTTATCATTATTTCGAATTTGTTCTACTAAAATTTCCCCGAAATTGAGCTGTTCACCATTAGGCAGTACCACACCTTCGTCTTCCATCACAATTGCTAAAGGAAGTTCATGAGGGGTTGGGTTTACAGTAGATCCCATAAAAGCAAAAGTAAAAATACATACAGCGAGTATTATGATGCCTAAACCAGCCCAAAGCAATTTGTTCCTGAAAAATGATATCATCAATTAATTTCTCTCCTTTAATAGACAGTTTGTTGATTAAGTAACATTGTGTTGTTTATAATGCAATTATAGAAAATTTAACTTAAAATTCAATGAGCAAAAGTTGTTGTTTTGTTTGTTAAACAACATTCAACCATCAACTGTTGCTTAATTTACAAAAAATCAAAAAAGCGAAATTTTATTAAATGACGGTTTTATTGCCTGTTAAGTATGGGATAAAGGAATGATGAAAATGGCTAAAAAAACAGATTTACGAGTAATTAGAACGAAAAAGGTAATTAAAGAGGCATTGTTAAAGCTCATTCAAGAAAAAGGCTTCAGTACATTGACAATTCAGGATATTGCAGATGAAGCGATTATTAATAGAGCAACATTCTATTTACACTACCAAGATAAATATGATTTGCTGGAGCAGGTAAGTCACACCTTTTTAAAAGAATTAATGGATGTAATCACCTTTTCCTTTCATATTGAAAAAGGTGAGGTAAATGTTGAAAGATTTCAAATTACATTAAAAAGAGTATTTGAAAATATTGAAAAAAACCGTGACTTTTATCAAGTCATGTTTGGACCAAACGGAGTTCAGGATTTTTCAATTAAAGTAGAAAAATTTGTTTTTGAAAAATTTGAGGATAAATTTAAAGAAATGGTTGGGGATTTAAGTAAGCTAAATATTCCTTCAGATTTTGTCCTTAACTTTATTTGCTCAGCCTATGTAGGTGTAGTGAGATGGTGGATAAAAGAGGACTTTTGTTATTCTCCAGAATATATGGCAAAGCTGCTAGCAAAGCTTATTACTAGAGGACCAATGAATGCGATCGGTTATAAAATTGACTTTAATGAGGAATCAGAATAACACTCAAAGACGAAAGAGAAATGAAAATGAAGCTGAGTTAGTTATTAATATTAATAATGAATAGTTATAATATAAAGAAAAAACTAGGAGATAGGGCCGTGGAACATTTACAATTCGTAAAAAACTATCAGGAAGATGAACGATTAAGGTCTAGCTTTAATAAACTTGCACAATCCACCTTTGGGATTAACTTTGAGTTATGGTTTGAAAAGGGCTACTGGACAGATCGATATCAGCCCTACTCATTTATAGATGGTGAAAAGGTTATAGCAAATGTTTCAGTTAATAAACTTGACCTTATCATAAATGGTGAGACAAAAAGGGCAATCCAAATCGGTACAGTTATGACCCATCCAGATTATAGAGGGAAGGGACTGTCTAAAAGATTGATGAACAAAGTCCTAAGTGACTATGAGAATATTGTAGACGTTATTTATTTATTTGCTAATAGTAGTGTTTTAGACTACTACCCTAAGTTTGGCTTTAAAGAGGTAGGTGAGCACTTGTTTTCAAAAGAGTTTGCCATATCAAGAGAAACTAATACTTCTGTAATAAAACTAGATGGTAGCCATTCCGATGACCTAGCTTTTATTTATGAACTTGCTAAAGAAAGATTACCAGTATCACAGCAAGTATCTACAGTAAACACAGCAGAGTTAGTAATGTTTTATAGTTTATATGTATTTCCACAAAATATCGTTTATCTTGAAGAAGAAAAGGTCATTGTTATCTATCAGCAAAAAGGTGAAAACCTTCATTTGTATGATGTAATAAGTAGCATAAACATAAATTTGCATTCAATTATCAAGAAAATTGCTAGTGAAAGGAATACAAAAGTAATCTTTCACTTTACACCTAATCTTAGTGAAGATGTTGGTTCTAAACCATATAAAGGTGAGGAGATTTTGTTTGTGAAATCGAAAGCTGGACTTGAATTTCCTAAACAGTTTAAATACCCGATGACATCTAAAGCTTAGACTTGAAGAGCGACTGACTTTTTTAAGTTGGTCTTTTTTTACCTCTCGATATTGTTTGAAAATGGAATTCACGAGATAAATAGTTGAAAAGACTTGATAGAGTACAGAATTGACGAGACATTTGTGGAAATTGACGCAACACCAGCAGTAAAAGACGCAACAAGATCATAAGTAAGACAATCACAGTAGGAATAGTCCTATCAAAACTTAGTGCAATAAATGAAAACACTTACAAAAATAAACAATACCAATTAAAATAGAATCATAGATTCAATAATTTCTAACTTAAAGGGGATATGGGAATGGCGTTAATTCAATGTCAATTTTATTCTGACGTTTTATCATTAAGCACATCGATGACAGTGATCTTGCCTCAACAAACTACATCACAAATAGGAATGCAAAATAAGCAAATGGGTGATAAGCATAAAACACTCTTTCTTCTCCATGGTTTTAGTGATGATGATACAATCTGGACACGTCGTACCTCAATTGAACGATATGTCGCTCCACTTGGATTGGCAGTTGTTATGCCACAGGTCCATCAAAGCTTTTATACTGATATGAAATATGGTAATCGCTATTGGACATTTCTAACGGAGGAATTACCACATATCGCACGCTCTTTCTTCCCATTATCTGCTAAAAGAGAAGACAATTTTGTTGCAGGCTTATCAATGGGAGGCTATGGTGCATTAAAATGGGCGCTTCGCCATCCTGAAAAATTTGCCGCAGCAGCAAGCCTTTCTGGTGCCGTTGATATGGCGAATTGGATCAAACAAGAAGGACATTTAGACAATGTGTTCCAACTCATTTATGGTGATGAAGATTTAAAAAATACAGAAAATGACCTTTTATGGCTTTTGGAAAAAGGAGACAAAGCTCCAGAACAGCAAAAGCCAGCGATCTATCAATGCTGTGGGACAGAGGATTTTCTATTTGAAAGCAATGTCACGTTTAAAGAAAAATGTGAGCAAACGAGCTATGAGCTAACAACAGATTTTGGACCAGGTGTTCATGATTGGCAGTATTGGGATGATAAAATACAAGATGTGTTGAAGTGGCTTCCTTTAGAGGAGAAGTAAATTCTAGTGTACCGCCACTTATGTATATATTTTAGGCTGTTTTCGCAAACTTTGTTGCTATTTAACAAGTAATGTGGTGTTGTTGATTGCAGCGAGAGTTGCTCGCTTTCGGCTGAGCCTCCTCGGCGTAAACGTCTGCATGAGTCTCACCAGTCCCGCTGCTCCCGCAGGAGTCTCACAATCCGTTCCAATCAACCTGAATTAGTTTTTATTTTAAAAGAAACAATCTCTTAGAAAACAGCTATATTTTAAAAACATAAAGATAATTGAATTAGTTAAAGTATGATCTTTTAGGTGTTACATGTAGGAATAAATAATAGCATTCAAGCAGTGAATTTCAATTTTGAATTTACTGCTTTTTATTTTAAATATCGATAGCTTTACACATGTGCTTCATATCGACTCTCACTAGTTAATTTATAGAAAAAAGATAGGTTAAATATTTTTTTGTATTTACTTATTGTATAATATCGGAGATGGGGAAAATGATGGAAAGGTGGATATACATGATTAAATTAGGAATTACTTTCTTATTTGCTATTTTTATGATGATTATTTCACCTTTTCTAATTCTAAAGGATCATTTATATTTTGGTCATTTAGAAGAAACATCATATACACCTATTATTATTGATCAAGAGATACATATTGTAAAAATAGCATCGTTTCTAGAAATGCAAACTGCAAAAGTCTTAGTTGCATTTCGTGGAAATGAAAATAGTGCTATACATACAATGATAGATGATCAAATCTTACTATTTTTTTCAGAATATTTTCCTCATGATAAGCCATTTCTCGTTGTGAAGAAATTTCAATCCAATTACCTTTCCTAAAAATGTATGTTGTAAATCATTATTCAAGGTTAAAGAATTGAATGTAAAATGAATGATTAATTTTTATGAATGTAAGGGGATTTTATGAAATGGTTAAAAAAAGTCGAATAATTGCCTTTCTAGCTTTTATTGTGGTATTTTCTTGTCTGATGTTATCTACGACTAATGGCATCCTAAGTAATATTAAGTTAGGCTTAGATTTACAAGGCGGTTTTGAAATTCTTTATGAAGTGAAACCTGCCAAAGAAGGCCAAGTCATTGACGAAAAGGCGCTTGCAGCAACTGCAGAGGCTTTAGATAAACGTGTGAATATATTAGGTGTCAGTGAGCCTAATATCCAAATTGAAGGGGAAAATCGCATCCGAGTTCAATTAGCAGGTGTAGAAGATCAAAACGAAGCAAGAGAGATCTTATCAACCGAAGCAAACCTTTCATTTCGCGATGCTAATGATCGCCTAATGATGGATGGTTCTGACCTTGCTGAGGGAGGAGCAGAACAAACCTTTGATGAAAATGGAAAACCTAGTGTTTCTCTAAAATTAAAAAGTGCTGATAAATTTCGTAACGTAACAGAGGAAATCGTTAAATTGGCTCCAAATAACGTATTAGTTATTTGGCTAGACCATGAAGAGGGTAAGGATTCATTTAGTAAAGAAAGTGCTAACCCTGAACCAAAATACATTTCAGCTCCCGTTGTGAATCAAGTATTTAATCAAAATACTGTATCAATTGTAGGGGAGTTTACGATAGAAGAAGCGAAAAATTTAGCTGACATCCTTAATGCAGGTGCATTGCCTGTAAAACTCGATGAAATCTACTCAACCTCAGTAGGTGCTTCATTTGGAGAACAAGCAATGGATAAAACAGTATTTGCAGGGATTATCGGAGTACTAGCGGTTTATCTATTTATGATCTTTTATTATAGATTTCCTGGATTTATTGCCACAATCACATTAACAGTGTACAGCTATTTAACTGTACTCGTATTTGATTGGATGAATGTGGTTTTAACCTTACCAGGTATTGCAGCTCTTATATTAGGTGTTGGTATGGCCGTAGATGCCAATATCATCACGTACGAACGAATAAGAGAGGAAATTAAAGTTGGAAAAACAATACAAGCTGCATTTAAAGCAGGTAATCAAAGTTCATTTTCAGCAATTACTGATGCAAATTTAACTACACTTTTAGCTTCTGCGGTTCTTTTCTTTTATGGAACAAGTTCTGTTAAAGGATTTGCAACAAGTTTAATTATAGGTATATTAGGAAGCTTCTTAACCAACGTATATCTTTCTAGATGGTTATTAGGTCTTTGGGTGAACAGTCGAATCTTTAATAAAAAACCAAGCTGGTTTGGTGTGAAGCAAAAAGAGATCCATCATATTTCTGAAAGCTTTGATACCCTTGATCTCCCAACGAAATTTGATCGTTTTGATTTTGTGAAGCATCGCAGAAAGTTTTTTGCTTTCTCAGGGATATTATTGGTAGTAGGAATCATTTGCTTGCTCGTCCTCCGCTTGAATCTTGGCATTGACTTTACAAGTGGGACAAGAGTAGAGCTGCTTTCTGACAGCCCTCTTACTACGGAAAAGGTGACAGCTGAACTTGAAAAGGTTGAATTACCGACAGATGATATTGTTATTTCAGGAGAAAATAATAATATAGCTGTTGCTCGATTTAAAGGAATCCTTACGAAATCAGAAATCGCTACTTTAAAGAGCCACTTTAGTGAAGAATTAGGGGCAGAACCAAATGTAAGCAGTGTGACGCCGACTGTTGGTAAAGAGCTTGCTAAAAATGCTCTTACTGCACTATTGATTTCAGTTATTGGCTTGATTATTTTCGTCACATTCCGTTTTGAACTTCGAATGGCTGTTTCAGCAGTCATCGCTCTCTTGTATGCAACGTTTTTCATCATACCATTCTTTAGTATTACGGGTCTTGAGGTTGATATTACGTTCATTGCGGCTCTACTAACTGTTGTTGGTTATTCGATAAACGATACAATCGTAACATTTGACCGGATGCGTGAGAATATGCAAAGAAGAAGGTATATAAAGAATTATGAAGATATTGTTGATGTTGTTAATACAAGCTTACGCCAAACATTAGGACGTTCTGTTAACACAGTTTTGATGGTTGCGATCACTGTTATATCTTTGATGATTTTTGGAAGTGAAGCAATTCGACCGTTTTCAATCGCATTACTTGTTGGATTAATAGTTGGAACCTATTCCTCTATTTTCATCGCTGCACAGCTATGGGTAGAATGGAAGCATAGAGAATTGAAGAAGAAGGGTGTTATTAAAACGTTCAAAGAAAAACGTGTTTATACAGACGAACCACAAGTTTAATGGGAAATGGTTTTCAATTTAACATTTGTTATGAACAGAGGTATTATACCTCTGTGTTTTTTTAGACTATCATTCAGAATGAGTTGGTAGTGGCGCAGCTGCTTTACGTAGTAACTTTATTATCTCTATCATCCTCTTGTTTCTCTATTGGACTTCCATATAACTGGTTTATCTCCCTTGCAACCTCATCTAAAAACTCATCGGATAATATTGGTTCAGCTTCTTTTGTCATATAGTGAACCTCCTTTTGTTATTTTTATACTATTCTTAACTTTTTGCTAATCTTTATTCTTTTAAAATTATACTGATAGAATGACTTCAATTTCTTAAAAATTAATGTAAATACTGTTAATAGAGAGGTGATCATTTCTAATTTAATATAATATTAAGAAATTGAATGGTAAGATAATCTGTAAAAAATCCTTCTATACTTGGCTATAAAAGGATTTTATTTTTTATTTCGAAATTTAGTTCTGAAGAAACAGAATATTAGAGCTTTTCCTTGGATGGTTGACATATAATTCTTCTATTTGCTATTCTCATTTAGTCAATTAGATAAGATAAAGTCCTCATCGCTATCTCGGTGAGGTAGAGGTTGCAACAATTAAGAGTAGTTCTTTTGAGATCTTGTGGGATCAATGAAAAAGAATCGAAAGGGATTGTTGCCGAAGTTTGAATAGCCCACATAGCTATTCATGCTGGGACTACATTAAATAGGTGTAGGACTGTCATAGATTAATTTCTATGGAGAGCTATAACGAGATAGGATGCGGATTTTTTTGTATAAAAACGCATGGATATCTTTATTCTATGCGTTTTTTTATACATTCAGCAATTATATCTTAATGAAGATCATAATAAGAAAAACGAAGCTATCACGAGTAGGACACTTACGACAAGCAAGTTTTTGTTCTACTAACTTTTTGGAGGATTTACTATGAAAGACAAAAAATGGGGACTGTTGATCTTAACATCTTTGGTTGTTGGGAATATGGTGGGCTCAGGTATTTTCATGCTACCTAGCACACTTGCTCAAACAGCCAGTCCTTTAGGGGTAACATTTGCATGGATTATTACAGGGATTGGTGTATTAATGATTGCACTAGTCTTTGGTAAATTATCAATTCGTAGACCGGATTTAACAGCTGGTCCTCAAAGCTATGCGCGTGAACTATTTGACTCCCGCAGTAAAGGGAAAGTTGCTGGATTCGGTATGGTATGGGGATATTGGATCGCTAACTGGATAAGTAATGTTGCGATAATTACAAGCTTTGGCGGTTATTTATCAACGTTCTTTCCTATCATGAGCAATCCCTCTGTTTTATTTACAGTGGGGAACCAAGAGGTAGAATTAGGGAGGCTTGTTACATTTATCATTTGCACTATTTTACTATGGGGAACCCACTTTATCTTAGTCACAAATCTAAATGTTGCAGGAAAACTAAATGCTGTTGCTACAGTAACAAAGATCACTGGATTTGCATTATTCATTGTTGCGGCACTTTTTACATTCCAATACTCGAATCTTGGAGATATTTATACACCTATCGTTGACTCAGAAGGACAAGAACATGGACTTTCTAGTCAAATCAATCTAGCAATGATCTCAACCCTTTGGGCATTTGTAGGCATAGAGTCTGCTGTCATTTTATCTGGCAGAGCAAAATCCCAACGTGATGTCAGTAGAGCAACAATCATTGGATTATTTATCGCTTTAGCGATCTATATGGGGATTACATTACTCATTATGGGTGTCCTACCACAAGAGGTATTAAGAGATTCAGATAAACCATTTGTTGATGCACTTTCAGTAATGATCGGTGACACAGGTGCAACAGTAATGGGTTTACTAGCTGTCGTTGCATTATTTGGATCAACTTTAGGGTGGATACTTCTTAGTGCAGAGGTGCCATATCAGGCTGCAAAAAAAGGGGTATTCCCTGCATATTTTGCCAAGGTAAATAAAAAAGGAAACCCGGTACGTTCACTAACAGTAACGAATGTAATGTCACAATTATTTATTTTCTCGGTTATTTCAGGAACAATAAGTGAAGCCTATACGTTCTTAACTACATCGGCAACATTAGCCTATCTCATTCCATATTTAGTGTCAGCAGTGTTTTTCTTAAAGCTTATCTTAAAGGGAGAAACATACGGAATGAAAAATGGCACACGAATAACAGACGGAATAATCGCCTCACTTGCACTAATCTATTCTATATGGGTTATTAAATCAGGAATATCTGACTTAAAGACTTTTACATTAGGAATTGGGCTATTTATAGTAGGAATTTTCATTTATCCATTAATGAACAAACGAAAATTAAATAAGCAAACCATTGATCAAAATAAATAAATCATGAATTGAGCAATAAAAAAAGTATCCTATCAGATGCTTTTTATTTAAGTAAGATCGATTGAGAAACAAGTTATAATGGTATTTTTTAAGAGGGAAAAGGAACAAGGAAAGGTTTAACATCTATTTGCATGTAGACGAAATAAAGTAACTTTGATATCTTTGAATAATGAAATTTGATTTTTTTAAAATAGTAATCTAAAAGATAGATATAGAAACTTAAGGAAGAGGAGGAATAACTATTGAAGAGAATTGGACTAGCTTGGCAAATTCTTATTGGATTAGTTTTAGGAATCATTGTTGGTGCTATTTTTTATGGTAACCCACAAGTAGCTTCTTATTTACAACCAATTGGTGACATCTTTTTAAGATTAATAAAAATGATTGTTATACCAATCGTCATTTCAAGTATCATTATTGGGGTTTCAAGTGTAGGTGATACAAAAAAACTTGGTCGATTAGGTGGAAAGACAATCCTATATTTTGAGATTATTACAACAATAGCGATATTATTAGGTCTCGCTGTTGCGAACATCTTCCAGCCTGGAGCTGGGGTGGATATGGGATCAATTCAAAAAACTGATATTAATAGTTATGTAGAAACTGCAGAGAATGTAGAAAGTCACGGGATTGCTGAAACGTTTGTAAACATCGTACCTAGTAATTTATTTACGGCATTTGTAGAAGGAGATATGCTAGCAATCATCTTTTTCTCCGTGATATTTGGTTTAGCACTTACAGCAATTGGAGAAAGAGGAAAACCTGTCTTAGCATTTTTCCAAGGTACAGCAGATGCAATGTTTTACATGACAAATCAAATAATGAAGTTTGCTCCTTTTGGTGTTTTTGCTTTAATTGGAGTCACAATCTCTAAATTTGGATTAGAGTCGCTTATTCCACTAGGTAAATTAGTTATTACAGTTTATCTAACAATGGCTTTTTTTATCGTCGTTGTTTTAGGTTTAGTAGCAAAGTTAGCTGGAGTGAATATTTTCCAGTTTCTGCGTCTCATTAAGGATGAATTGTTATTGGCATATTCAACAGCAAGCTCGGAAACTGTATTACCTAGGATTATGGAGAAAATGGAGAAATTCGGCTGTCCAAAAGCCATTGCATCCTTTGTCATTCCAACAGGTTATTCTTTTAATTTAGATGGTTCAACATTATATCAAGCATTAGCAGCTGTTTTTATTGCACAAATGTATGGAATTGATCTATCAATCTCACAACAGATTTCTTTAGTGCTTGTTTTAATGGTAACATCTAAAGGAATTGCGGGTGTTCCAGGTGTTTCATTTGTTGTACTTTTAGCAACATTAGGAACTGTAGGAATACCGGTAGAAGGCTTGGCATTCATAGCGGGAATCGATCGTATTTTAGATATGGCAAGAACAGCAGTAAATGTTGTTGGTAATTCACTAGCAGCTGTTGTTATATCTAAATGGGAGGGAGAGTTCAAGCCAAGAACTGCTTTTTCCAAGCATATTGCATAAGGTTTAATAAGAGGCTGACTCAAAAGGTTCTGACCCCCACACTAGTGGGGGCAGGCCCTTTTTTTGATTCAGCCTTTTTCTGCCTGTCAAAAATGATGAATGACCTTAACGTACATAAAAGTTCTTGGATGCTGAAACAAGCAGCTTAAATGAGGAAGAATTTCTGTTTATGTCAAGAAAAACCAAGATGCCAAATACAAGGCAACAGGCATTTCATGGCTAATCTCGGGATAGCGGGTGAGTTTATGCCTATGTTAAAACACGTCAAATTCTAAAAGAACAAAAATCCTCTTCTTAAACGAAGAGGGTTTTTCTAAATTTTTTAACTAATTATTTTATAAACCTTCCACCTGGTTATGATGCTATAAAGGGGAAATTCAAAAATGCAATTTAATGCTTTACTTCGTGTATATTCGTTTGTTTTAATGGTTGGTGAGTAAATAGTTGCTGCTCTTTTTATCTAAATAATATAATAATGCTTCAATACTTCTTATTAGGTGAAATTGAGTTAAAATATTAACATATGTTAGTATTTAGTTTTGTAATTATTTCTTATAAGAATGAGGGAATACGATGTCTACAAAAACAAAAGAGTCAAAAAAGATTGCTAGGTATTCACTAATAATAATGGGAGTAGGTTTTACTGCAACTATCCCTTTTCAAGGCTCGTTTTGGATAGATTTATTACAAGGGGGATTTGAGGCGGGTCTAGTTGGTGGATTAGCTGATTGGTTTGCAGTTACTGCACTATTCCGTCATCCACTTGGATTACGAATCCCACATACGGCTTTATTGCCCAATAATCGAAAAAGAATGACAGATGCACTTGTTACTTTGCTGAAAAATGACTGGCTTTCTAAAGAAAGTATCCAAGAAAAAGTAAAAAAAATCCACTTTACAGAAAAGCTAATGGTGGTTTTAGTAAAAGAGATACAAACTGATGCTTTTAAAAAAGGCCTTATTGAGCTAATCAAGCAAATGATTCGTTATATTGAAGTTGAAAAAATGACACCTTTCGTTAAAAAACAAATAGAATCCGCCCTTTCTAACATTGAAATTAGCAGATTTATTCAAATAGTAAGTTCACAGCTAATTAAAGAGCAGTTTGATAGGAAGGCTTTGGATTATATTTTGAAAAAAGCTGAGACATGGTTAAGTAAAGAACAAACCAGTCACAGACTAGGAACTATTTCTATGAATGTACTAAACAAGATTGAATTAGATGGTATTCTTCAGTTTGCCCTGAAATCAATTCAGAATCTACTTGATGAGGAAAAACTAGGGAATATAATTAAAAACCTTTTGTTAAGTGTTATAAAAAGTTTGAAACATGAGGAAGAACCGAATAGAGAAGCTTTAATCTTATATATCCGGAACGAAATACAAGTTATTAACGATAACAGTGAGCTGCTAGATAGCGTTGAAAAATGGAAAAATCAGCTTCTTGCGAATTGGGAACCTGATCAAAAAATAACGGAAAGTCTACGACAAATTCAACAAAATGCATTAGATTTAGTAGGAGATGAAATTTTTATAGATACTTATCTTATTCCACTGATTAATCACCTACTAGACAACCTAAAAGAAAAAAACACAACCATCGATAAATGGATACAAAAACAAATAGCAGTTCTTATTGAACATAATCACTCGAAGATAGGCAATCTTGTCCAAGAGAATTTAGATAAATTAGATACTGATGTTTTGATTGATATGATGGAAAATAATATTGGTAAAGACCTACAATGGATTCGTGTTAACGGAGCGGTTTGTGGTTTTATTATAGGGATAATCTTAACAGGAATACAAGCTTTAGCAAGCCTTGCATAATACCTATTACTTCTATGCTTGACAATAAGGAAAAAGATAGAGGAAGAGTTCAAACAAAGTCATCTCCAGACAAACAAACAGGAAAATAAGCTTCTTTATGTGGAATTACTGTTTAAAGAGCTTGTAGAAATGCTCCTAATTCTACAAGCCCTTGATTAATCGGATCATTAAAAGTCTTATATCAAATCCATGTATCCAAATCCATATACTGAGCCAATTGTCAATGCGATTGTCCATACAGCAAGACTAACTGCCATCCAAGTGATAACACGGGAACGAGAAGATCCAAAAGTGAGTGCCAATAACGCAGCTAAATCTGCGCCAACTAGACCAGGGGCAAGTAATGCAAGCCCTGGAAGCCCATATCGTTCCCATATTCTTCTTGCTCTTGTTTCCCTTTTTGAAGGTGCAGTAATCCCCTTCTTTTGTCTTCTTTTCTCTCTCCACTTCGAGAACTGTTTAAAAAAGAGTCCGAAAATCAATACCATTAAAAAGTTCCCTGCAAATCCAATTATCCCTACTGCAACAGGTTGTAATCCCAATGCTATTCCAAGGGGGACAACAAGAAATACATCTAATAAAGGTGCTAACGCGAGCAAAAATAATATAAAATATTGCCATATACCATCTGTTTGTTGAAGCCATTCAACCATATTTTATAATCCTCCAAAATCTTATATAAAGTACCCTATAACCTACGAATACCATATACGTACTAATTTACAAAAAGTTTCATGGAATACCAATTTAAGTAATATTTTTATTGCAACTTACGAACATTTGCTATTTATTTTCAAAGAGTAAAACCAAGACAACATAGGGAGGAGAAAAAGGATTTATTAAAAAACTTTTATTATTTATAAAACTAAAAAAAGGCTTGTAAAGAAAAATTGTAATTTCTACAAGCTGTGCAAAAAGATATGTTATAAAATAAACAATCTCTTTTATTATTTAAATTGTTCAGATGCGTTTAGTTAAGCTTATATTTATCCCTAAGAGACTCTGGAGCCATCTTAATCATTCTCTCCAAAACAAATGTAGCAATCACAACATCGTCGACAACTCCGATAAGTGATAAAAAATCTGGAATTAAATCAAAGGGAAAAAACGCATAAGTCAGTATTAATAATACTCCAATTGCCTTTTTTTGTACCTCAACCTCTTTTGAAATAAAGAATTCTTTCAAAAATGGGATAAACTTCCAAAACTTAAGGATAAATTTGATTCTTTTAAAATACTTGAACAAACGAATCGCCCCTTTTATGGTCTAATCGAATAGCTTTGAATGGTTGATACTATACTATTATGAAATCTAGGAGGGTTTTTCGTTTCTAATGTTACAGATGCAATGAAACTTGTTTCAATAATTGTTACTAATACAATACCCAAAAATAGATTACGTATTAACGTAAATGACAATTAAAATCGTTTCTCCTTAAAATAAAATCTTTTTTATACCGGATTAACTAGCAGGGTTTTTATCTGCGCAGCAATCTCCGATAAGTTAAGTTCATTCATGAGAAGTCGATTTTACATTGTGTATCTTCCTTTCCTTTCAATTGCCTATTTTCTTAGATTACTTGAATGATATCCTGGTCTTTACTTTCAACACCTTGATTAAAGGTTAATCTCGTTTTAAAGCGGTAAGATATTCTTTCTGATGAAGTTGGAATCGTTTCAGGTAACTTAAAAGTAAATGAAACTTGATTGTCTTCTTCCGAGTTAATCAGTTTAGAAGACAAAACGGTTGCTGTATCAATGACCTTTTCCTGTCCAGTCGATTGATCAAGCATGACTAAATCACATTCAATTCTTTTTAGTTGTTGTTCAATTGTTCCACCTTTTATATAAAAATGTCCGTTAATTAGTTCACCTCTACGATATGATTCCTTTGGTAAAATAAGATCAATGATCGCAGAACCTACGCCTAAAAGAGACATATATTTTCTTAGTAACATTCATATTCCTCCTCGTTTTATTTGCTTTGTTTAATATATTTTTGGTCGATTCGTTTTTCAATTTTTTCAAGTTGATTTTTATCTTTGAGAAGTTCCTCTTTGTTTCTTTTCATTAGCTCTATGAAAGACACTTTTTTCATTTTGAAAGCTCCTTTTATCGTTCCCCTAGTAGGAAAAGGGATAATAAAAAACCTTTACCATCATTGGTAAAGGTTTTAGAAAACAAATAAAGACCTTTACCGAATAGTAAAGGTCTTGCTAACAACATTACGTTGCCAACAAAGCCGAGAGTGGGAAAACTCCGTAATGACGACTTTGTTGTTAAAGCTACTCCCCTTTAGGAGATACGATTTATTATTTGAGTTAATCATAAGATATTTTGAATAAAGCGTCAACAGGTATTCGATGGATTTTTTAGGAAGAATGTGACAATTTTGTTAATGGGTGTTCTGATCTGTATAAAATAAACCAAAACAACTGTGAAAGGTAATGATCTATTTATAGCTTTGTGAAAAAGATTTTTTTAAGATAATATTAGAAAAGATGACATAACTATTTAGGAAAGAATAAAGCTTTTTCTAGTTGTTTTCAGAAGTCATTACATAATAATTCCTATCTATATGCAAATAACATTTTCATAATATAAGAGATAAAAGATTTAGGAGGAAAAGAAGAAAAATGTTTAAAAAGTCTTTAACAACTACGTTTGGTTCACTGCAGTGGTTGTTTTTTATTTTTGCTAATGTTGTTGTGGTCCCAATCTCTATTGGTGTTGCATTTGAATTACCTTCATATGAAGTGGCGACAATCCAACGGAGCTCTTTTATTTTTACGGGAGTTGCTTGTATGCTCCAAGGGATAATTGGGCATCGATATCCAATCATGGAGGGTCCTTCCGGTGTCATTTGGGGACTTGTTCTTAATTTGTGTTTTTCAGCTTCAGTACTAGGAATGAGCTTGATGACAATTGGTGGAGGAATTGCTACAGGTATGATGGTAGCAGGTATTTTTACAATCATCATATCTGTCTTTCGTTTATATTGGCTTTTACATAAGCTCATTACACCTATGGTTATGAGTGTTTATTTATTTTTACTTACCTTTCAACTGATCATGATATTTTTTAAGGGAATGTTAAAAATAAATGAAGATGGAAAACTAGATTTACCTATTACTCTGTTTTCAATAGGAATCGTCATCTTTGTGAGCTTGCTAAATTTAGTAGGAAATAAAGGTGTCGGGAATTTTTCTATTTTAATAGGAATGATAGTAGGATGGTTAGGATATTCATTATTATTTTCTGCAGAAGTTCCGAATATAAGTAGGACTGCTTCGCTTACATTATTTCCTCTTGGACAGCCCAATCTGGAAATAGAAATTATCGCGATTACCTTTCTGGGGTGCTTGGTTAACTTAAGTAATACAGCAACTTCTGTTGAAGCAACAGCGAAACTCTATTATGAACAACCTACTAAACAGAGGTACAGAAACTCTTATTTATTAACTGGATTATATGCAGCACTTGCTCCTGTATTCGGGCTAATCTCCTATTCTCCATATGCTTCATCGATTGGATTTTTGGAGAGTACGAAAATGGTTAAAAAGAAACCCTTTTTAATCGGGGGTGCGCTAATGATTCTTCTTGGAATTATTCCTGCGCTAGGTTCTCTACTGGCTACACTTCCAATTACTGTAGGGAATGCAGTATTGTTTGTTGCCTATATTCAATTATTCGGAACTTCTTTAAAAAGCTTAAATGGCTATACCTTTACATCTAAAACAATATACAGGCTTGCTATACCAGTATTAGTAGGAGTTTGTATTATGACATTAGACAGCGAGATATTTACAAGTTTGCCGATTTATCTCCAACCATTAATCGGGAATGGATTTATTATGGGTGTTCTATTGTCTGTCTGTTTGGAAAAAATGATAAATTGGAAGAAGGTTGTAGAGTAACAAGAACGAATACCTATAAACTAGGAGGCTGACAAAAGTCAGCCTCAATCATTATGCTTCTTAGTGGAAATTGGGAATTGTAAATGAACACTCCGTAGGATTTCTATTTCACATGTTATTAGTTTGCTCTTATTTCGTTCAAACACAATTACTCCCCAATTCATTGTTTACTGCATTTTTAACTACCCTATACAGTTAATTGAAAGCGTTATCTAACTGCGGATCTTCAACTTAGAGAAGTATGAAGATAAATCAAAATCAAAGTAAACAAATATATTCACGATAAAACAAACAAAAACGGGTATCAAAACAAAAAGAAAAGTAGTATAATCATTTAAAAGATAGCTAAGAAGAAATTGGTACATTTTGAATGGAGGTTAATAGATGAGGGTCTCTCTTTTTATTACTTGCTTGGCAGATGTTTTTTATGCGAACGTTGGTAAACATACAGTAGAGCTATTAGAGAAACTTGGCTGTGAAGTAGATTTTCCTGAACAACAAACATGCTGTGGTCAGCCTGCTTATAATAGTGGTTATCATAAGGAAACAAAGGAAGTTGCAAAACATATGATTCGAACCTTTGAGGATTCAGATTATGTAGTTGGACCATCTGGTTCATGTGTTGCAATGCTTCGTGAGTATGGTCATTTATTTGAAAATGAACCTGCTTGGAAAGAAAAAGCAGAAAGATTAGCAAGTAAATCTTATGAATTAACACAGTTTATTGTTGAAGTATTAAAGGTAGAAAACGTGAATGCTAGTTTACCAGCATGTGCTACCTATCATAAATCTTGTCATATGACACGTTTGTTAGGTGTGAAGGATGCTCCAGGAAAGCTTTTAGATCATGTAGAGGGCTTGGAGATTAAACCACTTCCGAATAGCCAAGATTGTTGTGGATTTGGTGGAACTTTTTCTGTGAAAATGGTGCCAATTTCAGAACAGATGGTAGATGAAAAAGTACAGCATGTTGAGGAAACTGGAGCAGACATTTTAATTGGTGCTGATTGTGGTTGTTTAATGAATATCGGTGGAAGAATTAACCGAAAAGGAAAACCAATCAAGGTTATGCATATTGCTGAAGTACTTAATAGTGAGGTGAAATAACCATGGCAATGAAAATTGGTGAAGATAAATTTTTTGAACGAGTAGATAAAGGTGTTCAAAATACATTTATGCGTAATGCTGTTGTTTCTGCTCAGGAGCGGATGCAAGGCAAACGGTTAGCAGCTGTAGAAGAGCTAGGTAATTGGGAAGAATGGCGTAAACTTGGTGAGGAAATCAGAACTCACACGCTTGAAAATATAGATTATTATTTAGAACAACTTAGTGAAAATGTGACAAAGCGTGGTGGTCACGTATTTTTTGCTTCAACAAAGGAAGAAGCAAATGAGTATATTTCAAAGGTAGCAAAAGAAAAGCAAGCAAAGAAAGTCGTAAAGTCAAAGTCAATGGTAACAGAGGAAATTAATTTAAATGCAGCTTTAGAAAAAGCAGGCTGTGAGGTCATTGAAACAGATTTAGGAGAATATATTCTCCAGCTTGATGATCATGATCCACCATCACATATTGTCGTACCTGCACTGCATAAAAATAAAGAACAAATTCGTGACACGTTTAAAGAAAAACGAGGCTATGATAAATCAGAAATTCCAGAAGAGCTTGCACTTTTTGCAAGGGAACAGCTCCGTCAAGAATTTTTAAGCGCAGATTTAGGAATAACAGGATGTAATTTCGCTGTCGCAGAATCAGGTTCAATTAGTCTTGTGACAAATGAAGGAAATGCCGGTCTTGTAACCGCTTTACCTAAAACGCAAATTACAGTAATGGGAATGGAGCGAATTGTTCCTACGTGGGAAGAGCTAGATATACTTGTTAGTTTACTTTGTCGAAGCTCTGTAGGGCAAAAACTAACTAGTTATATTACCGGTTTAACAGGCCCTAAGGATGAAGGTGATGTTGACGGTCCAGAGGAATTCCATCTTGTCATTGTTGATAATGGACGATCAAATATATTAGGTACTGAGTTCCAAAGTGCTCTCCATTGCATTCGTTGTGCAGCATGTGTCAATGTGTGTCCTGTTTATCGCCATATTGGTGGTCATTCATATGGTTCAATTTATGCAGGTCCAATCGGTGCTGTCTTAACACCCCTTTTAGGTGGTTATGAGGATTACAAAGAGCTTCCCTATGCATCATCTCTATGTGCTGCATGTACAGATGCATGTCCTGTGAAAATACCACTTCACGAATTGCTGATTAAACATCGAAGAAAAATTGTAGAGGATGAGAAAAAATCTCCTTTTGCAGAAAAGCTCGCAATGAAGGGATATCAGTTAGCTGCTAGTTCACCTAGTCTTTATAAGGCGGGTACAAAATCAGCATCTACCGTAATGGCACCTTTTACACAAGCTAACAGCATTCAAAAAGGACCTGGTCCAATGAAACCATGGACAGATGTCCGAGATTTTCCTGCACCTAATAAAGAGAGATTTAGAGATTGGTATAAAAAGAGAGAGAAAGGTGAGGAGTAGGAATGGGAAAAGGACAAGTGTACAATCGAGATTCATTCCTAAATAATGTTGTTGCCAAGCTTGGACGTGAGCGAAAAACAAATGTCTCTAAGCCTGTGTGGACAACTACCCCACAATTCGATGTACTAAAAGATGCATCAAAAGATGAATTAGTAGATGTACTGAAGAAACACTGTGAGGTTATTCATACACAGTTTATTGAGACGAATTTAGAAGAGCTTACACAAACAATACGTAATGTATTTGAACAGTACGAGGTTGGTAGTGTCGTGACTTGGAAAGATGAGCGCCATAGAGAATTCGGATTAGCTGAAGGACTACTCACACAATTACCAAACGAAGGTACCAGCGTTCATATTTGGGATCCAGCATTAAAGGAAAAGAATATCCAAGCCGCTGAAAAAGCAGATGTTGGGATCACCTTCAGTGATATTACACTAGCTGAATCAGGAACGGTTGTGTTGTTCAGTAACGAAAATAAGGGTAGGTCTGTAAGTTTATTACCGAAAACCTATATTGCAATCGTGCCGAAAAGTACGTTAGTCCCGAGAATGACGCAAGCTACATCAATGATCAGTAAACAAGTTCAAGCAGAGGAAAAAATCTCATCTTGCATAGATTTCATTACTGGGCCAAGTAATAGTGCAGACATTGAACTGAATTTAATCGTTGGGGTACATGGTCCGATCAAAGCAACTTATATCCTGGTTAACGACAAATAAAGAAGAATTTCAAAAATAAACAAAAAACATATTCAAAAATAAACAAAGATATTGTATAATGAAAAACAGATAATCAAATAAAAAAACAGAAACAAACAATATAGAGGAGGAAACAAAATGGTACAAAGTTTATGGAATAAAGAGCAAGCTTCAGTATTACCTCAAGGGGTAGAGGAATTAGTATACCGTTCCAACCTAATCGGATCAGATCGCTCAGTTTGTAACTGGGGTGGCGGAAATACGTCAATGAAAACAATTGAAAAGGATTTCCGTGGCCGTGATGTAGAAGTTATGTGGGTAAAAGGAAGCGGTTCAGATTTAGCAACGATGAAAACTCATAACTTTACAGGCTTAAAAATGGAAGATATTCGTCCTTTAATTGAAAAAGAAGAAATGCCTGATGAAGAAATGGTTGCTTACCTTGCACATTGCATGATCGATAGCAAGCACCCGCGTGCATCAATCGAAACACTTTTACATGCATTCTTACCATTTAAGCATGTTGACCACACACATCCAGATTCAATCATCAGCGTTTGCTGTGCAGATAATGGCCGACAAATAGCTGAAGAGATTTACGGAGACCGCTTCGTATGGGTACCATATGTACGCCCAGGATTTACATTATCAAAAATGATCGCAGAAGGTGTGAAAAACAATCCAAATGCAGAGCTAGTACTAATGGAAAAACATGGTCTAGTTGTTTGGGGAGAAACAGCAGAAGAAAGCTATGAAAAAACAATATCAATCATCAATGAAGCAGAACAATATATTCAAGCTAGAGTTGTAGAGGAAAACGTATTTGGCGGACAAAAATACGAAGCACTTTCAGAGGAAGATCGCAAAAATGTTTTAGCGCAAGTAATGCCAGTTATCCGTGGTGCTGTTAGTGACGAAAAGAAAATGCTATTAACATATGACGATGCTGAAGATGTCCTTCAATTTGTAAACAGCAACAATGCACCAGAACTATCACAAGTTGGAGCAGCATGCCCTGACCATTTAGTTCACACAAAGATGACGCCATTATACATCGAGTGGAATCCACAAACAGAAGATGTTGCTAGCTTAGTAGAAAAAGTAAAAGCTGGTATTGAAGGCTTTAAAGAAGAGTACAAAGCATACTTCGAAAGAAATAAAAACGAAGGTGACCAAATTTCTGAAGCAGCTCCACGTGTAATTTTAATCCCAGGAATCGGGATGGTTAACACTGGGAAGAATGTTGCGAATGCAAACGTGAGTGGCGCATTATACCACCGTGCAATTGCAGTTATGAAAGGGTCTACTACTTTAGGAAGCTTCGTTTCTCTGAACGAAAATGAATCTTTCAATGTTGAATATTGGCCACTAGAGCTTTACAAATTATCATTAGCTCCTGCTGAAGCTGAATTTTCAAGACAAGTAGCATTTGTAACTGGTGGTGCAGGTGGAATCGGAAGTGAAACTTGCCGTCAATTTGTTGCTGAAGGTGCACATGTTGTCATCGCTGACCTTAATCTTGAAGGTGCGGAAAAGGTAGCAGCAGAAATTAATGAACAATACGGCGAAGGTCGTGCAATTGCTGTAAAAATGGATGTAACTAGTGAAGAAGCAGTTCAAGCAGCATTTGTACAAACAGCGTTATCTTACGGTGGTGTAGACATAATCGTAAACAATGCAGGTCTTGCGACATCAAGTCCATTTGATGAAACTTCTTTAAAAGAGTGGAACCTTAACATGAACGTACTTGGAACAGGATATTTCTTAGTTGCTCGTGAAGCGTTTAAACAAATGAAATCACAAGGCGTTGGCGGAAACATGGTGTTCATTGGCTCTAAAAACTCTGTATATGCTGGTAAAAATGCAGCAGCATACAGCTCTGTTAAAGCGATGGAGACTCACCTTGCAAGATGTATCGCAGCAGAAGGCGGAGAATTCGGAATTCGCGTAAACTCTGTACTTCCAGACGCAGTACTTCAAGGATCAGCAATTTGGGGTTCAAGCTGGAGAGAAGAACGTGCAGCAGCGTACGGAATTCACCCAGACCAATTAGAAGATCACTATCGTAAACGTACGACTTTATTAGTGAACATCTACCCAAAAGATATCGCACAATCGATTTTATTCTTTGCTTCTTCAAAATCAGATCGAACTACAGGATGTATGCTAACAGTTGACGGTGGAGTACCAGCAGCATTTACTAGATAATAAACAAAAGCTCAGGGCGCCCGTTTAGCGACGTATGAACTGAGCTAGATGTTAAAGCACAAAATTAACATTTCAAGAAATTAACAAAATTCCTAGTAAGTTACTAAAAGATCAAGGTGTAATAGGTTAGAATACTATTACACCTTAATCTATAATTAAGAGATGAAAATGAATATAACCACAAATATGAAAACGCTTTACTTAAGAAGTTGACAAGGGGCTATGCGTTAATTGTGTACTATGTCATAATATTTATTTAGAGCCTACAAGCGTAAGAAATAACTTTTAGCACGTAAGCTCAAATCTCATAATATAATTTCCTCATTGTGAGTAACTGGGAGGGTATGAATACAGATGCTTGTAGCAGAAAGACATCGTAAAATTGTTGAAGTTGTAAATGAAAAACTAAGTGTAAGAGTAACAGAGTTAAGTAAGATATTTAAAGTCACTGAAGAAACGATTAGACGTGATCTCGAGAAATTAGAAAAAGAAAATTTACTGCGCCGAAGCCATGGTGGTGCAGTTAGTATTCAAGACGAGCAATCAGAGGTTTCTTATACAGAAAGAGAAATAACAAACTCGCTGGAAAAGAAATCTATTGCAATAGAAGCGGTAAAACTCATTCAACCTGGTGAGCAAATTGTTTTAGATGCAAGTACAACTGCATGGTATATGGCAAAGGAAATGCCAGATGTACCATTAACCGTTATCACTAACTCAATAAAAGTGGCTGTTGAACTCAGTAAAAAGGAGCAGGTAAAAGTAATCTCAACAGGAGGTATGCTTCTACCAAAATCATTATCATATGTTGGTCCTTTAGCAGAAAGATCACTAAACATGTATCATGTGAACAAAGCGTTTATTTCCTGTAAAGGAGTACACATTGAAGGTGGATTAAGTGACTCAAATGAATGGCAGGCGCTACTGAAAAGACAAATGATGTTAATATCTGATCAGACCATTCTAATGGCTGATTCTACTAAGTTTGGTGTTCGTACCTTTGCTCATATTACTGAGATCGGGCAAGTTAGTTGTGTACTTACAGATTCCAATATCGATGAAGCCTATAGCAGGGCATTAGAGGAGAAGGGTGTAAAAATCCGAACTGTTGGGGTTAATCAGTAACAGAGGATGACTCAGTGAAGCAGCAGCTTCCCCAACCTAAATAAATAGGTGTTAAAGGAGAGGGCGGACCTAAACGAGTCAGCCTCTTTTTCTAAAAAATCAACAAAGAAAATCGTGAGGAATGATCATGAATTCTGAACTTTTACAAGAATTACTCCAATTAAATAGTGAAGAAAAGTTGATGCTTCAACAAAAAAATGAAGTAAAAAAGGAACTATACACAAGTCAGGATCATTTTGTCGTTGAAAGTGAGAAATTCCTAAAGCATAATACAATGATCATGGTACGTAAGCATACGAGATTTGTTGATTTTCCAAAACATAAACACAATTATATTGAAGTAAATTATGTTTTTAATGGAATGCTTAAGCAAACAGTTGGAAATGAACGGTTAATCTTAAAAAAAGGAGATCTACTCTTTTTAAATCAACATATTGAGCACGAGCTAGAGGCATGTGGTGAAGAAGATATCATCATTAATTTTATTATCAGACCCGAATTCTTTTCGTTTATCTTTTCCTATTTAACAACAGAAAACTTAATAAGTAATTTCCTAATTAATAGTTTATTTAACCAGACGCAAAATGGTCAGTATCTATATTTTGCTGTATCAGAGGTAGTAAGTATCCAAGAGTTGATTGGGAAAATCATTCTGGAAATTATGAATCCTTCAATTATGTCTGAATCGACGATAAAATTATACATGGGCCTGTTAATGGTCGAGCTCATTAAGCATTCTGACAAGGTGAGATATAAAGAGGATTCACATAAACATCGAACAATAGTAGAGTCCTTAAAATATATAGAAGAGCAGTTTAAACATGCTACATTATATCAATTAGCTGATAAACTAAATCAGCCACACTATACGTTAAGTAAGCAAATTAAAAAGGCAACTAATTTTACATTTAAAGAACTACTTCAAGAGAAAAAACTAAGTGTCGCAAAGGAATTATTAGAAAATACCTCGCTATCTATTACTGCAATTATTGAGCAGGTGGGGTATGAAAATATTAGCTATTTTTATCGTGTGTTTAAAGGCAAATACGGTTATACACCAAAGCAATTTAGAGAGAAATTGGTTAAATAATTCAGAAGAAAAGTTCCTATCTTTCAAGTTTATTGAAGAAATATGGCTTTTGTATGCTTTGAGAAGAAAAGTGCAAATAAGGACAGTGAAATAGTTGAATTACGTTATTGGATCTTCTATTTATTTGTTCTAATATGTAAATAGGCAAACGTTTTCAATAAAGAGGGTGAAGATAATGAGCAAATATAGCTTAGCAGTTGATATAGGTGCATCAAGTGGAAGATTGATTCTCGGACATCTTGAAAATGGAAAACTGCAATTAAACGAAATTCATCGATTTGAAAACAATATTGTTCAGAAGGGTGAGCATTATTGTTGGGATGTAGACAAATTATTCAATGAAATAAAAGCTGGAATAAATAAATGCAAGGATTTAGATGTTAAGCCAGAAAGTATTGGCATCGATACGTGGGCTGTTGACTTTGTCTTATTAGATGAAAATAATAAGCCATTAACAGATGCGGTAGCATATCGCGATCCGCGAACAGATGGGATGATGGACGAGGTATTCAAAATTGTCCCAAAGGAAAAGCTTTACCTTGAAACAGGTATTCAATTCCAAAAATTTAACACTATTTATCAATTATATGCGCTAAAACAGAAGTCCCCAGAGGTTCTTGAAAGTGCGAAAGCGTTTCTTATGATTCCAGAGTATTTTAACTTTTTACTAACTGGTAAAAAAGCAAACGAATACACGAATGCAACATCGACACAACTAGTGAATGCATTTACGAAAAAGTGGGATCATGAATTATTGGACAAATTAGGGATAAATAAAGAGATGTTCCAGGATATTAAAACACCAAAAACGGTGTTAGGAACCCTTTCTGAAGAACTTGTATCTGAATTTGGATTTGATATGAAGGTTGTTCTTCCTGCTACACATGATACAGGATCAGCTGTAATATCTGTACCTGAATTAGAGGATACGATTTATATCAGCTCTGGTACATGGTCATTAATTGGCGTTGAAAATCGCTTCCCAATTTGTGTCCCTAAAGCTCTCGAATACAACTTTACTAATGAAGGTGGAATCGACTATCGTTTCCGTTTTCTAAAAAATATCATGGGGCTTTGGATGATCCAGGAAGTAAAAAGGAATTACAACGACAAATATACATTTGCTGAATTAGTTGACCTAGCTCGCGCAGAGAAAGAGTTCAACTCAATTGTGAATGTTGATGATGATCGTTTCTTGAAACCAGAAAATATGATTGAAGAAATTCAATACTACTGTAAAGAAACAAATCAACAAGTGCCACAAACACCAGGGCAAATTGCAAAATGTGTGTATGAAAGTTTGGTAGACAGCTATAAACATGCCATCAATGAAATAGAAGAAATTTTCGAAAAGACATTCCCTAAGGTAAATGTTATTGGTGGAGGCTGTCAGAATGAAATGTTAAACCAAATCATTGCTGATGTGACCAATAAAGAGGTTATTGCAGGGCCAATTGAAGCAACTGCAATTGGTAATATTGTGGCCCAGCTTATGGCTCTTGGGGAAATTAAGGATATTTCACAAGCTAGAACGATTATTAAAAATTCTTTTGATGTAAAAACATACAAACAATCATTTGTGAGAGGATGAGAAATATGTCAGTTAAACAAAGTTATGAACTAGCAAAGAAAGAATACGAAAAATGGGGCATCAATGTTGATGAGGCTTTAGAAAAGTTAAAACAAGTACCAATCTCAATTCATTGCTGGCAAGGTGATGATGTTGGTGGTTTTGAAGTAAACAAAGGTGAATTATCTGGTGGAATTGATGTAACAGGAAACTATCCTGGTAAAGCTAGAACACCAGAAGAGTTAAGAAGTGATTTAGAAAAAGCTCTTACACTCATCCCGGGTTCGCACCGTGTGAACTTACATGCGATCTATGCTGAAACAAACGGTGAAGTAGTAGAAAGAGACAAGCTTGAACCTAAGCACTTTGAAAATTGGGTAAACTGGGCTAAAGAAAACGGATTAGGTCTTGATTTTAACCCAACGTTATTTTCACATGAAAAGTCTGCTGATGGCCTAACTTTATCACATCCAGATAAAGAAATTAGAGAATTCTGGATTAACCATTGTATTGCAAGCCGTAAAATTGCTGAATACTTTGGGAAAGAATTAGGAACACCGACTTTAACAAACATTTGGATTCCGGATGGCTATAAAGATGTACCAAGTGATCGTCTTACACCAAGAGTACGTTTAAAGGATTCTTTAGATAAAATCTTTGCAGAAGAAATTGATGAACAATATAATATCGATGCAGTAGAAAGTAAATTATTCGGTATCGGTTCTGAATCATATGTTGTCGGCTCACACGAATTTTATTTAGGCTATGCCTTGAAAAATAACAAACTATGTCTTCTAGATACTGGACATTATCATCCAACAGAAATGGTATCAAATAAAATTTCTGCGATGCTTCTATACAGTGACAAACTAGCACTACATGTATCAAGACCAGTTCGTTGGGACAGTGATCATGTTGTCACACTAGATGATGAGTTAAAGGAAATCGCTCTAGAAATCGTTCGTAATGATGCATTAGATAAAGTCATGATCGGTCTAGACTTCTTTGACGCAAGTATTAACCGTGTTGCAGCATGGACAATCGGAACTCGTAATATGATTAAATCCTTACTGAATGCTATGCTTGTACCGAATGATCATTTAAAACAATTACAAGAAGAAGGAAACTTCACTGAAAGATTAGCACTAATTGAGGAGTTCAAAACATATCCTTTCGGAGCAATTTGGGATTACTACTGTGAACAAATGGGTGTTCCAGTAAAAGAAACTTGGTTAGAAGATGTGAAGAAGTATGAGAAGGAAGTTTTATCAAATAGATAAATAGGAAAAGGGCTTAAACCACTTATAGGGTTTAAGCCTTTTTTTGTTGCTAAGGAAATTATAAAATTCTTGTACTGTGGATAAGCGCACGACATCCAGCTCCAGCGCCTAGCCCCTCGAGGTCATAAGCTAATTTAGAATTGAAGGCAAAGAACGCCTTCTATTCTAAATCATCTTATTTGCCCGAGGCTGATCAAGGCGCTTGCGCTTTTGTTCATGACTAGAAAAGGTTCTTTATTAACTTTACATAGAAAACAAATCAAACATCCTTCGATTATTACATCAATTTTAAATATATCAATATATTTAAAATTGATGATTTAAATCAAAAAATACTATTTTTAATAATATATAAATGAAAATTTGTTATGATAAAATAATGGCATTTTCTGATTGTGACAAAACTATGACATCTTTGTCTTTAATGTTTGTTTACATCACCATATAATGAAAACGTATTCAAAATACATAAAAATTTCTAAGGGGGATATGGAATGAAAAGGGATATTTTATTTAAAATGATTGTATTTTTAGCAATTATTTCACTGATTTTGACAGCGTGTTCATCAACATCTTCAACTAATTCTCAAAAGCCATCTGATACAAAGGCGAAAAATGCAGAAAACATTAACACTGAAGTACAAGTGGATGCACCGTTTGATGGATGGGTTGAAGGTTTACCTAAAATTACTGCTCCGGAAGGTTTTGATTGGAAACAGTTTGAAGGAGTTGAGTTAAATGTTATCACTGAAAACACGCCGCCATCATCCGCTCTTGCTGCAAACATCAATTTATTTGAAGATGTAACAGGAATTAAAGTGAATATCGAACAAAGTGATTTAGGAACAGTAGTTGAGAAAACAAGTCTTGATTTTAATGCAAAATCAGCAAAATATCATGTGATCTATGCGGATCCATATCAAATCTTAGCAAAGCATTCACAACATTTTGTAGACTTAAATGCATTTATTGATGAGAAAACAATGCCTGCTATCCCTGGCGGCTTAGAAGATTTCATCCCGAGTCAATTAGAAGTTAATGGATACATGGGGGATACGGAAGCTCTTTACACATTACCATATGACAATCCAACAATGGTATTAGCATATCGTAAAGACGTATTTGAAAAATATAAAGACGAATTTATGGCTGATAAAGGATTTGATTGGACACCAGGACCTGATTTAACTTGGGAACAATATTATGAAGCTGCTAAGTGGATAACAGAAAAAGCAGCCGCTGGTGAAATCACTGAAGTAAAATATGGTGCAGGACACCAAGCAAAGCAACATGACTCCTTAATGAATGACTATAGTAATATCCTTGCTGCATATGGTGGAGATTATTTCGAAGATACAGAATTAGGGGCGGTAGGTAAATCAAATCCAGGAAAATCTGCAATGACATCAGATGCTGCAAAAAAGTCTGCTGAACTTTATAAAAAAATCATTGATGTTTCAGCACCAGGAAGTACTTCTTGGGATTGGTCTGGATTAGGAGAAGGTTTTGCAGCTGGTGATATTGCGATGGCACCAGAATGGCATGAGTTCTCATCTATGTTCGAAAACCCAGATTCATCCAAAGTTGTTGGAAAAGTAGCGTGGGCATCATTACCAAAAGGTGATGTTCGTCATGCACATTCATACGGTGGAACAGGTATAGGTATTAACAAATATGGAACTGATGAAGAAAAGAAAGCAGCATGGTTATTCCTTGTTTGGGCAACCTCGCCTCAAGCACAATATATGATCTTAAAATCAGAGGTGGGTGGTTCAACGCCAACACGTCATTCTGTATATGAAATTGAAGAGGTACAAAAAGGTATGCAAGCTGGTACTGAAGAATCAAAACAAATGCCAAACTTATTACCAATGAAAGTTACTTTAGAGGCTTGGGAAGAAGAAAATGTGTACATGAGACCTAAAGTTCCTCAATGGCCACAAATAGATACATTTATTTTCACTGAATTATCGAAAATGTTAGCAGATCAACAAACTCCAGAGGAAACAGTTGAAGAAATTGCTAAACAAAGTAATCAAGCAACAGGAAATTAATGTATGTCTGAAAGATAGGAGGATTTCTCCTATCTTTCCTTAAAAGAAAGGAAGTGAAAACGCTTATGAGAACAAATGCAGAATATTCAAAATTGAAGGATAGCACCCAAACTAACTATAAAAAGGAAAAGTCAACTTCTTTTCTTAATCTATTAAACATAAAAAAATACAAAACAGAGCATTGGATGATTCTACCGTCGATAATTATTTTAGCTATTATCAGTATTTTTCCTTTCCTTTATTTGATTTATGCCAGTTTCATGGACTTTATGATCTCGTCAGATCAGCCTACATTTAATGGAATTACCAACTGGAAGAAGGTACTAATCAATGACACGTTTTGGGCATCATGGGGACGTACACTTATTTTCGCTGTTGTAGGATTATTACTAGAAGTTATGATTGGCGTAGGAATTGCCTTAGCAATCTATGAGTTACCAAAAGGAAGGAATCTAGTTGTTACATTGTGGATGATTCCAATCTTTGTTGCCCCGATTGTAGCGGGTTTATTAGGACGTTTCCTTTTGAATTCAACATATGGACTTTATGCTTGGTTATTGAGTCTTGTAGGTGTTGATGTCCAAATCTTAGGAGATGTAAAAACAGCATTAGTAGCTGTAATATTAATGGATGTTTGGGAATGGACTCCGTTAATTACCATGATTGTATTAGCCGGGCTTCAATCCTTACCAAAAGAACCTCTTGAAGCTGCTCAAGTTGATGGTGCGAATTATATGCAACGTTTAATTAAAGTCGTGTTCCCGCTTGTTTCAAGAACAATTTTAGTTGCATTACTTATCCGTTCAATGGATATTCTCCGCTTTGTCGATACAATTAAAATCACAACAGAAGGTGGTCCTGCTGATTCTACCAAAGTAATAGGTTTTTATTTAATGGAAGTGGCCTTTAAATTCCAGGATTTTGGTGCAGCAGCTGCATTAGGATTAACGATGTTGTTTGCGACCATATTATATTCTTAGGAAAACAATTCGTGAATTTCATGACGAAAGGAGACGAGTAACATGGCTGTACCAAATCATGTCAAAAAAACTGTTAAGAATACATTTCTTTATACGATTGTAACACTAGCATTAATTTGGGCACTCCTCCCAATTGTCTGGATGGTCATGTCATCAGTAAAAACCGAAGCAGGAATGTTTTCGATGCCTCCTAAGTTCTTCTTTAAGCCAAATTTTGAAACATTTAAATTCATGTTTTCAGAGGAAGGGAACTTTTTTAGCTTTTTAAGTAATAGTGTCATTGCATCAGTACTCTCAACCATGATTTCTTTAGTGTTAGGTACTTTAGGTGGGTTTGCCTTAGCTAGAGGCAATTTTAAAAATGAAAAGGCCTTATCTTTCTGGATCATTAGTACTCGTATGGCACCAATTCCTGCTGTTATTTTACCGCTATACTTAATGTTTTCAAAGCTAGGTTTAATTGGTACAATGCCAGGTCTTCTTTTTGCCTATACCACTTTTAATCTACCATTTGCTTTATGGATGATGATGGTCTTCTTTAAAGAAGTACCTCAAGCATTAGAAGAGGCTGCAATGATTGACGGGTGCAGTCGTTTCCAAGCATTTTGGAGGATTGCCCTTCCACCAGTAGCACCAGGTTTGGTTGCAACAGGTATTTTATGCTTAATGTTTTCTTGGAATGACTTTATGTTTGCTTCTGTGTTTTCAGGACATGACACACAAACAGTGCCTGTAGCAGCTTCTCTATTAATCACGCAAAATGGTATTGCGTGGGGGCAAGCAATGGCAACAGGAACAGTTATTATTACACCAATGGTTATTGCTGGTTTAGCAGTAAGAAAATACCTTGTTAAAGGATTGTCTATGGGAGCTGTCAAATAGAATAATCAAAAGGAGAATGGATATGAGTATTCAAAATAAAGAAAGACCGATAGAAAAAATCGAAGTACCAAATGTGATGAAAGCAGCTGTAATGAATAAACCATTTGATATTGAAATACAAGAGGTTGCAGTTCCAAAGGTTCAGGGTGAGGAAGTATTGGTTAAGGTAATGGCTGTTGGTGTTTGCGGTTCGGACATTCATTACTATGAACATGGGAAAATTGGTCGTTACGTTGTAGAAAAGCCAATTATTCTTGGTCATGAATGCGCAGGAATTGTAGCAGAGGTCGGTGAGAATGTTACAAAAGTTAAAGTCGGAGATCGTGTGGCTATTGAACCAGGAATTACTTGTGGTAGATGCGATTATTGTAAAGAGGGCAGATATAATCTTTGTCCAGATGTTCAATTTTTAGCAACTCCCCCTGTAGATGGAGCATTTGTGCAGTACATTAAACATCGTGAAGATTTTTTATTTCCTATTCCAGATGATCTTTCGTTTGAAGAGGCTTCATTGGTTGAACCATTTTCAGTAGGTATACATGCGGCCACACGTTCAAAGCTACAACCTGGTTCAACTGTAGCAATTATGGGGATGGGACCTGTTGGTTTGACTGCAATTGCAGCTGCTAAAGCCTTTGGAGCTTCAAAAATCATTGTTACAGATTTAGAAGCTAATCGTCTAGAAGCTGCAAAAAAGTTAGGGGCAACTCATGTAATCAATGTATTAGAAAACGATCCAAATGAAGAGATTTTTAACATTACAAACGGAAAAGGGGTTGACGTTGCATTTGAAACGGCGGGTAATCCTAAGGCATTAAAATCAGCTCTTCAAGCTGTCAAACGCGGTGGGAAAATGGCAATTGTCGGACTTCCCCCACAAGATGAAATCGGTCTTAATGTTCCATTAATAGCAGACAATGAGCTTGATATTTTTGGTGTTTTCCGCTATTCAAACACATACCCTAAAGGAATTGAGTTTTTACAATCAAAATCGACTGATTTAAAATCCTTGATTACAGATCGTTATTCCTTAGAAGAAACAAAGGCAGCAATGGACAGAGCACGTTTAAATAAAAAAGCGAGTTTAAAAGTAATCGTTTATCCAAATGGGATTATTGAAGAGTAAAGTCAAATGCACGGAAAAGAATCGAAAAGTATAGGGGATTAATAAACAAATAAGAGGGGATATCACAACCAAAAAGTACTAGTGAGTGTAAAGTGTTAGTCTATCCATTTAATTAATCTATTAATATTCCTGTTTTCATAGATTTTAAGTTTAATATATAATAGGGCATAAATAATATTCTAAAAACTTAAAATTCTATGAAACGGGGAGATAGAATGAGTAAAATTCAATTACTTAGCTCAAGACAGGAATCATTACTACGGACACTATTATTTACAACTACACCTGTTTCCTATAAACAAATATCTACCCAATTAAAATTAAGTACACGAACGATCCAGAGGGAAGTTTCCGCTTTAAAATCAATCTTAGAAGATTTTAATTTGAAAGTTGTAAGTAAGATGGGCTCTGGTATTATGATTGATGGTAATCTTGAAGACAAAGCTTTGCTTGATAAAACAATGTTAAAGGCAAATACATTCCAAATTTATTCCCCTGAGGAAAGACAAGAGGGTATGTTATTTGACTTACTTATTGCCACTGAACCCATTAAGTATTTCTTGTTGAGTAATAAATATGGAGTAACTGAAGCCACTATTAGTAACGATTTAGATAAGCTAGAATCTACGTGTAAGCAAAATAATTTAACGATTATTCGAAAAGCAGGTTTTGGTGTTTTGATTGATGGACTAGAAAATGACAAAAGATCTGCGTTATCTAAACTGCTTCATAAAGATATAACCTTTGAAGAGTGGTTTGAGTTATTTCAACTTTCAGAACAGGAGGAAAAAACAATTGAAAGCAGTCAACTTAATCAATCAGTTTGTAAGCGATTACGAAAATTTGTAGAAACTTCTAATATTTTAAAGGTAGAACATGCTGTAAAAGAAGTTCTTGACTCTCAAACTGTTATTGAGTTGTCTGACCGAAGTTATGTCAATTTAATTGTACATCTTATATTAGCGATGGAAAGAATTAATCATCAAGTTAATTATGTTAGTGAAGATGAAAATATATTACCTGAGATTGAAACAATGGAAGAGTATATCGTAGCAAAACAAATTGTCCAAAAATTAGAGAGAATCTTACATATTTCGATTCCTAAAAATGAAATTAGTTATATTACTCTCCATTTGTTTGGGGCTAATTTTTCTCAACAATATAATTCTTCAACCTTTAACAGTGATAACGACATTGAATGGTATGATTTAACGCAAAGCTTTATTCATGCTGCTGAAAAAGAGCTTTCAATTTCACTTAAAGAAGACTTATCCCTTTTTGAAGGATTGCTGGCACACCTAGTTCCCTCTGTAAATCGATTAAAATTAGGCTTGCAAATTCATAATCCAATGTTGAAAGATATTAAACAACGCTATCCTGATATTTTTTCAGCTTGTCAAAAGGCAGGGGTTACGATATCTACAAAGATAGGAAAAGAAATACCTGAAGACGAAATTGGTTATTAAGCAGTTCACATTGGTGCATCAGCCATTCGGATGAAAGAACATACAAAACATATCTATAAAGCAGTAATTGTTTGCGCTAGTGGAATGGGAACATCTACTTATTTAGCATCTAAAGTGGAAAAGGAGATAGCTAATCTCCAAATTGATTCCATATTATCATTAACTGAATTAAAAGATAAGATCAACAATCGCTTAATTGATCAGGTCATTATTTCTACTGTTTCATTACCATTTTTGCATCCTGATAATTATATCTTAGTCTCTCCGTTCTTGAGTGACGATGAGATCAATCTGATTTATAACAAATTAGGATCGTTTGCAATAAAAAATGAAGAAGTACCCAAGGAAAATACAGAACCGAATACATTATCGATGGTAGGATCGGCAAGGTATGGAGAAGGAATGGTCCAAATCTTGAGGAATCTCACTGTTTTCGAATTACCAGCGAGTTCCGCCAACTTGAAAAACGTAACAGAGCTATTAAGTAATACTTCAATCGTAGTAAAACCAAAACAAGTCTTGCTTGATTTAGATAGGAGAGAAAAGCAGGGTACATTTGTCTTAGATAATCTAGCGATGGTCCACGCAAAAACATCTGGTGTGAGTGAACTACTTCTTGCAGTTTTTCATTTTAATGGTTCAACCATTTGGGATGGATTTGAAATTCAATCTTTGTTATTGTTAGCTGCACCTGTTGATGCCCCGAAAGAACATATAGAAATGATTAGTGTGATAAGTGCTAATTTAATAGAAGAGCCATTCCTTCATGTACTTTTGAAAGGGACAGAGGAAGAAATTAAAACTGAAGTGGAGTCTCTTTTATCAAATGCTTTTTTCACAAAAGTAAAAGCCTTATTAAAGGAGCCTAGCACTAAATGAGGAAATTTGGACAATTACTCAGTGCGATCATTTACCAAAACATTGCAGTCATTATTGCAGTTGGGGTTATTCACGAGTTATTCGGAATTTATGGTTATTTTTATAATGACAGAATACTACTTCTTGTTAACCCAATTTATGAGACACTATTACCTATTCTATTAGCCTATTCAGGTGGTAGGTTAATAGGCGGTGGACGTGGTGCTGTTGTTGCTGCTTTAGTTGTATACGGATTAACATTGGCTAGTTCTGTACCAATTATTATCGGTGCCATGATAATTGGTCCATTTACTGGTTTTGTCGTAAATAGAATTGAACGACAATTAAAAGATAGAATACCAATCGGTTACGAATTATTAATTTCAAATGTAATAACTGGAATTGTCGGTGTTTTTTTAACAATCATTTGCTTCTTATATGTAGGGCAAACATTGTCAGCAGGAATAAAATTTATAAATAGCATGGTACAATCGCTTATTTATTCCGAATGGTTACCGTTAACTGCAGTAATTATAGAACCAGCAAAAGTGTTTTTCTTTAACAATGTCATTAATTATGGGGTTTTAACTCCTTTAGGAATCCAGCAAGCAAAGGAGCTTGGAAAGTCTATTTTTTTCCTAATGGAGTCAAATCCAGGTCCTGGTTTTGGCGTTTTATTAGCGTATTTTTTCAGGGCTGTTCGCGGGAAAAGAAAGTCAATTAAGCTTTCGATGGCTATACAATCAATAGGTGGAATTCATGAAATCTATTTTCCATATGTATTACAAAATTGGAAGTTGCTTTTTGCTGTAATAGGAGGTGGGATATCAGGGAATTTGGTTTTCCAAAAGTTTAATGTTGGATTAGTATCCATTCCTTCTCCAGGCAGTATCGTTACAATTATTGGGATGAGCCCGAGATCTGATATACCAGGTATAATCATCGGAATATTTATTTCAGCTATTGTATCATTTCTGTTATCATATGTAATTTTAGGTCGTTCTTCGCTTAGTTCGATAGATCAAGAGTTTGAAACACAAATGGCCACGATTAATACATTACAAAATATCGACCATTTTTCTAAAGTCAAACATACAATCGAGATTAAAAAATCGGAATTGAAAATAAATGAGATTGAAGCAATTGATTCTCAAAAACCAATTAAAAGGGTTTTATTTGTTTGTGAAGCAGGTATGGGATCAAGTTCAATGGGGGCTGCAATGCTAAGAAAAAAGCTAAAACTTGCTGACTTAGAAATTGACGTAAATAATACATCGCTTCAGGATATTGACTCTAACGTTGATTTAATTATTTGTCATCAAGCATTTTTGAAAAAAGTGCAAGAAGCTGCTCCAGATAAAATCCACTACTCTCTTCAATCTTTTACAAACTTTCAAGAGTATGATCAAGTTGTTGAAAAATTAAAGGCAGCAGAAAAGTTTACTAACAAGAAATAGGCGGTGAAAAATGAACGTAAAATTGGGGATTTCAACTGGATTTACAATTAAACGTTGGGCTCATCCGGTGGACTGGGTTCGATTAGTAAAAGAGGAACTAGGTTTGGATATTATCCAATTTTCTTTTGACCAAATAGATCCGAGATCAACAAACGATTTTATTAATAAATATTGTGATCTCGTACGTTATGAATGTGATAAATATAATGTAACTCTTCATTCGACTTTTACAGGACTATCAATTTATTCACACAATCTACTTTATCATCCACTACTAGAAGGAAGGTTAGATGGCATTGATTGGTTTGAAAAGGCATTTGCTGTCACACAAAGACTAGGGTGTAACGCAACTGGAGGTCCATTTGGTGGAATGGATATTTCTACTTTCTTAAATAAAAACAATAAAAATAGCATCATTCAAGCTAATGCGGAAAAGTTATTAATCAATCTATTAAAAAAAGCAAAAAAATATGGTGTGAAGGATTTTTATTGGGAAGCAACACCAGTAGAACGAGAAGGATCGATAACAATTAAAGATACTAAAGCTTTTATTGAAAAAATAAATGATCTAGCAGGGGAGGAAGCAGCAACATTTTCGCTTTGTTTTGATGTTGGGCATACGACAAACCCTATTCTTAGCACAGAAGACAGTAATCCATATCAATGGATCGAATCACTTTATGATCATATTCCAATAATTCACCTGCAACAAACCGATGGTCGCTTAGACCGCCATTGGGCATTTACAGAACAAAAAAATAGAATTGGTACAATTAATCCAACTAAATTATTTGATTCCCTTGAAAAGACTAAAAAAGATGAAGTTATTCTCCTGCTAGAAATTGGTCATCCTTTCGAACAAGATGATAATCTTGTTTTAAAAGAAATTAAAGAGAGCGTCGATTATTGGAAAACAGCTTTGAGCACTAAAGGCTATATAGGGAGGGAAAAATAATGGAACAACTAAAATCTTTGATGCTAGAAGAATTAAAGACTGCATTTTCATCGATTAAAGATGAAGATATTCAAGGGTTTATTGACGAAATTTCTCAGGCTCGTAAAATATTTTTATATGGACTTGGAAGAGAAAGATTGATGCTTCAAGCATTTGCGATGCGGTTGATGCATTTAGGATTAGATGTACACGTTGTTGGGGATGTCACAACACAAAGAATACAAACTGGTGATTTGTTTATTTCAAGTTCTGGAACTGGTTATTTATCAACTGTTGAAGCCCTTTTGAAAATCGTAAAGGCAGAGAATGCAAGAGTCGTTTTTATGACAGCATCTGACGAATCACCGTTATTGCAATATGTAGATCATCTTGTTCACATTGAAGCACAAACTATGAAAGATGATATTCAAAAACGGACATCACCTCAACCGATGGGGGCTTTATTTGAGCAGGCACAGCTACTGCTATTTGAGCTAATTGTCGTAAAATTAAAAGAGAAGCTTTCAGTCTCAGAAGAAGCAATGGAAGTTTATCATACGAATCTAGAATAATAAGGTTTTTAGATTAGACGAATCATATAATGAGCCTAAGCCTGATTTAACAAGGCTTAGGCTCATATAATATGGATCATTCATATTCTGTGATTTATCTAGGGTGGATATATGAGTAGGTCGGTCAATTTTAGTTGACAGCAAATGAATTTACTTTACCTTTGTCGTATTCAAGATATCAATTATATATGGGGTAATTCCTTCAGATGCTTCCTCGTTCAAGTAATGGATCGTAAACCTGATTAATTTTCCATCAATCTCTTTCACGACAATATTTGTCTGTGTTTTGCTATTTGTTCCATGGAGAAAAAATTCGGCATCTTGATAAAATGGGTGACTAATCCGTTTAGTTGAGTATTCAGTTATCTTGTTTCCTTTTAAATAGGCAATTGAATTTTCCTTAACATCAACCATGTTCGCTTTTGCATCTAATACTTCAATTCTTGAAAAATAGGAATCATTTTTTGTGTATTGGACAATGAACCTTCTTGGTTCTTCAGCGTCAAAAGTAAAGCCATCTTTAACTGTTACTTCTACGCTTACTTTTGAAGCATCATATTTTTCATCAACAGACTCCATTTTTCCATTCTTAGCCACGATCAGTTTTTGGCCGATAAAAATAGTGTTTGAGGTTAAACTGTTTATTTCCTTTAACTCACTAACAGTAAGTCCGTAATTCTTTGCAATGCGATAAAGTGTATCCCCTTTTTTAACAATAACATTTGTAGGAATGATTAGTTTTTCACCAGTGTAGATCGTATTAGAAGTAAGCTGATTTATATGTTTTAGTTGTGAGACAGTTGTATCATATTTCTTTGCAAGGCTGTATAACGTGTCGCCTTTTTTAATTGTAATCGTAGTTGGAATGATAAGCTTTTCGCCAAGCGTAATGGTTGTAGAAGTAAGATTATTTACTAGCATGAATTGTGAAACTGATAGATGACTTGCTTTAGCAAGACTATATAACGTATCGCCCTTTTTAATTTCATAGATAGTTGAGGCATCTGCTTGAGTATGTCCAAAAGTAGCTGCAGTAGCTAAACCTAATGTTAAAACTGCAATTTTTAACAGCTTAAACTTATTGTTCTTCATGATAATCCTCCAATATTTGTGTTGATTTACACGGAAGGAGTAAGTGTTAACTTAGATAGCAGGGTTATGATTTGTTTCCGTATTACTATATAAGACGCAAGATCATACAAATGAGTTTCATATGGTTAAGCCTAACTTTAAAAGAAACATTTTACGCTTGGGATGAATGATTCTCTTAAAAAGAAAAAATCTCCAAAAGTCTCTTTTTACTCGAGATTTTGAAGAATTCAATAAAATTATTCTAAATTCGCGTGCCTACTAAACATAGAGTCAGAGTTTAATGACTTTTTCTCCATATATCTTAAGATTAGGGCATCATAGAATACTAACAATGTTTGTTCGAATAAAGATGCCATCGGCTGTATTGTCTTATATTGACTTGTTTCTTTATCTTTAGGTGAACCTGGTAGCTTCACAGTTATATCTGCTAGTTTGCCAATTGTTGATTCAGGTATAATTGTAACGATCGCTACTTTAGCTCCAAGACTTTTTGCTTTTTCAGCCATTGAAACTAAACTTTTCGTTTCGCCAGAACCTGAACTAATTAGAAGCAAATCATTTTGTTCAACATTTGGAGTAACCGTTTCGCCTATGACATATGAGTTGATCCCCATGTGCATCATTCGCATAGCAAAGGATTTCGCTATAAGGCCTGACCTACCAGCACCTGCAACAAAGACTTTTGATGAAGTTGTCATCATATTAACTAAGCTTTCAGACTCTGCATCTGAAATTTGATTGGTTGAATGATTTAACTCGTCGATCACTCTTGATAAATAGTAAGATGTTTCCATGAATTTATAACCTAACCTTAAACAAGTGCTTTTTGCTTCACTAATTTCTGCATCTGTGCAGCAACGCCCTTTTTATCTTCTTGACTAGTAATTCCACCACCTACGATAACTAGGTCTGGCTGAACAGAAATCACTTCTGGAAGTGTTTCTAATTTGATTCCACCAGCAACAGCTGTTTTTGCATGTTTGACAACACGTTTAATCTTTCTTAGTTGTTCAAATGAATTTTCACCTGCTGCTTGAAGGTCATAGCCAGTATGAACGCAAATATAGTCTACACCTAGTTCATCAACTTCTTTAGCACGTTGTTCAATATCTTTTACATTGATCATATCGACCAGTATTTTTGTTCCTTGTTTCTTTCCTTCTTCTACAGCACCTTTAATCGTTGCATCATCTGTTGCTCCAAGAATAGTAACGATCCCTGCACCTGCTTCAGAGGCTTTCATCACTTCATATCCACCAGCATCCATCACTTTTAAATCTGCTAAAACAGTTAACGAAGGGAAAGCTTCTTTGATTTCTTTTACCGCTCTAAGTCCTTCATTAATTACAACAGGAGTACCGATTTCCACGATATCAATATGTTCCTGAACCTCGCGTACCACTTGTTTTGCTTCTTCAATATTTACTAGATCCAATGCCAATTGTAGTTCCATAATAATTCCTCCTAAAGTGTTATAGTTCGTGCTTAGCTACAATTATCATTTAAAATGATTAGGAATAATAGTACGCACTTTAAATACATATAGTGTCTAAAAGTATACTATGGGCTATAATAAGGGGTGAGGTGATGGTTATGAGTCGTTTTGATGAAAAAATATTTAATTGTGAAAAAGAATTGACATTAAATGTAATTGGCGGTAAATGGAAGATGTTAATTATGTGGCATTTAGGGAAAGATGGTACACTTCGTTTTAGTGAATTAAAAGCGTTAATCCCTGGCATAACCCAGAGAATGCTAGTCAATCAATTACGAGAACTTGAGGAAGATTTTATCATACATCGTGAAGTTTATCCTGTTGTTCCTCCAAAGGTAGAGTATTCTCTGACAGAACAAGGGCAAACGTTAATGCCAATTCTTGAAGCTATGTATGAATGGGGTAAAAATTATCGTTCAAAATATTTTGAACATCTACAAATAAACGATGAGGCGATTAAATAGTGCCGGTCAATTTTAAAAGTAAAAAGCGTAAAGCAAGGGGCGGCCTGGCTTTACGTTTTTTTGCATTCAACATTATTTATTATTCTGAATAAAGGATTTTATTAAGTTCATAGGGAGATAAAACTGATCTTTATTTATTTTCAGCAGCATCTCTTCATTTTCAATAACTGCTGTTGTTTCTTTATAAGCTGTTATTTCTTTATTTAGTCGCTCCATCTTTTTATCTAATGCAGTGGCAGTTAAAGCAGCTTCTTTTAGCTCTTGTACGAGTCTATTTGGTACTTCCTTATTGTATTTGTAGTAGATTTTATGTTCTAAGCTTGCCCAAAAATCCATTGCAATTGTCCGAATTTGGACTTCTACGTAGACCAAATCCTCACGGTCAGACATAAATATTGGAATTTCTAAGATGAGGTGAAGGCTTTGATATCCATTAGGTTTAGGATTCTTAATATAGTCCTTCCGTTCAATTACCCTAATATCCTTTTGGCTTTCAAGCATTTTACTCAACTCATATATATCCGAAATAAATGATACAGAAATTCTAATTCCTGCAATGTCTCTTATTGATTCTTTTATTGAGTTGAAGGAAAAAGAACATTCCTTTTTAACAACCTTTTTAAAAATACTTTCAGGTGATTTTAATCGGGATTTTATATGTTCTATTGGATTATAATCGTGAATATAATTAAACTCATCCTTCAAAATATTAATTTTTGTATTCATTTCATCTAAAGCAAACTTATAGGCCATCATGAACCTAGTCATTTCAACTTTCATTTTCTTTATCTCGTTAAGATCAATATGCTCTGTATTCAATAGCTCTAGTCCTTTCATCGTATGCTTGTCTATTTTATGTTCAATTTCAACTGTTGTAAGACGTCTGGAGGAAACACCAAACGGCATATCACTTTAGCTAGTTCACAGTAGTCTACTTGGTTACCACATTCTGTCATCTTTTCTGGGATTTTATCTGATAACACCATAATAGACCAGGATACTGTATCCAAATCTAAATCATCCCATATAATTCCTTGTTCTCTAGCATTCTTTAAACTCATAAGAATTCTTGCATGTATTTTATTTCTAGCCTCAGCTACAACTTCTGCTAATTGAGAATCCTTTAACAATAATTCAGGTAATACTCGATGCAATCCTAGTCGATTAAGTCGTTTGTAATGTTGTTCTAAAAGTGTTGCAAAAAATGATTCTGGATCAACATTAGTCCAGTTTGGTTCAGGTGGAAGCAGCTTTTCCAATTGATCCTCCAAAAGAGACATCATAAGTTGCCGTTTATCTGTGAAATATCTGTAAAATGTTCCTGTTGCCACCCCGGCATGTGATGCGATCTCCTTAGCATTGGTTTGCTCGTATCCTTTCTCAATAAACAAAGCACGGCCACTTTCAAGTAACGCATCTCTTTTTTGCTGGGATCGTTTTTGTTTTGGTAAAGAAGGATATTCCCCAACTAGTTGTTCATCTTCATGCTCTGACATAGTATCACCTCAGCATTATCATAACATAAAAAACCAAAATGTGAACTTGGGTTCATATTTATTGACACAGCAATATCGAGATGTAATACTTGAACTATAATTCAATAAAAGCGATAAAAAGGATAGGACATATTTAAAAATGGAGGAAAAAAAGAGTATCGTGGTTAGTTATTACTAGACTAGTATTTTCCTACTTCCTTCATTAAAATTTCATTTCTTATTAAACTGGTTTTAATTAAATATAAAAATGGAGTGTAAAGTAAAAATGACAACTAATCATCTAGCTAAAGAAGGAGATAAAGTCCTCTTTGAACGCAACGGATTGGTTATAATCGGTGAAGTCTTTAAAGTAAGAGAGGCAAGTGTCATCGTAACAATAAGCAAATCTGATGCAGAAGGAATAAATGTTGAAACACCACTAACAGTTGTTTCCCACAAAAACTATCAACTTATTAAAAACTAGCTAGAAAGGTGTGAAAGTAGATGACAGCAGAAACTAATCATCCAATCACTGTTGATTCAACAATTTCTTTGAAAGGCATAGTAAAAGCAATTTTTAAAGATACGATTCATGTCCAAATAGGTGGAAAGGTTATTACTTTGCCCATTTCGAATGAGGGGAAATTAAATGGGGATAATGTAAAATCAGTATAAAACATATTTATATGGTTGATTTCCTAATAAAAAGCGCAAAGTAATGGAGCGTACTCCTTACCTTGCGCTTTTTCTATTTTACATTATAGAATTTAGCATTAGTGTTTTGAGAAAGTAAAAAACGAAAAATCACTTTTATATTTTTGCTTATTGATCAAGAGATAATTACCTGTGTTTACTTTGTGGCCTTACATGATTTTCTTATTATCAACTCAGTATCGACAAAAAGTTTTATCTTTTCAACTTCCTTGTTATCAATTTCTCTAATAAGTTTTTCAACTGCTAATAAAGCAATTTTATCTTTTTTTACATGTATTGTAGTAAGTTCCGGGGTGATAACCTGTGATTCAAAGATATTATCAAAACCAATAATTGAGATATCCTTCGGAACATTAAGGCCTAATTCAGTTAATGATTTTATTACACTAATTGCCATGTAATCGGCTTCGCAAAATAGTGCAGTTGGAAGGTGATTAAGACGATCTTTTATTTTATCTTTAAATTCTTCTTGAGAAGAAATTACAGTAGGGTTTACTGAAAAATAGTTTTTTTCAGCTATTTTTACACCACTCTCAGTAATTGCTTGTATAAACCCCTTTTTCCTCATATCAAAATTATACATTCTTGTTTGTGATTCCACATACCCAATATTTTCATGACCTAACTCGACTAAATATTTACCTGCCTGATATGCTCCATAAACATTATTCATTACAACAAAGTTAACATCTAATGTTTCAAAACAAGTATCTAATACAACCAAATTGGGCTGAATAGATGAGACAAGTTTAATTTGTTCGGGTGTTAAGTTCGTACCTAATAATAAGATACCAGCAGATTTTTGTTCTTTTTCAAGCCTAGATATTTCATCTTGAAGATTTTCGATATTGATCGATGAAACCATAAGCGAGTAACCACTAGAACCAATTTGTTTATCAATATTGTTAATTAGTTCCATAAAAAACGGAAGTGATTCATATTGTTCGGTAACAATCCCTTCATTTGTACAGGCAACAAACCTTAATAGTTTTGAATTTGATTGAAAATATTGGTCTGCTTTAACAATAGGGCGAGGGATATATCCATGTTCCTGGGCTATTCTTAAAATTTTTTCACGTGTTTCTTGACTTACTCCATTTTTTCCATTTAGCGCTAATGAGACAGCAGATTTGGAAACGTTCGCGAGTTTAGCGATATCATCTATTTTCATGAAATGACTGCACCTACTTATACAAAATTATTTTATTTATTTATATAAACGAAATTAAATCAATTATATCATAAATAAAATTCATTTAGTTGTAGTTTAGTTCGATAGACGAAAAAAAATCTAATATAAATAGCCGTATATTAGGATATGTATATAAATGCATAGTATGAAAGTGAATGATATTACTTAAATGAATTTATAAAACAACTAAAATATAACTAAATTTTTCTATATAAAATATTGACTGATAAATTTATTGTTGCTATTATACAGTCAAGGAAGTAATAATCACTAAATAAGTTTAGTATAAATATAAAGTGTACGACTAAATGGTGGTGTATAAACACCTAATTATATTTGAATGCGCTTTATTTTAGTCAATCTTGCTAAATACTAGAAAAAAATAAACTAAATTTAAAGGTGATGAGGATCCTTCAGTATCACGATTAATGATTTTTAATAAATTACAAATTTAGAAAGATTGTCAGATTACTATTCGGAATAATAGTTTGTTTAAATGACCAGGAGGTTTGGGGAAATGGAAAAGTTAAAACTAGGATATGCGCCAACACGTAGGTTTACATTTAGTAAAGAGGATGCATTAAAATACAAAAATTTAATTAGAGAAAAGATGGAAAGCTTTGGAATGGATATTGATATCGTTGATTTGGAAGGGATAAACGAGGAAGGTTTGTTACATGAGCGACATGAAGAATCAGCCATTATTAAACGATTTAGAGATGCTGAAGTCGATGCATTGTTCTTCCCTCATTGTAACTTTGGGACAGAAGATGTTGTTGCACGAATAGCTAAGGCAATTGGAAAGCCAGTATTACTTTGGGGACCAAGAGATGAAGCACCACTAGAGGATGGAATGCGTCTACGTGATACACAATGTGGAATTTTTGCAACAGGTAAAGTGTTAAGAAGATTTAATGTTAAGTTCACCTATATTACAAATTGTCGAGTAGATGACCCAATTTTTGAAAGAGGATTTAAGAACTTTATAGGTGCAGCAAATGTCGTAAAACACTTTACGAATCTACGAATCTTACAAATTTCAACAAGACCATCCGATTTTTGGTCAGTTATCTGTAATGAAGGTGAATTGTTAGAGACCTTCGGAATTCAAATTCACCCGATCACGCTTGATGAGTTGAAAAAAGCAACATTAAAAATCGAAAAAACGGATAGTCCAGAATTAGATGAGGCGATGAACTACATTAAAGAAAAGCTTGATTGGAGTGCAGTCACAGAAAATGATGTTCGTCGAATAGCGTCATTAAAAGTTGCCATGAAGCAATTGGCAACAGATACAAGAAGTACTGCGATAGCGATTCAATGTTGGTCTACATTACAAGACATTATTGGAATTATGCCATGTTTAGCAAATGCTATTTTAACAGATGAGCAAATCCCTGTCACATGTGAAACAGATATTCATGGTGCCATTACATCGATCATGGTTCAAGCAGCAACCTTAAATACAGAGCCTACTTTCTTTGCAGATATTACAATTAGACATCCTGAAAATCCTAATGGTGAATTATTATTCCATTGCGGTAACTTCCCAGTGTCGTTAAGTGTTGAAGAAAAGCCGAAGTTAAATAAACATTTCTTATTTGATGATCACTCGCCAGGTACTCATGAAGGACAAATTAAAGGTGGGGATATGACACTTGCTCGGTTTGATGGAGACCATGGTGAATATTCAATATTCCTTGGCAAAGCAAAAGGTATCGAAGGACCGTTTACTAGAGGCTCATACGTCTGGGTGGAAGTAAACGATTGGCCATTATGGGAAGAAACGTTAGTGAAAGGTCCATATATTCACCATTCAGTTGGTATACATGCGAACGTTATCCCAGTTCTTTTTGAAGCTTGTGAATATATTCCTGGTTTAACACCAGATCCAGTAGATCCAACAGTTGAAGAAATAAAAGCATGGTTGCGAGGAAGCGATCTTAATAAATAATCAAAGTAGGAGGGTTTACCCATGGCAGAAATCACCTTTTTAAAAAGAAAAGCAGCTGAAATACGAATGGAATTATTAACAATGATCTATGAAGCAAAAACAGGACATACCGGTGGCTCGTTATCAAATACAGATATCCTAACGGTTTTATACTATAAAATCATGAATATTGATCCAAACAACCCAAATTGGGATGAACGTGATCGTTATGTACAAAGTAAAGGACATTCAGTTGAATCCTATTGGGCAATATTAGCGGATAAAGGCTTTTTTCCTAAGGAAGAGTTAAAAACGTTTTCTCAATTTGGAACTAGATTAATAGGACATCCAAATAATAAAGTGCCAGGTGTAGAAATGAATACGGGTGCTTTAGGTCATGGACTACCAATTGCTGTTGGAATGGCTTTAGCAGCGAAACTGGATGGAAAGTCTTATAAAGTATACACATTAATGGGTGATGGAGAGCAAGCTGAAGGCTCTGTATGGGAAGGTGCCATGGCTGCCTCGCAATACAAGCTTGATAATCTAGTAGCCATCATTGATCGGAATAAATTACAAATTACAGGTAGCACGGAAGATGTCATGGGACTAGAACCGCTGGGAGATAAGTGGAGAAGCTTTGGTTGGGAAGTTGTAGAAGTAGATGGTAATGATGTAGAGCAACTAGTGGAAGTATTCTCAAATACGCCTAAAGTGGTGGGGAAGCCGACAATGATCGTTGCAAACACAGTGAAAGGGAAAGGGATTTCATTTGCTGAAAATGTAGGGGCATGGCATCATCGTGTTCCAACGAAAGAAGAGTACGATTTAGCTATGGAAGAACTTTCACAACAATTGGAGGTTTTAGTATGAGAAATGTTGCTTTAAAAACTACTAGTACCAATAAGGTAGCCAATCGACAGGTCATCAGTGATACTTTGTTAGAGTTAGGAAAAAAGGATAAAGATATATTAGTTCTTACAAGCGATTCTAGGGGATCTGCGTCTATGGTACAATTCGGCAAAGAACTACCAGATCAAATTGTTGAAGTTGGAATTGCAGAACAAAACATTGTGGGAATGGCTTCAGGTCTAGCCCATGCTGGGAAAAAACCATTTGTTGCCTCACCAGCATGTTTCTTAAGTATGAGAAGTATTGAACAAATTAAGGTTGATGTTGCCTACTCCCAAACAAATGTAAAATTAATTGGTGTTAGTGGTGGTGTGAGTTATGGTGCACTAGGAATGTCACATCACTCTGTACAGGATTTAGCAGTCACTAGAGCCATTCCAGGTTTAGATGTCATGATGCCCGCAGATCGCCATGAAGCGAAAAAAATGATTGAAGCGTTAGTTGACTATGACCGACCGGTTTATGTTCGAATTGGACGTAATCCAGTCGAAGATTCCTATCTTTCAGATGACTATGAATTTGAAATCGGAAAGGCCGTCACGATGAAAGAAGGTACCGATTTAACTATAGTTGCTAGCGGTGAAACGGTTCGCATCGCTTTAGATACTGCCGAAGCATTAGAGCAAGATGGGATTAATTGTCGAGTCATTAATATTCATACGATCAAACCTTTAGATGAGGTAGCGATCATCAAAGCAGCAATGGAAACCGGTAAGATTATCACAATTGAAGAACATAGTATTTATGGTGGCTTAGGTGCAGCAGTAGCTGAAGTTGTAACTCAAAATCATCCTGTACCAATGAAAATTCTTGGTATCCCTGATGAACCAGCAATTGCCGGAACGACAGGTCAAGTATTTGACCATTACGGACTAAGTGTTGAAAATGTGAAAAAAGTAGCGGGACAACTGTTAGCTGCTAACTAATAGAGGTGTGGAAATGATGACAACAGACTATATTCTTGCTATTGATCAAAGTACATCAGGAACAAAGGCTCTGCTAGTTGATTCCAATGGCACGATCACACATAAAAAATCAGCAAGTCATAAGCAATATTATCCACAGCCTGGCTGGGTAGAGCATGATCCTATTGAAATCTATGAAAATGTGAAATTTTTAATAAATGGGATTGTTGAGTCTGCAGCAATTTCTACAATTGAATTAAAGGTTTTAGCGATTACAAATCAGCGAGAAACTATTGTCGTATGGGATAAAGAAACAGGACTTCCTGTTCATAATGCAATCGTTTGGCAATGCAGACGAACATCAGATATGTGCAAGCAACTGAAAGAATATGGATATGAATCAAAAATTAAGTCGAAAACAGGTTTAACTCTTGATCCATATTTTTCGGCTTCAAAGGTCAAATGGATCATGGATAATATAGATGGTGTAAAAGAAAGAGCGGGGGACGGTAAGCTTTTACTTGGTACGATCGATAGCTGGCTTATCTGGAAATTAACAGGTGGTAAAGTCCATGCTACAGACTATACAAATGCAAGTAGAACACTTTTGTTTAATATTCATTCTCTTGAATGGGACCATGAATTACTTGAATTGTTTACTATTCCAAAGTCTATGTTACCAGAAGTAAAGGATTCTAATGACATTTTTGGTGAAACTGAAGATAAAGAGATTCTATTATCCAAGCTACCTATTTCAGGAGTAATTGGGGATTCTCAAGGTGCTCTATTTGGTCAAAAGTGTTTTGAAAAGGGAATGGCTAAAGCAACATATGGAACAGGTACTTCTGTATTAATGCACACTGGTGAAATGGTCCGTGCAGAAAATGGATTAGTTACATCAATTGCATGGGGAATAAACGGAGAAGTTAGCTATGCACTTGAGGGCATTATTCATAGTACAGGTGATACCATCAAATGGTTGATAGAAGAACTAGAATTAATAACGGACCTAAGTGAAGTTGAGACATTTGTTCGTTCTCTTTCAGATAATCAAGGAGTTTATTTTATACCGGCGTTTGTTGGCTTAGGTGCACCTTACTGGAACTCGTATGCACGCGCTGCCATTATGGGGATGAGCAGAAATACAGGAAAAGCACATATTGTGCGCGCAGCTGTAGAAAGCATCGCATACCAGGTTAAAGATGCCATTGAACTAATGGAAACAGAATCCTCTATTAACATAAAAGAGTTAAAAGTTGATGGAGGAGCAACAGCAAACAGCTTTCTCATGCAGTTTCAGGCAGATATGCTAGGTGCCAATGTGATTGCTTCTAATGTATCTGAATTATCTTCAATGGGTTCAGTTTATCTAGCAGGATTAGGTATCGGAATCTGGAATTCTCTTGATGAAATAAGGAAATTGAATCTGGAGAATGAGTTATTCGAACCTATGATAGCAATCGATTTAAGAAACGAATGGTATCAAGGGTGGAAGCGAACGGTTAATAGTGTTCTAGTCAAATGATCAATCATTACTCGTGTGAGAATTTAATAGTTTATAGTAATCAAAAACAATAGCGCTTAAATGTCTATGTTTTAGGTGTTATTGTTTTGTGAATAAGTTTAGATTATTCATACAGGAAAAATGACTACGATATAATCTCTTAAAATAATTTATTGTTGTATTGCGGTAAATAACAAGGGATTTATTGAAATGATTTATAATTTTCAGATTTTTTTCTAAGGTCTTTTATAAAATAATTTAGTTATATTTTCATAACGATTAAATAAACTTTTATAGAAGTAAGCGAAAAAATATATTCCCCAAGAATTTTTGATTTGTATTACACAAGAAATGAAAGCGTATACGAAGTGAGATGTTTAGATAATTAATAGATTTGGAGGTGTTACAGTGATACTTAGTATGAGTAAAATTAATAAAAGCTTTGGGGATGTTCAAGTATTAAATAATGCTGGAATAACAGTTAAAGAAAAAGAAATTCACGCACTCATGGGGGAAAATGGGGCGGGGAAATCTACATTAATGAAAATACTTACAGGTGTTTATTCAAAAGATAATGGGAAAATTTTGATTAACGGGGAAGAACAAGAGATTAGCAGTATTAAAGATAGTGAGAATAAGAAAATTGCCTTTATTCATCAGGAATTAAATGTATTAAATGAAATGAGTATTGTAGATAATATGTTTCTAGGAAAAGAACATAAGAACAAGTTTGGACTAATAAATAAAAAGTCAATGATTAACCTAGCAAAAGGGAAACTCCAATTATTAGGATTAGATATTGATCCTAATACATTAGTTAAAGACATTTCAGTGGGGAATCAACAGCTAGTCGAAATAGCGAAAGCATTATTAATGGATGCAGAACTAATCATCATGGATGAGCCAACAGCTGCTCTAACCTCTAAAGAAATAGACTTGCTGTTCAGTATTACAAGAAATTTAAGAGACAAAGGCGTATCGTTCATTTACATATCTCACCGGATGGAAGAAATATTTGAATTGTGTGATGAAATAACAATAATGCGTGATGGTAAATTTATTGGACAGAAAAAAATTAGTGAAACTTCCTTTGATGAAATTGTAAGCATGATGGTTGGTTATGACTTAGATGAGCGTTTTCCTAGAATTGAAAGAGAACCTGGTGAGGTTTCACTCTCTGTGCAAAATCTCACAAAAAAAGGAAGATTTGAAAATGTTAATTTTGACGTTAGAAAAGGTGAAATTCTTGGTTTCTCAGGTTTGATGGGATCAGGGCGAACAGATGTCATGCACGCAATTTTCGGTAGTACAAATGCAGACTCTGGGAAGATCTCAATCGATGGGAAAGAAGTAAAGATTACCTCACCTATCGTGGCAAAAAAATTAGGAATTGGTTTTATAACAGAGGACAGAAAAAATGAAGGTTTAGTCTTAGATTTTTCTGTACGAGATAATACTGTATTGCCATCACTTCTTTCGTTTACGAAAAAGAAACTTATAAAGGATGGGGAAATTACTAAGGTTGTTGACGAATATATTAAGAAGCTGAATGTTCGAACAGCTAGTCAATCAATTTCAGTTGGTAAATTAAGTGGAGGAAATCAACAGAAAATCGTCATTGCCAAATGGTTAATAACAAAACCGAAAATATTAATTCTTGATGAACCAACAAGGGGAGTCGACGTAGGTGCTAAGAAAGAAATCTATGAAATTATTAATCAATTGAAACAAGAGGGAGTTGCGATCATCATTGTTTCTAGTGAATTACCAGAAATATTGGGGATTTGTGACAGGGTGGGGGTTATGCATGAGAAAAAACTAGTGAAGATTATTGATCGAAAAGAGGCCACCCAGGAAAAAATAATGGAATATGCGACAGTAGGAGGGATATAGAATGAATAAATTTGAAAGTGTTTATAGAAAATACGGTACATTAATTGTTCTATTTGTCTTAATCATTATCGTATCCCTTATAAACTCTAAATTTTTAACAATGTATAATATATTAAACATTTTTCGTCAGGTTTCAATAAATGGACTAATTGCATTTGGAATGACATTTGTTATTCTCACTGGTGGGATAGATTTATCGGTTGGTGCGATTTTGGGGTTATCAGGAATGTTGCTAGGGTTGATGGTAGTTGCAGGTATTCCGGATATTGTAGCTATACCGACTGTTTTAATAATTGGTGCTCTACTAGGGTGTTTTAATGGGATTTTAATTTCTAAATTAAAACTCCAAGCATTTATTGTTACTTTAGCAACTATGACAATGTTTAGTGGCTTGACCATGATTATATCTGATGGAATTCCAGCGATGGGAATAACAAAAAATGCCCCTGTTTTAGATTTCTTTAGTCAAGGTAGTATTTTGGGCATACCGTTTCCTATGTTTGTACTTATATTTTTCTATATTCTATTATTAATTCTTTTACAAAATACAGTTTTTGGCCGCGGAGTCTATGCGATCGGAGGTAACGAAGAAGTGGCTCGACTATCTTCACTTCCAACGAATAGAATAAAAACTCTTGTTTATGTCATAAGTGGTGCAATGTCTGCATTAGCAGGTGTCATTTTGACATCACGTTTAAGTTCTTCCCAACCTACAGCAGGTACGGGATTTGAATTAGATGCAATAGCAGCTGTTGTAATAGGAGGTACTAGTTTAGCAGGTGGAAGAGGAAGGTTATTTGGAACTTTTATCGGAATTCTAATAATTGGAGTCTTGAATAATGGGTTAAATATTATTGGGGTCTCTGCATTCTACCAGCAATTTATAAAAGGGCTAGTTATACTATTTGCGATTATTTTGGATCGCAAGAGTTCTAGATAAATTAAAAAATAGGGGGAGAAAAGATGAAAAAGTTTTCACTTATACTATTGACAGTTTTCTTACTAATTGTGGCCGGATGTAGTAGTCAAACAGGGGGAGACAGTGGAGAGGGATCAGGGGGAGGAGAAGGGAAAGAAAAAATAGCCCTTCTTATGGCAGACTTAGGAAACCCGTTCTTCCATGTTCTTCGTGATGCTGTTGTCAATCAAGGTGAGGAGTTAGGGTATGAAGTGCTAGTGTACGATGGTCAAAATGATGCATCGAAACAGCCTTCACAGATAGAGGATGCACTTCAAAAAGGTGTTAGTGCAATTATAATAAATCCTGGTGATGAATCTTCTACTGCAAATGCACTAGAAGATGCTATTGCTCAAGAAATACCAGTTGTAACAGTCGATAGATCAGTAGATGTTGAGGGAGTTCTTTCTTACTTAGTTACTGATAACCTAAAAGGAGGAAAGCTCGTTGGTGAGTGGCTACAAGAGAAGATGCCTGAGGGTGGAAAGGTTATCCATATTGAAGGAGTCATTGGAACTGCACCACAACGTGAACGTGGTGGCGGATTCTTAAGTGTAATTGATCCAAAAGAAAACCCTGATAGTAAATTTGAAGTTATCGACACTGCAGTAGGTGATTTTTCAATGGCTCCTGCAGAAGCCGCAATGTCAGATTTATTAGCTAAACATGATGATATTGATGTTGTATTTGCGCAAAACGATACAATGGCTGTGGGAGTTTCTCGTGCAATTGAAACTGCAGGTAGACAAGATGATGGAATTGTTATAATTGGTTTTGATGGAGCAAAAGAAGCGTATGATTTAATTGAGCAAGGAAAAATGTCCGTAACTGCTGTTCAAGATTTTGAATTTATTGGTTCAGAAGCAGTAAAATATGTTAATGATTTCTTGAAAGATGGAACAAAGCCAGAAGAAGAAGTTTTAGTTGATGTTTATATGTCAGATGAAAAATAAGTGATGAAACGAAAATAGGCTGATACAAATCAGCCTATTTTTACAGTTAAAAAAGAAAGTATAAAATTTTGTACTTAGTTTTGGTGTCTAGCTCCAGCGCCTAGCCCCTCTTGGGTCTAAGCCACAAATGAATTGAAGACAAAGAACGTCTTCTATTCATTTGCGTCTTATTGCCTGAGGCTGATCAAGGCGCTTGCGCTTTTGTTCTTATCCATAATGAAGTTTTAATTTAGCATACATATCTTGTAACGTAAAAGTAGAATCAACAAGATGATACCATCGAATCATACGCTCTGTTTGATAGTGGACATAGTGCATGTCTTCAGTAATTCTTGGAGCAGGCTTCATCTCATAACCATATTGGTGATCATCTAAAAGAAGACTAACGACTGGAGAGTCACCTAAGTGCCACATTTCTCCTTTTGGCCATCCTTCATAATCCTTTGGATCGACTTCTTTCCCTGCTTGTCTAGCCCTTTCTACCATTGTAGGTATATGCTTATTAACGACATCAAAGTTGAAGTCTACTAGTTGTTGATAAAGGTAATTACCGATTTCTCCATAAGGCTTTACATTTACTGCTAACTCAGCAATGCTCACTCGCATCATTTTATAGACATTCTGTGGGATAACCCATAACGGAATAGTGGAACGGAAAACAACATTTGCAGCATGGATATCATTCATTAAGTTAAACTCAAATCCTCCCTCAGGCCACGCGCCACCACCAATCCATAGTGCTGTTAACTTGTCAGCAATTGCAGGTTCCTTCATATAAGCTGCTGCCAAATCCGTAATAGGCCCTAAGAACGCTACATACAAAGGAGATGGATCATCTTTCATTGCTTCATTAATGATAAATTCTGCTCCTTCAGACAACTCAGGAGTTTGCTCATTAGGAAAAGCTTGTTTTGCTCCCTTATATACAGATATTTCGTCTTTAAGGTTCATTAATTCTAGAACCTTATTAACCTCTTCATAGCTTTCTTCCATAGAATGATCAGTTCGAAGTGTACCAAAATGTGCGGCTATTATTCCAGAAATTTTAAATCGAGGTGTTAATAAAGCATGAACAATAGCGAATTGATCATCTGCCTCATTTTTTGCATCAGTATTAATAATTAAACGGACTTTCTTAGATTCAGGAATATCGAATGGATGCTTCAACATAGAACCCCCTAATAACTGTGATTAATATTGTTATAAATAAATAATAGCAGTTATTGGTAGCGTATTCAATAAAAAAGTTTAGTTAAAACGAACAATTTTTTAGTTTTACTACTAAAATGCAATAGTTTTTAAAAATAAGTCAACTTTTATTCCAGAAAAAAGTAGATTTAGCTTTTAAGGAGATTTAAATTACTGTAATAATAGGATTTTTAACTAATAAACGTATTAAGAATAGCTATGAGAACATTCTATAAGATAGTACTTTTTAACAAATACATATAAAGTAATAGGAGAGGTGCTTAATTAGGTGTTTAGTTAGTTGAAGTTAGTTTAGTTAACTAACTAAACTAGTTAAAATCAGTGAAAACATAATGTTTAATAAGATTTATTGGCCTTTAATAGTGAAAATATCTAGTTGGTTATGATTAAAAGGGAGTATATGAACTAAAAAAAATCAGAAAATTCAATTGACTGAGTCGGTTTGTTTAATATATAATCTAAATAAATACAGTGATAGTTTATAAAAAAGTTTATGAAATTACTAAAAAATCAGGAAGTGAAATTTTTTCCACTCTAATTTTGTAAGCGTTTATATTAATTTTGTACTAGAGTTTACAACCAATTATGGAATTGGAGGGAAGTCTTAAAGTCAACTAAACTTATCTTAAGAAATGATTAATTATAGTGATAAGGGGGAGGAAAAATGAAACAAGAATTAATAACTGAACAAAAGATTACGATCAATACGGCTAAAATGGTAAAAAGAACACAATTAAAGAAGCAACTGAAGCCGCTTCTTTTTATGGCACCTGCCCTTGTTATTTATTTACTAGTAATTGTAATACCTACCTTTTACACATTCTATCTAAGTTTGTTTGAATGGAATGGAGTTTCAGCTGAGAAGGTATTTGTTGGAATTGGAAATTATGTTAACTTGTTCTTCAATGATACCGTCTTCTCAAAAGGTTTAAAAAATAATGTAATTTGGACAGTATTATCATTAGTGTTTAGCATGGGATTTGCTCTAATACTAGCATTATTGTTGAATAAAAGTTTTAAAGGAAGAGCAATATTTAGAGCTGTTTTCTACTTACCCTTTATTCTATCAAATATTGTTGTTGCGATTATCTGGGTGTGGATTTACCACCCGAATATGGGGTTAATTAATGAAGTACTTAACAAATTGGGTATTGAAAGTGTAGCTTGGCTAGCAGATCCCAAAATAGCCTTATATGCAGTGTTTGTTGCCGCAACTTGGCAACATGTCGGAAGTTCAATGGTTATATTCCTAGCAGGATTACAATCAATGTCCCAAGAACCTTTTGAAGCTGCAAAAGTGGATGGAGCGAATAGCTTCCAAGCTTTTTATAACATAACATTACCGCTTCTACGTGAAACATTTATTATTGTTTTTGCAACTACGTTATTTTATTCAATGCGAGTTTTTGACATTATATACGCCATGACCGGTGGTGGCCCAGCTCATAGTACACAAGTATTAGCTTCATGGATGTATTATCAAGGATTTACATTAAATAATATCGGCACTGGGTCTGCTATTTCAATGGTTCTACTATTCTTAGTTATGATAATTGCTGTTCCTTATATTTTATGGCAGGGTAAGAAATCTCATGTTTAAGAGGGAGTGTGAAAAATATGAAACTATCTAAACTTTTATTTTACATTTTCATAACTTCATTTGCTTTGGTCTGGTTAATACCCGTTTTCTTTCTTATCTTCACTTCCCTAAAGTCACCTGGAGATTTATTTAGTAATTCCTTATTTGCTTTACCAAAGGAATATCAGTGGGGAAATTTTGTTGAGGCGTGGAATCAAGGCAATTTAGGAATGTATATGAAGAACAGTCTTATCATTTCTCTCATAAAAGTTCCCTTAGGGATATTTGTAGCTTCACTTGCAGCGTTTGGGTTAACTCGACTGAATTTCAAGTGGGAAAAGCCTGTGTATTTATTTATCATTCTTGGGATGACGATTCCATTCCAGGCCTGCTTAGTTCCGTTAGTTATTATGTTAAATAAAGTGAATTTAATGGACACACATGTAGGATTGATTTTTATCTATATAGGATTTGGAATTCCAATGGCTACATTAATACTATACGGGTTCTTTAAGGGGATCCCAAGAGAATTGGATGAGTCAGCTAGAATTGATGGCTGTAGTGATTTATTCTTATTTATTAGAATCATTTTACCAGTAGCACTACCAGCAATATCAACATTGATCATTTTAGACTTTTTAGCAACATGGAATGAATTCTTGCTAGCACAAATATTTTTGACATCAGATGAACTTAAGACAATCACAACAGGAATTATGTCATTCAAGGGTGAGCACTCGACAAATTATCCATTAATGATGTCAGGAGTTCTATTATCGGTACTACCAGTGCTTCTGGTGTATATTATCTTCCAAAAACATTTTGTTAATGGATTCGGTGGTGCAGTTAAAGGTTAGTATGAGTTTACTATATTAGGGTTTAATCGTAACAGAATATAGGTTTTAAACCGCGTATTCTATTACTTTTAATAGATATATTTTAGGAGAGGAGATAGTTCTTAATTATTTTTCCTAGAATTTATATAAATTAAACAGGGGGAGATTCATTTGAAAAGATTATTTTCACTTACAATTATCACAGTGTTAGTTTTGTCAATCTTAAGTGCATGTAGCTCTAATGAGAATGAAAGCGCTAGCGGTAATGAATCCAGTGATAAGACTATTGTAGAGTTTTGGGCTCTTGATAATCATAAATCAATATATGAGCCAATTATTGAGGAGTTTGAAAAAGAGCATGCTGACATTGATATAAATATGTCTACTAGAACTGTTGATGCGCATAAAGAGGGATTAAAAGTAGCTTCATCTTCAGATACGCTTCCACATATTTGGTTTAACTGGGGGGGATCTCTAGGCTCATTTTATCCTGAAAATGGATTGACACTAGATTTGACGGAGCATGCTGAGGCTGGTAAATGGAATGAATTATACTTAGAGAAAGCAATCGAATTAACAAAGTATGAAGATCAAATTACAGGTGTACCAACAAAGCTAGCTGCTTTAGGTATTTTTTATAGAAAAGATATTTTTGATGAGTTAGGAATTAAAGTTCCTAAAACATTTGAGGAATTTGAAGCTGTAATGGCTAAATTAAAAGAAAATAATATAACACCTGTTTCTGTTGGAGGGAAGTTTGGTTGGCATACAATGAGGTTTACTGAAATTGTTCTAGAGCATTACGCTGGACCAGAATTAAAGGATAAATTAATCAATCTTGAAGAGTCTTGGGATAATCCAGCTGTTGAGAAGACATACGCAAAATTGAAAGAGTGGGAAGATAAAGGCTATTTTCCAACAGGATTTATCACATCAGATCCTAACGAGGCAAAGATGCCATTCTATAGTGGTGATGCAGCTATGATTTTAGAAGGACCATGGTTTGACACAACTGCTACAGAGGATGAGTTCGATTTAGAAAAAATTGGAGTGTTTACTTTCCCGACTGAACAAGAGCCTTTAAGAACATCAAGCTTTGTTGAGATGCTTCAAATAAAAGGTGATGCAAAGAAAGAACAACAAGATGCTGCAATTGAGTTTGCTTTATATGCAACATCCAAGGAAGTAATAGAAAAGCATAAAGACATCGTACAATTCCCAGTAGCTGCAGCTGGTGTTGAGGTCCCTGAGAATCTACCTAATGCACCTAAATTAGTAGAGGCTTTTAATAACGGAGCGTTTGTTATTACTGACCAAGCATTACCACAAGAAATGGTCGTAAAGTTTTTTGAAGCGCAAGATAACGTAATTACTGGTGAATTCTCACCTAAGGATGCTGCTGAATTTTTGCAGAAGTCTGCGGAAGAATTAAAATAATTTAGTGTAAGTAGATGATAAGGAACATTCACTTAGCTTAGTGGCTGTTCCTTTTTCTAACTATAGCAAACTAGTAGTCTAGGAGGATATTATGAATAATAAAAAGTGGAATGCGAATGTAGAGCGTTGGGGGCGGTTTGAAATTGAACTAGAACTAGAAGGTCCAGCTAATGGGAATCCATTTGCCGATATTGAGATTACAGGAGCTTTTACATACAGGAACAGAACAGTAGAAGCTGATGGATTTTATGATGGAAATGGGAAATACCGCATTCGTTTTATGCCTGATACTCTAGGAGAGTGGAAATTTACTACAATAAGTAATCATTCTTCTTTGAATGATATTAGTGGTTCATTTACCTGTACGACTCCTAAGGAGAATAATCACGGGCCCGTACAAGTCACTGAACAAACTCATTTCCAATACGCAGATGGAAAACCTTTTTATCCATTTGGGACAACAGCTTATGCATGGAATCATCAAGGAGAGAAACTTGAAAAACAAACATTAGAATCTCTTAAAAATGCACCATTTAATAAAATACGTATGTGTGTTTTTCCAAAGCATTATGATTATAACCTTCATGAACCTGTTGATTTTGCTTATGTAGGTTCAAAGGAAGAAGGATTTGATTTCACCACGTTTAACCCTAATTTCTTTAATAGGCTTGAAAAACAAATTGATGATTTGAATGAACTTGGTATTGAAGTAGATTTAATTATTTTCCATCCTTACGATCGTTGGGGTTTCTCCAATATGGGGGAGGAAGCAGATGATCGTTATTTATCCTATTTAGTAGCAAGGTTAGCTTCATTCCGTAATGTGTGGTGGTCTTTTGCTAATGAATTTGATTTGATTAAGAGTAAAAACATGCATGACTGGGACCGTTTCTTTAAAATTGTTCAGGAGAAAGACCCATCACAGCATCTAAGGTCAATACATAATTGGCAAAATCCAACTATCCACTATCGTAGCAATAATCATTGGTATGACCATAACAAGCCATGGGTGACTCATGCAAGTATACAGCATCATGACATGTATTTTATTAAGGAATGGCGTGAGGGTTATCGTAAACCAATCATTAATGATGAATGTCGCTATGAGGGAAATATTAATCATGGGTGGGGGAATATAACAGCTGAAAAAATGGTTGAATTGTTCTGGGAAGGTGTATGTCGCGGTGGATATGTAACACATGGAGAAACCTATATGCATCCAGAAGGAGTTATTTGGTGGTCTCATGGCGGAGAATTACATGGTGAGAGTCCAAAGCGAATTGCCTTTTTACGAAGGATTTTAGAAGAAGGACCTGCTAAACGATTAAATCCAATTGATTTCAGCTGGGATGTAGCAGCAGGAGCAATTGGAGACGAATATATGCTAGTATACTTCGGACAAAGTAGACCATCGTTTAAAATACTACCACTCCCAAAAGGAAATCGTTACAAAATTGAACTGATTGATACATGGGATATGACAATAACACCTCTAGATGGAAGTTATACAGACACTAGCAAAATTGAGTTGCCTGGTAAGCCATATATGGGATTAAGAATTACAAAGAAATAATGGAAGGTACATTTAATAGATAAGAACAAAAGTGCAAGCGCCTTGATCACCTAAGGCAAATAAGATGATTTAGAATAGAAGGCGTTCTTTGCCTTCAATTCTAAATTAGCTTATGACCTCGAAGGGCTATGCGCTGGAGCTGGATGTTGTGTGCTTATCCACAGTTCAAGAATTTTATAATTTCGAGAAAGCAGGGGATATATTTTAGCCCTAGCTCACTAGTATATTTAGAATTGAAACGGTGTTAAGCTTAGTGTCTTATCATTATATCCATGTACTTGTTTAAAATATAGGCACTTTTCTAAAAGGTTGTTGCTTGTAAGACTAAAACTAATTCAGGTTGATTGGAACGGAAATCAACCACACCGCACTACTAGATAAATAGCAACAAAGTTTGCGAAAACAGCCAAAATATAAAAAACACTATAGATATGAAAAAGTCAATAACTCTTCTGGAATGCTTCAGAAGAGTTATTGACTTTCTTAACAATCTAACTACTTTGAAAGAAAATAGTAAATAGAATAAAATGAAAATAAATCAGTTTCAACAAACCAGGAGTGTCCAAATGAACCATCAACAATTAGATCAATACCTGCGTAAACTCGATGATATTGAAAAAATACAAATCATCACACATGAAAATGTAAATGATTATGATGGAAATGAACTAATCGTTGAAAGCGATAGTTCAATCCCCCGTTTACAAGAGAAATATTTCTTTAATAAAGGACCAATTTACATTAGTAAACACCACCGTTTTGCTGAAATGCCCCTACATATGCACACGTTTATCGAAATGAACTATGTGTATTCAGGAGAATGTCATCAAATCCTAAATGGAAAGAAAGTTAAACTGACGCAGGGGCAGATTTGTTTGTTAGATAAGGATGTACCACACAGTCTTCCTGCACTAAGAGAAAATGATATTTTAGTTAACATTATTATGAAAAAAGAAACGTTTTCGATGGCTTTTTTAGGACAACTTAGCAACAAGGGGATTGTTTCGAGCTTTCTTGTAGATGCAGTGTCTGAAAATCAACGCCATGATCGCTATCTTTTATTTCACTCTCAGGATAATGAAAATTTACAATTTATCATTCGAAATATGCTTTGTGAATATTTTGATCCGCAAGATTACTCACTGGAAATGGTGAATTATTACATGCCAATCCTGTTTACTGAACTCATGCGCGTTTACCAGTTAGACAAGAACTTCGAGCTTTCGAAAACATCAAGGAAAACAAATATTATTGAAATTTTGCAGTATATTGAGCAGCACTATAAAGAGTGTACATTAACCTCTTTGGCAGAAACATTTAGTTTTAACGCGAATTACCTGGGGAATATGCTAAAAGAAAGAACAGGGAAAACGTTTCTCGAACTCGTGCAAACACAGCGAATGATTGAAGCTGCATCATTATTGAATGATACAGATAAAAGTATAGATGAAGTTGCCTATCAGGTTGGCTATGATAGTCTAAGCTTTTTTTATCGTAAGTTTAAGGAGCATTATGGTGAAACTCCAAGTCGATTTCGGAAAAATTTAAAATAACCCCGTACAGACGAAGTGTACGAGGTTATTTTGCTTATAGACCATACTTTCGAATTAAATAAGTAGGAGTACAGCTCCAAGCATGACAATAACTATTAATTAAATAACTACCATATGGTGAAAAGCTTTTGTTCTCTGGATCGTATAATTCCCAAAACGTATCAGCGCCGTCATTAATCATTTCTCCCCAATATGCTTTAAGTTGAGTAATAGCTTGATCTTTTTCACCAACTAATATGAGGGCCTCCACAAGATAATGATACATATATGGTGTTGTAAGACCAATCTCTGGCTTGGTTGATAACAAGTGATTAATAAGCTTACAGTTATCTTCTGGCGCTAAGACCTCAGCATGGACCATCCAAATCTGGCTAGCCCAAGAAATCTGACGCTCTGATCCACTTACAAAAAATCCGCTATCTTGATCCCAAAGGTGTGTGATTGTTGCCTCTACAGTTTCTTGTAATTTTTGTTCTAATAATGTCAATTTATCGCTCTTGAGAACTTCTGCCAATTTAATGGCTCTTCGCAATGTGTGAATCAAAATTGCTTGTGAAGGAGCTTGCTTATTAAGTTTTTCTTGCCAATCGATAAATGACCACCAAGTCTCATCGTCTGTAACAATTCCTTGCTCATCCAAACGCTCTAATGCAAGCTCAACTTGTCGATAGGCAAGAGGCCATAGCTCTGTTAGTGTCTCAAGGTCTTCAGTTGCCTCAAAATAATCGAATAAAGTTGTTGTGAACAACAATGAATAATCAAATAAATACGTATCATCTGCAATAAGTGAAGGGGCGATAAATAAATTAGCGGCAATTCTCCCATTATCATCTGGAACGCCTGCAAATAAATACAAGCATCGTTTAACTAAATCATTCGTTTGGAAGGTCTCATAATTAGCAAGAGCCTGTAAGCGTAAATCCCCTAGCCATAAACGACGATCACGCTTTGGTCCGTCCTCAAACACCTCTTGCATACAATCCTGCAACGTTTTGATACTTACTTTGTCAATTTCATTTAACATTGTATCTTTATGATTCAATTCTTTCACACGAGATGAATCCCCCGAAGTTACTGTAAGACATTGAACATCATCAAATGCTACACGATATTTACGTGATGTATCCAAAACCTCAATCTTTAAATAACGAAAACTGTAACGACGTGGCAATTCGATAAGACCAGGCATGACATCAATATGAAGCATTTCTTCCTGTAACCAAGATGAACTTATCCAACCATTATATTCTGAGAATGGCTCAGCCATTTCGACCGGCATTTCGCCGAACGTTAATTTAAGATGAAGTGGAGCATCTGGAGGACTTCCAACAGGGATAACCTTCATTGATAGATATCCAACTAGATGTGTTCCAAAATCAAGGATGAATTCATCGCCTTTACCATAATCATTGCTAGGAAGTTGTTCAGCAGATTCAATGATTTTTGTCCCCCAACAATGTATTTTATTGGGATCTTTCTCTATTTTTATCAAGTTTTTAGGTTTAACGGTTTCATTTTCTAGATTAGGCATTAACTTTTCAGCAGTAGTAATAAATTCTTCATTTCTTATGATTACTTGATTTTTTACTTTTTGAATTGCTTCAGCCATTCCGGGCTCCCCATCCTTTTAGATAAATTGTTATGCGTTCTTTCCTGTTTTCCATTACACATGTTAATGAATTTGCTTATTTTTATTAAAACGTTTTGTAAATGCGTATACAATGGTCGTTTTACAGAATAAATTGCTCCTTTTACATATGGGGTTTTATAGGCATGTGTACTCGAAGGAATTAATGATCTATTACGAAATTCTTCATTACTCGTTTTGTATCCGTTAGTTTTTTTTGCAAAGGCTCTTTTCTAAGTGATTGTTGCTTTTAAAAACAAAAACTATTTTAGGTTGATTGGAGCGGAAATCAACCACACCGCACTACTATGTAAATAGCAACAAAGTTTTTCGAAAACAGCCTTTGCAAATTATGAATCCCATGGTTGATTCAAATGATTTACTATATAGGTAAACTCGGTTGCTTTGAAATGAAAAGTATTCGTTTTACATTTTAATTTACTCTTTTTACAGGTCCTTAAGATTATTCTTTGATTTCATCCTTAAGAGCGTTATATTAATAAAAAGGTTTGCTAGTTTTACATTTAATAATAAGCCACAAAGGAAAGGTTTATAATGAAGACTAATCTAAAAAAAATACTATATCTTTTTCGACCAAGAAAAATTAGAAATAAATACTTTTTATTTATGATCTTATTATCAATTCCACCGCTTTTTATATTAGGTTTAATTAGCTTTAATATTGCAAAAAATACTTTAGTTGAGAATCAAGTACAAAATGCACAGGAACATCTTAAAACTTCTAGTGATGTTGCAGATTTGCTATTTAAAAACATCATAAAAATGGAACGGTTTATATCATGGAATGATAGCATTCGCCAAGAATTAGTTGAAAGTGTTGAAATAGGGGGACAAAAGGAAATAGGTGAAGACACAAAAGAACGTTTAAGAGATCTAATTTCAACTTATCTCATAGAAACTGAAGATATAGATTCTGTCTGTTTATTTGATCAAGAGTTTAATTCAGTTTGTTATGGATCATCTAAAAGTATTGGTGCTTCTGACAGAAAAGGTACACACCAGTATATTTCGTTAACCAACTGGTATAGGGATAGTGTAGAAGCGAATGGTAAGCCCCTTTTTTATAGCTATAATGTTCTTACTAGTGATTCCAATACATTTTCTTCTGTAAAACTACTAAAAGATCCACATGAGTTATTTGAGCAAAAGACAATTGGATTATTGGTCGTGAACATAAAAAAGTCAATGTTTACAAAGGTTTTTGAAGAAAATGAGGAAAGTAATTTTGTCATTCTAGATCACGATCTTTATAGTATTAATCCTTTGTATTATTATCCGCCAACCTTTAGATCGGAAATTATGACAAATCAAGATAAGGCAAGTTTTTTGAAGGAATTAAAAAGTGAAAATTATATTGTAAACAGTTACACTAATAGAACAACTGGCTGGGATTTGATGCTATTAAGGAAAGAAAAGGAACTTTTAAAGGAATCAAATAAAATTGGATTAATTACGGGGATTATTGCCTTTTTTATAGCTTTAATTGCTTTGTTATTATCTTTTATTCTTTCGGGAAGATTGACAAGACCGTTACATCAGTTAAAGAGCTTAGTAGCTGGTGGGGCTAAGGAATTATATAATTTTGAAGTGCCTCCTGATAAAGATGAAATAGGGGCTATAAGTGAAACATTCAATCAAATGAATGTAAAAACGAAAGAACTAAGTGATAGGCTGATTCGTTCTGAATTGAAAGAAAGAGAAGCAGAACTTAGAGCATTACAAGCACAAATTAAGCCGCACTTTCTTTACAATACATTAGATTCCATTTATTGGATGGCGACTTTGCAAAATAACCCTGAAATTGCAAAAATGGCATATTCTTTATCAAAAAGCTTTAAGTTAAGCTTAAATAGTGGAAAAGAATTAATACCTGTTTCGAAGGAACTAGAACATATCAATCATTATATGACCATTCAGAATTTAAGATACAATGGACGGTTTAGATATATAGAACAAGTTGATTCCGAACTTATGGAAATTGAAATTTTAAAGTTATTGATCCAACCTCTTGTAGAGAATGCCATATATCATGGCTTAGAACCTAAAGAAGGGGAAGGAACAATTTATGTAAAAGGTAAACTAAATGATAATTTGGTAACCTTCATAGTCGAAGATGATGGAATTGGGATAAAGGATTTAAAGGTTATAGATAAGGGTTATGGATTAAAAAATGTACGCGAAAGATTAACTCTTTTTTATGGATCTAATAGCAAATTCTTAATTACAAGTGAAGTAAATAAGGGAACGAAAGTAGAATTTCGATTTTTTCTAAGTAGAGGGGAGGAGTGACATTGTTAAAAGCTGCAGTTTTTGATGATGAATTTATTGTAACAGAAGGACTAAAGAAAATGATTGATTGGTCAAAATACGGCATTGAATTAGTAGGTACCGCGGAAAATGGAACTGCTGCGCTTTCGCTTTTTGAAGAATGCAAACCAGATATTATATTTACCGATATAAGGATGCCAGGGATCGATGGCTTACAGTTAGTCGAAAGAATCCTTTCTAGAGCACCAGAGACTCAATGTATCGTATTTAGTGGGTTTAATGAATTCGAATATGTCAAACGTGCTATTCAATTAGGTGTGGTTGACTACTTAGAAAAACCAATTACCATATCAATGATTGAAGATGCCATTAACAAAATTCTTGAAAAAATTGGAGAACAAAGAATGATTTCTTCATTAAAAATGAAATGGGAGAGTAGTCAGTATGAACTTTTGCAAAAGGCTACTTTAGATTTGGTTCAAGTTGGTTCCGAAGTTTTACCAAAATGGAAGGAGCATTTTGGCGAGGGATCAGATCAAATTATAGCTGTAACAGTGATTGCTGCTTCTTCAGAAGAGTTCTTAATTCATGATAATCCTTCCTATCGTGTTGTATCTATTAGAAATGGTTCGGAGTATTTGCATTTTGTCTTCCACTACAATAATGACATTGATGATTTATGGAATCAGCTATTGTTTTTACCAGAAGAAATTTCATATCATGTTGGCTCTGGTCAAACATACTTTTTAATTAGCGATCTATCAAAAAGTTATAAAGAAGCTCTAGAAGCATTAAAATATGGAAGTTTTTTAGAGAAAAACGGTTGGACTCGTTATGAGAATGTTGGAAGTAACACAAATTTACCTGGGGAAGCTTTAGAACAAGGAGAAGAAATTATTTTTTATATACGAACAGGAAATAAACAAGGATTGTTACAGCAGGTTGAATTATTTGCAAATGAGCTTGGAGCAGAGAATCTGAATCGAGAAATTGCTGAACGAGAAATATTGAAACTTGTTTATTTAGCTATGGAAGTAGCAAAGGAAACTGGTGGAGATATTTTGAAAATTAAGCAAAGCAATTATTTGCCACATGTAGAGATTAAAGAGAAAAAGACGAAGGAAGAAATGCTTAATTGGCTTTGCTCTCAAATGGAAATGATCATGAATTGGACATTAGATGTTCGAGATACAACGAAACATGCTGCAGTTGAAAAAGCAATTGTCTATATGAAGCGAAATATGAACCGAGATTTAACTCTACAAGAAGTAGCTGAACATGTTGGTATGAATGCGACTTATTTCAGTGTATTGTTTAAAGAAGAAATGGGTTTATCTTATATTAAATACGTAACTAAGCTTAGGATAGACCGTGCTAAAGCACTTCTAAAGGAAGGAAATAAGGTATCTGTTGTAAGTGAGAAGGTTGGTTATCACAGTTATAGGCATTTCTCTGATATTTTTAAAAAACATACGGGCGTTAAGCCGAGTGAATATAAGGATTCAGTATAACACCTAAATAGTAAATAAAATGAACATAAAAAGACTTGCTATGTTATAAATTCAGCAAGTCTTTTTTTGTTAATTAAACAGCAACTTTTGATTGGATATGTATGGAGTGGGTCCTAATATTTTGAAAAAACAATCATAAAACAAAAAAAACATACACAAACCTAAAAAAGTAAGCACTTACAACGAATGATGAAAACACTTACAATTTAGTTATAGAAACAAAACAAAGCCTTGAAACAAGAAAGAAAAGGCTACATGATTTTGAGAGTGAAAATAATAGAAATGGGGTCTTATTTATGGTTAAGAAAAAAAAGAAACTTCTATCAATCATTTCAACTGTTGCTCTTTTTTCAGGAATTTTAGCTGGTTGTAGTGGAAAAGAGGAAAGTGCATCTGGTAGTAAAGGTGCAGAACCAGAAACACTTACATTTTTGATAGATAATCAAACCCAAGTAGATGGAATCAAAGCAATTACAGATGCATTCGAAGAGAAATACAACATAAAAACAGAATTTGAAACGCGTCCTGGCGGCTCAGAAGGCGATAATATTGTAAAAACACGCCTAGCTACAGGGGATATGGCTGATTTAGTTTGGTATAATTCAGGATCCCTTTTACAGGCACTTAACCCAGAACAAAATTTTGTTGACCTTTCAGAAGAACCTTTCATGGAAAATGTGATGGATAATTTTAAAGAAGCTGTAACTGTAAATGAAAAGGTTTATGGAATTCCAGGAAATGCAACAAATGCAGGCGGCTGGTTGTATAACAAAAAGGTCTATGAAGAATTAGGTCTTACTGTTCCAAAAACTTGGGACGAACTAATGGCGAATAATGAAAAAATTAAACAAGCTGGTAAAACTCCAGTAATCGGAACGTTTAAAGATTCTTGGACGTCACAATTGATCTTTTTAGCAGATAACTACAACGTCCTTGCAGAGAATCCGAATTTCCCTGAAGAATTTACAGCAAATAAAGCAAAATTTGCTGACACCCCTGCAGCACTTCGCAGCTTCGAGAAATTAGAAGAAGTATATAAAAAGGGTTATTTAAATGAAGATTTCCTTGCTACAACTTATGACCAAGGCTTGAAAATGCTAGCTGAAGGTACTGGTGCTCATTACCCAATGCTAACATTTGCTCTAGCTCCTTTAGCTGCAAACTATCCTGATCAAATTGATGATATCGGATTTTTCCCTCAACCGGGTGACAGCGCTGATAAGAATGGTTTGACTGTATGGATGCCTGGTGCGGTATATCTGAACAAAAATAGTGAACACATTGATGCAGCTAAAAAATGGATGGAATTCTATGTTTCTCAAGAAGCAGTAGATTTATATACGTCAAAAGTTGCTCCAGATGGACCTTTTGCAATTAAAGGTGTAGAACTTCCTGAAGATGTTTACCAAGCAGTAAAGGATATGCTTCCATATTATGAATCAGGAAATACTGCTCCTGCACTAGAGTTCCTTAGCCCTGTAAAAGGACCTAGCCTAGAGCAAATTACCACACAAATAGGAAGCGGAATTAGTTCGGCAAAAGAAGGAGCCGAGTTATACGACAAGGATGTTGAAAAACAAGCGAAACAGCTTGGTCTTGAAGGCTGGTAAAAAAGATATTCTACTCTATTAACTATTGGCCCTGACTAGATTCTAGCAGGGCTAATATATTAGAAAGGGTAAAGAGAGGAGCACCATATGAATAAGTTAACAAGTAACACCTATACTCATTATTTCCTTTTACCTGCAGGAATTATATATTTTGTTTTTTTCTTGTTGCCAACAATTATGTCACTTTTTTTCAGTATGACTTGGTGGACGTTAACTGATTGGAAATTTATTGGTTTAGAAAACTTTAAGACGTTTTTAACTGAACCTTCTTTAAATATTGGATTTAAAAACACACTAATATACGCAGTTGTAACATGTAGTTTGAAAGTGATTTTTGGTCTATTGCTTGGTGTATTCCTAAGTTCAAAGCTTAAAACAGTCGGGTTTATACGTTCAATGATATTCTTTCCTACGCTGTTAAGTACAATTGCTGTTGGAATTGCTTTTACGATGATGATGCATCCATCACAAGGTCTTATTAATGTTGTACTTCAAGGATTTGGAATTGTTGGACCAGACTGGTTAGGTGATACGAAGATCGCTCTCTTATCCGTTGCATTCGTTGATGTATGGAAAGGGATAGGGATGGCAACGGTTATTTTTATCGCAGGAATTATGTCGATTCCAGAGGATTACTATGAGGCACTAATGATTGATGGTGGAAATTCATGGCATAAATTTAAAAGTATTATCCTACCGCTTAGCCGTCCTGCAATGAACACAGTCATCATTCTTTCCTTTATTGGTGGTTTACGTTCTTTTGATTTAATCTGGGCAATGACAAAAGGAGGACCAGGTTTTAGTACCGACTTGATTGCCTCTATTATTTATAAGCAATATCAGGCTGGTTTCTATGGCCTTTCAACTGCAGGAAACGTCATCTTATTTGTACTTGTATCTGCTTTAGCATTCCCTCTATTTGCATATTTAAATAAAAAAGAGGTGGATTTATAATGAGCAAGGTTGTAATAAGTAACTATGAATCTCAAGTAGTTCATAAGAAAAGCAAAAGCAAGACTGCTAAAAAGCTGTGGAAGTTTTTTGTTGAATGTTTTGCCGTTATAGGAACTCTAGTATTTTTTGGAATACCATTTTATTTTGTTATCATTAACGCGTTGAAAAACACGAAGGAGTCATCCTTATTAAATATGGAATGGCCAAGTTCAATTCATTTGATAGAGAATTTGAAAGAAGTAATTAGTGCGTCAGATGGTATGATCCTTCGTGCATTTTTTAATAGTATTTTGATTACCGTATTATCGATTATTCTCTTAATCATTCTAGGTGCTCTTTCTGGGTATGTATTACAACGAAAAGTAACAAAAGCAACTCCTTTCTTTAATTTTCTCATTCTTGCCGGGCTTATTATACCTCCGGCAGTAGTCCCGACCATATGGGTACTTCAAGAAATTGGACTATTTAAAACAATGCCTGGGATTGTTTTTATAGAGGTAGCACTAAACCTGCCATTTACCATTTTGTTATATCGAGGGTTTATGGTTACCATTCCGAAATCACTTGATGAGGCTGCGCTAATAGATGGGTGCGGGAAATTCAGATTATTCTTTAATATCATTCTGCCTTTGCTAAAACCAGTATCAGCAACTGTCATTGTATTGACTGCAGTGAACGTCTATAACGACTTCGTTAATCCGTTATACTTCTTTCCAGGGGCAGAAAATGTCACATTACAGTTAACACTCTATAATTTTATGAGTATGTACAATACGCAGTGGAATCTACTGTTTACAAATGTTTTATTAATTTCAATTCCGCCACTTATTTTATTTATATTATTTAATAAGCAAATTGTGGCCGGAATGACGGCAGGATCAGTTAAGTAAAAGGAATTAATTTTACTAGACTGATTTCTATTTCATTTAATTAGATTCACAAATATAGGTTTAGGTAAAGACCCGAGGTTACTAGTTCTACTGAATAAATCGGGTCTTTACATTGGAGGTAACTCTATGGAGTGGAAAGCGAATTGGATTTGGGATGGAAGCGGAGAACATCCAAGAAATCAATGGACTTGTTTTAGAAAAACATTTACTGTTCCTGCAGATTTTGACTCAGCAACGTTATCGATATCCGCTGACACAAAATATTCCGTTTATATGAATGGTGTGCTTATTGGATCGGGTCCAGTACGTGGTTGGACATCTGAATGGTATTTCGATCAATATGAGTTAAGCAGATTAAATCAAGGACAAAATGTTATTGCAGTGCTAGTTAATCATTATGGAATTGGAACGATGCATTATATAGAAGGTCGCAGTGGATTACTATCACAAATTGATTTTTACAATAAAGGTCAATTGATTAATCAATTAGTGACGGATGACAATTGGAAGACGGAAAATCATGATGGCTTTATTAAGGAAACTGTAAAAATGTCTAATTGTTTATCATGGTCAGAAATTTATGATGCGGGGTTATTTCCTAATGGTTGGGAACAGTTAGATTTTGACGATACCTCATGGAATAACGCTGAGATTATTGGTTCTTATGGGATGTCCCCCTGGAATACCCTTATTCCTAGAGATATACCTGAATTAACGAATGAACCTACGTTTCCTAAAAGTGTATTGTCTTTAAAAGAAGTGATGCCGATTTCACAGCATTTTTCTATTGATTTAGGACCAACTTTTTTTCCTGGGGAATTGGCTAGTAACTCAGGGAAAGTAATGCAAGGATATATCGTCACTGAGATTTATTCGAGTCAAGAGGTTGAGGGAGTGATGACCCTTACATTTGATGCACATGCAGAAGTCAAATGGGAATTTAAGCTTAACGGGATTGAATATAAAACTCAGAATGGAAAATATGAAAATATAAAATTAGGAAATGGCGCTAACCTTTTAATAGTTGATGTTGGTGGATCTTTTCATGAACCTATCATACACATATCTTTTGATTTTCCTGAAAAAGTTGATTTAATAGCACCTTTTAGTGAGAGCCAATCAAGATTTTTAGCTATTGGACCATTTTATACTGATACTCGACTTCAAATTGGTAAACCTGTTTCAAAATCCATTCCATTAGAAAAAGCATATTTGAAAATGAAGGATGTATGTTCCTTAAGCGAATTAGAATCATTTAACATGTGGGCTAAAGCCATTCCAAATGAACATGTATGCACAGATAATGTCAGTCTTCTATCTATGTTTAAAGAAGACATTAGGACACATTCTTTGAATTTTCAGCATCAAAATATGGTATTGCCAAATCAGAGTTTTACAAAAGTAGAACCAATGGAACAAGGGGATACAGAATATCTAATTGATTTTGGTAAGGAATACTTAGGCCATATAGAATTTGAACTAGAGGCTGCAAAAGGAACGATCTTCGACTTTTTCTTATTTGAAAGTATTCATCAGGATGGACGGATCGAACATACTTTTTCATTGAACAATTCATTACGATATATTGCTAAGGACGGCAGGCAAGTGTATCGATCCTTTATTCCAAGAGGATTTCGCTACATGTTGTTAACGATTCGAAATATTAACACGCCATGTAAAATCTTCCGTGTGAAAGTAGATGTAACCACTTTTTCTACTGGAAATGTTGGGGACTTTAGTAGTTCTGATTATCAATTAAATCAAATTTGGGAAATATCAAAGCACACCATTCGTATGTGTGCTCAAGATACAATCATTGATTGTCCAGCTTATGAACAGGCGCTTTGGACTGGTGATTCGTATAACATATCCTTAATGAATTACTACACGTTTGGAAACTATGATTTGATTAGACGTTGTTTAAGGTTAATCTCTAAATCTGTTTATCGTTCTCCCTTACCAGAATCACATGTACCTAGTGGATGGCAAAATGTATTAACTGCTTGGTCAATTCTATGGATGATGGCATGCAGAGAATATTATCGATTTTCTGGAGATTTGGAGTTTATAAAAGAGGTTTACCCTGAACTTAAGCTGACGGTCCAACGCTTTCAAGAATTCATTAACAAAGATGGGTTATTAGAAATTTCAGCTTGGAATATGTTAGATTGGGCACCGATGGATACAGAACATAAAATAGTTACGCATCAAAATGTTCTCCTGGTCGATGCCTTAAAACATACAGCTTACTTAGCGTCCATAATAGGAAAAAATGAAGATGAAAGAACTTTTTTATCGATAGCTGATGCCTTAAAACAAGCGATAAATGAACACTTATGGGATGAAGATGGCAAAGTTTATTTTGATAGTATTCATGAGGATGGAACACCATCTAAAAACCGGAGTATTCAAACAAATCTGATTGCCTTAATTACAGATTGTGCAGAAGGACAACGCAGGAATTTAATAGAGGAGTATATAAAAAGACCCCCTGAGGATTTTGTACAAATTAAAAGTCCTTTTGTTCTATTTTTCTATTATCAAGCTTTAATGAGTTTAGGGAAAAACGATTTGGTAATCGATAATATACGAGATATTTACGGTTATATGTTAGAACATGACGCAACAACATGTTGGGAAGGTTGGGAGTTAATTGAGGGGGACTTCAGCCGAAGCCATTGCCACGCCTGGTCTGCTGCCCCGACTTATGTGTTTGGAGTGCTCTTTTTAGGTGTGCAACCATTAGAACCAGGATTTACGAGAGTAGCAATTGCCCCTAATTTAAATGGATTAAAGTGGATAAAAGGATCAGTACCTATTCCACAAGGAAAAATCGATATTTATTGTAAGGATTTAGGAGAATATATTGACTTGCAAATTACTCTTCCAGATCAGGTTGAAGCACAAATCAAAACGCCAACAAAAAACACAAAAGTTCTAGTGAATGGTAAGCATTATTCATCAGATGAAAAAGGTTTTATACTTTTTCAGACTAATTTAGTGAAAAGCTACTACTAATGAAGGGGAGATTTATGATGAACGAATTACATGTATCCGCTTTAACGTGTGAGTATAAAACGAACCCACTTGGGATTGATGTAAGAAAACCACGAGTGAGTTGGCAAATTAAGTCTGACAAACGAGGAACAATACAAGTTGCTTACCAAGTTCAAGTTTCTCTTTCAGAAAATAATTTTGAAAAGCCGCTCTGGGATACAGGGTGTACGGCTTCTGATCAATCACTTCATATCGTATATGAAGGTCCTGATCTAGTATCTCGCACAAGATACTATTACCGTGTTAAGTTATGGGATAACCATAGACGTGAATCAGAGTGGAGTAATGTTGCATGGTGGGAAACAGCCCTATTTGAAACGTCTGAGTGGCAAGCAAAGTGGATTACTCCGAATCCAGAAGAACTTGATCCAATGTCTGAGCCTGCTTTTCTATTACGGAAAGAATTTGATTTAAAAGATGGTATTGCATCTGCACGTATTTATGCAACAGGTGTTGGTCTTTACGAGATTTCATTAAATGGTGATAGAGTTGGCGATGAATTACTAACTCCTGGATGGACTAGTTATTGCCAACGTATCCAATATCAAACATATGATGTGACAGCTCAGTTGAATGAACAATCGAATGCTATTGGTGTTATGTTAGCAGATGGTTGGTACAAAGGTAATCTCGCTTGGGAAGGTAAGAGTAATATTTACGGTGAAAAGCGAGGAGTATTAATTCAATTGGTTGTCCACTATCATGACGGAACAGAAGAAGTTATCGTAACCGATGAAACTTGGAAGGCTGCCACAGGACCAATTCTTTACTCAGAGATTTATCATGGGGAAACATATGATGCGCGGCTTGACCAAGATGGGTGGAGCAATCCTTCCTTTAATGATGGAAATTGGAAAAATGTAGTCGTCAATAATATCCAGTTAACAAAATTAGTTGCCCAAGAAAACAATCCAACTCGAGTAACAGAAACGATTAAACCTGTTTCTGTATTTGTCACTCCTGCCGGTGATACTGTCTTAGATATGGGGCAAAACATGGTTGGCCGAATTCGATTTACAGTTAATGCTCCAGAAGGTACAAAAATTGTCTTAAAGCATGCAGAAATCCTTGATAAAGACGGCAATATTTATTTCGGTAATCTTAGGACAGCAAAACAAACGGTTGAATATATAACAAAGGGTGAGGGAACGGAAAGTTATGCACCATATTTCACATTCCAAGGCTTCCGCTATGTTAAGGTAGAAGGCTTCCCTAATCAAGAGAACGATCTTTCATTAGATCATTTTGTTGGTGAGGTCATTCACTCAGACATGGCACCAAAGGGAGATTTTGAGTGCTCAAACCCAATGGTTAATCAGCTGCAACAAAATATCCAATGGGGACAACGAGGAAACTTTGTTGATGTACCAACAGATTGTCCACAACGTGATGAACGTTTAGGCTGGACAGGTGACGCCCAAGTGTTCATTCGAACAGCACTATTCAATTATCATGGAGGACAATTCTTTACTAAGTGGCTTCGTGATTTAGAGGCAGATCAACTTCCAGATGGTGGAGTTCCTTTTGTTATTCCAAATGTAATTGATGGTCATTCATCTGCAGCATGGGGTGATGCGGCCGTCATTTGTCCATGGACAGTATACCTTAGCTATGGTGATAAAAGACTTCTAGAAGAACAGTATACTAGTATGAAAGCTTGGGTGGAATATATCCGTGCCCAAGGTAATAATGAATTCGCTTGGAATACAGGCTTCCATTTTGGAGATTGGCTTGCTTTAGATGCAAAAGAAGACAGCTATTTTGGTGCTACTCCAAATGAATTAGTTGCTACTGCTTATTATGCTTACTCAACACAACTTTTACGTGACACGGCAAATGTATTAAACAAAACAGAAGATGTTAAACTGTATACCGATCTATTGAATCAGATCAAGAAATATTACAGAGATGAGTTTGTGACACCTTTGGGTAGATTAGCTGTTTCTACACAAACTGCACATGTCCTTACGTTAATGTTTGACCTTGTCGAAGGAAAAGTAAAAGAACGAGTGGCACGTGATTTAAATGAGATGGTTTTAGATAATGACTACCATTTAACCACAGGCTTTGTTGGTACACCATACTTAAACTTAACTCTTTCCAATAATGGCTATCATGAAACAGCAATGAAGCTACTCCTCCAAGAGGCTTATCCTTCATGGTTATACCCTGTAATAAAAGGGGCAACAACTATATGGGAACATTGGGACGGAATTAAAGAAGATGGCTCATTTTGGAGTGATGATATGAATTCGTTCAATCATTACGCATATGGTGCCATTGGTGATTGGATGTACAGAATTGTTGCAGGACTAGACATGGATGAGTCAGAGCCAGCTTATAAACGAATTCGTATCAAGCCTAGAATCGGCGGAAAAGAAATGACATACGCACGTGCAACACACCAATCCATGTACGGAAAAATCGAATCTGCATGGAATATAACTCATAAAGAAGTAAGAGTCGAAGTAGAAGTTCCATCAAATACAACAGCAACTATTATCTTGCCATATGCTAGGATAGACGATGTCAAAGAAAACGGTATCGCCATCATGAAAACAGAAGGTGTACTAGATGTAACTCAAACAGAAGAGGGGATCTCCCTTGTAGTTGGGTCTGGTTCGTATCGTTTTGCTTATACGAATGAGCGAGGACTTAAAACGATTTATTCTGCAGATTCTCTAATCATTGACTTGCTAGCAGATGAGGATACAGCACAAGTATTAGAAAAAACTATACCTGGTATTTCCAATCCTCACGGTATTCTTGCTCAATTAAGAATACATCCAATTAATAAATTGCTAGAAAATCCAATGACAAAGATGACTGAGGATAGGCTTAATGAACTTATTAATGACCTAAATGCACTAGAGGTGGAATTAGATTCTGTAGGTAGTTAATACTCGATAAGAAAAAGTCAGCAAATGCTGACTTTTTCTTATCATTAAATGCTAGAACAATAATTCATTACAGAAAAGAGGAATGAACATGTACGAACACATTGTTACGTTTAAATTTAATGAAAACATTACCCCTGAAAAACAACAAAACCTTCTTAATCAGCTTAAATCTTTTAAAGGAAGAATCCCTGGTATCGTTGAACTCACTGCAGGTATTAACGTCACAGAAGAAATAGAACAAATCCAAGGATACATATTGGGCTTGCGTATAACCTTTAAAAATAAGCAAGCTCTTGATGATTATTTACCCCATCCATTTCACCAAGAATTTGTTTCGTCTTTATCGGGAATTATAGATAATGTCATTGTAGTAGATTATGAGATTTAAGATTTAAGCTTAAATTAAAAGTTATCAATTTAGAGGAAGGGCAGAGAGTTTCATTTGGTTTGTTTTTCCCACTTTGTCTTTAATAGTATGGAACACGTATAAATTCATAATCTAAATTATTACTTCCTTTTCGCATTTTATCTAGATAAACACCCCCATGATTCTATCATTTTTATACAAGATGGTTTGATGTTTTATTAAGTATAGGCAGTTACAATGTAGCTATAAGTATTAACCAAATAGATGAATGTGGTGTCACGATGTCACGATTAAATAAAATAAAACCAAGAAAAGGAAGGGACTTATGCCCTTCCTTTTAAACACTTAAAGGAGTACTATTTTAGTTTATTCGACAAAGAAATCAATAAATCAGCATTTTCATTTAAAATTGACTTCCCACTTTGAGCAGATAACTGGTTAATGTAAGCTTTTATTTTGCCTTCCATTGCTTCAGTATTCCCTCGCTCAGCTGCTTCTTCAGCAGATAAAAGCTTTGTTGTAAGAGAGTGTGCAATGCTCTCTTGATTCACAAATTCTTCTGTTAAATGGCTTAAACTGTTAAAATCAACCGTAACCGTAAATGTTGCTTCAACTTCACCTTTGTTTCCAGCGTTGTCAGTCGCAGTAGCTGAAATTTTATTCTCACCTAGTGTGAAATTGTAAGCAGGTCCTTCAATAGTTGGGCATTCTGCATTAGCGATACCTGATAATTCGTCAACAGCACGACAGGAGATGGCTACTTTCGAATCTACTGTATATGTTTCTTCATTTCCCGAAAACTCAATCACAGGTCCATTTGTATCTAACGAAATTTGCTTTTGATAGGTAGGACTAATGTTTTCGGCATTGTCTTTAAATTGAACAAATATTGTTTTCTCACCATCACCTGTTGGTAAAACAAAATCCTTTGATGAAGCATAATTGTCCCATTCAGTCCAATTTTCTGAGTCACTAGAAAAGCGTGCTTGATTCACTCCACTTAAATCATCCTCTGCATTCAGGGAAAGATTTACATGTTGATCATTCGTGAATTCTGCTCCAGAGTTAATCGTAAAATCTCCAGTAGGTGCTGTTGTATCTTCCTCAACAATCATGATCCAGCTAATTTGAGGATCAGGAGAACCAGGTACCCTACGAACAGTAAGGTCAAGCTTTCCATCCGTAATGTTCACATTATTGTAGCCAAGTACGTCATATGAATCCGTAAAGACGTATCCTTTCGTTTTCGTTTCACCATTCAGTAAAATATCCGCTTTTCTGCTTCCTCTTGTGGAAGTATACCAAGGGTCATAAAGCCCTGTATAAACTGTATATTTTCCATTTTTTAAATCAAATTTATAAGAAAGGTCATCTCCAGAGCCACTTAGTAGGTATCGTAATGCAGAGAATAGATCGCCACCTTCACTGCCGGCAGGTTTAGTACGATCTCCTACATATCCCCATGATTGCCCATTCTCTGGATCATATTTTTGGTCGATAATCTCTTTGTTTATAAGCGTTTTTTGCATATAAGAAGACCATAACTTGTAATCGCTAGTTTCAGCACCACCAGCATGGACAAAATAAGTTACATGATCAGGAATGACAAGTATTTTTGTCCTAATAACCTTATTTGCTAATTCAGAAAGTGTACCTTCAACAATAACAGTGCCAGGCTTTGCAAAATCTTCAGCATTAATTTCCCAAGATACCGGCGTTTCCAATTGATTTCCTTCTGAATTTGTAACCTGAATAACATTTGGTAGTTTTGGCAATTGATCTACGGCTACCTTTTCGGGTAATTCAGTGTTGATTGTAACTCTTCCCATTCTGTCTAAAATATCTAATTTCCACTCATCATACCATTGCAAAATAATTTCATCATCTTGTCCAAATTCAATTGGAAGCCATACATAGCGGGAATCCTGTAATTTGCTTGAATTCCACCTGTCACCCATGAATATAAATTTCCCTTTTTCAGGATCAACAGGAATAACATTAGTGCTTTGTGAATCAAATGTTGTGGAGGATTTTTCTCCAACTGCTGGATCGCGCAATGGCTTCCATTCTCCAAAAATCTCATCAGCAACTGTAAATCTAGCTGGGTTAGGTGCCCATCCAGTTGCTCCAGAAGTGATCATATAGTACTTCCCATTATATTTGAACATTGCAGGTGCCTCACGTTGTGCACCTGGAAATACCCTAACGTAATCCTCGCCATATACAGCTTTATAAGTCGTATCACGTTCGACATTCCCATCTCTATGCCAACCAACAACATCTGTATAGCTTTCATTCAGTTTTGATATATAGATCGTCATGTTTTCTTCACTTGAATAAATGAGGTAGGCTGTACCATCATCATCCTTAAATAAGTTCATATCACGCGCCATCCCTGGTTGATTAGGCTGGCCATTATATTCTGCATCCTCAGGAGCTCGGTCCATCCGGTTACTCTCTTGATAGATAAAAGGACCTGTAGGTGAGTCACTTAATGCATAACCAGCTTCAGCTTTTGCATATATTGCATTCGATGTTTCTGAAGGGCCATCCGTGTGCATCCACATGACATATTTCTTCGTTTTTTCGTTATAAATGACTTTAGGTCTTTCTATTACCCTGTCTGTACCAATATCATTTAAAATATCAGCTTTATCTGTTCTGCCTTCATAAAGTTTTGAAATCAATGGATCTGAAGCAAATTGTTCCATCGATTCAATTGCAGTTAATGCAAGACCCTCATCCTTCCAATTATAAAGGTCTGTAGAGGAATAAACTCTTACACCTCTTGCTGGAAGATAACCGTTTGTTTTATCTTCACCATACCAGAAGTATTTTTTAGTTTCTTCATCGTACATGATTCCGCCGCCATGGGCTTGGATGACCGCGCCGTTTGTATCTCTCCATACTTCCCCAGGTTTAAAGGATTCATTTGGAATGTTTAGCGCGAGCCCTGCTAATGATGTTTCCAAATTCTTTATTTTTGCACGAATTTCTGTCTGTATTTCTTTTGTGGTTATATCTAAGTTATCGTCATTGATTTCTTTAACCAAAGCATCTGCTTGTTCGATTGCCATTTTAAGTGCATCTAGGCTGACCTTTGTATAAGTATCTGTTTTTTCCGCTTCAACCTTTGCGGTATTAATTTTTGCTTCCAAATCAGAAAGTGGAATGATTATATATTTTTTTACAATGATGTAATTAACCAAAGGATCATTATAGTTTGTTAGACTAGCAGTTGAAGGTCCTTGAATAGCAACATCCAATTCTCCGTCTGTTACTGAAACCTGTTGATAGGTAACCTCTTTTTCAGCGGAATAGCTACCAATATCAAAATCTCCATTTGATAGATTTTGTCCCTCACCGAAAATATTAACACTTCGACCACTCCATGGATTTTTAAAGCCTAGAGTAAGATCATACTCACCGTCAGGTAATTCAAACTTATAGTTCAATGCCTTCTCACGTATTTGTGGACCATTATAATATCGCAGAGATCCATATTTGTTTTCTGCATTATTAACAGTTGTATTGCTTGTCGTGGTAACCAGTCCCCACTTTTTCCCTGTGACAGGATCAGCGCCATACATCTGCTCCGTTTTACTAGCATATAGTCCCATTTTATCTATTCCTTCAACAGTTGAAGGAGTTGGATCACCAGCATTCACAAAATAAAGGATATAATCATTATCATTAAGTTCTTGATCAGAAAAGCCTGTTGTATTTTCACTTTTTGTGCCTGCTGCAAAAGCTGGTGTGATCGAATAAGTTGATGATACGAGAATTAATATTGTCAGTAATAGTGAAAAAAATTTTACTACCTTAGACAATTGCATTCCTCCTTATAGGGTTGGATATTGATAGATTTGAAATTCACTCTACTTCTTGTAAGGAAGAAAGATTTATGTATACAGATCCAACAAGAAGCTGATGTTAAGGTGTGTCATTCTTGGGGTAAGAAGTTATTATTTTAACGAATAACTATTTTTCAAAAGAGGGGGGAGGAGAATTGATTTAGAATTTTCTAACAACTGCAACCGGTTTCAATATACTTTTTTTAAGTCATTTTGTCAATACAAATTTGATAATATTTAAATTGAATCTTCATTAAGAAAGGAGTTATGAAAGTAGGCATTATGGATGCATGAATAAGAATCTAAATGTAAATGAAAATATCATTTGACAAGAAATTTTCGAAGGTTTATAGTTTAATTGCAACCGGTTTCAAAAGAGGGGTTCATGAAAGTGAATAAAAGAAACTTTACAATTTATGACATTGCAAAAGAAGCAAGTGTATCACCTACAACTGTTTCAAGAGTATTAACTGGTAATCCAGTAGTTAAGGAAAGTACACGACAAAAAGTTCTAGCTATTATGAAAGAATTAGACTTTTCACCTAACGAAGCAGCAAGAAGGTTAACGAAGCAGCAGACGGATTTAATTGGGTTTATATTACCTGATATTACAAATCCTTTCTTTTCCCAAATTTATATTGAAGTAGAAAAGAAGGCGCTCGAAAAAGGATATACTATTTTACTAAGAAATTCAATGAATATTAGTGCAATGGAGTCAACTCACCTTCGTGAATTTACTGAAAGAAGAGCAGCTTGCATTGTCTTCATGGGTGGAAGAATTAATAAAACAAATCCAGATATGTATGAAGTAACTGAAATGCAGGAAGTTATGAGTCGTGTTCCAATCATTATGATAAACGGTAAAATGAAGGGTGTTAAATCTTATACGATTCGAACAAATGAGGAAGAAGGAATTCGTTCGATTGTGAAGCATTTAGTTTCATTGGGGCATTCAAAAATTGCATTAATAGGAGGTTCTAAAGGGATTTCCTCTGCCGATAATAAGCTAAGTAGTTTCAAACGTATTCTAAAAGAATTCCACTTGGAATTTAACCAGGATTGGCAAATTTTTTCGGATTTCTCAGTAGAATCTGGAAGAGTAGCGATGAAAAAATTATTGGAAAACGAGTCTCTACCCACAGCAATTATCGGGATAAATGATTTGATCATTTATGGTGCTGTCAAAGAATGTAGAGATCAAAATATCTCTATCAATGATTTTTCCTTCGTTGGGTTTGATGATATTTATCCGTCTGACATTGTTTATCCTAGTCTAACAACCGTTAATCATAATTATGAGATCCTAGTTAATGAGATAATGAAGACCATTGATAATATAATTGCGGGAAAAACGAATAAAAAAGGCAAGTTAATAGATACACATTTAATCATACGAGAATCGTCGAAAGAATGTTAGGCGTAGTTTCAACCTTTGAAACGTCCTTCATTTCTTCGACTTTTTTTCTAGTGAAATTGATTTATACTTTTGAATACAAATGAGGTGGATCTGAACTTGTATATGAAATCTGATCAAATAAAAAAATTAATGTACAGAAAGAATGTTTCACTTTTATTTTCAAACCAAGAGGAGCAGGATATTTGGTTTCATTCAATTAAGCATAAAAACTCATATCAGCCCTTACTTGAAGAGATTAGGGCTGAGGCGGAAAGACTACTCCGTGAACCTGATAAAGAATTATCATTTTCAAACTTTACTATTTTTAGAGAAACAGGTTCCAGACTTGAGTACGAAAAAGTTTATTTTGCAAAAAGAAGACGGTTAAATACGTTTGCCCTTATGGCTTTGCTTGAACCAAATCATCCAATTTACTTAGAACAGTTAGAAAATACAATTTGGTCAATATGTAATGAGTATTCATGGTGTTTACCTGCTCATTTAAAGAATAGTCCTGAAATGGCAACAGATATGGATGTTTCGCTCCAATCGATACAAGAATCTAGTTATTCTATCGATTTATTTGCTGCTGAAACAGCATTTACACTAAGCGAAATTTTAACATTAACAAAGAAGATTCTTGACCCATTAATACAAAGACGAATGCAAGAGGAAGTCTACCGTAGAGTTTTATTACCATTTTTTAATCAACCACAATTTGGCTGGGAAACATCAACACATAACTGGGCTTCTGTTTGTGCAGGATCGATTGGTTCAGCTGCATTACATTTGATTGAAGATAAAGAAATCCTTTCAGTCATTTTAGAACGTGTTCTTAGTAGCATGGGATACTATTTAAAAGGGTTTAACGATGATGGTGCATGTATGGAAGGGTATGGATATTGGCAGTATGGTTTTGGTTTCTATGTTTATTTTGCTGATTTATTGCAGAAAAAAACAGCAGGGGAAATTGATTTGTTTCATTCAGAAAAAGTACATCAAATTGCCCTTTTCCAACAGAAATGCTTTATACATAAAAATCAAGTTGTTAATTTTTCCGATTCTAATCAACAGGCAACAGTATTTTTAGGTCTTAGTCATTATTTAAAAAAGATTTATCAAGACATCGAAGTCCCTGAGAAAGGACTCCGTGCTCCATATACTGAAGATCATTGTAGTCGATGGGCGCCAGCGTTCCGAAATTTACTTTGGTTTAATGAACAAGTTGAGGGTAAGCCTTGGCACGATAAAACATATTTTCTTAGTGACTCACAATGGTTTATTTCTAGAAATGATCCCTATGTTTTTGCTTGTAAAGGTGGTCACAACGATGAGCCGCATAATCATAATGACATTGGTCATTTTATTTTACAAAAAAATGGTGAAACGTTCTTTAAAGATTTAGGTAGTGGGTTATACAGTGATGCTTACTTTAGTGAAGACCGCTATACAATTTTTTGTAATGGCTCACAGGGCCATTCTGTTCCAATCATAAATAATCAATTTCAAGCTGAGGGAGTTTCTCACAACGCAACAATAACAGATGTATCAATAGAGCAGGATATAGATACATTGGAAATGAATATAGCAAACGCATATAACATTGCATCATTAGAAACGTTATCGCGAAGATTTACGTGGATAAAAAATAAGAAACCAGAGCTGATTTTGACAGACACTTTTCAGTTCTCTGAAAATCCAGAATCAATTGTTGAAAGATTTATCACCCCTGTACTTCAAATTACTGAAGATCAGGAGGGCGTCATTCTGGAAGGAAATCAAAAAGTAAAATTAAAATTTGACCGCAATCAATTAAATTTAGTGATCGGTGAGAAGGAATTTTTAAATCATTTTGGTGAAACTGAAGAATTATTTATTTTGGACTTTACTGTGAAAAAGCCGGAAAATACATGTTGTGTAGAACTTGTATTTCAGTTGCTATAAGAATGAAAGGGAATTGAGTATTGGAATAAGGACATTTTTTTCAACTAAGTGCATAGTGATTAGCTAACATGAAAATGGAATGGTATTAAGTGATTAAGCTTAAATCATATATTAAAGGGGATAGTCACATGATAGAACATAAAATAGTTGTGGCAGGTTGTGGTAGTATGTCCAACACATGGTTGGATTACGCTGCAAGCCGTAAAAATGCTGATATTGTAGGATTAGTCGATGTGAATATAGATGCTGCGATAAGTATGGCAGAGCGTCGAAGCTTAAATGTTCCTGCTTTTTCTGATTTATCACAAGCGATTAAGGAAACAAATGCAAATCTTGTATTTGATGTAACCATTCCTGCAGCACATAAACACATAGTAACGACAGCATTTGAAGCAGGGTGTAATGTGTTTGGTGAAAAACCAATAGCAGAATCTCTAGAAGATGCTAAAGCAGTATTACATATGTCTCAAAAAACAGGAAAAAAGTACTCTGTCATGCAAAACCGTAGATATTTAAAACAAATTCGTGCATATCAATACTTATTGTTAAGTGAAGTAATAGGTAAAGTGGGCTCAATCCACGCAGACTTTTTCCTCGGCCCTCATTTTGGAGGATTTCGAGATATGATGGACAGTCCCCTTATTGTCGATATGGCTATTCATACATTTGATCAGGCCAGATTCATTACTGGTGCGGACGCAATATCGGTTTACTGTCATGAATATAATCCACCTGGATCTTGGTACAACGGTAATGCATCAGCTATCTGTATTTTTGAAATGAATGACGGCTCGGTGTTTACCTATCGTGGCTCTTGGTGTGCCATTGGAATGCAAACCTCATGGGAAGCGGATTGGCGTGTTACAGGCAGCAAGGGTAGTGCACGCTGGGATGGTAATCGTTTACCATTCTATGAAGTGATTGATCATTCTCAACCAACTGAATTCATAGACCCTATTAAAACCATAGAAGTACAGAGCAATTGGGAGGGACAAGAAGGACATTGGGGCTGTCTAGATGAAATGTTTGCCTCACTTGAAGAAAATCGTTTAGCAGAAACCGATTGCAGTGATAACATAAAAAGCATGGAGATGGTTTTTGGTGCAGTGGAAAGTGCAAAAACCGGGAAGAAAATTTTATTATAAGTTTTTATTAAAAGGATAAATGAGAGTTATTTATTTGTTTCTTAACAGGGCCTCTCTTCTACAGTTTAAGAAGGGAGGACATTTCTCTTTAAGAGTTTGTTAAATATAGTCATATATTTAACAATGGCTGTTTTCGCAAACTTTGTTGTTATTTACCAAGTAATGCAGTGTGGTTGATTGCAGCGAGAGATGCTCGCTTTCCGCGGGGCGGGCGGTGAGCCTCCTCGGCGTAAACGCCTGCATGAGTCTCACCTGTCCCGCTACTCCCGCAGGAGTCTAGCACTGCCGCTCAAATCAACCTGAATTTGTTTTAAAAGCAACAATCTCTTAGAAAACAGCCTTAATAATAAATGTTATTTTTAAAAATTGCCTTCGTTAAAAAAGTAAAAAACGCATCACAAAAACTAATAAGCAAATGGGAAGAATAAAGATTGTAAAACAGTAGAAAATGTTCTATATGAACAATCTAATAATCTTACGTTTTTACTATTCCTTTTTTAATGCGATAACTTAAATTATTAGAAGACCTTTTGCATTCCGAAAGGTCTTCTTTTAATTTTAGAAGTAATGAATCCTACTTATCACAGCTAGAGAATATTATTAATTAAAAAGGGTTCTGTTAAAGCTCGTTGTTCATTTTATGGTGATTGGAAAGTGAATGCCTACAGTGGAAATCAACAACCAAGTTTAATAGAGCCAAATAAAAAAATAGACCAATGAATGTAATCTTATAGATTACATTCATTGGTCTATTTGCAAATGAGATACAAACTTATTACCGAATTGATCCTAGATTTCTTTTTTGAATTTCTATTTTTAGTAGCTTAATAAAGTATGGATCGACATTTACTTTCATCGCTTTACTGTAAACGCTTATTAGTAGCTCATTACTTATTTTCATTTTGAAAATACCTCCTCGAAAGTTGAAAACCATTAAGAATCTGCTTGCTAAGTTAAGATTTGAAGCCAGTTCTAAGGAGAATTATTACCTACCTTTAATGCATACTAAATATCAGTTTTGTTTGTACTATATATTATAAAGTTTTTTGTGAAAATAGGTGGACTACGAGTGAACAAGTAAAAAAAGTAGTATATCTTATCAAAATAATGTTATAGAGATGTAAACGTAATTGTGTATAATGAATCTGGTTAAACATATCTATCTATATCCATATTCATTTCTAAAAGGAGCGGACTTAATAAATCAACTTTATTGAGAGAACAACATTATGAAAGCGCTCTATAAAAAACTGCATTTTCTTCTACTTCCTTATACACAGGTGAATTTTCTTTCAAAGTGTTAAGCCATTCAGTGAATAAACAATCAAACTAACAATTTAATCATCCCTTGCATTTCACAAAAATGAAACCGGTGTCAATTGATGTCTATTATGATGTTTCAATTTTAATTATTGCACCTAATAATTATAAATTTATCAGCTATATATTAATTGGTTCTCTTTTTAAGGAGGTGATTTTTAGCATTAATTTGTTAAATGCATTATAAATTTTAAGTTTAGTTGTGGTTTTGTTATTTAGGCTAGTAAACTTTTTATGACAAGGAGGGGTGTCCGTGGTAAAGGACAAAAAATTATTACTACTACTAATGATAAGCTTTATATTTACGATTTGTGCTTTTTATACTCAAGTTTCTGCAGAAGGGGTTATAAATGATTCCTTTAAACCAGGGGAAGAATGGAGAGACACGAACGGAGAAATCATCCAAGCCCATGGTGGGGGCATCATGTATGATGAAAAGACGAAAACATACTACTGGTATGGGGAGGATAAGACAAAAGGCTATTTACCAGCTACAGGAGTACATGCCTATTCATCGAAAGACTTATATAACTGGAAAGATGAAGGCGTTGTCATGAAAGCTATTGAAAACCGTGAAGACATGGATACGGACCCGTATTTTATTGACTTATATAAAAATCTCTCAGCAGCAGAAAAAGATGTTATTTTTAGTGATATCAATACAGCACGTGGCGTTTTAGAGCGTCCAAAAGTAATATATAACGAGAAAACGGATAAGTATGTTTTATGGTTACATGTTGATGGTCCATATGAAGGGTCAGATTCAAACTATGCTAAAGCAAAGGCTGGAGTTGCGATTAGTGATTCACCAACAGGTCCTTTTGAATATATAGAAAGTAATCGCTTAAACAAAATGCCAGAGGGTTATGAATACAAGGTTCGTAATACTGGTATGTCTAGAGATATGAATCTATTTGTAGACGATGATGGCACGGCTTATATCATTTATTCTAGTGAAGAAAACTATTCCTTGTATATTTCAAAACTAAATGAAGACTATACAGCGATCTCAGGTGATGAATATGGTAAAGACTTTATTCGTGCGATTTATAACGGGCATCGTGAAGCACCTGCCATGTTCAAATATGATGGAAAATACTATTTGATTACCTCTGGAGCAACTGGATGGGATGCAAATCCTGCTAGATACCATGTATCAGATTCCGTTTTAGGAGAATGGACTGATATGGGAAATCCTGTACTTGGTGATGGTGCAAGTACAACCCATGGAAGCCAAAGTACATTTGTTATACCGGTTGATCCTGAAAATGGAAAATTTATTTTTATGGGTGACAGATGGAATAGGAATGATTTAGCGAATTCAAGATATATTTGGCTACCAATTGAATTTGGTCAAGAAGATGAAGTTGTCTTAAATTGGTATGATGAGTGGAAGTTGGATATTTTAGATAGAATGGGAAAAGTCACAATTAATACTGAGATACCTGAGAAGGTATTGGTTGGTGAGACACCAATATTACCGAGTGTTGTTAATGTTACAATTCCTAAGGGTGGAACATTTAATACACCAGTAACATGGTCGTATGATGCGGATGAGTTCTCAAAGCCAGGTAATGTAGTTGTAAAAGCGACTTTCCCTGAATTATTGAACAAAGTCCTCAATGTAAAAGTTGCAGTAGTTCTTCCGGTCAGTGTCGGAGAATTAGAACTTGATTCAGATGTGTTACTTTACGGAAATCAGTATACGCTAACAACAGCAGTTACGAACAATACTGAATCCGACAAGGAAATAACAGTAAATGCAAATGTTCCATTTGGTTGGAAAACAGAGCAAATAACATTACAGGTAGACAGCCTTGACTCAAAAGAAGTAACTATACCTATAATCCCGCCTTCTAATGGTGCTCCTGCTATTTTCAATTTAGAAACGACTGTCAAATACGATAGTAAAGAAGTGGAAAATGCAGATGGAATTGTAGCAATACCTAAAGCGGAGGATTTAGCATTTGCATTAGATGCTGGTACTTCTACTAGTACAGTTTTTGGAGAATATAATCCATTATCACCGAATGAAAAATGGGATTCTGCTAAAGGGTATGGCTGGATTGGTACAGTACCTGATAGTCGAGATCGAGGAGAAGTAGATTCATTACGAAAAGATCTTATCGCTTCATTTAACCCTGCTACACTTGGTTTGTCAATACCTGCAGGTTACCATACTGTTTATGTCATATCAGGAGATCGTCAGTATGGTCAAGGAAATACAATGATCACTGTTGAGGGAACAAAGGTTGCTGAAACAGGGGGTACAGCTCAAGGTGAGTTTAAAGTGCTTTCTTTTGGGATAGACGGCGGTGAAACTGGTAGAAAGGTAGACTTAGAGTTTACTGGCGAATCGGGAAAACATTGGATATTCAATGCGTTGATGGTGAAGAAAGATAAAACAGCACCATCAATAAATACAATGGCCAATGGAGAAGCGTTCCATGAAGCATTAACAGTAAAGGAAACTGAAAGTGTAACATTTACTTGGGAAGCCAATGATGACGAAAGTGGTATCGCTGAAGTAACCGCGACTTTTGACGGTAAAGTGTACAAAGAAGGAACAGCTATTGCTTTAGCAGGTAAGCTTGGAGAACATTATCTTGGAGTGAAAGCCGAGGATAAAGCAGGAAACGTGAAAGAAGCGTCTTATGTGATAAATGTAACTACAAGTGCAGCTGATATGCAAATACTTATAGAAGGTTTTGAAGAAGCTGGAGAGTTCACCAACCATGGTGCTGCTCAATCCTTACAAGCTCATTTGGATTCTGTAGATAATTATGTAGAAAAAGATGAAATGGAAAAGGCATCTCATCATCTGAAGAAATTCAAACAGTTACTGGACAATCATAAAGAAAATAAGTTTATTTCTGATAAGACATATAACGTTCTTAATGCTGATGTAGATTATTTGTTAGAAAAATGGTGAACGATTTCTTCAGCTAGTAAATCTATATAAATTGATAATGGCGAGAAGTTCAATGCTTTAAAGATACTTCTCGCCTTTTTAGTTATCACGTATATACGAAAAGTTTAACAAAGTAAATTTTTTGAAAAAAATAGTAAAAATATTGATATTCCAAAGGTTTGATTCCAGATAATATATAATTTTAAATAATATCTTTTTTAAAGGGAGTGAACCAAAATGGAGTCGAATGGTTGGATGGGAGGATTATATAAGATCTGTGAATGGGTTACCAGGCTAGCATATCTCAACTTATTATGGATGTTGTTCACATTTTTAGGATTCATTATCTTAGGTTTTGGTCCAGCAACTGTTGCCATGTTTTCTATTATTCGTAAATGGCTTATGGGAGAGAGGAACCTTTCCATTTTCTCTTCATTTTGGTTGGTATATAAAAAGGAATTTATGAAGGCAAATTTCTTATGGATGTCGTTAGTTGGTATTTTCATTATGCTGTATATCGATTGGGTATTAATAAATTCTATGAATGGAATGCTTCATCATCTTTTCTTAGGTTGCTTTATTATAATTTCAGTTCTCTTAGTCGTAGTTTTAATTTACATTTTTCCGGTTTATGTTCAGTTTGAAGGCTCGATTCTTCATTATTATAAATCAGCATTTCTTTTAGGTGCTTCTTTTCCAATTCGCACTATCATTATTACAATAACAAGTGGTGCTGGAATTTTACTTAGTTTAATCTTTCCAGGTGTAGGCATTCTCTTTCTCGCAAGTGGTATAGGTTTCGTCATTATGTATATTTCCTATACGATCTTTACTACGATTGATGCACGTGCAAATTAATGTGTAACCCCCTTTTGAAACTAGTCAAAAGGGGTTTTTGTTTAAATACTATTATTAATAGAAACTCAATATTGTACTCATTAGAAGAAAAAAGGTGAAAAAGGTAAAAATTATTGCAAACTTCATCAAAATAGCGTTAAGGTTTTAGGCGTTTTATTTCATATAATTTAATTATATTAAAAAGAGAGGTGATAACCAATGAGTTCAAAAGCAGATATATCTACTACCTCAAAGGTACTGCAAGTAAAAAAGAAAAGATCATCAGTTGAAAGAAATGAAAACTTAGTTGGTTTTCTATTTGTTTCACCAATGCTAGTTGGTGTTACTATCTTAGTCTTACTTCCGATTTTCGCAACATTTATATTAAGTTTTGCTGATTGGAAATTCATTCAGAATATCGATCAATTAAAATGGGTAGGTTTTAATAATTTTATAGAATTAATGCAAGATAAAGTCTTTAGAAAATCTCTTTTAAATAATGCACTCTTTCTATTTACTGTACCTATCTGTATGATTATTTCATTGGTACTTGCTGTAGTTATTGATAAAAGCGTTTACATGAAGAGTTTCTTTAAAGTAGCATTTTTTATGCCCTATATTTCTAGTGTTGTAGCAATCGCAGTTGTTTGGCAGGTGTTATTTCATCCATCTTCAGGGCCAATTAATCAAACGCTTATGTCATTAGGAATTGATAATCCTCCAAAATGGATTGCAGATCCTAGTTTTGCATTAATTTCTGTTATGTTGATCCAAGTTTGGATTTCTGTAGGGTTTAATTTAATCATCTATATAGCTGGCCTCCAATCTATTCCGAAAGAACTTTATGAAGCAGCTGATATGGATGGGGCAAATTCATGGGTAAAGTTTCGTCAGATTACGTTCCCGATGGTGTCACCAACATCATTCTTCCTATTAATTACAGGAATTATTTCTACATTTAAAGTTTTTGATTTAATTGCAGTTCTAACAAAAGGTGGTCCAATTCATTCGACAAGTATGATTGTTTGGCATTTATATGATACTGCTTTTGTTAACTTAGATATCGGTTATTCATCGGCAATGGCGGTTATATTGTTCTTAATCGTATTCATCATAACCATATTCCAATGGATAGGTCAGAAGAAATGGGTTAATTATTAAGGGGGGAATATTGTGACAAAGTCGATTAATCTATCAAAAATTATTACAACGATTATCGTTTTTATAGTTAGTATTATGTTTTTATTGCCTTTTGCTTGGATGCTATCTACGTCATTCAAAATCGAAGCTGATGTTTTTACCTTTCCTATTCAATGGATACCAGAGAGATGGAATGGATTTAATAATTATAATGAAGTCTGGTTTGGTGAGTTTCCATTCTATATCTACTATTGGAATTCGATAAAAGTAGCAGTATTAACGACACTTGTTTCTTGTGTTGTCTCTGCGTTGGCAGCTTACGGATTTTCAAAAGTGAATTTTCCAGCAGGGAAATGGTTGTTTATCATTGTTTTAGCAACTTATATGGTCCCTCCACAAGCTAGTTTAGTTCCTCAGTTTATTTTATATCGAAATATTGGGTTGTTTGATAGTCATTTGGGATTAATTCTATTAGGTAGTTTTAGTGTTCTTGGTACATTTATGTTACGTCAATTTTTTATGGGGATTCATAATGAGTATATTGATGCAGCGAAAATTGATGGTGCAGGCCACTGGAGGATCTTTTGGTCAATCGCATTACCAATTGTTCGACCAGCAGTTGCAACATATGCGATTTTAAGATTTATTTGGACATGGAATGATTATCAAAATCCACTTATTTTCTTACGTACAGATGCACTTTATACGATTCAATTAGCAATGCAGAAATTTACGACGATTAATGGTGAATTCTATTCACTAATCATGGCTGCTGCAGTGTCTGCTATACTTCCATTATTAATTGTTTTTATTATAGGTCAAAAGCAAGTTATCGATGGTATTGCGCTTGGAGGCGTAAAAGGATAATAATTATATAAATTAATGTCAAATAATTTCGAATATAGGTAAAATTATTTACATCCGGTTAAGAAAGCCCTTTGCTATAATTCGTGTTGTAAGGGCTTTCTTGAAAACAATTACGATAATAAGGGGGATATAATTATGAAGAAAAAGTTTTGGTCAACTGTTTTTGCATCTTCAATGCTAATAGGTGCTCTAGCAGGATGTTCGGGTGGTGGTGGAGGAAGCACCTCAGGTTCGAATGAAGGGAAAGAAAGTGGCTCCACAGAAGAGGCAGTGACTATCAAATTTCATACACATGGAAATGAATCTAGTTATAATTGGAAAGAAACAATAGCAGCTTTTGAAAAAGAGTATCCCAAAATTGATGTTGACTTAGTCATTCTAAGTGAAAAAGGAGACACTCAAGAAGCAACTCAAAAGTTAGATTTAGCTGCAGCATCTGGTGAACAATTAGATGTATTAATGTTTAGTGATCCAGCTAGCTATGCACAACGTGTTGCATTAGGAATGGTTGCTCCAATAGATGAGTTTATTGAAAAAGAAGGATATACAGTAACTGAAGATTATAAAGTAGATACAAAATTAGATGAAAACTACTATGCTCTTCCAGGCAAATTTAATCCTTGGTACGTTCTATTAAATAAAGACCATTTAGATGAAGCTGGACTTGAAGTTCCAACGGACTGGACTTGGGATGAGTATATGGAATATGCTAAAAAGTTAACGACTAAAGACCATTATGGAACGTATTTTCATGGGCCACAAGGTGGTGGCTGGATGGAGTTTATGAAACTAGCACTTGCTAGTGAAGAAGACAACACAGAATTTGTAAAAGCAGATGGAACATCAAATCTTGATAATCCACTGTTCCGCAAAACTTTGGAAATGCGTTATAAAATGGAAAAAGAAGATAAATCAGCAACACCATATTCAGATATCATTTCTCAAAAGCTTCATTATCGTAATCAATTCTTTGGTCAAGATGCAAGTACAGTATTAATTGGAAGCTGGATGAATACTGAACTAGGAGGAACTGAACAATTTCCACTAGACTTTAATGTAGCAATAGCACCGTATCCGAAAAATGATGCTAGTGATGAAGGTGGCTTTACGCCAGTAACAACCGACTTTATGTCAGTAGCCGCTAATTCTGAGCATAAGGAAGAAGCATATAAATTTATTCGTTGGTATACGACAGAAGGACAAATTGTACAAGGTAAAAACATCCCATCTTGGAATGGTATTAGTGAAGATGATTTTGGGACTATTATTGACGGCATTCTAGCTGGTACTGCAACACCAGATAAGGTTGATAAGGAGACATTAGTGAACGTGTTGAAAAATGCAAAATCTTCAAAGATTATTCCACCTGTGGCATATCAATCTGAGCTTTACAAAGTAATCAATGAAGAGTATGAAAAAATGATCTTAGGCGAGCAAGATATAGATACAACGGATAAAGTAACACAGGAACGTGTACAAGAGATTATTGATAATAATAAGTAAAGAAATGTTAATCTAAAATCCAAGGGGCGTAAACCGTTTCTGCTCCCATCTTTTCTTTATACTATCTGGATTAATAATGTGATAGTATAAGAAAAACTATGGAATTTCGCCATAGTACTTGGTGATAAGCTAAGTTTTTCTCATTGTCTAGGAAATTATTAAATTCTTAAACTGTGGATAAGCGAACAACATCCAGCTCCAGCGCCTAGCCCCTCTAGGGTCTAGCTAATTTAGAATTGAAGGCAAAGAACGCCTTCTATTCTAAATCATCTTATTTGCCTGAGGCTGATCAAGGCGCTTGTGCTTTTGTTCTGAGGAGGTTGGTTATGTGGAATCGGATACAGCAAATGCTGGCGCCCCGTTCTTTTCGTTTTAAGGTCATTATGACATCGGTCATTTGTATTGTTATTCCTGCTATTATCACATTATTTATGAACAGTTATCTGACAAAAGATGCGATGAAAGAACAGGCCATTTCAAATGCGAATAGAGAGTTAAAATTAGCTAGTGAATATGTGACAAAATTACTTGAAGATATGTTATATGTTGCAAACTATGTACAATTTGATTCGGAAATCAATACGATATTAAAAAAAAATGCAAAAGATACAGTAGAAAAAAATCCAAATACCCTTCCCAACAATGGTTATAATGAGTATGTGGAATATAATCGAGTCGTAAAAACGATTGAAAACATTACATTATTAGGTGAAAAATCGTATGTTACTATTCTTCTGAAAAATGGTAAGCATTATTCAAACTATCCTTATTATGATTATGATCCACAAAAATTCTTTGAGGAGCCTTGGTTTAATAAACTACAGAACGTATACGGTTATGAAACAATTTGGATAGGCAGCCAGCCCACAGTGTTTAGATCCGAGCAAGAGAAAAACCCTTACCAAATTTCAGTGGCTAGAACGTTAAGAGATGCGAACTTAAGAATATATGGATATGTGATTGTTACTATAATGGAAAATAAAATTAATCAAGTGTTTGATAATATGCCCGGTAATGAAGATATGATGATTATCGATTCTTCTAACAGTATATTATCACATCGTGATAAAGCGAGAATCGGTCAGGAATTTCCCTATGTGAACCAAATGCAGGAGAAAAATTTTTCGAATATTATTAGTATTGAAAATGAAAATTATCTTATTACTGACTACAGTCTTTCTTATACTGGATGGAGACTTATTTCTTTAAACCCATATAGACAAGCCATTTTTAAAATCAATTCCATTTTTAACAATATTTTTCTTGTTCAATTGATCTCATTCATCTTTTTCTTTCTTGTATTAACATATGTATTGCAAACGATTACAAAGCCTCTTGTTCATTTAGGAAATGTTGCAACAACTGTTCAAGGTGGTAACTTAAAAATCCGCTCAAATATACGTAGTAAGGATGAAATTGGTAGACTATCAAACTCTCTCGATCAAATGCTTGATAGGATTAATGAAATGATAAAAGAGATTACTGAAACACAAGTAAGAAAACGAAAAGCAGAATTTGCAATGTTACAAGCACAGATTAATCCCCATTTCCTTTTTAATGTTTTAAACTCAATTCGAATGAAAGTGATGAGAAAGGGAGATAAAGAAAGTGCGGATATGATTAGTTCTTTATCAAAATTGTTACGTATGACAATTGATAAAGATAAGGGAACGATTTCCTTTAAAGAAGAAGTTGAAATTGTGCAAGATTACGTTAAGTTAATGAATATGCGACAGAAAGAAAAAGTTGATTTAAAGATCAATGTTTCTGCTGCTGCTTATTATGAACAAATTCCACGATTTATTTTACAGCCAATTATTGAAAATTCTATGATTCATGGATTAAACCAAAGTGCAGGTACAATATTACTGGAAGCAAATGTAAAAAGGAATGATTTTATTATCATCATTGATGATAATGGACAAGGAATGAACGAAGAGAATTTAAATGAGTTGAGAAAAAAACTTACAGTTAACCTAGAAACATCCCTCGAACATAATAGAAAGGGCTTTTCAGGAATCGGTTTATCCAATGTTTATGAACGAATGAGAATGACATTTGGTGAATATTTCCAAATGGAAGTAAATAGTTTAGAAGGAAACGGAACAAGGGTCATTATGTGTGTTTCTAGAGGAGGTAACAGACCTAATGTATAAAGTGATGCTAGTAGACGACGATTATCCTGTATTAGAATTGTTGTCTGAAACGATTGAATGGGAACGACTTGGATTAACACTTCAAAGTATTCATGAAAATGGAGCTAGTGCACTTCAATATGCCTTGAATGATATGCCTGATATTTTAATAACTGATATTGGCATGCCGAAAATGAATGGAATTGAGTTAACAAGACAATTAAAAGAAAAAAAGACTAATTTACAAGTCTGTGTGTTAACATGCCACAGTGAATTCCAATATGCTCAACAGGCATTAAAGCTGAATATACAGGATTATCTATTGAAAGATACATTAGATCCAGAAGATCTCTGTTCTGTATTAATTAAAATAAAAGAAAATCTAGAAAAAGAAAACCAAAAAAAACTAATAGAATTTCAGCTGCTACATATTGTAGAGCGAAATAAAGAATCGATGAAACGAGAATTTCTTCGAAAAACAATTTACCAAACAACTTATAATCATAATGAATGGTATAAACAAGCCTATTCTTTAGGGTTAAATTTAAAGAGTATGAAATTTATTCCAACATTATGTTTTATTCAGGGGTATCGTGTTGCAAAGGATTCTTTTATTTCTGAGGATACATTGCTATTTTCAATACAAAATGTAATAGGAGAGATACTTCAAGAGTATAATGACTCAGTCCATTTTACGCTAGGAAATAGAGAATCATTTATCTTTTTTCCGTATAGCCCAACAGTAAAATCTAATTGTTATGGTATAGCTACTGATTGTATGAAAAAAATTCAAAGAACTCTATTAAATACATTAAATATATCAGTCTCTTTTGTTATTGGTGAAATTTGCGAAAATCAAGAAGTTCTTAAATCAGAATTAACAAGCTTATTAAAAACCACTAATCAGCGATATTATATGGAATTCTGTTCAATAGATAAAAAACGACCTATAACCAATTCCAACGAAAATATTTTTTCATGGTATGATCATGCATCGGTAGAAATTAGGCAGCTTATTATTGAAAAAGATGTAAACAGAGTTGTTCCTACTGTAACTAGTTGGATAAAAATATTTCAGGAAAAACAGTTTTCATCAGAAATAGTTAAGGATTGGGTACTCAAACTTTTATTAGATGTTAATTTAAAATTAAAAGCTCTTCAATTTTTTGGAACAAATTATACTGTTGATGTTATCCATGAAGAAATTCTAAGCATTGATTCGTTAATCGAGTTGGAAAAGTGGTTAGTTAAGTATTTCAAAGAAGTTCTTACAATTGTAGGAGATATTACGACACAGTCACGACGCAAAGAAGTGATTGAAGCATGTAAATATGTATCAGTGAACTTAGAAAAGAAAATCAGCCTTGATGAAGTAGCAAACCATCTATATTTAAACCCAAGTTATTTTAGTCGCTTGTTTAAAAAAGAAGTTGGAGAAACGTTTGTTGAATATGTGACAAAATTAAAAATGTCAAGAGCAAAAGAGTTACTGGAACAGACGATTGAACCAGTAGGGAAAATTTGTGAACGATTAGGATATGACAATCAGAGCTATTTTATAAAAGTTTTTAAAAATTATGTAGGGGTTACTCCATTGGAATTTAGAGGAGAAAGATAAAGGGAGGCATAATTGCTTTCTTTTAATATTTGTAAAGGCTTAAAAACAAAAGAAGAAAGGTGATAGATATGACAAACAATTTGGAATGGGTAGATGAGGCGTGGAAAAAAGTTCAAGCAAAGATTGACAGAACGAGTAAAAAAATTGGTGCGAATTTCCCTCATGCAAGTGTCAATGGAACGTATCAATTAGAGGAACCTTATTGGTGGACCGCAGGATTTTGGCCTGGCTTACTATGGTTAGTATATCGTGAAAGTAAGGATGAGTCGTTAAAGCAATTAGCTGAACAATGTGAAGACAGACTTGACAGTGTGATTACAGATTATTATAAGCTTGACCATGACATGGGATTTATGTGGACGTTAACAAGTGTTGCGAGATTTAAGCTTTTAGGTGAAGAAGATTCAAAAAGACGTGCACTATTGGTCGCTAATTTACTTGCAGGAAGATTCAACACATCAGGAAATTATATTCGCGCATGGAATCCTTGGCAGGAAGGGGAAGATAATTCAGGATGGGCAATTATTGATTGCTTAATGAATTTACCGCTATTATTTTGGGCCACAGAGGAAACCGGAGATCCAAGATTTAGTGCAGTAGCTAAAAAACATGGAGAGACAGTTCTCAAAAACTTTATTCGAGAAGATGGCTCTGTTCATCATATCATTCGTTTTGATCCAGTTTCAGGTGAAAGAGTGGAGGCGATAGGTGGGCAAGGGTTCGCCCCTGATTCTGCATGGTCTAGAGGAGCATCTTGGGCAATCTATGGATTAACATTATTGTTCAACTATACAAAAGAGGATAAGTATTTACAAGCGGCAAAAAATGTTTCCCACTTTTTTATCGCCAATTTACCAGAAGATTATGTCCCACATTGGGATTTTAGGCTTCCAGAGGAGGTAACAAAATACCGTGATTCATCAGCTGGAGCAATCGCATCATGCGGGCTGTTACTACTTGCTGAGCATGTCCCAGCAACGGAAGAGAAAATTTATAAAGATGCTGGGGTGAAAATTCTTAAATCATTATATAAAAACTATGGTGATTGGGAAAATCCAGAGCAAGATGGGCTAATTCTCCAGGGTACAAGTCATTATCCAGAAGGGAAAAATATTGATGTCCCACTTATTTATGGTGATTATTATTTTGTAGAAGGACTTGCTATCTTAAAAGGTGATAGAAAGCTATTTTGGTAATCTTGTTAGATGGAAGAATAGAAAAAAACCCAAAGGATTAGGAGTGAATTTAATAAATGCCTACCTTACATTCTACCTTTTCAAAGCATGAAATAAAAACAAGAGAAGACCTTAGTGTAGTATTAAAACAAATATGTAATCCCCTAAAACCTTATTATAGTAAAGGATATGCAGGCTTGAGTTTAGGAAATTCAGGTGCAGGCTATACTGATTCGATTGCTCAAATGGAAGGTTTTTCACGTGTATTATGGGGCCTTGTTCCTCTTCTAGCTGGAGAAAGTAAGGAATATGAATTATGGGAAAGGCATCTCCAAGGAATAAAAAATGGCACAGACCCTCATCATGAGGAATATTGGGGCGATATCCATGATTATGATCAGAAAATCGTAGAAATGGCAGTGTTTGGCTTAGCACTACTATTAATACCTGAGAAGATTTGGGAGCCTCTTAATGAACAAGAGAAACGAAATCTAAATAATTGGCTGAAGCAAATAAATCAATGTAAAGTTTGGGATTGCAATTGGCTATTCTTTCCTGTTCTTGTTAATTTGGGTCTCAGAAATGTTGGGCTTCCTTATGATCAAGAAGGAATTGAGGAAAATTTAGCTAGAATCGATCAATTCTATTTATCTAATGGCTGGTATTCAGACGGAATAAATGGTCACAGTGATTACTACGTCCCGTTTGCCATCCATTATTATGGTCTCATTTATGCTAAGGTGATGGAAATGGAAGATCCCATTCGTTCACAGCGATATAAAATGAGAGCGGAAGCTTTTGCCAAGGATTTTATCTATTGGTTTTCCAAAGACGGATCTTCATTACCATATGGTAGAAGCCTAGCATATAGATTTGCCCAGTCAGCATTTTGGAGTGCTGCTGTTTTTGCAGAAATTGAACCTTTTTCATTAGGTGTCATGAAAGGACTAATCCTTAGAAACTTGCGCTGGTGGCTTAACCAACCAATTTTTAATGATGCTGGTATCTTAACAATAGGTTACACGTATCCTAATCTAGTGATGGCTGAAAACTATAATTCTCCTGGTTCGCCTTATTGGTCATTAAAAACGTTTTTACCACTTGCATTACATTCTGAACATCCATTTTGGCAGGCTGAGGAAGAGCCACTACCTAAGTTAGATAACACTGTGATTCAAAAGCAGCCACATATGGTAATAAGTAGAGATGATGATAAAAATCATATTCTGGCTTTTAACTCGGGGCATCTATCTACAAACGAACATACACACACTTCAGCAAAATATGAAAAATTTGTTTACTCTAATTTTTTTTGGATTTAGTGTACCGAGGGCAGAGTGGGGGCTTTCACAAGGTGCTTATGATTCAATGTTAGCCCTAAGTGAAGGTGATAATATCTATCGAGTGAAAAGACATTGCGAGGAATACTTGATAGAAGATAACTATATCTATACTTATTGGAAGCCTTGGAATGATGTAGAAGTAAAAACCTGGATCATACCTGGTACTCCTTGGCATATACGAATACACTATATAAAAACAAGTAGGATATTGGATGCTGCTGATGGTGGCTTTGCCTTAGGGATTGAAAATAAGAATGAAGATCGTGCAGATTTTAAAAATATTCAGAACGAGAATGAATGCTTAGTTAGATATTCATGGGGTGCTAGCGGAATTAAAAGTCTTAGCACTGGTGGAAAAGCTGAGCTAATCTATCCTAATGCAAATACCAACCTACTAAATTCTCGTACGGTTATCCCAACAATAAAAACAAGAATAGAGCCTGGAACTAGTTGGTTAGTTAGTGCTGTTTTTGGCGAGCCAGGGAAAAGTGAAGATAAATGGAATGATCCACCTAGTGTGGAAATTGCCAGCGACAAAGTAGTTGTAGATTTACCGAATTTTGATAGATTTGAAATTCCAATAAAATAAAGCAACAAACTATATTTATAAGAAAGCAATAAATCTCTCCTTTGAAGTTTACAGGGGAGATTTTTACTTTGGTTGCTCCTACTTGTTCGGCATGTGATATTTAGTATGATTTTACTTCTTTCCTAAAAATGATTAGTTTAAATATGTAATGAAACTAAATATAGAATATTCAAAAGAATATAAGCATGTGGTATTCTTTAAATAAAAACACATAATTATATATTAATTGTGAGTTAGGACTCTTTAACGTTCTAAAATAGATAAATAGTCTGATTTTAAAGGGGTTAAGGATGATTAAGAATCTATCTTATTTACAGATCTTTTTACTTATATTTGTAAGCGGTTGCAACAACATGTCATCAAGTAGTAATGAATACAAGGTAATCTATAATAATGAACCACAACAACCAAAGGATGAAATCCAAGAAAAAACAGATTACACAATTGCCATCATACCTAAAGTGATAAATATCCCTTATTTTAATGCAGTAGAAGAAGGTGCAATCGAAGCTGGAAATGATCTAGGGGTAAATGTTATTTTCAAGGGACCTAGTGTTGCAGATTCAGCTCAGCAAATAAAAATCATTAATGAATTTATTGAAAATGATGAAGTTGATGTCATCGCAGTATCAGCAAATGATCCAGAAACATTAGTTCCTATTTTAAAAAAAGCACAACAAAATCAAATTAGAGTCATTACATGGGACGCTGATACTCTTCCAGAAGGAAGGGAATTTTTTATTAATATGGTGAACCCAGAAACATTAGGCAGACATTTAATGGATACTCTTGCATGGAATGTAGGTGAAGAAGGCGAATATGCAATTATGACAGGTGCACATTCTGCTTCTAATTTAAATGAGTGGCTAAAGTGGATACAAAAACAGCAGGAGGAACACTATCCGAAAATGAAACTAGTTGAAATATCTGCAACAGATGATGACCCACATAAAGCTTATACCATCGCAAAACAGCTTCTCATGGAACATCAAAACTTAAAGGGGATTATTGGAAACTCCTCTGTAGGTCCACCTGCTGCTGCCCAAGCTGTTAAAGAAGCAGGTAAAGCTGGAGACATTGCCGTTGTTGGGCTATCTTCTCCTAATCCAATGAATGAGTATTTAAAAGATGGCTCAGCACAAGTCATTACATTATGGAGCCCTAAAAAATTAGGCTATTTAACAGTAGCACTTAGCAATAATATCGTAACAGGTTCATTGCCCCATGATAATCAAGAAATTCCAGGAGTAGGCAAAATTCGCATGATTGATGATATGGTCATTATGGGTGAACCAATTGACTTTACAAAGGAAAATGTTGATCAATATGATTTTTAAAAGGTTAAAAGTAAGAAATTATAAATTAATGACAAAGCTTATGATCACCTATTTGCTACTAACTGTCATACCCATTTCTCTATTAGGTTACATTGCTTATAGTCAATATACAAAATCGATAGAGGAACAAGTAGGTGAATACATTCCGAAATTATTAGAGCAGGCAAATGAAAACATTAATAACCAACTAATCGAGTTAAAACAGCTTCCGGATTCAATATACAATTCATCACAGGTCATTGAAGTGCTAAGAAAGGATTCGTTTCAAAGTAAATCGATCTTGTTAAAGGATGAATTTTTAGTAAACAGTTATTTATCAAGAACATATATTAATGGTGGTAATACAGATCTACTAGGTGTATTCCTCCTTTCTAAAAATCGAATATTTACTAGTACGAAAACAACGTTTACTGGTTTTGATTTGCAAACTGCCCCATTACCATATGGACAGGATATTGATTTACAAGGAAAGGAAGAAATCATTCTTCCCTATCAAACAAATCTATCATTTAAAGGTAATCCTCCTTTCATTCTCTTGATGAAGCAATTAAGAGATTATGAGAATCAAGAGAATCTCGGAACCATCTTTATTGCTGTGGAGTTAACCTTCATTGAAAAAGCATTAAAAAGTCTTGATCAAGATCATAAATCAAATATTTGGATTACAGATCTAAGTGGTCAGATCATTTTCCACACAGATCCACATTTCATCGGTGAACTTGATGAGGAGTTTGTAGATTATCCAAAAATTAATGGAAGTTTTCGCACAACTGAACATGAGGACAACCAATTAATTAGTGTGGATAAGTTTCAAGGTAATGATTGGTATTTATTTCATACTATAGCAATAAGTGATCTAACAAAAGAAACAGATGTCGTTCGGAATGGAACCATTATCGTGTTTATTGCTTTTGTAATACTTAGCACAATCATTTCAATTATTCTAGCTTGGAATGTATCAAATCCATTGAATAAACTTACTAAATTAATGAAACAAGTTGAAAAAGGTAATTTCAATGTAGATCTCCCAATTGATACACAGGATGAAGTCGGAATACTAGCCAATAGCTTTAATTCGATGATACAGGAAATTAACCAATTAATAAAAAAGAATTATCAAATCGAATTACGTCAAAAGGATGCAGAACTCTACGCACTTCAATCACAGATTAATCCACACTTTATGTACAATACGCTTGAAACGATCGGATATGCAGTTGAAGAAGAGGAAACAGAAGCTGTTGTAAAAATGGTCTCATTGCTAGGCAGAATGTTAAGGTATTCACTTAATAATAAAGAAAAGTTAGTTCCTATCTCTTTAGAAGTGAGACATATGAATGATTATTTAACGATCCAAAAATTTAGATTTGAAGATCGAATTGATTTTACAATTAATGAAGAAGTTGATACAAACAGATTTTTTACACCTAAGTTTATATTGCAGCCTATTATCGAAAATGCGATAAAATATGGACTCGAACAACATCATACATCTGTAATTGAAATTGTCATTACTAAAACGGGTGAAGATGAAATCTTGTTAAAGGTTAAGGATAATGGACCAGGGATCGAGGAAAAGATTTTAGCAAAGTTAAATGAATCATTAAGGTCTAATCCAATGGCAAGAAGAGATTCAAAATTTGGTCTAATTAATGTACATGCAAGGATTGCTATGATCTTTGGCGAAACATATGGTTTACAAGTAAAAAGTGAATTTAACAAAGGGACAGAGGTAATCGTTAAAATACCAGCAATAACAAGAGAAGAAGTAAGCGATGTGAGTGGGGGTGTGGATCATGCGTAAAAAAATAAGAACGGTAATCGTTGATGATGAAGCGAGACTTAGACGAGGAATAGAACGCTTAGTACTATCATGTGATGATGGTTGTGAAATAGTTGGTAGTTATAGTAGTGGTATGGAATGTTTAGAAGCCTTTCAACAAACAGATCTTGCGTTTGACCTTTTAATAACTGATGTTAAGATGCCAGGAATCGATGGACTAACACTGATAAAAGAGTTAAAAAAAGTAACTACCTTTCATGCAATGGTTATTAGTGGTTTCGATGACTTTCAATTTCTGCAAACAGCCATTCGTGAAGGTGCTAGTGATTATATGATTAAGCCGATCGATCGTGATGAATTTAGAGATCAATTGAAGAAGATAAGAGAAAAAATCATGACTAAATGGGACGAGTTTCAGCATTTAGAAGAAATAGAATTAAAAGCATCTCAGCTTACGTATGTAAAGCAAATACAAAAGTTAAGTCAAATAACATGGCAACAAGATATCGACCTTTCTGAACTTGAATGGACGAAGGAGTTTCCAAATGGAGATTATCTCTTATTGTATGTAAGTATGGACAATCTTGTAACTAGGGCAAAGTCATTCAATAAAGAAGATTGGGATGCTTGGACATTCGCGATTGAAAACATATCTGATGAAATGATGAATAAACTAAAGCAATCTTCCATTCAATCATGGAAATGGAAAGGAGAAGATTTATCTTTTTGGCTACTACTGCATGTTCGAGATGATAAAAGTAAATTGGAGGAAAGAGGTATTCAATTTGCTGAAGACTTAAGGAAAAACATTAAGCAGTTTACACCACTAACTTGTTCAATTGCAGTTAGTCAAAAAATCGGAGAACTAACTCTGTTATCTAGTATAAAAGACGAGCTCTTAACTTTTATTAAATTCCGCTTACTTTATGGTGGAAATCAAATCTTTTCAAATTCTATTATTGAAAAATTGAAAGAAAATAAAGGTGACAGGGATAACAAGGAAGTAGAAAATAAAATTAATAAAATCATATTTTCATTAGATAGTATGAACCAAGAAAAAACAAAGCGAGAAATAACTAGTTTTTTGAATACGATTGAAACATTAGAATCACCTCTAGAAATCGAGAAATCAGTACATTTATTAGGTATTCAAATCATCAATTATATGATTAAAAACACTCAGGGAAAAGCTGAATTTCCACTTATACAAGAGGTGTTTAGCTTAACGAAGAAAATGGCTAATTTAATAGAATTAAAAAACGAAGTATTTGAATGGATCAAAAAGGTTCTACATATTTTAGATAGAAAAACCGAAAATCAAAGCCTTGATCACATTGAAATTGCGAAAAAGTGGATCGTAAATCAGCTAGACCAAAACATTACGATTCATAAAATTGCTAGTCAAGTATATATGAACCCAACCTATTTTTGCGAATTCTTTAAAAATCAGACTGGAGAAACTGTTCTTGATTATGTAACGAGAATACGAATTGAAAAAGCAAGAGAACTTTTGGTGAAGACTGACTTGAAAATCTACGATATTTCAATAAAAGTCGGTTACACTGACACGAAATATTTTAGTAAGTTATTTAAGAAACATTATGGAGAAGTTCCCTCAAAATATAAAGAGAGAATGAAATTTGAACAAATATAACTTCCTTTTATAAGGGAGTTTTTTTGTTTTTGAATAAAGGCTGTTTTCGCAAACTTTGTTGCTATTTACCAAGTTTGCGGAGTGGTTGATTGCAGCGAGAGATGCTCGCTTTCCGCGGGGCGGGCGGTGAGCCTCCTCGGCGTAAACGCCTGCATGAGTCTCACCTGTCCCGCTACTCCCGAAGGAGTCTCGCAATCCATTCCAATCAACCTTAAATAGTTTTCGTTTTAAACAATCCCTTAGAAAAGTGAGCCTAAAAAATAACATTTTCAGCTAAATGCTATTTTATTTTGAAACATCAGAAAATTATCCCCCTAACCCGAATATTGTCTCCTACACGAAATATCCAACATTCATTAAGATGTATGTAAGCGTATTCTTGAAGCTAATTCATTTCTTATTAAGAATTATATATACCGAAAATAAAGTGTTAGGAGTGAAACCATGTCAGAGTATGTTCTTGAGCTTAGAGGAATAACAAAGGAATTTCCAGGGGTAAAAGCACTTGATAATGTTCATTTTAAGCTAAAGGCTGGTGAAATACATGCCCTAATGGGTGAAAATGGTGCTGGTAAATCCACATTTATCAAGGTTATAACAGGTGTTCATTCACCAAATTCAGGTGATATGTTTTTAAACGGTGAAAAGGTGCAGTTCGATAATCCAAAGGATGCTCAAAAGATGGGAATCGCAGCGATTTATCAGCATGTTACGAATTACCCTGATTTAAGTGTCACCGAAAATATCTTTATGGGACATGAAAAAGTTCAAAAAGGAACGAAGAGATTACGATGGAAAGACATGCATGCTGAGGCCAAAAGTATTTTACGAGATTTAGGATCAGCAATAGATCCAAAAACAGAAATGGGTGCCTTAAGTGTTGCTCAACAGCAAATCGTCGAAATCGCAAAGGCCATTTCTACAAACGCAAAAATTATTATTATGGATGAACCAACAGCTGCGCTAACGGCGAGAGAGAGTGAAGAATTATATAAGATTACAGAACGCTTACGAGATCAAGGTGCATCGGTTATTTTTATCTCACATCGCTTTGAAGATATGTATCGACTAGCAAGTCAAGTGACTGTATTCCGAGACTCTAAGTATATTGGTTCTTGGGGAGTAAATGAAATTACAAATGACCAGCTTATTGTAGCGATGGTAGGTCGGGAAATTACTCAAGTATATCCAAACAAGAAAGCTAAAATTGGCGAAAAGCTTCTAGAGGTTAAGGGCCTTGGAAAAATGGGTTACTATGCAGACATTTCCTTTACACTTCATAAAGGTGAAATCCTAGGATTAACGGGTTTAGTTGGTGCAGGTAGAACGGAGGTTTGTCAGTCACTCTTTGGGATTACTTCCTATGACCGAGGAGAAGTTTACTTAAAGGGACAAAAGATAACCGTGAAAAATCCAAAGGCTGCAATGAACTTAGGAATTGGCTATTTACCAGAAGATCGTCAATTACAAGGGTTGGTTTTAGATTGGGGAATTGGCAGAAACATTACCTTACCTGCGTTAAAGGAACTATCAAATAAAGGATGGTTAAATAATAAGGAAGAATCCGCGATTGCGAAAAGGCTAGCAGAAAAAGTGAATGTGAAAGCAAACAGTATTTTTGACTTAGTAAGCTCACTGTCAGGTGGGAACCAACAAAAAGTAGCTGTTGCAAAATTACTTACCGCAGACCTAGATATCATTATTCTTGATGAACCAACAAAAGGTGTTGACGTTGGTGCAAAATCAGCCATCTATGAAATTATTAATGATTTAGCAGCTAGTGGCTATGGAATAATAATGATCTCATCAGAAATGCCTGAGATTTTAGGGATGAGCGACAGAATTGTTGTGATGAGAGAAGGAAGAATAACGAGTGTCTTAAATAAAGCGGATGCCACACAGGAAGTTATTTTAGCAGCAGCAATGAGTGATATCAAGGGGAAAGAAGTAGGTTAATAGACTTTACAAAAGCGTAAATAAACTATTCACACCATCAATTAAATGAGGGGGAAATAGTATGTTCCTACAAGCCCACTCTAATATGGCGGCGCGAACGAAGCAAGATTTATAATCCTTTAATGAAGCTAAATTCGTCTATTTTCGATTATGGGATAGTTGTCACAATAAGTTAGCGGAGTTCCGTCCCCATTTCATAAAAAAAATGAGGTGAAAAGAAGTATGCCTGAAAACGTCATAGAGAACTCAACACAGTTACAGACTCAAGTAGAAAGAACATCGAAACTAGCAAGCATTTATAAATTTAGGGAATTAGGATTATTAGTTTTTATCGTTATCCTATCGTTAGCTGTCCAGTTCCGTAACCCAAGCTTTTTAAGCGGGGAAAATATCAATGACATGATCACAAATACAGCCATCCTTAGTATTTTGGCACTTGGAATGATGCTTGTATTAATCACAAGAGGAATAGATTTATCAATTGGATCAACGATCGCCATCTCAGGGATGGTTGTTGCACAAGTTGTTAGTACGTATCAAGAATTAAATCCTCTTCTTGTAATTTTATTAGGCACATTAATTGGTATGGTGTGCGGAGTAATTAATGGAGTATTAATTGCGAAGATTGGACTTTTACCGATCATTGCAACATTAGCAATGATGAATATCTTTAGAGGAATTACGTTCAAAATTAGTGGTGGTGAATGGATAAGCTCTTATCAAATGCCTAAAAGCTTTGTTTCCATTGCAACTGGCACCACACTTGGTATTAATAATTTAATCGTGATTGCTGTTATTATTTATCTCTTATTTTTCTACCTTATTAACCATACAAGAACAGGAAGACAAATCTATGCAGTAGGTAGTAATCCTGATTCAGCTAAAGTAAGTGGAATTAAGGAAGATCGTATCTTACTGCTCGTATATACCATTATGGGGGGATTCGCGGGACTTTCAGGTGTGTTATGGGTATCAAAATTTGCATCTGCACAAGGTGATACAGCTTCAGGTTACGAGCTTACGGTTATTGCTGCATGTATTCTTGGTGGAGTCAGTATCGCTGGTGGCTCTGGGAAAATTTCAGGAATTATCCTTGGATCTATTCTCTTAGGGATTTTAAATAATGCATTGCCATTATTAAATGTATCACCATTTTGGCAAACAGGTATTCAAGGTCTCATTATCCTCGTTGCTGTTATTATTAACACACTTGTTAAAAGAGGTGTCGATCGAAATAATCTGATGAGGAGGAAAATATAAGCCATGGAACAGAGATCAATGCTTGATAAGCAAGGATATATACAACGAAATATTCTTGATAAAAAGGAATTTAGTCTAAAAGAATTTTTCCTGCAATGGGAATGGATGCTTGTCATCATCCTAGTTGTTGTCACAATCATTAATGCAAATTTATCACCTTATTATTTGAACTATGCTAGTTTACGAGATGGAACGATGATTTTCTTAGACAAAGCGTATATTGTGTTCCCAATGGCAATGATCATGATTCTTCGGGACATCGATATATCAGTTGGTTCAACAGTTGCCTTATCATCTGTTGTAATGGCAACGATGTATAACAGCTTAGGTGTTCCAATGGAGTTGGCAATCGTTATCTGTTTGGCGGTTGGTGCCCTTTGTGGACTGATAAATGGATTGCTAATTGTTAAGTTTAAAGAGTTATCAGCTGTAATTGTAACGCTAGGAACAATGATTCTCTATCGTGGAATCGCTTACGTTATCTTAGAAGACCAATCGTCAGGAAATTTCCCTGAATGGTTCGGATTCTTTGGGTGGGGCTATATTTTTGGAATCCCGTTCATCTTAATTTTATTTGTGATCGTCGCAATTGTTTTTGGATTGCTTCTTCATAAAACAACATTTGGTCGACAAATTATTGCGATGGGTAACAACCCTACAGCAAGTAGATTTTCTGGGGTGAAAGTTGACAAGGTGAAAATTATTGTCTTTACGTTAGCTGGATTAATGGCTGGTTTAACGGCATTATTTTTATCTTCAAGAATGGGGAGCACAAGACCAAATGTAGCAAACATGTATGAGTTAGACGTTATTGCGATGGCTGCATTAGGCGGCATTAGTACAGCTGGTGGAAAAGGAAAAATAATTGGAACAGTTATCGCGGTGTTTATTATTGGTTACCTTCAATACGGATTAGGTCTCATTAATATCCCTGCACAAACACTTCTAATTATAGTTGGTGCATTGCTAATCTTAGCTGTTGCAGTTCCAAAGATCAAACTACCAAATTTCATCAAGAGAAAATAATGAATTCGTTATACTCAGTTTTTAAAACTGTTATGTATATAAAAAAATGGCTCTTTTCTAAGAGATTGTTGCTTTTAAAAAGAAAACTGTTGAAGGTTGATTTGAGCGGAAGTGCGAGACTCCTGCGAGAGCAGCGGGACAGGTGAGACCCCGCAGGCGTTTACGCCGAGAAGGCTCACCGCCCGCCCCGCGGAAAGCGAGCAACTCTCGCTGCAATCAACCACACCGCACTTCTTGGTAAATAGCAATAAAGTTTGCGAAACTAGCCAAAAAAATAAACCAATAAGGGGAGAAAGAGAATGAAGAAATTTTTATCCATGTTCCTATCCATTGTATTACTCTCTTCAATACTAGTAGCTTGTAGCCAAGGGGCACCTCAGAGTGGAAGCTCCACAAATAATGAAGGTGGGGAAGACAGTGGTGGAAAACCAAAATACGCGTTTGTCTTTAAAAACACCGGAAATCCATACGGTGAGAAAATGATGGATGGCTTTAAATCAGCTGTAGAAGAGCTTGGTGGGGAAGTAATCCTACGTTCTCCAGACCAGCCAACAGCTGAAGGTCAAATCCAAATTATTGAACAACTAATTACACAAAAGGTAGCTGCGATTGCGATTGCGGGAAATGATCAAGATGCGTTAGAGCCTGTTTTAAAGAAGGCAATGAGTCAAGGAATTAAAGTATTATCAGTTGATTCAGCAGTAAATGCTAACAGTCGTATTTTACATGTAAACCAAGCAAACCCAGAAAGAATTGGTCGTGTTCAAATCGAAGCAGTTTCTGAAATGATTGGTGGAGAAGGACAAATTGCAGTATTAAGTGCTACTTCTCAAGCAACAAATCAAAACCTTTGGATTGAATGGATGAAGAAAGAGCTAGAAAAACCAGAATATGAAAAAATTGAACTTGTTAAAGTCGCTTACGGTGATGACCTAAGAGATAAGAGTGTATCTGAGACTGAAGCATTATTAAAATCATATCCAGATTTAAAAGCGATTATCGCTCCAACAACAGTTGGGATTGCTGCAGCTGGTAAAGTATTAACAGATAAAGGATTAGCAGGTAAAGTAGCATTAACAGGTTTAGGCCTTCCAAGTGAAATGGCAAGCTATATTGAGAGTGGAGTTTCTCCATGGATGTACCTATGGAATCCAATTGATGTAGGAGCAGCAGCAGGACATACTGCACATGCATTAGTTGAAGGAACAATAAAAGGAGAACTAGGTGACACATTTGAAGCAGGTGACCTTGGTAGCCAAGAAGTAGTTGCAGATGGTGAAGGCACTCAAATTATGCTAGGCGACCCATTCAAGTTTGACGCAGATAATATTGCTGAATGGAAAGATGTTTATTAATAGTTGTGGTTACAGTAGTAGACTATCAGATTTAATCAATTTCTTTAAGCGATAGAAGAAAGAAAATAAAATAAACAAAAAAAATCCTCTTCAGGTTCATTGAAGAGGATTTTTTTGGAACTATTCAAATGCTTTTCTAAAGGGATTTACGATCCTTTACTTAAACCAACCCTTCTCCTTCGATTGAGTAATCGCCTCAATCCGGTTCTTCACATCAAGCTTTTCTAATATCGTAGAAATATAATTTCGCACCGTTCCAGTTTTAATACTAAGCTGATCAGCGATTTCTTTTGTATTCATTCCATCTGCCACAAGCTCTAAAACTTCCCTTTCACGTTCAGTAAGGGGATTTTCTTCACTATAGACATCATCCATTAGTTCAGGAGCATATATTCTTCTTCCTGACATAATGCTGCGGATCGAGCTAGCTAGCTCCTCACTAGGACTGTCCTTCAATAAATAGCCGCTGACACCGGCCTTTAAAGCTCGTTGAAAATAGCCTGAACGGGAGAACGTTGTAAGAATAATAACTTTACAGCCCTCACCTTTTAGCTTTTCAGCTGCTTCAAGTCCAGTCATTCCAGGCATTTCAATATCCATGATGCAGATATTTGGTTGATGTTGCTGTACAAGAGTGAGGGCTTCTTCTCCATTACTTGCTTTTCCTACGACTTCCATATCATCCTCTAAATTAAGTAGTGAACCTAAGGCGCCCAAAAGCATTTGCTGATCTTCAGCAATGACAATTCGAATCATAAATGCTCCTCCTAATCTGTTTGCTTAACGACATTCGGTACTTTTATTAATAAAGTAGTACCTTCTTGAGAAAGAATGTCCAGGGTTCCATTTACAAATTCTAGACGTTCCTTCATTCCAGCAAGTCCGTTTCCTTTAGTGAAATTGTCGTTTGTTTCAATGCCAATTCCGTCATCACGTACGGTAATTACTGTCTCATTTTGCGATTGTTCGATGGAGATATTACAAGTAGAGGCCCCACTATGACGCACTACATTGTTAACAGCTTCCTTTAAGCACATGCTAAGAATATTCTCAGTTAACAATGGAACATTCGTTAAGGTAAAATTTTCATCAGTCACTAATTTAATTTGAGCGGCTTTGAGAATCTGTTTTATATGGATCATTTCCTCTTCTAATCTGATGCCCCGCATTTGTGAAACCATCTTTCTTACTTCATTTAATGCAGTTCTAGCAGTCTGTTGAACGTCTTTCATTTCATTTCGTGCTTGTTCAGGGTCCTTGTATATTAATTTTCTCGCCAAATCACTCTTTAACCCAATCATAGAAAGCTTTTGTCCTAATGTATCATGAAGGTCACGGGCGATACGCTGGCGTTCCTCGATTTTTACGAGCTCAGAGATTCGTTTGTTTGCATCTTCGAGTTTTTCTTGGAGCTGGCCACGTTCTTTGCGATTATAAATACTGAATGGTAGAAAGATTACACTAAGACAACTTATTATTACAAATGGCAATTGTTTTAAGAGTAATTCTTCGTGCAGCACGATGCTGAAGTTTATCGAAACAGCCGTGCTGACTAAGTGAACGATATACAAAGTAATAAAAGGAAATCGATCCTTCATATTACCGATGAAATAGGCAATATAAAAAGAAAAATAAAAATAGTTGAAAAGATATGTCGATGTAAACGAAATACCGATAAGGACGCATGTTAAAAAGTAAACATGCCATCCTTTGGCAATAAAGGCATATCGAAATGTGATAAAAAATAAAATTGTCAGGATGATCCCGACAATTATTTCGATTGTAGATGAAGATTGAAAAATAAAATAAAACGGCAAAATGCTAAGAAACGCCCAAATATAAGGAGAAATTCCATTACTTTTTTGAAGAATTGCATACCTTTTTTTCATGATCGAACCCACTTTATATAGGATACTTAAACTTAAGTGTCATTTTATCATATTTTATCTAAATAATGCTTGAAACCCCATGATGGGTGCATTTAGTGTCGTACTAAGATGCTCATTTACTTAGTAACTTTAGATAAATAATTAAATCCGACAAATCTTTTGTTTTGTGTGTCCCATAAACGGAATGTTAGTGATTTTAAGCTTGTTGCTAAAGTGATCGTCGGAACATTTTGTAATGGTTGCGTATTATTGTGAACTTCTTCAAGTTTATAGTTTGGTACCCTTGGACTTAAATGATGAACATGATGGTAGCCGATATTTCCTGTAAGCCATTGTAGAAGCTTTGGAAGCTTATAGAAAGAACTTCCTTCTACAGCTGCTTTCACATAGTCCCAATCTTTATTTTCCTCAAAATAAGAATCCTCAAATGTGTGTTGTACATAAAAGAGCCAGATACCAAGAGAACCTGAAATAAGAAAGATTGGTCCTTGTATTAAAAGGAATGACTGTGTTCCAAGTGCCCAACATAGAAATGCAATTAAAACAACAATTGAAAGATTTGTAATATATGTGTTTATGCGTTCATTTCTTCTTGCACCTTTTTTGTTAAAACGATTTTTAATTAGAAATTCGTAAATTGGTCCTATGCCAAACATTACAAATGGGTTTCGATAAATGCGATAGGCAATCCTACGAACAAGTGGCTCTGCCAAATATTCATCTACCGTTAGCACCCAAATATCCCCTGTTCCACGTTTGTCTAGGTTACTGCTAGTTGCGTGATGAATCGAATGATCATGTTGCCACTGACTATATGGAAATAAGGTTAAAATCCCTGTTATCGTTCCGAGCACCTTATTTGCAGTCCGATTTTTAAAGAAAGCAAAATGACAACAATCATGAAAAATGATGAAAATTCTGACTAGAAATCCTGCAGCAACGATGATAAATCCAAACGATAGGAAATAAGAAATTGACAAGCTTTGATAAGCTAGGATCCATAAAATAAGAAATGGTCCAATCGTATTAATAAGTTGTCGGACACTGTCCTTTATATTTGCTTTTTCATAGGGAGCAACTTGCTTCCTTAAATTTCTTTGTAGTTGTTTAGTCATTTTTTAATTCCCTTCCTCAGTTGTTACTCAAATTATAATCTTATTATCATTACTTTTGCAGACATAGGTGTCATGTACAAGGTATGACAAATGTCATATATAATATGGAAGGATTAGTAAAGCGCTCTTAAGCTAAGGATAAGAATAACTTTTATGTAATGAAAAGGCTCTCTAAAACTTGGTTGTTGTTTCCCCCTAGACGTTCGCTTTCCGTGGGCGGTCCGGGAGCCTCCTCGGTGCTTTGCACCTGAGTGAGACTCCTTTGGATTCGTACTCCCGCATGAGTCTCACGCCTTACGCTCCAATCAACAGCTTAAAAATCAACCATAGCTTTTAACTGAGTCAATGAAAAAAATAATATGAGGAATTTAACAAGTTCTAAGCACTTTTCCTACAATTTATTTTTAACTGATATAATATAAATTAACATTAATTTTTTCATAACTAGGAGAGAATACCATGTTTTTTCGAATTGTATTTTGTGTTTTCATACTTCTAATTGTAAGCGGGTGCAATTTAGGGCCGCAAACAGCGGAGTATGAAGTCATCTATAAGGGACATAACGAACAAAAGCAAGCTCAGCCAACTCAAAATCATAAAAACTACACAATTGCTGTTATTCCAAAGATTAGTGGGATTCCTTACTTCAATGCAGTTGAAGAAGGAGTCAAAGAAGCTGGAAAAGATTTAGGTATAAATGTTCTTTACTCTGGCTCATTAATTGCCGATTGGAAGCAACAAGAAGCTATTATTAAAGGGTATATTGATCAAAAGGTAGATTTAATAGCTATTTCTGCCAATGATCCTGAGAAGCTAGGAACTGTTTTAAAAGAAGCAAGAAAACAGGGAATAAGAGTGATTACATGGGACTCAGATACAAATTCTCACTATCGAGAGCTGTTCATTAATATGGTCGATCCAGAAATAGTTGGGCGCCATATCATGGATACATTATCATCAAGAGTGAATGAAAAGGGGAGTTATGCGATCATAACTGGCTCTAGCGATGCAGCGAATTTAAATGAGTGGATCAATTGGATGAAAGTTCAGCAAAAGGAATATTATCCAAATATGAAGCTTGTCGATATTGTAGAAACTGATGATGATCCGAAAAAAGCTTATAGTGCTTCAAAAAATCTATTAAAAAAGTATCCAGAAATTAACGGGATTATTGGAAGTTCATCTGTTGGTCCACCCGCAGCCGCACAAGCTGTGAAGGATATTAAGAAATCAGGTGAGATTACAGTGGTAGGGTTATCAACTCCGAATTTAATGAGGGAATATATAAAAGATGGCTCTGCACAGGTTGTCACTCTTTGGAGTCCTAAAAAACTTGGGTATTTAACAGTAAGTATTGCAAAGGAACTGCTAGATGGGCAAGAGATCAGTGATAACCAATATATCTCAAACATAGGGAATGTTAGAGTAAAAGAAGACACAGTCATAATGGGACAACCCATTGATTTTACGAAGGAGAATATTGATCAGTATGATTTCTAAATTAATGGAAGGATTAAGATTAAAAAACTTCCAGCTGAAAACAAAATTAATCATTACCTACATTCTTCTCACTGTAATTCCAATGGCTGTATTAGGCTATATCACTTACTATCAGAATACAAAGGCAATCGAAGAACAGGTAGGGGAATATGTTCCTAGGCTATTAAATCAGGCAAATAAAAACATTGAAAATGAAATCAATGAAATAGGAAATTTACCAAATTTAATTTACAACTCTAGTGATGTGATGGCTGTTTTGCGAGCAAATCCATTTAAGGATCAATCATCAATGCTTCAAGACCAATATACTGTTGAAAGCTTTCTTTCACGAACATATCTTGGGAGTAATAACACGAACATTTTAGGTGCGTTTTTATTATCTACTAATGGTTCATTTATTAGTACTAGAGTATCATATGAAGGATTTGATTTTAGCAATACCCCCTTACCATATGGAGAGGCCCACGATTTAGGGGGAGACACTAAGATCTTACTTCCAAATGAAGTCAACTTGACGTTTGAGGGAAATCCATCTTATATGCTAGTAGTAAAAGAGATAGTTGACCTTGATAACCGGAAAAATCTAGGTACGTTGTTTTTAGCGGTTAAGTTAACGTTTATTGAAGAGATTCTTCAAGATCTAGATGAAGAAGAAAGAGCAATGATGTGGGTAATGGATGACCAAGGACAAATCATCTATCATCCACTTCAGAAGAAAATTGGCACATATTTTGAAGAAATAGATGACTATCCAATATTAAATGGAAGCTTTCGTACAACAATTGAGAAAGATAGAACATTAATTAGTATTAATCAATCAGCAAAACAGCAATGGGTTCTTGTTCATAGTATTCCAATTACCTACTTAACAGAGGGAACAGATGTCGTAAAAACTGTGGCAATCATTATTTTCCTTATCCTCGTTGTTATTACAACCTTGATTTCTATTATTGTTGCTTGGAGTGTAACAAAACCAATTAATTTACTAGGTAGGATTATGAAGGATGTTGAAAATGGTAATCTGTATGTGAAGATCCCGATTGATTCAAAAGATGAGGTTGGCGTACTAGCTTCTAGCTTTCAATCAATGATCAGTAAAATTAGAGACTTAATTAGAAAGAATGATCATATTGAAATTCGACAAAAGGAAGCAGAATTATATGCACTACAATCACAAATCAATCCTCATTTTATGTACAACACATTAGAAACAATTGGTGCATCAATAGAGGATGGGGAATCAGAGCTAGTCGTTGATATGGTGGCGATTTTAGGCAGAATGCTGCGCTTTTCATTAAGTAATAAAGATAAAATTGTTCCGATCTCACAAGAGGTTCTTCATATTGAAGATTATTTAACCTTGCAAAAATTCCGATTTGAAGAGAGAATCTCATTCAACATTCAAAAAGCTTATGAGCATGATGTATATTTTACTCCGAAATTTATTTTGCAACCAATTGTTGAGAACTCGATTAAATATGGAATGCAGAAAAGAAAAGCACTAAATATCGAAATCGATTTTATTCATGAAAAAAGCGAAATGAAGGATCATTATATTGTCATGGTTGTACGAGATAATGGTCCTGGTATTAAAGAAGAAGAGTTGAAGAGATTGAATGAGCTTTTACAAAAGGATCCAATGATTAATCGAGATTCAGGCTTCGGGATCACAAATGTTCATGCACGAATCGTGATGATGTTTGGTAATCAATATGGATTGACCATCAACAGTGCGGTAGATAAGGGTACAGAGGTTCTAATCAAAATCCCACAGCTTTCAAAAAAACAAGTAGAAAATGGTGATGGATAATGTCTACGATTAAAACAATTATTGTAGATGATGAAAACAGAATTCGTCGAAGAATGGAACGGCTAGTCCAATCCTGTGGTAACGAGTGGGAGATCATTGGCATGTATTCAGATGGACAAGAGGCCTTTGACACCATTACAAATCAGTCAATCTCATTTGACCTTCTTATAACAGATGTGCAAATGCCTGAAATGGATGGATTAAAGCTAGTTAACCAATTAAAAAAAACGAATTCATTTATGTCCATCATTGTTAGCGGGTATGATGATTTTTCTTATTTACAGACTGCGATGCGTGAAGGAGCTGTAAATTATCTTCTCAAGCCTGTCGACAAAAAGCAATTTATTGAACAAATGGAAGAAGTCAAAAACAAAATTTATCAAAAAAGGGCAGAAGAACACGAGTGGACTGAAGTACAAGAAAAGGCTTCCCAATTAACATATGCCAAACAAATTCAATTATTAAGTGAAGTAACCTGGAATGATGAATTGGACTTATCACTTCTTGATTGGACCCAGCAGTTTCCTAAAGGAACATATAAATTAGTTTATATAAGCGTTGATCAGCTTACCATTTCAGCCAAAAAACTAGCTGCTTCTGAAAACTGGGATCGTGAAATTGAAGCTATTTTTCAACAACACATTGAAAATGAATGTAGAGATACAGCTATCAAGTATTGGTGGTGGAGAAGCGGTAAGCTTCATTATTGGTTATTACTTTTTAATGAGGAGAGCTATGATCCTTCTTTTGATAAAAAAACAATTCAATTCATTTACGACTGTAAGGATTCGATTCAGCGGTCGACTCCTTATACTGTTTCGATTTCATTAGGAGATATGTTTGAAGACTTAACTTTATTAACGAGTATAAAGGATCAGCTTTTATCACTAAAGCAATACCGAATCATCCAAGGTGGGAATAAAGTTTTTCGGATTGATCTACTTAAAAATCTTACTGATCAACAATCGAAAAATGTTACATCTTCTATTTATAAACATGTTCAACAAATTATTTCTGCGTCAGAAGGAAACAGTGAAGCTGAGACTATCAAGGCTTTACAAGTATTTTTTCAGGAACTAGAGACATTAAAATCACCAACATTAATAGAAGAAGCAGTCCATTATTTATGCTTTCAGATCGTAAATAGATGGATGGAGTTCGATATATTTAAAGAAACACCAGATCTATTACCAGAAGTTCTTCAGTTAACAAAACGTGCAGCAAACTTTCATCAGCTTAAAGATAGTATTAAACATTGGGTGTTACAGCAGAAGGAGAAACTAGAGAGCAGAAAGAAGCAGACCTCAACAGACCCCATTCAACGTGCAAAAGAATGGATTCATCAAAATCTTGGGGAAAACATAACGATAAAAAAAATCGCCGAACATGTTTATATGAGTCCAACGTATTTTAGTAACTTTTTTAAAGCACAAACAGGTGAGACGATTTTAGATTATGTGACTAAATGCCGTCTTGAAAAAGCAAAGGACCTATTAGGTACAACAGATTTGAAGATATATGATATTTCAACACAGCTTGGCTATCAAGATACGAAATATTTTAGCCGTCTTTTTAAACAGTGGTATGGACAATCACCATCACAGTATCGTGAACTTCATTTTAAATCATAGGAAAAAGCTTGTGGAGTACCGCAAGCTTTTTTGCGTATTTTTGTCGAATAGTAGATAAATTTCCAAAATCGAAGATAAATATAAAAAATCGAAGATAAATTCCGAAAATCGAAGATAAATTCTCAAAATCGAAGATAAACATAGTTTGAACATTTAAATGTAACGATGTAAACCTTTCCAAACTTCTTAATATTCTCCCCCATACCTTAGTTTTGTCTCCTACCATCAATAATGGAAGTTTTATATAGTAAGAGTAACCCAATGAGAAAGCGCAATCAGCAATCGCTTTCAACTATATGTAAGGGTATTCCTTATCGTTTGATACTAATTTGCGATATAAAATGAAAATTGGATAGGGGGAATAAAGTTGATTAGAAAATCTAGTATTATGTTTGTTTATAAAGATCAGTTTGATGAATACAAGCGTCGCCATGATGAACTATGGCCGAAGATGGAAAAGGAATTAAAAGCACATGGAGTGCACAATTATTCAATCTTCTTAGATAAGGAAACAGGACAGTTATTTGCGTATTTAGAGGTAGAGGACGAAGAGAGATGGGGAAAAATGGCTGAAACTGATATTTGCAAACAGTGGTGGGCATATATGGAGCCGTTAATGGAAACAAACCCAGATAATAGTCCAGTATCGAAAGAATTAACGAATGTATTTTACTTAGCATAGTCTTTGATTATGTTTGGAAGGGAGATTTAGCACATGGCTGGAAAAAAAGGCATGAAATCTACGATTACGGTTGCGATGTCAAACTATTTAGAAGCTGGTTCGATCGTTGCAGGTGCTGGTGGGTTAACACTATGGATGGAATATTTAAATTTAGATGATTTTAAATTAGGCTTGCTAGGTGCATTAAGTGCAAATGGATTTGGTGCAGCAGTAGGTGCATTAGTAGGTGGAATCTTAGTTGATAAGTATGGACGTAAATTAATTTATAAATATGATCTATTAGTTTATATGCTTGGTGTATTATTGATTGTGTTTTCATTTAATTTCCCAATGTTATTAATCGGATATATTATTACAGGTATCGCAGTAGGTGCTGCTATTCCTGCAGCATGGACTTATATCGCAGAAGAAGCACCAGATAATGAGCGGGCTGCGCGCGTAGGATATGGACAATTAGCTTGGTCAATAGGACCAGCAGTTTCATTATTACTATCTGTAGCACTAGCTCCATTAGGTTTATTAGGCAGTAGAATTATCTTTGCACAATTGTTTGTAATCGCTTTAGTAACATGGATTTTGCAACAACAAATTAATGAATCAACAATTTGGGAAGAAGAAAAACAAAAAGAAGCAAAATTAAAGGCCTCAGGTCAAAAAACGGAGAACCCTATAAAGGAACTTTTTACAATAAAAGCAAATCGCCGTGCAATCACTTTATTATTAGGAATTTATGTGTTCTGGAATCTAGTAGCTGGGGTAATGGGCTATTTCATGCCATATATTTATGAAACAGTCGGTGGACTTTCTTCTGCACAAGCGAATTTATTACAAGCGTTTTTATGGGTGTTAACCGTTGCTTCAACATACTTTGTCTTTATTAAACTAGGAGATAAGGTAAGTAGAAAAGTATTATATACTGTTGGTGCTGTAATGGGAATCATTGCTTGGGCCGTACTATCATTAGGTAATATGGGATTAACCGAATTATTTATCTTTGTTATCTTTTGGGGAATTGCAGCTGGTTTTGGTGCACAAGCATTTTATGGTCTTTGGGCTAGTGAGCTATTCCATACAAAATATCGTGCTAAAGCACAAGGCTTCTTATTCTGTATTGCTCGTGTAGCTGTTGGTCTGATTTCATTGATCGTACCAACTATGATTACGCTTCTAGGATTTAAAATTTCAGGGCTAATCATGATTGGGTTCCTTTTAATCGCAGCAGTCATTGGGTTTGTCATGGCTCCTGAAACACGAGGAAAATCATTAAAACAAATTGAACAAGAACGGTACAGTGCATAATAAGCAAGATTTGTTATTTTATAGAAATAGTTGAGATGATGTTATCCTTTTAAGGTAATATTCATCTCTTTTTTTATATTTCACAAAATCAGGCACGGCAAGATTTATTGATGGTCGACATCGTTTAGCTAAGAAGCCGAATCTTGTGTTTAAGTAAAACAAAAGAAAAAATACAGCTAGCAATAAACCCTTCTGATTACGAGATGATAAATCAGAAGGGTTTTTACCTTTGCATGTTTTTATTTGGCTGTTTTCGTAAACTTTGTTGCTATTTACCAAGTATGCGGTGTGGTTGATTTCGGCTCCAGATGCTCGCTTTCCGCGGGGCGGGCGGTGAGCCTCCTCGGCGTAAACGCCTGTGGGGTCTCACCTGTCCGCTGCTCCCGCAGGAGTCTCGCACTTCCGCTCCAATCAACCTGAAATAATTTTTGTTTTAAAAGAAACAATCTCTTAGAAAAGAGCCTTTTACTTTGATTTTGAATAGAATTCATGTATGAAAGAAAGCAAAAAGAAGTAGGCTATACATTATCCTTACATAATTGGAGGAGCATCATGAAGAAGAAAGTAACCATCATAGGTGGAGCAGGAACAATTGGTAGTATTTTAATGAAGGGTCTAAGTGAAAAATATGAATTTTTCGTTCTGGATAAAAACATCCCTTCTCAAACTGAGAACTACAAACAGATAGATGCAAAAAATTTTGAACAGTTATTACAATATATTCCTAAGGATTCACATGCTTTGATTAATTTACTAACGATCAAAACAGAGAATGACTTGGAAAATATCGATCAGTTTCAAAAAATGACGGATATCCACTTTACTTCCTCCTTCTATATACTACATGCAGCGATTACTCTAGGAATCCCAAAGGTTGTATATGCGAGCAGCAATCATACAACAGATTATTATGAAAAAGACGGTGTTTCTTCATTAGGTAGAGAAATCACAACGAGTGATTATCCGTTTTCACGAGGGCTTTACGGAGTGTTAAAGCTAGCATCAGAAAATATTGGCCATATTTTAGCAAGAGAAAAAGGTCATAATCTTTCTGTCATAAATTTACGAATTGGGAGTGTTCAGGAAGACGAGCATAAGGCAGTGAGAGAAAAGAAACGATTACAACATACTTTATTAACACATGAAGATACAGTACAGCTCTTTGATTTAGCGCTGCAATCGACTGTTAAATATGGATCATACTATGGTGTTTCTGACAATCCAGGAAAACCTTGGTCAACTGAAAATGCTAGGCAGGAATTAGGTTTTGTTTCGAAGAAAAATGCCATGGATGTATTAAAGAATGATTCAGAATAAAATAGGATACTCCTTACTAATGGCGCCCTTTAATACATAGAGGGTCGCTTTTTTTTATGATAGTAAGCAAAATAATCCATATAACATGATAGGGAAATCCATTGTGTATTGAGGGAGGGTGCTGTAATCTAACACTACTCAATAAGGCAGAAGGAGGGGTTTTTTGAAAACACGGCCAATATTTCATCAGCATCTTTTTAAGCATAAATGGAGTTATTTACTTGGATCAGGGCTATTAACGATCTCACTTGTCCTCCAATTAGGTGTCCCGCTATTATTAGAAGATTTTACAGATGGCATTCAGCATTTATCCATTCAAGTCTCAGACCTCTGGAACTTGGCAGTTTGGTTTAGTGTATTGGGTGTTGGAATTTTCTTATTTCGTTCATCAGGTCGCATCTATATTTTCCGATTATCACGAATGCTTGAAAGAGATTTACGTACACAATTGTTCTCACATTGGGAGACATTGCCTGCTGATTACTATCAACAAGAGCGAATTGGGAATTTAATGGCACATGCTGTCAATGATGTAAACATTCTTCGGCAAATTGGCATGCAAGGTGTATTCCAAACAGTTGAGGCAATGGTCTTAATCTCGATCACTATTACAATGATGGCGGGAACCATTGATTTGTATTTAACCTTACTTGTTTTGATCCCTTTACCTGGTTTAACCTACCTAGCGTATCGATTCCGTACGAAGATCCGGATGCATTCCAGCCAGGTTCAAGAAGCAATTGGTACACTGACAAGTAGAGTCCAAGAATTTTGCACAGGAATACGAATAATTAAAACATATGTACAAGAACAAGAAGAAATGAAAAAGTTTACAAAAGAAAACGTTGAAAATGTTAAAGCAAATAAACAATTAATTCGTTCCAATTCACTTTTTACCTCACTTAGTCAAGGAATCGTTGGTCTTAGTTATTTACTCTCTGTCGTGTTTGGTTCTATTTTAGTTATGAAAGGGACAATAACACTCGGTGAGTTTGTTGCATTTAATACGTATTTATCTTTTTTAGTTGCACCAATTGAAAACTTAGGTAAAGTTATTAACTTATTTCAGCAGGGAAAAGCAGCAGATATAAGACTTAGCGATGTTCTAGCAACCACACCAGATATAAAAGATGAAGAAGGTGTTATTCCAATAAACAAATTTGAAGGGGATATTAGGATTCAGAATTTATCTTTTCAATATAAAAATAGTAAGGGATATGCATTACAAAATATTAATCTAACAATCAAAAAAGGAACTAGCATAGGAATTGTAGGGAAAATTGGTAGTGGGAAATCTACACTTGTAAATTTACTTTTGCGTGTATACAATCCCCCTAAAAAATCTATCTTTATAGACAATTATGATATTCATGATCTTCCATTAAAAACACTTCGAACCTCAATAGGATATGTACCACAAACGAACTTTTTATTTTCCTCAACCATCAAAGAAAATATCGCATTTGATCCATCTATTTATCAAGACAAGGATATTTATAAAGCTGCAAAGCAATCACATGTGTATAAAGATATCATCGATTTTCCAGAAGGTTTTGATACACCATTGGGTGAGAGAGGGCTTTCATTATCAGGGGGACAACGACAGCGAGTGAGTATTGCCCGTGCAATGATTAAAAAATCGCCAATTATGATTTTTGACGATAGTCTTAGCGCTGTTGATGCAAAAACAGAAGAGCTGATTCTAAAAACATTACAAACAGAAATGAAAGGGAGAACATCAGTCATTATTAGTCATCGAATGTCGACAATACGTAAGGCAGATCAAATTATTGTGTTAGACGAGGGCAAGATCGTAGAACAAGGTACACACGAATCTCTTCTTAAAAGAAATGGAACATATAAAAAAATGTACTTGCAACAATCCAATGAGTTTACATTAGAGGATTCAACTCCCCTGTCCTCTAGTGAGAGAACAGTTCGGATTAAAAAGAGGAGGGGTTAAATATACGTAACCAAGCAGATAAAAAAAATGTAAATCTAAGTGATAGCCAGTTATTGCATAAAATGCTTTCCTTCGCCAAACCATATTGGAGGCGTATACTATTATCCATTTTACTAACATGTTTAATTGTCATCGCAACCTTAGCGCAACCGTACATAATTAAAGTAGCAATCGATTCGTATATAAACGGAATCTACTCACCAATGGTCTCAGTTGAAGAATCTAGAGGTAATGAGCTAGAAGAGGAATTGAAACAACAAAAGCTTACCTATGAGAAAACCGCATCGCTTCAGAAAAGGGTCTATTTTCGAATCAAGGATCCCCTATCCACAGATGGGCTTGTAAGAGATACTGAAAAAGCTGCAATTGTTTCGATTAAGAACGTCCATTATCTAGTTAACGGATGGAATGTAGGTCTCTCGGGCTTAGAAAACTATCAGCTAGAAAAATCGGCAAATGAAATTAGAATTGATGGAAAGATGTATCATGTCACACAATTAAGTTCAAAAGATGTTGATCTTTTTAGAAACAATGATTACGATGGGCTGATTTTATTAGGGATCTTATATTTCGCACTAATTATCGGATCATCCGTATTCATGTACCATCAACATAATATACTCCAATTTACAGGGCAATCGATTATTTATGATATAAGACAAACAATATTTAACCACCTTTCAAAAATGCCCATTTCGTTTTATGATAAAAATCCGATTGGGAGATTAGTAACAAGGATCACTCATGATGTAGAAGCACTTAATCAATTATACTCTCAAGTTATTGTAAATTTAGTAAAAGAAGTGCTTATCCTGATTGGGATTGTCTTCATTATGCTTCACATGAGTTTAAAATTAACACTTATTAGTTTAATTATGATTCCAGCTGTAGCACTTACAACATTTTATTTCAAGACAGTTATGAGAAAGGCTCAAAGGTATATTCGTCTTATTCTTTCTAGGCTTAATTCCTTTCTTGCCGAAAATCTCTCAGGAATGACTGTCATTCAACTTTTTGCACGTGAAGAAAGACAATTAGAGAGGTTTAATGAACTTAATAAACAGCATTACCGTGCAGGAATGCGTCAAACCATACTCAATTCTATTTTTAACCCTTCTATTGGTCTTTTCGGGAATATTTCACTTGCTTTGCTCGTTTGGTATGGTGGAAGTAATGTATTGGAAGGTGCGATTACGTTTGGGGTCGTCTATGCTTTTACCCATTACGTAAGGCAATTTTTTGAGCCATTAAGGGGATTGGCTGATCAGTTTAATCAGATTCAAGCTGCTCTTGCCTCAGCTGAAAGAATATTTGAAACCTTGGATACGAAACCAACAATCGTAAATCCAAGTCATCCTAAAACGTTTGAAAATAAAGTCCGCGGTAAAATTGAGTTTCAGCATGTCTCGTTTGCGTATAAAAATGGGGAATGGGTGCTAAATGACATCGATTTTTCTATAAAACCAGGTGAAACAATTGGTATTGTTGGGGAAACAGGTGCTGGAAAAAGCTCGATTATTCAGCTTATTAACAGGTTCTACGACATCCAAAAGGGAAGGATCACACTTGATGATGTAAATATTAAAGAGGTACAAATATCAGAGCTTAGAAGGCATATAGGAATTATTCAACAAGACGGCTTTGTGTTTTCTGGAAACGTTTTTGATAATATTCGTCTTAACAATCAGAATATAAGTAACGAGGAAATTATTAAAGTTGCGAAATCAGTTAATATTGATGCCTTTTTCCGTTCGTTACCACAACAATATGAAACAATGCTTGGTGAGCAAGGTACCGTATTGTCAACAGGGCAAAATCAGTTACTCTCTTTTTTAAGAGCAATCATCGCAGACCCTGACGTATTAATTCTTGATGAAGCAACAGCTAATATTGATACAGAAACAGAAGCCGTTGTTCAACAAACATTGAAAACCATTTCTAAACATCGAACCACGATTATCATTGCTCATCGTCTTTCAACAATTCAGCATGCAGATAAGATTTTTGTCTTAAAAAAAGGTAAAGTAATAGAAATAGGAAATCACCAGGAGCTATTGATGAAGAAGCAGGCTTACTATCAATTATGCAGAAGTCAAAATAAGAGCAAATCACAACGAACAAAATTGAAAGTATAGATGTTTTAAAAACGGGAAAAGAACAATATTTTACGCTTATAAATATTAAGCAAAAATATTGTTCTATTCTTTTGGCTATTTTCAATGGCTGTTTTCGCAAACTTTGTTGCTATTTACCAAGTGATGCGGTGGGGTTGATTGCAGCGAGAGATGCTCGCTTTCCGCGGGGCGGGCGGTGAGCCTCCTCGGCGTAAACGCCTGCATGAGTCTCACCTGTCCCGCTGCTCCCGCAGGAGTCTCGCAATCCGCTCCAATCAACCTTAAATAGTTTTCGTTTTAAAAGCAGCAATCTCTTAGAAAAGAGCCTTTTCTATTTACTTTTAGACATAAGAATCGATAACGCTTATTAGGCCGTGAATGTTGCGATAAATTAATTTATATACGAAATCGCTTTCAGACATCAATTGAATCAGGTAGTAACTTTTGATCATCACAGAATTGAGAAGGGGATACACCGACAATTCTTTTAAATGTTCTACTGAAATAAAGTTCATCGACATACCCGACATTTTGGCTAACCTCTTTGATACGAACATCAGAAAGGACAAGCAGTTCTTTAGCTCGATCAATTCGTAGATGTGTTAAGTAATCAATCGGACTTAATCCAATATATTTTTTGAATAATCTTGAGTAGTGACTTGTACTTAATCCTGCTATATTTGCTAAGTCAGACAAGGTTATTGGATGATTGTAGTGATCAACCATATATTCGATCGTTCCTTCAATTGCTTTTTTGCTATCTCCGGTAATCGTTTGGGAGCGGAAGTCTTGGATAATGGTTAGTAAAAGTTCTTGAAATAGAACCTTCTGCTGAAAAGAAACCGTTTCCCCTCTTCTTTTCGATAAAGCATTGAGCTGTTCTAATAGTACAACGACTGCTGAGCTATTATTAATTGTATAGACACCATGAAGAGGAAATGAAACATCTCCAGATTGTTTAAAATGCCACGTTTCTTTTTCCTCAAATGCCATTGCATATGAAAAACGTACAAAATAAAATTCAAGAGGATGATTCCTAGAAGTCTTTTTGTCACAAACCATTTCAGTTGTGAAAACAACTAGTTTACCAGGACATAACTTATGTTTTTTACCGTTTAAAATCACTTCACCTTTTCCTTTTGTGACAAACCACAGAGAATGATGCTTAGGCTGTGTCCCTTGTCTACGCCATTCTGGAGGACAAGTTTTGTAGCCAGCTAACAAAAGGGAATAGGTTAATTTATTTAGATTTGCTGTTAGATTGCACATCTTTACACACAAAAGGAGTTCACTCCTAACAGATAGTTTACTTATTAACTATAATCATACGCTTTTAAAAAGAAAATATAACAATATATGCTTGTAAGGGAAATAGGCATTAATAATAGATACCTTGATTTAGTGCTTTTAGAACTAGTTAAAAGTTCATAATCATTTTTAACTTATATACTCACTAGCATCCTTTATTAGCATTTTATAGGACCTTATCCTTATCCTGAAGAAATTGATTATATTTATTATTATTTTTCCGAGTATATAATCATACTTGCAAGAAAATATCAATTGAAGGGATGAAGGTTATTGAGAAAGAGTTGGAGAGGTTTTCGAAAAGGTCTGCTCGTTACGATTATGTTTTTGCTGGCTTTGACACCAGGATTTAGTGTTTTTCAAAATGAAAGGGCTTACGCGGAAGAGATTGTTCAAGAATATGCTTCTATTTATGAAGCAGAAGATGCAGTTATCACCGATGCGATTATTGATTCCCAGCATCCAGGATACACTGGAACAGGTTTTGTTGATTATAAACCAAATGCTCCTGGTGGAACGATTACTTGGACTGCTTCAGATGTTCCGGTGACAGGGGAATACAAACTCGAATTTCGTTATGCAAATGGTGCAGCAGAAAATCGACCAGCAGAGATAAAGGTAAATGACAAAGTTATTGAAGCTGAGCTTGCATTTGATTCGACGGGTGAATGGACAACTTGGAAAACGGTTATTACAAAGGCTACCCTTCAAGCTGGAGAAAATGTGATCGTCGCGACAGGTAAAGGAGCAAGCGGAGGAGCAAATATTGACCATTTGCGCATTCATAATAATGAATCTGATTCAAACACTGATGGACCACAACCAGTGGAGGTAGAAGAAGTATCGATGGAAGAATTGGTTGAGGGAGTCACCTTAAAGAAACTAAAAACAGAGGGAATCGTCTCATCCAATAACGTAAATAAAGATAAAGAGATTTCCAGAGTAGAGTTTTTTGCAAATATCAATAAAGTAATGGGCTATCACTCTCAGGAAATCTATAAAAATATTGATCCTGAGCAAAATGTTTGGGAAGTGCCTAAAGACAAATGGTGGAGTTATGTTGTAGAAACAGCTAAACAAGAAGGATATGTATCTGCAGATCAAGATGGTAACATCCGTCCGAATGAAGGCATTACCCGTAGAGATGCAGCAAAAATCATTGTTGAAGTATTAGACTTACAACCAGGAAAAGGTAAACAGGGTTTCCGAGAGGATGAAGAAGCTGCAGTGGGTACGGTAGTTTCAAATGGTTACATGACTAGTAAACCAAGATTTGGCAAGAATGATCGATTGACATTCGAGGAAGCAGAGATCATTTTCGGGAAAATAGCAACTGCTGTAGACGATCAATCAAAGCAAGTTCATGTCGTAAGTGCCCAAGCCGTTTCATCACATTTAGTGGCTGTGATGGTAAACGGTCGATTTGACGATTTTGATGTGAAGACATTTGCATTAAACGCTGCAACCGGTAGCTTTAAAGGGTTGAATCCGTCTTTACAAAATATGTATCCAACACGAGCTGCGGTAGGAGAAAATAAATTTGGTGATACAGTCGTCATTTATGAATTACAAGAACCATTACAAGAAGGGAAACTAGTTAGAAAAGAAGAAAATAAATTCTCTGGAAATATAGAAGAGCTGAAAAAACAAGCAGACTATTTAGTTTCATGGCAAATGGATCATGGTGGATGGACGAAAAGTATGGAAAATGAGTATAGCCGTCCTTGGAATGGTCAGGAGAAACGGTCTAAACAATTTGGACCAAATGGAGAAGAATTAGGTACCATTGATAATAATGCCACAATTAACCAAATTCGGTTTATTTCTGAAGTTTATCGTGAAACAAAGGACGAAAAGCTGAAGGAAAGTGTGTTAAAGGGAATTGAATTTCTGTTAACCATGCAGTATGACAGTGGTGGGTGGCCACAGGTATACCCAATGCGTGGTGAATCCCCAGAAGACTCAGTGTATTATTCGAATTTTGTTACATTTAATGATAATGCGATGATTAATGTCTTAGAGCTTTTTGATGATTTAAGAAATGAGGCATATCCTTTTGATCAAAGTTTGATAAATGATCAATATGATGAGAAGTTGGATATGGCAGTGAAAAAAGGGATTGATTATATCCTAAAATCACAAATTGAGGTTGATGGAAAGCTAACAGCATGGTGTGCTCAACATGATCCTGTTACATATGAACCACAACATGCACGTGCCTACGAGCATCCATCCATTTCAGGAAGTGAATCTGTTGGGATTGTTAAATTTCTAATGTCACGTCCTAATCAAACGCCAGATATTCAAAGAGCCATTAATGGTGCGCTTCAATGGTTTGATGATGTGAAGTTGGAAGGAATTCGTTACGTAAGCGGAGACCCGAATGGTGTGTATTTTGTTGAGGATCAACAAGCAGTTACTTGGTATAGATTTTATGAGATCGGAACAAATAAACCAATTTTCTCTGGAAGAGATGGTGTGATCAAACATACAATCCAGGAAATTGAGAAGGAACGCCGCGATGGCTACTCATGGGGAGGCAGCTACGCAAAACAGCTGTTAGAAATTGCAAAATCAACTGGATATTTTGAGGATCATGTCTTTGTTGAAGTTTTACAAAATGAAGCAGTGGATAGCTATGGTAGAAAACTAGGTAAAGGAGAATTAAAAAGAGTGGAAGATGCGACTGAAGAATTAAGAGCTATCTCTAGTAAGCTAGTTGTTGCAAAGGATGGTAGTGGAGACTATCAAACAGTTCAAGAAGCAATTGATGCAGTCCCAGCAAATAATACGGAGCCTGTTGAAATTTTTATTCACAATGGTGTGTATAAAGAAGTGGTGAAAATACCTGCTAATAAACCATTCATTACAATAATCGGAGAAAGTGCTGAAAAAACAATTTTAACGTATGATAACTATGCGAAAAAACCGAAATCAGAAGGTGGTACTTACGGAACAAGTGGAAGTGCAAGTGTGTACCTTTATGCTAGTGATTTTGTCGCAAAGAATTTAACAATGGAGAATTCCTTTGATGAAAGCTTAGTAGAAGGGGGATCCCAAGCAGTTGCCGTTTATACGCGCGGTGATAGAATGTCATTCCATAATGTTCGATTTATCGGAAATCAGGACACCCTGTATGTAAACTCAGGAACTCAATATTTTAGTCAGTGTTATATTGAAGGTGATGTAGACTTTATTTTCGGAGGTGGAAGAGCGGTATTTGAGGACTGTGATATCGTTTCAGTCGATAGAGGATCCACGACAAATAATGGATATATTACAGCAGCAAGTACTAATATTAATGAACCATATGGCTACCTCTTTCTAAATAGTCGCTTGAAAAGTGAAGCAGCAGATGGAACTGTATACTTAGGAAGACCATGGCATCCTGGTGGTGATCCAAGTGCAATTGCTAGTGTTGTCTTTAAAAATTCTGAATTAGGAGCTCATATCCATGAGGAAGGATGGACAGATATGTCTGGGTTCAGTGCAAAGGATGCACGATTTTATGAATATCAAAATGAAGGACCAGGAGCTAATCCATCTCGTCCGCAGCTAACGGATGAAGAGGCTAAATTATATACAATTGAAAATGTGTTAAAAGGCTGGGATCCTAAAAAATGATAAGCAATGTGAGGAGTACTGGGATGGACAGTAAGAAAAAAGAATTGGTAGACCGCTTGGATAAATTGGAGGATGTGTATAAAGATTTTTTTCGCTGGTTTGCAGGGCAGTATGATCCAATGTCAGGAGGATTTTACTATGCCAGGAGTTCATTTGCTGATAGGCAGTTTTCTCCAGATATTGAATCAACAGCACAAGCCTTGAATATAATCATTCGAAATAATCTACTTAAGGATATGCCAGAAAAAATGAAACAAGCAATGGTCAGTTTTTTCAAGCGGAAACAAGATCCGACTACAGGTTATTTTTTCGATAATCATTCGGCGATGAAAAAAGATGAAGTGATGGTGCACAGAGCACTTAATTATTGTACGAGTGCACTTCAATATTTAGGAAGTGAGCCACTTTATGCACTTCCTTTGGAGACAAAGGCAGCACCGGATTATATAAAATCGCCCGAAACCTACTTAAAAAAATGGAAAAGCATTGATTTAGGCAATAGTTGGAGAGGTTGTGATTTACTAGCAACCTCATGTGTATACATTGGACAAATGGAAGAGAATGAAAGAATACCATTTTTACAGGAAGCAGTAAGTTTCCTAGAAAGTATTCAAGATCCAGAAACAGGTTTATGGGGAGAAGGTAGCTTATATGTAAGAATATCAGGCACATTTAAGCTTCATACCTTTTATAGTAGTTTTCAAATTCCAATGCCAAAAACGGATCGAATCTATCAAAGTATTTTGCACTGTTTGCGTAATGAAGAGGCTGGGGATATGTGTTATATTCGTAATCCTATTGATCTTCTTTCATATGCAAATCTACAAATTCCACATAATGAATTAAAGGAAATTATCGATATTACGATAGAAAATATGAGGAAATTAAAACGACCAGACGGTGGGTTTTCTCGGGAAATTGAAACATCACCACCAGCTCCAAATGTAGCTCAAATAAAAGCAGGAGAGGTTTATCCAGATATGCCTGAACCTGTAGTACTAAGCAAAGGGCTATATGAGGGTGATATGAATGCTAGCACACAAACAACATTGATTCGTCAGCAACTTTACAAAATGGTGGGAATCCCCATTTTTCCATTAAAAGAATCGGTAGACTTTTATAAGCTGTGTAATAAATAGGATAATACCAACATTATCCGCTCTAACCTAAATATAGTAAGTAAAGCAAGCCATAACCTTAGCCAAAAGCTAAGGTTATGGTCAGTTCTCTTAAAAGTCTTGCTTAGAGAGCCAGCTTTGACATAAGTCAGTCCATTTACCAACAACTGAATCATCCTCAGCAAGTCCTAAGCCATGACGTCCATTTGGGAAGATATGCATCTCATAAGGAACCTTAAACTTACTTAAAGCTTGTGCATAAAGAAGACTATTTTCAACTGGAACCGCCGCATCATCAGCAGTATGCCATAAAAACGTAGGTGGTGTAGAAGTCGAAACATTTTGTTCATTAGACAAGAAAGCACGAAGCTGTTCGGACGAATTTTCTCCTAATAAGTTAGTTAATGATCCTTCATGAAAGTGCTGAGTAAATGAGATAACTGGATAGCAAAGGATCGCTAAATCAGGTTGGCAGCTTTCTTGGTCTATTGTATCACTAGTTTCAGTGTTCTCTTCACTATGATTGGTAGAAACAGTAGCTGCTAGGTGTCCACCTGCTGAAAAGCCTAGTATTCCAATTTTTTGTTTATCAAGATTCCATTCTTCTGCATAGTGACGCACAAAGCGAATTGCACGCTTGGCATCTAGCGCTGGAACAGGATGTCTAAAGGGTGAGACGCGATAGTTTAACACAAAAGCAGATATACCAAGATCATTTAGCCATTTTGCAACAGGTTCTCCTTCATGATTGGCACGATGTTGATAGCCGCCGCCTGGACAAATGATAATTGCACCATGCTTGTCTTCTCGATTAACTAAGTAGGGAGTAATTGTCGGGGAGTATTCCTGTTCCTCTGCCTTTAAAAATGGAGCACCTTCTGGCCATAAAAAATAGGTCATGATAAAACCTCCTAAATACTCAGATTGTTTTTATAATTCTTTCATAATATAAATCTGATTATATATGAAGATTAGGATGCTAGGTATAATCATTATGTTATATCATATTCATTACATCAGTAATTTGAGTTAAAGTCCTTATATCTTCCTAATGATTATAGATGTCACACCAATTTTTAGATATGTTAAACCCATCACATTGGTGAAGAGAAGGGAGACATAAAAATGAAAGAAAATATAAAAGTGAAAACACCTCTTTACTGGGCAGAAAAATTAACTGATACGATAATGAAAAAATACACTCCAGAACAACTACCACCAGCAAGTAGCTGGCACTATCATCAAGGAGTTTTTTTATGTGGAATGATGAATGTCTGGACAAAAACAAAAAATGAAAAATATTACCAGTACTATAAACAATATGTAGATCATTTAGTTGATGAAAATGGGAACTTCTATTTTAGAAGAGACGAATTAGATTCCATTCAAGCTGGTTTACTGTTGTTCTCACTTTATAGAGAAACAGGCAATGAAAAATATAAAATAGCTGCTAATAAACTTAGAAACTTATACCATACATTAAATAAAACAAGTGAAGGAGGCTTCTGGCATAAAGATAAATATCCATATCAAATGTGGTTAGATGGCTTATATATGGGTGGACCATTTGCATTGCAATATGCTAAGGAATTTGATGAATCTGATTTAATTAACATGGTGATTCATCAGGAAGAGCTAATGAGAAAGCATACGAAGGATAAGAAGACAGGATTGTATTTTCATGGCTGGGATGAAAAAGGTGAAATGCCATGGGTAAATCCTGAGACAAATACTGCTCCAGAAATATGGGGAAGAGCATTAGGATGGTATGGTTTAGCTGTTATCGACATGATTGAGCTATTACCAGAGGATCATCCGAAACGATTAGAATGGATTGGGGTAATCCAAGATTTAGTTGCCGGTCTTACAAAATATCAGGATGAACAAACAGGACTATGGTATCAAGTCGTTGATAAGGGTGACCTGGAGGATAATTGGTTTGAGTCATCAGCTTCGAGCTTATTTATTTATACAATTGCGAAAGCTGTTACAAACAAGTATGTAGGTCCTGATTATGCAGAGATTGCCAGCCTGGGATTCAAGGGTCTAGTAGAGAATAAAATTGAAGAAACAAGTGATTCAGTCGTGATCAAAGATATTTGTATTGGAACATCAATTGGAGTTTATGATTATTATGTAAATCGTGAACGCAGTGAAAATGATTTACATGGTGCTGGAGCGTTTATTCTTGCTTGTATGGAGATGGAAAAGTTAAACCATTTTTAAGTCAAGTGACACGATCATACAGAAAATAGAACAAAATTGGAGTGGTTATACATATGAGCAAAATTGGACAATGGGAATATGCTGAGCCTGGTGTGAAGCGTAAGGTTTTTCAACCAGGAGTAGGATTAATGATGATGGAGGTTCGATTTGAGAAAGGAGCAGAAGGCTACGAGCATAGCCATATTCATGAACAAATGAGTTACTGTATAAAAGGGAAAATCTCCTTTCGGATTGCCGGGAAAGAAACAATTATTTCCGAAGGAGAAACCATTTATATTCCGAGCAATGCAAAACATGGTGTCACTGCACTAGAAGAATCGATCCTCCTCGATACCTTTACACCTATTCGTGAAGATCTGCTGAAATAATAACCATATATAAGAAGATATGACTCCGACAATTCGGGGTCTTTTTTTAGACTCTTTTTTAAGAGATTATTGATTTTTAAAAAAACTATTTGGTTGATTGGAACGGATTGCGAGACTCCTGCGGGAGTAGCGGGTCAGGTAAGACTCATGCAGGCGTTTACGCCGAGGAGGCTCACCGCCCGCCCCGCGGAAAGCGAGCAACTCTCGCTGCAATCAACCACACCGCATTACTTGGTAAATAGCAACAAAGTTTGTGAGTCAGCCTTTTTTTATTTCATATCTAAGTTTCTTCTATATTATATACTTTTCCTAACTTCGAAAAAGCTATTTATATGCCTCATAAAATCCATTTCAAAAAAATAATATCCTGACATTCGCCTGACACATTCCAAGCTTATTCTAGTAAATGTAAACAACATAAGTTACTAACAAACAAATAAATCTACTAAAAAAAGAAGGAGGCTAAGTTAGTAGAAGGTTTAATAAGTTTTAAATCTACCAAACATATTTTTATAAATAGGAAGGAAGAAAATAATGAAAAAATGGATAATAAGCGTCGTAGTGGCTGTATTAGTAATTGGTGGCGGGGCAACAGCATATGGAATTTTCAATAGTAAAAAAGAAGAAGCAAGTACACCTGTGATAGAAACACAAACTGCAGTCGCTGAAGTAGGAAATGTTGAGGTGACAGTTAGTGGTACTGGAAGTATTTCAACAATAAATGAAGAAATCATCACAGCAGAAGAAAATAACGCTGTTGTTGAAGAGGTATTAGTTGAAGTTGGTGATACAGTTGAAGAGGGTGATGACTTAATCACGTTTGAAGATGATGATCTAGATCCAATTGAAGCTCCATTCTCTGGAGAAATCACGACGTTAAATGTAGAAGCAGAAGATACGCTTTCGATGGGAACAGAAATGATAGAGGTTACTGATTATAGCAATCTACAAATGGTTGTAAACGTGGATGAACTAGATATTGCTAAGGTAAAAGTGGGACAAACTGCACAAATTGATGTTAGTGCACTTACGGACTCAGAGTTCACTGGGACAGTTACAAGCGTGTCGAAAGAAGCAAATGAATCAGAAAGCAGCAGTGTTGCACAATATGCCGTAAATGTAAAAATCAATAAACCGACTGGTATTAAAGTTGGAATGACAGCAGAGGCAGTGATTACAACAGAAAGTAAGGCAAATGTCTTAACAATTCCAATTGAAGCTGTTCAAACACAAGATGATCAATATTATGTACGTGTACAGTCATCTGAAGTAGCAAGTACAACAGAACAAACAAATGAACAAGCACAATCAAGTTCTGGCTCTAGTACGAGTGAAGAAGCAAGTACTGAATCACAAGCAACTCAAAAAACCGTTGAGGTTGGTCTGCAAAATGAAGAAGTAGCTGAAATTATTAGTGGTTTAAGTGAAGGAGAAGAAGTTGTCCTGCCAACACTTCAATCAAGTGATGATTCTGAAAGTGGAATGCAAGATATGATGAGAGGCTTCCCAAGTGGTGATATGCCTCAAGGTGGCATGGGACAAGGCGGCGGTAATAGAGGAGGCACTAGTCAATGATTGAAGAACAACGAATAGTCGAAATCCGAAATGTAAACAAGTATTATTCACTTGGTGGTGAAACGGTAAAAGCGTTAGATGATGTTACTTTTTCCGTCAATAAAGGAGATTTCATCGCGATTATCGGTCCATCAGGTTCTGGTAAATCGACACTCATGAACATGATAGGCTGCCTCGATGTTCCTGACTCAGGCGAATACCACCTAGATGGGAAAAATGTTTTTTCACTAAAGCAAAAGCAATTAGCAGATGTACGTAATCAGAAAATCGGCTTTATCTTTCAATCGTTTAATCTCTTACCTAAGCAATCCGCCTATGAAAATGTAGAACTGCCTCTTATTTATCGAGGTTTAAATAGTAATAGTAGAAAAGAAATTGCTATGAGTGCATTAGAAAAGGTTGGTTTGGCTGATCGTGCTGGACATCGGCCAACTGAATTATCTGGAGGACAGCAGCAGCGTGTGGCGATTGCCCGCGCTCTTGCTGGAAATCCCCCGATCTTGCTTGCTGATGAACCCACAGGAGCTTTAGATAGTAAAACAGGAATAGAAGTTATGAATCTAATAAAAGATTTAAACAACCAAGGGCACACGATCATATTAATTACACATGATTTAGAAATTGCCAAACAAGCAAAACGTGTCATTCGTATTCAAGATGGAAAAATTTCTGAGCGAAGGGAGGCGCTGGTCCATTGAAATTTGATCAAGCTATAAAAATTGCATTTAAAAATATCGTGACGAATAAACTAAGAGCTTTTTTAACAATGCTAGGAATTATCATTGGGGTTTCAGCTGTTATCGCTCTTGTATCACTAGGGCAGGGAGCCTCGCAATCTGTATCAGAAGATGTTTCATCATTGGGTACAACAATGGTATCTGTCAATATTCAAGGAAATTCAACAAGTGAAGAAGTCGTGGATTATGACGAAGTAATGGCGTTTGAGGATTATTCTGAGGTAGAGGCTGTGTCACCAACTGTTTCTGGAACCGGTACAGTTAAAAATGGCACAACAAGTATGGATAGTGTCTCAATTAGCGGTGTAACACCAACCTATGAAAATGTCCAAGATACTACGGTTAACTCAGGGCGATTTATTTTAGATATCGACCAAGAAAATCGTAACAAAATTGCCTTGTTGGGTTCAAATGTGGCAACAGAATTATTTGGGTTTACGAGTCCTGTTGGAAATGATGTCAAAATAGATGGTACAACGTATAAAGTAGTTGGAGTTCTTGCGGAACAAGGTGAAGAATTACAAGGCTCTGTCGATGACATGGTGCTAATTCCCTTTTCAACAGCACAACGTTTTTTAGGTCAAACAGTTATTAACTCAGTTGATGTAAAGATGACTTCTGAAGATACTGTCGAAATTGGTATGGCAAAAATCGAACGTTTTCTATACAACCAATTTAGTGGGGATGAAACAAGTTATAATGTTCGTAATCAATCAGATGTAGCAGATGCCTTAACATCTGTAACAGATACAATGACACTATTACTCGCGGGGATTGCTAGTATTTCACTTATTGTCGGTGGAATTGGAATTATGAATATTATGTTAGTATCTGTAACTGAAAGAACGAGAGAAATCGGAATTCGTAAAGCAATTGGTGCGAAAAAGAAAGATATACTAACGCAATTTTTAATTGAGGCAACAGTATTAAGTAGTCTCGGTGGATTATTAGGTGTCCTAATCGGCATTAGTAGTGCAGAAGTGCTTTCTCAAGTATTAGACATGGCCGTATCAATCTCTTGGCTAGCTGTTGGAGTTGCCGTGAGCTTCTCAATTATCATTGGAGTTGCTTTTGGGATTTTCCCAGCAAACAAAGCAGCAAGCTTAAGTCCATTAGCGGCTTTAAGACATTAATAGCTTCCTTTGATTGGAGTTTGACATGCTAGGTTGTCAAACTCCTTTTTTCTATATAGGTGAGGAGATGTAATTCTCTTACTGTTTGATAATTTCCTAATGAATGCTCGATCCGCACCTTGTGGTGATAACCGATAGGAGTTTTGTGAAAAGTTAAGTATAATCAAAAGAAAAAGGGATAAATGACTATGAAAACAATTTTAGTTGTAGAAGATGAAATCGCGATTTCAATGGTGCTTGGCGCATATCTAGAGAAAGATGGATATGATGTGCATTATGCCTACAATGGCATTGAAGCATTACAAAAGGCTGAGGAAGTAAAGCCAGGGCTTATCTTATTAGATGTTATGATGCCACAACTCGATGGCTGGAGGGTATTAGAAAAAATCCGCGAGAAAAGCTCTTGTCCAGTGATCATGATTACGGCTTTGTCAGATATGAATCAAAAATTACAAGGATTTAACGGTGGTGCTGATGATTACATTACTAAACCGTTTATCGCTGAAGAGGTACTTGCAAGAGTAAGTGCAGTTCTAAGACGATCACCACAGCTTGAAGAAGCAGATAAAGTAAAATTATATGGACCACTTAAAATTAATTTTCTTGCACATCAGGTTTTCCTAAATGGAGTTGAAATACAGTTTACTCCAAGAGATCTATCTTTATTTCTTTTTTTAGCAGAGCACCCAAACCAAACATTTACAAGAGAACAGCTAATCGAAAGTGTTTGGGGCTATGATTATGAAGGAAGTGATCGGGCGGTTGATCTTGCAATTAAACGGATTCGCAAATTATTAAGTGGGTGGGATACATCGGATGGAGAGATTAAAACGCTTCGAGGCTTGGGTTACCAATTCTATGTTAAATAGAAATAAATCGAAAACGCCATTATTATATTATTGGACAAGACGTTATTTAGTTACACTTGTGATTGGACTCATTATTATCGCGGTCGTATCGATTCTTTGGATTAGACATAACACGATTGAGAGTAAACTAGAATTGACCAAATTAGTCGCTCAGGAGCTTTCAGATCGAGCTGTTGATGCGTCAGGAAATATTATGGTAAATTCGCAGCTTCCATTTATTTTAGAGGACCGAGAAAAATTTCTTAATAATCGCGAGCCATTACATTTCTATATTAAAACAAAAGATGGTATTTTACTTTCACCAGGTTCTAGAGGTCCAGGTCCTGAAAAAGAAAAAGAAGACCAACATAAGGATCTAGTTGAGTTAATGGAAATACCTGAGGAATTAACGGTTGAAAAAATCTCTTCAAACCAATACCGCACGGCTTATGCTGTTCTTTCACCAATTGTTTATGATGAAGAGATCATTGGGGCTGTTATTATCATTCAACCCATTGCAGATTTAACAAATATAAACACAGAGGAATATCAGTTATTAGCTTTACTCCTTATAGGGTTAGCTGTATTAGGCTGGTTTGTCATCTATTCTTTATCAAGAAAATTAGCTAGGCCAGTTGAAGAAGTGGCAAATGCTGCTGGAGAGCTAATGAGAGGGAATTATGAGATTGAACTAAATGAGAATGTACAAGAAAAAGAACTGCATCAGCTCGTGATCTCCTTTAAGGAAATGACAAATCGACTAAAGCAGCTTGAAGCATTAAGGTCTGAACTATTAGCTGGTGTAACACATGAATTAAAAACACCCATTACATCTGTAAGTGCATTGATTCAAGCAGTAAAAGATAATGTTGTATCAGATGATAAGAAACAACAATTTTTACAGATGTCATTAAATGAATCGAAAAAATTACAGAAAATGGTTGAAGACTTATTGGACTTTAATAGCTTTAGTGCTGGATCGATTAAAGTAAATCCAGAAAAAATGGATATATGCCGAGTAGTAAAAGAAATAATCTATCAATGGGAAATTGTTTACCAGTCGCAAGTTGAACATATAAACCTTAAATTTACTACTCATGAGGATCAACTTTTCGCAATAGCTGACCATGTTAGGCTCCAACAAATCCTAGTGAACTTATTAAACAATAGTCTTCACGCAGTTAAAGGAAGAGAGCATGGGGAAATTTCTGTAGAACTATTCCGGGATGGTCAATTTATTACTATGGACGTAAAGGACAATGGCTATGGAATACCAGAACAAGAACAACCATTTATTTTTGAACGGTTTTATCGTGGTGAGAATAAAAAACATGTTGAAAGAGGACTTGGTTTAGGATTGCCGTTTAGTTTACTCCTAGCAAAGGCTCAAGGCGGAGAAATGTATTTGAAGAAAAGTACTGGGGAGCAGACAATTTTTTCACTGCACTTGCCAGTTGCAAATAATTAACAAAAGCTCAAGGCGCGCCTTGTTCAGACCCGAGGATCTAGGCGCTAGAGCTAGACAACAAAACTGAGTAAGAAAAGTTATAAATTCTAATACTTTTAAAAAGTTTTAAGCCCCTTTTGTAAGAAATGGGGTTTTTTCTTGGCTCAAAGTGCAATTTAAGTTTTTAGCGTTAGCAAAAAATAAAAGTTTTGGGTCAATAACTATTTTTTTACTTTTTAGAATTGACAGTTAATTTCATTTGTCATACAATTAAAACAAGAAAAGTTAATTGTATGACAAATGAACAAAAGGATATTCTGCCTGGACTGAGTATAAAGGACAAAAGAAAGAAGTGATAAACGTGGAGATTAAATCAGTTAATCGTAAAACACTTTCTAAACAAGTACTGGATGAAATTATCGATTTATTATTAAGCGGTCAATTAAAATCTGGTGATCGATTGCCCTCTGAACTAGAGCTAATGGAAATGTTTGACGTAAGTAGATCGGTTATCCGTGAAGCATTAACCTCATTAGAATCAATGGGGATCGTTAACCGTAAAACTCGTAATGGTACATTCTTCTCGGATAAGATCGGTAGTAAACCGTTCTCAATGATGTTAGCGCTTTCTGCGGGTAATTTACCTTCAATAATTGAAACTAGATTATCACTTGAATTGGGATTTGTTACGTTAGCAGCAGAAAAAATAACAGATAAGGAACTTGAACAATTAAAGCAAACAATTGACGCAATGTCTTCTGCAACAAGTGATTATACGGAAATTGATAAGGAGTTCCATAAGATTATTGCACACAGTGCAAGTAATCCTTTATTAGAAGGTGTTATTACTCCATTGTTGAATCTCTATGATCGTACCCTAGAGCAAATACCAAATCGCCATAGGGATTCTAAAGCAACAATCCAGCAGCACATTGATATTTACGAGGCATTAAAAAAACGTGATCCTATTCAATCATCAACAGCTATGTATCGCCACCTAGATTATGTTAGAAAGAAAGTTCTTATGAATATAAAGGACATGTAGATTTCAAGATGATTCATCATCTTAAAATATATTTATTAGGTGAAAGGTAGGTTTCAATGATGACGATTGAGAAAAAAGCTCCAACAGGTATTTTAGGATTTCCAGTTGCACCCTTTACTAATTGCGGAAAGCTAGATGAAAAGGCGCTTGAAAGAAATGTGCAGTTCCTGATAGATGAAGGACTATCATCTATTTTTATTGCTTGCGGGTCTGGAGAATTTCACGCATTAGATAAAGGTGAATATCAGACAATGATAGAGGTGGCGCTCTCTGTGGTATCTGGCAAGGTCCCAGTCTATACAGGCGTTGGCGGGAATATTTCTCAAACTATAGAGCAAGTAAAACTATCTGAAGATTTAGGTGCTGATGGATACTTAATTCTTCCCCCTTACTTAATAGAAGGTGAACAAGAGGGCATTTTCAATTATTATAAGGCCATCCTAGAGCGTAGTGATTTGAATGCTATTGTTTATCAACGAGATACTGCTATTTTACAAGTAGATACACTTCAAAGATTAATAGAATTTCCCCAAGTTGTCGGGTTTAAAGATGGACATGGAAATATGGAATTAACTGTAGAACAAACGCAAACAATCGGAGATCGCTTAGAATGGATCAATGGAATGCCATTTGCGGAAATTACAATGCCAACCTATGTTCCTTTAGGCTATAACACGTATTCATCAGCGATTTCAAACTATATTCCACATATTTCTCGGTTGTATTTTAAATCATTACTAGAAGGTAATTATCAATTGGTAAGAGATTTGTATATTGACGTCCTATTACCAATTAATCGTATTCGTAAATCAAGAAAAGGTTATGCTGTATCACTTATCAAAGCAGGTATGGAAATTGTAGGACTTCCTGTAGGAAATACAGTTAGACCACCTATCAGTCAAGTAGAGAAAGAGCATTACAAGGCATTAGAGCAAATAGTTAGATCAGCCTTTGAAAAATATCCTGTGGATAATAAGGAAGTAAGTCATTAAGTCTAGTAGTTGTAAGCGTTTTATATATTGGATTTTTGATAGATTAGGAGGATTATAATGGCAGTAGAAACAAAGGTAAACACATACTTAAACTATATTAATGGTCAGTGGGTTGCTTCTTCAAGTGGTAATATTGGTGAAAGTAGTAATCCTGCAAATACAAACGATATCGTTGGCTTCGTTCAAAATTCAACAAGAGAAGAACTTGATCAAGCTGTATTATCTGCTAAAAGTGCGCAAAAAAAGTGGCGAGCATTAACTGGAAGTGAGCGGGGAGCTTATTTATACAAAACTGCTGACATTTTAGAAAGTAGACTAGAGGATATTGCAAAAACAATGACTCGTGAAATGGGGAAAACATTACCAGAGGCAAAAGGAGAAACAGCAAGAGGAGTTGCAATTCTTCGCTATTATGCAGGTGAAGGGATGCGTAAAGTTGGAGATGTCATACCATCAACAGATCCAAAAGCGATAATGTTTACAAGTAGAGTTCCTTTAGGTGTTGTAGGAGTTATTTCGCCTTGGAATTTTCCAGTAGCTATTCCTATTTGGAAGATGGCACCAGCATTAATTTATGGTAATTCAGTTGTTATTAAACCAGCGCAAGAAACGGCTGTTACATGTGCTAAGGTGATTGAATGCTTTGCAGACGCTTTGATACCTGCTGGTGTTTTAAATATGGTAACAGGTTCTGGCTCTGTTATTGGCCAAGGATTGGTCGATCACCCAGATGTAAATGGAATTACGTTTACTGGCTCAAATGAAGTTGGGAAAAGGGTGGGCCAAGGTGCTTTAGCAAGGGGCGCAAAATACCAGCTTGAGATGGGTGGGAAAAACCCTGTTATTGTGACAGCTGATGCAGATTTAGATTTAGCAGTAGAAGGTACAATTAATGGAGCATTTCGTTCATCAGGTCAAAAATGTACAGCGACTAGTCGTGTCATTATTGATAGTGAAGTATATGAACAATTCAAAACAAAACTACTAAAAAAAGTAAAAGATATTACGATTGGTGATGGTCTAGAAGAAGGTATCTGGATGGGACCAGTGGCCAATGAAAATCAGCTTCATACAGTGCTCTCCTACATAGAGAAAGGGAAGCAAGATGGTGCAACACTTCTTGCAGGTGGAAAGAGATTAAACGGAGCTTCATATGATCATGGATATTTTGTGGAACCAACAATTTTTGATAATGTAACATCAGACATGATTATTGCCCAAGAAGAAATATTTGGTCCATTTATTGCGTTAATTAAAGTGGATTCAATAGAAGAAGCGATAACAATTGCAAATGATGTGAAGTTTGGATTAAGTGCCTCAATTTACACGAGCAATATACAGAATATGTTGTCATTTATTGATGAGGTGGATGCTGGGCTTGTCCGTGTCAATGCAGAAAGTGCTGGAGTTGAACTTCAAGCGCCATTTGGAGGTATGAAGCAATCAAGCTCACATTCACGTGAGCAAGGAGAAGCCGCGAAGGAATTTTTCACAGCTATTAAAACTGTTTTTGTAAAGTAATGATTTATGAGGAGGGAAGAAATTACTCTCCTCGACCTAAATAAATTTCTATATATAAATTGCAAGTTTATTTTTTACTAAAACAAGGCGGTGTTACGATGAATCAACAACTTACAAATCAAAAGATAAATGATTACATCTCTTCTAGCACTCCTGTCATTACTGAAATGCTTGTTATTCCTGTTGCTGGTCATGACAGTATGTTATTAAATCTAAGTGGTGCCCACAGCCCTTTTTTTACTCGTAATGTGGTTATTTTAAAGGACAATGCAGGAAATACCGGGGTTGGTGAGGTACCGGGTGGAGAAAAAATTCGCCAAACATTAGAAGATGCAAAGTCATTGGTTATCGGGGAGTCTATCGGTAAATACAACAATATTTTAAACAATGTAAGAAAGAAATTCGCTAACCGTGACACTGCTGGACGGGGGCTGCAAACATTTGATCTACGGATCACAATTCATGCAGTTACCGCAATAGAAGCTTCACTATTAGATCTAGTTGGTAAATACTTAGGTGTACCTGTTGCTGCATTGCTTGGAGAAGGACAACAACGTAAAACTGTCGAAATGCTCGGTTATCTATTTTACATAGGTGATAGCAAATTAACAGATCAACCATATTTAAGTGAACATGATGCTGTAGATGATTGGCTTCGTCTACGTCACGAAGCAGCACTAACCCCAGAGGCAATTGTACGACTTGCTGAAGCCGCATATGAACGATATGGATTTAACGATTATAAATTAAAGGGTGGCGTTCTTCATGGAGAAGAAGAGATAGAAGCAGTCACTGCGTTAGCTGAAAGATTTCCGAATGCGCGGATTACGTTGGACCCAAATGGAGCATGGTCTTTGGAGGAAGCAATTAGACTTTGTTCGAATAAACAGCATATTTTAGCTTACGCTGAAGATCCATGTGGAGCAGAAAATGGCTATTCAGCTCGTGAAGTGATGGCTGAATTCAGAAGAGCTACAGGACTACCGACCGCTACTAATATGATTGCCACAGACTGGCGTGAGATGGGCCATTCGATCCAACTAAATTCGGTTGATATTCCACTAGCAGATCCACATTTTTGGACAATGCAGGGATCAGTCCGAGTTGCACAAATGTGTAATGATTGGGGATTAACATGGGGATCTCATTCAAATAATCACTTTGATATATCATTAGCAATGTTTACTCATGTTGCAGCAGCAGCACCTGGTAAAATAACAGCGATTGATACACATTGGATCTGGCAAGATGGGCAACGTTTAACGCATGATCCGTTAAAAATTGTTAACGGCAAGGTAGCTGTCCCTGAAAAGCCGGGTTTAGGAATCGAAATTGACATGGATCAAATCGAGAAGGCAAATAAGCTTTATAAAGATAAGAAGCTAGGTGTACGTGATGATTCGCTTGTGATGCAGTATTTAATTCCGGGCTGGAAATTTGATAATAAACGTCCATGCTTAGTTCGCTGATGCAATAAATTCTAAAATTCAACATAGGTGATATCAGTAAAAATGTAAGCGTTATCCACAAAAGTGTGTACAACTTAATTGTTATAGATATCAAAGGGGGATGTAAAATGAAGCGTTTATTGTATTTTGTAACTATGCTCTTAATAATTGGACTACTATCTGCATGCTCAGCTCATCATGGGACAGCTTCAAATTCATCAGGAAATGAGAGTGAAGGTTCAAAAGAAAGTGATTTCCCAACTAAGCCAATCTCTGTCATTGTTTCGTATGATGCAGGTGGTGGGACAGATACAACTGCTCGTACGTTAACACCGTATCTTGAAAAAGAATTGGGTGTTCCTGTAAACGTCATAAATCAACCGGGTGGAAGTGGTTGGGTAGGCTGGACGGCACTAGCAACTGCAAAGCCAGACGGTTATACAATTGGCTATCTAAATTCTCCTAATATAGCAGGTGGACTTGTAAATCCTTCTGTTAAACGTGATGTGAATCTTGATAGTTATCAAGTGCTTGCAAATCATGTGGCAGACCCAGGCGTCATAGCGATTCGTACAGATGAGGATCGTTTTACAAACATTGAAGAGTTAATTGAATATGCGAAAACAAATAAACTAAAAGCAAATGGATCTGGAGTTGCAAGTGATGAACATTTGGTATCTTTATTAATGAATCAAAAGCTTGGGACAAAGATTGATGCAGTTCAGTTTGAAGGAACGGCAAATAGCTCAACCGCTTTCTTAGGTGGTCATATTGATATTTTAGTAACAAGTGCAGGTGAAGCCTATAATCTTCATAATAGTGGGCAATTAAAGGTCATAGGTGTAGCAGCAAAAGAAAGATCAGCATTTTTACCTGAAGTTCCAACTCTAGAGGAAGCAGGATATGAAGGTGTTTATTCTCAAGCAACAAGAGGGTTGGCTGCTCCAAAGGGTGTTGATCCTGAAAAGGTGAAAATCCTTCAGGATGCTTTAGAAAAGGCGATCAACAATGCTGAACATATTGAGAAAATGGAGAAGTTAGGAACACAGGTAAGTTATGCAAATAGTGATGACTATCTTAGCATGCTTGAACAGGATATAAAGGATATTACTGATTTAAAAGATTTATTAGGCTGGTAAAATGAATAAGCCCGGGTTATAAACACTCGGGTTTATATGATGGAAATTTAACTTGATGCAATTTTGGAAGTCGGAAGGAGTTGGTTATCTTGAAAAATATCGGTGTCTGGGTAGGCGCTTTGCTTTTGATATTTTCTGGTATGATATTTTGGCAATCGCTATCCCTTGAGTATTATGGGCAATATGGTGCAGGGCCAGGATTACTCCCGATTTGGTTAAGTGGTTTACTGGCGGTGCTATCTATTCTATATATCATCAATAGTTTAAAAGAAGGACATGTCAATCTATTCGATTTACTTCCAAAAGGGAAGGTATTAGTTAAGCTATTAACGATTGTAGGTTCAATTTTTTTGTTTATCATCATTTCTCCTTATACAGGGTTTATCATTGCGAGTATCATTGTTTTGCTTATATTGCTTGCTCCAGAATACAAATGGTATTCGGCATTTGGTATTTCTACGGCAATTACGTTTGTGTTATTTTTCGGCTTCAAGATAGTATTGAATATTCCATTACCAGTTAATATATGGGGATGGTAAGGAGGGGATAAGGATGGAGGCATTTAGTTATCTATTAGCTGGTTTTGAAACAGCCCTAACTTGGCAAAATCTATTGTATTGTTTAATTGGTGTATCAGTTGGGATGTTGGTCGGGATCCTACCAGGTTTAGGTCCTAGTGCAGGGACAGCGCTTTTAATTCCAATGACCTTTGCAATGGACCCAATTCCTGCAATTATTATGTTGGCTGGTATTTTTTATGGCTCAATGTATGGTGGTACAATTACAACCGTTTTAGTAAATGTACCAGGTGAGGCAGCATCTGTTATTACAAGTCTGGATGGCTATCCAATGGCAAAGAAGGGGCGAGCTGGAGTTGCTCTTGGTTTATCAGCAATTGGCTCTTTTATAGGAGGAACTTTATCAATTATTGGTTTAGTCATTGTAGCACCATTATTAGTTGATTTTGCATTAGCATTTGGCCCTCCTGAATTTTTCGCTTTAATCATCTTTGGGATGACAATGGTCATTGGTTTAGCAGGGAAATCAATAATTAAAGGTGCAATTGCAGTAACGATAGGACTAATATTAGCTTTAGTAGGTATTGCTCCTGGATCGGGTATTGTCCGTTTTTCTTTTGGATCTACACATCTCTTAGATGGTTTTGATTTTGTTACGATAGCGATGGGGCTGTTTGGTTTATCTGAAATCTTATTAAGTGCCGAACAGCAACTTAAAAAGCCTGATGATCCTCCGAAGATGGGTGGACTTTTTCCCAAACGAAACGAATGGAAGCCCTCACTTATGTCAATGGGAAGAGGTACACTTTTAGGTTTTTTTATCGGATTAATCCCTGGTACAAGTTCAGTTGTTCCCGCTCTCATGTCGTATTCATTAGAAAAAAAGCTGGCGAAGGATCCTTCTCGATTTGGTAAGGGTGCAGTTGAAGGTGTAGCTGGACCTGAAACAGCTAACAACTCATTTTGTGGAGGAGCACTTATTCCGTTATTCTTATTAGGTATTCCTAGTTCTGCTACGATGGCAGTGCTATTAGGTGCCTTTATCCTACATGGCCTTACTCCAGGTCCGACTATGTTTGTTCAAAATTCTGAGTTTGTCTGGGCAGTTATCGCAAGTATGTTTATAGGAAACGCTCTGTTGTTATTTATGAATTTACCGATGGCGAAATTGTGGGCAAAAGTTGCAAATATTCCGTTTAAATTACTCTTCCCAATCATCATTAGTGTCTCAATTGTAGGTACATATTCTATTAGTAATAGTCTTTGGGAGGTTGGCGGGTTCCTTGCTTTTGGCATAATCGGTTATTTGTTTAAAAAGGCAGATATCCCTGTCGCTCCGATTGCTTTAGTCTTTATATTAGGAGGATTAATGGAAGAATCACTGTTACAATCATTAAATCTCTTTGATGGCAACCTTTTAGCGATCTTTTCAAGGCCGATCTCAGGTACTTTAATTGTTCTTTCTTTTATTGCAATAGCTCTTAGTATCATCGCTGGTATTAAGCAAAAGAAAGATAATTTTATGGATGTTGAAGTATAGAATAAGAAAAAATATAGACAAAAGCCCATTTATTGCAGTATAATGAAATTAAATAAAAGAACGAACCATAAGAAACTTCCACCGTAAAGGGGAGTAGCGTCAGGATTATCCTGAAACAAAGTCGTCATTACATGAACCTTGTTCATCGGCTTTGTTGGCATATTATTGTGCTTAGCGAGACCTTTGCCACTATGGCAAAGGTCTCTTTATTTTTGTGGTGAATAACTATTTTTGAATTTATTAGAATTTGAAAGTAGTAAAATATAATTTTTATAGGAGGTACACAAATGGATTTTCTCACTGCACTTTTGTCTATTATAGTGATTGATTTAGTTTTAGCTGGAGATAATGCCATTTTGATTGGGCTTGCGGCAAGAAATCTGCCAAAACACCAACAAAAGAAGGTTATTTTATGGGGCTCAGTAGGAGCAATTGCAATTCGAATCGTAGCAACATTAGCGGTTGTTTGGTTATTAGAAATCCCTGGTCTTCATTTAGTCGGTGGTCTTTTATTAGTCATTATTGCTTATAAATTGTTAGTAGATGACAATGATCACGGTGATGTGAAAGCTGGAGATAACTTTTGGGCAGCAATTCGTACCGTTATTATCGCTGACGCATTAATGGGTCTTGATAATGTTTTAGCAGTAGCTGGTGCTTCTCATGGGAACATGCTTCTAGTCGTAATTGGATTATTAATCTCTGTTCCAGTTGTAATGTGGGGAAGTACTCTTATCCTAAAATGGATCGATAGATACCCAATTATTGTTACATTGGGTGCAGCTGTATTAGCATGGACAGCATCAAAAATGATCGTAGGAGAACATTTCTTAAGCGGATTTTTTGCTAATGGCTTTGTGAAATATGGTTTTGAAATTTTAGTTGTTGCAGGTGTTATCTTAACTGCAAAATATGCGCAAAAGAAGAAAGCTGCTAATAAGCAAGAGGAAACAGTATTATTAAAAGCTGGATCAAATTAAACTAGAAAAAGACGGTCAACCTTGTGTGTTTCGTGAGGTTTGACCGTCTTTTATTTATAATAGGATCATGAACATAACCCTATTATTTCGGGTTAGTTGAATATTTTTTTCCTAAACCTAATGAAAAATCAATGCTTTCAACGTACTGTGGAAAATCAATCAGGGGATTTCTATTTTTTTGAATAGCGAAAATAGCCATATTGCGATGTTTTTCATAAATTGAGACTTGAAAATCATTGTGCCACTTTATAAGTAAATCAATGTCTACATTACTATATTGGCTGACTTCACCCGGATATCTTAATAAAAAATACAATGTTGCTCTCGCAACCTCACCTTTGCCTCTTTCTGGTTCGAACTTATTATCTTCGTATTTACCACAATTTGCTCTGATTTCTTCTATCTTCATTTTAGGGGAATAGTCTTTGAAATCATGGTAAGGAAAATTAGATCTTGATGAATTGCATTTTATTTCACAAGTAAAAAGATGATGTAAATCTCCTCTCATCGGATTTTCCTTTTCAAACCATGATTGGGGCACAACATGTTCACAATTATACATATTTTCACTTTCAATTGACGCAATCGTCTCTTGGACTTTCATCAGATCCTTTAAATCATTGGATAATAAAATTTGATAAGCTTCTTTTCTTTTCAAGTCTGCTTCGAAATCCTCTTTCATGACTTGTTCAGGTTCCTTATCCCCTCCTGAGTAGATGCTTTTTAATTTTCCGTTTAATTGGAGGTCTACCCAAGTATAAAGATAATTTCTTGTTTTTGCATTGTAAGATAGCTGATTAAGATGTGTATTAGTTACTAACAGATTTAATTGCTGGAACAATTCCTGCTTGTCCACTCCACTAAAATCTATGTCTTGGTAATAGCTATTGATTAAAGTTTGATCCTTTTCTTCTTCATAATATTCGTTCTCATTTTCAATCCTTTTTTTATTATGTTCCAATTCAATTAACGCGCTTTTTAATTCTACGTGTTCACTAGTGTCCAATCTCTCGCGATTATTCAAAATGCTTCCTCCTTCTGGTATGGAAACTTTTTAGCACAAAGTGATTAAATAGGTGTTTGACAGTCAAGTTTTCAGGAACAAAAGCTCATGGTGCTAGATGCCTAGTGTTTATCCACAGCATTAGAATTTCTCAATTTCCTAAACTGTAAACAAAACGGACATTGATATTCTATCGCTGCCCGTCAAGATAAATGGAAACCACAGTGTACTAGACTATTCGCTGTGGATGATAAAAAGTTGAGTTTCTAGTCTTACTCAATTTTACTACCAAAATATTAATTTTTTGTTTCAATGAGATTAATCCTTGCAACATTGATAATTTCACGTACTTTGTCTACTAAGTCGAGTAAGAGGAAACCGTTACCTTCAGAGCTTTTACGATTTCCTAAAGGTAAAGTTCGTCTGACTAGCTGTGCATAGATTTCAGTTTCAATAAGAGGTCTACCAAACTCTTTTTCACTTAAGTTAATAAGTAAAGCTAATGCACCTGCTACGTGTGGAGTCGCCATAGAGGTTCCAGATAGTGACGCATATTTATTTTCTAGATATGTTGATACGATTTCAACACCTGGAGCGACAAGATCTACTTCTGCATTTGTGTTCGTAAATGGTGCAAGGTTTAAATCATTGCTCACAGCTCCTACTTGAATGACTTCGTTATAACTACCTGGATAAGAATACTCAAACGTATCCTCTCTATCATCACCTTCATTTCCTGCTGCAACAACGACTGAAATATTATGATTAACCGCATTTTGTATAGCTTTATGAAGTTCGGGAACATCATGTGGACCGCCAAGTGACATTGAAATGACACGAACTCTTTGGTTTTGTGGACCTCGCCAGTCAACAGCATAGTTGATGGCATTTATGATCCATTCATAATCCCCAGAGCCTTCTCCTGTCAAAACTTTTAAACTTAAAATTTTTGCTTTTGGTGCAACCCCTACAACACCTTTATTATTTAAACTAGCTGCAATGGTACCTGTTACGTGTGTACCATGACCATTATTATCTTTAAAAATAGTTGGATTTGCATGATGATCAGTTGTGAAATTTCTTCCGCCGATAATTTGATCCTTTAGATCTGGGTGATTCCTGTCAACACCTGTATCAATAACTGCAATTACAATGTTTTCACCTTGATTACTTTTCTCCCAAATCCTAGGTGCTTGTATTAAACGGACACCCTCTGGAGTTTCATTTGTGTTTTCGACAATTGAATTAATCGTATAAGGAACCAATTTGACTTGTAACGGTGTTTTAGTCATGTTTACCTCCCGATTGTGAAATTTTAACTGACCCTACTCTTTATGTATACCAAATTGTGGATGGTTTTTAAATGAAAAGAAATCATTTTCTCATTTTTGATTAATTAGCCTTATAAAGTCGCTTAATCAAGGGAAAAAGAACTAATAATCCAACTTATATTATTAATTTAGCTCACTTTTTTCCCATTCTCCTAGATTCTAACATTAGAAATATGCTAAATATTACTGTTGAATGACAAAATATCGATAGAAATATCCGAGATGGTAGCTTTTTATCTTTCATCTTTCTTAAAGGCTCTTTTCTAAAAGATTGTTGCTTTTATAACAAAAACTAATTAGGTTGATTGGAACGGATTGCGAGACTCCTGAGGGAGCAGCGGGACAGGTGAGACTCATGCAGGCGTTTACGCCGAGGAGGCTCACCGCCCGCCCCGCGGTAAGCGAGCAACTGGAGATGCAATCAACTACACCGCATTACTTGGTAAATAGCAACAAAGTTTGCGAAAACAGCCTTCTTAAATCAACATGATTTACTTATGAATAATTACTCATTTTTGAAATCTGGAACAAAAAAAGATTCAATGAAGCTTATATATATAATAAGTGCCTATATAAAACAAAGCGAAGCAATTTAAAGAAAAGAAGTGAAGGGAGGGAAAATTGTGAACACAGATCAAGCATTTTACATGTTAAAGGAAGCAGGATTATCAGATAGTAGGAGCATTAAAACAGTGAGACGTTGGCTACATGAAGGGAAGGTTAAATATGATGGAACTGGGAGTAGGAATCCCGAATCCATTTCGATTTTTGACAATGCAACTTCATCGCTAGTTAAGGAAAGAACTGATCAAGATAAAGATGAGATCATCCGCTATTTAAAATTAAAAATAAAAGAAAAAGATGTATATATAGAAGGGGTAGAAGAACTACATAAATCAGCAACAAAAGTATTATCCCACCAAAGAGATATGTTAACTAACGAAATAATCCACTTAAAGAATGAAAAAAGAAAATTACACAGTGAAACAATGGATTTATTAAAAGAAAATATTCAATTACGAGAAGAATTAATAAAATTAAAAGAAGAAGGGTTTACAGGTAAAAATAGCGAAAATGACAAGGTTTACAATACTGTCCAAAATGATCTTTTGCAAAAATTTGGACTATCAAAAATGGCGAACAGTAATGATGTGTTATCAGCTTATAAAGAATTACTGAAACTTACCCATCCCGATCATGGAGGCAACACAAAATTATTTCATTATATTAAAACAGATTACGATAATTTTAGAAATAGCATCAAATGATAATAAATAATTCATTGTTAAAATACAATCTACTATTTATTTGTTTAGAAGACATATCAAAAGCTAAAAAACATATATACATATAAGTTTCTCCTTGCCATCAAAAAGCATCTGCTAACAATTTATCAGATGCTTTTTTGTTTGTTTTTTCTAAGTTTACAAGTCTAGCTGAAATTAAAGGTGAAAAAATTCTTCCAATTGTTTATTTACGAAAGCGTAAAAGTATGTTAGAACAAATTTATTTATCTCTCATGACCTTGCTGCCGTAAGTTTTAGGAGAGATCAGATCATGTTGATGAAAAACGGACAAGTGATAGATAAATGTAAGGCAGGAGCTCTCTTGAATAGAGACAAATTTAATCTTTGTAACAGGCTCTTTTCTAAAAGATTGTTGCTTTTAAAACAACAACTAATTCAGGTTGATTGGAACGGATTGCGAGACTCCTGCGGGAGCAGCGGGACAGGTGAGACTCATGCAGGCGTTTACGCCGAGGAGGCTCACCGCCCGCCCCGCGGTAAGCGAGCAACTGGAGATGCAATCAACCACACCACATTACTTGGTAAATAGCAACAAAGTTTGCGAAAACAGCCATTGATTAAAAAAACTCCTTACACTACAATATGTAATGGAAGGTGATAAAAATGAACATAAACAATTTTCGCTATGATGAAGTTGGATTAAATCGGTTTTTTGGTCCTTTAGAAGCAAAAATCATGGACATTCTTTGGGAAGGCTCTGAAAAGAGTATAAAAGAGGTTCAACAGCAGCTTGAAAAAGAAAAAGCGACGAATTTTAATACAGTTATGACCGTAATGAATCGGCTAGTTGAAAAGAAAATACTTGAAAAAAGAGCCGAAGGTAGAACATCGCTTTTTAAGCCTGTGAAAACGAAGGATGAATTCATTGAAGAACAATCAAAAAAACTAACAGATAATCTGCTAGATGAATTTGGCGGACTAGTTGTCAATCATATGCTCGATTCCTTGAAAGAAGTTGATCAAACTCTACTCGATCGACTAGAACAAAAAATTGATCAATTAAAAAAAGGAAAAAGTAAATAATGTGGAGATATAAATCACTAGTCGTTTTAGGTCTAGGTCTTTTCTTTGCGATTTTACTGTGTGTTCAAATGGGGATGTATGTCCTTAATCATTTGTTAGGAACAATGATCAATCTTAATATCTTTCAACTTTGCATAAGTTTATTTAGGGGAAATACATTTGTTTATCATTCTGTTTTATTAGGTGTAAATACTTTTATTGCCTATACCTGTTTCATTTTTTGCAAAAAAGTAGTTCATCAAATAATTGATATAAATAGAGTTAAGAAAAAAATTGCATTACTGAAAAATAGTCAGTTGACTAAGCAAATAAATGTAAAATATCATCGTAAGCACATGGATATTCATGTAATAAACTGTCATGAGCATGTTGCGTTTACCTTTGGATTTTTTAAACCAACAATTGTTCTTTCGACAGAACTTATTGAGATGTTAGATCACGCAGAGCTAGAGGCTGTTATTTATCATGAATCTGCTCATCAAAGATACTTTGATCCACTTATGGTATTTGTTCTCCAAATGATCTCTGAGGTTATGTGGTATATTCCACTTACGAAATGGGCGTATCAAAATTATAAAATTATGATAGAACTTGCTGCTGATGAATCTGCGGTTAATCGAATGGGTTCAGAACTAGGACTTGGTAGTGCACTTCTTAAACTTGTAAAAACCCGTTTAAGTGGGAACTCAACTCCTGCCTTTGTCCCTTTTGCTGATGGAACTGTAGACTTTCGAATAAAGCAATTAATTGAGCCAGAGCCGTCAATCCCTGTGAAGTTACAGACAAAATCAGTTTTTATCTCGATTAACATGATCTTGCTCTTAATGGTTTTAATGGTTATTGTTTGAGGTGTTTAGTTTAGTAGTTAACTTGATAGTAAAATTGTTAAGTCTTGACCAATATGTATATATACACTACAATGTGTAGTGTATATATACATGAAATAAGCAACAGCGTCTTTTTTACACAATTACACTACAAAGTGTAGTGTGTGGGTGTTGTTTTTATTAAAGGCTCTTTTCTAAGAGATTGTTTCTTTTAAAACGAAAACTGTTTTAGGTTGATTGGAGCGGAAGTGCGAGACTCCTGCGGGAGTAGCGGGACAGGTGAGACCCCACAGGCGTTTACGCCGAGGAGGCTCACCGCCCGCCCTGCGGAAAGCGAGCATCTGGAGCGGAAATCAACCACGCCGTACAGCTTGGTAAATAGCAACAAAGTTTGCGAAAACAGCCTTATTAAAATATGAAGGGAGAAAAATACAATGAAATCTTTTGAGGTTGGTACACTTATTCTACGTGTTTTTTTAGGTCTATCATTTGTCATTCATGGTTTAGCAAAGTTTCAAGGTGGGATTGGAAATACGGCAGGTTGGTTTGATAGCATTGGCATACCAGGATTTATGGCGTACATAGTTGCTGGGATTGAGTTGCTTGGAGGGTTACTGTTAATTATAGGTTTAGGCACTCGCTATATATCTGCGTTGCTTTTTGTAATCATGATTGCTGCCACAGTAAAAGTGAAAATATCAGCTGGATTTATGGGGAATGGTCAAGGTGCAGGCTATGAATTAGATTTAGCATTTGCAGTGATTGCTTTCTTCCTCTTTCTAAATTGGAAGTCACCTTTATCTCTTGATGCAAAGCTAGTAAATAAGGAAGCAGCCTAAGCTAATTAGAACGCACAATTTATAAGAAGGTGTCCACATGTCAAAAGGAAAGAAAAGTAAAAAACAATCTAAAAGGCAATCTCCAAAGATCATTTTCTGGATAGTAGGTTTACTTGCGATCTGTATGGGAGGTTTACTTTTTTTATCAAATACAACATCAAAAGTTGAGGCAATTGATTACAATAAACAACCGTTTCTAGGTGAGGAATCAGCACCCGTTCAAATTGTTGAGTTCGGTGATTACAAATGCCCAATTTGTAAGAATTTTAATGAGTCATTTCTTCCCCAAATCCAAAAGGATTTTATTAATACTGGGAAGGCAAAATTTTATTTTATGAATTACTCGTTTATTAACGTTGATTCAATTCGTTCTGCGAAGTTTGGAGAGGCTGTTTATAATGAGCTAGGAAATGAAACCTTTTGGGAGTTTCATGAGCTTCTATTTAACAAACAACCTAGCGATTTAAAATATGAAAGAATGGATATTTTTACAGATGAATTTCTTGAAGAAACATTAAAGGAAATTGTTTCTGATGAGGAAGCGCAAAAGGTAGTAGAATCATTTCAAAATAAGGAGTCTGAGCCTGCTTGGGATCTTGATATGAAAGAAGCCAGCAAATTAGAAATAACCGGAACACCAACTCTTTTTGTGAACGGGAAAAAATTTGAAGGTAATAGCTATGAAGATTTCAGAGAAATGGTTGAAAACGCAGCAAAAGGGGAGTAATTTACACGATGAATAAACCATTGCTAGTCACATGGATTACTTCCCTCATTGCGACATTAGGAAGTCTGTTTTTTAGTGAAGTTTTACATTATACTCCTTGTACCCTCTGCTGGTATCAACGGATTTTGATGTATCCATTAACACTTATACTAGGAATTGCATTTTATTATGGGGATCGTAAAGTGTATAAATATGTATTACCGATATCAATGGTAGGAATGATTATTTCAGCCTACCATTATTCATTGCAGAAAATCCCAGTACTGAAAAAGTTCGAGATGTGCACGAGTGGTATCCCTTGCTCAGGCGAGTATATAAATGTATTTGGATTTATCACGATCCCGTTTTTAGCGTTAATTGCATTTAGTATCATTACGATAATGATGTTCGTCCTTAGAAAAAATCACTGAGGACATATTTAAGGGAATCTTTATAAAGGTTCCTTTTTTCATTGAAAAGAAGCGAGAGGAGATTCTCGCTTCCTAGTAGTGATTGGATAGTGTAACTAATAGTAGGGGATTAAAAGAGGATATTACAAGATTTAATTAGTTGTAAAATGATGCACCAACAATAATTAATAGGATGAACAAAACAACGATTAAAGCGAAACTGTTTCCACCATAGTAGCCCATAAAGTTCACCACCTTTATTAAGTGATAATACATCTTATGAACATGGTGCTTGTTTTGAAAGGTACATGCATGGAGATGAAAAAAATGGGCGTGTTTTTTGTGTGAATAGGGGACTTAATTAACTTGAACTAGATTAAAATCAAATCCAAAATAGTGTTAATTTAAAGGGTATTCAGATTATAGAGAAATAAAAAAGTTAAAATTTATAGAAAAACGCCGATATATACTCATATAAGACATCTAATGCAAAATACAAAAAAGAGAGGTTATAAAGTGAAAAAACAACAATATCGGTTATCAAAAACAAAATTTAATTTGAAAGCAAAATTATATACAACATTCGCAGTAATTCTAATTGTACCAACCTTAGTAGTTGGTCTCTTAGCATACAATAGTGCGAAAGATCAGCTAAAAGAAGAACTCTTAGATGGTGCTGAAGATAATGTTAAGCTACTTAACTCGAATATTAATAATACGATTTCACCTAAAATACATGATACAGATTTTTTCTCAGCAGAAATTAGTGCACAGCTCTATGATAACGGGAGTGAAAACTCAGAGGTAATAAGAAAATTAAAACAGTATATTGATTTACATCCAGAGGTTCAGAGAATTTACATTGGGACTACTGATGGACTAATGATCACGTATCCTAAATTAGAGTTACCGAGTGATTTTGATCCTAGAGAACGACCATGGTATCAAGAAGCAGAGCAGAGAAAGGGAGAAAGTATCGTTACAAGTCCATACACTGATGCAGATTCGGGTGATATGGTAGTAACAATAACCAAAACATTAAATGATGATTCTGGTGTAATCGGTATTGACTTAAATATAAAAAATTTAAAAGCAACAACTGAAGAAGTGAAAATTGGAAAAGAAGGCTATGCGATCCTTTTAGATGCACAAAAAAACTTTATTGTAAGTCCTATAGCGGAAACCGGCTCACAAGTAAAAGAAACATTTTATAATAATCTCTACACAGAACCATCAGGACAATTTCAATATAAATTAAATGGAATGGCAAAGGAAATGTACTTCCTCACAAATGAACTCACAGGCTGGAAAGTAGCAGGAACAATGTTTTCCAAAGAGGTAAATGATACAGCGAAGCCAATATTAAATACAACCATACTTATTATCTTTATATCAGTCATTGCTGGTGCTGCAATAGTAGTACTTATTGTTTTATCTATTACAAGAAGACTAAAAGATTTGCAGCAAAAAGCAAAAAAAATAAGTGAAGGTGACCTAACTGAAAATATCAAAATTTCCTCAAGAGACGAAATTGGTGATTTAGGACAGTCATTTAGTGATATGCAATCTAGCCTTCGTATACTATTAAAAACAGTAGAAGATAATTCGGTACAGGTTGCTTCGGCTGCAGAGCAACTTACGGCTAGTGCTGAACAGACAGGTATTGCTACACAGCAAGTTGCAACTGCCATTCAAGAAGTGGCAAGTAGTGCTGAAAAACAAACCTATGGTATCGATAAAAATGTTGATTCTCTTGAGGAAATCTCACAGGGTGCAAGCATAATTGCTCAGAACTCTTTAAATGTAACAGATCTTACAAAAGAAACGATCTTTAAAGCTGAAGAAGGTGGAGAATCTGTAAAGAAAACTGTGGAGCAAATGAACTCTATTTTTCATTCAGTCAAGGAATCTAATGATATGATTCAATCCCTTTCAGATCGGTCTAAGGAAATTAGTTCAATCGTAGAAGTGATTACAGGTATTTCAGATCAAACAAACTTATTAGCATTAAATGCTGCAATTGAAGCAGCAAGAGCTGGTGAAGCAGGTAAAGGCTTTGCAGTTGTGGCAGATGAAGTCAGAAAGCTTGCAGAGCAGTCACATGTTTCCGCCCAACAAATTGTTCAACTCATCCATGCGATTCAGCAAGACACTAAAAATACTGTAAACAAAATGTCAAAAGTAACTGATGATGTTAAGGACGGGTTAACTGTATCAGATGAAGCTATACAAAAGTTCCAAGAAATTTTATCAAGCATGAAAGAAATAACCCCTCAAATGGAATCAGTCTCAGCAACCGCTCAACAAATGTCTGCAGGGGTGCAAGAAGTAGAAGCAACGGCAAATGAAATAGCGGATGTTGCAAAAAGTAATGCTGCAACATCTGAGGAAGTAGCAGCATCTACTGAGGAACAATTAGCTTCAATGGAAGAAATAACGTACTCTGCCAAGTCACTTTCAACTATGGCAGATGAATTGCAAAGTGTGATCCAAAAATATAAATATTAAAAGAGAATACGTAGACTAATAATTTAGAAGAGGTTATCCCAAAAGTCTTCATGTGAAGACTTTGGGTTAGCCTCTTTATTATTTTTCGATAACGATGAAATTTATAATAGCTTATTCTGTAACGCTAAATAGTTGTTGTAAGACCATTCTTTCATTTTTGTGAAATAATAGTTGAAATAATCAATCGTGATATCTATAATACAATAAGCAGTGAGTAGTTAAAATATGTAAAATGTTCAAAAGTTTAGGATTAGGAAAGCCAAGCTTAAATACAGAAGTAAATAGCTAATGGTGTAAGAAATTAGCCTTCCTTTAAAATGGATCAGATCGATGTAATAGCATCGTTCTGGTTTATTATCGTTTTTAAAGGCATGAGAGAAACGCTTTAGAATCCAGGTGATTATTAATGTGAAGGATGACATTTTACCATTTGGGTAGGTTTTTGATTATAACTCTCTGTTTATGAAATGAGCTATAATCAAAGACCTACCAGATAGGTACATGTTCTTTTATAGGTTCTCCAATTAACTGCGCTGAATTCCAGAAGTAGAATAACTTTTAATCATCTTTTGTAAATTTCTATGTCCTTCACGTAATCTAATTGTTTCTTCTATAATTTTTTGAAATCCTTCCAAGTCTTTATCAGATGCATTTAAAACGGACTTTGGAAGACCTTCAGCGATTTGTTGTAAGGTCATATCGTCTCTCAACAACAACGACCACCTTTCCTTAAATTTGATAGACTAATATTTTGTCCTCTTTAATATTTTACGGTGAGGATCGCTTTTTCCTGCATGTAGCAGACAAAATTTATCTACATCTATCATCAGATTGTATGAAGAAAGGTGAAGAATATTGTTTTTTTAACAAATAACGACGGAAAATTATGTTTTTATAATTTAGGTATTTAAAAAGTGTTTATAAAATACTAGTTTAAAAGCGTATATTTAATGAAGATGGAAATAAAAAAGGTCAGGATTCCAGCAGACTAATTTCGTTTACTATTAAGAAGTGTTTTTTAACTAACTATTCTTTTAATCTATTTATGACTTTATCCAATTCACTCGTTAGATTGCTTAAATCATTGACAACTTTAAATGTCTTTTCTGTCAGTTTATGTTGTTCATCTGTTGTACTTGCCACCTGTAAAGTGCTTTTTACAGATTGTTCTGTAATTGTGGTCATTTCGAACATTGAATCATTAACACGATCAGATGAATTCTTTAACTCTTCAACAAGTGATGAAATTTCTTGAATTTGATCTGCAACACTTTTTGAGGAATCAAATATGTGTGTAAATGCAATATTAGAATTATGTACGATATCTAATCCAGCCTCAGTTGAGTTTTTTACTTTTTTCATAGATTCGACAGACTGCTTTGCTTGATCTAAATTTTGTTTGATAAGCTCTGCGATATGTTTAGATGATGCTGAAGACTGCTCTGCTAACTTTCTAACCTCACTAGCAACAACGGAAAAGCCTTTACCATACTCACCAGCTCGTGCTGCCTCTATGGAAGCATTCAAGGCTAATAAATTTGTTTGATCAGATATGGAAGAGATGACTTCTATGATATTTTCGATCGCTTTTGAGCTACTGTTGAGCTGAGTAATCGTTGCAAATGATTCATCAACATACTGATTTATATCCCCCATTTGTTTGGACAAATTCCCAATCAGCTCACTACCATTATTAGCTTGCTGTGCTGATTGATGAGCTTTATCTGAAGCAACTTGGGCGGTTTGATTTATACCTTGTATACCTTTCGTGATCTCAGAAATAATTTTTACACTATTTCCTACAGTGTGTAGTTGGGTTTCAGATCCACTTGCCACCTGTGCAATCGAAAGTGAAAGCTGTGAGCTAGCGTCAGTTGTTTCTTTTGCATTGCTGGACAAAGCTTGTGAAACAGTAACGATTTGATTTGAAGTAAAAGATAAACGGTCAACAATTTCTTCGATAATCCTTTTTCGTTGCTCTTCTTGTTTTTTCAATAAGTCATTTTCAATTTTTTTACTAGAATACACCTGCCAAATGACTGCACTAGAAGTAAGAATTAGAAAGGTAGCGTGTAAGATTAACATTAAAAATGTATAACTATGAACCCCAAACACAATTTCAGGGAAGAAGAAAAAACCTAAAAGATGATGAACCGCAAAGATAGATGTCATTAAAGATAGTAATTTAATATTTTGATAATAACCCAATGCAGCGACTACCATGAAAATACTAAAGTGAAATTCTACTCTCCCACTACCACCTGAAATAATTGAAATACTACCAAAGGTTAGTGCTAACGTTAGTAAATAAGGAATATATGGGTTGTTATTATTTAGCTTAAATAAAACATAGCTTACTCCAAGTAATAATACTGGTATCAGAACAAGGATATTAAGAGCAAGACTAAAGTTCTCCTCAATCTGAAAAGAAGACACAATGTGATCAAGTCCATGAGAATGATCAAATAAATGAAATAAGCGGCCTAAAATATTAGAAACAAAGACTAAAAGAATAGCTAAACTTGTGATCAAGAGCATAAGGTGATTTTTTTTACCTATCATAATGTTTTTCCTCTTTCTACTAGTAATTAAACAAAAAATGGTAATATAGTCCTTAAATCAATTATATTTTTAAAAATTTCCTTTTCAATAGAATTTAAGAAAAAAGTTTGAAAAAAGAGAGTTTTTTTAAGTTTTACAGGGAAAGATCGAAGATAATAATAGAGAGTAATAATAAAAAATACCTATTACCCAACTTGGATCGAGTGGGTAATAGGTATTTTTTATTATGTAAATGATATGTATTAAATTACACTGGATAAAACACGCTTATTTTGTTGTTTATGAATATTTTCACCAACTAAAGTAATGCCATTAGAGGTATGGATAACATCATCTTCTATCAAGACTCCTGATCCAACCACAGCTTTTTCGATACGTACATTTTCTCCAATCACTGCATTCGGTAAAATGACAGAATCCTTAATAATAGCTCCTTTTCCTACCTTTACGCCATTAAATAGTACGGAATTCTCAACAGATCCATAAATTTCACATCCCTCACTGATAAGCGCCTGTGTCACTTTTGCATCTACATCAAGATACTGTGGAGGGTGGGTTTGTTCAACCGTATATACCTTCCAATCCTTTTCATTGAGGAGAATATTGGTTTCCTTTTTAAGTAAATCCATATTTGCTTCCCAAAAACTATCAATCGTTCCAACGTCTTTCCAGTAGCCATTAAATTCATAGGCAAATAGTTTAAGGTCATTTTGAAGCATAGTAGGGATGATGTCTTTCCCGAAATCTTTCGTGGAGAATTGATTGTTTTCTTCTTGTTCTAAATAGTATTTTAATGTCTTCCAATTAAAAATGTAGATCCCCATGGAAGCTAAATTTGATGTAGGATTTTTCGGCTTTTCAGCAAAATCTATGATTTGGCCTGTATTTTCGTCCGTTTTCATGATTCCGAATCTACTAGCTTCATTCCACGGAACTTCGATAACCGAAATAGTGGCATCTGCTTTAGACTTCACATGCTGTTGAAGCATTTTTGTGTAATCCATTTTATAAATATGATCACCGGAAATAACGAGTACATGTTCAGGGTCATATTGTTCGATGATATGTTTATTTTGATAAATAGCATGTGCAGTGCCTTCATACCAACGCTCTCCATTTTCACATTGGTACGGAGGGAGTACACTTAAACCACCTTCTCTTTTGCTTAAGTCCCATTCCTTTCCATCTCCAATATAACTTTGAAGAACATGTGGGTGATACTGGGTTAATACTCCAACTGTATCGATTCCAGAATTTCTGCAATTGCTTAATGTAAAATCAATGATTCGATATTTCCCGCCAAAGGGAACGGCAGGTTTTGCTAAGTTTTCTGTTAGGTCTTTTAATCTTGTTCCTCTTCCACCAGCTAATAGCATTGCAATACATTGTTTCTTCAAATATTGTCCCTCCTGAAATCGTTTCTTGATTTTATATTAAGCTTTTATAAGCGATCTTCTTCCCACAACTTATAAAAGTACTCAAGCTCTTCCTCATCGATGGGAACTTGTTTATGTTCCTCATCATGGATTACTGAATAAACGAACTCTTCCATAGAAATCCTCCTCTAAGTTGTCCTGGTTAACATGAATTAACAGGTTTTATCATAACAAAATTCATCTATTAAAATAATCAAAATATTACGCCTAATTTAGATCAGTCTCGACAAATGGGAGGAAATAACTACCATTAGCTGTTTTTATTTTAGATAATCTTGTAGAAATTAACCTAATTCTTTATAAATTTGTCGAAACTTATTTGAAAGATATAGATTATTGGTTAATCATTCTCTTCTTTCACAAGTGTTAAGATGGTAAATAGAGATCACTCAATTATTAAATTCATTTCATTCTGTCTTCATTAAGCAGAAAATGACAGGAATTTCTTTTTACAGATTGGTAATGTTGTAGTGAAAGGGGAAAGTATATGGAAGGGCTACGGAAAATGAATGATGCGATTCATTATATTGAGAACAATCTTGATGCTTCATTAAGAATCGAAGAAATCTCTATGATTGCTTGTATGTCAAAATTCCATTTTCAACGTCTGTTTCAACTGATTACTGGATTGACGGTAGCTGAATATATCCGGAAAAGAAGGCTAACATTAGCAGCACAGGAATTAACGCATGCAAATGTTCGTGTTTTAGATATCGCATTAAAATACGGATATGAAAGTCCTGAGGCCTTTTCAAAAGCATTTCGGAAAGCACATGATATAAGCCCTAGTGAAGCTAAACAAATAGGTAAAAACATAAAGGCATATCCTAAGCTATCCTTTCAAATTCAAATAAATGGAGATGAGGAAATGAATTACAAAATAATCCAAAAGGAAGCATTTACTATTATTGGCAAGAGTTTTAGAGTTTCAATGGAAAATGGTGATAATAATAAGAAAATCCCATTACTTTGGGGAGAATCTAATCAAAATGGATTTTCAGAAGCTCTTGCAAAGCAAGCTGGTGATTTAGGTTTATTGGGGGTTTGTTTAGACTTTAATCATCAAGAAAATGAATTTACTTATTTTATTGGCGCTGAGAAAACAATAGAAAACCACTCGCTTGATTGGGAAGTAAGAGAAATTTCTGCATTAACATGGGCAGTGTTTGTATCAATAGGACCAATGCCAGACTCTATACAACTGGTCTGGAAAAGAATATATTCAGAATGGTTTCCTTCTACTGGATATGAGCATGCTAATGGACCTGAATTTGAAAGTTATTCTGAAGGTGATCCAAATTCAGAGAATTATCGTGCGGAAGTTTGGATTCCAATTATAAAAAAATAAGTAGTTTATCAAAAAATGAGGGAAGATATTTCCTCATTTTTATTTTTGAAGAATAAAAGTGATTCATTATAGGTCATGAAAGTAATAGGAAAAAGTCATATTTGCGGTAGAAAAGAATAAAAGGAAGACTTATCATTCTCTTTGTAAGCGTTTTCTAGTCGTATTTAACAAATACATCTTATTATCAAATCTCCCTTTCTGAAAATCTTGTATAATAGTAGAACAAGATGAAAAAGAGCTGTTCGATTAGTCATTTATTTCAAGAGGGGTCAATAGAAAATGAGACATAACAGTAAATATAAACTTCTATTTAAATCGTTACAGTTTAAGCTTATAGTAGGCTTTTTGATCATAACAATGCCAGTTATTATGTTTCTAATTTACAATAATTTCTATGCCATTCATGTTGTGCGCAATCAAATTGCCCAATCGAATGAAAATATGGTTGCACTACATATGGGACAAATTGATTACGGCTTAGGAACTGTCGATGATTATTTATATAGCTTGGCAGCAAAAGATCTTGATTTATTAAACCTAGAACTATCAGAAAAGGGGAATAATCAAAAGTACTATTTTTCGAAAATTCGCTTAAATGAACGGATAGCAAAGGATGTTAATGATTATAAAATAATTGATGGACTGTTTATTTATTCAGCTAACAATCAAGAATTGATAACTGCTCAGAATTATAATGAGGCTTATCTATCAACTGAAATTATCCAGAAAGATATTATTCAGTTGTTTCAAAATAAAGAAATAAATCATGAGACAATGGATATGTGGTTTCCCCGTCAAGTTAATAAGGAGTTTCTTTTATTTCGTATTGTAAAGATAGGGAATGTCTATTTAGGAGCATGGACAGATGCGAGAAGATTAATGACTCCCTTGGATTCAGTAGATATAGCGGGAAAGGGAAGAGCTGTCCTTACAACTGAAAATTATGAACCAATGGATGATGCGAATTTTTTTAAAAAGAATAATATCAGCTTGAATTATGAACGAAGTGTATACAATCTGACAGGTGATCATGATGATTACTTAGTAGTAGGCGCGAAATCGATTAAGGGCAATTTTAGTTTAGTGACGGTTATATTAGATGAAAAGGTTTTAGAAAAGCTTCCCTATCTTCAAAAAGTCATCTGGTTTATATCATTTGGTTTACTCGTTATTTTACCAATTCTTTATTTATTCTTAAGAAGGACGATTCTTCTTCCTTTGAACCGTTTAATTGCTGCCATGAAAAAGGTTAAGGATGGTGACTTAGGAACATCTATACCACAATCTCATTCTTCCTATGAGTTTGAAGTGATGAACAAAACGTTTAACAGTATGGCATCTGAAATAAAAGAATTAAAGATTAATGTTTATGAAGAGCAGTTAAATAGTCAAAAGGCAGAATTAAGACATTTGCAGCTGCAAATTAACCCTCACTTCTTTTTGAATTCATTAAACATTATTTACACGCTTGCTCAAGTGAAGCAATATAATTTAATTCAGGAAATGGCACTTTGCCTTGTTCACTATTTTCGCTACATGTTTCGCAGCAATTCAGACTTTGTTTTACTAGACGAAGAGATTGAGCATACACAAAATTACTTGAAAATTCAGGTAATGAGGTTCCCGGACAATTTAACATATGACATTTCGCTTCCAGACGATTTAAAGAACTGTGCTGTCCCACCACTACTCATTCAAACGTTTGTTGAAAATACGATCAAACATGCAGTCACAATGGATGGTTCAATTCATATAAGCATTAATGTCAAGTTATCTGAATTAGATCCAGAGCATTTACAAATTAGAATTCATGATACAGGAAAAGGATTTTCTAAGGAAATTCTTCAACAATTACAATCAGAAAAAGGGATTTATAAAGAAGAAGGAAAGCATATCGGAATTTGGAATGTACAGCGGAGATTGCGTTTGTTATACGAAAAGCAGGCTACTATCGTATTTTCAAATAGTATGGAAGGTGGAGCAAATGTAGACATTCAATTTCCATTACAGATAGAGCATTGAAAAGGGGGAATGATAGGGATGTATCAATTACTAATTGTAGATGACGAAATATATGCAGCAAGAGGCATTCAGGCAGGGGTTGAATGGATAGAGCTAGGGATTTCAAAAGTCCATATTGCTTATAATATTCGTCAGGCAAAAGAAGTATTTGCAAAACATAAAATAGACGTCATGATATGCGATATAGAGATGCCTGAAGGTAATGGTCTTGAACTTTTAACATGGGTTAGAGAGGAGTCCCCTTTCACAGAATCAATTTTTTTAACTTGCCACGCTGATTTTGAATATGCGAAGAAAGCAATTCAATTAGGTAGTCTTGATTACATGCTAAAACCAGCCCGCTTTGATGAATTGCAAGCTGTAGTTGAAAAAGCAATTAATAAGATAAAAACAGCCAAAGAATTCGACGATTACAAGGAGACGTATGAGCATTACCTACAGCTTTGGTCATTATATGAACCGCTCCTTATCGAACGTTTTTGGATGGATTTGCTTTCTGAAAAGATTGCTGCAGATCCATATGAAATTAGAGAAATACTTGAAGAGAAAAAAATCCCATATAAAGAATCATTACAATTTTTACCGATCTTAATAAGCATTCAACGCTGGCATAATGAATTAAATCCACAAGATGAAAAAATAATGGAGTTTGCAATTCGTGATGTAGCAGGTAGCTTTCTTATTAAGGGAGACCAACAAGCTCAGGTGATTCAAATAAGAAAGGGAATTTTAGTAGCGATTCTTCCAATTGAAGATCAAGACATTACTAGTTTAGATTTAATCAAAAAGGACTGCCAGGCTTATATCGATTTTTGTCGGCAAGATTTATATTGTGATCTATCTTGTTACATTGGAGAACTGGTTGCGATACATAACATGCCAACTATTCTAGATTCATTACTAAGATGTGAGAGTCACAATGTTTCATGCATTAACCAGGTGCTGCTAATGAGCTCACGAAAAAATAAGGAAATAACAATCCAATTACCCGATATGAGTGTTTGGTCAGACATGCTTAAAAAAGGATGTAAGAAAAGTCTACTTGTTGAAATTGATTCATGTTTACAAAAGGCAAAGCAATCAGAAGGGCTGGATGCTGAGTACTTACATAAATTTAAGCAAAATTTCCTACAAATGATCTATTATGTTTTAAAGGTAAAAGGGATGCCTGCACATAATATTTTCTCTGAAAATATGGCATTTCAAGAAGTAACCCGTTCTGTAACATATCTTCACAAATGGGTGCAGGAAATCGTGATTAAGACTGCGGATTATTTAGAAGATAAGGAAACAAACCAATCTGTTGTAGATAAAGTCAAGGCATATATTAATGAACATATTAATGAAGACATTACAAGAGATGATCTTGCCAATTATGTTTATTTAAATCCAGATTATTTATCTAGACTGTTTAAAAAAGAAACAGGTATATCGATCTCGGATTATTTGATTGAGGAACGAATGAAAATTGCAAAGGAATTGCTAAGAAAAACAGAAATGACCGTTAAGGATATCGCATTAGAGGTAGGATATTCTAATTTCTCACATTTCTCAAAGACGTTTAAAAAATCAACAAATATGAACCCAAAAGATTTTCGACAGTTTAAACAGGTACATGCATAAAAGAGAGGACAGTAGCCCAGTCAAGGGTTGTTGTCCTTTTTAAATGGTTTTATTTATTAAATCAAGAAGTCTTAATAGTGCTAGTAAACAGTCGGTTTTACAGTAGTTCAAAAAATGAAAACGCTTTAATATAGTGGTATGGGGTTTACATAGGCAAACTCTTTATGAAAATATCTTTCAAAGTTTAAGAGAGGGGTGCAGTAAAAATGGTAATGTCTATCGGACTTAATCTATTTTCAGTTTTTAAGGAATTAAATGAAGATTATTTTGGAACTTTGGAAAAGGTAGCTGAAATGGGCTACAAAAACGTGGAGCTAATATCCTCTAATTTTTCTACGGGTGAAAGGTATACAAAAACATTCTCTGTTCCAGTTATTAAAAAGAAATTGGATGAACTAGGTTTACATGCATTTGCAGCCCATGAAGGTGTTGCACCAGGTAAAGCTTTAATTGACTGTGATTGGGATAAGGTTATTGACGAAAATGCAGAGCTCGGTTGCAGTGCCATTGTCATGCCAATGGCATTTATTAACAGCAGTGAAGATACATTACAAACAGCGAAAGACCTTAATTCGATTGGTGAAAAATGTAAGGCTGCTGGATTGGATTTTTACTATCACAACCATGCACATGAGTTTAAGAGAGTAGGAGATCAATCATTATTCGATTTACTAGTAGAAAATACAGATCCTGACTATGTGAAATTTGAACTTGACCTCGTTTGGGTAACAAGAGGCGGATATGATCCAATCGCTTTACTTGAAACACTTGGTGCACGCTGTGATATGATCCATCAAAAGGATTTAGGATTACATGTAGATCCTGTTAATATCTTTTCAGCAATTCGCGGCCAAGAAGACATTGATACGATGCAGATTTATAAGCAGGTTGTGAAGCCAACTGATTTCGTGAATCTTGGAACAGGTATTGTAGACTTTGACACAACATATCAGAAGATAAATGAAATGGGAATCGTCAAGTATGCCATTGTGGAAAATGAAGGTTCAGTGGGTAATAAACTGACAAGTATTGCGAGTGACTTAGACGTAATGGAGAAATATGTGCAAGGATATATAAATGCTGATAAATAAGGGGTGAAGCTATATGTCGAAAAATAAATTGAATATTGGGATTATAGGCTGTGGTGGGATCGCCAATCAAAAGCATCTTCCATCACTTGCAAAAGTTAGTCACTTAGGTGAAATGACAGCATTCTGCGATATTGTAGAAGAAAGGGCGATAAAAGCAGCACAGGAATATGGTACAAAAAATGCAAAGGTGTATACAGATTATAAGGAGCTATTACAGGACGACGCAATCGATGTTGTTCATGTCCTAACACCTAATCTTCAACATTCTTTTATCACGGTGGACGCACTTGAAGCAGGTAAGCATGTCATGTGTGAGAAACCGATGGCGATCAATTCTAAAGAAGCACAGGATATGATTGATGCTGCAAATCGCACAGGTAAAAAGTTGACAATCGGTTATCAAAATCGCTTCCGTGATGATTCACAGGTGCTTTATAAAGCATCTCGCGCAGGAGAGTTTGGTGATGTATATTTTGCAAAGGCACATGCGATTCGTAGACGAGGAGTACCGACATGGGGTGTGTTTCTTGACGTCGAGCAACAAGGCGGTGGGCCCTTAATTGACATAGGTACACATGCATTAGATTTAACTCTTTGGTGCATGGACAACTATAAGCCTCAATCTGTAACGGGTTCCGTATTTCATAAGCTAGCTAATAAGCATGAAGGGAACTTATTTGGTCCTTGGGATGTGGACACATTTGGTGTAGAGGATTCTGCATTTGGGTTTATTAAGATGCAAAACGGAGCAACCATTATACTGGAATGCTCGTGGGCTTTAAATACAACAGACGTACGGGAAGCCATGACAACCTTGTGTGGAACAGAAGGTGGAGCAGAGATGAAAGGAAACCCTTCGGCAGATGGAGGGGAACTAGTTTTCAATAGCACGAAATACGGAAAGTTAGTTGAAACAAAACCTGCGACTGGCGGGGGAATCGCTTATTTTGATACAAGTGCAGAAGACCCTGGTGTACTAGAAGCGAGACAATGGTTAGAATGTATTATCAACGATACAGAACCACTAGTGAAACCAGAGCAAGCATTTGTTGTAACGCAAATTTTAGAAGCCATTTATACTTCTGCGAAAACAGGAAAGACGATTGAATTTACTGAAGAAAAATTGTCAACGAGTACCTCTTATTCAATAAATGTATAAAACAAAAAAATGATTGAGATCCTACGGGGGTTTCAATCATTTTTTTTTATCGTTTAGGAAATTATAAAATTCTTGAACTGTGGATAAGCTCACGACATCCAGCTCCAGCGCCTAGCCCCTCGAGGTCATAAGCTAATTTAGAATTGAAGGCAAAGAACGCCTTCTATTCTAAATCATCTTATTTGCCTGAGGTTGATCAAGGCGCTTGCGCTTTTGTTCCTTGTGCGCTATTAAAGGATAAACCAATGATTAGGATGTATTGGAATTCATAGTTTGAGAGAAGTTCTATCCCTCGTTTTCGAACCACCCCTGATAGGTCTGAAAAGTGGTAGCATAATGTCATCTTTACGGTAGGTAAGGGCTTACATTTCTTATATGATAGGGATAGTTAAGAAAGTAATTTAATAAGAAGGGAGAAGGGATATGGCAGAACTATTAGTTAAGAAAAAGAAGATGGGGTTGTTCGCTTCTGAAAAAGAGATTGGTGTAACACGTGGTATGAAGCTAAAAAAGGTGAAGCGATATAGGGTTCTCTTTTTAATGACATTGCCTGGTATCATTTATTTACTTATTAACAATTATTTGCCGATGCTCGGAGTAGTCATTGCATTTAAAAACTATAATGCGATAGATGGCTTTTTCGGAAGTGAATGGATTGGCTTTAAAAATTTCGAATACCTTTTCAAAACAGAGGACGCATTAATTATTACGAGAAATACACTTCTGTATAATACTACTTTTATTTTCCTAAATACTATATTTGCATTAGGTTTAGCGATCTTTTTAAATGAAATTAAAAATAAGCTAGCATCACGCTTTTACCAAAGCGTTGTCATTCTTCCACATTTAATCTCAACGGTTATTGTTGGATTCTTAGTATTTGCATTACTTAGTGTGGAAAACGGTTTTGTAAATAAAACATTGCTACCTTTAGTAGGAATGGATCCCATCTCCTGGTATAGTGAGTCACAATATTGGCCATATATCCTTACCTTTGTAAACATGTGGAAAAATATCGGTTATCTATGTGTCGTGTATTTAGCAGCTATTATTGGAATTGATAAAGAATACTACGAAGCTGCTGATCTTGATGGCGCGAGCAAATGGAAGCAAATCCGCTACATCACAATTCCGATGATTACTCCTATTATTACAATTATGACACTTTTAGCAATCGGTCGTATATTCTATGCAGACTTTGGCTTGTTCTACCAAGTACCACTCAATGCAGGTGCAATCCAGTCCACGACAGATGTTATTGATACTTATGTATATCGTGCCTTATTAAATACTGGTGATATCGGAATGTCATCGGCTGCCGGAATGTATCAATCATTAGTAGGTTTTATACTCGTAATGCTTTCTAACTATATTGTTAGGAAAAGAAGTAAGGAAAATGCTTTATTCTAATAGGAGGTGCTACCATTGAACAAATTGAATAAAACACCTTGGCTGGCACATGCTGTATTAATCGTTGCCGTGATAGCGTGTATATTACCGTTCCTACTATTATTTATGTCATCTATAACAGACCAAAAGATGCTTCTAAAAGAGGGATATACATTTTTTCCTAGCAAACTAAGTTTAGATGCCTATGAATTTTTATTTGCTAATCTATCAATGATAGGAAATGCTTATGGAATTACAGCTTTAGTAACCATTATTGGGACAACCCTAGGTCTTGCTTTAACTTCCTTGATCGCTTATCCGTTATCAAGAAAGGATTTGCCGTTACGTAAATATCTAGCGATGTTTGTATTTTTCACAATGCTCTTTAATGGAGGCCTAGTACCAACTTATTTAGTCTATACACAATTGCTAGATATTAAGGATACGATCTGGGCGCTTATTTTGCCGAACTTCTTAATGAATGCGTTTTATGTATTCTTAATGAGAACATTCTTTGAACAATCGATTCCTTTTTCTCTTGTAGAATCAGCCTACATGGATGGAGCAGGAGAATTTAAGATCTTTTCGAAGATAATCTTACCACTCTCGACACCAGTGCTGGCAACTGTAGGCTTATTCCAGGCTTTATTATATTGGAATGATTGGTTCAATAGTTTGATTTATATTAACAACCCAGATTTATATAGCGTTCAGTTCCTATTAAATAAAATTTTGTTAGATATTCAGTTTTTAAGCAGCAGCAGCCTTGGATCCTCAGCAGCCAGTGAGGCACTCTCGAATATTCCAACAGAAACTGTGCAAATGGCAATGGCTTTTGTAGGTGTTTTGCCAATCATGATTGCTTATCCATTTTTCCAAAAGTATTTTGTCAAAGGATTAACGATTGGTGCAGTTAAATAAGCTATACTCGGTATAAAACCGGTAAGCATAAAAATAAATAAAAAACAGGGGGATTGAAATGAGAAAGATATTGAAAAGCTTAAAGCTCGTCCTCGTAATCGGTATTGCTGCAACAATGGTTCTAGCAGGTTGTTCAAAAAATTCATCATCAAGTGAGAGCGGTGACAATTCAGGTGAACCATATGAAATCAACATGCTTTTCCCGATTAATGGTACAGAACAAGGTTTGGAAGAAGTAGTAAGTGAAATTAATAAAATCACAAAGGAAAAAATTAATGCAACTGTGAATATAAAAACAACAAGCTGGGCTGCCTGGACACAACAAAGTAACCTAGCCCTAGTTGGTGGTGATAAGTTAGATATTATCATGACACTTTCAAGTACTTTGGGCACACAAGTATCAAAGGGGTTTTTACTTCCTCTTGATGAATTATTAGAAAGCAATGGCCAAGGTGTTGTTGATGCAATGGATCCTGATTACTTAAAGGCAGCTTCTGTTGATGGAAAGGTTTACGCTCTTCCTAGTATACGTGATATGGCTGCATCCTACGGTTTCATGATGCGTCAAGACATTTTAGATAAGTATAAAATTGACGTTACGACTGTGAAAACACTTGATGAAGTAGAAGCTGTTTTTAAAACAATTAAAGAAAATGAACCAGGCATGACTCCGCTTGTAATGGATGGTACAAATAGTCCTCTGACCCGTTTCATGCCAGGTATGTATGACAGTTTAGGCGACGGAATCGGTGTTCTACCTGATTTTGACAATGACATGAAAGTGGTTAACTGGTTTGAAACTGAAGAGTATAAAGAATTATTAGATACGATGAGAAAATGGTATTTAGCTGGTTATATTGTGAAGGATGCAGCAACAAACCAAAAACCAGCAGCAACTTTTGTAAAGGCAGATACAGGATTTTCATGGGAAGCAAACTTAAAGCCAGGTGCTGACAGACAGGAATCAGTCATTACATCAAAACCAATGACAAGTGCGGAAATATTGCCTCCAGTCATGACGACGAGTCAAGTAACAGCGATTAATTTCTCGATTGCAAAAAACTCAGAAAATCCAGAAAAAGCGATGGAATTCTTAAATCTACTATACACCGACAAGGATATTATTAACTTATTTGACTGGGGTGTAGAAGGAAAGCATTATGTGAAAACGTCTGAAAATGTAATCGATTATCCAGAAGGTACAGATCCTGCAAAACCACCTTATGGTATTAATCAAGGGTGGATGTTCGGAAATCAATTGCTTTCTTACACTTTTAATGGAGAAGACCCTGATATTTATAAGAAGCTAGAAGAGTTTAATAAGAACGCAGTAAGATCAAAAGCGCTTGGTTTCACATACAATCCTGAACCTGTGAAAACAGAATTAGCTGCCATCAATAATGTTGTGACAGAATATCAACGTGGACTTGAAACAGGTACGCTAGATCCTGAAGAGAATTTACCAAAATTCATTAAAGCGCTTAAGGATGCAGGAATTGATAAAGTTATCGAAGAAAAGCAAAATCAGCTAGATGAATGGGTTAAGAATAATTAACGATTCCAGTAGTAGCGGTCCTAAGGAAATCGATCCTTAGGGCTGTTTTTTAGAGTAGTGTCGGATTGACTATCTACAGAGACTATTTTATTATCGGGGTGAATTTTGTATGGTACGAATAGATGGAAAACTGTATCGCATATGTACATGGATTTATTCTTTCTTTTTTCTCAATATTATATTTCTGATCAGTTGTTTACCAGTAATCACAATATATCCAGCTACAGCTGCCTTGTTTGGTGTTGTTAGAGAATGGGTGAATAAAAAAGAACCACCAATTTACTCAACCTATCGAGACCTATTTAAGGAGAATTTGAAACAAAGCTTTACTGTTGGTATTTTAATGACTCTAATAAGCTTGATTTTGATAGGGGATTTTTATTTATTAACAAAACTAAATACAAGCATGAATCTTTTTATTTTTAGTAGTGTAAGTCTTATTAGTTTTTGCCTATTTGTTACGATACTTTATCTTTTTCCTTTAATGGTAAATAGTCATTACTGTTTAAAAGACCTCATCTTTACATCTTTTAAGTTTGGTCTCTATCGATTTTCAATGACTGTGGCTAACTTAATTGTGTTATCGTGTTGGCTTTATTTTTCACTGACATACTCCTTTTTTCTTCTATTTTTCTTTTTTAGTGTTTCTGCTTTTATGACGTATTGGTTTGCAGGTCAGAAGCTTACAAGACTTGAGAAGGAAAGTAAATCTGCTCCTAGGATTTCTCCATCTCACTTAGGAATGACAGAGTAAAAATTGCGAAGAGGTGTAAAGAATGAATAGTCGGTTAAGAGAAGTGTTGGAGGGAAAAGAAGCGAATTATATTTTGCCGTTTTTTTGGCAACATGGAGAAGATGAGGCTATTTTACGTGAAGAAATAGCACGTATTTTTGAATCAGGAATCAAAGCAGTTTGTGTTGAAGCAAGACCTCATCCAGATTTTTTAGGTCCAAAGTGGTGGAATGATATGGACATTATTATGGATGAGGCAAGAAAACGTGGGATGCGAGTTTGGCTTCTTGATGATGACCACTTTCCGACCGGTCATGCTGCTGGAAGAGTAAAAGATGCTCCAGAAGAGCTTCAACGTTTATTTTTAACTGAGAGCCATATTGATGCAGTAGGCCCAATGAAAAACTCTTCCTTTATCGTTGATGTTCAATCAATGAATCCTGGCTTTTTTAGTGGTGGTGGGGGAAAGCTGGTAGGAGTTGTTGCGGCAAAACGTGATTCCAGTAACGGTGAGCTTACTGGTGAGTGTATTGATCTCGCGTCTTACGTAAAAGAGGGAACACTATACTGGGACATACCCGAAGGATATTGGAGAATTTTTAGGCTGATTGAAACGAGGACAGGTGGAAGTGAAGGTCAAAATGATTATCTCAATCCGCTTGTTGAGGGATCAGTCCGCATTTTAATTGATACAGTGTATGAAGCCTTTTACCTGCGTTATCACAAGGATTTTGGTGAAACATTTGCAGGATTCTTTTCAGATGAACCAGGATTTTATAATGATAAAGAGACTTTTGATTTTCACTCAAAGCCTGGGAAAAAAGGTGTTCCCCTTCCTTGGAGTCCAGACTTACCAGAGCTACTAGAGAAGGAGCTAGGCTTAGATTATCAGATTTACCTTCCACTGTTATGGCATGAGGGGAAAGGTAAGACGTCATCTATTCGATATACCTATATGAATATTGTCAGCAAGCTATATGCGGAGCGGTTTACAAAACAAATCGGCGACTGGTGCCGGAATCATGGTGTCGAATACATCGGGCATGTACTTGAAGATAATAATGTACATACTCGTTTAGGTAGTGGAGCAGGGCACTTCTTCCGTGCATTGTGGGGACAGGATATGTCAGGCTTAGATGTTGTTCTATGGCAGATTGTACCGGGTTTTGATGAAGTTCCGTTTACATGGATAGCTGGTGAAACAGACAGTGAATTTTTCCACTATGGCTTAGCTAAACTAGCTACATCTCTCGGACATATTGATCCAAAAAAACAAGGAAGAACAATGGCTGAGGTCTTTGGAGCTTATGGATGGGCTGAAGGATTAAAGTTAATGAAATGGTTAACAGATCACATGCTAGTTAGAGGTGTAAATTACTTTGTACCACATGCGTTTTCACCAAAGGAATTTCCTGACTCTGATTGTCCGCCACATATGTATGCGCGTGGGAAAAACCCACAATTCCGATATTATAAAGAGCTAAATCATTACACAAACCGTGTCAGTCATTTATTGTCAGGTGGAAGGCATATCGCATCAGCAGCAGTTTTATATCATGCAGAAGCTGAATGGTCAGGTGAATACATGTATTTTCATAAGCCAGTTAAAGAGTTGATGCGTAATCAGATTGATTGCGACGTGATTCCGGCTGATTTAATCTTAGAATCACTCCCAGTGTCGAACAACAAGATCCTTGTAAATAACGAGTCCTTTGATTGTTTAATCATTCCCTATAGTGAAGCTCTACCGAGTGGACTTTTACATCATTTAAAAGAATTGGTTGATCAAGGATTACCTGTCTTATTTATCGAGCGTTTACCTGTGCGCTCAAGTGAAGGAAATGAGGTAACTGAAGTACTTGAAAGCCTATCTACGCATAAGCTTGTTTGGACTGTTTCACTTCAAAATCTAGCGAATTTAATAAAGGAGAAGGAATTTAATAAAATAAAAGTAAAGGGAAATGAGCCTTATTTAAGATTCTACCAGGTGGAACATACTGATATGGATGTATTTATGTTTTCTAACGAGCATCCGAGTGAAAGGATAGAAACAGAGGTATTATTACCTGTTAATGATCGAGTTCTGTTTTATGATGCTTTTACAAATACAACACTTGAGGCAAGTGTTGTAACAGAACATGAGGGAAAACGTATTTCCTTATGCCTTAGTCCTTATGAATCAGTATTGGTAGTAGCGGGAGCAGGAGTAAAAGACATCCAAGCTTCATTTCTAGAAACAGTTATAAAGGAAAAAGCACTAGGTGGCTTTTGGAACATTTCGATTGCCACATCAGAACAATATCCTCGTTTTGAAGAGTTAAAAAATCTTGATTATTTACAAGATTTTAGTCAGGCTGATGCATTACCGACTTTTTCAGGAACATTCCGTTACGAAACATCATTTGAATGGACGGAAGAAGCACAGAGAATATTACTTGATCTCGGGGCTGTTTTTGAAACCGTTGAAGTAACTGTAAATGGACAATCTGCAGGTACACGTATATGTCCACCATATCAAGTAGATATTGGAGAATTGGTTCATGAAGGTAAGAATATACTTACAATCGAAGTAACAAATACTTTGGTAAAGGAACAAAGGGATTTCCTTTCTCGATTTGTCCAACAGGAGCCCAGTGGGTTGCTAGGACCGGTTCGTTTGTTCTACTAGAATTAGTAAAAAAGTACTTCTAAAAACTTCTTACTTAGCGTTTCCGTTTATTCTTGATAATAATCATGACGTTTAAAATAAATTTAGACATTCTAGTTATCACCTTGTCCTCTGCATTCGAATATACTGTAGGAAAAATACAACAGGGTGATGCAGGTGAAAATAGTTAAGTTTTTTACTGACTGGTATCATGCTTATAAGGAGAAACACATCGCCAAAATGAAAGAACAGGGAAAGTGTCCTGTATGCCGTGGGAATGGTTTTGCTACAATAACTAGTCCTTATGCAGGAAATGCAATTGACTGCCATTTGTGTAATGGAACTGGCTTGTATGCCGAATGGGAGAAAAACAAATAAACAAATGAACCTTTTTGAGAACTTCTGACTTAAGTTAGAAGTTTTTTATTTTGTCCTGCATAAAAGTTTCTAGAAAGGGGATGATAAGCAAAGATTTATATTAAATAGGAAAGGGGAATGACCATGAATAAAAAATGGTATCTCATGATGACAAGTATTTTATTAGCAGCGATGGTGTCAGTAGGCTGTAACAATGTGGACCCAGATCCAGCACCTCCAGAAGATGACGCTGGCGTCAATGAAAATGGTACGAATGAAAATGGTGCAAACAATGACGCTAACGATATAATCGAAGGTGAAGAAAACGTACCTGGTGTTGATGAAAATGATACAATCAACAAAGACGATGAAAATGATGCGAACACTGACCCTGAAGATCCAATTGAAGATGTGGAAGATATGGGTGACAATGATAATAAAGATGAATAGGTATATTAGCGAGTCCTCTCTTGAGGGCTTTTTCTTTTTTACAGATAGTCTTTTGCTATAAATTTAGAATAATACATATCGATTTATGGTTTCCTAGCCAAACTAAACGTACTAGAAATTATATTCGAGAATTAACAATTGAATTATTTAATATAGAGAAGATTGAGACACTAATACATAGTCTCTTCTACGTCCACTGGATGAAATTGATATGTTTTTAAATCGATCGTATTATCATTCTTTAAAACAATTCCTTCATCCTCAAGAAATTCTTTTTGGGTAATAAAAGATTCATCATCTCTAAAACCAATTTCCCCTTTCGCATTAATGACTCTATGCCATGGAAGTTGATGTTTAGCGCTCATGGAATGAAGGATTCGTACAACCTGCCGTGCACCTCTTGGACTTCCTGCCAATCTTGCAATTTGTCCATATGTCATGACTTTCCCTGTTGGAATGTTTTTGATGATGGTGATTGCTCTTTCAGTAAAAGAAAGCATGTTATCTACCTCTTTCATTAAGATAATAATTTATAATACTATTCATACGGTTTTAAGGACAGCGTAATTGGGAAAATCATATATAGTAGAATTACTTTGCTTTTGGCACTATGTTGATTGGAAAGGATACGTGAGACTCCTGCAGGAGGCTCCCTGACCGCCCGCTGAAATCAACCAAACCGCTTTACTTGGTAAATAGCAACAAAGTTAGAGAAAACATCCTAAAAAAAGAAAACACGTCCATTTTCCCACTAATTTTCATGTATACTAGACTTTTGAATGTAAATTACATAGAAATAGGTGGATGAATTGAACGGAACTGCACATGCAACAATTGGGGCTGGAGCCGGTTTTATCGTTTCCCAGACAGTTCATGCTGATCCAACTACAACATTATTACTAGTAGGAATGGGTGGAGTGGCAGGACTGATTCCAGACATTGATATTGATGGGAAATTAAGCAACAAAATTACGTTATCACACAAATTAATTCGATCAGTTGCACAATTAATTGGTTTTATGATGATCATCTATATTTTACTTGAAGGAACAGGTGCAGAGCAATGGATGGGGATTGGAGCTGGAGTCTCCATTATTGTCATCTCATCCTTTATAAAGCAACGGCATATGCTAACAATTACTGGTCTTGGAGTGCTTGCAGGAGGGGTTTCATTACAAGAAATCTGGTTGATCTTACTTGGGATCTATATCGTGATCGCTTCTTTTGTTCCACATCGAAGCTATACTCACTCACTATTAGGAATTGGTTATTTTGCCTTCGTCGCTCATTATTTAGAACAAGCTATTTCAATCGAGGGGATTTTTCTTACATGTTTAATCGGATATAGTAGTCATTTAGTTGCCGATATGAAGGTTTTACCTTTTAATAAGCGTGGGGTGAAATTTTTCTTGCCTTTCTCTTCGAAGGAATTTTGAGGATAGGATATAAAAGTGAACCCTTAGTTCATGAAAAATAACTAAGGGTTTTGTCAAATCTAATCTAAAATTTTAACTTCAACTTTTTTTCGTCCCCATTTTTTTGCTTTTGATTCTGATGGAATAAATACATCAATTCTGTTACCAGTTATTGCACCACCAATATCCCCAGCAATGGCTTCACCATAACCTTCTACATGCACTTTAGAACCTAATGGGATTACATCAGGATCAACAGCAATTACCTTTTTATCTGGATTTGCTATTAAGTCAATACCTGTTTTCGTCGTACCAGAACAACCTTCACAGTTTGCAGTATAAGCTGTTGCCGTTACTGTTAACTTTTCTTCAACAGGTTGTTCAGTTGATGCTTTTGAATCAGTTTCAACTTTCGACTTTACCTTTTGCTGTGGTGTAGCTTTTGTTTGTTCTGGTTCTGCATCTTCGGTGTTCACATCTTCAATGATTAACTCGTCACCAGGATGGATAATATGAGAGTCAATTTCATTCAACTCTTTTAACTCATTAATAGAAACGTTATTTTCTTTAGCAATATCCCAAAGAGAATCGCCTTCTACAATTTCATAGTGCTCTTGAAGCTTTAATTTATCTTCAGGATGAATGATATCACCTGATAAGTCATTCCATTCTTTTATATCTTCAACTGACAAACCTTTTTGATCGGCTAGATCCCAAAGAGTGTCGCCTTCTTCTACCGTAACTACTGCTGCAGAAGCGTTCGCTGCAAAGCCTACTGACAATGCCGTAGCTGTTATGATTGATAAAATGCCTTTTTTCATTTTATTTCCTCCTTGTTAGCTTGCTTTATGCTAATCAATGAGTCCTATCTTAACATGAAAAACAGTCTATTAAAGGTCAAGCAGTTAACAGTTCCTTTACGTTGTTACAATTATGTAATAGAAAGGTTACAAACAGTACCATATTTCACCAATATATCCAATATAGGTTAATTTTTACCGATAATATCTATTAAATGAAATTTTATCCGTGTTCAATACGTTACTTTAAAACATGTGATAGATTTGGTTAAACGGTAATTAGTCATATATATATATATAATGGAATAAGAGAGAACTGATTAAATAGGAATAGTAGAATGTAGAGATGAACCCATTATTTTTAGGATGATCAGACTTGAATTTGAAAGTAAAACCCAACTTTTGTACTAATTACGATTGTTTATACTGAATGTACTTCGATTTAGAAATTGATTTATATTAAAATAATCCCCTTATTCACTCTATAAATAGAGAAGATTATTTGTACTCAAGCTATCTCGAGTATTAGGGTTGTAAATAGATTTAAGAAATTCATCCTATTTCCCTTCACACAATCATTATTTAGTTGTAATCATAAATACATATTAGATAAACATTTCTTATCTAAAATAAATTCAGTACTCATATTTTAGTTGGGAGATGACTTAAAATGAACAAGAAATTAATGATAGGAGCAGGTGTTGCATTCACCTTGCTATTTAGTCCACTGCACCAAACATTTGCAGCAGAATCTATAGGTGATGTCAGGAAGGTTGATAATGTCGCTCATCGGGGTGCAGCAGGATATGCACCAGAAAACACAATAGCTGCGTTTGATAAAGCAGTAGAGATGAAAGCTGATTACATTGAAATCGATGTTCAAAGAAGCAAGGATGGAGAATTAGTTATTATTCATGATACAACGGTTAACAGAACAACAGACGGTACTGGGAAAGTTGGAGATTTAACGTTTGCTGAACTTAGAAGCCTTGATGCAGGAAGCTGGAAAGGTGAACAATTTAAGGGAGAAAAAATCCCAACCTTTGCTGAAATCCTTGATCGTTATCATGGTAAGGTTGGGATTTTAATCGAACTAAAAGCACCAGAGCTTTATCCAGGGATAGAAGAAAGTATTGCCCAGGAATTAAAAGCTAGAAACCTAGATGTGCCGCAAAATGAAAAAATTATTATCCAATCATTTAACTTTGAATCTATGAAAATGATGAATCAATTACTTCCAAAAGTACCAATCGGAGTTCTTACATCATCAAAATTACACACAACACCAGAAGCATTACAAGAGTTCTCAACTTATGCAGATTACTTTAACCCTAGCTATGGTATTGTAACAAAAGATTTAGTAGATCAAGTCCACTCAATCGGAATGAAAATTTCATCTTGGACAGTTCGAAGCCAAGAGGCGGCAGATTTCCTTTTAGAAATGGATGTTGATGCGATTATTACAGATTATCCTGATTATGTTGATCCTAGAAACTAATATACTTTATTTTGAAAAAAGCAGCCTAAGTTTCGCTGCTTTTTTTATTCGCTCTGTTAAAGCTCACTGTTGTTTTTGGCACTTTGTTAATTGGAGCGGAAAGCGAATGCCTGCAGCGGAAATCAACTAGACTGCATTACTTGGTAAATAGCAACAAAGTTTGCGAAAGCAGCCTTTTATTAAATGTAAGAAGAACAGGTCCAATATAGTTTTTATTGATCAAATTGTATGAAAACTATCTACGTTTTATAGGCAGATTTGACAATGGATATCTCTTGAAAAAGGTATTAGTATTTATCTTATGAATAATAAGATTACATTTGAGGGGGGAGCGCGTGATTATATGAACCTTACTACAGAAAGAAAAGTGATGAAGATCCGTGATATTTGGGAAGCAAAAAAGCGGATTGCTCCTATTGTAAATAGAACACCATTAATTTATTCCGCTATTTTATCAGAAAAAATTAGTCGTTCCGTTTATTTAAAGCTTGAAAATGTTCATGAGGTTGGAGCATTTAAGGTCAGGGGAGCAGCGAATAAAATACTAAGCTTAAGTGATGAAGAAAAAAAACGTGGGGTCGCAACGTTTTCAACGGGTAACCATGGCATGGCTGTAGCATTTGTAGCAAAAAGGCTTGGAGTTAATGCTGTTGTCTGCATATCAAATCGGGTGCCAAAAGCAAAAGTCGAATCCTTAAAAAGGCTTGGAGCTCAAATTGAGATTGTTGGCGATAGTCAAGATGCAGCGGGTGAGCGCTGCTATGAACTCGAGAAACAGAAAGGATTAACGGTGATTCAGCCATTTGATGATCCTCATGTTATAGCAGGACAAGGAACAATTGGGTTAGAATTGCTAGAGGCTCTACCAAATTTAAAAGATGTAATTGTTCCACTTTCAGGAGGAGGTCTTCTTTCTGGGATTGGCTTGGCCTTGAAAGCAAATAATCCTGACATCAGAATTACAGGTGTCTCAATGGAACAATCTGCTGTCATGTATGAAAGTCTAAAAGCTGGCAAACCAGTAAAGTTGGAAGAAAGTGTGACACTTGCAGATAGTTTATTAGGTGGAATTGGTCTTGATAATCAATACACATTTCAAATGGTTCAACAGTATATGGATGATGTGTTGCTTATTTCTGAAGATGAAATTGCCTATAGTATGGCATATATGATGGACAAACATAGAATTATAATGGAGGGCGCTGCAGCGACAGGTATTGCGGCAGTTTTAGGAAACAAAATCCCTGATCAAGATGGTGATCTTGTAGTTATTATTAGTGGACATAATGTAGATCTTTCCATACTACTTCAATTAATTCAAAAATACACTGATGGAAATGAAGGGTGAAACGATGTCAAATCGCACTGGTATTGATCACGTAAGAATTGAAAGCGATTTCTTAGGTGCGAAGAAAGTACCAAAGGAAGCATACTATGGCATTCAAACATTACGAGCTACCCAAAACTTTCCAATTACAGGCTACCAGATTCACGAAGAGTTAATTAAAGCGTTAGCTATTGTTAAAAAGGCTGCAGCATTAGCCAATATGGATATAAAACGATTATATGTAGGACTTGGTGAGCCGATTATAGAAGCAGCAGATGAAATCATTGGAGGAAAGTGGCACGAGTATTTTATCGTCGATCCCATCCAGGGCGGTGCGGGTACATCGATGAATATGAATGTAAACGAGATAATTGCTAATCGTGCTTTAGAGTTACTTGGTAAAGAAAAAGGTGACTATGCACAACTAAGTCCAAATACCCATGTAAACATGTCGCAATCAACAAATGATGTATTTCCAACGGCTATCCATATTGCAACCCTTAATCTTCTTGAAAAATTAGAACATACAATGAAGGGAATGCTTGCTGTCTTTAAGAAAAAGGCAGATCAATTTGATCATGTGATAAAAATGGGAAGAACACATCTTCAAGATGCGGTACCTATTCGTCTTGGTCAGGAATTTGAAGCGTATAGCCGTGTGGTTGAACGTGATATTAAGCGTATTCAACAATCACGTCAGCATTTATATGAGGTAAATATGGGTGCAACTGCTGTTGGGACAGGACTTAATGCAGATCCTCGCTATATTAAACAGGTAATCAAACACTTGGTTGAAATTAGTGACTTGCCGCTTACAGGAGCGGAACACCTAGTGGATGCAACACAAAATACGGATGCCTACACAGAAGTTTCAGCTGCACTGAAAGTTTGCATGATGAATATGTCAAAAATAGCAAATGATATTCGTATTATGGCCTCTGGTCCACGGGCGGGGCTAGGTGAGCTTATTTTGCCAGCAAGGCAGCCAGGTTCGTCCATTATGCCGGGTAAAGTAAATCCGGTTATGCCTGAGATGATTAACCAGGTCGCTTTTCAAGTAATCGGGAACGATCATACAATTTGCTTGGCCTCTGAAGCGGGGCAGCTTGAATTAAATGTAATGGAGCCTGTACTTGTGTTTAATTTGCTTCAATCGATTAGCATCATGAACAATGCGTTCAGTGTTTTTACAAGTTACTGCTTAGAGGGAATTGAAGCAAATGAAAATCGTATGAAGTCATATGTAGAAAAAAGTGTAGGGATTATTACAGCGGTTAATCCTCATATTGGCTATGAAGTAGCAGCTCGTATTGCAAGAGAAGCAATTATAAATGGAAAATCTGTTCGAGAGCTCTGCTTGTTGTACGACGTGTTAACAGAGGAAGAACTTGAACTTATTTTAAACCCTTATGAAATGACAGAACCAGGCATTGCTGGGGGAGCTCTTTTTGATAGAGAATGAATCAACTTTGTATTTTAGCCACCCCTCATTAAGAGTAAATTACTATAGTAATAAAGTATAATTTGAGCAGAAAATTCAATTAATAGTGGACGATTTCTATTTAATATGTTTTTCTATAATTAGTAGTTTTAAATCGTTTTAATCTTTAGGTGGTCAGAGGGGGACAACATGAGATTAACAATAAATGATGTTTTAAATTACGAGATTATGAAAAATGCTAGAATGATAACGGGAAAAAATCATGTGAACGAACGATATGTTCAATGGATTTCTGTCATTGAAATGCCAGTTGAAAACTTTGTTCGTAAAAATGAGGTTGTTTTAACGACTGCGATTGGATGCAACAACGATGTCGAAGCATTAAAAACGTTTGTAAAAGATGTTATTGATTCTGAAGCATCAGCACTTATGATCGCTACGGGAAGGTATATATTCGATATTCCAACTGAAGTCATAGATTTAGCAGAAAAACATAATTTTATAATTATAGAACTACCATGGGAAATTCGTTTTGCAAGTATAATCGAAGAGGTTATGAAAGAGATTAACGATATTCAGTACAAAGAACGAAAAAAATCAGAGAAAGTACAGCAGGAGCTTTTAAAGTTAATTCTAAAAGAAACAGAACTTAACCATATCTCAAAATTTATCCAAAGGCATATTGGTTGTTCTATTATTATTACCGACCGAACTGGTACTATACAAGAAAAAAGCGGTCATACTCAAGATGTTATTAAAAAATGGAAGAATTACGTACTACAAGGAATCCTTCCAGCAAAAAAAGAAACATCCTTAGTAACGCGTGATCCAATGTTTCAGAAGTTTCAAATAGTTGAAATAGAAGGTCAGAAGATACTTCAGCTCCCCGTGTTGCAAGTTTTAGGGGACGCACAGGGCTATATTTTTGTACTATTACCTACTAACACATCTGTTGAAACCTATTTAACTCAGTATCGTGTGAACGTATTAGAGCATTCAGCAACAACAATAGCTCTTTGGCTTTCAAGGAAAAATGCGATCGAGGAAACGAAAATGCGTCTGCGCAGTGATTTTGTACAAGAGCTTGCTAAAGGAGAATTTCTTTCCTACGATCAGGCTGACTCAAGGGCAAAATTACTAGGATACAATATAAAACTTCCATACGTTTGCATTGTAGGACTTCCTGAAAACTTAGAGTTATTTTTTCGGAAGCGTAAGCGAGATTATGATTCATTTGAGCATTGGCTCGATAGTATGATTCGATATATCGAAGAAGAAATTTTTTATGCGGCACAATCTCTTAAACGAGAAGTAATGATGACATACCAAGGAGAACAGCTTTTAATTTTTCTTGAAATTCCTTGCAAAACGGAAAATGAAAACGCTACAAATTTTTTAGACTTAGTAGAACGACGTTTAGGAAATTTGCTACCAGAGGTTGTTATATCTTGGGGAATAGGAAACTACCGTGAAGGTTTTAAAGGATTTGCTGAAAGCTATCAACATGCAAACATTGCTTTAAAAATTGGTAGACGTAAAAAGGGGACAGGGCATCGTATGATGTATGAAAATACAAGAGTTGACCGCGTGCTCTTAAATCTAGCTCAGAATAACGAAATGAAAGAAGTTATTATGTCAACTATTGAACCACTTGTCCATTATGACGATCAGCGTAATATGGATTTAATCGGTACAATTAGTGCCTATAACAAGTTTCATGGCAATGTAAGCCAAACGGCAAGGTCTTTGAATCTACATAGACAGTCATTGTTATATCGCTTAAGAAAAATTGAATCATTGACAGGACTTTCACTTATTGATCCAGATGATTTATTTTTATTGGATTTGAGCATAAAGACTTGGAAAATGGGAGCATCGGAAAAAATAGTACATCAATGAAAATTTCGGAGGTAGAAACATATGGTGAATAAAGGGACAGATCTTGTTAAACGTGGTATGGCTGAAATGCAAAAAGGTGGCGTTATCATGGACGTTATCAATGCAGAACAGGCAAAAATCGCTGAAGAAGCGGGTGCAGTTGCTGTTATGGCACTTGAACGTGTGCCAGCTGATATTCGTGCTGCAGGTGGAGTAGCACGTATGGCAGATCCAACGATTATTGAGGAAGTTATGAAAGCTGTGTCCATTCCGGTAATGGCAAAGGCTCGTATTGGGCATATTGTCGAAGCTCGTGTATTGGAAGCTCTTGGCGTTGATTATATTGATGAAAGTGAAGTTTTAACACCAGCAGATGAAGAATATCATCTTGATAAACGTAAATACGTTGTACCGTTTGTATGTGGTGCCCGAAATCTTGGCGAGGCATTGAGACGTATAGGTGAAGGGGCATCTATGCTGCGAACAAAAGGTGAGCCAGGAACAGGAAATATTGTTGAAGCAGTCCGTCATATGCGTCTTATCCAATCACAAATTCGTCAAGTTGCTAATATGAGTCATGATGAATTAATGACAAAAGCGAAAGATTTACAGGCACCATTTGAACTTTTACTTCAAATTAGAGAAACAGGCCGACTACCTGTTGTAAACTTCGCAGCCGGTGGAGTTGCAACACCAGCTGATGCTGCATTGATGATGGAACTTGGTTCTGACGGAGTCTTTGTAGGATCAGGAATCTTTAAATCAGAAGACCCAGAAAAATTTGCAAAAGCAATTGTAGAAGCAACGACCCATTACCAAGACTATGAGCTTATTTCTCAAATCTCAAAAGGGCTTGGCAATCCGATGAAAGGGATTGAAATATCCACTTTAGATCGAACAGAACTCATGCAAGAGCGCGGCTGGTAATCTATCATACAAGTTGTAAAAAAATAGACCAACATAAAAAATCCTGTAACGAAGGATCTTTATGATGGTCTATTTTGATTTTGGGAAGAAGTATCATTTCTTTTCACTACGCTCGCGTCGATAATGGTGATTGTCCCGTCAATTTAGTGTTGCGTCCCGTCAATTATGGATTTTATCACGTCAAATTCTCATGAAGTCGCGTCAAACTACAACATCGTCCCGTCAAATTGATCTCTCGTCTCCTTAACTCTCATCTATCCCGTCAATTTAGTCCACGTCCTGAGCATTTTCATACAAATTAACACCTTTTTGATAATTTGACTACAAACTTATTAGAATCTTCATACATATTTGCAGATGATAGATTTTTCACTCAGCTACTATAATGAACTCATAAAGTTATTATTCAAAAAACTAAAATGTTGTTGAACTAGGAGGGAATGTTCCCATGTCATTTGGAACAGCAGAGTATAAAGAGAGAATTCGTAAAACAAAAGAGAGAATGGCAGAACAAGGGATTGAAGTATTACTTATTACAGATCCAGCTAATATGAACTATTTATCCGGTTATGATGGTTGGTCTTTTTATGTACATCAAATGTTAGTGATTATCAATGACGAAGATCAACCGATTTGGATCGGAAGAACCCAGGATGCAAACGGAGCTAAAGTAACAACTTGGCTTTATCACGAAAACATCATTCCTTACCCAGAAGATTATGTTCAATCAGATACAAAACACCCAATGGATTTTGTAGCCGATATTTTAAAACAAATTGGCCAAGATAACCGTTCCGTCGGTGTTGAGATGGAAAACTATTATTTCACTGCAAAATGTTATCAACAGCTGCAAAAAGGATTACCAAATGCTAAATTTCAGGATGCAACTCTCTTAGTAAACTGGGTTCGTATTGTAAAGTCCAATACAGAGATTGAGTATATGAAGCGAGCAGCGTTAATCGTTGAAAAAGCGATGATGGATGGGATTGGGTTAATCAATGAAGGTGTTCGTGAATGTGATGTCGCTGCGAAAATTTTACATACACAAGTCACTGGAACAACAGAGTTCGGAGGCGATTATCCAGCGATTATGCCACTGCTTCCATCTGGAGAGAAAACATCAACTCCTCACTTAACGTGGACAGATGAACGCTATAAACAAGGAGATACAGTTATTTTAGAATTAGCCGGTTGTTATAAACGCTACCACTCACCACTAGCAAGAACAGTAAATATCGGTAAACCTAACGATGGAATAAAAGCGCTTTCAGATGTTGTTGTCGAAGGATTAAACGCTTGCCTTGACATGATTAAGCCAGGCATCGTGTGTGAAGAAATTGAAGAGACTTGGAGAAAAACAATCGCAAAAAGCGGCATTATAAAAGAATCGCGACTTGGTTATGCAATGGGACTTAATTATCCACCTGACTGGGGCGAACATACAGCGAGTATCAGAAAAGGAGATAAAACGATTCTTCAGCCGAATATGACATTCCATCTTATTCCAGGTATTTGGTTAGATAAATACGGATTTGAAGCGAGTGAAGCATTAAGAGTAACAGAAACTGGCTGTGAAACGTTTGCAAATCTTCCAAGAGAGTTGTTTATCAAGGATGGGATTTTAACAAAAAACTAGAAATCGTTAAAGGAGGTGAAGCAGAACCGTGCTTATATTTACTGAGCAGGAGCTTAAACAATATGTGAAATTAAATCAAGAAGCAATCACCGTTGTGGAGGAAGGATTTACAAAACTAGCAAACAATGAAGTAGAAATGCCCCCGATTATGCGTGTTGATGTTCACGATCAAAATGGTGAAGTAGACGTAAAAACAGCATATGTCAAAGGCAAAGACATGTTTGCGATTAAAGTTTCTTCTGGCTTCTTTCATAACTATAAGCTTGGTCTTCCAAGTGGGAACGGGCTTATGATGTTGATTAGTAGCCAAACAGGTATTCCACAGGCGCTTCTTTTAGATAATGGTTATTTAACTGAAGTTAGAACAGCTGCTGCGGGAGCGATTGCTGCTAACTATCTTTCACGGGAAAAGATTGAAACAGTTGGGGTGATTGGAGCTGGTAGTCAAGCAAGATTCCAGGTCAAAGCATTAAAACTAGTACGAGATTTTAAGAAAATCCTTGTGTATGCTCGTTCAATTGAACGTGCAAAAAAATACGCAGAAGACATGGCTGCAGAAATTGGCATTGAAGTTCAAGTGGTAGACAGTGCCGAACAGATTGTTCGAAACAGTGATCTAGTCATAACGACAACGCCAGCAAAAGAGCCGATTGTCAAAGCAGAATGGCTGCATCCAGGCCTTCACATAACTGCAATGGGATCTGACGCTGAACATAAGCAAGAGTTAGAAGCTGAAGTACTAGCACGAGCTGATAAGCTTGTGTGTGACACGAAAGCACAATGTGCACGACTTGGAGAATTGCATCACGCCTTAACTAGTGGTGTAGTAACAAACGAATCGTCCATTATTGAACTCGGTCAATTAACAGCAAAAGAGTTGAAAGGCCGTGAAAATGAAGATCAAATTACTGTTGCTGATTTAACTGGAACAGGGGTGCAAGATACAGCGATCGCACTGTTTGCTTACAATGAAATGGTCAAACGTAATTTAGGATTAAACGTTGAAAATAAGACATTATCATTAAAAAACGAAAGAGGAGTGGTCATATGACAAACGAAAACATTAAAGTAGGTACGAAAGCAGTATGGGCAGGAGAAAAAGAATATTTAGTACATGGTGCAACACAAGTACCGGTCGTTCTAAGTGTAGCCTACAACTATGATGATATGGATGAGTGGTATGATGTTGCGATTGGAAAGAAAAAAGGCCATATTTATGGGCGTAACACTAATCCAACTGTTCAAGCATTTGAAGATAAATTAAAAATTCTAGAAGGTGCAGAAGCAGCAACAAGCTTTTCAACAGGAATGGCTGCAATCAGCAACACATTGTCTACATTTTTATTACCTGGTGATCGTATTGTATCCATTAAAGATACATACGGTGGCACGAATAAAATCTTTACTGAGTTCCTTCCTCGTCAACAAATTGATGTTGTTCTTTGTGAAACAGGAAACCATGAAGCAATTGAAGCAGAAGTGGCAAAAGGTTGTAAGATTTTATACTTGGAAACACCAACAAATCCAACAGTTAAAATTACTGACATTGAGCGCATGGCAAAAGCTGGACGTGATGCAGGAGCACTTGTCATTGTTGACAATACATTCGGGACCCCAATCAACCAAAACCCGCTTTCTTTAGGAGTAGATTTAGTGATTCATAGTGCAACGAAATTCCTTGGTGGTCATGCAGATGCACTGGGCGGTGTTGTGTGCGGCTCACATGAACTTGTTGAAAAGATTTATCATTTCCGTGAAATTAATGGGGCGACTATGGATCCAATGGCAGCGTACTTAACATTACGTGGGATGAAAACACTTCACCTTCGTGTGCGCCAGCAATGTGCTAATGCGATGGCACTTGCAAAATACTTACAAACAAAAGAAATGGTGGAAGCTGTTTACTATCCAGGGCTTGAAACACATCCACATCATGATATTGCAAAAAAACAAATGAAGGATTTCGGTGGAATGCTTAGTTTTGCAGTAAAGGGTGGAGTAGATACAGTAAGAGATCTTCTACCCAAATTACAATTTGCAAACCGTGCAGCAAATCTAGGAGCTGTTGAAACAACAGTAGGACCTGCTCGTACGACTAGCCATGTTGAATGTACACCAGAAGAGCGTGCGGCAATGGGAATTCCAGAAGGACTCATTCGCGTATCTTGCGGAATTGAGGATATTGAGGATTTACTTGCAGACTTTGAACAAGCATTTAATCACGTTGAGAGTACTTTGCAAGTAAAATAGATGACTAGTTTCTATGAGGTGAATGGTGAATGTTAAATGAGCATCCTATGGTTATACAAGGAAGTAGCTTGTTTAATCAACTTATTGAATGGCGTCGTACGTTTCATCAACATCCCGAGCTCAGCTTTCAGGAGTTCGGGACCTCTCAAATTGTTGCTGAAACGTTAGAAAAGCTGGACGGAATGAAGGTGGAAAGAGGGATCGGTGTTAAAACAAGTGTAGTCGGCACATTAACTTCGGGTGAAGGACCAACAATTGCGATCAGAGCAGACATCGATGCCCTTCCGATTCATGAAGAAAATACAACTAATTATCGCTCAAGACTCGCTGGTGTAATGCATGCATGTGGTCATGACGCACATACTGCTATTTTACTAGGTGCCGCTACTATACTAACTGATCAGTTTAATAGAGGTGAAATAAAAGGAACAATTAAATTCGTCTTTCAACCTGCAGAGGAAAGTACAGATGAGCACGGACTTTCTGGATCCCCTTATATGGTGCAGGCAGGCGTATATGACAAAGTTGATGCTGCTATTGCGCTTCATATGTGTCCGTGGCTGCCAGTTGGTGAAGTGCAAATGAATGATGGGTACAGTATGGCAAATGTGGATGTGTTTGAAGCAAAAATATACGGAACAGGCGGTCATGGAGCCTATCCAGAACTTGGTACAGACCCGATATGGATGCTTGGACCTGTTATGCAAGCACTACACGGGATTGTTGCCCGGAAAGTCTCTGCTTTAGATCCAGCAGTTGTTAGCATAGGTCAAATCCATGCAGGAACAGCAAGTAATATCATCCCGACAGAGGTATTGATTGAAGGCACGATTCGAAGCTATTCACCCGAAATTCGTGATGTATTAGCATCGGAATTAAGGAAAGCGTTTTCAATTGTTGATCACCTAGGTGGTGGATATTCACTGGATATTGAAAGAGGAGAACCTGCCCTAAATAATAGTCCACTAGTTAATCACTTGATTAGAGAAGCTATGTTTGAGATCTATCCTGAAATTCAGATCACGCAACGTCCATTTGGACTTGGTGGAGAAGACTTCGGCTATGTAACACAGAAACTTCCAGGCTCTATGTTTTTTCTAGGGTGTGCACCAAAAGATGGAGTGCAAAGAGATTTGCATACACCGATTTTTGATATTGATGAGACTTGCTTGCCAATAGGGGCAGTGATCCTCGCACAAACTGCTATTAAGTTTTTAAACGGTGAAGGAAACTTACCGATCAATCATAATTTGGAGGTGCAAACAAATGGCGCATAAACTAGCATTTATAGGATTTGGTGTAGTAGGTCAAGGGTTAGCCGAAATCCTACGTGATAAAAAGGAAATATTAAAACAAGGTGAAGATTTTGAAGCTGTTATCGTAGCAATTTCCGATTTAATGAAAGGCTCAATCTATCATCCAAATGGACTTGATATCGAAACGGCTTTACAAGTATTGAAAGAAACTGGTAATTTAGAAAACTATCCACAGACACCTGGGCTTGTGACTGGTTGGGATAGTCTCAAAACAATTCGTGATACAAACGCGGATACTATTATTGAGGTTTCATACACAGATGTAAAAACAGGTCAACCAGCAATCAATCATTGTAAAGCTGCATTTGAGAGTGGAAAAAATGTTGTAATGACAAACAAGGGCCCTGTTGCGCTAGCTTACAAAGAACTATCTGAAATTGCCGATAAAAATGGTGTTTATTGGGGATTTGAAGGAACAGTTATGAGTGGTACACCTGCATTACGAATGCCGATTACGACATTAGCTGGCAATGAGATTACAGAAATACGCGGGATTTTAAATGGTACAACAAACTACATCTTAACAAAGATGGAAACAGAAGGTGTCTCTTACGAGGAGGCACTAAAAGAAGCACAGGAGCTGGGATATGCAGAAGCGGATCCTACTAGTGATGTAGAAGGCTATGATGCAAGATATAAGATTGTTATTTTATCAAACTATGTCATGAATGCACCACTAACAGTAGAAGAAGTATCTTGCAAAGGGATTACTGACATTACCTTAAAAGATATTGAAGAGGCAAAAGCAGAAGGAAAGCGTTGGAAGCTATTAGCCAAGGCTCGTAAAGAAGGCAACGAAGTCATTGCTTCAATTGCTCCAGAAAAGGTTGATGTTACTGATCCTCTTGCCTCAATCAGCGGTGCTACGAACGCAATTACGTACGAATGTGATCTTTTAGGCACTGTAACTTTAAGTGGTGCAGGTGCCGGAAAAGTTGAAACAGGTTTTTCCCTCTTAATTGACTTAATCACCATTGATCGTGAAAAACAATTAGTAAAAATCTAATAATGGAAAGGCGGTAATAATATGACAGCTCAACTTACAGGTCAAAAGATGTTTCTCGCAGGTAATTGGGTAAAATGTGATCGGATGATTGAGGTTCGTGACCCTCAGGATAACAGCATCATCGATACTGTACCCGCGGCTTCAGCAGAAGATATGATGACATGCATTGAAGAAGCGAAAGAAGGAGCTAAAATCGCTGCTTCAATGCCTGTACATGAACGTATGCAAATAATTAACGCGGCAGCGGATTATATCGAGAAGCATACTGAAAAGTACGCGCGAACGATCACAAGAGAAGGTAGTAAAACAATTCGCGAAGCCACGAAGGAAGTGGCAAGATGTATCCAAACTCTTCGTATAAGTGCAGAAGAAGCAAGACGGATTCATGGTGAGACGATTCCGTTTGATCAAATGCCTGGAAGTGAAAATCGAGTCGGGTATTATTATCGTTTTCCAATCGGTATTATTGGTGCCATTACACCGTTCAATGATCCATTAAATCTTGTGGCACATAAAGTAGGGCCGGCAATTGCATCTGGAAATGCGATTATCGTAAAGCCGGCAACTGTCACACCATTAAGTGCTCTTTTACTTGCTGAAGCATTTGCTGAAGCTGGGCTTCCTTCAAAAGTGTTATCTGTCATAACTGGTTATGGAAATGAGATTGGCGATGTACTAGTAACACATCCTGCGATTCGAATGATTTCATTTACTGGTGGTCTTGAGGCCGGAGAGGAAATTGCTCGTAAGGCAGGCTTAAAAAAGCTTAGCATGGAGCTAGGATCCAACTCTCCCGTTATTGTATTGGAGGATGCTGATTTAGAGGATGCAGTTGAATCAACGGTTTCTGGAGCTTTTTGGGCGGCTGGTCAAAACTGTTTAGGTGTCCAGAGAATTTATGTACAAGAAAGCATTATGGGTGCTTTCCAACAAGCGTTCGTTCATTGCACAAAGCAATATCAAGTTGGTGATAAACAATCAGAGCTAACCGATATGGGACCGCTTATTTCGGAAAAAGAAGCGATTCGTGTTGAAAATATGGTTAATGAAGCAATTGGAAAAGGCGCTGTGCTATTAACAGGTGGAGAACGTAATGGAGCTTTCTACTCACCAACTGTGTTAACAAATGTTCCTGATCATTGCGTAATTGCAAAAGAAGAAATCTTTGGTCCAGTTGTTCTACTTTATGCAGTTGCAGATCTTGATTCAGCAATCCAAAAGTCAAATGATGTTGATTATGGCTTACAAGCAGGTGTTTTCACAAATGATGTAAGAAAAGCTTATAAGGCAATTGCTAAGATGGATGTAGGCGGGATCATGATTAATGATAGCAGCGACTACCGAATAGATGCTATGCCATTCGGTGGTACGAAGAAATCAGGACTTGGTCGTGAAGGGATCAAATTTGCAATTGAGGAAATGACAGAACAGAAGGTTGTTTGTTTTAAACTTTCTTCATGTTAATTACTATGTCCTATTAATGAATTGAGAGGGAAGATGCCAATTGTGCATGATTCCCTTTCAAACCGGTAAATATTCTGAATATTCACAATGCGAAAACAGACATCAGATAGTCAATTTGAGTATTCATTACAATGGCTCCTTTTTAGATAAAAACTGATAAAGGGTGGTTTATTTGAGGAAAACCAAAGAACGAATATCTTTTAACAATCCAGTTTTTAAAATATCGGCGATTGTCGTTGTCCTTTTTGCGATTTGGGGAGCCTTCTCTCCTGCAAGCTTTTCTAAATATGCTTCTGCTGTCTCGGGGTTTATAAACGATTCATTTGGTTGGTTTTATTTAGCATCTGTTGCAGGCTTTGTAGCGTTTTGTTTATTTCTAGCTTTTAGTAAGTATGGCAACATAAAACTTGGACAGGAAAATGAGAAGCCTGAGTTTTCTTTTTTTGCTTGGATCAGTATGTTGTTTGCCGCTGGGTTTGGTGCAGGAATTGTTTTTTGGGGTGTAGCTGAGCCGTTAACTCATTTTGCTAACCCTCCTTTAGAAGGTATTGAACCTCAATCTGCTGAAGCGGCTCGTGTCGCGATGCGTTACTCCTTTTTTAACTGGGGATTCCATCAATGGTCTGTTTTTACGATCGTTGGATTAGCACTTGCCTATTTTCAATTCCGTAAAAAAAGTAAATTGCTTGTAAGTGAAACGCTTAATGGTGTCAACATGAAAAAAAGGAGTATAAAAAAGACTGTTAACATTCTCGCTATCATTGCAACAGTAACAGGGGTTGCTACATCAATGGGGATGGGAGTTTTGCAAATTAATGCTGGACTGAATTATGTGTTTTCTATTCCAAACAGTACATGGCTGCCACTTTTGATTATTGGCGTAATGTTTTTGTTATACATGACATCAGCGATAACTGGACTGGATAAAGGAATAAAATTTTTAAGTAACACGAATATGGTATTAGTCATTGGATTTATGCTGTTTTTCCTATTTAAAGGCCCGACAGTTTTTATTTTAGAAAGCTTTGTTCTGGCAGTTGGTGATTATCTACACCATTTTATCGAAATGAGCTTTTTCTTAACACCTTACACAGGTGATAAGTGGGTACATGATTGGACTGTTTTTTATTGGGCATGGGTTATCACATGGTCGCCATTCGTTGGTTCGTTTGTTGCTCGAATATCGAGAGGAAGAACGATTCGAGAGTTTGTCATTGGCGTATTGATTATCCCTCCTGTCATTGCATTTATGTGGATGGCCATTTTCGGCGGAACAGGGTTATATATGGATTTGTTTCAAAATACAGCGCTTTCAGAAGCGGTTACGAAGGATGTTGCAACAGCTATATTTGTTTTCTTACAACAGTTTCCACTTTACGGCTTACTTTCAGTACTAATGCTTGCGCTTATTATGATTTTCCTTATCACATCAGTAGACTCGACCGTTTACGTACTTGGAATTATGTCATCTGATGGTAATGAAAATCCGTCAAACGCTGTAAAAGCCGTCTGGGGAGTTTTAATTGCTGCAATTACAGCAGTATTAATTGTGAGCAGTGGATTAGAAGGATTGCAATCAGTAGCATTAATTGCTGCACTTCCATTTACAGTAATCATGATTTTGATCAGTATATCACTTTTTAAATCCTTGTATCTTGAACAAAAAGCTAATAAACAAGATATTAGCGAAATAACACCGCAAAGGAAAGCCCAATAAGGGGTTAAGAATAGTTTGATATCGACCGTTATGATAAGGAATACTACAAACAAAGAAAAGTGAGTGTATTGCCTTTTCTCCGTGGTAGTATTCCTTTTCAATTGAATTAAATAATATTCCAACTTGTACATTGGTTATTTAAATAAATTGTTATAATGAAAGGCTCTTTGGTAAAAATTGTTGTTTTTTTATAGTTTCTTGAACAAAACCGTTTTAGGTTGATTGGAACGGAAGTTAACCTCCCCAATACTTGTTATTTAGCAACAAAGTTTGCGAAAACAGCCTATTGAAAAAAACATACTGAGTTTGATAATAATGAACGAGCACGTGAAAGTGTTGTGATCGTTGAAAATAGAAGAGGTTGATTGCATAAAAATAGCTTAAGAAGAGGAAAAAAGATTAATAGTTAGAAATTCTCTATAAATAGTTATTTTGAATCCTATTACCATACATAAATGTTTTGTGATGCCACACTAGGATTTTTAATTATTCTTATTCAATTCATTTAAATTTTTTAATTCATTGTGATTATTATCCCAGCCTACATGAACTTTTCCTATACCATTACAATTAGAACACTTCTTTTTAATAATAGAGAAGAAATGATCACGAATATATCCTTCTCCTTTACAAGATCTGCATATTTTAATAAATGACATAAAAAGCCACCCCCTTATATTGGATTCCAAATTATAAGATTTTTTTGAGTTTTATGAAGAAATAGGAGTAGGGTGATGGCAGTTAAATTCCGAAACATTTTTTTCACTATGACTTAATCTTTCAGTTGCACCAAATCTTGTTTAGAAGCAACACGAAAAATCATTTCCAACGTTATCTCATCTTCTCTAATTCCCTTAGCTTTGCAAACACTTTCTTGAAATGATTTATTATATTCAATCATCATTAATAAATCATTTATATCTGCAACCCCAAAAACCTCTTTTACGATATCTCCGTATTTTAGTTGTGAACCAGTCGCGAATTTAATGATACCTGCCTCAGGATTTTCTAAATAGTAGATCGTTTCTACATTGAGTTCCAATAGTAACATCCTTTCAAAAAAGTATTTTAACCCATTCTTAAACGGGCGGTAAGACCATATGGAATGAAGTCTCACTTTATTTTATATCTGGTCCAGACTGGATATGTGGGCTGGAATAATAGATTGACAAGTTTATTTCACATACTTCTTCAGTATGATTTTGATAAACCTGATAAACATCAGAAGAGAAGGACATTGCGTCGCCTTTATTTAAAGTAATAGCACTATCTTCCCCAATTTCGATGGTCAAAATGCCGGAATGGACAGTTAACGATTTAAGTACGCCTATCCCAGTAGGGGCGGAAATATACTTACATCCTGGCAACATGCGAATTCGAAAAATTTCTAATGGAATTCCAGGAGAAGCAAACGTATTATATGTTTCAAATAAACCGTTATCTTCTTTAAAGAAAGGTTGTTCATCTTCCTTAAGGATCTTTATAGAAGGATCTCTTATAAGAAAGGAAGCAAACGGTATCTGTAACCCAGCAGCTATTTTCCATAATATTGCAACGGTTGGATTAGAACTTCCACGTTCAATTTGTCCGAGCATTGGTTTGCTAACACCAGTTAGTTCAGCAAGATCATCTAAAGATAATTGGCGTTGTTGACGGTAAAAACGTAAACGCTGACCAATTTGATTAGATAGAAAGTTTTTATCCATAAAAGACTCCTAAAAATGTATGTTATATTAATGTGTTAAATATATTATAACATATTTTATTGAAATTCGTTTTCTGAATATTTTGTTTAAAAGCTTGAAAGGTTGGTATTGTGTGTTATATGATATAGAAATATTATTATAACATACGAAATGGGTACAGTTTTTACCAGATAGCTCCCATCAGTACGAGATTAATTATTTGAATATTTTTAATTTTATCAACCTACGAAAAAGGAAGGGACTTTTTTATGAATTACTCATTTGCAGAACAAACAAAAAACTTTAAATCATCTGCTGTTAGAGATATTCTTGCTGTTATTCAACAAGGTAATGTGATTTCATTTGCAGGAGGATTACCTTCTGAAGAATCATTTCCTTTGAAGGAAGTTCAAATAGCCTATGAAAAAGTCTTTGCATCAGGAAAATCGTCTTTACAATATGGACTAACCGAAGGATATAAGCCATTAAGAGAAGCGATAAAAACTAAAATGGAAGGAAAAGGAGTGAATACACCTCTTGAAAACATGTTGATTACAACAGGTTCACAACAAGCAATTGATTTATTTTCAAGAGTGATTCTCTCAACTGGTGATGTCGTATTAACGGAAGATCCTACTTACCTATCAGCTTTACAGGTTTTTAGATCATATGGGGCAAATGTAGTTGCGGTCAACAGTGATGAACACGGAATGGAGTTTGGGGATTTGGAAGCAAAAATTAAAACTTACCAGCCAAAATTCATTTATATTATCCCTACTTTCTCAAATCCAGAAGGTAAGGTTTGGAGTACGGAACGTCGCCAACAACTTTTAGAGCTTTGCTATAAATATGATGTACTCGTTTTAGAAGACGATCCTTATGGTGATATTAAATTTCATGACGAGGAAGAATATCCATCAGTTGCGTCATTTGATCACGGCCAAAGCCATGTAGTGTATACGAGCACTTTCTCAAAGTCAGTTGTTCCAGCATTGCGAACAGGCTGGGTAACAGGGCCTTCACCAATCATAAAAATGATGACACAGGCTAAGCAGATGGCAGATTTGCATTCAAGTTCGATTGATCAGCAGGCACTTTATTTTTTGTTACGTGACTTTAATCTTGAAGGACATATACAACATTTGAGAAGTGAATATTATCATCGAATGACGATTATGAGAGACTATTTAAATAAGTTAGAGCCAGGAGTGTTTACTTGGAAAGAGCCAAAGGGTGGAATGTTTTTATGGGTTGAAGGACAGGAGCATCTAAATACACCAACTTTGCTCAAGAGTGCGGTAGAAAAAGGTGTTGCCTTTGTTCCTGGAGCACCTTTCTATGTTGATAAACCAAAGTACAATACATTCCGCTTAAACTTTAGCCATTCCACACCTGAAAAAATTAAATTAGGAATGGACCGTTTAGTAGATGTCTTACTAAGTCCGATAACGGTCTAAGAATTATCCCCACCACTCTAACATATATTTAAAATATATGCTTAAGGCGGGAGGTGGGGAAAGTGTATGCGCGCTTGGTGGTTTTTAACTTAGGAAATGGAAAAAGACGGACTGCAGAAGAATTAACAAAGCAATTGGATTCCGAGACTAGAAAATTAAGGGGCTTTAGAGGCAGTGTCTACTTTTTTGACGATCGTGCCAGCGAATATAGAGCATTAAATTATTGGGATACAAAAAGTCATGCAGAAGATGCCAACAATGTGATGCTTCCTAAATTAGAAAAAGATCTTGGAAAAATGAGCGAGAAAAAGCCTATAGTGAAACTTTTTGAAGTATTTGATCCTGCAGATAACGAAGGATTAATATTTTCCCATATTAATATTTAATTTGGATATCTCTAATAAAAAGGAAGAACTTAAATTTCAGTTCATCCTTTTTATATTGTTCGAATGAGATAAGATGATAAAGTTCCTCTTTCTAAATAGTGATCAAATCCTAGCAGTTACTTACTGTTAGAGTTCAATTTTTAACAATTTATCATCATTTTTCTGTGGCGTACCTCGGCCATCTCGATTATTTGTTATCGTATATAATTGTGAATTCTCAATGTAAACATCACGCATTCGCCCACTATTTTCATGCAGGATGTTCACAGACTTAGTTGATAAATCAAAGCTTCGAATTTTCGAATCACGCAGGGTTGCTATGTAAAGCTTCCCATTATGATAGTCAATACCAGAAGGTGCCCACGTGTTTTCACCAGTGTGATAAATAGGTTTTACCATACCAGGTTCTTCTTCATCTCCTTGTATAACTGGCCATCCATAGTTTTGTCCTGGCTTAATAAGATTGATTTCATCATGTGCGCTCTGGCCATGCTCAGAACTATATAGATTTCCTTCATCATCCCATGCTAATCCTTGGGGATTTCTGTGCCCATATGAATAAACATAGGAATTTTCAAAAGGATTGTCATCAGGTATGGTCCCGTCTAGATTCATACGAAGGATTTTTCCTGCCAGACTATTTTTGGCTTGTGACAAATCAGGATTCCCAGAATCTCCCGTTGTAACATAAAGCATTCCATCTGGTCCAATTCTCATTCTGCCCCCATTATGAATTCTGCCACCTGGAATTCCTTCTAATAAGACTTTTGTTTCTGTCCACTTATCTCCTTCTTTTTGAAGAGCAATAACTCGATTTTTAGTTGCCGAATCCTCTTTATATGTATAATAGGCAAAGGCCTGCCCGGAGGATTCAAAATCAGGTGCTAGCACTAAACCAAGCAAGCCTCCTTCACCCTCATGAAGAATATCTTTTGTAACCGATAATTCTTGTTTTTTTATTAGGCCTGTTTCAAGATTTGTTTCAATCATTTTACCCTCGCGCTGACTTATGAAAAATGTTCCACCTTTTTTTGTTATTGTCCAAGGTATGTGTAAGTTGGTTGCTAAAACTTCTACTGGAGTAGCAATAGTTTCTTCAGCCTCTAGTTTCACTTGTTTATCAGAGTCATTACTATTTTGTGTTGTATCCCCAAAAGAACATCCTGTAACGAATAACAAAAGCATAAGCGTTTTTATCCCTTTATACATAGCATGTCGTCTCCAATCGTTGGAAATTATTTGTAATAATAGTAACAATTTTCGCGAGGAGAATCAAAAAAATGAGATAGCCGAGTGCACAAATACGTACATCGACTATCTCATGTCTAAGAATCATTTTCGCCAGTCTCACTAACCTTCTCAATCTTATCAACAAACATTTGATATACTTTTCGTTTTTCTTCTAATTCCTTTATGTACAGTTTAAGCTCTTCGTATTTTTCTACAAATGGTATTTGATAAGTTGTTTTAATACTATTAATAATTTCGTCATTGATTGTAGATTGAATGACTTGCTTGGTTATGCCAGATTTATATGAATAGAGTTGAAGATCACATTTGACCCTTTCGTATTCTTCATCAATTTCTATTTTTTGTGATAGCATCTCTTCTTTCCATTCCAGTAAAGCATCCTTAACAACAGACTCCAATTTTACCCCTCCTAAGTAGCGATTAAATTAAACCATTCTTATGCATAGAGTTTCGTTTTATGTATCTAATAAACTATTGATAATCGTCTCCTTTTTTATGGGGGTAACTCCACTATGAAACACAATATCCAAGTTCCGATCAGGTAAAGGTTAACCGGTTATGGATATTAATTTCCAAAATTAAAACAGTTTTTTACCAGCGGAAAAACAGTTCACGTTTCTTTAGATTATCAATACCTATTACAATTCTCCCTCTTTTACCAAATGAGGAATGCTTACATAGGGATTAAGTATGGAATCATAAATCAAGAGAATATATTTTACAGTATTATTGTACGAAAATTCATAATATTAATGCTAGAGAGAATAGGACATGTTACAATGATAATGACATATATTCCATAATTATCCTTATAGTACCCAAAGGATTTTTGTGCTTCATAAAAAAACTAGCCTTACCAGTCATCTAATTACTGTGTAGGGCTATTTTTGTAAAAAGGAGGTGATAATTGTGTTGGAGTGGTTAGAGCTTCTCATCAAATTGTTAGTTGCTGCTGCCACGCTTTTCTCTTCCATCACACTAGGGTTAAAAAATATCGATGACTTAAAAAGAAAAACAAAAAAGAAAAGACGCTTCCCATAGAGGAAACGCCAAAACAAAGTGCTTACGAATAAATTATAATACAAAACTTAACAAAAAATGAGGAAAAATTTAAAAAATTGAAAATATTTATTATTGGTACTAAAGGATAAGTGGAATTATGTCGCCTTAATTATATTTAAAGGAGGAATCACAATGAGTAAAGTAGGTCTGGTCCCTTATACCATTCAAACAGTATTAAAAGACACAAAGGTTATTCCACCAGGTGTTGAGCTAATCAATGCACCTTCTGCTTGGAAGCAAGGGTATTCTGGTGATGGAATGGTCATTTCTGTACTTGATACAGGCTGTGATTCCACCCATTCTGAACTTAGAAATCAAATTATTGATGGGTACAATTTTACAACAGATGATAACGGAGATTCTAAAAATTTTGAGGATTATAACGGACATGGCACACATGTATGTGGAACAATTTGTGCAGAAGAAAATGATGAGGGTGTCATCGGCGTTGCACCAAAAGCAAAGGTTCTCGTCTTGAAAGTGTTAGCAGGTCAAGGGTATGGAGAGACAAAATGGGTCACAGAAGGTGTCCGCTATGCAACAAAGTGGATTGGACCAGATGGTGAACGAGTACGAGTTATCTCTATGTCATTAGGAGGAAGTGAAGATAGCCCAGAGCTTCATAAGGCAATTCAAGAAGCGATCGATGAAAATATTCTTGTCGTTTGTGCTGCAGGTAATGAAGGCGATGGGAAAAACGAGACAGATGAATTTGCATATCCTGGTGCATATCCAGAAGTTGTACAAGTTGGATCAGTCAATCTACAGAAGGAGATTTCGGAGTTTAGCAATACAAATAAAGTAATTGATCTTGTTGCCCCAGGTGAAGAAATTCTTTCAACCTATTTAAACAACGAATTTGCTGTGTTATCAGGAACATCGATGGCAACACCACATGTTTCTGCAGCAGCAGTTCTCATTATTGAACAAAGTGAGAAAGAATTTGAGCGTCCGCTAACAGAGGCTGAGATTTATGCCCAGCTTATTAAAAAAACCGATTCCCTAGATTATAGTCGACGCTTTCAAGGGAATGGAATTCTAAATTTAGCATCGGGTTCAGTCACCCCATCAGAGAATCATCCTTTAACATCCGCAAAATAAACTTTAAGTAAGGTGGGACGATCCTTATCAAACTAAGGATCAATTACACTTTCCCTACACAGAAGGCACTAAATAGCTACAACATTCAAAATCGATATATAAGAACATCTATAACCAAGTTAATGATTATGGCACTTTGTTGATTGGAACGGATCCGTGAGACTCCTGCGGGAGGCTCACGGACCGCCCGCGGAAATCACAACCAAGTTTAACAAAGCCAATAAAAAAGAGAGGATAGAGGCGATGAAGTGACCCCATAAAGTGAGACAAGGAAAAAACACCTCCTGAGTCGTATTTAATCAATATGATTCTAGCGGAGGTGTTTTTCTTATGGGTACAAGAATCCCTTATCCAGAGGAAATTAAATGGAA
>NZ_JAGDEL010000019.1 GCF_017497975.1 Metabacillus bambusae | reverse complement strand
ATGGTTTACTATAACAATTACCGTTATCAATGGAATTTAAAAAAGATGACCCCTAACCAATATAGGAATCATCTTCTAGTTGCGTGACTCTTTTTTTCTTGTGTCCTTGACACGGGTGCCAGTTTAATTTGATGTGGTTCCACATGTTAGGTCTAGTCGTGAAATAAAAGTGATTTAACCAACAATAAAAAGAATCTTCAACTATTATTCAAAATAGAAAGTTGAAGATTCTTTTATTCTTTTTTTATTATCTTAAGAGTTTATACAAAAGGTTACACATCTGCCACACATCGAAACCCTAAATGCCCTGATGAACTATCTGGTGTATTTGAGGTACGGGCAGCAACACGGTAACGATTACAATAAGAAACATGACATAAATAGGAGCCCCCACGCATGATCCTTGTTTCACCTGTTGATGGTCCCCCGGGATTTGTACGTCCTCCACGATTGTGAATACTTCTGTTAAACCAATCGGAACACCATTCCCATACATTTCCGGACATGTTATATAGACCATAACCGTTTTCAGGGAAAGATTTCGCCGGAGCTGTCCCGTTAAAACCATCCTCGAGAGTATTTCTTTCAGGAAATTTTCCTTGCCAAATATTACAGTAATGCTCACCATTAGGAGTTAATTCATCACCCCATGGGTATCTTTTTTGCTCAAGGCCTCCGCGTGCAGCATATTCCCATTCAGCTTCTGTTGGCAATCGCTTACCAGCCCATTTACAAAAGGCTTGGGCATCATTCCAGGTTACATGAACAACTGGATGATTCATACGGTCATCGATCGTTGAGCCTGGACCTTCTGGTTGATACCAAAAAGCACCATTTACCCCACACCACCAAGGGGTCGAAACAACTCGATTTACCTGACCTAAAATCTGTGGGGGTAAGAAACTGTAAAACACAAATGACCAACCAAATTTTTCTGATTCGGTTACATATCCAGTAGCTTGTACAAATTGCTTAAATTCAGCATTCGTTACAGCATAACGATCGATTAAAAAAGGATCTACTTTTACTTTCCGAACAGGACCCTCACCATCAGCAGGAAAACCTTCTTTTTCATTTGTTCCCATTAAAAATTCTCCACCAGGAATATATACCATTTTATCTTTAAATTGAGCCTCAGTTGATGTTGTGATTTCTTGAGTTGGTTGTGTTATAGGTTCCTTGTCTTGAAGTGTTTCTCCTCTTTTAATTGAAGAACAACACGACATCTTTTGTTCATTTTTCATTTCGTCACATCCTTTAAAATATAAACGACTCAGCTTGAGCAGGGTGTTTTCAGTCCAAATCAGATATTGCTGAAATCTGTCATGTACTTAACAGATTTCCGTTCTATGATCTTTGAATCAATAATCATTTCCTTAGAATAGTCTTGTGACCCTCGTATATATTCAAAGAGGACATTAGCAGCTTCAACCCCCATTTGATAGGCTGGTACATAAACACTTGTCACGGAAGGAAAGCATTTTTCAGCTTCTTGATATTTATGTTCGATCGTCATGATCGAAACGTCTTCAGGAACAGACAATTGTATATTGTTTAAAAAGTTAATTGTCTGTTGGATCTTTGATAGATCATGAACCAATAATGCTGAAGGTTTATCTTCACCAGTGAAAATGTCCCTTAACAAGTCAAGATAAGGCTCCACGTTTTCTGGATCAAAATAATGCTCAATCTTTAGCACTTCATTATGTTTATCTTCCTTGAACTCACGAATCACTGACTCTAATCTTTCGTCTAAACTAATAACAGCTACATGCCGATGACCCCTGCTATAAAAATAGTCCAATACATCTTTATTATATTGTTTAAATTGAGCGTAAACATTAAGCCCGTTATTATGGAAAAGTTTTTCACCAATATATACCATGGGCAATTTTAGATTTAGTAGCTCTAAGAAGGAAGAGCATGCAATAGGAGCACTACCTAGAATAAGGCCATCTATACGGTTTTGTTTAATAAAAGAATAATACTGAGGTCTACATTTATCCGATAGAATTTGTTCTCTATCATTCATTTCATTAATCAAAAGGAGATGATATCCCGATTGAATCAATACATCGTTAACTCCTTTTATAAACTCTAGGATATACGTACTTGATAAAATTTCTTTTGAGTCAACTAAAGGGGGGAAATATAATCCGATTAATTTGGTTTCATTTTTTGCTAAGTTTTGGGCAACAACGTTAGGTATATAATTTAATTTATCAACTGCATCATATACTTTTTTTTCCGTTTTGCTGCTTACATACCCACTTTTATTTAAAACTCTTGAAACGGTTGAAATAGAAACTCCAGCTAAATTTGCTACGTCATAGATAGATGCTTTCATAAATGATCACCACAATAATATGTTTTTGAAAGAAAAACATATTATGTTCCTTTCAAAGATAAAAGAAAGTTTTAATTGTGGAAGTGCTTCCACAATTAAAACTTATCAAATTTATTAACGATGGTCAATCGATAATGATGATTTCTAGAATAACAATGTATAACATTTTGTTATACCCTATAAATTAATTGTTATTGCATGGTTTTTAAATATCTGATAAATTTGTTGCATAGAAAGTAAAAGCGCTTCCACATTATTAATATTTTTGAAATTTATATTGTAATTCATTGTAATTTTTATTTTTTACAATTTGTAAAAGCGCTTTTATATTTTAGGAATAACTCTTCAAAAGATACAAAGCGATTTTGATTCAGCAGAAAAAATAAAAGAGGAGATGAGAACAATGCGAGCAATTATGGTGATGTTTGATTCACTAAATCTGCATATGCTTCCAAACTATGGATGTGACTGGACACATGCTCCGAATTTTAAACGGTTAGGAGAGAAGACAGTCGCATTTGATCAGTGTTACGCGGGGAGCTTACCGTGTATGCCAGCAAGAAGAGAGCTCCATACAGGACGTTATAACTTTTTACATCGTAGCTGGGGTCCTATTGAACCGTTTGACAATTCAATGCCAGAAATGTTGAAAAAAAATGGTGTATACACACATTTAGTAACAGATCACCAGCATTATTGGGAAGATGGTGGCGCCACATATCATCCAAGATATAGTTCCTTCGAGATGGTTCGTGGACAAGAGGGTGACCCATGGAAAGGTCATGTAAAAGATCCAGAAATTCCAGAAACTGAAACACCAGAGCCGTTTGCTAGTTCTAATATGTTTAAACAAGATATTGTTAATCGAAGTTATTTTGAATCAGAAGAAAAACATCCACAGGCTGTTACATTTTCTTTAGGAATGGATTTTATCCAAAAAAACAAAGACGAAGACAATTGGTTTCTACAGCTAGAGACATTTGATCCTCATGAACCATTTTTTGCTTATCAACAATACAAGGATCTGTATCCTCATGAGTATAATGGTAAACATTTTGATTGGCCACCTTATTATTTTGTTCAAGAATCGGATGAGGTTGTAGAACATGGTAAGTATGAATATGCAGCACTATTAAGTATGTGCGACAATTATTTAGGAAAAGTCATGGACATGATGGATGAACATGATATGTGGAAAGATACAATGTTAATTGTTAATACAGATCATGGATATTTATTAGGTGAGCATGGATGGTGGTCCAAAAGTGTGATGCCGGTCTATGATGAAATTGCTCACACGCCACTATTCGTTTGGGATCCTAGAGAAGGTAAAAAAGGAGAAAGAAGACAGTCGCTCGTACAAACAGTAGATTTAGCTCCTACTTTACTTGAATTCTTTGGTGTTCAATTACCTGATGATTTGGATGGAAAGCCGTTAAGACAAGTGATTCACTCAGATCAGCCAATTCGTGAAACCGCTTTATTTGGATTCCATGGAGGTCATGTCAATATAACAGATGGGAAATATATCTATATGAGGAGTCCTGTCTCTCCAGAAAATAAACCGTTATTTGAATATACATTAATGCCGACACATATGAGACAGCTATTTTCTCCAGGGGAATTACAGAACATTGAAATACAAGAGCCGTTTTCATTTACTAAAGGGTGCCAAACAATGAAAACTCAAACTAGGAGCGGGTTTGTTAACGCATTTCAATATGGATCAAAACTGTTCAACTTAACAACAGATCCAGAACAAAAAGAGGAAATTGAAGATCCGGAAATTGAATTGATGTTAATCAAAAAAATGGCGGAGCAAATGAGAAAAAATGATGCACCTAAGGAACAATTTGTTCGATTAGGTATTCCTGAGGATGGAATCATGTCTATTGAGGAATTAATGAAACAGAAAGAAGCTATTAGGAAAGCTGAACAAATAAGTATATTAGAGGAGCATCAATGGGATAAAGCTGCACAAAATCAAATCAGGGCATTACTAAATATTACACCTGAGCTTGCCCGACAAGATCTGTTAAAGAAGTTTGAAGAATTTATAGTAGGTTCCATATTCAATAGGATATCTGCTGAAAGTGTTGAGAAATTTATTGATATTTCTTTACTAGATGATGAAAAGGAAAAAGCAAAGTATTTCATTGGATTAGCGGGTCGTACAAGCTAATTAGGAAAAGGTTCTTTTAAATGGGCTTTATTATATGGAATGACAGGAAAGCTAATTTTTCAAAACATTTTAATTTTACATTACTAAGGAGGCAAGGATATGAGTTCACAGAATGCAAGTGTCAAAAAAAGTGAGATATTTTTATATTCTTTTGGTGGATTTGGTTCAAACCTATTATTTATCTATACTGTATCTTTCTTAATGTATTTTTATACCGATGTATTTAAGATTTCACCTGCTGCGGTTGGTACCGTATTTTTAGTTGTTAGGCTTATTGATGCATTTTTGGACCCTTTGTTAGGAATGCTTACGGACAGAACAAGAAGTAGATGGGGAACATTTAGACCTTGGTTAATTTTTGGTTCACCACTATTAGCTATGACAACTATGCTATTATTTACTGCTCCTGATTTAAGTCCATCAGGAAAATTTGCTTATGCAATTGCAACCTATGTTGGTTACTCTTTTGTATCTTCTATTGTGAACATACCATATCACGCTTTGAGCGCAGTTATAAGTAAAGATCCTAGTCAGAGAAATTGGTTAGTAACAGCGAAAAACTTAATGGGTAACCTTGGAGGTTTAGCGGTGTCTGGTTCAGTACTTCCTTTAGTTGCTTATTTTGGAAGTGGACAAAAAGGATGGTTTTTGGCAACACTCTTGTTTTCATTATCTACCATTATTTCATATTTACTTTGTGCACATGGTGCAAAAGCTCATGATACAAATGAGGTCATTACTGAAAATGCCTTACATTCACATAACGCACATCCTTCAATAAAAGAACAAATTAAATTAATTTCAACAAATGGCCCATTACTAGCGTTATTGGCTGCTACTGTAGTAAAGACTGGAGCATTGATCATAAATTCTGCAGTAGCTATTTACTATTGGCAATATAACATGGATAGACCAGATCTTTATACACAATTATTTATTTGGGGTACAGCCCTAGCGATTCCTATCTATTTTGTTATTCCACAACTAGTGAAAAAGTATGGTAAGAAAAACATATTAAATATCAGTTGTTTTATCACAATGCTTCCATCGGCTATATTGTTAATGACTCCTCCTGAGAATGTAATGCTAATCTTTGTTTTATCTGTTCTTGTAAAGGTTTTAGTTCCATTTACAGCTGTATTGCCATGGATGATGTTACCAGATTGTGTGGATTTCGGAAAATGGAAAACAGGTATCAACGGTTCTGCTACGGTTCATTCTACGATGATTTTTACAAATAAAGTTGGTGCAGCTATTGGAGGTCTTCATTCTGGGGCATTATTAGGAGCTGCTGGATATGTTGCAGGACAAGAACAAACACCTGAAGCTTTAAGTATGATTTCTAATTTATATTTCCTAGTACCGATTATCGGATTTGGAGTTAGTTTATTGCTTATTTGGAAATTCTATCCGATAACGAATGCGATACATTCAAAAATATTAAAAGAGATTGATGATAAAGAAAATAATAGAGAAGCTGTTTAGTATGAAATTATCTTTATCAAAAAAGTAATAGATAGACGTAACTAGAATGAGTAAACGGAGGAATTTTTAAATGAAGAAAAAACCTCATATTATATTATTTAATCCTGATCAATGGAGAGGCGACGTCATGGGGCATATGGGAAATGCTGCTGCCATTACGCCGAATTTAGACAAACTAGTTTCTGATGATGCTGTTTCTTTTCGAAATGCATTTTGTCAAAACCCAGTATGTACTCCAAGCCGATGTTCATTTATGTCTGGCTGGTACCCACATGTAAGAGGACACCGGACGATGTATCATATGATGAGTCCTGAAGAGCCAGTATTGTTAAAGCAACTGAAGGATGAAGGGTATTTTGTCTGGTGGGGCGGAAAAAATGATCTTGTACCATCTGAAAATGGATTTGAAGCTTATTGTGATGTTAAATATGTTCCTGAAAAACAGCCTAAACCTATGTTTGGTGGGGTATACCATGGTACTAAAGATAATTGGCGAGGAGAACCTGGTAGTGATACTTACTACTCCTTCTTTGTGGGTGAGCTTAAAGAGAGAAGTGATGAAGATTACTATTATGATTCAGACTGGGCGAATATTTTAGGAGCTATTGATCTAATTAAAAATGCACCTGAAGATAAGCCAATGTGCATCTATTTACCAATTCTTTATCCACATCCTCCATATGCAGTAGAGAAGGAATGGTACAAGCTTGTAGATAAGTCACTTTTACCAGAACGAATTTCAGTGGACAAACTTTCAAATAACAAACCATCTATGCTGTCAGGACTGAGGGAGAAATATAACATGCAAAGTTGGACAGAGGACCAATGGACAGAACTTCGAGCAACCTATTATGGTATGTGCTCACGTGTGGATTTTCAGTTTGGTCTGTTATTGGAAGCGCTTAAAGAAGCAGGGATTTATGATGATACGGCAGTCTTTTTCTTTTCAGATCATGGGGATTTCGCCGGAGATTACGGACTTGTTGAAAAAACACAAAATACATTTGAAGACTGTTTGACAAGAGTACCATTTATTGTAAAACCTCCCGCAAATAGTGCGATAGAACCTAGAATAAGTGATGCACTCGTAGAACTGGTTGATTTAACTGCTACAGTGCAACACTATGCGGGAATTACACCTGATTATACTCATTTTGGTAAATCATTGGTTCCGATTATTAGTGGAGAAACAGATAACCACCGAGATGCTGTATTCTGTGAAGGTGGACGTCTGAATGGGGAATTTCATGCCAATGAATCAGCACCCGCAAACGAGGATCCTTCGATGTTGTATTGGCCGAGAGGGGAAATGCAACGCAGTGAGGGGCCAGAGCATACAAAAGCTACGATGATTCGTACAAAGAAATTCAAATATGTGCGAAGATATTATGAAACGGATGAATTATATGATTTAGAAAAAGATCCTGGAGAAACTGAAAATAAAATTGATGATAGCTCATTATCGAATGTTCTGGTTGACTTAAAAGAGAGAATGCTAGATTTCTATCAAGAGACTTGTGATGTGGTTCCTCAAGTGAGATCAAGTAGAGAAGCGAAGTAATGTTCTGGAAGTAAATATATTTAACTAAGAATGTTAGAATTCTTAAAAATAGGATGTTGTTACTTGTAAATACTTGCAAGTAACAACATTTTGTAAAACCAAAGCTAGTAAAAGCCAGCATTGAGTAAAAACAACGATAAAAATCCCTATCACCTAGATCGTTCAATACGTTTTGCCGATTATTGGGAATCATCTTCTTGTTGTTCAGATGGTTCTTCGCTTGGATCTGGCTCATCTTCATCCACACCATCGTCGCATGCTACTAATAACCCCATGGACAAAATGGCTGTCATCATTCCAAACAAGTATTTATTTTTCTTCATGGAAGGCATCTCCTTTCATCTGAATGGATACATCCCGTTTTCCCTAAAAACTTTATTGCTAAACTCCGTAATCTGACATTTCTCAACTTAACCAGCTAAGCCAAAATCCCTTTAAATTTGATTAACTTATTGCTCCTGGGATTAGTAAAGTACTAATCCTAGTTTTTTTCTGTTCTATTATGGGAAAAGATTTTCTTTCAGGTTATATATCATTGATAGGGCAAAGAATTCGAGTTTTTGGTGGAAATAGCATAATATAGAAGGAGGAAGACATGGAAGTTTTTGTGATTATTTAACGTGGGTATCGATAACCCGGACCACCGCGACCAAACAGTGGAAATTTAGGATGATATTGATAAAATTCCAGGAATTAAGGTGAGAAATATATGAAAAAGCATAAGCCTAAAAAACTAAAAATGATTTTACGAGGATTGATGGTAATTATTGGTGGATTTATAGCGGCGTATGGACTAGAAGCTGTATTAATCCCAAACAACGTATCTGATGGGGGTGTGACAGGTCTTAGTATCGTTGGTTCACAACTGTTTGGATTACCCTTAGGAGTTCTAATTGCAGTTATAAACATTCCTTTTATCTGGCTAGGCTATCAACAAATTGGTAAAAATTTTGCAATTTATTCGACTATTGGAATAGCTTCACTAGCTGTTGGTACAATCCTTATGCACCATACCCCAGCGATTATTGAAGGAGATACTTTATTAGTTACCGTTGTTGGTGGAATTATCCTAGGTTTTGGGATGGGGTTAGCATTGCGGAATGGAGGAGCATTAGATGGAATTGATATGCTAGCTGTACTGCTATCTCGAAAATTACCGTTTGGGACAAGTGATCTCATTCTTTTCTTAAACACGTTTGTATTTATTGTCATTTCAACCGTATTCGGTCTACAAGGAGCAATTCTTTCGGCAATTGCTTACTTTATTGCTTCTAAAGTGATTCACATCGTTGAAGAAGGTTTAAGCGGCTCAAAAACCTTTACAATTATCACAACTCAACCCAAATTAATGGTAGAGACTATACGTGATCGCTTAGGTCGAAGTGCGACATATAAAGAAGCTTACGGTGGTTATTCCCATGAAAAATTTAAGGAAATCACATGTGTCATTAACCGCTTAGAAGAAAGCAAAATGAAAGAAATTATTAATGAAATCGACGAATCTGCTTTTGTTACGGTATATGACGTAGCGGAAGTTAAGGGTGGTAATTTCAGAAAACATAATATTCATTAGGTGAAATTTTAGAAGAAGACTCAGCTCAAAGAACCTTTAAATTACTATGTTTAGGCAGTCCTTACAATAGGGACTGCCTTTAAGTATTTTATCAGCAATTGGAAGTGTTTTTGTAATAAATAGAAACACTTTTTTTCACCGTAAGCAGGATAGTGGAAGAAGGAACTATCCTAAACTATCTAAAGAACTATATGGTGAGAGTGCTTTAAATAGTATTTATGATGCCAACTACTTTGCTAATTATCTAGATAGTATTTTGCAAAGGGATTAATTTAACAGAGGCACCCAGTAACAAGTTATTTAACTAGGTTTCCCTATTTTTCGTACGAATTTAATATAAATTATGATCAGCAATCAGGGGATAGGGAATCTATTAATAATCTATTAACACAACTAAATCTGAGTAGATAAAATCGTCTTAAATCCATGATAATACTGGAAAGAGGTGTTTTTTATTATATTAGGAACTAACGAAAAGTGTTATTAACGCAACTGGAGGGTGATTGACCACATTTGAGAATTGAAAACACAAGATTCTACGCCAAATACATCACATTATTTTAATGCCTGAAACAGTTTAATTTACATTCCCTTTTATTAAGAAAGAAAATTCCCTAAAAATAAAAAGTTACATAATTTATTAGAATTTACAAAGTATTACATAAGTTTGATATTATATAATTAAATATAGCGAAATCTGCCAAAAGGAAAGGAAAAATCAATGAGCAACCGATCTGCTACAGACACAATTACTGGTTATTTTTATCAATTTGATTATTCAATAAGCAAATTATTAGAATTGCCTAATAATAATGATTCTATAACAATTGAAGGGATTGAAGATATTGATATTAAAACTTTAAATGACGAAACTGCGATCCAGTGTAAATACTATGCAAAGTCAGAATATAATCATTCCGTAATTGGAAAACCTATTAGATTAATGTTAAACCACTATAAAGAGGTTAAGGACGGACTTAAGCCTAGTATTAATTATTACCTTTATGGACACTACAAAAGGGGTCATGAAAAGTTGATTTTACCGTTATCCGTTGATTTTTTAAAAACACATTTTCTTACATATAAAAAAGAAGGTGTTGAATACTTACACCACGAAGATTTAGGACTAGATGATACGGATTTGAATGTATTTATTTCTCGATTATCCATTGATATAATGGCAAAAAATTATGACTTTCAATTTAGTGAAATATTGGAACAGTTAAGAGGCATCTTTAATTGTACCCTTTTTGATGCAGAAAATTATTATTACAATAATTCGCTAAAGGTTATAAAAGAACTATCTATTCAAGGGGATGTAGAGAATAGAACTATCTATAAAATGGATTTTATAAAAAAGATTGATAACAAACAATTTTTATTTAATGAATGGCTTTCTTTTTATAAAGGAAAAGAGAGTTTATTAAGAAAATTAAGGACGGAATACTTCACATTTTTAAATACATCCCCTTTTGAAAGGTTCTTTTTAATAGAAGCATATGATGCAGAATATATAAGGGCAGATGTAAAAGAATTGTTACATATAGTTTCAGCTAAATGGTCAAATTTATCTAAAAGAACGCCAACGCCGTTTTGTCCATATATTTACATACATAACATTGCAAGTGATGAGTTAGTACAAATTAAGCAAGAATTACAACGAGAGGGCTTCAATTTTACTGATGGGTATAGTTTTATGGGTTCTTCATTTTCTCCAATTTTAATTTGTCAAGAAGCAAATGCCCAAAATCACATTCAACTTAAAATAGTAAATAGTCTAGATGATTTAGAAGAGACGATAAAGGAAACAAGGAAAACAAAAGAGATATATCAATTTTTTAAAAATACTACTTTCTATAATACCGATACTCCTGGAATTAAAAATGTAAAAATTCAATATGAGAAATTTAATGATATTAGGGAGATAATTTAATATGGTCGTAGATGAAAAAATAAATGCTGAAGTTATATCTGTATATCCAAATAAGGTGAAGATTTCTGTTGATAGTTTAGAAGATTTTAAGATTGCTGATGAATCGTTAAAAGTGGGTTCTTATCTTAGAGTTGCCGATAACGAGAATTCAGTATTAATGTCAATAATCGAGAATTTTTCAATTGAGGTAAGTGAAAAAGGTGAAAGAAAATATTTTATTGAAGCACTTCCATTAGGGCTTTTAAAAGATGATAAGTTCATTAGGGGGGGAGATTCCTTAGCAATACCTCCTAAGAAAGTCGAGCCTGCTAAAATAGAAGATATAAAAAAAATCTATGAAGGATCTTCAAATACCGAGGAAAATTTTACTTTTGCTTCTCTTTCTAATAATGTAGAAATAAAAGTCCCTGTTAATGGAGATAAGTTTTTTAACAAACATATAGCTATAGTAGGGTCAACAGGATCAGGAAAATCGCATACTATATCTTCCTTATTGCAAAAAGCAGTGAAAGCAAAAGAAGGAGAATTCTCAGTAAATAATTCGCATATTATTCTTTTTGATATACACTCCGAGTATAAATCTGCATTTCCTGATGCAAATATTATTGGAATAGACAATCTTACTTTACCTTACTGGTTATTAAATAGTGAGGAATTAGAGGAATTATTTCTGGATACAGAAGCTAACGATCATAACCAACGAAACATCTTTAAGGAAGCAATTGTTAATAATCGAAAACTAAAATTAGGAGGAACACCGGAAGAAAGAGAAAAAATTCACTTTGACTCCCCAGTATTCTTTGATTTAAACGAAGTATTAAATTATGTTAGTCATAGAAACAAAGAGAAAAAAGTAACTTCAAATGATATAGTATGGGAAGACCAAAACGGCGATAAATTTGTCTTTAATGAAGAAAGCCAGCACAGATTGTTTAATGAAGAATTGAAGCCTGCTGGCACGGCAGCTACAGGTATGAATGGTAAACTTATTAACTTTATTAATAGGTTAGAGAACAAAATAAACGACAAAAGATTTGATTTTCTTTTGGGTGAAGGCTCAAAATCAATATCTTTTGAAGATACATTAAAGATGTTGCTCGGTTATAGTGATGGTAAAAAAACGAATGTTACTATAATTGATTTAAGTGGTGTTCCTTTTGAAGTTTTAAGTATTACAGTATCATTAATTTCCAGGATTATTTTTGAGTATGGATATTATTATAAAAGATTGAGGTGTGAGTTAAACCCAGAGGAAAAGATTAACAATGATGTTCCTATCTTGTTAGTTTTTGAGGAGGCACATAAGTATGTTCCGAATAGTGATTTACTAAAGTTCCGATCCTCAAAAAAATCCATAGAAAGAATTGCAAAAGAAGGAAGAAAGTATGGAGTTACATTATTATTTGCAAGTCAAAGGCCTTCGGAACTTTCTGAAACTATCTTCTCTCAATGCAATAATTTTATTGCAATGAGATTAACGAATCCTAATGATCAAACTTTTGTAAAAAAACTATTGCCCGATACATTAGGAAACTTAATAGATAAATTGCCCTCACTTAAAGCAGGCGAAGCACTATTAATTGGTGAATCTGTTGTGATTCCAAGTTTAGTGCAAATAGATCCATGTGAATTTCCTCCTTCTTCAAATGATATCCCATATTGGAAACTATGGAAAATGGAGTGGAAGGAACTAGATATAAGTAAAATTAAAGATGAATGGTATAAGTAAACAGATTCTTTATAAAAAGAAGAGGAACCTAAGTTTCTAAACTACATAAAGCTGCAATGGGTGTGAATTGAACTCGGCATGCAAATAATAGTAGCGGTAATCTGAAAAAGGTTACCGCTTATTTATTTTAATTGAACTAATGAGGCAGGATTGCAGGATGGTTAAAGTAGTATTTATAAATTAATAAAACGTACATTTAAGGAGTATTGCATTAAAGGGTGCGTTAGTTTAATAACGATCTTCAACCATCAGACTCTAGTGTGGAAGATCTTAATAAATTTTTTTAAACGATTATCCAGTTGGATATAATTTAAAAGCAAAGAGGGAGGAAACTCCCTATTATTCTTGAAAGTATAACTTCGTGTAAAATACATATTAACACAACTAAATCTTAGTAGATAAAAACGTCTTAAATCCTTGATAGTACTGGAATAAGACGTTTTCTTTATTATATTAGGAACTAACGGTAAGTGTTATTAACACGTCTTGAGGGATGAACGCTAGATTCCTTTCTTCCGCGAACAGGCCAAATTGTGGAATAACAAGGATGAAAAAATCGTGTTAAAATTAGGGAAGAAATTGACAAAAAATGTATTTAAACTAACAAAGCAGTTTAGTACAGAAGGCTAAGAAAATCAATCCCTTTTTGGTAGTTACTTTTTCTTCACTTTTGAGCACTTATTGATACTTTATAAAAATTTAAATGATCATTTATAGAAAAAGGGAGTGAGCAAAATGGGATTTGAAACAACGAGAAAAAACTTTACTGAATGGGAAATGAAACATTTAAATCAATCTTTATCATTTGATGATGTGTGGGAGTTAGGAAAAGAAAAATATAGATACAGTACGGAAGATTTAAAAGGTATATATGTAATTCAAAACAATAAAACAAATCGATTTTATGTAGGTAGCTCACATCATATTTTTGGCAGGTTTAAATCGCATGCTTCATTAATAAAATCAGGAAATCATAGTTATCAAGAAATAAATGAGGATTTTAAGAGATATGGAAAGGAAAGCTTTGTATTTAAAATATTAACATATTGTAACAACTCACAATTGCATAGGTTTGAAAAAAGTTGGCTCCAAACTTATAGTGAAAAAGCACAGCTATATAATAAAGCTGAACTTGATAGTTGGGATAAAGCAAAAGGAAGATGGGCTAGAAATAGATGGTGAAAAAAAAGCACATATGATAAATAATAAAATCAACAAAAAAGATGGTTTTCAATATGAGTCCATCTTTTATAATGGTCTCGCGCTAATTTCTACTCCGACTACCGCTATAATAAAACCAAATAAAAAAGTTTAACCAGTAAAAACTGGTTAAACTTATATTACGATCAAGTGGTAACCTTTAATAATATGGATAAGTGCTTTTTTCAGTTCAGATCAGGATCAGTAAAAAGGAAAAACAATAAGTTTATAGTAATTTTTAAATTAGTTATTGGACGAACTGGGGAGTTGAAAATAAAAATGACCTTAAATGAAGAGTGGAAAAAGGATAGAATTGGATCTGCTCTCAACGTGGGGAAAACCCTATGGTTATTGCAGAAATGAGAAGTGGTTTTGCTGCTATTGGAGATACTCAATTTTTACCTGGTTATTGTGTACTTTTGCCAACTAAACCAGTTACCTCACTTGAGGAACTTAATTTTAAAAAAAGTAGTGAATATCTATTAGATATGAGTTTGATTGGGGAAGCGATTTTAAAGGTTTGTAGCCCTAGGAGAGTTAATTATTCAATTTATGGGAATACGGATGCTTATTTACATGCTCATGTGTTTCCTCGATATAATTGGGAACCTATAGAACGAATTCCTTATCCAGTTTGGCAGTATTCTGCAGAGAATTGGAGAAATGCAAAATACCATTACTCTACTGAAAAGCACGGTGAATTGAGGGAGAAATTAAGCAATATGATCTATGAGTTAATGGCTGAGGCTTATTAAATTTTTTTACTTATTTATATAATTGAGGCTTTTGTATATATAACGCTGTTAGAGATAGCTAGTATTGCAAATTCGTAAAATTTACTCCTCCTTAGGCATAACTATCTGAAAATACTCTTTTGCTTATTATTGATTGACCTAATAAAAAACTTTCATCTAAACTATGACATTATAATGGACTTACATTTAATGTAAAACAAAAGCTTTACGTATCCAAAAATGATTATTTCTATATCCTTTACCACGGAATATTATAATATACAAGTAAGTGGGTTAATTAATGATATATGCAATCAGATACTTGACTATATTAATTAACAGCTTACTCCGTCTAGGCTTAGCTTTAATAGAAACTATAGAGACAGAGGCAGAAAAAAGACGCAATTGAGATAAGGAGAAAACAATGTTAAAAACCAATACTTCTGAAATACTTAGGAAAGCGTACGCTTTTGAAGAACTGTGTGGAGACATTTTTACAAGTAAAGGATTCTTAGTTCAGCAAGATGTAAAGTTTAATAATTATAATGATGTTGCAGATATGATACTTACTCGTAAAGATGGTAAAAAGGTAGCTATTGAAATTAAGTTTTATAGAACAAGAAAACCTAACAAATCAATGTTGCTCAAAGCAATTAAAGTTGCAAAGGATGCTGCTCAAGAATTAAATATTGAAAATGCAGTAATTATTATAGGAATGCCCCTGGAAAATTCCTTCAAAGAAGAATTGAAAGAAGATTTTGACATTCATATTATTGATAGTAAAAACCTAATGTATTTAACAAAAGATAATGATATTTTAAGAACTAAATTAATTAATCTATTATATGATATCCCTCAAGACATACCGGTAGAAGAAAATATAGAGCTGTTTGATATTAATTCCTTGTTTTACGAAGCTAATAGTCACTCTTATCCAGAGATACTATACAATCTTCCAAGAGGTGAATTGTTAGGGAAAGAGCTTGAAAATATCCGTACTGGTAATTCAACTTTTAGTTTGTATGAGGACAAATGTGAAGAAATATTAAAATATCTTTTTGATGAGAATTTAACTGGATGGCACAGACAATCAAGAACGGATGATGGACTAAATAGATACGATTTAATATGTAGAGTAAGGAGAGGAAATGAATTTTGGGAATTTCTCATTAATGATTTTCATTCTCGATACATAGTTTTTGAATTTAAAAATTACAGTACAAAAGTAAAGCAAACACAGGTTTATACAACCGAAAAATACTTATTCCAAACAGCGCTTAGAAATGTTTGCTTCATTATTTCACGAACAGGATTGGATAATAACGCAATAAATGCAACTAAAGGCGTGTTAAGAGAAAGTGGTAAACTAATAATTAGTCTTTGTGATGATGATTTATTTAAATTGCTACAACTTAAAGAATCTGGAGATGAACCATCTGATTATCTATTTGAATTAATTGATGATACTCTATTGAAATTATCTAAATAATCAACTTCGTGTAAAATATGTATTTTACGAACACCAGTAAGAGAAGACAATCAAAAGCAACCTGAATTCTATTTCGAATAGGATTCAGGTTGTTTAATATATATAGAACTAATGATAATTGAAAAACAAATTCAATTTTATGTATCTCGAATGATTATTTAATAAATTCAACAAAACTAGTCACACTATTTCTATTAAACCTTTGAGGTTTTTTAACGAGCCATAAGCTTCTTTTTATATTAATTCCTGAAATTTTCATTTCCTTCAAAAAGCCTAGCTCCAATTCTCTTGCAACGGTTAATCTTGAGAGAATACTTACTCCAAGACCTGATTCTACCGCACTTTTTATTGCTTGTGTACTTCCGATTTCCATGTAGCTTTCAATTTTATCTAACACGCCATGCTCTCTTAAAGCGTTTTCGATAATTAGTCGTGTTCCTGATATGGATTCTCGCCAAATCATTCGTTCATTTGCCAATTCGTTAATATCTATTTCTGATTTTTCTCTCCAAGGGTGGTCTGCTGGATAAACGAGAATTAATTCATCATCAGCAAATTTAGTGACGGTGAATTTCTTATCTTCAACAATCCCTTCAACCAAGCCGATATCAATTACATCATTCGCTAAATCCTCTAACACACTAGGTGTGTTTTTTATGGTTAATGTTACGTTTATTTCAGGTGTCATTTTTTTAAAGCGACCTAGTAAATTTGGCAAAAGGAATTCGCCTATTGTCAGTGATGCACCTACCCTAATGTTAGAATTGTACTCTCCTGTAGCCTGTAAGATCACTTCTTTGGATCGGTTAAAGTCGTTAATAATTGCTTTTGCGAAAGGATAAAGCATTTTCCCTGTTTCCGTTACAATTAATTTTCCTTCTGTTCGATCAAATAACAGGGTCCCATAAAGATTCTCAAGCTGCCGAATTTGTCTTGTTACAGCAGGCTGGGAAACAAAACTTAATCTTGCCGCTTGGCTAATACTCCCCTCATCAACTACTAAACAAAACGTTTTCAAACTATCGATGTTCAAGGAAACTCCTCCCCACAAAGTTATAGTACCGATTATTCTTATATTTACAATATTACCATATGTACATCTCAGAAGAACTCTAAAGGAAGTATAACGATCTGTTATAACCTATGCATTTGTTGCAATATACCTTCTTATGAAAGCATGATATCGTAGTAATTAAGATAAATAAAATAATTAAAAATTCATCAATCTTTTTGATAGAATCTTGAAAATAATTATAAAAAGGATGGGAGAATTTTATGAAGGCAGATACAAAAAAAATATTTCAAATCTTTTGGACCTTCTTAAAAATTGGTCCAGTTACCTTTGGTGGTGGGTATGCTATGATTCCACTTATTGAAAGAGAAGTAGTAGATAAAAAGAAATGGGTCAATCATGAGGATGTAACAGACGTTTTTGCAATTGCGGAATCAATTCCAGGAGCAATTGCCATAAATTCTTCTACATTTATAGGCTATCGAATAGGAGGGATTAGAGGAGCTGTTGCTGCGTTATTAGGAGTATTTCTGCCTACTTTTCTAATTGTAGTCGCTTTAAGTATTTTGTTTTTGCAAATTCAGGATAATCCTAAAATTGAAGCAGCTTTTCAGGCAATTCGTGCTTCTATTGTTGCCCTTATTGTATATGCAGGATATATGATTGGAAAAACAGCAATCATTGATAAAACAACACTTATTATTTCATTAGGCTCCATGGCCATTCTGTTTTTCCTTCATTTACATCCGGTCTTAATCATCTTCTCCGGTATTATTCTTGGTATTCTACTTGTTAACGTAAAACGGAAACTTGGTTACTCGGTAGACGGAAAAAAGAAAAAGAATTCCTCTATACAAGATTTAGAATGTTATATGGGAGATGGAATTTAACATGATCTTATTTGAACTATTTTGGGTGTTCTTATTAATTGGTTTTGTCTCATTTGGTGGAGGATATGCGATGATCCCTGTCATTGAGATGGAGGTTATCAATAAAGGCTGGATGACGACTCAACAGTTTACAGATGTTATCGCAATTGCGGGGATGTCGCCTGGGCCAATTGCCACTAATAGTGCGATATTTGTAGGGTACCAGGTTAATGGGATCACAGGGGCAATCGCAGCTGGATTAGGTATGGTTATTCCGTCCTTGTTACTTGTTATAATTATTGCAACCTTTTTCTATCGAATTAGTAAAAATAAGCATGTTGAATCTGCATTTTATGGATTACGTCCAATTATTACAGGCCTTATTGGTTATGCAGCGATTAAATTTGCAATCAGCAATCACTTATTAGATTCTTTTTCTTGGTATTCAGGTAGCTTACTAGCTATATTCGCATTGTCTCTATTTTCTTTAATAAAGCTTCGTTTGCATCCTGCATTAGTCATTGTAATGTCAGGTGTTCTGGGAGCTGCGATTTATTCATAGTAAAAGGAAGAAGTCTAATCTTGGATTGGGCTCTTTTTCTGTATAAGAAACGATTCACTCTTGAATCATTTGAGTAAAAGTTTATCATAAAATCGAGGATATTCTGACCAAACAAAATTTCTAAATATGATAATAATCGTTTAAAAATGAGGGATAAGATGATTTTTCCTACAACATCCGATTTTGAATATGTATGTAAGCTACTATTTGATACGTTTAAAATTCCAGTAAAATTTACAGAGCTTAATGGTTCTATATTACATAATTACACAAGTAAATCAAACTCTAATCCATTACATTCTGATTGGGATATAATTGAATGGAGCAAATTAGATAGTGTTCAAGTGAATTTTCCTATTCTTCAAGAAAATGAATACCTAGAGAATTTCATTCTAATGCCTATCCAAACCAGCGATAAAATGATAGGAACATTCATTATTGGTCCCACATTAATTGGGAACCTATCTCAAGAGACAATCACTGGGTTGTTAAATGATTTTTCAAAAGTAATCGGAAAACAAGAACTCACCTTATATTATGACCGTTTACCAAAGGTAAGTAGGGGCCAGCTTTTGAATATTTGTAAGTTACTTTACTTCCTAGTATTTAATGAAAGAATGGACATAGCAGATATTGTTAATCAAAACCGAATGTTTATGAAAGATACCTTAATAAGTAACCCTCCTGAGTTAGAAATTTCTAAACGTAGGGAGAATCAAGCATTTCATCCTCCCGAATATTACGAAATAGAGCTCATGCAATGTATTAGAGATGGACGAAAAGAAGATTTCCTTAAAAAGTTAACAGAAACAAGTGTAGGGGAGAGAGGTATATTAGCTAGAAATAGTTATTTGAGAAGTCAGAAAAATTTGTCTATTTGTGGAATAACTATAGCCACTAGAGCAGCTATAGAAGGAGGATTAGAGTGGGATTTAGCTCGAACCTTAAGTGATGTTTTTATTCAAAATATAGAAGATGCCACAGACGTTGAAAGTGTTAGAAGAGTAAGAAACGAATCTATGTATGATTTTGCGGAACTTGTTCAACAAAGTAACCAAAAAAAATATTCAGAAATAATCAATCAATGTTTCCGCTTTATTTATAAGAATGTATATGATCATATTAGCGTTTCTCAAATTGCAGAATCGATTGGAATAAGTCCTGTTCATCTATCTGCTCGTTTTAAGAAAGAAGTAGGACAAACTCTTTCAAGATATATACAACAAGAAAAAGTAGAAGAATCTAAAAAACTAATTGTGCTAACTGATTATTCATTCCTTGAAATTTGTACTTTGCTTAATTTTAATGATCAAAGCTACTTTACAAAAGTATTTAAAAAGATAACGGGTTTAACCCCAAAGCAATACAAAGATAGAGGGAGATTAATATAAAAAGTGATAATAGCAAGATTTTAAGAACAAATCTGAGATACGGTCTTTTTTCGAAATACTTTCGGGATGAGGGCGTATTTTTTCTTGTCCTAAAAGTTATTTCATATTAGATAGTATCAAAATATAGATTATTGCTAAAAAATCGTAAATATTTTTAAAATGAATAAAAAAGCACCAAAGTTAATAAAAAAGTACCAAACGTTTTAAATAAAAGAATATAAACTGTTCATATGAAAACGCTTAATGTTTAACTCGAATGGGGATACAAATTGAGTAGGTGAACTAAGTCATTCTTATATCTAGAACTATTTTATTGTGTTTACAGAAGTGAATGAAAAAGAATAACTGTAGTTACTTACGGTCTAATAGTGAAGGGATTCACCTAACTCTCCTTTCCTACCTCTATTCAAAGTAAGCGTAATCATGAATTCTGAGATCTATTAAGGTAAATTAAAAGGAGGTTATAAAATGAGCATGCAACACGCTAATGTCGTAGAACAAGTTCAATTGAATGAACAAAACCAAAAAGCTGGTTTGAAATTGTCGATCCAATATGCAATGGGTAACTTTGGTCTTAATCTTTTCTTTATGGTCATTGCTTCTTATTTACTTTATTTCTATACTGATGTGTTTGGCATTTCTGCAGCTGCAGCAGGAACATTATTTTTAGTTACTCGCTTAATTGATGCCGTTACCGATATCGCTGCGGGTGTAGTTGTAGATGCTACAGAAAGTAAGTGGGGGAAATTTAGACCATATATTTTATATGGTGCAGTTCCACTAGCTATATCTGGTGTACTGTGCTTCACTGTTCCTAATTTTAGTGATACAGGGATGCTTATCTATGCATATGCAACGTATATTCTCTTCGGATTAATGTACACGATCGTCAACATTCCTTATAGTTCAATGATGACTGTCATTTCACAAGATTATCAAGAAAGATCGACAATTTCTTCTATTAAAGTCGTTTTCGGTACTGTTTCAACACTATTGGCAACGAGTGCAACTTTACCGATGGTTAAAATGTTTCCATCAGAAAAGATCGGTTTTTTAGTTGTTTCTGGGATCTTTGGAGTAATAGCAATTATTACGTTACTCATCACATTTTTTGGAACCAAAGGAATAGAGAAAAAGGAACAGAAAAAAGAGAAAGTAAAAAGTGAACTGTACTCTTTTAAAACAAAGGTTAAAGTAGTAGGAACGAATGCACCATTGTTAATTATTTTAATCTTCATTGTTACAAACACCATGTCATTCACAATTCAAAACGGAGCAATGTTATTCTTCTTTAAATATAATTATGGAAATGTCGGAATGTTTGCAGTCTATTCTTTAATAACATTATCAATTACATCTTTATTTGTTATCATTAGTCCATTTTTTGTAAAGCTAATGGGAAAAAGAAATTTAGCTATTTTAAGTCAATTAATTTCAGCATTAGGATTATTAGGGTTATATTTCTTCCATTCTAGTAATGTATCGATCTTCTTATTTGGTGGAATATTCTCAATTGGAATGGGATTATCTAGACCATTACTATGGGCAATGGTCCCTGACACTGTAGAGTACGGAGAATGGAAAACAGGTCTTAGAGCCGAAGGATTAATCTATTCTTCATTCATTTTTACACAAAAGGTTGGAATGGCGATAGGTGGTGCTCTATCTGGAATTATTTTAGCTTCGACTGGATATGTTGCAAATGCTACTCAAACTCCGGAAGCGTTACATGGGATATTGTTCTCAGTCACAATTGTACCTGTTATAGCTGCAGTGATAGGCATGATAGCTATTGCTTTTCATAAATTAGATAGTGCCAAATATGCTAGCATTGTTGCAGAAATTGCGGCTAGAAAATCCTAGAGAAAATACTAATTTAGGAGAGTTATGATGAAAAAAAAACAACCAAACATTATTATTTTTAATCCTGACCAATGGAGAGGAGATGTCATGGGGCATCTAGGCAATCAAGCAGCAGTCACTCCAAATCTTGATTCATTAGTAAATACAGATGGAGTCTCTTTTGAAAACGCTTTTTGTCAGAATCCAGTTTGTACACCAAGTAGATGTTCCTTTATGAGTGGATGGTATCCACATGTGAAAGGAAACCGGACGATTTTCCATATGATGCAGCCAGAAGATCCAGTATTGTTACGTACTCTTAAACAAAAAGGGTATCACGTATGGTGGGGCGGCAAAAATGATTTAATTCCAAATGACGCAGATTTTTCAGAGTATTGTGATGAGAAATACGAGCCTGAACAAGGGATGAAAATGACATCGGCCAAGCTTAATGATGATTGGCGTGGTGAGCCGGGAACTCCTGACTATTATTCTTTTTATGGTGGTAAGCTTGAAGAGGGGCATGGATTACAAGGCTTTGCAGATTATGATTGGGGATACATTCAAGGTGCTATAGAACGTATCAAAAATGCTCCAAAAGATAAACCGTTATGTATTTATCTACCCTTAATGTACCCACATCCTCCATACGTAGTTGAAGAGCCATGGTTTAGTATGATAGATCGTGAAAAGCTTCCTGAGAGAGTGAAACCACCAGAAAACTTCGAAGGTAAGCCAAGCATGCTAAAAGGAATCGCAGATAATCAAAATATGGAGTCATGGTCAGAAGAACAATGGGATGAACTTAGGGCCACGTATTATGGTATGTGCGCACGAGTAGACCATCAATTTGGTATGATTATGGATGCTCTAAAGGAAGCTGGGATATACGATGATACCGCAGTGTTTTTCTTCTCAGATCATGGAGATTATACTGGTGATTTTAATATCGTAGAAAAAAACCAAAATACATTTGAGGATAGTTTAGCGGGAGTACCCTTTGTCGTAAAGCTACCTTCAACAAATGAGGTAAAACCAGGTGTAAGGGATGCGCTAGTAGAACTAATTGACCTTCCTGCAACAATAGAGGATCTTTTGGGTATTGAACCAGAACACACCCATTTTGGTAAGTCGCTTCTTCCTATTATCGCTGGTGAAGTAAATGAACATCGTGATGCTGTATTCTGTCAAGGTGGAAGATTACATGGAGAGACCCATTGTATGGAATTAGAAGCCACCGACCAACAACAACCTGGGGCATTGTACTATCCAAGATTGAAAATGCAGCGTAGTGAAGGACCAGAACATACGAAGGCAATTATGGTAAGAACAAAAGACTATAAATATGTAAAACGATTATATGAAGAAGATGAACTTTATGACTTAAAAGAAGATCCAAATGAAAGGGATAATCGAATAAATGATCCTAAATACTCGGAGATTTTATCGAAACTAAAAGAACGGTTGTTAACTTTTTATGTAGAAACTTCTGATGTTGTTCGTCATAAAACTGATGCTAGGTTTTAGAAGCTTTTAATAGACAGAATAGGATAAAAGACATAGTTTAAAGTCCGATTTTAAAAAAACATGTTGATAAATTAATCAAATTAGCTTATTATGAACTTAACATAAATTAAATATTCAGGTTTGTTACTGTTAAATCAGGCAAGGCCTAAAGCTACGTAATAATTACGTTAGTTTTAGGCCTTTTTTATTTAGAAAGGAAGAGAAACATGCTTGGTAAATTAATCGGTAAAAAAGGTATAGAGGAAGTTTTTGTTTCCCCAATCCAAGGGGAAATTATAAAAATTGAGAGTTCGGAAGATGAAGTTTTTGCTGCAAAAATGCTTGGGGACGGTATTGCGATTATTCCAACTGAAGGGAAAGTAGTTTCACCTGTCGAAGGAAAAGTAACTCAAATCTTCCCTACAAAGCATGCAATCGGTATAGAATCAACTAATGGTTTGGAAATACTAATTCATATAGGGCTAGATACTGTATTTATGCAAGGAGAAGGATTTACAGCTCATATAGAGGTTAATGACGTGGTGAAACCTGGTGATCTCTTGATGACGTTTGATTTAGAATTGGTTAAAGAGAAGGCGGCCAGTATAATCACACCAATGGTTGTTGTTAATAGTGACAAAGTGAAAAAATTAGATAAATTTTATAATGAATCAGCAATTTCAGGAAAAACGAATGTTTTGATAGCAAAGATAAAGTAGCAGGATGAATTTATTAAGTAAGGAAAGGATGGGCGATATTGCGAATTAATAAAATCCTTAATATTAACTCCATAGTCATTAAAGAAGATGGTGTTGAAAAGATCGTCATGGGATCAGGTATAGCATTTCAAAAAAGTAAAAATGATCTTGTGGACCAAAGTAAAATTGAAAAAATCTTTATCCTAAAGGAAGAAAATAAGAAATTTCAAGAACTATTACAATCTGTTCCAGAAAGTCACATTACCTTAGCAGAAGATATTATTTCTTATGCGGAGGAAAAATTAGAATTAAAATTAAATGATCATATTCATATTGCGTTAACAGATCATTTGTCCTTTGCTCTTGAGAGAGAAAAGAATGGAATTCCAATTAGGAATAGATTAGTGAATGAAATCAAAAACCTCTATCATCAAGAGTATGAAATTGCTATTTGGGGTATCGAGCATGTGAAAAATGAAATAGGGGTATCACTTCCAATAGATGAAGCGGCATTCATAGCACTTCATATTCATACTGCAAAAATGAATCTAACGAATATAGGATCATCTATTAAAAAGACAATGATTATCCAAGATATGATTGATATTATTTCAAGTCATTTAAGTATTGATATAGATAGGGAGGGCATGGACTATCAGCGCCTATTAACACATTTACATTTTGCTTTAGCTAGGCTAGAAGACAACAAACCCTTTCATGATATGGATAAAGATATGTTAAATGTTATTAAGACAAAGTATAGTGAAAGTTTTGAATGCGCTTCATCATTAGCGAGTTTCCTAAATGCAGAGCATAGTATGAGCTTTCCAGAATCAGAAATTGGATATATAACGTTACACATTCAAAGAATATATGACAAGAACTCTAAGCATTAAAAAAAACCAATTAAATACAGGATTGTTACTGTTAAATCAGGCAAGGCCTAAAACGGATAAAGGAAAACTATTTCTTGTCGTTTTAGGTCTTTTTCTTTTTAAAAGTTAGGAGTGATAAATAAATGAATGCCATTCAAATATCTGATGAAATTGTGAAGGAAATGGGTGGGAAGGAAAACATTGAAGAAATAATACTATGTACTTCAAGAATTCGATTAAAAGCTAATGACTTGAGCATAGTTCATTTAGATGAGTTAAAAAAGATAGAGAAAGTTTATGGAGCGATCATTCGCTCTGAATGGATTGAATTAATTCTTGGTAAAGATGTGTCCATGCAAGTTCATCAAGAAATAAATCTTGCAATAGATACTTCAAATAATAATAAAGATAAAGAAAGGGGAAAAGGTATGTTTAATCAAATGTTTAGTAAATTTCAAAAGTTTGGAAAAGCCATCATGTTACCAATTGCTGTGCTTCCTGCAGCAGGTCTTCTTCTAGGGATTGGAGGGGCATTCTCAAATCCGAATACAATAGCTATGTATCCATTTTTAGATCTAGTATGGTTACAAGCAATCTTTACAATCATGAGTTCAGCCGGACAGGTGATTTTTTCAAACTTACCAATTATATTTGCAATAGGAATTGCGGTTGGATTAGCCAAGACTGACAAAGGCGTAGCTGGTCTAGCTGCACTTTTATCCTATCTAGTTATGAATGCTACTTTAAATGCTGTATTAAAGATATCTGGAAAAATAGCAGAAACGAATTTAGGCGATGCTGGACAAGCAATGATTTTAGGTATTCAGACACTACAAACAGGAGTTTTCGGGGGAGTTTTATCAGGTCTATTAACTTACATTTTGCACAAAAAGTTCGGTAAGGTTCAGTTACCACAATTTTTGGGGTTTTTCAGTGGATCACGTTTTATTCCGATCATTACGTCTGTTATTTCAGTGCTTTTAGGAATTGCATTGTTTTATATTTGGCCACCAATACAATCAGGTATTGCAGGTTTAGGTGATTTAGTTGATAAAACGGGTTACTTTGGGTCATTTATTTTTGGATTTATTCTTAAGTTATTAGGACCACTTGGTTTACACCATATTTTCTATTTACCATTCTGGCAAACAGGTCTTGGAGGTACATTAACAGTTGATGGTAATGTTATTCAAGGAGCACAGAACATTTTCTTTGCGCAGCTGGGTGATCCAAATGTAGAACAGTTTGATACAGTTGTAGCAAGATTTATGGGTGGAAAATATTTAACAATGATGTTTGGATTAATGGGTGCTGCGCTAGCAATGTATCATACAGCAAAGCCTGAAAATAAAAAGAAAGTTGGCGGTCTTCTTTTCACAGCTGCATTAACTTCTTTCTTAACAGGTATTACAGAACCTCTAGAATTTTTATTCTTATTTATTGCACCAACTTTATTTGTCATCCATGCAGCATTCTGGGGCTTAGCTTACATGACAGCTCATATTTTTAACTTAACAATCGGAATGACCTTTTCAGCGGGATTAATTGATTTCACATTGTTTGGAATTCTACAGGGTAATGATAAAACAAATTGGATATTAGTACCGGTTATCGGGTTGGTTTTCTTTGTTCTATATTATGTAATTTTTAGAACATTAATTGTAAAGTTTAATTATAAAACACCAGGTCGTGAGGATGAACAAGAAGAAGTTTCAGCAGATGTTAATGGTAACGAAAGAGGGGTTTCAATTCTTTCTGCTCTAGGTGGAAAAGCAAATGTTAGTGAAGTAGATAACTGTGCTACTCGTTTACGTGTTACGGTAAATAATGCTGAGATGGTATCTGAGAAAGACCTAAAGAAAACAGGCGCAAAAGGTGTAGTCATTAGAGGAAACGGTGTACAAGTAATTTATGGTCCACATGTTTCGATTATAAAAACTGAGATTGAGGAAATCATGGAATCTTCCCCAGCTTCTTAAACCCAATAAACATTTTGATTGTCATAAGGGCTGCCTACAAAATTAAAGAAACAATTGGCAGCCTGTCTATTAAATAGATTTAGATTGAATAGGATGGTGTATAGAATGAAAAAACCAAATATATTATTTTTAATATCACATGATACAGGAAGATATCTTGGGTGCTATGACAGACCAGTAAAATCGCCAGAAATTGATCGTTTAGCTTCATCAGGAGTTCGCTTTGATCAAGCATTTTGCCCAACTCCAACATGTAGTCCGAGTAGGGGAAGTATTCTGACAGGTCTTTATCCACATAATAATGGATTAATTGGCCTTGCCCATTATGAGTTTGGTATTAACGAAGATGTTTCTACATTACCAATGGCACTCCAACAAGGTGGATATGAGACAACCCTTATTGGATTTAGTCATGAAACGATCGGACATACTGAAAGAGGCACATATAGTTCAAATACCAAACTAGGATATCAACGTTATGAAAAAATAGAAGGCTCGAGAGCACCACAAGTTGCAGATAAAGCAATCGAGTATTTAAAGGAAAAGAGTAAAGATTCTAGTAAACCATTTTTTGCAAATATTGGTTTTTGGGAAACACATCGTACATTTGATGAGTATGAACCATTTGCTGATGAAATAGAGGAAGTGACTGTTCCAGAGTATCTCCCTGATACCGAAAAGGTTCGAAAAGAAATTGCCTTGATGAATGGGTCAGTCAAAGTTTTGGACGAAGCAATCGGACGGATAATAAACACCCTTAAAGAAACAGGATTAGATGAGAATACGATTCTTATTTATACAACTGACCATGGTATTGCATTCCCCAGAGCAAAAGGGACGATGAAAGAGGCAGGATTAGAAACAGCGCTTATTTTCTATAGTCCAATGCTCTTTGGTGAAAACGTTACAACCAATGAAATTATATGTAACATTGATTTAATGCCAACCATTTTAGATTTAGCAGGCTTACCTATTCCTGAAAATTTGGACGGTAAGAGCTTTGCCCCATTTTTGTTAAAAGAGACGGAGGCAACAGAACGTAATGAATTCTTTTTTGAATTAACTTGGCATGATAACTATCATCCGATGAGGGGAGTTCGTACAAAAAAATATAAATATGTTAGAAATTTTGAAGATGGTCCTGAAATTTATTTACCAATGGACATTCATAAAAGCCCTTCAGGTGAAGAGGTCCGTCAAAAATTCTATGTTCCAAATGCAAAGGAAGAGCTTTATGATTTGGAGAAAGATCCGTTAGAAGAAACGAATCTTATTGAAAATCCACATTATGCTACGATTGGTGAAGAGCTCCGAGCTAAGGTTAATAATTGGATGGAAAAAACAAATGATCCTCTCCTTAACGGGCGAGTACCTGGTGTAGCTTCTAAAAGCTGGGCTCTAGAAACGGAAAAGGGAAATGCCTATAAAGGTAGAAAGTAAATAGTTATAGTCTATTAACAAAGTAGATGAACCGCTCGATTAATAATGACAATCGAATGTCTAATACAAAGAGGGTACCGAAAATATAGCTTTCGGTATCCTCTTTTTTATATAGAAATGAAAATAAACTAAAATACTCAATCAATGGGTATCAGGCATTGTTCCCCAAATAAGTATTCCTATTCTAATCACCCACATAGTTATTATCTTTATACTTCTTCGGCGTAACACCTGTATATTTTTTAAACACCTTAGTAAAATAACTTTGGTCATGAAAGTTTAACATGGTTGAAATTTTTAATAATGAATAGTCAGTAAATGTCAACAACGACTTGGCTTCTTCTATTTTTGTTTGGTGAATATATTCAGCTATTGAAATTCCTACTTCTTTTTTAAAGAGAGATGATAAATAATTGGGATGCATGTCTACAAGGTTAGCCAGACTTGTAAGGGTTAGGTCTTCGTAAAGGTTTGTATAGATATAGTTTAAACACATGTTAATTGGTTTAGAATATCTTTGTTGTTTATGTTTCCGTACTCGATCAGCAAAATCGCTTAAGGCTTGTTCCATAAAGGCATCAACTGTTTTAATATCCGTTAATTCCTCTAGGTTTTGAATATACAAGTCACTAAGTGTATAGGCGATTTCATGATGGAGTCCACCTTCCATAGCTGCACGTGTAGCTAGAGTAATTGCAGTGATGGCGAGGTTTTTACGATTGCGTACCTGACTTTTTTTAGATAATACCCCTAGCTCTCCTTTTTCAGGACTTAACTTATATACTTTTAAAAATTCATCCTTCCTCCCTTCCTTTATATATTGAAATATCCTTTTCTCATACATAAAATCATGGTGAAACGACAATTTTTCACGTTTTTGTGAAATTGTCACATGTGGATCCTCATTAGGTAATAGGTGTTCCCCTACTTCTATATTTTTAAGAATGATATCTGCCGGATCAAGTGTTTTTTGATAGAGCATATAATACAGCTGCATGCTGAGGTTAATCAATTTCATATTTGATATGCGAGGAAGTAATTCATAATAATGGACGAGTTTCTCACCTAGATCCTTTTGGACAGGCAAATCATTCATCAGTGCACCTAGTCTTTCATTGCTAAGTTCAGAAGGAAGAGTAGGGCCGACGATCATTGTCCCTTTGTATTGATTATGATCTCTCACTTGAATCAAAAAATAATTTTCATAGTATTCCGTTGTGACGAATAATGGGAAGGGGAAAAGATCTTTGTTTAAGTAAAATGGCTCCAACATTTCTTGTTGGGATGTAAATAGATGGTCGATTTTGTGAAAACCGAATTCTAACTCCAATGCATCTTGTTCATTTATGTAAATAACAGGAATGTTAAAAGATTCATAAATTAGTTTACAAATATACGGTAAATTCTGAAGCATTATAGCAGCCTCCTTCCATTAATATTAAAATCATAACACATTGAATAAATAATATTAAAATATAGCCAAGAAAATTAAAATAATACCAAAGTAAAGTGTGAGCATTATTTATAATAATCAGTATAGAAAGCGGTTACTTATATGAATTTTCATGGAGGGATTATGATGACGAAAGATATTAAAGCTCTACTATCACAAATGACATTAGAAGAAAAAGCGGGCCTATGTTCAGGAAAGGACTTTTGGAATTTAAAAGGAATTGAACGTTTAGGTATTCCATCTATTATGGTTACAGACGGTCCACACGGATTGCGGAAACAAAAAATGGGAGCAGATCATTTAGGATTATTTGATAGTGTACCTGCAACATGCTTTCCGTCAGCTGCAGGAATGGCTAGCTCATGGGATCGCAATCTAATTCAGAAAGTTGGTGTAGCTTTAGGGGAAGAATGCCAAGCAGAGGATGTTGCGGTTCTCCTTGGACCTGGTGCAAATATTAAACGTTCTCCTTTATGTGGACGTAACTTTGAGTATTTCTCTGAAGATCCTTATCTTTCATCAGAAATGGCAGCTAATCATATTAAAGGTGTGCAAAGTCAAGGAGTTGGAACATCGTTAAAGCACTTTGCAGCGAATAACCAGGAGCACCGTAGAATGTCAACGGATGCAATCGTTGATGAAAGAACATTCCGAGAAATTTACTTAGCTAGCTTTGAAGGAGCGGTTAAGCAATCACAGCCATGGACAGTCATGTGTTCTTACAATAAAGTTAACGGAGAGTTTGCCTCTGAAAATAACTATCTACTAAATGAAATCTTAAAAGAAGAATGGGGCTTTGAAGGATTTGTTGTTTCAGACTGGGGAGCAGTAAATGAACGTGATGTTGCTCTTGCGAATGGTCTAGAACTCGAAATGCCGGCATCAAAAGGGATCGGGGAGAATAAGGTTATCGAAGCGGTTCAAAATGGTACATTATCTGAAGAGAAGCTTGATGCTGCTGTTGAGCGTATTTTACGGATCATTTTTAAAGCAGTTGAAGAAAAGAAAGAAAATGCAACATATGATAAAGAAGCGCATCATCAGCTTGCTAGAGAAACAGCTAGAGAAAGCATGGTGCTATTAAAGAATGAAGATAGCATCCTTCCGCTTAAAAAGTCAGGGAATATTGCTGTAATCGGTGAATTTGCAAAGGCACCAAGATATCAAGGTGGAGGAAGCTCTCATATTAAACCAACAAAGCTAGAAAATATTGTTGAGGAAATCGAGAAAACAGCTGGGTCAACAGCAAATGTTTCTTATGCTCAAGGCTACTATCGTGATAAAGATGCAATCGATGAAGCATTAATTGAAGAGGCAAAAGTAGTGGCTTCACAAGCAGATACAGTTATTTTGTTTGCGGGCTTACCAGATCGCTATGAATCTGAAGGATATGACCGTGTACACTTACACATTCCTGAAAATCAAAAACGTCTTATTGAAGCTGTTGCTGAAGTGAATTCAAACATCGTAGTTGTTCTAAGTAATGGATCCCCAATTGAAATGCCTTGGTTAGACAAAGTAAAAGGACTACTTGAGGGCTATCTTGGAGGTCAAGCACTTGGTGGGGCGATTGCGGATATCCTATTTGGTGATGCAAACCCAAGTGGTAAGCTTGCTGAAACATTTCCTAAGCAATTAAGTGACAATCCTTCTTACCTGTTCTTCCCAGGAGATGGGGACAAAGTGGAGTACCGTGAAGGTATTTTCGTAGGCTACCGTTATTATGATACAAAAAATGTAGAGCCATTATTCCCATTTGGATATGGATTAAGCTATACAACGTTTGAATATAGCAATCTATCAGTAAGTTCAACAGATATAAAAGATACAGATACACTCACTGTTACAGTGGATGTGAAAAATACAGGAGATGTTGCTGGTAAAGAAGTTGTTCAGCTTTATGTAAAAGATGTAGAAAGTGGCATAAGCAGACCTGAAAAGGAATTAAAAGGGTTTGAAAAAGTTGAACTTCAGCCTGGTGAGGAAAAAACAGTTATGTTTACTTTAGATAAGCGTTCATTTGCTTATTACAATACAGAATTAAAAGATTGGCATGTAGAAAGTGGAGAATTTGAACTGTTGGTAGGGAAGAATTCTAAAGATATTGCTTTAATAGAAAAAGTTCAAGTTGAATCTACGGTAGACCTTCCATTACAGGTTCATCGTAATACAACAGTAGGCGACCTACTTGCAAACCCTAATTTAGCACCACTTGCGAAAGAACTACTAGTCAAAGCACAAGAAGGAAGCCCATTTGCAGCTGCGGCTGAAGATGAAGGAGAATTTTCTGAAATGATGGCTGCAATGATGAAATATATGCCATTGCGAGCTCTATCAAACTTTAGTGACGGTAACTTTACAGAAGAAAAGCTACAGGATATGATTCAACAATTAAATGACGTTCAGAAAAAAACGGTTGTGAGCTAAGATAAATATGGATTGACTCACGTTAATTAGAGTCAATCCATGTTTCTAATGATTCATTATTCTATTCATATTATGAAAGTACTTATGAGGGAGAAATATACTTTTTTGGCTGTAGTTGTTTATTTTTTTATAGAGAGGATAATTGTCATGATAAAATATATTACAAATAAAAAAGGTCCGAAATTAGGCTACTCCACTCAATCAGGTATAAAGATACTAGAAGAGGATGGCCTATTTTTTAAGGATTTAAATAAAAGTGGGAACCTTGAGCCATATAAGGATTGGCGTTTATCTGTGGAAGAACGAGCAAAAGATCTTGCATCAAAGATGACAATTGAACAAATTGCTGGATTAATGTTATATAGCCGTCATCAATCCATTCCTGCAGCAACAAGAGGCTTCTTCGCAAGTACATATAATGGTAAATCATTTGATGAGAGTGGGGTAAAACCCTGGGAGCTTTCAGATCAACAAAAGGAGTTTTTAACAAACGACCATCTACGTCATGTTCTCATCACAACAGTTGAATCTCCGGAAGTTGCAGCCAGATGGAATAACGAAGTTCAAGCTATAGTTGAAGGAGTTGGAATGGGGATTCCGGCTAACAACAGCTCTGATCCTCGTCATGGTAGCGATTCTAGTAAAGAATTTAATGAAGGTGCAGGAGGAAAGATTTCAATGTGGCCTGAGAGCCTTGGCCTGGCAGCTACCTTTAATCCAACACTCGTACAGAAATTTGGTGAAATTGCAGCTAAAGAATATCGTGCACTTGGTATTACAACAGCATTATCACCTCAAGTAGACATAGCCACTGATCCAAGGTGGTACAGGTTTAATGGAACATTTGGAGAAGACTCAAAATTATCCACAGATTTAGGCAGAGCATACATCGACGGTTTTCAAACATCTGAGGGTGATAGTGAAATTTCTGAAGGATGGGGTTATGACAGTGTTAACACGATGGTTAAACACTGGCCTGGCGGTGGGTCTGGTGAAGCTGGTCGTGATGCACACTGGGGGTTCGGCAAATACGCAGTGTACCCGGGAAATAATTTTGATGAGCACTTAACTCCATTTATTGATGGAGCTTTTAAATTAAAGGGAAAAACGAAAGCTGCCTCTGCTGTTATGCCATATTACACCATTTCATTTAAACAAGATGAGGTAAATGGAGAAAATGTGGGTAATTCCTACAATTCCTATCTAATCCAAGATTTGTTGCGTAATAAATATGAATATGATGGGGTCGTCTGTACCGATTGGCTTATTACCGCTGATGAACCAGAAAACGTTGATTTGTTTGCTGGTAAACCTTGGGGAGTAGAGCATCTTTCAGTGGCTGAACGCCATTATAAGCTAATCATGGCTGGTGTTGATCAATTCGGAGGTAATAATGAAGTTGGACCTGTTTTAGAAGCGTATGAAATGGGAGTTCAAGAGCATGGGGAAGCATTTATGCGTCAACGCTTTGAGCAATCAGCTGTAAAATTGCTGAAAAATATTTTTCGTACTGGACTTTTTGAAAATCCATATCTTGAAGCAGAGGAAAGTACGAAAATAGTAGGTAATCCTGAGTTCATGGAGGAAGGATATAAGGTTCAATTACAATCAATTGTAATGCTGAAAAATAAGGGGCAGGTTTTACCTCTACAAAAAGGAAAAACTGTATATATACCTAAACGTTATTATCCTGAACAAGTCGATTGGTTTGGAAATAAAATTCCTGCTAAAACTGATTACCCGATCAATCTAGATGTGGTTAACAAGTATGTAAATATAACAGATGATCCAGAAAAAGCAGATTTCGCTTTAGTTTGTATTTACGGACCTGATTCCGGAGGGGGATACAGTAGAGAAGATCGTGAAAATGGAGGAAGTGGATATGTGCCGATTAGCCTTCAATATCGTCCATACACAGCTCTAGATGCACGTGAAAATAGCATTGCAGGTGACCAACGTGAGGTGTCTAATCGTTCGTATAAAGGGAACTCTGTTGAAACTAGGAATGAAGCAGATTTGGATTTAGTCTTAAAAACAAAAGAAGCGATGAAAGGTAAACCGGTCATTGTTTCAATGCTCTTATCAAACCCAGCCATAGTTTCTGAGTTTGAAAGCGAAATTGATGGACTTCTAGTGAACTTTGGAGTACAGGACCAAGCACTTTTAGAAATTATAACAGGAGAGGTAGAACCTTTAGGACTGTTACCAATGCAAATGCCTGCACATATGAAAACAGTGGAGAAGCAATGTGAAGACGTACCTCATGATATGGAATGTTATAAGGATTTAGAAGGAAATGTTTATGACTTTGCATTTGGTTTGAACTGGAAAGGTGTTATCTCAGATGAACGTACTAGATTCTATAAAAAAAATAATTAAGCAATTAGGAGATACTTTCACACATTATTATTTTAAAGTAAAAATTATCTAGTAGTTTACTGTCTTAAAAGCTCCAGTCTTTTTAATGAAAAGGTTGGAGCTTTTTTATATTCTGAGAGTTGATGTTCTATAACCCACTTGTCAGGTATGCTTAGTTACGTATAACCACCTGTTATATCCTATGCATTTGTTGCAATTTACCTTTGCTATCAACCGTGATATCGTAGTAGTAGATAAAATGAATCCACTAAGAAAACAATATACTAATAAAATAAAAATGAGGAAGAAGGAGTATATATGAAGGAAGAATGGAAAAAAGTCTTTCAACTTTTTTGGTCTTTTTTCAAGATCGGACCTGTTACTTTTGGTGGTGGCTATGCCATGATTCCTTTAATTGAAAAAGAAGTTGTTCATAAAAAGAATTGGGTAAAAAGTGAGGATCTTACAGATGTGTTTGCCATTGCAGGGACAATACCAGGTGCAATAGCAGTAAATGCAGCAACTTTTATCGGTCACCGAATTGCTGGTATAAGAGGAGCTATTGCTGCAACGTTAGGAACTTTACTTCCAACCTTTATTATTGTACTTGTGCTTTGTGGGTTGCTCTCTAGCTTTCAGGAAAATCCATATGTTGAATCAGCATTTTTTGGTATTCGAGCTGCAACTGTCGCCTTAATTGTGTACGCGGGGATAAAAATCGCCAGGACATCGTTATTGGATAAGGCAACGTTTACATTAGCACTTAGTATGGTTTTAGCTATGTTGATTTTTCACTGGCATCCAATTTTCGTGATCTTTTTAGGTGCTTTATTAGGAATTCTGATTATTAAAATCAAAGAAAAATTAGGTATGATTGTAAGGTTTGAAAAAAATGATGAAGAAAAAGAGATTAAGAATAAGACGGACTCGGTTAACCAACAGGTAGGAATGTAAGGAGGATTTGTCATGCTATTACAATTATTTGTTCTATTTTTTATCATCGGGACTGTATCATTTGGTGGAGGCTATGCCATGCTTCCTGTAATAGAAAGGGCGGTAACAAGTAAGGGCTGGATCACAACAACTGATTTTACAGATGCGGTTGCCTTAGCGGGCATGACCCCAGGATCTATTGCTTCTAATAGTGCAACAATAGTAGGGTATAAGGTTGCAGGATTACCAGGAGCTATTATCTCTTCTATTGCTATGAGTTTACCATCCTTAATCCTTATTTTAGTTATTGCCCTATTTTTCTATAAATTGCATACTAACAAACTTGTAAAATCTGCTTTTTATGGATTACGACCTATTGTAACTAGCCTAATTATCTATGCAGCGATTCAGTTTGCCATCTCAAATGGTGTAATCTCAACCACAATCTCCTGGGATATGATTAGTCTACTATTCATCTTCGGTATATCATTGACTTCTTTATTATATTTTCGAGTTCATCCTGTTGTAGTAATTTTGGGTGCTGGTGTTGTTGGTACGTTGATTCATTAATTTTAGTCGTGAAAATCTCATTAGCCTCTCATTTTACTATTTATGTATTCCCTTCAACTTATTGAGTTAACCTCGATTAATTCCCTACCATTTGACTCCCCATCCTGTGATCGTTTTCTATATACTCATTAAGCTTAATGCCAAAATACTCATGAAACTTTTTATAGAAAAAACTTAAGTTTCCGTAGCCTATTTCGTGGGCGATCTGATTTATAGGTGTAGGATTTAATTATTTCATCATTTCCTCTTCATCATTTCCTCCATATTAAGTTTACATATCTAAGTACAATACATGGACAGATTAATATTTCAATTATCCAAACAAGGAATCAGGCACATCTCAATATGCGATGTGCCTAAGCTCGATTTTATGTTAGCAGATAGGACTCTGTAATAAAATAATTAGTATAACCTAATTAAATAACTGAAGCTTAATTATGAAACTACTGATCTATCTACATTCTCACTTATTTAAAGTTTGATTAGCGAGCCATTCCATAAGTGATACTGCTTTACCATCAATGGTTTTCATCACATCATTGTTATACACATAAATCCATGACCAATGCCCATTATATTCGTATGGGGTGCCATCATCGTTTTTGTATAATCCTGAAGTATCTACTACGTTATCAAATAGAGAAAGGTGAACATTCCTTGCTCCGGCTTCGACTAAGCGATTGTAGGTTGGAATAACGTATTGATCAGCCGGGACCACATTATCTGTTTTAGCATGGACAAACCAAATTGGTAGGTTCTTCATGTTTTCAATGTCTTCATCTGTGATGAGTGTGTCAATTAGGGCCTCACAGGTTGGAAAAGCTGCTGCAAAGTAATCAGGATAATCACGGATCATCAGCATTGTCATATACCCACCGTTGGAATCTCCGCCAATGTAAATTCTATCTTGATCAATATCTTTATTTTGGGCAACATAGTCCTTGATTAAGGACATTAAAGCATCCTCATATTTTGATGTGCCATCACCAAAGCCAGTGAATCCATCCATCCAAAAGGTCGGTGTTTGAGGAGCAAGCACATATGCTCCATCAAAATATGATTGAATTTCCTTAGATGCAAAGTTGGTTGCTTTGTTTCCAGAAATAGCGATCGTAGGGTCTGTTCCACCCTCACCAGCTCCGTGTAACCAAATGATTAATGGGTTTTTGCCTTTATCTTTTACTGGGGTATAGTCAGCGTAAGTTAATGTGATATCCTCATATGTAGCCTTTTCTGTTGAAAAGTCATCAACGAGTTCTCTTACTCCACCGTTAAATGTGTCCACGACTAATCCTGAAAGGGTCCCCGCAGGAGTTTCAATATCCTTTTGTTGCGTGATTGTATAGGTATTGTCATTCCAGTCATTATATCCTGAGCCTGCCCAATCATAGTTAATAGCGGAACCTAAGGAGATATTTGGGCCAATCTGCATTTCTAACACAACGTACTTTCCTGTTTTAAGTGCTTTGGATCCATCTTTATTAGCTACATAGGCATTCGTGATCTTACGAGTACCTTCCTCTAAAAACGGATTAGATAAACGGCTGTCACTCCTTGCTACATGTACTTTAAAAGTGTCTGTTGAGACAGCATCTTTTAGTACTGGCTTCCCTAGGTCTACAATTACTTTCGTAATAGCTGCTCCCCAATCTTCAATTTCTGTTACAGTTCTGTAGGATGTTGGTTGTGTTTTCATCTCATTAGCATTTGTTTCTGACATAAAAGAAAGGGTTGTACCAGCAACTAACGTACTTAACATAACTGTTTTTGCATGCTTTTTCATACCTTCAAACAATATTATTACCCCCTTAGATAAGATTGTTAAAGCGCTTACATTAATAGTTTATATAATTATTATCTTAAAAACTTGTCTTTTTCTAGCTTAATAATGGTCAAATCCTGATCAAAAAATAGATGCTAGAAAAATATTATTTGTTCGTGTGTTGTTTTCGGTATTGATGTGGTGTCATCTGATAAACAGTTTTAAACACTCTAGTGTAGGATTTCTCACTTGGAAAGCCATGTTTTAATGCAATTTGAATAATCGGGTAATCAGTATTCATGAGAACAGGAAACGATTTCTCAAGACGAATGGTATGAATATAATTGAGTACAGTCATGCCAAGATGCTTGATAAAAAATCGAGAAAAATATTCAGCAGATAAATTAAACCTAGATGAAAGAAAATCAATGGATAAATCCTGATTGTAGTTCTCTTTTATGTAATTAGTGATAGCTGTTAATCGGTCTAAGTATTTGTTTGTTTGGATACTTGTACTGTGTTTTTTAGTCACCTTGAAATTTTTTAGTAATAAATAAGCCAATTGATAGGATAGACCAGTCAGATTAATGTGAGCTAGAGAGTCATTATCCTTCGTAAGGTAAGACGTAACAATCGAGTCTAGAAGTAGACGTAACTCAGCAAATTTGGCTAATCTCATCGGGTCCTTTTCATCGATCGAAACACAGTCAAATACTATTTGATCATAATTTGTATCGATTGATTTCATAAATTCATAGCTTATAAAAATTGTAGCAGCCTTCCGATCCTTTCCCATACTAACGGAAAATGAATGAATAGAATTTGAGTTTATTAAAACAATATCTTCCTGTCGAGATTTATACTCCCTTCCATCTATATAAATTTGATCGATCTTTCCAGCTAGAACATACGATATTTCTACATTCTCATGCCAATGTCGTGGGATGAAAAGTTGTTTATCTGAGGTATGGAGAATGACTTTAATAGGCAAATGATCATCGGTTTTTACCAACTCGTATTTGTATTCCATTACAAAAACCTTTCTTAATGAATATCATTTATTTTAGCTATGATCATATCCCAATAATATTTGAAAGGGAAGGTATTTTTATGAGCGCTTATCAATTTGAGATTACATTTTAGACTAAGGACTAACTAGTAAAAACTTTGCCAAGTGCAGTCGTAGCAGCAACACTCATGAAGAATTAAGTTATTTACCTCTGTTTTTTAAACATTCTTGTCTAGATTTTCAATTAATGTAAAGCCTAAAACCTATTAAACTAAATGTAAACACTTACAAACTGATCGTTTTTGTGAAAGGTAGAAAGGAACTAACTAATGAATAATGAAAACTACTTTATATTTAACAAGGAAACATGCCTTGATTATCAAGGTCCAGAATTAAAAAGTGTTAATCATTTTTTAAAAGTCTTAACTAGAGACAAGGATAAAGTATTTCAAGGAAATAGTTGCCAGGGAAATACCACCATTCTTTTCGTTCTGGATGAAAGGAATGATGACAACCTGAAAACTGAACAGTACTCTATTCAGTTCTCCGACGATTTATCTGAAATGAGAGTGGTTGCATCTGATGAATTAGGAATTATCTATGGCATGCTTTATGTAAGTGAAAAATTTCTTGGTGTTGATAAGTTTTGGTTTTGGAATGACTGTGAACCTTCAATAAAAACAATGGTGAAAATTAACCCAGTCGACATTCTTTCTGGTGTAGCTAAAATTAAATTTAGAGGTTGGTTTATCAATGATGAGGTTCTCATTTCGAAGTGGAAATATAAGAATTCTAACACCATTGTATGGGAAATGGTATTCGAGGCATTATTGCGATGTAACGGAAATATGGTAATACCTGGAACAGATATTGAAAATCCAGTCTATAAAAATATCGCTAGTGAGATGGGACTATGGATTACACATCACCATGCAGAGCCACTTGGTGCCCAAATGTTTAACAGAGTTTACCCTAATGAAAATGCTTCATATATCGAAAACGAAACCTTATTCAAAAAGTTATGGAACGATGCGATAATCGAACAGCAAAATGATAAGGTGATTTGGAATATCGGTTTTAGAGGACAGGGAGATCGTCCATTTTGGATAGATGATCCGACCTTTGATACCGACGAGAAAAGAGGAGCACTCATTTCCAAGATTATGAGGGACCAATACGAAATGATTGCAGAATATGAAAGAGATCCTGTTTGCTGTGTCAATCTATACGGAGAAATAACTGAATTGTATAAAAAGGGATTATTAGAATTGCCTGAAGGAGTTATCAAAATTTGGGCAGATAGTGGGTATGGGAAAATGGTAACGAGAAGACAAGGGAGCCACAATCCTAGAATCCCTTCTATTCCTTCCAAACACGAAAAAGGTCCTCATGGTATCTACTATCATGTAACATTTTATGATCTTCAAGCTTCAAATCATTTGTCGATGCTGCCTAACACAACAGCTTTCGTGAATGATGAGCTAAGTCAGGCCTTTGACAACGACGTGTGTGAGTTCTTGATTGTAAACTGTGGAAATATTAGACCACACCTCTATTTTTTAGATTTTGTTAGTCAACTATGGAATAAAGGGAAAATGGATTCTGCTGAATTTCTAAACGGATACGTTTCCCAATACTATCCTTCATATACTGAAGAAATGATTAAATATATGAATGCTTACTTTGATGCCATTATTCAGTATGGTAACTTTGACGATGAACGAGCTGGTGAACAATTCTATCATTTTACAATCCGAAATCTTGCTAAACAATGGATCGTTTCTCAAGGGAATGAGAGTGCTAAAAATGTATATTGGGCAACAGGAAAAACTGATTTAAAAAAACAATTTGACTGGTTCAAAAATAAGGTAGAAGGAAAACTATCTATCTGGGAATCATTATTGGAGACTGTTAAGGCTTTGGTAGGAGAAGCCAGTACTGTGGAACAAAAAAGAATACATGATCAGTTACTCATTCAAGTGCAGATTCATAAGAATGGTTGCAAGGCACTTTATTCTTTTACAAAAGCATTTGAAAAGTTTCAAACAAAAGAATATCTAGATGCATATTTGCTTTTAAATGATGCAATGCAAGAGATAAAAGAAACGATGGATATAATGGAAAAGCCAACCTATGATAAGTGGCAAGGTTACTATGATAATGATTGTCTTACGAATGTTTCATTAACTTTTTATACGTTAGAAACTGTAAGAAGAAATCTGAGAATGTTTGGAGATGGGCCAACATTTTATAATTGGGAGAAAAGATATCTAACCGAAACGAGAGAAAGTTCGGTTATGTTACTGACAAATAAAACAAAACAACTGATGGATGATGAATTAATTAATGGGTTAGAAGGGAAATCAAATTATCCAAACTAAACCGTTAGAAAAAAACGTTTTTAGTCCTTGGTATTATTGAGGTTAGGTATTATTTTATTAGACCGGAGAAGATATTCACGCTCAAGCTTGGGTTGTTTTTTCAAACCAACCTTACTTAATCATTAAAATTGCAGCACAAGAATAAAAAACCACTCTGAGTGGTTTTTATTCTCGCATTGCTCCTGCCTCTCGTGAAGTCATTGCACCTTGTCCTTTGCTTACATCTTTTTGAATTTCTTGTTTTACTTTTTGTGCATCAGTTCCGGCAAATTCTTGTTTCATAATAGGACCTAAATTCTCTTTAGCTTGTTGATTCTGTTGCATATAAGTCCTCCTTATTTTCTTGTTTAACAATCTTTATTATTCACAAAAATCACTGGGGTATAACCCGAAGATTTGAGAATTAGTTCGAAAAGAAGAAATGATAGATGAAAAAGTGAGAAGAGAGCCTCCACCGAGTGGAAGGCTCTTTTCTCATTTGTGTTCGATTCATGTAATGGTAAAAGGTTGCCCCTGTATTTAAATAAATTAGCTTATGTATGGAATTAATCTCAACATTTGTTTTTCTTTAGCTTTTTACTTGGATAATCACATTGAAAATTATCTTTAAAAATGAGTGGTGCGCATTCTTGTGAAAATTCTGTGTTATATTTCCTTACATAAGAATGTGAAGATATAAAAAGAAGTGATATTTTTATATTAACAAAAAGTTCAGATAATTTAGGAGGGAATCATAATGAAAAACATCGGCCATTTATCATTCTTAATATTAGTAATAAGAGTAGTATTTTCAAAAAAATCTCCTGTTATATATTGATGAGTAATTGAAATAACCATTCTTATCATTGTTGATCAATAACGGTACTCGACGAAAATTGTAAATAAATATGATTTTAATTTGTGTTAAATAGTATCTTGGGAACTTAAACATTTAGCACCAAGAGAATTACAAGGTGGTCTTTATGAAGAATACAAATGGTCAAACATCGGTATTAGTTTTATCAACTGTGTCAATGATTGTCTCATTTACCGTATGGTCGGTTTTTGCACCGATTGCTACAGAAATTCAAAAAATTTATGAGTTAAGTATTACTCAAAAAAGCATTCTAATTGCTACCCCAGTATTATTGGGGTCTGTAATGCGTATTCCAATGGGGATTTTAACAGATCGATATGGCGGGAGAAGGATTTTTGCGCTGACTATGTTACTGCTAGTCTTACCCATGGTTGGAGCAGGTTTTGCAGATTCTTTTATCATGTTGTTATTTTGGGCATTCTTTATCGGGATGGCAGGAACAACATTTGCTATTTCCATAACCTATGTATCCAAATGGTATCCTCCACAAAAACAAGGTTTGATCTTAGGAATTGCAGGGATGGGGAATTTAGGATCAGCTGTAGCAAATTTCTTGATACCATCCATTTTTAGCTCTTATGGTCTTTCATGGGTATTTTGGAGCCTTTCTATTGCTATGGCATGTATGTCAATTCTTTTCTGGGTAGGAACAAAAGATGTAAAAGTAACAAGTAAACATAAGACTTTAAAGGAGTCTCTTTCTGTATTAAAGTTTAAAGAAACATGGTATTTATCGGTTTTTTACTTCCTTACATTTGGAACTTTTGTGACTTTCAGTATTTATTTACCTACATTTTTGAATGATCTCTTTAGTATTTCAGCTCTTGAAGCTGGAATAATAACAGCTATTTTTGTCGTATTGGCGACGCTTATACGTCCAGTTGGTGGCTATCTTTCCGATCGTTTTGGAGCAAAAGGGTTGTTGACTCTAGTTTTTAGTGGAGTAACATTATGTGGGGTGTTCATTGCTTTTACTATGGAAAACTTCCTTTTGTTTAGTATAAATTGTTTGATCATTTCTATATTGTTAGGGATAGGAAATGGTGCGGTTTTCAAGATGGTACCTGAAATCTCTAATGGAAATACAGGTGCGGTAACAGGGATTGTCGGTGCAATTGGAGGAGTTGGAGGCTTTTTTCCTCCAATTATCCTTGGCTTGACAAAAGATTTAGCAGGAGATTATGTTTTAGGTTTTCTATTATTATCTATTCTCTCCCTTTTTTGCTTAATCCTAAATCATAAGGGAGTTAATAAAACAAGTATAAAAGTAAGTGCTCAGAAAAGTGCATAATACACATATAGAATGGGGTGAAAGCACCTGCACATTTAGTGCAGGTGCTTTTTAAATGTTGCGCATGGCATGCACAATAAGGCGTGTTTTTAGGATGGTGTCTTTTTGTTTATTGGGACATATTCTTGAATAAGAGAAGGGATTATTGTAAGTAATACTATAAGTTATTCAATTAACGAGGGCAGGATAGCGCAATATTTTGCTTGCAGTTATAATGTTCAAAGACGGACATTTAATGGCTCCAATTCATCTGATGTTTACCAATGACCTGTGTCCAAATATTCGGAAAAGGGAGGCGAGTATGTAATGAAGGACCATGAAAAGATTTTCAACACTGCTGTAGAGGCAACTTTGGAGGTAATTGGAGGGAAGTGGAAACCTGTGATTCTCTTTCATCTAACATTTGGCAATAAACGTACCAATGAATTGAAAAGCTTGATACCTGCAATTACTCAAAAAATGTTAACACAGCAACTTCGGGAGCTTGAAGAGGAAGGTGTCATCTTACGCATTTCTTACAATCAAGTTCCACCAAAAGTTGAGTATGAGTTAACAGACTACGGCTGGAGTCTAAAGGAGATCCTGCATCTTATGTGTAGGTGGGGGGATTTGCATATAGAGAGAAAGTACGGGGGAAGGGCTATTGTTTTAGCCAATCCACAGATTGAAGACGTACATAACATATAAGAAGCCGACCTAATATGAAATGAACCCAAAAAGTTAGACAAATAATTTAAGAAATCGTTAAAACCCCTTTACCAGGCGTTTCTTTGTGGTCAATCCCATGATTGATGGCATTTTATACTAACGGCTGTAAAAGAAGATTAATCATCGTGTAATCAAGGATATCCTTCTCTACTTTTTTGATAAGATAAACAACACTGTTATTTAGAAAAAGAGATCGGATTTTTATATGTAAAGGTAAAGAACTATTAAATATAATTGAAATAAGTAAATGCTTACATTGTAATAGGGAGGTTGTGAATTTTGAAAGCGCCTTCAGGTATGTTAAGCAAATTATCAATAAGGAGTTTTTGTTATGGTAAAAAGATATGTATTAGTCGGAACTGGTGGAAGAGCAGAATATTTCTATGGTGCGGTTGTCCGTGATTTTAGGGAAACAAGTCAACTAGTTGCGTTTTGTGATATGAATCAAACGAGAATGAATTATGCAAACCGTTTATTGGAAGAAAAATATGATCATCCGCAAATCGTGACGTATCTTGCTGAAGATTTTGAACAAATGATTGCTAAAGAAAAACCAGATACGGTGATCGTTACGTCCGTCGATCGAACCCATCATAGGTATATTATTAAGGCATTAGAACTAGGGTGTGATGTAATTACCGAAAAACCAATGACCACCGATGCCGAGAAATGTCAGGCGATTATTGATACAGTTAAGAAAACGGGTCGAGAAGTTCGCGTTTCTTTTAACTATCGTTATGCACCACATAATACGAAAATAAGAGAGTTAATTAAAGACGATGTGATCGGTGAAGTATTTTCGGTGAATTTTGAGTGGGCATTAAATACTCAGCACGGGGCAGATTACTTCCGAAGATGGCATCGAGATAAGCGAAATAGTGGTGGCTTGTTAGTTCATAAGTCTACACATCATTTTGATTTAGTTAACTTCTGGTTAGGGACAACACCAGAGACAGTCTATGCCCTAGGTGGATTACGTTTTTATGGTAGAGAAAATGCGGAATCAAGGGGAGTAACGAATTTTTATCAACGGGCACATGGAAGTGAAGTGGCCAAGAATGATCCGTTTGCTATTAATCTAGAAGAAAACAAACATTTAAAAGCAATGTATTTAGATGCCGAAAAAGAAGATGGCTATCAGCGTGATCAAAGTGTGTTTGGTGATGGCATTAGTATTGAAGATACATTAGGCGTGATGGTCCACTACAAAAATAAAGCTATTTTAAATTATTCGTTAAATGCTTATTTACCATGGGAAGGCTATATTGTTTCATTTAATGGAAGTAAAGGTAGAATCGAAGTGCGTGTTCGTGAGCAATCATATATTAATTCAGGTGGAAATAAAGAGGATGAAGGAAGACTAGAGGAAAAATCAATTACTGTCATGCCGATGTTTAGTGAACCGTATGAGGTAGAAATAGGAGAAGGTGAAGGTGGCCACGGTGGTGGTGACCCAATCTTATTACAAGATCTTTTTGGTACACCGTTAGAAGATGAATTTAACCGAGCGGCTTCCCATGTAGACGGAGCCATGTCAATACTAACTGGGATTGCAGGAAATATTTCATTAAACACTGGACAGCCAGTAAAAGTAGACGGACTGGTGAAGTTTTAAGCTATGGGTGAAAAGCTTCAATTCCTTGGTAGGTGAGGGATTGAAGCTTTCTTATTCCAAAATATAACGAAATGTCCAACTGAGGAAATGTGTAATTAATAACTAAATTAGTCAGGTAATTAGAAGTATAAGGAAATTTTTCATAGGACAGACCACTTAAATGTCTATTCACCGTTGACACCCAAGATTATAGGATATATTATTAGCCTCCTTCACTACTTGTTGAACAATAAAATCCTTCTTACTTTCATCATAAAGATTAGCTGGAATGGCACAAATAATACTACCAATAACAAGGTTATTTGAGTTGAAAATTGGTGCACCTATTCCTATAGACCCCTGCTTTCGTTCACTTTCAGAAAATGAATAACCTAATTGCCGAATGATATCAAGATCGCTTAAAATCGTCACTTTTTCTGTTTCTCCAACACCTTCTTGCTCTAAGATATTTTCAATTTCTTCATGTGATAGAAAAGCTAAAATTGCTTTGCCACTTGCAGCAATATGAATTGGTTGTAACACTCCGAGTTCAAGTAAATACTGAAGGGCAGCAGAGCTCTGAACATTGTGTACGAAAGAAAGTTTCATATGCTGGGGATAATATAATGCTAAATAAATAGTTTCATCCAATGTTTGTGATAATCTTTTTAAATTTGGCTCAGTTATTACTTTTATATCAGATTTGGAATTCACTATTGACGATATTCGAACCAACTCGGAACCAAAGATATACTTACCAGATTGAGGGTGAACCTGTAATATTTCCTCTTCTCTAAGGGTTTTAAGGATTCGATGAAGGGAGCTAACCGGGAAATCTAAGTATCTTGAAAGTTCATTAACACCCCATTGGGTTTGCTTATCTGTAAATGCTTTAAGTACCATTATCGTTTTTAATATTACATTTGAATTACTTGTCATTTGTTTACCTCCTTTGAAAAATAAGTCGAAAAATAAAAAACTAAAAATGTAAGCGTTTTATTGAACTCGTAAAACTAGTGTGATAGAATGACGTTAATTAGTTACATAGTATGTTATTTTTTGAATAAAATCAAGAATGGTATTCCACATAGTGGAATGAATGTTTAATTTCATTTAAAAGAGCAGTAAGAGTTTTGGTAATAAATTGAATATCGTTCCATATAATGGAATGTTGATGGTACGATACTACAGGTTAAGCAATAACAATTTTTTTGTTCTAATATTTGAATACCATTCCACTATATGGAATGGTAAGCATCTAAAATGAATTCTTTTTCTTTATTGAATAGAAAGTAGTGAGTTCAGTAGGGCCCACTGAGTTCATACTTTTTATCATAAATTATCAGAACATTTATAATGTTTTGATTAGTTAATAGTCTTAAAGGAGGGTACAATTTTGAAATTAAAAAGTAAGTTATCTTTGATGTTAGTAATCTTTCTTTCTATTTCAGTATTACTTCTTGGTTGTTCAGGAGAAAAAACAACGAATGAATCTGGTGCAGTTGACTCAGGTGATGAAAATGGTGGAGATACTTTAATGGTAGCATTAGGAACGAATCCAAAAATTATTGGGTATCCAGCTGAAGTAACGAACAATGGACCATTACCATTTTTAGATCCTGTTCTCCAAGCACTGTTACATTTTGATGAAAAAGGGAATATGGTTTCTTGGTTAGCAGAAAGTTGGGAAACAGATGCTGAAGCAAAGACTATTACTTTCAAGCTTCATGATGGGGTTAAGTTTCATGATGGAACAGATTTTAATGCGGAAGCTGTAAAATGGAATATTGAAAAATACATTGAGAATAAGCGAACTGAAGTAGAAAATATTTCATCTATGGATGTTATTGATGAAAACACCATACAACTAAATTTAACTGAATGGAATTCAAGTTCTCTTCAAGCAATTGGCTACTTTGTTCGATATATCTCTCCTACTGCTTTTGAAGAGCACGATAAAGATTGGGCTTATGCAAACCCTATAGGTACTGGTCCATTTGTATTAGATAAGTGGGATATAAATGTATCTGTCAGTTACAAAAAGAATCCTGATTATTGGGAGGAAAATGAACCTAAGCTAGAAGCGATCAAAATGTTAATTATAGAAGATGCACAAACAGCTTCATCAGCGTTAAAGGCTGGAGAGGTTGATGTGATCCAAGCAAGTAATATTGATATAGCTAAAGAACTAATAGATTCAGAAGAATTTGATGTTGTACTGCACAAGAATGGTATTGGAGCAGTTGGCGTGGGATTAATTCCTGACAGTAGATCAGAAGGCTCACCTTTTGCAGATGTAAAGGTACGTCAGGCTTTAGCTTATGCAGTAGACGAAAACATGCTAGCTGAGAACTTCGGAAAAGGATATTATGTGACAACAAATCAATGGGGTTCACCAGATGCGTACACATACAATCCTGACGTAAAAGGATATCCTTATAATCCAGAGAAAGCTAAGCAACTTCTTGCTGAAGCTGGTTATCCAAATGGATTTAAAACGAAGCTGTTCTCTAGTCAAAGCACTAAAGATGTATTTACAGCTGTTCAAAGCTATTTAGCTGAGGTGGGAATTGATGCAGAATTAGTGATGGCAGATGAAGCGAAAATTCAATCTTTATATTTTGATACATGGGAAGGCGGAATCATGGGTCATTTCCATTCTGTGCAACCAGATTTAGGCCTTTATATGTACAGACATTTGGATCCAGATGGTGCTTTCTATGCAAAAGGAATTATTCATCCTGAGGATGTACTTCAATTACTTAAACAAAACCAACAAGCACCAAATGATGAGGTGAAAACACAAACATCTCATGAGCTTCAGAAGCTTGTATATGATAAATATGCTGCTGTAGGTAAGCCTCTTTATATACCAATGGGGATATTTATTAAACAAAAATATGTAAAAGACGATGGTTTTGGCCTTACACATGCTTCTTTCTGGACGCCAGATAATGTTTGGTTAGATAAATAATGTAGATAAAGATTTATAGTTTAGGGGGAAGAGGATATCCTCCCCCTAATTATTTTAATAAACGAGGGGGGGAACGAATGACTACGTTTATTATACGTCGATTATTACAAACAATCGTTGTTATTTTTGTCGTTACACTTATGGTGTTTTTTATTATGCGAACGATGCCTGGTGACCCTGTTGTCATGTATTTAGGTCCAGATGCATCAAAAGAACAGATTGAACATTATACAAAAGAATTCGGATTGGATGAATCTCTTCCGGTCCAATATTTTAGATGGATAGGTAACATTGCTAAGGGTGAATTTGGTGAATCTATTGCATATAGGCAGGATATAGGACCATTCATATTAGAAAGATTAAAAGTTACTCTTACGATTGCGATTCCGGCATTTGTGATTTCAGTTGTTTTAGGGGTTTTACTTGGAGTTATTGCAGCAATTAGACGTGGTAAATTAGTAGATTCGATTATTACAGTAATGGCTAATATCGGGATGGCGACTCCCGTCTTTTGGTTAAGTATTTTGTGTGTCTATGTTTTAAGTTTGAAATTAGACTTATTGCCAGTTCAAGGTTTTACATGGCCATCCGAAGATCTTACTCTCTCTATTCAAAAAATGATCATGCCTGTATCAATATTAGCATTGGGACCATTAGCTCAATTTGCCAGACAAACACGTTCAGCGATGTTAGAAGTAATTAGACAAGATTTTATTCGAACAGGTCGATCAAAGGGCTTAAAGGAAAAAACAGTCATTTATAAGCATGCTCTTAGAAATGCGATGATCCCAATTATTACCTTAATGGGAATGTCACTTGGACATATGATTGGAGGCTCTGTATTAATTGAACAGGTCTATGTTATCCCTGGTATGGGAGATATGTTGATTACCTCTATATTAAACAAGGATTATCAACTTGTTCAAAGTGCTGTTTTTGTTATAGCATCTGGTGTTTCTTTATGTAATTTACTCGTTGATATTGCCTATGGACTTATAGATCCTAGAATACGTATTTCTTAGAAAGGAGACTTGACTATGGAGCCTGTAAAAAAATTAGAGGGAACCAGTACCAATCAATTGCTAATAATAGAACCAGAGTTACCTTCAAAAACTAGTGAATTTAAACGTTTCTGGAGAATGATGTTATCTAGAAAAATCGTTATCGCAAGTTTACTCGTTCTAGCTTTAGCTTTTATTGTAGCTATATTTGCACCTATTTTTGCCCCATATGATCCAATTGAACAGAACTTATCAAACTCCTTAAAATCGCCTTCAGCAGAACATCTATTAGGTACAGATATGTTAGGTAGAGATGTTTTGTCAAGAATTATATATGGAACAAGAGTTTCACTAGCTGTTGGCTTTGTATCAGTTGCTATTGCTGGAAGCATTGGGATGTTGCTAGGCTTAATTTCTGGATATGTAGGGGGTTGGGTTGAAAGTATCATTATGAGATTTATGGATGTCATGATGTCTATTCCTCTTATAATCTTAGCAATGTTTATTGGTGCAGTGCTTGGAAAAGGTCTAGGAAACGTTATGCTGGCAGTCGGAATTGGGATGATCCCATCATATGCTCGCTTGACCAGAGGACAGGTGAAAAGTATAAAGCAGCTTGACTATGTGACTGCTGGAACAATCAGTGGAGCTGGAAAATTCAAAAATGCATTTGTTCATATATTACCTAACTGTATAGCACCTAATATTGTTTTAATGACCATGAATCTAGGAGTAGCGATTTTAATTGAAGCAGGTCTAAGTTTCCTAGGTTTAGGGATTAACCCACCGATGGCTTCATGGGGAGCTATGGTTAGTGACGGTTACAATCATCTTCGAACATTACCAGTTTTATCAATTGCACCGGGTGTAGCTATAATGTTGGTCGTTTTAGCGTTTAACATTGTAGGAGATGCCTTACGAGATACACTTGATCCAAGGTTGAGGGGTTCATTATAGACAGTAATAGAGGAGGTTTTATACCTATGAGCCATCTATTAGAAGTAAAGAATTTAAAAACAGAGTTTAAACAAGAAGGCGGCATTTTAAAAGCGGTAAATGACGTATCCTATCATTTAGATGAAGGAGAAATTGTTGCATTTGTTGGTGAAAGTGGGAGTGGTAAGTCTGTAACTCAATATTCAGGACTTCAATTAATCGAAATGCCTCCAGGGGAAATAACAAATGGTCAAGTGTTATTCAATGGAGAGGATTTATTATCATATGCTTCGAAAAGCTCTCAAATGCAAGAGATTCGTGGAGGAAAGATAGGAGTCGTATTTCAGGAACCAATGACTTCTTTAAACCCCCTCATGACTGTAGGAAATCAAATAGAAGAATCAATTATTTTGCATCTAAAAGTCAATCGAAAACAAGCGCGAAATCGATCAATAGAATTATTAAAGCAAGTTGGTATTCCAGATGCTGAACAAAGAGTAGATTATTATCCACATCAGTTTAGCGGTGGAATGAGACAGAGAATTATGATTGCGATGGCACTCTCCTGTGATCCTAAAATCCTTATTGCAGATGAAGCAACAACAGCACTTGATGTGACTACACAAGCACAAGTCCTGGAATTACTAAGGGACTTAGTAAAGGAAACAAATACTGCTTTGGTAATGGTCACTCATAATCTTAGTATAGTAGCTCGTTATGCAGATCGTATTTATGTTATGTATGCTGGGGAAATATTAGAGTCTGGTAGTGCAAAGGATCTATTTGCAAATCCGAAACATCCTTATACGATCGGTTTAATGAAAGCGGTACCGAGTTTGAATGATGATAGGAATCGAAAATTAATGCCAATTGAAGGTTTAGCACCAGATTTAAGAAATAGAAAAGATATTTGTCCATTTGTTACTAGGTGTATCTATGCAACAGAAGAGTGTGCAACAAAACCTTCTCCAAAGCTTAGAGAAATAAAGGGAAATAAAAATCATTTTACAGCATGTCATCACGACATTGATAAAATGACAACTCCTACGATTATTAGAAACGAAAAAGAGCGTATTGTGAAAGAAGTAAACAAAAAGAAAAATAAAAATGACATCATGCTAGAAGTGAAAGATCTCAAAGTATCTTTTCCGATAGTTAAAGGCTTCTTTCGTCGTAAGGTTGGGGAAGTTAAAGCTGTAGATCATGTTAGCTTTAATATAAAAAAAGGGGAGACGTTTGGACTTGTTGGTGAGAGTGGTTGTGGTAAATCAACATTAGCTCGAAGCATCTTAAGGCTTAATGATATCGCTGGTGGAAATATTTTATTTAAAGGTGATAACTACGCAAATTTACAAGAAAGTAAATTGCGAAATATCCGAAGAGATATTTCCATGATTTTTCAAGATCCATACGGCTCATTGGACCCTAGGCAGAATGCTGCTCAAATTGTAGGTGAGCCACTAAGAAATTACAAGTTAACTAGTAGTAAAGAGGAGTATCAAGAAAGAATAGATTCTCTTTTCCATCTAGTGGGGTTGGATCCTGCCCTTCAAGACAGAGTACCTCATGAATTTAGTGGAGGTCAAAGACAGCGCTTAGGTATTGCGCGTGCTCTAGCAAGTAATCCAGCATTTATTGTATGTGATGAAGCCATTTCTGCATTAGATGTTTCCATACAGGCACAGATTATCAATCTTTTAGAAGATTTACAAGAAAAGCTAGGATTAACGTATTTGTTTATAGCCCATGATTTAACCGTTGTAAGGCATATTAGTGACAGAATTGCCGTTATGTATTTAGGTCAAATTGTAGAGATATCAGATTGGAAATCATTATATGAAAATCCATTGCATCCTTATACACAGGCCTTACTTGAAGCAGTTCCTGTCCCTGATCCAGTTTTAGAATCACAGCGGGATCGACAAATTATTAGAGGTGAAGTACCAAGTTTAATGAATAAGCCTAAAGGATGTTCGTTCTCAAATCGTTGTCCTCTTGCAACTGAAGAATGTAGAAAAGAAAATCCACAGATGAGATATGTTAAAGAAGGTCATGGTGTGGCATGTTTTAAAGTATAACGTACACCTATGGTCACCATAGAGAGGAGGTTATTCAGTTGAGAAAAGTTCGGATTGGATCAGGTGCAGGTTATGGCGGAGATCGTATTGAACCAGCGATTGATCTTATTAAAGAAGGAAACTTAGACTATATTATTTTTGAATGCTTAGCAGAGAGAACGATCGCACAGGCCCACCTACAAAAATTAAGAGATCCTAACAAAGGGTATAATGAATGGCTAGAGTACAGAATAACAAAGATTTTACAGCACTGTACTAAAAATAATGTAAAAATCATTACGAATATGGGAGCGGCCAACCCTCTAGCTGCTGTTAAAAAAATAAAAGAAATTGCCTGTGAATTAAAGATTCCTTCTCTTAACATTGCAGTTGTAGTAGGGGACGATGTCTACCATATCCTTGATAAATATGGTGACCAGCCTCTAATAGAAACAGGAGAGAAACTAAGAAATCTGAAATCGTCTATTGTATCTGCCAATGCTTACATTGGGGCAGAAGGAATTGTAAAAGCACTAGAAAATGGAGCAGACGTAGTTGTTACTGGGCGTGCTGCAGATCCTGCACTTGTCTTAGGCCCATTAATATATGAATTTGGGTGGGATATTCAAGATTATTCCCTATTGGGAAAAGGTATAATGGTAGGTCATTTGTTAGAGTGCGGATGCCAAATTACAGGAGGATACTTTGCAGATCCTGGATATAAAGATGTAACAGATATTTGGAATCTTGGTTATCCTATTGCTGAAGTAGAAGAGAATGGAAGTTTAAAGATAACAAAACTTGAAAATACAGGTGGAATTGTAAGTCCAGCAACAGTCAAAGAACAAATACTTTATGAAATACACGATCCGGCAAGTTACTTAACACCCGATGTGATTGCAGATTTTTCTAACGCAAAGGTACAAGAAATTTCACCTAATATTGTCGAGGTATCAGGTGTTGGAGGTAAACAAAAAAGCGGATTTTATAAAACAAGTATTGGCTATCGCGATGGATATATTACAGAGTGTGAGATTAGTTATGGTGGTTCAGGTTCATATGAACGAGCGAAATTAGCAAGTGATATTATTAAAAAAAGATTGGAAATAATCAACATAACAGTAGAGGATTTGAGAATTGATTTTATTGGTTATGACTCTCTTTACAGGGAATCTTTATCTAACAAGATCCTTGGTGAGACGGAAAACTTGAAAGAAGTTCGGCTTAGAATTGCGGGTAAGACTTTACTTGAGGAAGATGCCGAAAGAATTGGTCAAGAATTTGATTCTTTAATGACCAATGGTCCCGCAGGTGGTGGAGGAGTTAGAATAAATATTCGTCAAATAATTGCCATTGGTTCCATCCTTATTCCAAGCAATGATGTTGTAATAGAGGTGTTTCATGAAGAGGTGAGAAAAGATGAAATTGAGACAAGTAGCACACTCTAGGACCGGTGATAAAGGCAATATATCAAACATTTCTCTCATAGTCTATCATATGAAAGACTATGAAAAAATTAGAAAAGAAGTAACACCTGAAAAGGTGAAAAGTTGGTTCAGTGGAATCGTTGAAGGAGAAGTTGTTCGTTACGAACTTCCTACACTCGGGGCATTTAACTTCGTTTTAAACAAAGCCTTATGTGGAGGAGTAACTCGCTCTTTATCATTAGATGCCCATGGGAAAAGTTTGAGCTCAGCACTGCTTGAAATGGAAATTGATGATGAATAAGCGCTATGACAGAGCCCGAATTGTTAATAAGCTTACAAGGGGGGAGAAACTTGAATAAAAATGATGACTTAAAACAAAGTACGTCGAGGAATACTGAATATATTTTGAATATGAAAAATCAATTTGAACAAATGGAATTGAAACTGCCTCCAACACATGATTTTAATGAAATGATCGAAACACAAGTAGCCATGGGTGATGGAGTAATGCTTATGACAAGAATTTATTTTCCTGAAGGAGGTGGACCTTGGCCAGTTATTTTGGAAAGAAGTCCCTACCCACAAATCCAAGAAGTTTTAGACTTAACAAGTAAACAATTTACGAAATACGGGTATGTTGTTGTAAGTCAAGAATGTAGAGGTAAAGGCGCATCTGAGGGTGAGTGGACCCCATTTGAAAATGAAAGAATCGATGGACTGGACACAATTAATTGGATTATCGAGCAAACTTGGATGAATGGCAACATGGCTATGTACGGAAACTCATATGGTGGCTTTGAACAATGGATTTTAGCAGACTCATTACCTCTCGAAGTAAAAACTTTGTTTGTTGGAGTTTTTGGCACAGAACGTTACCGACAAATGTATATGAACGGCATGTTTCGTCATGAAATATACACCTCTTGGGCTATTGAAAATTCAGGTGTATCGATTACTGAAGATTTGGGAGATGTTTATCAAAAGGCCATTAAGAAAAGACCACATATCGATATAGATCTAGAGTTTTTTGGAGAAGAATTTCCGTGGTATAGAGATTGGGTTTCTAACGTTAGCAAAGACTCTGATTTCTGGCAAAATGGACTTTGGGCAGATTTAAGTCAAATTCCACAAAAGATTAATGTTCCAATGTATATCGTTGGTGGGTGGTATGATCATCACCTCGATGGAACTGTTTGTGGTTATAGACAATTATCAAATAAGGTGAAAAGTGAAAGTAGATTTGTCATTGGTCCATGGATTCACTCCTTACAGCCAAGAGGTGATTTAGAATATTTTAACTCAGACTATAGTAGCTTAAAAGAAGCGATTGAATGGTTTAATCATCAATTAAAGGGTGAGAAATATCCATATTCTAAGGGTGTAGTAGATACATATGTTATCAGGGATCATAAGTGGAAATCACATCAGGAATGGTTAAATAGTAATCGAAAAGAAAAATTTTATCTAAGTCAAGATCCTATCAAGCAAAATGGAGCATTATGTTTAGAAAAGGAAGAGTCCAGACCTGAAATCATAGCATACCAGTATGATCCAAATAACCCTGTTTACACAAAAGGCGGGGAAGCTCTTTTAGCATGGATTTCTCCAGGATTTAATGGATGTCCACCTTCTAGTGTTCTACAAGAAAAGGTTGGAAAGAGATCAGATATTATATCCTTTATTTCAGAACCATTTGCTGAAGATAGGACAATATCAGGTTCAATAAAAGTGTACTTAACTGTTTCAACAGATGTTGAGGATACTTCTTTTACAGCAAAAGTATCTGAATTATTCTCAGATGGAAATTCATACAACATACGTGACGGAATTACAAGCATCACGTATAGAAATGGGGCAAGGAAACCACAAGCCTATTCACCAGGAGAGAAGATTGATTTAGAGATTGAGCTTTGGCCAATCACTTGGACAATTAAGAAGGGATCACAGTTACGGCTAGACATTTCTTCATCTAATTTTCCTGCTTATCATGTTCATCCTAATGTTAAAGGCAGTTGGGCAGAGCAAAAGGATACGAAGATTGCGACTCAGCAGATTCATATTGGAAAAGAAAATCATTCCTATATTGAAGTGCCATTAGATAAAAGCGATATATAAAATAAATGAGGTGTTTAAGTTTATCAACTGTTCATTAGAGGAGGTAAGAAATGGGGGGAATTGGTGAAAGAGTGCAATTTCATCTAGCGATGAGAGATGGTGTTCGATTATCCACATATGTTCAATTTCCTTCTGGTAATGGACCATGGCCTGTTGTTTTTAGTCGCTCTCCATATCCTGGGATGTTAAAAATTTGGTTGGAAAGAGCAGAATTATGGGCTGAGTATGGTTATATCTTTATATTTCAAGAATGTAGAGGAACAGGTCAATCTGAAGGAGAATGGGAACCATTTGTAAATGAACGACATGACGGACTAGATACGTTAGATTGGATTGTTAAACAGACTTGGATGAATGGCAATATAGCTACTTATGGTGCTTCCTATTCTGGTGTTTTACAATGGTGTTTAGCAGATGAGCCACCACCAGAAGTGAAAACGATGTTTATTTCCGTAACTGGAATAGAACGATATCGCCAAAATTACATGAATGGTATGTTTAGACACGATATTTATACACTTTGGGCAATCGGAAACGCAGGAAAAGAGCCGATATTACAAAATAAAAACCTATACCAAGAAGCTTTAAAAGTTAAACCTCACATTGATATGGATGTAAAATTGTTTGGAGAAAAACTACCTTGGTATAGAGAATGGGTTTCTCAAGTAGAACCTACTGAACCATATTGGAGTAAAGGCTTTTGGTCAGAGGTACGGGATATTCCTAGAAAAGTAAATATCCCTATTATGATGATAGCAGGATGGTTTGACCATAATTTAGATGCTTCCATTCAAAGCTATAAAAAGCTTCCAGAACAGACAAAAGAACGAAGCGCCTTTATCATCGGTCCTTGGATACATACAGAGGATGTGGCAGGAGATTTAGAATATCCAAATCACGATATTTTTGGCCCTCAGCAGTTCAAAGCTGCATTAGACTGGTTTGATCACCATTTAAAAGGAAAGAAATATGATGGAAAAAAGGGAACCGTACAAACATACATTATTCGGGAAGGTTCTTGGAATACAAGGAAAGGGTGGCTTCAATCAACAGACTCTATCTCCTATTATTTAGAAGTAACAGACACTTCTAATGGAGAACTATCCCTTCAAAAATCAGAGGCAAACCGAAACACAATCTTTCATTACAATCCTAATGATCCTGTGCCAACTAAAGGTGGGGCTGCACTATTAGCTTATTTATCAGGTGATCCAGATACTTCACCTCCTGCAAGTGTTGTTCAGAGAGTAATAGGTGAGAGAAGTGATGTTATTTCATTTGTTTCTGATCCTTTTAGTAAGGATACTAGAATCGCTGGTGAAATAAAAGCCAACTTATATGTAAGTTCGGATGCTGAAGATACTTCATTTACAGTTACAATTATGGAAGTATTTCCAAATGGAACCTCTTATAATATAAGAGATGGGATAGCTAGTTTACGCTACCGAAAAAATGACTCCAAACCCTATGATTATCGAATCAATGAAGTTGTAAATGTAGAAATAGAAATGTGGACTATAACATGGACAATTAAAGAAGGATCACGCATTAGAGTTGATGTTTCATCCTCGAACTTTCCAGCATATCATGCCCATCCAAACGTCTCTAGTTCATGGGCATTACAAAAGAAAATGAAGATAGCAAAGCAGACCATTTATACTGGTGGGGCATATGGCTCTAAAATTGTAATACCTATAGTTTCTAGATAATTCCTTAGGAATCATTTATAAGCAAAACGAAGGTAAGAAAGCTCTATTTGAAGGCTTCTTTCCTCGTTCTTGTTTTAATTTATAAAATATTTGAAGTGAATTTCATGATTCTATCGTTTTCCATCAAGTGCAACAATTAATCCATCCGCTAAAATAGGTTGTATACTTACTAGACTAAAAACTATGCATATACTTATCACCCAGCAGAACAGCAATAGGGCCATTTAATTTAATAAGGGGTAGCGTCAGGAAAATTTGCTTAGCGTTGTAAATCCGCATTTTCCTGACGCAACCCCAATTAGTTATGCCATTTGGAAGTTAAAACAAATCTCCTAAGATCCTAAGGGTCTAATTCATTTTCCAACAAATTAATCCGCAAAAAACTGGATGAATGGGCTCTCTTAATTGGAATACGTAGTTCTCATCTACAATTCCTACTACTTGATTGCTATTATAAAGACCATCATAAAACCTGCTATTTGTTTAACAGTATAATTGAGCTCCGCGCTTTTTTATGTGTCAATGTATGTTTTTTACCATCAATTTTTCCGTTTGCGGAAGAACGCTGGAATATCTAATGATTCTTCTGATTCAAAGTATCGTTCATAAGAAGGAATTGACCCTCTAGGTTCTATTTTCTCAGGTTGTATATGTTGTTCCTTTGGAGAGCGATTAGATATTGCTTCAGTTAATGGCTTTTGAGATGTTTGGACTATTGTTGAGTCCTTTGCAGTAAATCCAGTTGCTATGACAGTTACGATAATTTCATCTTTTAAATTATCGTTGATGACAGAGCCAAAAATCATATTTAAATCCTCGTGTGAAGCAGATGAAACCATATCGGCTGCCTCCTGAACTTCAAAAAGGCTTAAATTGCGACCGCCGGTTATGTTCATGATCACACCCTTGGCTCCATTGATGGAGGTTTCCAGCAACGGACTATTTATTGCTTTTTGGGCAGCATCAGCAGCGCGGTTATCACCTGAAGCAATACCAATGCCCATTAAAGCAGTTCCTTTTTGGGACATAACTGTTTTCACGTCAGCAAAGTCAAGGTTAATTAAACCTGGAATAGCAATTAAATCAGAAATTCCTTGAACGCCTTGACGAAGAACGCTATCTGCTTCCCGGAAAGCATCAAGGATATGTGTTTTTTTATCTACAATCTCTAATAAGCGATCGTTTGGAATAATAATTAGAGTGTCAACGGACTCCTTCATTTCGTTAATTCCTTTTGTGGCGTTTGCAGCGCGTTTGGAACCTTCAAATTTGAACGGTCGTGTTACAACCCCAATGGTCAGGGCTCCAAGATTACGGGAGATTTCAGCAACGGCTGGGGCTGCTCCTGTGCCTGTACCACCACCCATTCCTGCAGTAACAAAAACCATATCTGCCCCTTGTAACACTTCTTCGATTTGTTGTTTGCTTTCTTCCACAGCTTTTCTACCAATTTCCGGATTTGCCCCTGCACCTAGACCTCTAGTTAATGCTGCACCGATTTGCATCTTAATCTCTGCTTTTGATTGATTAAGAGCTTGTGCATCTGTATTAACTGCAATAAATTCTACTCCTTCAACACCGTCCTCGATCATACGGTTTACAGCGTTGTTTCCCCCACCACCTACACCAATAACTTTAATTGTTGCGAATTGGTCAATATTTGTATCAAAATCCATCATGATCATTCCTCCTAAATCATCCAAATTGCCTAAATTTCAAATTATTTTAATAAAAGCCATAGACTCTAATATGATTCGAAGTTCTCTGGCTATTTTTGTATGGTTTGTAGATTTAAAGGCTGGATAATCTGCTTTTGTTATAAGAGTTTTTTGTTCTTATATCAAAAATGGTAAATAAGACAAACTTATGTTATTGAATGATTCAAGTGTATAATAGGATAAAAAATGAGATTAACATTTAAGTCTTCAAAATGCCTGGGGGGATTTTTTTGAAATCTGGTGAGGGTTGTAGAATCGTCATTGTTGATGATGAGCAATTAATAAGACAAGGGATTAAGCATTATGTGGAATGGGAGCAGAAAGGCTTTCAAATCGTTGGGGAAGCATCAAATGGTCAGGAGGCTCTTGAGTTAATTGAGTTAACAAAGCCTCATATTATCTTAACGGATATTGTCATGCCGATTATGGACGGGGAAGAATTAACTCGGATTGTGAAAAGTAAGTACCCACATATTGAGATCATCATATTAAGTAGCTTCGGGGAATTTGAATATGTGAGATCGACTTTTCAAAGCGGGGCAGTTGATTATATTTTAAAGCCTAAGCTTGATGCTGATACATTACTTAATGTGCTAAAAACTGCAGCAAGTAGAATTCCGTCACTACAAGCAGCAAATGGAGATACCAATGTTGCCATTAACATTGGACATATGATCGAAAAGTTTGTATCAGGTTATGACACTCAATATGATGAAAAATTAATGGCAGAGACTTTTCCTTATGAACGTTTTTGCTTAGTAGCTGCTGATACAAGACTCCTTAAAGATACGGATGCTATAAACATGGATTTGATTATTCATCGATTTGAAGAATTGTTAGATACTCAATTAAAGAAAATAAAATTACAGGAATTCACAACAGATGAAAATGTAAGTGTTTTTCTTGTCAATGGGCAAGAAGATGAACTAAAAGAAATGCAGGGATTAGCTGCTAAACTATTAGAGTTAGACTCCCAACTTTCTGTGCTTATTTGTGATACGTTTGAAAGATTTTCACAAATTGGGATTAAGTACAATGACGTGATCAAGAAAATGCTTCAATATCGATTTTATTTTCCTGAAACTAAAATTATAGTTGAGGAAGACTTAGCAAAAGAAGGTCCGAAAATCACTTCTTTTAATTTGGATAAGTTTACAAATGATTTTAAGCATGAGCGTTTTGATTCTGCATTTGACTATTTGGAGGAACATGTAACAGAATTATCAGCAGCATTTACGACGGATATTTTTGAATATAAAGCGTTTTTTGGTAACATCATTTTCAATATTTCAATTTTGTTAAATAATTTGGAGTATGATGTGAAGAATTTAGAAAATGAAAAGTTCAGTTTTTTTAATTCAATTGATGAAGCCAAAACGGCAGCGAGTGTTGTTGAACAGTTGCATCGATTTGTAGAAAAGGCGAAAGAAATTATTTTATCAAGGAAAAATCAAACAGGACATTCAAATCTTCAACAAATTCTTGATTATATTGAAGAAAATTATACAGAGCCGTTGAGCTTAACTGGTGTGGCAAATCATTTTCATTTTAACCCTTCCTATTTGTCAAGTTATTTTGCGACACATAACAAAGAAGGCTTTAATGAGTATTTAAATAGAATTCGTATTGAAGAAGCGGCGAAGTTGTTAATTAATAGCTCTATTCCGATTTCAGAGATTAGTGGACATGTTGGGTATTCCGATCATAGTTATTTTTGCAAGGTATTTAAAAAGCAAAGAGGTTTATCACCGAGTCAATATCGAAGAAATCAAAAATTGAATAAGTGATGTGAATCAGTATGAAATTTTTCCAAAATCATTTTAAGCATAACGGATTGTTTGTCATTATGTTTTTAATTAGTGTAATCAGTATTATTACGGTTTCAATCATTATTACTTGGACAACGTTTCGTATGTCTGAGCAGTTTTTTATTGATAAGTTTAGTATTACAAATGCAAAAGTAATGAATCAAGTTAAAGATAGTTTTGAATCCTATAATTACTCGATTGTTCTTGCATCAAACAACATCTTACAAAGTGGAACGATAAGAAGAATTATGACGGAGGAGCAATCGAATGCCCAACAAATGCGAGCTTATTATCAAATGAGTGAGCAGATGAAACGAACGAAATCAAATGTGAATGCTTATGAAACTGAAATCATTGTAACTGGTATGAATCAAATGAGCTATGCGACAAACCGATCTTATTGGCCTATTACTGATGAAGAATTGCAGAGGCATATTATGACTGAAAATTCGTTAAAAAATTCAAAGAGGTTGATCTATCAATATGATCAGCGTAACGAAAATATAAATAGCGCTAATGATGCTCAATTTATCGTCGCTTCAAAACCTTTAATGGAAAGGATTTCAGGTAATATTTACGGAATGATGTACTTCGCAATTCATGAAAGTGAAATTAGGAATTTTTATAACAGCTACACAAGTACAGGAAATGATGTTTTTATTCTCGATAAAACCGGTACTATTGTGTCAAGTAATAAAACAGAATTAATCGGAGATAAAGCTGATAATCTTTTGCACTATGCAAAAGAAAATGAACAAAAGAATAATGATTATATGATTGAAAATTTCATGGGAACAGATCAAATCATCTTTATGGAATATATTCCTTCTTTTGATATGTATTTATTTAATTTAATTGATAAAAAAACAGCAATTGGTAATTTGATTAATAAAAAGCAAATTGTGCTGATTTGTATTTGCATAGTAGCTATCGCCCTTATTATTGTTTTTCTTATATCGAGAAGAATGACAAATTCATTATCAACACTAGTAAAGCAAATTTCAGATGCTTCGAAATTTGACTTTGATCAGTATGTTTCGGTAAGTGGTACTTATGAAACAAGGCAAATTGGTCAGGCGTTTAATTCAATGCTGGATGAACTTCAGGATTACTTGGAGAAACTCGTTCTTTTCCAAAAGCAGAAACGCAATGCAGAATTAGCGGCTTTGCAACAGCAAATTAATCCGCATTTTCTCTATAATACACTTACTTCCATTAAGTTTATGATTCAGCAAGGTGGAAAAGGGGAAGCTGAGGAAACGATCAATTCCTTGATTTCATTACTTCAAAATACGATTGGAAATGGAAGTGAAACCATTTCTGTTGAGCAAGAAATAAATAACTTAAAAGATTACGTTCTTATTAATCAAAAACGCTACGGAGACAGAATTAAAGTAAATTATTTACTTTCACCAGATTGTGTAGACCAACAAATTCCTAAGCTGATTTTACAGCCTTTTATTGAAAATTCATTTTTCCATGGATTTAACATCAAAACATCAGGCTTTATCAATGTAATGGTTTGGCAAGAAAAGGGCACTTTGATTTGCGAGGTCATGGATAATGGAGATGGAATGGAGATTTCATCTAATAAACTCCCGAAAACGAAGAGTAAGAAACAGCATTTTACTGGGATCGGTGTAAGAAATGTAAATGAGAGAATTCAAATTTTGTATGGTAACCAATATGGTGTATCCATTTCAAGTGAATTAGGAGAGGGAACAAGGGTGAAGGTTACACTGCCGATCTCCGAAAAATAAAAAAAATACAAGTATCTAAAAAAAATACAAGCATAATTAATTGTAAACGGATACATCCTATAAAAAAATCACAAGTTTATGAAAATATTGTCCTAAAGAAAAACGAAACATAGGTGCTAATATTGTAGTTGTAAGGGTGATAGCGCTTACGAAAACACAAATATGGGGGTATTTTTATGAAAAAGCTACTCGTACTCATGATGGCTTGCATGATGATTTTGGCAGCATGCTCTCCTGGGTCTCAAGAGACAGAATCAGATTCAAATGAATCATCGGGTGCAAAAGAAATTACAATTTGGGCATGGGATCCAAACTTTAATATTAAAGCAATGGAAATAGCAAAAGAGTATTATCAAAAAGAAAATCCTGATGTAGAAATCAAAATTGTAGATAATGCGCAAGCTGATATTATTCAAAAATTAAATACAAGCTTAAGCTCTGGTACGACAAAGGGATTACCAAACATCGTGTTGATTGAAGACTATCGTGCACAAAGCTTCCTTCAAGCATATCCAGATTCTTTCCACGAAATTACTGGATCTTTCAAAGCGGAAGATTTTGCATCATATAAAATTGCACCAACTAGCTTAGACGGTAAAAACTATGGTTTACCATTTGATACAGGTGTAACTGGTTTATACGTAAGAACGGATTATTTAGAAGAAGCAGGCTATACTGTTGATGATTTAAAAGGTATTGATTGGAATCAATATATTGAAATTGGTAAAAAAGTAAAAGAAGCAACTGGAAAGCAAATGATAACACTTGATCCAAATGACCAAGGTCTAATTCGTATGATGTTGCAATCTAGTGGTTCTTGGTATTTAAAAGAAGATGGTGTAACACCATTTATTGCTGGAAATGAAGCACTTAAGAAGTCTTTTGAAACATATAAAGCATTGTTGGACGCTGATATCGTAAAACCAAACTCTGATTGGAGTCAATTCTTAGCAGCATTCAATAGCGGGGAAGTAGCATCAGTACCAACTGGAAACTGGATTACACCTTCTATTAAAGCTGAAGCATCTCAATCAGGTAAATGGGCAGTTGTGCCACAGCCAAAACTTCCAGATGTAGAGAGTTCAGTGAATGCATCTAACCTAGGTGGAAGCTCATGGTATGTTCTTGATGTAGATGGAAAAGAAGAAGCAACAGATTTCTTAGCAAAAACGTTTGGTTCAAATGTTGATTTTTATCAAGATTTAGTAACAGAAGTTGGGGCAATCGGAACGTACATTCCTGCAACAACTGGGGAAGCATACAAAGCAGAGGATGAATTCTTTGCAGGGCAACCAATTATCTCTGATTTTTCACAATGGGTGGAAGAAATCCCACAAGTCAATTATGGACTACACACATACGCAATTGATGACATTTTAATTGTTGAAATGCAAAACTACCTTAACGGTAAGGATCTTGATCAAGTGCTAGAAGATGCTCAACAACAAGCAGAAGCACAGCTTCAATAATTACCTTTCCTACTATTCTTCTCAAGCTTTCTTAGTGTGAGAAGCTAAGCCTTGAAACCTCATCTGCTTCTGTTAATAAGGATAACTTATGAGAAGCAGAGTCGAGATTTCAAGGCTTCTATCTTATTTTGACAAGTTAAGGAGTTGACATAATATGTTATCAGCAAAATCAAACGCAAACACTTCTGTTTCTTATTCGAAAAGGAAACCTTTAAATAAAACGACAATCATCGGTTGGTCCTTTATCACAATAGCTTCTGTATTAATCTGCTTATTCTACTTTTATCCAATGGTTCAGGCTTTAATCATGTCTTTCCAATCAGGTACAGGTACGAATTTAACGTTTACAGGATTAGATAATTACGCTCGATTATTTAAAGACCCTACTTTTATAACTGCAGTTAAGAACACGGTTATTTATTTATTGATCCAAGTGCCAGTTATGATTTTATTAGCCTTATTTTTATCAGTTTTATTAAATGACAAACGTTTAAAGTTTAAAGGATTTTTCCGTACGGCAATCTTCTTACCATGTGTTACATCACTTGTAGCCTATTCAGTTATTTTTAAATATTTATTCGGTGTAGATGGAATTATCAATATGATGTTAATGAAGCTTTCATTAATTGCTGAACCGATTCAATGGTTAACAGATCCGTTCTGGGCAAAGATTACAATTGTTATCGCAATTACATGGCGCTGGACTGGATATAATATGATCTTCTATTTATCCTCACTTCAAAATATTGATCATTCAATTTATGAAGCAGCAAAAATTGATGGAGCATCATCCATACAACAATTTTTTAAGATTACGATTCCAATGTTAAAGCCTATTATTCTTTTTACGTCGATTACTTCTACAATTGGAACGCTACAGTTGTTTGATGAGGTTATGAATATTACAAAAGGTGGTCCTGGTAATTCTACTATGACAATTTCTCAATATATTTATAATCTTTCATTTAAATACACCCCAGACTTTGGGTATGCAGCAACCGTATCGTATGCAATTGTTATTATGATTGTGATCTTCTCAATTATTCAGTTCAAAGTGGCAGGTGAGCGAAATGCTTAAAAGATTATTCGGTTATGGTGTATTAATTATTGCGAGTATTGTGTCAATCTTTCCGTTTTTATGGATGGTAGTTTCAGCAACAAATAAATCAGTTGATGTAACACAGGGAAGGATAATACCTGGTACTCATCTTGTAGAAAACTTTAAAAATCTATTAACCACGGTTGATATTGTACCAGCCTTAATCAATTCAGCAAAAATTTCTATTTCAACAACAATTTTATCGTTATTAATCGCTTCCTTAGCGGGATATGGATTTGAAATTTTCAAAAGTAAGTCAAAGGATGTTGTGTTTAATATTTTACTACTATCAATGATGATTCCATTTGCAGCGTTAATGGTCCCTTTATTCCGAATGTTCGGTTCGATTTCACAAACAGTACCTTTCTTAGGAATTGATACATTAACAGCAGTTGTTTTACCAACATTAACTACAGCATTTTTAATCTTTTTCTTCAGACAAAGTACAAAAATGTTTCCAAAGGATATTCTTGAAGCAGGTCGAATTGATGGATTAAGTGAGTTAGGAGTATTTTTTAGAATTTATGTACCAACAATGAAAACAACATATGCGGCAGCGGCAATCATTACATTTATGGCTAGCTGGAACAACTATTTATGGCCACTAGTTGTTTTACAATCTCCAGAAAATCAGACGGTTCCATTACTGATTTCAAACTTAGGTTCAAGTTATTCGCCTGACTTTGGGGTTATTATGATGGCGATTGTTATTGCTACATTACCAGCTGCACTTATTTTCTTCATTATGCAAAAGCACTTTGTTGCAGGAATGATGGGCTCAGTAAAATAAGATAGATAGGAAGAATGATAATGATGACAAATCCAGAACTAAATTGGCTAACAGACGTAAATGTATTTGCAGTAAATCGACTTCCTGCACACTCTAGTCATGTTTATTACGAAACAATGGAAGAGGCAAAAAAGTTTGTTCCGATGAAAATGAGAAAAAGTTTAAATGGAAATTGGAAGTTTCATTATGCGATTAATCCGAGTAATCGTCCGGAATCTTTTTATGAATTGAATTTTGATTGTGATAGCTGGGATGATATTAAAGTTCCAGGTCATATCCAACTACAAGGATATGGCAAGCCACAGTATGTAAACACGATGTATCCGTGGGACGGAATAAATGACATTCGTCCACCTGAGATTCCTACTGATCATAATCCTGTTGGAAGCTATGTAAAGTATTTTCATGTCCCTGAAAACATGCTAGAGAGGCCTGTATATGTCTCGTTTCAAGGGGTTGAGTCTGCTTTTTACGTATGGCTAAATGGTAAGTTTGTCGGATATAGTGAAGACAGCTTCACCCCTGCTGAGTTTGACTTAACACCTTTTTTACAGGAAGGGGAAAATAAGCTAGCAGTTGAAGTGTATCAAAGAAGTACAGGAAGTTGGTTAGAAGATCAAGATTTTTGGCGCTTCTCAGGTATTTTCCGTGAAGTGTATCTTTATACAGTGCCGAAGATGCATGTTTATGATGCATATGTTCATGCAGATTTGGATGAAACTTACACAAAGGGAACACTTAAAGTTGATCTTCAGCTAAGCTCCTCTGCTGCATCTGGATCAAAGGTAATAGCTAGTTTGGTGGATAGAGATCATAACGTTATTGAATCAACAAGTGTTGCGGTGAACGATGAAAACCCAACTTTTACGATCAATGTGGATCGACCAGAATTATGGAGTGCGGAAAATCCTTATCTATATAAGCTCTACATCCAGCTTGTGAATGAATCAGGAGATGTAGTGGAAGTTGTTCCGCAAAAGGTTGGTTTTAGACGTTTTGAGTTAGTGGATAAGGTGATGAAAATAAATGGTGAGCGTATCATCTTTAAAGGGGTAAACCGCCACGAGTTTAACCATCGAACAGGTCGTGCAATTACTAATGATGATATGCTCTGGGATATTAAGACATTAAAGCAAAATAATATTAACGCAGTTCGTACATCGCATTATCCAAACCAAAGCTATTGGTACGAATTATGTGATGAGTATGGTGTGTATGTGATTGATGAGATGAACTTAGAAACACATGGTTCATGGCAAAAGATGGGCGCAGTTGAGCCTTCTTGGAATATTCCAGGTAATAAACCAGAATGGCAAGACATTGTTTTAGATCGTGCGAAGTCGATGTTTGAAAGAGATAAAAATCATCCTTCAATTATCATTTGGTCATGTGGAAATGAGTCATATGCAGGTGAAGTGATATTAAATGTGACAAGATACTTTAAATCTGTTGATTCTAGTCGACTGGTTCATTATGAAGGCGTGTTTTATGACCGTAATTACAATGATACAAGTGATATGGAAAGCCGTATGTATGCAAAGCCAGCAGATATTGAAGAATATTTAACAAATAACCCTGAAAAACCATATTTAAGCTGTGAATATATGCATGCGATGGGGAATTCATTGGGTGGTATGAATTATTACACAGAGCTAGAAGATAAATATCCAATGTATCAAGGTGGATTCATTTGGGATTATATTGACCAGTCTCTTGTTAAAGAAGACCGTTACGGGAAAGAATTTTTAGCTTATGGTGGAGATTTTGATGATCGACCAACAGATTATGGCTTTTGTACAAATGGAATTGTTTACGCAGACCGTAAAATTTCACCTAAAATGCAAGAAGTAAAATATTTATATCAAAATATAAAGCTTGAAGCAGATGAAACAGGTGTAACGATCAAAAATAAGAATTTGTTTAAAGACACATCTGATTATGAATTAAGATACACGCTTTTTCTTGAAGGAGAAGAAGTGTATGAAAAAACATTACAAGTAAATGTATCACCACAAAGTGAACAGCGAATTGACTATGATTGGTCAATAGAATTAATGAACAAACAAGAAGAGTATTATGTTCATGTTGCTTTTCTTTTAAAAGAAGAAACGATATGGGCAAATGCTGGACATGAGGTTGCATTCGGACAATATATCTTTGCGAAGAAAGCTAGTAAAATGGCGCCAATTGCATCAAATGGGGAATTAAGGTTAGTAGAAGGCGATGTGAATATTGGTGTTCATGGAAGAGATTTTCGGATTATCTTCTCAAAGGCAGTAGGTAGTTTAGTATCTTTAAACTATTCTGGAAAAGAAATGATTGCGATTCCTCCTGCTCCATTGTTTTGGAGAGCAACAACAGATAATGACCGAGGGTATGAACAAGCATTTGTTTCAGGATGTTGGCATGCAGCAAGCTTAGCACGTAGATGTACTAGTGTTGATGTAACCGAAGAAAAAGATATTGTTCAAGTAGCATTCACCTACAAGTTTTCTATTCATGAAAAAATTGAAGTGACCACGAGCTATACAGTTTATCCTAATGGAGATATTCATGTAAAGTCGTCCTACACAGGAGCAGAAGGATTGCCACAAATGCCAATTTTCGCCGTATCCTTCAAGGTTCCTGCAAAATATGATCAGTTAGAATGGTATGCAATGGGACCTGAAGAAAACTATTCTGATCGAGCACATGGAGCACGTCTTGGAGTATTTAAGAATACGGTAAAAGACAATGTTGAAGGCTATTTAAAGCCACAAGAGTCGGGAAATCGTACAGGAGTACGTCGTGTAAGTGTAACAAATTCTGACGGTGAAGGGGTAATGATCTCATCTAAGGATACCCCAATTGAGTGTAATGTCTCATCTTACACAGCTTTTGAGCTTGAAAATGCGAATCATCATTATGAGCTTCCAAATGTTCATTATTCAGTCATTACCGTTGCTGGTAAGCAAATGGGTGTTGGTGGAGATGACAGCTGGGGTGCTCCTGTTCATGAAGAGCATATCATCAAAGGAAATACAGATATGGCTTTTGAATTTATCATTCATCGTGAAGGGGTTTAATCATACAAAATAAACAAGAGCTTGGATTCTTTCAAGCTCTTTGGCTTTTTAATTAGAATTGGGCTGACTCGCCAAACTTTGTTGCTATTTACCAAGTAGTGCGGCATGGTTGATTGCAGCGAGAGTTGCTCGCTTTCCGCGGGGCGGGCGGTGAGCCTCCTCGGCGTAAACGCCTGCATGAGTCTCACCTGTCCCGCTGCACCCGCAGGAGTCTCGCAATCCGTTCCAATCAACCTAAACAGTTTTTGTTTTAAAAGAACAAACTCATAGAAAAGAGCCTAAAAATAAGGAGTTGAAAGCATTGTCTATTCATATAAATGAGCAAAATAATCAATTTCACTTAACAAACGGCCAAATTAGTTATATTTTTCAAGTTTTAAAGAATGGGAGTCTAGGTCAGCTTTATTTTGGTAAAGCAATTCGTCATCGCGATGATTTTTCGCATTTTCAAGTAAATGATATTCCGACAGCAGCTAGCTGTCACTTTTATCAAGAAGATCCAGCCTTCTCTTTAGAAACAACACGACAAGAGTTCCCGGTACCAGGAAAGGGAGATTTCCGTGAAGCAGCAATCGAGGTTGAAACAAGCGAGGGGAGAATTGGTAATTTATTTGCATATCAAGGGTATGAAGTGATAAAAGGAAAGCCAAAATTAATGGGACTTCCCGCTACATATGCAAATGAAGAAGAAGCAACAACTCTTATTATTACACTTGAAGATCAATTGATTGGAGCCAGCCTTCAGCTATCTTATACTATTTTTCACGAGTATCCAGTTATTACACGTAATGTAAAGTTCATAAATAATGGAGATCACTCTCTTTCTCTGAAAAAGATTATGAGTACCTCAATCGATTTACCTGATGCAGATTATACGATGGTTCATCTGTCTGGGACATGGTCAAGGGAACGGCATATTAAAGAACGACAGCTTGTACAAGGGATTTCTTCTATCTCCAGCATAAGAGGTGCAAGCTCACACCATGATAACCCATTCATTGCTTTGAAAAGAAAAGAAACAACAGAGCATGACAATGAAGTGTATGGATTTAATTTTGTTTACAGCAGTAATTTCCTAGCACAAGTACAGGTTGATCATTATGATACATCAAGAGTCATGATGGGGATTCATCCACATCAATTTAATTGGCAGCTTAATAACCAAGAAAGCTTTCAAACTCCAGAAGTTGTAATCGTTTATTCAAATGAAGGATTAAATGGAATGAGTCAAGCCTATCACAATCTATATCGCCAGCACTTAATCCGTGACCCATGGAAAATTGAAGAAAGACCAATCTTAATTAACAATTGGGAAGCGACTTACTTTGATTTTGACGAAGAAAAGCTTGTAAATATTGCAGAAAGTGCAAAGGAACTAGGAATTGAGTTGTTTGTTCTAGATGATGGTTGGTTTGGGAAAAGGAACGATGATACAACCTCACTTGGAGATTGGTTTGAAGATGAAGAAAAGCTTCCAAATGGCTTAGAATCTTTGGTAGAAAAATTAAAGCAAATAGACATAAAATTCGGCTTATGGTTTGAGCCTGAAATGATTAATCCAATTAGTCAGTTATATAAGGAACATCCAGATTGGATTGTAGGAAGACAAGGAGAGCACTTAGTATTTGGCCGAAATCAATTAGTGTTGGACTTTTCAAGACGTGAAGTAGTGGATTATATTTATGAAAAAGTGGCGGGAATCATTCAGAAAACAAAGCTTTCTTATATTAAATGGGATATGAATCGAAATATTACGGATGCTTATTCAGCAGCACTAAAACTTGATCAACAAGGTGAATTTTACCACCGTTATATTTTAGGTGTGTATGATTTATATGAGAGACTTACGAATGAATTTCCGAACGTGTTATTTGAATCTTGTGCCGGTGGTGGAGGCAGATTCGATTCAGGTATGTTTTATTATGCTCCACAAGCTTGGACTAGTGATGATACGGATGCGGTTGAGCGCTTAAAAATTCAGTATGGAACCTCACTTGTTTATCCAATTTATAGTATGGGCTCACATGTATCGGCTGTTCCAAACCACCAAACATTAAGAAAAACACCTATTGAAACAAGAGCGAATACAGCATACTTTGGGACATTTGGGTATGAATTGAACCCACTAGAATTAAGCGAAGAAGAACGAGAGTTGATTAAGACTCAAGTTCAATTTTATAAAAATCAGCGTAAATTAGTCAGAGATGGAGATTTTTATCGCCTTCAAAGTCCTTTTGATGGAAATGAAACAGCATGGATGATCGTATCAAAAGATAAGAATGAGGCATTGGTTGGGTGGTATAAAGTGCTTGCCACAGTAAATCCAAAGAAACAACAAGTGCTTAAACTTAAAGGGCTTGATGAAAATATGCTTTATGAAGTGAATGGAATAGGAACATACTTTGGTGATGAATTACATTACCATGGTTTGCAATTACCTACTGAATTTAATGGAGTAAACGCCCCATTTGCAAAACGTGGAGGAGATTATCAATCAGTTGTATTCCATTTAGTAGGGAAGGATAAATAAGCCAGCTTAACATTAAAAAACAACGATCTACTACTCAAGCATATATAACTAGTAAGAAGCTTACTATTTAGCAGCTCCTTACTAGTTATATTTGTCAATTAAACTGAAAAAACTTGCTTTTGATTTTTAAATTGTTTTGTTGTCAATCCAGTTACTTTTTTGAAAGTTCTGCAAAAATAATGCGAATCAATATACCCAACTTGATGGGCAATTTCATATGTTTTATTATTTGTTGTCTTCAAAAGATCTTTGGCCATATCAATTCTGGTGTTCGTTAAATATTCGATTAATGTTTTACCTGTTTCCTGACTAAACATATGACTTAAATAGGAGGGGCTTACATTCACTGCGTCTGCAACAGTTTGCAGAGATAACTGAGAGTCAGTAAAATTTTCGTTAATATAACCTAACGCCATTTGAACTGATGAAGAGTATTTTGTAGTTAAGCGATCTCTAGTTGAAGTAACGATGTGTAGCATTTCTTCAATATAGGTTAGAACCTCATTATAATTCCTAATCCAGCTTGCTTTCATTTCTAATTGATTAATTTCCTGCATAACTTCAAGATTATCCATTTCTATTTCCTTCAAAAAATGTGAAATCGTAATAGTAAAATCCATTAAAAAATAATACGTTGTAAAAGGAGATCGAACATTTCCTTTTTCTAGATAAGCTGAATAAGAACGAGAAAAGCTAGAAATATCGCTTAATAGTCCAAATTTTAGAAAGTCAATTAAATCTCGTCGGTTAAAATGTTGCAATTCCTTTTTGGACTCTATGTCTATTTCAGTTTCCTTCGAACTGTACTTATGAATAATAGTTGAATAGCTTTTCTCTTCATCGGCTTCAGCGAAAGATAAGGTAATACCTTGAATACGGCTTTCTACTCTTCCGATTCCAAAGATCAATGGGTTCTCAGGTTGTAGTTCTTCATGTGACAGCAAGCGCTGTCTTATTATCTCGGACTCCCGTTCAAGAGTCTGTTTTGATTCTCCCATCATAATAAAAATCGATTCTTTCAATTTTCTACTAAATCGCAAACAATTATATTCAGCTTCTATCCAGTTAATGGAATCCGAATCAATTGTACATTCTATGATGACGATATAATAATAACTTGAGATAAGATTAATAGTTAACTTTGAAGCTTCTTTTACTGCCTCTGAAAAAGTATACAACCCTTCACAGAGGTCATATAAAAATTTATCTCTAGTAGCAGATTTATTTTGCAATACTTGATTTTCTAAGTCACTTAATCTTTTGTTGTTCATTTCTTCCTCATCAATTTTTGCAGAAACTTTTTTTAATATAGTAAGTAAATCCTGTGAACTAACAGGCTTTAGGCAATATTCAGTAACTTGGATGCGCATTGCTTCTCTTGCATATTCAAATTCATCATGTCCACTAAGTATAATTATTTTTATTGAGGGCATTTTTTCGCGTAGAATACGACTGAGTTCCAAACCGTCCATAAAAGGCATTTTAATATCCGTAATGACAATATCAGGTTGGTGTTTTTCAATTAAAGGAAGAGCAATTTCGCCATCTGAAGCATCACCACAAAAAATAAACCCTTCGCGATTCCAATCAATGCTTTTCCCAACCCCTTCACGGATAGCCATTTCATCATCTACTAAGAATACTTTTTTCATTTATATCCCCTCTCTGCTGGAATGATTATACTTACACGCGTGCCAGAACCATACCAGCTATTGATTGTTAAACCAAAAGGCTCCCCATAATGTAAAAGAATCCGATTATGAACATTTACCATACCAAAGCCTCCTTGATCCTTTTCAAATGGGACACCTTGGGATAATTGAAATCGAATATCTTTTAACTTGTCTTCTTTAATGCCAATCCCGTTATCTATCACATCAATAGAAATATATCCTTCTGGAGTAAAATCACCTTTAATTCTGACAAATCCTTTACCACGTTTATTTTTTATGCCGTGATAAATAGCATTTTCAACGATTGGCTGAAGTGTTAATTTAATAATTTCATATTGTAAAATATCCTCATTTAAGTGAAAAGTGACATCTAAAATATCTTGATATCTCATTTTCTGAATGATTAGGTAATTTCGGATATGATCAATCTCATCTTCTAAAAGAATTAAATCTTTTCCTTTGCTTAAAGAAATTCTAAAAAAGTGTGATAATGCCTTTGTAATCTCAATTACTTGTTGACTTTTTTTTGCTTCTGCCATCCAAATAATTGTTTCAAGTGAGTTATATAGAAAGTGTGGATTGATTTGGGCTTGCATAGTACGTAATTCTGCAATTTTTAATTGTTTTTGTTCATTAACACTTTTGGTTAGTAGAGCCTTGATTTTCATAATCATACTATTAAAATTTTCACCTAGGTCTGCAATCTCATCAGTACCTTTATTAACGAGCTGCACATCTAGATCCCCTTGTGAAACTTGTTTCATTTTCTCTTTTAATATACGAAGTGGAAGAATTAATCTTGAAGTGATAAAGAAATATAATCCAATGGTGAAAATTAAAACTGAGCCTACAGTTAATACAATTAGACTTCTTATTTCATTTGCTTCTTTTGTAATATCTGATAATGGTGTATATCTAATGAATTTCCAACCAGTCAATTCAGATGTTTCAAAGACGAAAAATGTTGCACCTTTCGTAAAATAGCCAGAGTGGTTTTCTTCTATTCGTTTTCTATCTAAGTTAGGTGAAGCCTTTGCAAATTGTGGATGTGAAAATAAAATATTACCCGATTCAGATTCAATTTGAATTGTACTAGAGGTTTTTAATGAAGCTTCGTTAAGAATATTCTTAAAAACCGAAGCTTTAATAACTATATTTATAAAACCAATTACTTCTTTGGAATTATCCGAAATAATTGTACTTGTCATAGAAAGTGCTGGATTACTGTTTTTATAGATTGGTTCTATTAGTGTTTTAGTTGGCTGATCTAGTAGTTTCACATAGGGAGGTTTAGTGAGCTCCTGTCCATCTAATTGATGTACCCCACGATCTTCACTAACAGCTTTTCCATCAAGACCAATAATTTTAATATTCATGATGCTATCACTATATTGATAACTTTCTCTGTAAAGCTTTATCATTCCTAAAATACTTTTCGATTCCTCAGCCGTATTATGTTTGTCAATTAAAAATTGAACAGTACTATCCTTTTTCCCAACTTCAGTAAATCTTTTAATATCTTGCAGTACATCATCAAATTCACTGCGTAATTGTGCTACTTGGATTTGAGCTAATGAATATGATTTTTCGGCAACAATATTATAAGATTTCATATAGGATATCACCCCAACAAGGATGAGAGGTATTACCGTTAAAAAAAGGAACATCATAAGAAGTTTTGTACGTAAACTTGAAACAACCCATTTTTTGAATTTCATAAGCTAACCAACCTGTCAGTAGTAAAATAAGTAGATATGTTATCAATTGAATAAAACTATAAGTATTTGAAATTATATTTAGCTTTTTTTTCGCAAACTTTGTTGCTATTTACCAAGTAGTACGGTGTGGTTGATTGCAGCGAGAGATGCTCGCTTTCCGCGGGGCGGGCGGTGAGCCTCCTCGGCGTAAATGCCTGCATAAGTCTCACCTGTCCCGCTACTCTAAGCAGGAGTCTCGCAATCCGTTCCAATCAACCTTAAATAGTTTTCGTTTTTTTTAATCTCTTAGAAAAGAGCCTTATATTTTAAACTGTCTTATGTTATCTTTCATTTCTTGAATTCGTTCTACAAGTTTATAAGATGCATCAGAAACTTCCTCAAGAGTAGTTAATTGTTCTTCACCCATGGCTGCAATTCCAGCAACTTCTGCATTCGTAATTTGCGAGCTCTGCTCAATGTCTGAGATCATTTGGCGAATAGAAAGCATTTGATCAAATGCCTCCTGCATGTCTTGCTTTATGCTTTCAATTTCAACTTGCTGTCTATTTCTAATTGAACGAATCGTTTGGAATTGACTCTTCACTTGCTCAGTTTTTAATCTGCAAACTTGAATGTTTTCTAGAGTTTCAGAGTTTTGTTTTCTGATTGAAGATGTTAGGCTCAAGATATGGTTTACTTTGTAATCGGAGTCTTGTGAAACCTTGTTTGTTTCATCAGAAACATCTTTTATACGAGTTAAAGCGTTTTCTATTTTTTCATTTATTGAACTTTTAGGAATTTCATTTATTAGAGTGAGGTACAATAAACTAGACTCTCGTCCAACAAGCTTAATTAATCGTAAATATTCATTCATTTCCCCTGACAATCTCTGAAGTTCTTCTGTATCTCTGTTTACTTGATAGATAGTTTGGCTTACTTGCTCAAGTTGCTGATGGAAGGTGACAAGTTCATGACTTATTTCATTTGTAATATGTAAGGTTTCATTTGATTGAAGGTTTATTTTATTTGATTTTCCTAGTACTTCATTATATTTAAAAAGTAAATGTTCAAATGTAGTTACTGATTTTTGAATCAGTTTATCTTGTGAATGAAGATTGATTGAAATTGTTTGTGTTGCTTCAGCAACTTCTTCCCCAGCAAGTCGGTTTTCAAGAATACTTTGGTGAATATCCTTTGAAGTTAAAACGACTAAATCATTTGTATTTCTCACGCTTAAGATAATATCCTTTAAATTATGAAACATTCGATTATAAGAACGACATAATTCTCCTATTTCATTCTTAGACGGATTTGCTATTGCTCCTATCGTTAAGTTTCCTTCTGCAATTTCATTTGTTTTTTGTCCTAAACTACGAATAGGTTTTACAAAACTTCCTGATATATATATGGCAAATAATAATGAAATTATGATAACGGCAATAAATGCACAAATATAAATCGTTATGTCTCTTGTTAAGTTAGTGGAAATGATATTCTGTGATTCCCCTTTTACCAAAAGGGTTTTTTGTAAGAGTGACTGAACCTTTTCATCGATGAGGTCTGTAAGAATTGTAATATATTCATAGGTGATCGTTCGTGAATCTGCAGGAACATTTTCTTGGATTTGCTCTCCAAGCTTGTCAATATATTCAGTCGTAGTCGTTAATGTTTGGCGAACTTCTGAAATTTCCTTAGTAAATTGGCCATTTTTATCATCGCGTTCAATTTTATCTAAGTTTTGATACATATTGTTTAGATGATCATATTGAGTACCATTTTCAAAAAGTACTTTTCCATATGCAATATCCCTAATTTCCTCATCTAGCTTTTGCTTAAGTGAACCATTAATTGAATTCGTCAATGTGATTGTTTCCATCATTGCATTATATTGACTAACATATCCGAGGAAAAGATAGATTTGTACGCAGTTTATTGTTGCAAGCCATAATAAAATGACCATGAAACCAAGGATTAATCTTTTTCGTAAAGATAGATTAGATAACATTGAATGCGCTTTCAATTCAAATCCCCCTTCCTTGACTTATTTTACTATAGTAAGAGTTAAAAGTAGATAAAAATATTTTACACTTTTTTGAAAAATTTTATAGTTTTTAAATTGAAAAGTACTCTATAAACAAAATGAATTTACAACATTTTCGAAAGTTATTCCATTCATCTTCGGAATGTAAACGCTTTATAATTAGAGTGATCTAATTCAAAGAATAATGCTGAAAAATATTATTGAATTGAAAAAGGTAAGGGGAGAATCAAATGATGAAAAAATTATTCAAGAGAAAAACAGTGCTCTTCCTAATGATGTCGCTCATGCTTTTATTGGCTGCATGTAGCTCATCTGGTACAGGGGGGCAAACAGGATCTGGTACTAGTTCAGGAGATTCTGAGTCTAGTAATAAGTTAGTAATAGGGTTTTCACAAGTCGGTGCTGAAAGTGAATGGAGAACGGCAAACACGAAGTCAATGCAAGAAGCTATTAAAGCTGCAGGTCATGAATTGAAATTTTCAGATGCTCAACAAAAGCAAGAAAATCAAATTAAGGCCATTCGTTCGTTTATCGCCCAAAAAGTAGATGCAATTGTCTTCTCACCTGTTGTTGAAACAGGGTTTGAAACGGTGTTACAGGAAGCAAAGGATGCAGGGATTCCAGTATTTCTTGCAGACCGTTCTGTTGATATTGAAGATGACTCACTTTGGGTAACGTTTTTAGGTTCAGACTTTGTTGAAGAAGGTAGAAAAGCTGCGAATTGGTTAGTGGAAGAAACAAAGGATGAAGAAGGCGATGTTAATATCGTTGAACTTCAAGGTACAGTAGGTTCAGCACCAGCTATTGACCGTAAAGAAGGGTTTGAAGAAGTAATCAAAGATCACCCTAATCATAAAATCATCAAATCTCAAACAGGTGACTTTACACGTGCAAAAGGAAAAGAAGTAATGGAAGCGTTCTTAAAATCAGATGGAGACAACATTGATGTTTTATACGCTCATAATGATGACATGGCAATTGGTGCGATTCAAGCAATTGAAGAGTACGGATTAAAGCCAGGTGAAGATATTAAAATCATCGGTGTTGACGCAGTAAAAGGTGCGTTCGAAGCAATGGCAGCAGGAAAAATGAACGTAACAGTTGAATGTAACCCATTATTTGGTCCGCAAATGGTCGATTTAATTGAAGCACATATAGCTGGTGAAGAGATTTCAAAACGTGTAGCTGTTGAAGAAAGTATGTATACAATGGATCAAGCTGAAGAGTTATTACCAACTCGAGAGTATTAATGAAATAAAACATAAAAGTCGCTAGGAATCATAGAACGGATTGAAACTAGTGGCTTTTGTTGATTTTTTAAGAATAATTTTTATTTCGCATTTAAGGAAACCAGATGAATTTGGGGGTAAGAAGATGAAGTACTACCGAAAAATAACAGCTACTACACTATCTGTTCTAATGTTAGGGACTAGTTTATTTACTGGTCAAGCTACATATGCAACAGATAATTTGGAAGCTTCAAAAGTACTTTCCCTTCCATTCGAAGAAAATTTAATAGACAGCTCTGGTAAGGGAAACAATGGAACGATAATTGGATCTAATTATTCTTATGTAGATGGTGTAAATGGTGGAAAGGCATTAAAGCTTAGTGGCAACACTGCTGTTAATCTTGGGAAAAGTGCAACATTGCAGCCATCAGATTTAACAGCGTCATTTTGGTTTAAGCCAAATGAAAAAATGACCGGTGAGCAAATGATTATGTGGAATAAAACCGTTTGGTATAGTGATGGGTTGTACTTAGGATCAGAAAATGATAATAAGCCACTTGTTATTTCCCTAGGATCATCCGATGAGAATAAACAACCATATAAAGTAAGCGTTATTGGTTCAAGAGCAGAGTTCTTTCCTATTGATGCTTGGACACATGTGGCAGTTACTTATGATAGTGAAACAAAAAATGTTAGTATTTACAGAAATGGTATTAAACAAAAAACTACCGTTGACTATTCATATGGTGAAGATGGAGCAGATGGCATCATAACCTCAGACGAAACGACACAAAAATCTATCGGTTATAATGGTCCGTCATATAATGGTGCTTATGGTAAGTATTCAATTGATAATTTTGAACTGTACAGTCATGCAGGAAGTAATGAAGATATTATTTCTTTGTATGAAGAACAGTCAGGAACCACATTTGATTATGAACTTATTGCCAAACAGGATGCAGAGGCAATTTCTGTGCCTGAAAAAGCAACAATGAATATACCTCTTCCTTTAAAAGGATCATCCGGTTCAACAATTACTTGGACATCTGACAATGAAGAAGTAATCGAATCAAGTGGAACCGTTCATAGACCGGCAGCAGGTGAGAATGATGCAGAGGTGACCTTGTCCGCGACCGTAACTTATAAGAATAAGTCTGTTACAAAGAATTTTACAGTAATAGTACCTGCAAAGACAGTGTCAGATACTTTACAGGACGTTGAGATGACGAATGTTATTCTAACTGACGAGTATTATACGAATGCATTTGATAAAGAAATAGACTATTTATTATCTTTGGAAGCTGACAAACTACTGAGTGCATTCCGTACAACTAGTGGACTTGAAGCAAAAGCGTCAATTTATGGGGGGTGGGAAGATACAGAAATACGAGGTCATACATTAGGTCATTATCTTTCTGCTATTTCTACTGCTTATGTAAATGCAACTGGAGAGGACAAAACCCTTTTAAAAGAGCGGATGGACTATATAATTAACGAATTGGCAGAGGTTCAGGATGCAAATGGAAATGGCTATGTATCTGCATTTCCAACTTCATTCTTAGATCGAGTTGAAAATGGTCAGGCAGTTTGGGTTCCATGGTATACGATTCACAAGGTACTAGCCGGTTTGATAAGTGTTGCCAAATATGGTGAAAATGAAAAAGCTCTAGAGGTTGCAGAAGGATTTGGCGAATATATTTATAGCCGTACTTCCACTTGGGATCAAGCAAAGAAAGAAAGAGTACTTAAGGTAGAATACGGTGGAATGAATGAAAGTCTATATGATTTATATATTCTTACAGGAAATGATCATTTTTTAAAGGCAGCGGAGAAATTTGATGAGCATAGCCTTTTTGATTCTCTTTATAATAATCAAGATGTTTTAAATGGCAAGCATGCCAATACGACAATTCCAAAAGTAATTGGAGCATTAAAGCGTTACACTGCTTTAGAGGAAGCTGAGAGTGAAGAGTATTACCTAACAGTTGCTGAAAACTTCTGGGAGATGGTAGTTAATAATCATTCTTATATTACAGGTGGAAATAGTGAAAATGAGCATTTTGGTGAACCTGGAATCCTAAATACAGAGCGTACAAATGTAAACAACGAAACTTGTAATGTTTATAACATGTTGAAATTGTCAAGAGAGCTATACAAAATTACAAAAGATAAAAAATACGCAGATTACTATGAAAATGCACATACCAATGCCATAATGGCTTCTCAAAACCCAGAAACTGGAATGTCGATGTACTTCCAACCTATGGCTACAGGTTTCTTTAAAGTGTTTAGTAGTGCAATCTATCATTTCTGGTGCTGTACAGGAACAGGTATGGAGAACTTTACAAAACTAAATGACAGTATTTATTTTACTGACCAAGATAGTGTTTATGTAAATATTTATCTTTCTTCAGTACTAACATTGAAAGAAAAAAACTTAAAACTCACCCAAGAATCTCAGCTTCCGAATACTGGTGCAGGTGATAAATCAACTGGGAAAGTTACATTCACAATCAATACAAATGGTTCTACAAATACAAAGTTAAAGTTTAGAATTCCTGATTGGGCTTCGTCTAACCCTAATCTAGAAATCAATGGTGAACCTGTAACAGACTATACGATTGAAGAAGGTTATATTGTATTAAAACAAAATTGGACAGATGGCTCTATCGTAACTTTAGATTTTCCAATGGAAGTTAAATTGTATGATCTTCCAGATGATCAAAACACAGTTGCTTTTAAATATGGTCCAGTTGTTTTGAGTGCAGGATTAGGTACAAATAATATGACTACTAGTCAACATGGTGTCAATGTATTAAAACCAAACAAAGATACTGCTGCAAGAGATTTTATAACGATTGAAGGCACAGATATCAAGACATGGAAAGAGAATATCACAAAGAATCTTGTCAAAACAGAAGGCAAACTTGAATTTACATTAAGAGGAACCGATGCAGATGAAGGCATCCTTACTTTTACACCTCATTATGAAAGATATAAGGACCGATATGGTATCTATTTTGAACTGATTACTGCTGATTCAGAAAGTTATCAAAAATCCATACTCCTATCTAAGGAAAAAGGTAGAGCAGAAAATGCCACGATCAGTTCTGTTATTGTGGCAAATGATCAGTATGAGTTGGCTGCAAACCGTCAAACTCTGAATTCTACAACTGGAATTCATAATGGTAGTTCATACCGAGATACAAGAGCAGGTGGATATTTTAGTTATGACATGGAAGTTACTCCAGATGCAGCAAACTATATATATTCAACTTACTTTAGTGGTGATGTAGGACGAACATTTGATATCTTTGTTGATGATAAAAAGCTAGTAACGGAGATTATTGAGAATAAAAATCCAGGTGATTTTTATACTCAAACACATAAAATCACACAGGAATTAGTTGATAAAAGTAGAACAAAGATCGTTCAAGAAACAGATAATAACGGAAATCCTGTAGAAAGAGAAATTCATTATGTCACGGTTAAATTTGCTAGCAATGGAGGTTTTGTTGGCGGAATATTCGATATTTTTAGAGTTATCACTGACTATAAAACTAACCCTAATTTAGAGAGTTTATCCTTTGATCAAGGAACTTTATCGAAGTCTTTTGATCCTAAAGTTACAGAATATACACTAACTGTTCCATCAACAGCAGACTCTGTAAATATGTCTGTAGTACCGCAAGACGAATATGGCTTAGTTTATGTTGGGGATATTCTGATAAATGATAAAATGGAACGCAATATATCATTGAAAGAAAACACAACCGATCTTGTGATTACTTCCAAAGCAGAAGATCATAAGACTTCAAAACAATATACCATTCATATTGTTAAAGGTGAAAATGATACTACACCTCCAGAAGGTCATTTTACAATTAATTCAGAAGCTGAGTATACAAATAACCCAAAGGTAACTTTGACACTTGATGCACAGGATGAAACAAGTGGAGTTGATAAAGTACGCTTTTCAACAGATTCAGAGAATTGGACAGATTGGGAAACGTATACAAACACAAAAGAAGTAACGTTACCGTCTGGCGAAGGTGAGAAGACAGTATTTGTTGAATTTAAAGATCAGGCTGGAAATATAAGTGAAACCTATCAACAAAAGATTATACTTGATACAACTGCCCCTGTGATAAAATTCATAGATCATCAGGATACTTATTCTGTTGATTCTTCTATTAATATGACATGTAGTATAACCGATGAGTTGTCTGGTATTGCTTCAAAAGAATGTGAAAATGTTGAAAGGCCAGCCTATGAATTCGAATTAGGAATAAATAAAGTAACTGCTTCAGCAACTGATAACGCTGGTAATACAGCGAAAGTTGACATCCAATTTACAGTGACTGTTGATTTTGATAGTTTAAGTCGACTAACGGAAGGTTTTATAACAAAAAAAGAAGTAGCTCATTCATTGACGGAAAGGCTACAATCAGCAAAGGAATCAGCTGCAAAGGGTAAAAATAAAGCAATGACTGGTCAACTAAACGCCTACGAAAATCAACTAAATGCTCAAAGCGGAAAATCTATTACTGATCAACAAGCAAAAATTTTAATTTCATTGTTAGGTAAGCTCTAAATGAAAACATGCTGAATTTTTTATAGACCTTAATCTAAAGTATTTACTAAAATGCCTCGCGGTTAAAGATCATTGATTAACCCGAGGCATCTTTAAAATTATGTCTAGCTCTATTAATAAATTGGAGGAACTGGTATGGCGGAGAAAAAATCTCAATTAAAAAAGCCAGCACTTATTGGAATGATCTTAAATCCTAATGAACAGTTTAAACGAATTCAAATCAATCCAATAATTTGGTACCCATTAATTATCCTCTCTTTGATTTCAATGGCTGTAACAATTCTTGTAGCAATAAATATTGACTATATTCCTAGTTTCGGTATGACTGAGAAAGACATAGAAGCAGCCAAAATGGTAGGAACGATTGTTGGAGCATTAGGTACCTTAATCGGTCTTCCAGTTGGTTATGTTTTATATGCTGTCATTTTATGGGGGATTGCAAAAAAGGCGAAATCAACTGTCACATTTAAACAAATGTTCTCATTAATCATTTTTATAAGTTTTATTCGTGTGATAGGACAAAGTATTAACCAAATGATTATTGTAGCCATCAATGGAGATCAAGACCATTTACTAACAAGTTTAAATTATTTTGTTGGAGCAAATGGTGTATTAGGCGAGATATTAGGAGTAATAGAATTGTTTAGTATTTGGTATTATATTCTACTCTCAATAGGTCTTATAAAAATAGCTAAACTATCTAATAGAATGTCTATTTCAATTTCTATCATTTTCTTTTGTTTACTCCTGATTTTTGCCTCAGTACAGGGGGCTATAGAAGAGTATCATGTTGAACACATTATAGGAGAGTAAAAGTTAAGTTATATAGTGTTGACGGAAAGCTTAATAATAGAATCAGAAGCTTCAGTATCAGTGGCCCATCCAGAAGTTAGATTTTAATTTTCATATGTTTTATGAGCAGTTAGTAAACTGCTGTAAAAATTTGTGTTCTAAGAAGTTAAAACTGCTATAAAAACACAGAACAAAATATTGTATAGTTAAAAATGACACCGGTTTCATTTTTTCTTGGCTAGAAACAATAATACTTGATTGGATGTATTTAGTGGTAAGTCATGAACTATTCAGGACGTTGATCGTTCCGAGTATTCCTTTTTTAAAACGATATGGAGGAACATTATGCTAACAACTTACGCTTACAGGTTTAGCAACACATTTTCATTTTAACCCTTCCTATCTATCAAGTGACATAATCAAAAACTTCAAAATTAAATCGAGAGCGTTTCCTTTAAGGGGGTGGTTGATTTATTAATAGTTTGAGGTAATTGAGAAATAAAAACTTGTATGTATGTATTTGTTGGAAATCATGAAAAGTTAATAGAATAGAAAGGAGACATAATTTTATGTTGCAAGAAATGTTTATTAAAAGATTACTAGTTAATTGTTTGATCTTAGTCCTTGTAGTAGGAAGTATCTTACCTGCCCTACCTAATATGACTAATGCAGAAGAGGGGGAGAATGAATTGATTACTGATCCAGAGCAAATAAAACTAGATCCTAGTTATCAACATGAACCATTTGATGGTTGGGGGACAGCTCTTGTATGGTTCGCGAATGTTACAGGTGGCTGGCCTGATGAATTAAGAAATGAGCTTGCAGATGATCTCTTTGGTAAGGAAGGACTGAATTTTAATATTGCCCGCTATAATATTGGTGGTGGTGATTCTCCTGAGACAGAGCCTTATATGCGTAAAGGTGGAGCAGTTCCTGGATATTGGAATCGTCCTGCCGAATATAGCCCACCAGAAGGTAACACAGATGAATGGACAGAGCAGGAAAACTGGTGGAATCCGGAAAATCCTGAGCATTGGAACTGGGAAGCTGATGCTAACCAACGCTGGTGGGTTAGTGCTGCAAAAGCCAGGGGAGCTGATACCTTCGAAGCATTTTCAAACTCACCGCCATATTTTATGACTCAAAGTGGTTATGTATCAGGTAACTGGAATTCATGGGATGACAATATTAAACCAGATCAATTTGAAAATTTTGCTTCATACTTAACAACAGTAGTTGAGCATTTACAAAAGGACATGGATGTTGCATTTAAAACTCTTTCACCTGTAAATGAGCCAAATACTGGCTATTGGAGAGCAAAAGGCAGACAGGAAGGATCAAACTGGTCTCCAGCTTCACAAGCTAAAATTATTAATGAAGTAAAAAAGCAATTGGATAAAAAAGGTCTTAGTACAGTTGTATCAGGAATGGACGAAACGAATCCACAAAAATTCAGACAAAATTGGGAGCAATATGATAGCACAACGAGAAATAACATTGGACAGTTAAACGTACATACTTACGGTCCTACACAGCAGATTGGTGCAAGAGATATTGCAAAGTCAGCAGGAAAAAAACTGTGGATGTCTGAGGTTGATCTTAGTTCTGGTGCACAAAATCATGAAGATATAAAACCAGGTCTTGCATTATCACAGCGAATTACGACTGATATTCAGCAATTGGAATCAGAAGCATGGGTGCTTTGGCAGTCAATTGAAGACGAAGTGAATATGAGCCCAGAACATGAAAATGGCAACTGGGGACTTATCCAAGTTGATTTTGATCCAGCTAATTTTGAAAACGTAAAAATCTATAAAAATAAAAAGTACTATGCAATGGGGAATTACAGTAAGTTTATTCGACCAGGATACCAAGTCATTAATTCAAATAGCAGCGATACATTAGCCGCAATTAATAAAGATGACAATTCAGTTGTTGTTGTTTATACAAATACAACCACAGAAGAGAAAGCAATCAACTTTGATTTGTCTGGGTTCGATACTGTAGAAGCGAATGCAAAAGCAACCCCTTATGTGACATCTAATACAGAAAATTTAGCCCAAAAGTCAGATGTAATGATCTCAGGTAAGGAGCTTTCAGCAGTTGTTCAGCCACAATCTATTACGACATTTGTTGTAACAGGTGTATCAGGTGTGAATAAGGATAACTCGTTTTTGAATAATAACGAAACATACAAATTCATTAATAAAAATAGCGGGAAAGTGCTTGATATAGGACAAGATGGAAAATCCATTGTTCAAAAAACAAATATTCGTGATGAGGATAAACAAAACTTTAGTATCCAAAAAATAACAGATGGAAATAGTACAAAAGAAATCTATAGAATTGTCAACATTGATAGTGGAAGTGTACTTAGTGATGATAATGGTTCCATTACTCTCCAAGACTATGAAAATAAATCAAATCAAAAATGGATGCTATCAACCTATGGGAATGGAGAATACACATTTATAAATCTTCATAGCCGAAACCTAATAGAAGTTGGCGGGGAATCAAAGCAAGAGGGAGCTAAAGTTGGCCTTTGGAAACCAACAACAGGTAACCACCAGATTTGGAAACTAGTAAAAGCCGGAATTACCAAAGTAGAGCCAGTTGATGTCGTCGTTACGAAGAAAAAGACTGCACCAGAATTACCTGATGAGGTAACGACAATTTACGGTGATGGTGAAAAGGTACAGAAAAAAGTAGTTTGGGATACAATCAATCCTGAATTATATGCAAATGAAAATATCTTTAAAGTTGAAGGCACTGTTGAGGGAACAACAATTAAAGCAGTAGCGACAATAACAGTAAGTAAAATTGAAAGTATTCAACCAATAAAAATAAAAACAACTCCAGGTAAAGCACCAATTTTACCTAGTAAAGTAACAGCTAAATTAAAAAGTGGTACATTCGGAAAAGTACCTGTTGAATGGAATGAAATTGATCAAAATGAGTATGCAGATTTTGGCAAGTTTTCAGTGAAAGGATCAATATTAAAAAGTCCTGTTAAAGCAATTGCCAATATCCAAGTTACACAACCTGCTCTAGAAAATTTAGCTGTAAAGCCTTCTAGTTCAGAAAATGAGTACCCAAAAGTGAGCGCTTCTTATACTGGCCAATGGGATAGCACGAGTCATGTCAATGATGGAATTATCTCTAGTGCAAGATGGACGAACTGGGATCCAAATAGCTGGAGAGAAGAAGATTGGGTTGCTATTGAATTCGACAAAGCGGAAACAGTCTCACAAGTGAAATTTCACTTCTATGATGACAATGGTGGCACAAGACCTGCAGCCTCTTTACGACTTGAATACTTGGATGGAACAGAGTGGAAAGAAATCGAAGGTACACAAACAGATGTTCAGAACAAGGAGCTAACAATTGACTTTACCCAAATTGAAACAAAACATATTCGTGCTGTAATGAAGGCCATGGAAGGTGCTTGTATAGCTATTTCAGAAATGGAAGTATTAGGAATTGGTGAAAACCAAATTCCAGGACAAGGTAGTGATGCGACATTAGAATCTATTATCATTAATGGGAAGCAAGTTAAAGGATTTGATAAGTATACCTTTAATTATGATGTTGAAATAAAGAAGAACCAGCAAGAAATCCCGACTATTGAGGTAGTTACAAATGATTTATTTGCGAACTATCAAATTGAAACACCATCTTCGTTAGATGGTGAGGCTATTATTACCGTTAAGTCAGAAGATGGGAAGAATAATGCAAAATATACAGTTAAATTTAGTGAGAAAAATTAAAGAAATTAGAAATAACTTCTTAAAATGAAATAATGGGGGTTCATCAATAGATGGACCTTTAACGACTTTTTGATGACAAATAAATTTAATTTCTCTATTATTTCAAAAATGAAGAAGCAGCTTTAATATCAGTCACATTTCCTTAAAAAGGGGGTTCGAATGTTCTCATTCTTACCTCTTTTTGGACTTTGTAGCGAATTTGATGCAATTATATTAGATAGTAAACTTCAACACTTACCTTTCTGGTTCTTAATGCTTTTTTAAGAAGCCCATTCAGTTTCCAGGAATTTTATCCCCACTTCCCATTTTAGTTACAAAAAAAATTGCAATGCATCAAAAAATTTTGAAGTTTTTGAACACTTAAGTGAAAAAATTCAAAATGAATTTACATTATTTTCGAAAGTTACTCCATTAACCTCAGTTATGTAAACGCTTTATAATTAGAGAGTATCAATTTCATGAGGGAACAGTTTATTAAAGATACAGTAATTCCTTGTGATTTTACTTCCCAGTAAAAACAACCACGAAAAAATACTAAATACTACCTTTTTAGTTTCATTTACTTCTTTAGAACTCTTCTCTATCCATCTAATAAATACAGCCTTTCCCATTTAAGAATTAGATTAATTCCTAAAAAATTTGTTTAATTGAATTCTAATTATTCTTATAGAAATACATCCAGTTCTTAAAATACAAATCGATACTTGAAAGGGGGTGGACGATAAAAGTGTAAAACTTTTTAAACGTTAGTTCCTAATGTGCTGGAGGTGATTCCTAAAAAAGTAAGGTTTTTAAATAAGTAATAGAATGATTTCTAAAGCCTATTAAGTTCGTTAAGCGTTATTAGCCAAGGAGGTAAAGTGCTATGAAGGGTAAAAAGTGGTTATCACTATTTATGACAATAGTAATAATAATTTCACTTCTCCCAATACCAGTGATTCAAGCAGAGGAGATTGTTAATGTGGAAGACAGCTTAATTGCACATTATGATATGTCAATAGCTAATGGTAAGTTAACAGATGTGACGAACAGTGGATTTGATGCAGAATATGTTGGATTTACTGAAGGAGACTTCTTAGAAGAAGAAAACGATAAAATCTTAAACTTCACTGGTGATAAGTCTAAATATGTAAAATTACCTTTGGGGCTTATTGATGATGAGACATTTACTATTGAAACAACATTTAGCACAAGCACAAGTGCTGCACATTGGCTTTACAGTATTGGTAATAAGACAGGTGTTTGGCCTAATGTGAAAAATTATATCTTTTTAAATCCAAAGCAAGGAAATGGTACTGTTAGATTTGGGATTAAGAACTCAGATAAAGAGCTATTATTTCAAAATGCAACGATTCGTTCAGGAGAAAAAAATACCTTCACAACGACTTTTAAAGAAGGGGAAATATCTCTTTATCTTAATGGGGAACCAGTTGGAACTCTACCACATACTTATTCAGTAATGGACATTTTAAAAGAAGGTGTTGACCCTGCAGCAAATTCTATTGGATTTATTGGGAAATCACTATTTGAACCTGATGCTGCCTTTAGTGGAAAATTAGCTGATTTTAAAGTATATAACTATACATTATCGCCAGATGAGGTCAAACAAAATGCAACATTAACTGATGTGGAAATTGTTGAATTAGCAAAAGCTAACTTGATAATCCCAAATGCAGATGACATCCGCGGCAATCTTACGTTACCTACAAGTTCTGATAAAGGAGCATCAATCACGTGGGAAACCGACAGACCCGATGTAGTAAGTGTAAATGAAAAAGAAAATGAAAATTATGATGATATTCCCGCTGGTGTTGTAACAAGACAGGACTCTGATACACAAGTAAAATTAACAGCAACTATTAAATCTGGTGAAGTAAGTGATACAAAGCAAATTCTACTTACTGTTAAGGCGAAAACAGAAAAAAAGAATTTCACTAATTATTTAATGACTCATTTTACAGGTGAACACGATATCGGGGAACAGATTTATTTTGCTAGTAGTACAGATGGATTAAACTGGAAAGATTTAAACGAAAGTAATCCAGTATTAACATCTGATATTGGTGAAAAAGGTGTGCGTGATCCCTATATTCTACGTTCTCAAGAAGGGGATAAATTCTATCTCATCGCAACAGACTTACGTATTGCGAATGGAAAAGGTTGGGGTGCAGCGCAAACTGCTGGAAGTAAATCTCTTATTATTTGGGAATCTACTGATTTAGTAAACTGGTCTGAACCTAGGATGGTTGAAGTAGCCCCACCTAATGCAGGAGATGCATGGGCACCTGAAGCTTTTTATGATGAAAAAACAGGCGAATATGTTGTATTTTGGGCTTCTACGATCAGTAATGAACAAGGAGTATTTGCACCACATAATATTTATTATGCAAAGACTAGAGATTTCTATACGTTTACTGAACCAAAAGTATTTATTGACCGTCCAGGTGATACTCATATTATTGATACAACAATCATTAAAGAAAATGATATGTATTACCGTTACTCGGGTGATGGACAAATTACGATCGAAAAAAGCGATCAAATACTTGGTACGTGGTCAAAGCTGGGAACGATTGAAGATTCAACAGGATTAACAGGGCATGATGTAGAAGGTCCGTTAATATTTAAATTTAATGATAGAGAAGAATGGAATTTAATGGTCGATCAGTATGCAACAGGAAAAGGTTATCTTCCGTTACTAACGAGCGATCTCTCAAGTGGACAATTTACTAAATTAACAACTTCAGACTATTCCTTAGGATCTAACAAAAAAAGACATGGTTCTGTCTTACCTATAACACAAGAAGAGTACGAAGCTGTCATGGCTAAATGGAACAAAGTGATCGAGGCACCAGACGAAGAAGAACAAAAAGAGCCAATCCTTGAGTACAATTTTGAAGAAACAACAACTGGCAACACGATTCAAGATGATTCAGGCAACAACTATAATGGTAAATTAAATGGCAATGCAACTTACGTGACAGATGAAGAAAAGGACTCAAAGGTATTATCTCTTGACGGTACGACTAATACATTTGTTGCCTTTCCAACTGGTTTCTTTGATGGAAGAGATACAGTATCCATTTCCATGGATATTAAGGCGGAAACAGTAGCTGGAAACTTCTTTACCTTTTCAGTAGGTAAGAATGACCAAAAATATATGTTCTTAAGAACACGTGATAGTGAAATAAGAAATGCCATTACGGTAAACAGTTGGTCTAGCGAGCAGGAGGTTAAAACGAAGACATCTTCCATTAAGAGCAAGTGGATGAATATCAAACTTGTCATGACACCTACTAGTATGAAGATGTATAAGGATGGTATTCTTGTAGCTGAAAATAACAATGTTACAGTGGCAATGAAAGACTTAGGAGCAGATTTATCAGCATACTTAGGAAAATCCTTCTATTCAGGAGATCAATACTTTAAAGGATCTTTCGACAATGTAAAGGTTTATAATCGTGCTCTCTCAGAAGCTGAGATCCTTGAAATGACCATTGAACCTACTGGTATTGGTAACTTCCAAGTTCCTGGTCAAAAAGGTCAAGCTGAAATTGATAAGAAAGCTAACACAATTGCTGTTCCTATTAAAGAGGGGCAAGATATAGATATAACAAAATTAACACCGACGATTACTCTTTTACCTGGTTCTACAGTGAGTCCAGCATCAGGTGAAACACAAGATTTTACAAACCCTGTTACATATACAGTGACAGACAAAGATGGAAACAAGCAGGAATGGACTGTGAAATTGAAGATGTATCCATCAGGTACATTGTCAGGACTTTATGCAGATCCACAAATCGCTGTTTTTGGTGATACGTATTATATTTATCCTACAACAGATGGATTTGATGGCTGGTCAGGCTCACAATTTAAAGCGTTTTCTTCAAAGGATTTAATCAATTGGAAGGATGAAGGTGTCATTTTAGATCTTGCAACAGATGATGTGACTTGGGCAGATAATCGTGCCTGGGCGCCTACGATTACTGAAAAAGACGGAATGTATTACTACTATTTTTCAGCAGACGCCAACATCGGTGTAGCAACATCCACAACTCCAACAGGACCGTTTAAAGATGCTCTCGATAAACCATTAGTGCCAAGTGGAATATATCCAGGCCAAGCCATTGACCCCTATGCATTTAAAGATGATGATGGACAGTATTACTTTTATTGGGGGAATGGAAATTTATTTGGTGCGAAGCTAAACGATGATATGGTTTCATTTGCCCAGGATCCAGTGAATATGACACCTGCGAACTTTAGAGAGGCTCCTGTTGTTTTTAAGCGGGACGGTATTTATTACTTAATGTGGTCAGAGGATGATACTGGTAGTGAGAACTATCAGGTTGCATATGCAACAGGATCATCTCCAATGGGGCCTTGGACGAAGAAAGGTGTCATTCTTAGTAAAGATTTAAGCCTTGGAATCAAAGGACCTGGTCATCACTCTGTATTAAACATACCGAATACAGATGATTATTATATTGTTTATGCACGACATGCCATTCCTGATGGTAACGGTTTTAACCGTGAAGTTGTCATTGATAAGATGGAATTTAACGCAGATGGTACGATCAAACAAGTTAAACCAACATTAAACGGTATAACTGAACCTGTTTATATAGAAAAAGGAGATACAGAAAGTCCAGTAGGTCACTTTACGATTAATTCTGGCGCGGAGTATACAAATAAGTCAGCTGTTACCTTATTACTTGAAGCAACGGATGACAGTAGTGGAGTTGATCAAGTTCGCTATTCAACTGACGCAAAAGAATGGACAGAATGGGAAGCGTATACAACATCAAAAGAACTTACGTTACCATCTGGTGATGGTGAGAAGACAGTATATGTTGAATTTAAAGATCAAGCTGGAAATGTCAGTGAAACATACCAACAAAAGATCATATTAGATACGGCTGCTCCTGTAATCGAATTTAAGGGAAATCAAGATTCTTATACAATCGATTCGTCAATTAAGATTTCTTGCAATATAGTCGATGAGTTGTCAGGAGTAGCCTCTAAAGAATGTCCAAGTGTTGAAGGACCAGCATACAGCTTTGAGGTAGGTGTAAATAAGGTCACTGCTTCTGCAACTGATAAAGCTGGTAATAAAACAGAAGTAGAAATCCAGTTTATAGTAACAGTTGACTTTAATAGTTTAAGTCGATTAACAGAAGCTTTTGTAACAAAACAAGGAGTTGCAGATTCACTAACGAAAAAGCTTCAATCGGCAAAAGCATCTGCAGCCAAAGAAAATAAAGAGGCATTGGCTGGTCAACTAAATGCTTATAAAAATCAACTCAATGCTCAAATCGGGAAGTCCATTACCGAACAAGATAGTAATCTATTAGTATCTTTCGCTGATCTACTAAAAAAATAATATATTTATAGGTTAGATTCAATAGGTACAAATATGAAAACAGAAGGAGGCACATATTTGATATAGATGAAATGTGCTTTCTTTTATTATCTGTTTTTTATTGAAAATGTACCTTTTTGTAAAATGAAAAGGCTGTTATTTAGAGATTGTTGTTTTTACAACAAAAACTATTTCAGGTTGATTGGAGCGGAAGTAGGAGACTCCTGCGGGAGTAGCGGGACAGGTGAGATCCCACAGGCACTATGCGCCGATGAGGCTCACCGCCCGCCCCGCGGAAAGCGAGCATCTGGAGCGGAAATCAACCACGTTAGCAACAAAGTTTGTAAACAGCCAATATTAAAGAAGTATGTAATAAAGGTATATTACTTTGGGGAGGTAAAAATAGAGTGATTTTCAAAAATATTAAACTATTAGTCTTAGCTTCGATACTACTGCTTAGTAGTTTGTTTTCTCATCAGGTTATTTTAGCAGTAGAAGAATCAACAATAGGTAATGACGAACACCTTTTAGCACACTACCCTTTAATTGAAGATATTAAAGATGTTTCAGGTAACGAAAAACATGGAGAAGCTGTTGGGAATATCACCTTTACAGATGGTTTAACTCTACCAGGTGGAACGAATAGCAATACAAATTACGTTAAGTTACCAGATGGATTGTTTGATAATCAAGATAGCTTAACTATTTCTACGTGGCTGAAAAGTAATACAGGTAGTGGAAATTATTCTGCATTGTTTTTCGGAACACCGGCAAATGCAAGTGGAGTTCCTGGGAATTATTGGTTGTTCAATCCAACCAATCCAAGTGGCAACTTTAAATCGGTATTTACCAACTCTTTAAACAGCAGTGCCCCTTGGAGTACGGAAGTTGGGGTTACATCCACAAATACAACAGCTAACAATGGGAAGTGGACCCACTATACAACAGTGATCACACCTACCTCTGTGACAGGATACATCAATGGGAAGAAGATTGGCACTGTAAATAAAACGAGAACAACAAGAGATTTTGGTACTAGATTAAATGCTTATATAGGGCGATCCAATTATTTAAATGACCATACGTTTGCAGGTTCATTCCAAGATCTACGTATCTATGGTGAAGCATTAGATGATACGAATATAGGTAACGTATATGAGGAGTCTGTTAGCCAGTTATCACTACAACAAGACAAAGAAAATCTTACTTTGGGTGATACTTCCGCAGTTGTAGGCAATTTGACTTTACCTGCCACGGGAAGTAATGGTTCTTCCATCTCATGGCAGTCTAGTAATGAAAGTATCATTTCAAATACTGGTGTCATAACATTAAGTGATGAAGAACAAACAGCAAAATTAACAGCAACACTTGAAATAAATGGTTACAAAGCCACAAAAGAATTTACTATAACTCTTGTTTCTTTAGCCAATGTTACTGAAACGATTGGAAATAAGTTATACATTCCATATGTACTTACAGAGGATGATGAGTTGCCTACTACTAGTGGCGTAGCATCTATTTCCTGGGAAAGCAGTGATAGGTCGGTTATTGACAAGAACGGGACCATTCATTCACCTTCAGAAGGCATGAAGGAAGTCTCATTAACTGCAACGATTTCTTATAAAGACCAACAAACAAAAAAAGAATTCCAAGTAAAAGTGATTGAATCATCTGCAACTTATATTCTAAGCTATCATCGTGCTGGTGGCAGTGTTGTCACAGATGCTATGCACATGGGTTATAGTGAAGATGGAGAGAACTATACTGCTCTAAATAATAATACGGGTGTATTATTTGCAAATGCTGATTTTAATGCTGGGAGTGCAAAAGAAGGTTTAACAAAAAAATTAGTGAATCCCTACACTTTTAGAATGAAAGACGGAACTTTTGGTGTAATTGCTACTAGATCCACCAAGGGTGGTTCTCAAAGCGAAGCTGAAAAGTCATCTATTTTATTATTTAAATCAGAGGATTTAATTTCATATGAAGAAGTAGGTTTAGTATCACTAAACACAAATGAAACAGTCGTTAAGCCTATTGCTGAATATGACTCTTCTTCAGATGTGTATCGTATTGAATGGAAAACTTCAAATGGAAAGAGCTACTTTAATACAACACAAGATTTTATGACTGTTAGTGAGCCAAAAGAAGGAGCTAAAATTCGAATAAATGAAGTAAATACAAATATTGCTCATTCATTTCCTAGTAATCGCATTGTAGTTACAAAGGCTGAAGCTAAAGTAATTACGAAAAAACTAGCAAAGGTAACCAATACGAGTGTTTCAAACATTGAGGTTTATGTGGAAAACAATCAAGAATTTACTTTTGATGATCTCAAAAATATGAAAGTTACTGCTTCTTATAGTGATGGATCAACTGCAGAAAAGTTTGTGAATTGGAATGAGGAGCAGTTTAATCAAATTGATTTTAGCGGGTCGGGTACTTATTCAGTCAGCGGAACAGTCAAACAAACAAATTATCCAAAAGAGATGATAAAAGGGTATGCAGATCCCAATGTCATTAAGTATAACGGTAAATACTATTTGATAGCTACTAGTGAAAGCGGCTTTAATTATTTAGATGTTCGGGAAGCAGACACAATATTAGGCTTAAAAGATGCACCAGTTAATAGAATATTCAACCGTAATCCATCAGGAGAATTATCTGGTTCCCTATGGGCGCCAGAATTCCATATAATTAATGGTGATTTATATGTATTCTTTGCTGGTGGCAGTCCGCATTGGTATACCGTTCAATCTTATGTAATGAAGTTAAAGGATGGTGGAAATCCAATTTCACCATCAGACTGGGAAGCACCAAAAAGGGTACTTAAAAAAGATGGTGAATTCCTTTCCACATCAGGTCTTACTTATGATATGACCTATTTCGAACATAAGAATGAACATTATGTCATTTATAATTATGGAGGTCCAGCGGGAACTCCGGATGAAATTTCTACTCTATTAATTGCGAAAATAAATCCTGAGGAACCATGGAAGTTAACGACCGATCCTGTTGTTATAAACAAACCTAATTTTGGATGGGAGCGTCTAACAACAGAGGTTGTAGAAGGATCATTTATCCTAAAACATGGAGATAAGGTATTTCTCACATATTCAGCTTCAGGAGTAGATACTACCTATTCTATAGGTATGTTAACAGCAAATGAAGATAGTGATTTATTAAACCCTGCATCCTGGACGAAAAATAGTTATCCGCTTTTAAACTCAGAATCTGTACCTGGAGAATATGGACCAGGGCATAATTCATATACACTTGATGAGGATGGAAATTTGGTTAACATTTATCACACGATGCCTGCTGGGGGCGGTCAACGAAATGTATCTGCAAGAATAGTCCATTGGGCAGCTGATGGTACACCTGTTCTAGATATGATACCTGAAAGAGAGATTCTTCCTAAAAATAGAACGGTGACTGCTACCATAATTGTAGGGGAACCAGAACAAAAAGATACAGAAAGTCCAGTAGGTCACTTTTCCCTTAATGCTGGTGCCGAATACACAAATGAAAGAACTGTCACCTTATCTCTTGAAGCAACGGATGATAGCAGTGGAGTGCATCAAGTGCGCTATTCAACTGACGGAAAAGAGTGGACGGAATGGGAAGCATACGCAACATCAAAAGAATTGAAGTTACCTTCTGAAGATGGAGAGAAGATCGTATTTGTTGAATTTAAAGATCAAGCTGGAAATATCAGTGAAACATACCAAGAAAAGATTATTCTTGATACAACAGCTCCTGTCATCCAATTGACCGGTCATCAAGATTCTTATTTGATAGATTCGTCAATTACGATTACTTGCAAGATCATGGATGAGCTGTCAGGAATAGGTTCTAAAGAATGCCCAAATGTGGAAGGACCGGCCTATAAGTTTGAGGTAGGAGTCAATAAATTTACTGCTTCAGCAACCGACAAAGCTGGTAATACAACAGAAGTCGAATTCCAATTTACAGTAACGGCCGATTTTGATAGTTTAAGTCGATTAACAGAAGCCTTTGTGACAAAACAAGGTGTGGTAGATTCACTGATGAAAAAGCTGCAAGCAGCAAAAGCATCAGCAGCCAAAGGAAATACTAAGGCGTTGAATGGTCAGCTAAATGCTTACAAACATCAACTCCATGCTCAAAGCGGGAAAGCTATTTCTGAACAAGATAGTAATCTATTAAGATCTTTTGCGGATCTTTTAAATAAATAATCGTAATCGGTTAGATAAAAGATGAAAAAAAGGAAGGAAGCACATATTCGTAATAGTTGAAATGTGCTTTCCTTCGTTATCTTTCCTGTTTACACAATAAAAACAATCATATAAAAAAATATTCCAAGCGGATATGAACTTGATTTAACAACAGGTGAAGGATTTTTCCTGTCGTGATTTTCTCAATTTAGTTCACCCGAAGAGTTTGTAAATATAGAATATTTAATATATAGTTAGTTTATAGAATAAACAAACTTAATCAATGAGACCTCTATGTGACTCTAGTAGGGCTAAAATGGTAACGAGAAAAAATGAAAGCGCTATAATGCGGGGTACTGATTGATCTAGTGCCTTTTTGAATGGAGGAATGATTACGGTGGCTTTCAAAGTATTCTTAGTAGATGATGATCGATATGTTCGTAAAGGATTGATGAATCTTATTGATTGGGAAGGCTGTGGTTTTGAAGTTTGTGCAGAAGCAGATAATGGGGAAGATGCTTTGGAGTATATTCAGAAGTTTCATCCAGATTTAGTCATTACAGACATTAAGATGCCTGTCTTAGATGGTCTGGAATTAATAAAACATACAGTTGAACTTAAAAAGACAAACCCAAATTTCATTATTATTAGTGGGTATAGTGATTTTAACTATGCCCAAAGAGCTGTTAAGTATGGTGTACACGACTTTATCTTAAAACCAGTAGATAAAGAGGAAATTGAAGAGACACTTAGAAAGGTAGCAGATAAGTATACGAAAGAATTACAGTTAAACAGAAACAGAGAAAATATAGTTGCAGAGACTGCGTTCAATGATTTATTAACAATTGAACTTGAAGAAGATCTCCGCCTTGATTGTGTGAAAAAACTGAATATTGATCAAACAATTGGATTTGCCTATATCATCATAGAGATAAATAATGTGGCTGTAAATACGATAAAGATTCGTGAAATTATTAGTAGAACCATTCATGGTGAGGCTGTAAATTCTACTACTTTGTTTCGTGAACACGGAAGTAACCGAATAGGCCTACTAGTCAATAATGAAGAAATTCAACCATTTAGCGGGGGGATTTTTCATTTTTCAGAAATAGTAAAGGCTCAGCTAACGATACATTTACAAACAGATGTCACCATCTACGTCGGAAGGATTGTAGATGATGCAATTGATATTAAGGAATCATATGAAACGGCAATAAAAGCTCTGCAATTTAAGTATGTGGAAGCATCCGAAAAACCGATCGTATATGGTAAAACAAAAAATAGGTCTGTTAATTACATTGAGCTTGATCAAACACAATACCAATCGTTAATGGAACATATCGAAGAAAATCTAATCTCTGAGATTAGAAAAGACGTTGTCATGATGTTTGAACAGTTTCAAGAGGAGGCTTTCGCAAAAGATGCAGTAAGGACATCTATAAATCGGGTTGTTCATGAAGTTGTGAAAACCTTACAGTCGATGGATGGAGATGAAAAAAATTTAACTACACTACAGAGCATGTTAAATTGGGACAACCAGCCTAGTACTTTGGTTGAGATTAAGAACATGTTTCTAGACTTTTTATTAGAGGCAGCAGGACTGTTAAACCGACTGAACAAGGAGTGTGGTTCAGGAAACATACGAAGGATCAAAAAATATGTTGATACACACTATAAAAATGATCTTACATTGAAGCATATAGCGAATACATTTTATATGAACCCAGTTTACATGGGGCAGTTATTTAAAAAAACATATGGCATGTATTTTAAAGAATATATTCTACAAGTCCGAATAAATGAAGCGAAAAAACAATTAAGGCAGACCGATTTGCGTATCTATCAGGTAGCAGAAAGTGTGGGCTTTTCAAATCCTGATTACTTTGTCACTCAATTTGAGAAAACGACTGGTATGACCCCAACTCAATATCGAAAAAAACTATAAAGGAAGATTTTGAGATGGAGATAAAATGAATCTATTCAATTTTAATAATATAGGATTAAGAAATAAGCTATTAATCATTTATATTGTTTCAGTTTTCATTCCAATTACATTAACGCATATTGCATTTTATGAAATTACTTCCAACAATGTAAGAGCACAAAAGATGAATGATATATCCCTTTCCTTAAAACAAATATCGAATGATTTCCGAACAGCGATAGATGATGCAGTCGAAATTTCATCTAAGTTATATACGGAATATGAGTTGTACAATTTTTTAGAAACCAAGTATGAATCAAGCATCGATTTTATCCATGCTTATTATAATTATTACAGTAGAATTTATAAAGAAGTGCCACTTTTTTCGACTGTTCGTTCTCTAAATTTATACACAAATAATGATACGGTTATTTATGCAGGGGGTGTCAATAAAATTGATACCATTGTTAAAGAGTCTCATTGGTATAAGGATTCAGAGTCAATAAGAAGCTCATATCCAGTTTTGACTCGTAGAATTGGAGAATCAGGAAAACTAGATACATTTAGTTTAATAAGGGAAATGGACTATTTCACCACGAAAGATTCAACACAGAAAATATTAGAATTACAATTTGATTTTGGAATAATGGACCGTATTTTTCATAATGTGACGTTTCCGGGTGATATTTATTTGTTAGATGAGAAAGAAACAATTGAATATTCAACAAATCCAAAGGTAAATTGGTCAGAAGGAAATATTCAGTATGATTCTATTACATTTTCAAAGGATATGTTAGTTTTTGAAGTACCCTTTAATGTTCCTTATTTAAATAATTGGAAGGTAGTGGGTGTTGCTCAAGAGAAGGTATTACTTGAAGAGGTTCAGGGTTCTCGAAATTTTATTCTCTATTTCGCTCTTATCAATTTAGTCTTTCCATCTCTTTTTATTGTTTATATTACAAGCTCTCTTCATGTACGTATATTACGTATTTTAAAGCATATGAGGAAAGTTGAAGATCAAAACTTTGAACTGATCAAGGGTGTGAACTACCAGGATGAAATTGGTGAGCTTACACAAGCATTTAATAGGATGGCATCTAAAATTAAGAGGCTCATCAATGAAGTATATAAAGCAGATATTCAAAAAAAGGATTTAGAATTGCAACGTAAACAAGCACAATTAAGTGCCTTACAAAGTCAGATTAACCCACATTTCCTATTTAATGTATTGGAAACCATTCGGATGAGAAGTATTTTAAAGAAAGAAGAAGAAACGGCAAAAATCATTCAAAATATGGCGAAAATGCTTAGGAAATCATTCATTTGGGGAAAAGATTGGGTCAGTGTAGACGAAGAAATTTATTTAATAAAATGCTTTTTAGAAATACAGCATTATCGATTTGATGATAAAATGCAATACCATATTGACGTTGATCCAGAAGCTAAGAAGTGCATTATTCCGAATATGTCTCTTATTCCATTTGTAGAAAATGCAAGTATACATGGAATTGAACCGATAAAAGGAAACGGAATGATCAACATATCGATAAAACGTGATGGTGATACTTTAATATGTCAGATAACAGATAATGGGCAGGGGATGGAAAAAGAGGAATTTGAACAGTTAATGCGATCAATAGAACAGGTTGAAAACATTGGAGAACATGTGGGAATAAAAAATGTTTACTATCGTTTAAAGCTGCATTATTCAAATCATTTTGATTTTAAAGTGAAAAGTGTTGAGGGAGAAGGAACGACTGTTAGAATCGTTTTACCATTTCAAAAATAGCCCTATTAAGTAGATAATAAATAAACTTTGCTGCCAATACATGTCGATCGTATGATCGATGTGTGTTGGTTTCGTTTTTTTTGGTAGCAAATCATGATAGATTAAGTGCTCAACAAGTTGCTTTTTCTTTATATCCACCCAATAATCTATATCTTTTACATGTATTTTTGATTCTGGTGTTTTCGTTTTTCCATAAGGTACTAAAGTTTACAAAGTAAAAACTATACTTTGTATGGTCACTAAAGATAAGCCTGAAAGTTATAATGAAAGTGCTTACAATATTGTGGTATCAGTGTTGCTTAGCTATTACTTAACTTTAACAAAGGGGGAGTTAAATTGTTAAAAAGGAAATCTACAATTCTAGCTTTTGCACTAATGGTCATGTTGCTCGTCACTTCAGCATGTACGAATGCAGAAAAGAGTGGAAAAGAAAGTAACTCTAATGAAAACGGGGAAGTATTTACTTACACATTCTTTAATGCATCTTCTACAGGAAAAGATGTCAATACGGGTGATACCAAAATTGGAAAAATGTTCGAAGAGGCAACAGGTGTTAACTTTGATATTGAGCATATTGTAGGGGACAGTAACCAGAAGATCGGGACAATGATCGCTAGTGGTGAATATCCGGAATTGCTTAATGCACAAAATGCCACAGCCGATGTGGTTGATGCAGGTGGATTTGTACCACTGAATGATCTTATAGAAGAGCATGCTCCAAATTTAAGAAAATTGTATGACCCAATTTGGGAAAAAATGAAACTAGAGGATGGAAACATTTATATTCTACCATCTGGTGTATCTAATGGATATATAAAGCCACCAAATATAGGACAGAGTGCATTTTTTATAAAACGTGAAGCACTAAAAGAGCAAGGTTATCCACATCCTAAAACGATAGATGAATATTTCGATATTATTGAAAAATATGCAGAAGCCCACCCAACGACAAACGGTGCAAAAACGATTCCATATACATTATTACAATATGATTGGCATGTAGGACAACTATTTGATCCTCCAGCATTTCTATCAGGTGAACAGGAAGGAATCATTGTTGATAATGAAACACTAGATGTATCCATTTACCATAATAAGGATATTACAAAGAAATGGTTAGGAAAATTAAATGAAATAAACGAAAAGGGCCTACTTGATAAGGAATCTTTTACACAAAACTATGATGAGTATTTAGCTAAAATATCCTCAGGACGTGTTGTAGGATGGTTTGGACCTCGATGGGAGTCTGGTACAGCGTTAGATACTCTTGAACAAGATGATGATCCGTATAATGATTTTATGGGATTCCCTATTGTATTTGAGGAAGGAATCAAAGACCAATACTTGAATCCGGAATCGTTTGTAACCTCTCCAGGGATGGGATTAACAACAGGTACTCCTGAAGAAGATCAAATTAGAATTATTAAATTTTTAGATCATATGGCTAAAATTGATTCCCAAAAATTAATTACTTGGGGTATAGAGGGAGAAACATATAATGTAAATGAAGAAGGGCGTTTTGTTCGAACACAAGAACAAATTGATTTAGCTAATAAAGAAGAGTTTAGAGATGAATTTGGGTTTTCTGCACTTGGTTGGTACTGGCCAATTATGAGTGGTACATTTGATGACGGTAACTCTGTTGATCCAAATGTACAGCCTGAAGTTGCCCAGCTTGCTTATGATGAAGTGGATAAAGAGTTCTTAGAAGCATATAACATTGAAACGTTTACTGATTTATTCACTGAGCCAGAACCAGCACCATGGTTTCCTTTCTGGGATGCAACGATCGAGACAGGATCTGAGGCACAGTTATATGATCAACAGTCTCGTGATTTAATCAAACGTTCATATCCAGATATTATACTTTCGAATCCATCAGATTTTGATTCCGAGTGGAACAAATTTAAGAAAGATTTTGAAAAGCTTCCATATAAAGCCTATGAAGAAGTAATGGAGGAATCAGTTAAAAAAGAATCCTCACTTATGAAGTAGTAAAGAACTTAATAAGAAGGCTGAATGAGTTATAAAAGGAAGTTCAGCCTTCTTTCTATTTACGTTAATTTTGCGACGAATGGAATGAATTTTTAGAGCTTACTTATTAAATAGGATAGGAGGGACAAAAATGCAAGCACAAACAAAAGAAAAAGCACTTTCATCTCCAACAGTGCTACCAAATGAGGCGAAGGGAGTGAAAGCGTTCCTAAAAAAATGTCGTAGCCAAAAAGCATTATTATTGATGACAATGCCTTTTGTGATTTGGGTCTTTATCTTTAAATATTTCCCTGTTTGGGGATGGACAATGGCATTTCAGGATTTTAAGCCGGCTCGTCCTTTTTCAGAACAAGAATGGGTAGGTTTTAAACATTTCACCTTTTTATTCACAGATGCTCGTTTCTTAGGAGTTCTGAGAAATACTTTGGCTCAAAGTATCATTAATTTAGTTTTAGGATTTGTAACCGCGATTGGTTTAGCTCTATTAATCAATGAATTAAAAAATCTTAAATTTAAAAGAGTCGTTCAAACGATTAGCTATTTGCCACACTTTCTTTCTTGGGTTGTAGCAGCTGCACTTGTTTCATCTGTATTGTCTATTGATGGAGTCATTAATGAAATATTGATGGGGCTTCATATTATTGACGAGGAAATTCTTTGGCTTGGAATCGGAGAGTATTTCTGGGGGATTTTAGGTGCTTCAGAAGTTTGGAAAAATGTAGGGTGGAATACCATTATTTATTTAGCGGCCATTTCGATGATTGATCAAGAACAATATGAAGCAGCCAAAATTGATGGAGCATCTCGTTTACAAAGAATTCGCTATATTACACTTCCTGGAATGAAGCAAGTAATTGTGATCCTTTTAATTATGAATATTGGGTACATTATTGAGGCTGGGTTTGAACCGCAATATTTATTAGGGAATGGACAGAACGTAGAGTTCTCAGAAAATATAGATGTATTTGTCATCAACTATGGTATTTCTATGTTTAATTTCTCATTGGCCACGGCAGCAGGAGTGTTTAAAACTGTTATTAGCCTAATATTCTTGATTGCGGCAAATTCATTCTCGAAAAAAATGGGCCAAGGCGGTTTATATTAGGAGGGGTATAGAATGTTAAGAGGTAAAAAAAGCAAGAGCTTGATGAGAACGAGAGAAGATGTAGTTTTTGATACTTGTACCATTATTTTTATGATTTTACTTAGTGTCATCATGCTATACCCTTTTCTAAACCAAGTAGCCCTTTCTTTTAATGCTGCAACAGATTCTGTAAAAGGTGGAATCCATTTATGGCCAAGAGAATTTACTTGGAGAAACTACGAATATGTATTTACTCAAGCATCAATCATTCAAGCAATTTTTGTATCGGTAGCAAGAACAGTTGTTGGTACAGGAATTGGACTATTATGTACTGCAATGGTGGCATATGCGATTGCTCAAGAAAAATTTGTTCTTAAAAAGTCGGTAACAATTATTTTTATTATGACTATGTATTTTAATGGCGGGTTAATTCCAACCTTCCTTTTAATGAGAGATTTACAGTTAATCGGAACATTTTGGGTTTATATCATTCCGGGATTAATAAGTGCATTCAATCTTATAATCATGCGTTCATTTATAGAAGGCCTTCCAAAAAGTCTTTTTGAACAAGCGCGGATTGACGGGGCTGGGGACTTTAGGGTTTTCTTTCAAATTGTGTTGCCTCTGTCCTTACCGGTATTAGCAACCGTAGCACTATTTGTTGCTGTAGGACAATGGAACCAATGGTTTGACGTGTTTTTGTATAACTCAAGCAATGAGAATTTAACGACATTGCAATACGAGTTAATGAAAATTCTTCAGAATACTGCAACTTCAAATGGTGATTGGAATACCGCCCAAGCAAATGGTGAACATGCTGTCCAAGCTGTTACACCTAAGTCGATTCAGGCTACTATGACCATCGTTGCGAGTCTTCCAATTATTTGTGTGTACCCGTTTCTACAAAAATACTTTGTTAAGGGTATGACTTTAGGTGCAGTTAAATAATTCACTCTTTTCTATAAAAGATTCATGTATGCGAGAAGAATTAAATCCTAAAAAAAGATTGAGAGGAAATTCAAAACAATGAGTGAAAATGTAAATTCAAAATTATTTACTAAGCAGGATCAAAGCACTTTTGAAAATCCGATAATATGGTCAGATGTACCAGATCCTGATGTTATTAGAGTAGGTGATACGTATTACATGACTAGTACAACTATGCACATGAACCCTGGGGTACCAATCATGAAATCAAGCAATCTTTTGCATTGGGAAATCGTTCATTATGTTTATGACATTCTTGCTGAAAATGACGAACAGATGCTAAGTAACGGTAAGAATGAGTATGGGAAAGGTTCATGGGCAAGCTGTCTTCGTTATCATCAGGACATTTTTTACGTAGTGGTGGGCTCTTTAGCTACTGGAAAAACATATATCTTTCAAACGGCAAATATTGAAAAGGGTCCTTGGGAACGCTTTACTCTAAATGAGTATTATCATGACATGTCTCTACTATTTGATGATGATGGACGGGTGTATTTGACTTATGGCAATGGTGATATAAAAGTTATTGAGCTTACTGAAGATGCAACAGCAATTAAAGGGGGTGGACTAAACAAAGTAATTATTCTAAATGCTAGTCTAGTTGCAAGTGCAAAGAAGGACATTGGTCTTCTCGCTGAAGGCTCACACATCCAAAAAATGAATGGCTACTATTATGTATTCACGATAACATGGCCAAAGAATGGTAACCGGGTTCATCTCGTGCACCGTGCAAATCGAATCGATGGTGAATATGAAGGAAGAATTGCTGTGGCAGATCCTAAAGGTATTGCACAGGGAGGAATTATTGATACGGTTAACGGTGCTTGGTACAGCATGTTGTTTTGCGATAACGAATCCGTTGGTCGTACTCCGTGTCTTATTCAAGTTACATGGGAAGACGGGTGGCCAGTTTTTGGCGAGCAAGGTAAGCTTCCGAAACGTATGCCTCTTCCAATGACTGATAAACCGTCCAGTAGTCTCATTGTGAATTCCGATGAATTTCATTCCGACACTGGTACTGTTGGATTAGTTTGGCAATGGAATCATAATCCGGACAATGAACATTGGTCATTGATCGAACGACCTGGTTATTTAAGGCTGAGAAACGGAAAGATTTGTACAAACTTGGAGGATGCTAGAAATACGCTCACTCAAAGAACATTCGGACCAGAATGCTCGGGTCATACGGCAATGGAAGTCACAAACATGAAGGATGGAGATATTTCAGGTTTTGCTGCATTTCAGAAAAATTACGGGTTTGTTGGTGTAAAAATGTCCGGCGATTCTAAATCCATTGTTATGGTAAATGGAAGCTTGGGCTCAGCAGAGATTATTGAATCTATTCCTATTAACCAGGAAAGAGTTTATTTTAAGATTGATTTTGATTTCAGGAATCAGATTGACAAGGCATTTTTCTATTATAGTCTTGATCATGTTAATTGGAATCTAATAGGGAATAACCTACAAATGCGCTATAAATTAGACCATTTCATGGGCTATCGTTTTGCTTTATTTAACTATGCAACAAAAACAACTGGTGGATTCGTAGATTTTGATTATTTCAGGATAGAAGATACTATTTTTAGAGAAGGAAATTAAAATGGAATTTTGAAAAATATCAATATTAACTATTGAAAACTTTGTTTATTGCATGAGTAAACGAAGTAGGGATATTATTTCAATCTCAAGTTAAGGACTACATGGATAATTAATCAAATAAGCCCATTTTTATTTAATTTAATGTTAAAAATCTTTAAAAAATGTAAAGGAGTCAGGACATGAAAAAAATTTTACGAAAACAAATTTTCTCTGGATTAGCAATAGCCTTATTATTACCTCTAGGTACAAATAGTGTATCTGCTTTAGATAAACCATTAGATGCTTTAAATGTAGATCCAATTGATGAAAGATATGAAGATTCTTTCACAATCGGTGCTGCCGTCGAGCCTTATCAATTAGAAGGAAAGACCGCCAAAATACTAAAGCACCATTATAATAGCATCGTTGCAGAGAATGTTATGAAGCCTATTAATATACAGCCAGAAGAAGGCAAATTTAACTTTGAAGAGGCTGATAAAATCGTGAAGTTTGCTAAAGAGAATGATATGGACTTACGTTTTCATACTCTTGTCTGGCATAGCCAAGTACCACAATGGTTTTTCCTTGATAAGGAAGGAAATCCAATGGTAGATGAGACAGACCCAAAAAAACGCGAGAAAAATAAAAGGCTTTTATTAAAGCGCTTAGAAACCCATGTAAAAACAATCGTTAAACGGTATAAAGATGATGTAGACTCATGGGATGTTGTGAACGAAGTAATCGATGATTCCCCACAGAATGAAAAAGGTTTACGTGAATCACCATGGTACCAAGTTACTGGCACTGACTATATTAAGGTTGCATTTGAAACAGCTAGAAAATACGCCGGAAAAGACGCAAAGCTTTATATCAATGATTACAATACAGAAGTAGAGCCGAAGAGAACTTACTTATATAATCTAGTGAAAGATTTACTGGAGCAGGGGGTTCCGATCGATGGTGTTGGGCATCAGTCTCATATTCAAATTGGCTGGCCGTCTATTCAAGAGATTGAAGATTCGATTAATTTGTTTGCCAGTCTTGGATTAGATAATCAAATTACTGAGCTTGATGTTAGTCTTTATGGTTGGCCGCCAAGACCTGCTTATGAGACTTATGAAACCATTCCAGAAGAGAAGCTCCAAGCACAGGCTGAACGTTATGATGCTTTATTTGCTTTATATGAGAAATTAGATAATAAGATTAGTAATGTCACATTCTGGGGCATTGCTGATAACCATACATGGTTAGACGGTCGTGCACAGCAGTACAATAACGGAGTCGGTAAAGATGCTCCATTTGTTTTTGATCCAGATTACAAAGTTAAACCTGCATATTGGTCAATTATGGATTAACCATTCGCAGGTTGCCTTTTCTAGATGAAAGGGCAACCTCTTTTTCTAGATAAGAAGAAAGTCAAAATAGCCTTATATAAAAAATGATAAATAACAAATCGTTTAGGCTTAATCAAGGAAAAAGTTGGTCTTTGTAACTTATATTTATAAAATCTATTAGCCATAGGGAGGGAAAGATATGAGTCAACTACAATCTAAGTTGAATATTCCATCTTTTTCAGACGTATATAGTGATTTCTTTTCAATTGGTGCCGCTATCAATCAACGTACAATTGAAAACTCAAAACAACTTTTAACCAAACATTTTAACAGTATAACAGCTGAGAATGATATGAAACCTGAAAATCTCCAGCCTGAGGAAAATAAATTTACGTTTGAAAAGGCAGATCAATTTGTAGCTTTTGCCGAAGAACATAAAATGAAGATGCGTGGTCATACATTGGTATGGCATAATCAAACTCCAGATTGGATGTTTACCACACCAGATGGTTCTGTTGCAAAAAGAGAATTGCTATTAGACCGAATGCAAACGCATATTTCAACCGTTGTAGGTCGTTATAAAGGCCGTATCCATAGTTGGGATGTTGTGAATGAGGTAATTGATGATAGTGAGAATTTCTTTTTAAGAAAATCAACCTATTTGGATATCGTAGGAGAAGATTTTATAGAAAAGTCATTTCGGTTTGCCCATGAGGCTGATCCAAAGGCATTGCTTTTTTATAACGATTATAATGAGAGTCACCCACAAAAACGTGACAAAATTTATAAATTAGTAAAATCTTTACTCGAAAAAGATGTTCCACTACATGGAATAGGCATGCAGGCACATTGGAATTTAACCAGTCCAACGTTAGATAACATTCGTGCTGCGATTGAAAAATATGCATCTCTTGGCTTGCAAATTCAGCTTACTGAACTAGATGTTTCGGTATTTGATACTACCGACAGAAGAACAGATCTAAAAGATCCAATGACTGAAATGGTTGCGTTACAAGAGGAACGCTATGAGCAGTTGTTTGCTTTGTTACGTGAATATAGGGACGTTATCAGTTGCGTTACCTTCTGGGGTGTTGCAGATGATTATACATGGTTAGACAACTTCCCTGTAAGAGGCAGAAAAAATTGGCCGTTATTATTTGATGACAATCAGCTTCCAAAACAAGCGTTTCATAAAATTACTAGTTTTAGATAATCTACACTATGTTACTTTCAATGTTTGAAGTGGGTGATTGAACCGAAACTACAACAATAGCTTGAATTGGATTAAATAATTGCAAGAAAGATCTAGTTACTCTATAGAACTTGAAAGCGCTTTAATATAGGGTATTCTATGTTTCTATCTCTTCAATTAAAGGGGGTGTTGTCCTATAAGCAAAATAATGTTTGTAATAAAATAAAAACGATAGGAGGGAGAATTTTATAGTAATTGGTGGTACAACAGAATTTTTTACTAAAAAGGAAATAAAAAGGATTCTAAGTCATTCGATTTAAAATCCTATTGATTAATAAAATCTTAGTAGAAGGAGATTTATAAGAGTGTATAAGAAGCTGTTTTTACTCATAATAATGTTTTCAATGTTACTGAATTTTGTACCAAGTAAAACGTCATTTGCTCAAATAAATGAAAGAAGTACAGTTACATCACCAACAGTTCTGAATGCGGAGTTAGGAGATGTTTTTGAAGTCATTGGTGCTCCAAATATAGAGTTAGAAGTCCCAGTGATATTGGATGAGTTGTCAAAGGGACGATATACCTCCATTGCTGCATCATTCAATATCCCTAATAGTCTAACTGTGACTGGGGTGGAATTCAACTCGAAAAATATTACTGGAGCAAGTTCATATACTTATTCCAATAATAATTTAATTCTTCATGTAAAGGGTGGTAATGTAAGCTTCTCACATAAAAAATCTGATTTATTCGCAACGATTAAATTAAAAGTAAAAGATTTTGTGACATCCGATAAGACGGATGTTATCAGGACCAATTATATCAAGGTCGATGGTGGAGACATTGAATATTCAGTACATGATGCAGTGGCTAACATTGGATTAAATCTACTGGATACAGGTGCAGTTGCGAAGATTCCTGGTTATGCCAATCCACTTATCAGCCATAAATTTGGTGCCGATCCACATGCTATGGTTTACGATGGAAGGATTTATATTTATTTAACAAATGATCAGTACGAATATGATGCAAACGGAAATGTCGTACCGAATACCTATGGCAAGATTAATACGGTTACCGTCATTTCTTCTGATGATATGGTCAACTGGACTGACCACGGTGCAATTCCTGTAGCAGGACCTAATGGCGCAGCAAAATGGGCGACTCAATCGTGGGCGGTATCTGTTGAACATAGGAATATTGAAGGTAAGGATAAATTTTTCTTGTATTTTTCAAATAACGCGTCAGGAATTGGCGTACTTACATCAGATAGTCCTATTGGGCCTTGGACAGATCCGCTTGGAAAACCTTTAGTAGCCCGGAATACACCTGAAGCTGAGGGTGTAACGTGGCTCTTTGACCCTGCAGCCTTTGTCGATGATGATGGTCAAGCATATTTGTATTACGGCGGCGGTGTACCAGGTTCACCACCAACCCAAGAGCAAGCTGAATCTCCGAAAACTGCCAGAGTTATTAAGTTAAGTGATGATATGATTCATACAGAAGGGGAAGCAAAAGTAATTGATGCACCATTCTTGTTCGAAGCTTCAGGTATTCACAAACGTAATGGTAAGTACTACTACTCATATAGTACAAATTTCTCTGGTGTACGTGAGGCAGACGATCCGAAGACTGGTGAAATTGCTTATATGATAAGTGAAAATCCGATGGGACCGTTTAAGTATGTGGGTACAGCACTTAAAAATCCATATCTATTTTTTGGTGTTGGAGGAAACAATCATCAGGATTTCTTTGAGTTTAAAGGCCAAACGTATATAACCTATCATGCACAAACATTAGCGAAAGAATTAGGAACTGCTCAAGGGTACCGTTCTCCTCACATTAATAAGGTTGAATATGATGAGAATGGTCATATAAAAGATGTCAAAGCAGATATGAAAGGTGTATCCCAGGTTACCAGCCTTGATCCATATAAGAGGAACGAGGCTGAAACAATCGCATGGAATGCTGGAATATCGACTGAGAAATCCGAAGCACCTGGCAGCTTGGTAGAGAGCATTAACCTTAATGTAACGGACATCAATAATGGAGAATGGATTGCTGTATCACAAGCAGATTTTGGTAAAAATCGAGCTGTATCATTCGAAACAAATATTGCGTCAACTTCAGGCGGTACAATTGAAATTCGCCTGGACAGTCCAGTTGGTAAAGTTATTGGTACGCTCGACGTTAAACCTACTGGTGGAGACCAAGAATGGCAACTGATGAAAACCAAAGTAAAGAACGTTAGCGGTAGACACAATATATTCTTCATGTTCAAAGGAGAAGGAGAAAACAACTTATTTAATATGGATTATTGGAAATTTACAACCTCAGAACAAAGTATATCAAGAAAATAAATAGCCCAGATTTGAAACAGACATAGGGATATCCTCTATGTCTGTTTTCTTTTTCAAAGTAGAATAAGTAAAAAGCATGTTAATAATAGCATTCTTACCTCCAAACAAATAAATTAGTATGCTAGCTTTAAGTAGAAATGATAAGATTTGGATTCCTGTTTCTTATTCTATTAGTTTTCGGCAAAAAATAATGCAATTTTTAAAAAGAATTTGAAGTTTTTCCTTTTTAGTAGAGGATTTTGAACTAAATAAATTTACAATTTTTTCGAAAGTTATTCCATTCACCAATTATGTGTAAACGCTTTATAATCAGAATATACAAATTCAAAAAAGTTAAAAAACTTTTGAATTGAAGAAAAAGGGGAGGCTTCATATTATGAAAAAGTTACTTAAAGGAAAAATGATTTTACTTCTTATGATGGCACTTATGCTCTTATTATCAGCATGTAACTCATCTGGTACAGGGGGGCAAACAGAATCTGGTGCTAGTTCAGGAGATTCTAAGTCTAGCGATAAGTTAGTAATAGGTTTTTCACAAGTAGGTGCTGAAAGTGAATGGAGAACTGCAAATACAAAGTCAATGCAGGATGCGATTAAAGCTGCAGGTCATGAATTGAAATTTTCAGATGCCCAACAAAAGCAAGAAAATCAAATTAAGGCCATTCGCTCATTCATCGCACAAAAAGTAGATGCAATTGTCTTCTCTCCTGTTGTTGAAACAGGATTTGAAACGGTGTTACAAGAAGCAAAGGATGCAGGGATTCCAGTATTTCTAGCAGACCGTTCTGTTGATATTGAAGATGACTCACTTTGGGTAACGTTTTTAGGTTCAGACTTTGTTGAAGAAGGTAGAAAAGCTGCGAATTGGTTAGTGGAAGAAACAAAGGATGAAGAAGGCGATGTTAATATCGTTGAGCTTCAAGGTACAGTAGGTTCAGCACCAGCTATTGACCGTAAAGAAGGGTTTGAAGAAGTAATCAAAGATCACCCTAATCTTAAAATTATCAAATCTCAAACAGGTGACTTTACACGTGCAAAAGGAAAAGAAGTAATGGAAGCGTTCTTAAAATCAGATGGAGACAACATTGATGTTTTATACGCTCATAACGATGATATGGCAATTGGTGCGATTCAAGCAATTGAAGAGTACGGATTAAAACCAGGTGAAGATATTAAAATCATTGGTGTTGATGCAGTAAAAGGTGCGTTCGAAGCAATGGCAGCAGGTAAAATGAACGTAACAGTTGAGTGTAACCCATTGTTTGGTCCGCAAATGGTCGATTTAATTGAAGCACATTTAGCTGGTGAAGAGATTGAAAAGCGTGTAGCTGTAGAAGAAAGCATGTATACAATGGATCAAGCTGAGGAATTACTCCCAACACGAGAGTATTAAACTAGGGAATAAAATAACAAATAAAGCCACTAGATAGGTAGTATATCCTTTACTATTAACTAACTAGTGGCTCTTAAAATAAGAGATTGTTAGGAGGGGAAATTGTGAAGAATCAGACTCCGATACTAATAATGGAAGGAATAACAAAGGAGTTCCCAGGAGTTAAAGCTTTATCTAACGTTCAGTTAAAACTATACCCTGGTGAGGTTCAAGCATTGATGGGGGAGAATGGTGCAGGGAAGTCGACATTAATTAAAGTATTAACAGGTGTTTATACGTTTGATGAAGGTTCAGTAACTCTAGAAGGTAAATCCATTCGCGTTACAAATCCACTTGAGGCGCAAAACTTAGGGATTAGCACGGTATACCAAGAAGTGAATTTATGTACAAACTTATCAGTAGTAGAAAATATCTTTATTGGTCGAGAAATTACGAAAAGAGGCCGCCTCGATTGGAAAGAAATGACGAGACAGGCAAAAGAGTTATTGAAAACAAGACTAAACTTAAGTATCGATGTAACAAAGCTATTGTCTTCCTATTCTGTAGCAATTCAGCAAATGATAGCGATCGCACGCTCCCTAAAAGTATCTGCAAAAGTACTCATTTTGGATGAACCAACATCAAGCCTTGATCAAAATGAGGTTAATCAATTGTTTAATGTAATTCGAAAATTAAAGCAGGAAGGCTTAGCAATTGTTTTTGTTAGTCACTTCCTTGATCAAATCTATGAAATTACAGATCGACTAACGGTCTTACGTAATGGCACATGGATTGGTGAATATAAGACAAATGAAATTGAAAGGCTTGAATTAGTCTCTAAGATGATTGGTAAAGACTTAAACGAGCTTAATCGTACAGAAAAAGGAACTAGTAGAAATTCATTTGATAAGAAAAAACTATTTTTGCAAGGAAAAAACATTTCGAAAAAAGGCAAAATTGCACCTTTTGATATTGATATACATGAAGGTGAAATTGTCGGACTTGCTGGGCTCCTTGGTTCAGGAAGAACGGAATTAGCAAGATTAATGTTTGGTGCAGATAAAGCTGATACAGGTGAAATCAAGATAACTGGTAGTAAAACAAATCTTTCTTCCCCTAAACAAGCTATCTCCAATGGAATCGCTTTTTGCTCTGAAAACCGCAAAGCAGAGGGAATCATTGCTGACCTAACAATAAGAGAAAACATGATCCTAGCTATGCAAGGAATCCAAGGATGGTTTAGATATATTCCAAAGAAAAGACAAATTGAAATTGCTGATGAATATATCAAACTATTGAACATTAATCCGCCAAATCCAGAGCAATTAATTAAAAATTTAAGTGGTGGAAATCAACAAAAGGTTTTGCTCGCTAGATGGTTGATTACGAATCCTAAATTATTAATTTTAGATGAACCTACAAGAGGAATTGATGTAGGAGCAAAAGCGGAAATTCAAAAATTAATGCTTTCATTAAGTAAAGAAGGTATGTCGATTTTATTTGTTTCTTCTGAAATAGAAGAAGTGTTACGTACTTGTCGTAAGATTGCTGTTCTACGAGATCATAAGAAAGTTTCCGAGATTGAGAATGATCAGCAAATTACACAAAAAGACATAATGAAGGCAATGGCTGGGGGATGACGTGATGAAATCAAAATTATTTTGGCCAATAGTCATTTTATTAATCATTCTATTAATCAATCTTTTTTTTGATAAAAACTTCTTTTCAATTGAAGTGAAAAATGGCTATTTAACAGGTAGTCTAATAGACATTCTTAATCGAGGGGCTCCATTGTTATTGGTTTCAATTGGAATGACTCTTGTCATTGCTACAAAAGGAGTTGATCTCGGAGTTGGTTCCGTCATAGCAATGGCTGGTGCCGTAGGTGCTATGACAGTAAGTGGTGCAAGTGGAGATAGTTTAGTACCACTATTCACTGCAATTGGTTTAGTTATTGGTATCTCTGTATTAACTGGTATATGGAATGGTGTACTTGTTTCTAGAATTGGGGTTCAACCAATCGTTGCAACATTAATCCTCATGGTTGCAGGGCGTGGAATTGCTCAATTAATCACAGATGGTCAAATCATGACTGTATATTATGATCCATATACGTTCATTGGTGGTGGTTACTTGTTAATGCTACCTTTTTCAATCTTTATCGTAGCTGCTGTGATGGCAGTTGCTTCACTCTTAACTAGAAAAACAGCAATCGGTTTATTTATTGAATCAGTAGGTACGAACCCAGAAGCAAGCCGTCTTTCCGGAATAAATTCAAAAAATATTTTATTAATGGTTTACGTGTTTTCCGGATTATGTGCAGGAATTGCTGGCTTAATCTTAAGTTCAAATGTAGCAAGCGCAGATGGAAACAATGCTGGGCTTTGGTATGAGCTGGATGCTATTCTAGCTGTAGTAATAGGTGGAACATCATTGAATGGTGGTAGATTTCACTTGATGGGAACAGTCATAGGTGCCCTTATCATTCAAAGTTTAACCACTACTATTTATTCGATTGGAATTGCTCCAGAAATAAACCTTGTCGTAAAAGCAATTGTAGTATTAATTGTTTGTCTTTTGCAATCACCTGAGTTTAGAAAGAAAGTATTTGGCGGTTTTACAGCGAAAAAAATAGAAAAGAAAAGTGAGGGAGTGTCGGTATCATGACAAATAAATTACAATTAGATTCTAAACATCTCCCTTTAATAGCAACAATCGGATTGTTTATCGTGATGTTTATTTTTGGCTCACTTAGATATACTGGATTTTTTTCAACACAAGTTTTTCTGAATTTGTTTATTGATAACGCATTCTTGATCGTTGTTGCAGTGGGAATGACATTTGTTATTTTATCAGGGGGAATTGATCTCTCTGTTGGTTCCATCATTGCGTTAACCAGTATGGTAGCAGCCAGTCTTACAATGAATGCCCAACTATCACCAGTCCTTGTTATTCCAATAAGTCTACTTGTTGGTACAGTTCTAGGTTTTTGTATGGGATGTCTGATTCAATACTATAATTTACAACCATTTATCGTTACACTTGCAGGAATGTTTCTTGCTAGAGGGCTATGTTATCTAATTAGTGTTGAATCAATTACGATTGACCATAAATTTTTTAGTTTTATGGCTAGTACTCGAATCCCAGTTGGGGGAGGGAATTTTATTTCCATAAGTGTCATAATCGCTATGCTAGTAGTAATTGCAGCAATTTTTATTGCTCACTACACTAAATTTGGACGTAATGTATATGCATTAGGTGGAAGTGAACAATCTGCATTATTAATGGGATTACCTGTAGGGAAAACAAAAATATTAATTTATACAGTTAGTGGTTTTTGTTCATCCCTTGCTGGCATAATTTTCACTTTTTATATGTTATCAGGATATGGACTTCATGCAAACGGTCTAGAGCTTGATACGATAGCTGCTGTTGTAATTGGTGGTACATTGCTCACAGGTGGTGCAGGATATGTAGCAGGTAGTGTTGTTGGGGTACTTATTTTAGGTATTATCCAAACCGTTATCGTATTTGAGGGAACGTTAAGCTCTTGGTGGACAAAGATTGCAATTGGAACATTATTATTATTGTTTATTGTATTGCAAAGAGTAATAGTAGCTAGAAGCAAGACGAATCAAACAACAGTATCGTCACGCTAATATAGTAAAGGAGTGAAAAAATGAAAAATAGAAAAAGATTTTCTATCTTTCTATTATCTATTATGATCTTTCAAACTTTGTCAGGATTAGTCCCACAATCATCATTTGCGGAAGAATTGAATTCTACAACCCCTGAATTGATTCTGCATTATGATATGAAATCAAACGTTAAAAATGGTGATCAAATTACGATGAAGGATGTATCAGGTAATGATGTAGCATTTGATGGAATATTTAAAAATCCAGAAAATGGTCATTTGGTTCATAATGATGAAGTTGGATATGTTTCTTTTAATGGTGGAAGTTCAACTTCAAATAGTGGATATATTGAAATACCAAAAGGTGAGAATGGTTCTGATTTATTAACTGGTTTACAAGATGTAACCATTTCGGCACTTGTGAATTGGAATAATGACGGAGCAAACCGTTGGATTTTTGGTTTAGGAGCAGTAACAGATGATGCGGAGAATGGGAATAAATATTTCTTTGTTACACCCCGACATGGTTCAGGAAATGTAGCAGCAACAGGGATTTCCAAAGCTGGATGGAGAAATGAATCACTAGTCAAAGGGACATCGACAATGAGAGCTGGAAAATGGGAAGTTGCAACTGTTGTTTTCTCAGAAAAAGCGAATGCTTTGACATTATATGTAAATGGGAATAAGGTAGCAACAGGATCAGCCGGTGGGAAAAAGTTATCGGAGATTATTGATCCATCAGCAGACTTTTCTGGTTTTCTTGGAAAATCAATCTTTAAAAATGATCCATATTTTAAAGGGATGATCGGTGATTTCCGAGTATATAATGGTGCATTATCAGATGAACAGGTGACTGATTTATATACAGAAACATCTAGTAAAATTGCCAAAATCAATCAGCTTGTTATAAATGAAGCCTCAGAATCTCTTGATATTGCTGAATATTTAGATAGCAGTGATGAAAGCACTGATAAAATAACGAATAATCTCGCACTTCCTACAAAGGGCAAGCATGGAGTAGATATTACTTGGAGTTCAAGTAACACTGAAGTCGTTGCAAATGACGGAACAGTTACTCGTCCTGATAAAACAGAATCGGATGTAGAAGTTGAATTAACAGCTACTATTTCTTATGAAGGACTTGCAACAAAGAAACCATTTATTGTAACCGTTTTAAAAGAGTATGCGGATGAACAAATAGTACAGCTGGATGCTTCAAACTTAACTTTACAAAACGTAAATCAAGTAAAAGGAAACTTAAGTTTACCAGTAAAAGGTGAACATGGGAGTTCCATTACATGGGAATCTTCCAATCCATTAATTGTTAAAGGATCTGCAGAAGCAACTGATAATGCGCATCAACTTGGCATGGTAACAAGACCTGAAGTAGATACAAAGGTTACATTAACAGCAACAATTTCTAATGGAGAAGCTGAAACGAAAAAAGAATTCAATCTTAACGTAATAAAAGATCCTGGCAAATTGACTTATGATGCTTACTTCTTCTCCTATTTCACTGGTGAATATGAAGGTGGAGAGGAAATTTCCTTCGCTACTGCAGAAGATCCATTAAAATGGCGAGCATTAAATAATGGTCAATCCGTTATTCAATCAAATATGGGTGAAAAGGGGCTTAGAGACCCATTTATCATTCGATCTCCTGAAGGGGATAAATTTTATATGTTGGCAACTGACTTAAAAATGGGCGAGAGCACCAACTTTGACCAGGCGCAAATCACTGGAAGTCATTCCCTTATGATCTGGGAATCTGATGATTTTGTAAATTGGAGCGAACAGCGAATGGTAGAAGTTGCTCCTAAAACTGGTGGCAATACTTGGGCACCTGAAGCTATTTATAACGAAAAAACTGGCGAATACGTTGTATTCTGGGCTTCTTCAATGAAAAATGAAGAAACATATGGTGATTTCCCAAATGGAAGACCAGCAGGACAGTACAATGTGATGTATTACGCAACAACTAGGGATTTCCATTCGTTCTCTGAGCCAAAAGTGTTTATTGATGAAGGCTTCCCTACAATTGATACAAGCATCGTCCAAAATAACAACACTCTTTATCGATTTACTAAATCGGAAGTGAATTACAGAGTGTATTACGAAAAAGCAACAGATATCTTCCAAGATAAAGATGGAATCAAGGAAAATGGGTTTCAATATGATCTGATTTCAGGTACAAAAGATGGAAACAGAGGACTTATCGGTCATCAAGGAAACAATGAGGGTCAAACAATATTTAAAGACATCCATGATGATAAATGGTATATGTTCTTAGATTCTTGGCCATATCATGTTCGTTGGTCTACAGATCTGGAAGATGGATCACAATTTGTCAACAATTTATTTCTAGAATCTGAATATGCGCTGCCACCAGGACCACGACATGGTACGGTTATTCCAATCACCCGTGCGGAATATAATGCCCTTCAAGACAAATATGGCATGCCTGCACCAGAGCAATCTAAAGAACCAGTTGTTCATTATACATTTGACAAGGAAGATATTGATGGAACAACTGTAAAAGATGTTTCAAATAATGGTTTTGATGCAAAATTAGTAGGTGGATCTAAGATTGATTCAACTGACACAGTTGGTCAATCAACAGGAGCAGTAGAATTAGATGGAAGTTCAGGATATGTTGAGTTACCGAAAAATACAATTAAAGACCTTAACCTAGAAAGTATGACAATGTCTACGTGGGTTAAAGTACAGGGAGATCAAGCAAACCAACGAATTTTTGATTTTTCATCTAATACTGGAAGAGTTGCAAACCGTAATACAATGTATTTAAGCACACAGGGTGATGCAGGTAACTTAGAATTTGCCATTGTTACACCATTCACCGAAAAGTTTGCAAATCAAAATTCTCTTTTAGGAAGTACCTATAAATATGCTGTGAGAGCTCCAATGCTTACTACTGCAAATTGGCATCATGTAGCAATGACGGTTGATGGATTTGACGCAGTATTATATGTAGATGGAAAAGAAGTCTCAAGGAGCTCAACTTATAATGTAGAGCCAAGAATGCTTATAGAAACAACGATGAACTATTTAGGTAAGTCTAGCAATGAAAATCACAGTCTTTTTAACGGGAAATTTGATGACTTTAGAATTTATAACCGTGCTCTTAATGCCGAAGAAGTTGCTAGTTTAGCAGATGAAGAGGTTACGGAAACTCCAGTTGAGAAGCCGGAAAAAGCTGAGTTAATTCTTGATTATGATATGAACAATATTGAAGGTACAAAAGTAGTAGATGGTACAGGTAATTTTGAAGGGAAGCTTATCAATCCTCAGAACGCTGAACTGATTAAAGGGGATGAGACAGGAGTTATCGGCTTTAAAGGCGGTTCCACAAGCTCGTATATTGAGATGCCTCAAGGTGTACTAAACGGGTTAGAGAGTGTGACCGTTTCTTCATTAGTGAATTGGGAAGGCAAAAATGAGGCTGAATGGATATTTGCTTTAGGTCAGGATAGCAATAAATATTTATTTACGACTCCAAAACGTAATTCAGGTGACCGATCTGCACGTGTAGGTCTTGGAATCACAAGCTGGCAAAATGAGGCTGGGGCAAATGCAACAACTGGTGCCTTAAAGTCAAATGAGTGGAAATTGGTTACAGCCGTTATGTCTGGTGAAGATAAAACATTGAAATTGTATATTGATGGTGTTGAAGTTGCAACTGGATCTACAAATGGTTATACATTAGCACAGATAAACAATAGTAATGGATTAAGCGGATTTATCGGACGATCATTCTATTCTAGTGATCCATACTTTGGCGGAATGATTTCTGATTTTGAAGTATATGATGGAGCCTTATCGGCATCAGAGGTGAGTAAATTGAAAGAAGCAGCAGATACAAAAATTGCTAAAATGAATGGTTTATTACTTCAAAATGCGTTCAAACAATTAGACTACTCAACTATTATTAATAAGAACGAAACGAAAGATGAAATCACAACAGATTTATCATTCCCTAAGACGGGAGCAAATGGAACAACCATCACATGGGAATCACAAAATCAAGATATCATCACAAATGAAGGGAAGGTTACTAGACCGTCCTTTGAAGAAGGAAATCAAACAGTAACCATTACAGCAACTATTTCAGACGGAAACAACGAGGCAACAAAAGAATTTACAGTAACTGTAGTAAAGAAACCGCATGATTCTGTCGCAGTCAGAACAGATGCAGAAGCATTAAAGGTATATAACATTCATGATGTTCGCGGAAATCTAACATTACCGACATCTGGAGAAAACGGGTCAACGATTACATGGAAATCAAGTGATTCAAAGATCATTACAGCAACTGGAGAGGTAAAACGCCCTGAACATGGTGAAGGAAATACTAAAGTTAAGTTAACAGCAACGATCAAATTAAATAACGAAACGATTACAAAGGCATTTTTAGCAAATGTCAAAGAAATGCCGAAAAAAGAAAAGTATGAAGGTTACGTTTTCAGTTACTTTACAGGCGAAGGCTACACGAATGGTGAGCAAATTTATTTCTCCTTAAGTGAAGGGAACAATCCACTTAAATGGAATGAGTTAAACAATGGAGAACCAGCAATCACTTCTGATTTAGGTGAAAAAGGACTGAGAGATCCGTTTATCATTCGCTCTCCTGAAGGAGATAAATTCTATTTAATTGCAACAGATTTAAAAATCAATGGCGATTGGAATTGGGATCGAGCACAAAGATCAGGAAGTAGATCGATCATGGTTTGGGAATCCACTGATTTGATTAATTGGTCTGAGCAAAGAATGGTCGATGTAGCACCAAAAGAGGCAGGAAATACTTGGGCACCTGAAATCTTTTACGATGACTCAACAGGAGAATATGTTGTTTTCTGGGCTTCAAAGCTATACGACAATGAAGAACATAGTGGATCAACTTATAACAAAATGATGTACAGTAAAACAAGAGATTTCTATACATTTACAGAACCTGAAGTATATATTGATCGTGGATACTCAGTTATTGATACAACGATGATTGAACATGACGATAAAGTTTATCGATTATCAAAGGATGAAAGAAACAATACAACATCCTCACCAAACGGTAAATTTATTTTCCAAGAGGTAGGAGATTCCGTACTTGACCCTAACTTCGATCTTATTAAAGAAGGAATTGGCAAAGGCTCAATTGGTGCTGGGGAAGGGCCTACAATCTTCAAATCGAATACAGAAGAAAAATGGTATATGTTCATTGATGAATTTGGCGGTAGAGGATATGTTCCTTTTGAAACAACCGATTTGCAGTCAGGTGAATGGAAAATGTCTGAAGACTATGACTTACCAGCACGTCCGCGTCATGGAACAGTAATCCCTGTTACAAAAGCTGAGCATGAGGCAATACTTGCAAATGTTCCAGCAGTTAAAGTCCCAAGCGCCGAACAATTTCCAACAAGTGTAACACTTGATCAAGAAACATTGAAGTTGTCAGAGGGTCAGACAGGAAAGCTAATTGCAACAGTTGCACCTAATGACGCAGTCAATAAAGCTGTTGTTTGGTCTAGTAATAATGAAGAGGTTGCTACTGTTGACGAAAACGGAAAAGTAACTGCCCTGAAGGAAGGGATCGCGAAAATCAGTGCAACAACAGTTGATGGCGGTTTAATGGCAGTTAGTGTCGTCACAGTAGAGAAACAACAAGATCCTACACCACCTGAAGGACAATTTATTATTAATGATGGTGAGAAGTATACAAATGATTCAACTGTCACTTTAACTCTAGAAGCCAAGGATGATTTAAGCGGTGTTCATCAAGTTCGTTATTCAACTGATGGAAAAGAGTTTAGTGAATGGGAAGAATTTAAATCATCAAAAGAATTAACATTGCCAGCTGGTGATGGAGAGAAAACAGTCTTTGTTGAATTTAAAGACCATGCTGGAAATATCAGCGAGTCATATCAACAGAAGATAACTCTAGATACAACTGCACCAGTGATAGAGTTTACGGGTTATAAAGAAACTTATTCCGTTGATTCGTCTATTAAAATCACTTGCAGTATTATTGATGAGCTGTCAGGGATTGCTTCAAAAGAATGCGAAAATGTTGAAGGACCAGCCTATGAATTTGAACTGGGAATAAATAAAATTACGGCAACAGCGACAGATAACGCTGGAAATACTGCGAAAGCTGAAATCGAATTTACAGTGACTGTTGACTTTGATAGTTTAGGTCGTTTAACGGAAGCTCTAGTCACGAAAGAAGGAGTCGCTGAATCACTAGTGAAAAAGCTTCAATCTGCGAAAGAATCAGCAGCAAAGGATAATAATCAGGCAATGAATGGTCAATTAAATGCTTATGAAAATCAATTAAAAGCTCAAAGTGGAAAATCAATCCCAGAAGAAAATACAAAAATATTGATAAATTTAGTAAAACAAATGAATTAGAATAATACTTTGAAGGTATCGTTTAAATAGAAGAACTAGTTTTCAAGTCTTAGACTAGAAAGCTAGTTTTTTCATTGGAAAATTTTATAACTAGTTTATTCAAATAGTGGAAAATCAGCTCTAAAGATTTTAAGTATGAAAGCGTTTTAAATGTTAAACTATTATCAACAAATGAAGGAAGGTAATGAAGAAAATGGTAAAACGAACACTTATAATTTTTTTGGTTTTTAATTTTGTATTCAGTAACCTGTATCATGTTATTGGTGGTAGTTTACTTGTAAAAGCGGAAGGTGAAAATCCAATTTTAATAGAAGGGAAATCAAAATTAGTTATTCCAAATGAAAAGAATATACGTGGAAATATTACATTACCAAACGAAATAAATGTAAATGGAAATAAGATAAATATCACCTGGGAATCTTCGAATCCATCTGTCATTTCTGATAAAGAAACAGGAGAAAGTAGAGAAATACCTGCTGGTGTTGTTAAACGGCAATCTACAGATCAAAACGTAAAATTAACGGCAGTCTTTCAATTTAATGGAGAAGTTAGTGAAAAGGTATTCGATACAGTCGTAAAAAAAGCAATTCAATTAGATGACTTTAAAGGTTATATTTATACTTATTTCCGTGCTAACTTATATGGGGATGGGGAAAGCCAACAAATTCATCTTGCTTCAAGTAAAAATGGACTTTTCTGGGATGATATGAATAACAATGAACCAATATTAGAATCTACTTTAGGAACGAAAGGTCTGCGTGATTCCTATGTTGTCAGATAACCAGAAGGTGACAAATTTTATCTGATTGCAACAGATTTAGATGCAAATGCCGGGAATTGGCCGCAATATGCAAATAACGGAAGTAAATCGATTATGGTTTGGGAATCAGATGACTTAATAAATTGGTCTGACCAAAGAATGATTGAAATTGCTCCTGAGGATGCAGGAAATGCATGGGCACCAGAGACTATTTACGATCCAACAACTGGCGAATATGTTGTATATTGGGCATCAAATGTTGATGGACACAATATATATTATGCAAAAACTCGTGATTTCTGGACATTTACAAAGCCTGAAATCTATGTACCCAAAACAGAAACAAATACATTCATTGATACATCAATGATCGAACACAATGGAAGCTATTATCGTTTTACAAAAAATGAACAGGATATAAGTGTCTTCTTAGAGAAAAGTGATTCTGTTCTTGGTGATTTTGAATTAGTTAAAAATAAAGTAGGGGACCAAGGCGGAGTGGAGGGTCCTGGAATCTTTAAGATGAACGGAATAGAAAAATGGATTCTGTTATTAGATGGTTATGCAGGATCTAATTCAGGTGCTGGTTTCTTTCCATTAATTGCGGAAAGCGCTGAGGATTTAGACAAAGGTAATTTTAGAAGATTAGAAAATACAGAGTTTAGGATGCCAACAGGGGCAAAACACGGTAGCATTTTGCCTGTTACTCAAAAAGAGTATGATGCAGTGATGGAAAAGTGGGGCAAAGCTCTTGTAAAACCAGTTTCACCAGATACTGGTGAAAAAATCATTCCTGATTTAAAATATACGTTTGATGAAGACTTACAAGGAACGACAGTAAAAAATACAAGTGCATCTAGTGTACAAAATAATGGTAAGCTTCATAATGGTGCAAGTTATAAAGAAGATGCAGAGAAAGGAAAGGTATTGTATCTTGGTGGAGGAAATGCAGGTACGGAAAGTCCGTATTTGGAATTCCCGCAGGGTTATTTTGATGGTAAAGATAATGTATCTATTTTTATGGATATTAAGTCTGAAATGGATAATCAATTCTTTTTTACCTTCGGAGTTGGGCAGAATGAACAAAAGTATTTATTTTTGCGAACAAGACCAAATGAAATTTACTCAACATTAACCGTAAAATCATGGTCAAAAGAACAAAAAGTAATAGAACAACTGAGTAGTCCAATAAAAAACACTTGGACGAATATTGGTATTGTACTTGAGAGAAATGCGGACGGTAATCATAGTACGATGAAGCTCTATAAAGATGGTGTACTTGTGGGAGAAGAAACTCAGTTAGTGGCGAATCTTTCTACAATGGGGGCTGATCTAAAAGCTTATTTAGGCAAAGCATTTTACAACGACCCTTATTTCAAAGGTGCTTTTGATAATGTTCGTGTTTATAACCGAGCGTTAACAGATGATCAGGTTAATCACGTATTCAATCAAGATCCAGAAGAGCCAGGCGAAGAGGCTGACGAAACACCTCCAGAAGGTCAGTTTACCATTAATAATGGTGCAGAGTTTACGAATAAATCAACTGCCAATCTATCTCTAGAAGCGAAGGATGATATAAGCGGAGTTAGTCAGGTACGCTATTCAACTAATGCAAAAGAGTGGAGTGAATGGGAAGAATTTAAACCTTCAATAGAATTAACGTTGCCAGCTGGTGATGGAGAGAAAACAGTCTTTGTTGAATTTAAAGACCATGCTGGAAATATCAGCGAGTCATATCAACAGAAGATAACTCTAGATACAACTGCACCAGTGATAGAGTTTACGGGTTATAAAGAAACTTATTCCGTTGATTCGTCTATTAAAATCACTTGCAGTATTATTGATGAGCTGTCAGGGATTGCTTCAAAAGAATGTGAAAATGTTGAAGGACCAGCCTATGAATTTGAACTGCGAATAAATAAAATTACGGCAACAGCGACAGATAACGCTGGAAATACTGCGAAAGCTGAAATCGAATTTACAGTGACTGTTGACTTTGATAGTTTAGGTCGTTTAACGGAAGCTCTAGTCACGAAAGAAGGAGTCGCTGAATCACTAGTGAAAAAGCTTCAATCTGCGAAAGAATCAGCAGCAAAGGATAATAATCAGGCGATGAATGGTCAATTAAATGCTTATGAAAATCAATTAAAAGCTCAAAGTGGAAAATCAATTTCAGAGGAAAATACAAAAATATTGATAAATTTATTAAAACAAATGAAAGAGTAAAAACGATAAAAACTAGCTTCCAAGTCTTAGAACAAGAAGCTAGTTTTTTATATGTAATATGATTTTGGACCATAGTTTATATTCCTTACATAATTACAGAATATTACTCATTAGTAGGGAGAGCGAAATAAATTATACTTTTCTCAAAAAAATTTCTATTTCCTTAATCGTGAAAGCGCTTTACAATATAGTATATATATCATTTAATAAAAAGGCTGTTTTCGCAAACTTTGTTGCTATTTACCAAGAATTGCGGTGTGGTTGATTGCAGCGAGAGTTGCTCGCTTTCCGCGGGGCGGGCGGTGAGCCTCCTCAGCGTAAACGCCTGCGGGGTCTCACCTGTCCCGCTGCTCCCGCAGGAGTCTCGCACTTCTGCTCCAATCAACCTTCAACAGTTTTTGTTTTAAAAGTAACAATCTCTTAGAAAAGAGCCAATAAAAAAGAACGATCAATAAAAAATTAGGGGGTGGTTCTTATTTATAAGGATGTTCTAAAAGTAGATGTAGTAGAAGGAAAAAAAGGTATTGTGAATTTTTTCGGTGATATAAATCGTGAAATGAAGAAGGTTAGTTGGCCAAAGAGAAAAGAATTATCAAGGTATACAATTATAGTTCTATCTACTGTAATAGTAACAAGTGCTTTTTTTGCAATTATTGACTTATGTATTTCATTTCTTATTCGTTTTTTTTAAATAACTAATTAAGATGTGTTACTATTATCAGCAAATTTTTTACTTAACGTCTATGTCTTTGTATCAACAAATACAATAATTGCTGATTAAGTTATAAAGTTAAGTGGAAAAAGCAAAATTGATCTGATAGGGAAAGTTAACAAATTCCCTGCGAAAAGGTTATTGAATTTACTAGAGCTAAAGCTTGAGGTGATCTAATGTTTAAAACAATCTCCAATTTTATGCGCGTAGGTGATATTAGAAGTAAGATCATATTCACCCTTTTAATGTTAGTGGTATTTCGTATTGGTACGTTCATTCCTGTGCCAAATGTTAATGCAGATGTTCTTCAAGCACAGGATGAGCTGAATGTATTCGGAATCTTAAACACATTCGGTGGCGGTGCGTTGTATAATTTTTCTATCCTAGCGATGGGGATTATGCCATATATCACTGCTTCGATCATCATTCAACTTTTACAGATGGATGTTGTACCAAAATTTACTGAGTGGTCAAAACAAGGTGATGTTGGGCGTCGTAAACTCGCTCAATTTACACGATACTTTACGATCATATTAGGATTCATCCAGGCGTTAGGTATGTCCTACGGATTTAATACTCAGTCAGGTGGATTGCTTATTGAGAATCCTGGGATTGGAACATACTTATTAATTGCAATTGTATTAACTGCTGGTACAGCATTTTTAATGTGGTTAGGAGAACAGATCACTTCTAAAGGTGTTGGTAATGGTATTTCCATTATCATCTTTGCTGGGATCGTTGCAGGAATTCCCTCAACAATTAACCAAATCTATGCACAACAATTTGAAGATGCGGGTGACCAACTATTTATTAGAATCGTAACAGTCGTCATTCTTTTATTGGCAATATTAGCAGTTGTGGTTGGAGTTATCTTCATTCAACAAGCACTTCGTAAGATACCAATTCAATACGCTAAGCGTTCTGGGAATAACAATATGGCTGGAGGGCAATCGACTCATCTTCCGTTGAAAGTTAATCCTGCTGGCGTTATTCCTGTTATCTTTGCGGTGTCATTCATCATTACACCACCAACGATTGCAGCATTTTTTGGCCCTAATGATGTGACTGATTGGATCCAGAAAACATTTGATT
>NZ_JAGDEL010000018.1 GCF_017497975.1 Metabacillus bambusae | reverse complement strand
TATGGTTTACTATAACAATTACCGTTATCAATGGAATTTAAAAAAGATGACCCCTAACCAATATAGGAATCATCTTCTAGTTGCGTGACTCTTTTTTTCTTGTGTCCTTGACACGGGTGCCAGTTTACAATGAGTACCTTTTTGTTCAGTGTAGCTTTATTTGCTGGAACAACAAGTGTAAATGCAGATACGACTCAAACATATACGCTAAAAAATGAAAATTTAAATGTCAAAATTGGCGAAAATGGTGAGATTAGTTCATTAAAAATTGTTGATGATTTGTATGATACTGAATATGTCATGAACAAAGATGTCGCACCTGATATGAATACAAAAGAAACACAATGGTTAGGTGAACTCATGTTTTCTTACCAATTAGAGGGAGAGACTGATGGGAATCTCGAAGGTAAGGACGGTAAGAAGTGGAAAAAGGCGTGGACAACTCTTTCTGATGATGTAAGAAAAATAACCGAAGATGGAAATCAAGTTAAGGTAGAATACGCTAATTCAAAAAAGGAGAATGGAATTAAAGATTTTTCCCTTAAAGAAACCTATACCCTTGAAGAAGAAGACCTTGTGTGGACAACCACATTGAAGAATACAAGTGATAAGGAGCTGACAATTGCTGATTGGGGAGTACCTGTTCCATTTAATGAGTTATGGAAGTATGGCGGGGAAATTTATGAAGAACGTGTTGTTAGTCATTCCTATGTAGGAGGGGATACATCTTATTTAACAGCGCAAAGACCTAGTGGGCAAGGCCCATATATTATGATGTCATCTGATGATAAGACAAATTCTGGATTCGAATATCAAGATCGATGGCGCACACAAGAGGTTGGAGATACTACATGGGCTTGGAATAATATCAATGAAGGAAATTGGATTGAAGGACTGAATGTTTTCTATACTCACTCTGAACATATTCAAAAGTCAAATAGGGATTATTTAAACAATACGTCCCTTGTATTGGCTCCAGGCGAAGAGAAAACATATACTTACCGAATTGCTAAAATCGATGATGAAAAAGATTCAAAAGAAGAATTATATGAAAATGGACTTGTCGATGTCACAGTAACTCCAGGAATGATTGTTCCTATTAACCAGACTGCAAAAATTGCTTTACGTTCTAAAAATAAAATAAAAAGTGTAGAAGCAATAAGTAACAATGACATGAAAATGGAAGGTAAAGTAAAACCACCTAAAGTTAAAAAAATCGGGAAAAATGGTGATTATTTTATCTACCAAGTTACCTTTAAAAAGGAGCATCTTGGAACAAACAATATTGTTGTTAATTACGGAAAAGACTCAAAAATGACACTACAATTTTATGCTATTGACGAAATTGCCTCCTTATTAAATACCCATTCTGATTTTATGGTAGAAAAAACACAATGGGATGAAAAAGATGGTATTGATAAGAATAATGTTCGCTACAAAGTTTTCGATGATTGGATGATGAATGCCAAAAACGGGGAAGCACCGGTACTTGGCAAATCAGAACCTGAAGGGAAAAGAAATGAGTTTAAAGGTTATTGGGGATGGGGAGATGATTGGGGCTTGCCACATGGTGAGTATTTAGCAGAAAAGAATGTGTATCTCCCAGTGAAAAAGGAAGTCCAAGCAGTTGACGATTATTTGAAATTTGCTATTTGGGAAACGCTTATGGATGGTCATCATGATGATTATTTAATACATGACTTCTTACAAGAAGAAGGAGAAAATTCGACTCCGACTTACCGAGGATACGCATACACACATGTGTATAATACGTTCTTCAGTATGTATCAAATTGCTAAACAAAACCCTGATTTAATCGATTATCATTTTGATACAAAATGGTATTTAGAAATAACCTATAATATTTTTAAAGCAATGTATGATGGACCAGTTTCCTACAATTGGGCTACTGGAACCATGGGCGAATTAACCACTCCACAGATAATTCAAGCACTTCGTGATGAAGGTATGGAAAAAGAAGCTAGTGATTTAGAAACTAAAATGGAGAAAAAATTCGAGAATTTTAGTAGTAATAAATATCCATATGGATCTGAATATAGCTACGATAATACAGGAGAAGAATCTGTTTATACTTTAGCTCGATTAAATTTAAAAGATGACAAAGAAAATGCTTTGAGAATGATGAAAGGTATCAATCAAAAAACACGTGCTTCTAGAGGTCATATGCCTATTTGGTACTATTATGCGAATCCAGTAACAATCACAGGTGAAAACTGGTGGAATTTCCAATATACTGTATCACTTGCTGCCTACCCGATGGATGACTGGATTAGAAATTATGCGGATGATTATGGTGAAAGTGATCAATACCGTGCGGAACAGCAAAGATTATCTTACGCATCAAAAATCGCAGCATTAGCAAGTGTAAATTCAGGTCAAATTAATAATCATCCTGATAATATAGGTGCAGCTGCTTGGACTTATCAGGCTGAAAAAGGAAATTTAGGTACTGCAGGTGTTGGTGGTGGAGAAAACGTAGAGCTATTAAATGGTTGGCGTGGCATGACAGGTGAAGCGGATTTAGGCTTATTTGGTGCTTTGAAGATATTAAGTGCTGATGTCGTAAAAAATGATCCAATTTTCGGATTGCTAGGCTATGGAGCGGAAGTAAGTTATAACAAGAAAAAAGGTATGTATAAGATTACTCCAACAGATGGTTTGCATCGCCGAGTGAATTTAATAACAGAACAATTATCAATTGTATTAAATAATGATCAATTCACGAAGGCAGAACTATCCGAGGCAAAAGATTCTATTAAATTAGATATGATGAATAATACAAATGCTCCACATAAAAGCTCCATCGATGTGACAGGAATGAAACATGGAACATATCAAGTTGAAATCAAAAACAAGAAAACAGGCAAAACAGAGAAACAAAGTAAAATTAACGTTTATTCTGAAAACATCAATGTTCCTTATGAAGTAAAAGATGGAAATGATTATGTCCTAATGTTAAAAGCTGCTGAACCCGATGAAAATAAAGCACCTGAGGTAAATGCAGGAACTGATCAAGAAGGGGAAATCAAACTAGATTCTATTAATCTAGCTGGTTCTGTTAAAGACGACAATTTAGGGAACCCAAATGGTCATTTAACAGTTGTTTGGGAAGTTGAAAGTAAGCCAGAAGGAGCGAAAGCAACGTTTACAAAACAAGACGCCCTTCGTACAGGCTTTGAGGTAGATATACCTGGTGAATATGTGGTGAAACTTACTGCATCTGATGGTGAACTCTCTGCTTCTGATACTGTGAAAGTAACGATTAAAGCTCAAACACCAACTCCTGAAAAATGGGTGAATTATTCATTTGATCAGGTGGATGGAAATATCGTACCAGATGAATTTGGAAATGAGAATAATTTGGCATTGTATGGCTCTGCCAAAATTGGGCCAGGTCGTAAAGGGAATGCATTATTATTAGATGGAAAGGATGGGTCATATGGGCAATTACCAAATGATATCTTGAGTCGTGCAAAGGAAACGACGATTTCCACATGGTTAAAACTAGATGAAATTACAACCTTTACAAGAATTTTTGACTTTGGGAACGGCATCCAAAAGTATATGTTTTTAACTCCTAAAGATTTGAATAATGGTACTTTATCTTTAGCGATTACTACAGGTGGAAATACAGGAGGAGCTGAGGAATGGATTGAAACAGACTATAAAGTATCTCCTAATGAATGGACTCATGTAGCGGTAACGTTTAAAGACAATGTAGGAACGATCTATGTGAATGGAGAACAAGTCGGGCAGAATGAAAATTTAACCCTTTCTCCAAGTGATTTAGGAAGAACAGCATCTAACTATATAGGAAAATCTCAGTATGCTGATCCATACCTTAAAGGTGCAATTGATGATTTTCAAATTTACGGAAGAGCATTAAGCCAAGAAGAAATTAAAGAGCAAACGAAGCTAAATGTAGAAGAGATTGATTCAGTGGAAAGTGCAGTGGTTGAAACAATGGCAACAGTAAAACCAACTCTTCCAAATACGTTAAAAGTAACCATGAAAGATGGCACAATCGTTGAAAGTCCTGTAAATTGGGATAACATCTCTGAAGATAACTATCAAGAAATTGGAACATTTGAAGTATCTGGGGTTTTATCTGGAACTGACTTTAAGGTAACTGCAAAAGTGAATGTAGTAAAATATGTTCCAAAAGAATACCCTGAGCTTCTAACAAGGTATGAGTTTGAGGACAATACAAATAACTTGATTGAAGACATTTCTGGAAATGGATACAACGCTAATATAGTAGGAAATCTAAATCTTTTACCAGGAGAAGGACATCACAATAATGGTATCCAGCTAAGTAATCAAAGTGGAAACTATCTAGATTTAGGAAAATCAAGAGAGTTAATTCCTGAGTCGATTACATTCTCATACTGGGTAAAACGTACCGAAGATCTCTCTAAGCAAGAACATGTACTCGCATGGTTTAAAGAGGAAGGAAACTATGCAAGTAATGGCTTCTTTATCACCTATAATGGTAATAGTTCGATCATAATGGTAGATGGAACAAATAATTTCCATGTGCCACAGAATCCAAATGAATTCCTACCACTAAATGAATGGACACATGTTGTCTTTACATTCGATGCAAAAACAAAAGATGCAGCTATTTATAAAAATGGAGAAAAACAAAAAGTAGCTTACCAAGGAAGTATTAATTCAATTACCACCAATGATGCTGTAAAAAGAATTGGAGTAAGTGGATATGGAAATGCAGCTCCATTTAATTCTCCTGTAGATGACATTCGAATTTACAGTAATGCTATGAATGAAAAAGAAGTAAAAGAATTATACGAGGGAAAAGACATTACTGAACTCGAAAATGTAACTGTTGAAACAACTATAAATAAGGCACCTACTTTACCAGAAGTAATAAATGTTTCGTATGAATCAGGCGTACAAGGAACTGCAATTGTGGTCTGGGATGAAATAGATCCAGTAAATTTAAGTAAGGAAGGTTCTTTTCAAGTTGAGGGAGTGGTTGAAGGAACTCGTAAGAAAGCAATGGCCACAGTTCGAGTTGTATCTGGTAATTAGCGGTAAAACAAGTAAAGATCTAACATGGCTCGTTTAAGTTTTAGATTGATAGATTCCTAGTTTTCCAAACAATCGAAGGGGAGAGAGTGTCCAATACATTTTACGGAAAATAGAATCATTAAATACAGAAGAAGATCAATCTTTTGTTCTACGATCAAAGAAACAACACATAGGTAGTTAGTCTTTCTAACTACCTATGTGTTGTTTTCGGTAATTTAGAGGGGAACAAGCAAATTTTTTCTTAAAACTAAGAGAGAAATAAGGAACATTTTGATAACCACATTGTTCTGAAATAGCTGATATCGGTAAATTTGTTTTCATAAGCAAATTAACTGCATTTTCTAATCGATAATTAGCTAAATACTCTAACGGAGTACAATCATACGTTTTTTTCATACAACGAATTAAATAATTTTTATGAAAGTGAAAATGCTCAGAAAGAGTTTGATTCGTTATATTTTCTGTGAAATTGTTTTTAAGATAAATTTCAATTTTTTCTGCTAAAGACATGTAAGCGAGTTTTGGTGAACCTTGTTCTTCTAAAGTTTTAAGGAGAGATAGAAAACGTTGTTGATTTTTCCAAAATGAAATGGATTGTGGTTCGATTGTACCTTTTAACAGAGATTCAATTATCGAATAAATATATTCTGGATCATTTAGTTTTTGCCATTTGTTTAAATGCATCGTGTAATCTTCGTTGTGATAATGTAAATTTGGGATATCAATATTGGATTTAAGGATGACAGGGGATTCCCCTTGAACCCATTTTCCATCTGTATAAAAATGCAGCCAATAAAATTTGGTATTACAAGAGCATGCTTTAGTGGAATAGTGATGTTTTTTCGGGAGTAATATAAGACCTTCATCTTTTTTTATTATCCACTCTGAATCTTCTTCTGTAATATAAAGTTCTCCTTCTAATACAAGAATAATATCGAAATAACTTAAGTTTCTTCTGTTTGGATGCACCTGACCTTTTGTATAGGAAGTTAGGTTACCTTCAATGAATGTAGGAAATGGCGGTACGACAATGGAGATTACTGGAGAATGCTTTTTCATAATACTACCTCCTATTAAGTGAGAAATAGTATAAAAAATGGATTGGAGTTATTATCAAAATATTCCGTAATCTGTATTATAATATGAGTATATCAACGATGTAAACGGTTTATTAAGAGGTTTTATATTTCAATATGAGATAGTAGAGGTTGAAAATGAATAAATTTAATAGAATAACAGCCGTCGTATGCTGCATTGAAGAAACATCAAGGTAGAAATAAACGTTCCCTCTAAGAAATGTTTATTTCCTCTCCTTTAGTGAATTCAAAGTTTCGACAAAGTACTTGTTTGTTTTCCATAGAAAATTTTATTTTAAATGTATAAGAGACTAATAGTTTGGGAATCATGTAGATAAGAATAAAGAAGGGAGAGAAGTATAGATGGAGAAAAAAAGTGTTTTATCTGATTTTGTTAAGGGAGATCGATTTGAATTAAATTCATATTTAACTTATTTATTTGAAAAATTTAATGCTGATGATAAGGATCATTCGAAAGATTCATTGATAAAACGATGTATTAACTGAACTGAAGGGGAAAAAAGTAATGAGTAAAGAAATAGTATAAGCGACCTTTTTATTCTGATTAGAATAGAAAAGGTCGCTTTTTGATTTTATTAAAATAAAATAAATCTATCATTAACAATGCATTTTAACTAATGAAGTAAAAAGTGTATCTCATACATTTTTCACGTTTAAAATCTTCTAAACTTGGTAACAATAAAAATACAAATGTATTCCCCCTGCATTTGTCCCTAAGCTGAACTTTCAATAGTTCAGTTCTTTTTTATTCACAGCTTCTTTTAAAACCAAAACTAATTCAGGTTGATTGAAGGAGCATCTCTCGCTGCAATCAACCACACCGCATGTAAATAGCAACAAAGTTTGCGAAAACAGCCTTAGGTAAAGAAGATGAATCTAATGTAAGTCAAACCCATGTTAGAGAATCTGAAGAGGGTAAATTTGTTACCAGAAACTGCAACTAACATTTACAATAGATTATTGATAGGATATTTCTTGATAATAATTGGTTTTTCTGCTATATTTTTGTTTAGAAAGTATAAAGGTATTAATCTATAAACCTTAATTACTAATTTTTTATTGAATGAAAAGTGATCTAACAAAACAGTCTAGACTGAAGAATATTATCTTATCTCCCCACTTTATGCAGGGAGTCTATAAAACGTATAATTACAGATGTTTACTATATAACTAAATAACATGCATTTCCTCCTAAAAGAGAAGTGATTTTTCACTTCTCTTTTTGTGTTTTAAAATGCTTCTTAATTGACAGTAAACGAAAGAGTAAACTATAATTTACCGGTCGAAGAAAAAACAATATTTTACAATATAGACTGTTTTTGTAAGGATCAAAAATAACTAGTTTGAGAGGAGAATTTATTTTGAATGCAACTGCAAGTGTATCAGCTCCTCAAAGTGCTGATAAAGAGTATAAGGTAGTTCCGATTTTGGTTGCTTTTCTTATTAGTGGTTTTATTGGGTTATTCAGTGAAACAGCATTGAATATAGCATTAAGTGAATTAATTCAGGTTTTTAATACGACTGCTGCGACTGTTCAATGGTTAACAACTGGATATTTATTAACACTAGGTATTTTAGTTCCGATTTCAGGGCTTTTGCTACAATGGTTTACAACGAGACAGCTGTTTATTACGTCTCTTTGTTTATCAATTATTGGAACGTTAATTGCAGCGGTCGCACCTAGCTTTGAAATTTTAATGGTTGCCCGTGTGTTTCAAGCGATGGGAACAGCATTGCTTTTACCTTTAATGTTTAACACCATTTTACTCATTTTCCCTCCGGAAAAACGTGGTGGAGCGATGGGAATGATCGGCTTGGTTATTATGTTTGCGCCAGCTGTGGGACCGACTTTTTCTGGATTGGTTCTTGAAAACCTTTCATGGCATTGGATTTTTTGGTTGTCACTACCGTTTTTAGTGATTGGTTTGTTAGCAGGTGTTTTTTATATGGAAAACGTCTCAGAAGTGACCAAACCAAAAATTGATGTTCTCTCTGTTGTCCTATCAACATTAGGCTTCGGAGGAGTGGTGTTTGGCTTTAGTAGTGCTGGTGAAGGGCCAGAAGGATGGAGCAGTCCTAAAGTGATTATCTTCATACTTGTAGGAATTGTCTCTCTTGTTCTCTTTTGTTTGCGTCAATTAAAAATGGAACAGCCAATGATTAATTTACGGGCCTTTCGCTACCCAATGTTTACGGTGGGCGTAGTGCTCGTGTTTATTTGTATGATGGTAATCCTTTCCTCAATGCTACTACTTCCTCTTTATTTACAAGGTGGAATGGTGTTATCTGCGTTTGTAGCAGGGCTTATTCTTTTACCAGGTGGGGTTATCAATGGCCTTTTATCACCAGTAATGGGGAGGTTATTTGATAAATACGGACCGAAGTGGCTTGTCATTCCAGGCTTAGTTATTGTAGCCGCAGTGCTTTGGTTTTTATCAGGAGTTACAACTGCATCAACGATTACATTAATTGTTACATTGCACATCTTTTTAATGATCGGAATTGCGATGGTTATGATGCCAGCACAAACAAATGGGCTCAATGAATTGCCAAAGCAGTATTATCCAGATGGAACAGCGATCATGAATACCCTGCAACAGGTAGCGGGTGCAATAGGTACCGCTGTTGCTGTAAGTATCATGTCTGCGGGTCAACAAGATTATTTAGGTACAGTAGAAGATCCTGCTGATCCAATCAACATCCCAGCTTCCCTAACAGCAGGCATTCAGGATGGTTTCATCTTTGCGTTAATTGCTGCAGGAATTGCTTTGATTATTGCGTTTTTTATTAAACGTGTGCGAGTTGAGCATTAATAGTGGATTGCCTTTAGAGTTAGAGCTTTACTGAGCTTTAACTCTTTTTTTATCGTTTAGGAAATTATAAAATTCTTGAACCGTGGATAAGCGCACGACATCCAGCTCCAGCGCCTAGCCCCTCTAGGGTCTAGCTAATTTAGAATTGAAGGCAAAGAACGCCTTCTATTCTAAATCATCTTATTTGCTTAGGCTGATCAAGGCGCTTGCGCTTTTGTTCTATTAGCCATAGGTAAGGAATTTGTCGTATTAATAGAAGATATGTCGAAAGTCTTAACATTTAGTTACTTTTTTAATAATATATTTCTTATTACCTATATTTTGTGTGGGTATTACAAAATAACAGGAGGAAAGTAATGAAAATTAGAGAATTACTAGTAAATAAATTAGAATATAATATTAACAGCCTACGTAATCGAATGATTTCTATTGGTGAATTAAAGGGTCTGAACCATCCTGATACGATTAAATGTAGCCAAAAGCTAGATCTATATTTGAATAAATATGATCGTTTAAAATAACTAAAAAAGAGGCTTTTTGTGCACTCCTTATAAAAGGGGACGCTACTCCGCTATCAGCATCACCATCCTAGTTGGAAATCCTTAGTTTTAAGTTCCGTGCGATCGTTACAGAACTTTTTCAATATTTAAAAGCTGGTAAAACTAATTCGTGAAAATGTGTAAAGATAAATTGATCTTTTACTTGTCCTCGGTACAATTCTAATGCTTCCATAGCCTCGTTATCAAATTTCTTTAGTTTACTTATTTCATAAAGAATATCAGCCTTAAATATGCCTTCATAATTTGTATTGAGTGATTCAAGAGCTCGCTTAAAAAATGTAAGGGCTGTAGATGGATCATGTAAGTGCTTATTGTAGAATTGACCTTCCAAATAATTATTTCTTGCTAATAGTAAATGATCTTCAACCTGTGCAAGAAGGGGTTTTGTTTTCAAAAATAGTTCTTTGATAATAGTTGAGTGACTAGAAAGGTTTAAACAAAGAGATATTCCTAATTGAAACAGTGCTAAACTTTTTTCTTTATATTCGGCTATTTCACCAATCATAGTAAGATCATGGAAGAAGGAATCGGACAACTTTTCAAATAATACAGAATTAGGATATGAGATCACAACTGTGTAAATTGTCAGAGCCCAACCACGTAATATTCCATCTTTATCACCTGACTGCTGTAACCTTTCTCTTAGTGAAAGCAGTGTCTCACTTATTTCTTCAACGCGACCATCATCTAAAAATGTAATAAGTAGTTTCAAATACTCTATCTCTAAAGGATTAATTAAGTGCTGTTTGATCTTATTTAGATTCTTGAATGATTGAATATATTCACCAATATAAAGGTATGAAATCGAGCGATTAAAATAGATAAAATCACGTTCATCCTTTGTAATGGTTGGACTTTCTTTAGATAGTTCCAACGCCCTTTTTAAGAGTTGAAGACTGATTGAGATTTTCTTTTTGTGGAAGAAGATACTGGATAGAGCGTTGTATGCCTTTAATTTTAAGCGTAAATTATAGTTGTTGTTTTCTTCTACGTCGATTACTTTTTTGAAGGAATCTTCTGAGTGTTCGTACTGATTTGTTTGTAGATAAAACTCACCAGAAAGGAAATCATGATCAATCTGTCTACTCATAATTTGATAAGACGCTATTTTATGCTTGAAATTTGCTAGTTCAGCTTTTGCATGCTGCCAATGTTTTAAACTGATTAAATCCCTAATTTTTTGTTTTAATATGTCTAATTCTTGCATTTTTTCATTTATATCAGGATCAGAAAAGTAGTTCATCGGAATATTCAGCTTTTCACAAAACTGCATGAGTTCATCCTCTGATACGGGTATACGGCCATTTTCTATGTTACTCATCTTTCCAAGTGAGCAGATTCCTTTTGCCAGTTCACCTAATGTAAACCCTTTTATTTTTCTTACTTCTCTAATTTTCTCGCCAAGTTGATTATGTCTAGGTATTTGTTTTTTCATATATTCTCCTATAGTTTATTTCATGATTTACAGTCGGATAACATTTGATAAGGCTTGCTTTATATTTTGAAATTATTTTACCCAAGTTTTCGTTAAATGACTAGAAAATGTTTCCTTCTGTCGAAAATATGAAATTTTTGTTGTTTTATGTCTAAAAAACATTTAAAATTTCATAATGGTTGATATAATTTAATTCTGATTTCCTATAAGTTGACTTCTTTTGTATAGATATTTAGATCTATTCAATAAGAATGAACAATAAGAGTAAGGTGGTCGTATGACAAGAAGAAAATGGACAGAGGAAGAGATTGATTTTTTAAAAGATAATGTTGGGAATATGAAACTAGCAACATTGTCAAAAAAATTAAATCGAACTGAAGGGTCAATTCAAAATAAATTAAAAAGATTGAGTATATTCAATACAAAAGCTCAAACTGGTTACTTAACAACTTATGAACTTGCCAATTTACTACAAAAAGATCCTAAGTCGGTTAGAGGATGGATTACAAAACATGGGTTAAAAAGTACGATTAAGACTACCCATTCCTCTCGACAGTTCAGCTTTATTCATCCCGAGGATTTTTGGAAATGGGCAGAAAGTCATAAGGAGAAAGTTGATTTTTCTAAGATAGAACGCCAATCGATCCTTCCTGAACCTGCTTGGGTGGAAAAAGAGAGAAAACGGGAAAACCCGACAACATATAGAGTTTGGAGTATTAAGGAAGAGAAACAATTAAAAATGATGCTAACAGATGGCTATTCAATTAAAGAAGTGGCTCGAAAGTTGAATCGTTCTCCAATAAGTGTCCAACGTAAATATGAACGAATCTAAACGGATGTGCATGCAAATTGAGAAAACTAAATTATTGTTATTTCGTAATGATTGAACATTAAAAACATTCGTCTAAGGATTGAAAGGGTAAAAATGAAGCTGAAAAACTGTGAAATTTGCTATGATTTATTTGTGGAATCACACTATCATGCATACGTATGTTCTCGGTGTCAAAAAATTGAACAATCAGATTTACAAAAGATAAAGCGATACCTAAGGCAGAAACCAAGAGCAGATATTTTAGAGATACAGGAACAACTAAACATTTCATCTGAGAAACTTTTACGCTTTAAACGTGAAGGTAGAATTTAGTGGAATAAAGGAAGGTTTAACACATGCAATTTATAGATATTTCACAGTATGACCATGAAAAAATGCAATTGGCACGCCCTATTTATGACCGAATGAGAAGGGTTTTATTAGCAGCAGGACGAACCATTCACCCTAAAATATTAGATCGATTAATTGAGATGGGAATTTCCACACTAATTGTTGAGGATGCTGAGTCAGAAGGAATTACAGTGGAGGAAATGCTTGATATGCCTACATGGATGGACATCATAGCAGTTGTTCAAAAGGCATATGAACTAGCGGAGAAAAAGCAAGAACTAAACTTAGTTGAGTTACAAAAAGCAGTAGCAACGATGATAAAAGAAGTAAATATTCGCAAAGTGATTTATCTTATCCCGTCATCCTATGTTACAGACCAACTGAAGGATTACGCACACTCGGTAAACGTTGCGTTACTCTCAATCCAAATGGCAAAGAAGCTGAGCTACAACCAATTGCAATTAAGAGACCTTGCATTAGGTGCTTTATTACATGATATTGGAAAAGTATTCACTAAAGAAGAATCCGAACATCCAAAAAAGGGATTTGAATGGATTAGAACAAAACGAGAAATTAGCTTATTATCAGCACATATTGCGTATCAACATCATGAATTACTCAATGGAAAAGGTTATCCTCGAGGTCTCTCTGGCGATGAAATTCTTGAATATCCGCAAATTTGTGCGGTAGCAAATGTTTACGAAAGATTAATTTCAAGTCGGGAAACACTGCCACATGAGGCAATGGAAATAATAATGACAAAACATGAAGTGGAATATAAGGGGAAAATAATAGAAGCGTTTATTAACAGTGTACCGTCTTACCTACCAGGTACCAAGGTTTTACTTAGCAATGATAAAAGGGCGATTATCGTTGGTATTAAAGCTAGTCTTCACCGTCCAGTTATTCGCTACTTAGACAATGATGAAGAAATTGACTTAGCAGCAAATCCATCCTTGATCATTAAGGAAATACTTGTGAAGTAATCTAGTATCGTTTTACTGAGAAGTGACTTTTTGTCACTTCTCTTTTTAGTTTGCGCAGTTCGAGCAAACTTTTGGAAAGTTGCAAAATAATAAGCCAGGTTTGCAAAATCAATATAAAAAGTTGCAAAAAAAAGGACAAATTTGCAAAAATATCGTGAGAAGTTGCAAAAATATCAGCAAAATCCACTATTTATGATGAATAACTTAGTAAAAATCAGTATAAAATACCTACTTCTTTCCAAAATTAATCTTGTCAACATCCAATTCGACAAAATCGTATTTACTTTAAATTGTAGAAAGGCTGTAATCGCTTTATTATTAAGTCAAGAAATAAAAGGGGTGACTTACATGGAAACAAACCAAAATAAAGGTGACTTTCGCGTTAAGATTCAACGTTTTGGAAGTTATTTAAGCGGCATGATTATGCCAAATATAGGAGCATTTATCGCATGGGGAATTATTACTGCATTATTCATTCCTACAGGATGGACGCCAAATGAACAACTCGCAACATTAGTAGGTCCAATGATTACGTATCTGTTGCCACTCTTAATTGGGTACACAGGTGGTAAGATGATCTATGATGTTCGTGGTGGTGTCGTTGGTGCGACTGCAACAATGGGAGTAATCGTTGGCGCGGAAATCCCAATGTTCTTAGGTGCAATGATTATGGGTCCACTTGGTGGATACTTAATCAAAAAGCTTGATGGCTTATTGAAGGATAAAGTTAGATCAGGTTTTGAAATGCTAGTGAATAACTTTTCAGCTGGTATTTTAGGTGCTTTGTTAACATTAGCAGCACTAATGGGAATAGGCCCTGTTGTTGAAGGAATAAATAAAGTACTAGCTGGTGCGGTTCAAGCAATTTTTGATGCAGGATTATTACCACTGGCAAGTATTTTCATAGAACCAGCAAAGGTTCTATTCCTAAACAATGCTATTAACCACGGTATTTTAAGCCCGATTGGTATTGAGCAAGCTTCAAAAGCTGGCAAATCAATTCTTTTCTTACTAGAATCAAACCCTGGTCCTGGTTTAGGGATTTTATTAGCTTACATGTTCTTTGGAAGAGGTTCTGCAAAACAAACAGCTCCTGGAGCAGTTATTATCCACTTCTTGGGTGGAATTCATGAGATCTACTTCCCGTATATTCTTATGAAGCCGTTGTTAATCCTTGCAGCAATCGCTGGTGGAATTAGCGGGGTCTTCACATTCTCAATCTTTAATGCAGGCTTAGTTGCAAGTCCTTCACCAGGAAGTATTATTGCTTTACTTGCTATGACACCAAGAGGTAACTATACTGGTGTAATACTAGGTGTAATTGTGGCTACTGCTGTATCATTTGCAGTTGCTTCATTAATCTTAAAATCAAGCAAGCAAAAAGAAGAAGATTTAACAGATGCTACTGAAAAAATGGAAGCATTAAAAGGTAAAAAGAGCTCCGTAAGTGAAACTTTAACAAAAGCAGAAACTGTAAAAGCTACTGAAGAATTTGACTTTAACAATGTTAATAAAATTATTTTCGCTTGTGATGCCGGTATGGGTTCTAGTGCAATGGGAGCTTCGATCCTACGCAATAAAGTCCAAAAAGCAGACATAAAAGATGTAGAAGTGACAAATACTTCTATTAATAACATCCCGAATGATGCTGATATCGTTATCACACATAAGGACTTAACAGACCGTGCAAAAGCAAAGCTGCCTAATGCACATCATGTTTCAGTTGATAACTTCCTTAACAGTCCTAGATATGAAGAGATCATAAACGAATTAAAATAAACAACTGAAAAAGGGGGATGCTACTACTTTGTGTAGATGCGTCTCCCTTTTTTCGTTTCATTCGACAGAATTCGGGTGGTGACAGGCACCACAATCGGCACCACAATCAATTAAAAAATGTCAACAAACAAACTGAAAAAATCATCTTTTCATTCCTTTGAAACAACCGATCATCCACATTTATAATTAAACCATGTCAATAACTCACTTTGAAACGAGTTGATAGCAATGATTGTTTCGGCGAGAGAACGTCTCATTCTGCAATTTTTAATGGATGAGGCAAACCAGGAAGTGACAATTAAAGAACTCGCTGAGCAAATCGATGTCAGCGAAAGAACGGTCCATCGTGATTTGAAAAATATTGAGTCGATTCTAAAAGAGTTTGATTTAGAACTTATAAAGCGTGCAGGTATTGGAATTAAGATCGTTGGAAATAAAGCAAATTTGCACGAATTAAGGCTAGCGATTCAAAAGCAGGATTATAAGGAATATACCCCAGATGAGAGATTGATGGTTGCACTTTGTACACTGTTAGATCATCAGGAGCCAATTAAGTTGTTAACATTAGCAAATGAATTAGGTGTGACAACAGCAACGATTAGTCATGATCTCGACAAAATGGAACCCTTTGTACAGGAATATGGCTTAACACTCATAAGAAGAAGAGGGTACGGGATTGAACTTATTGGTTCTGAGGAAGCGAAAAGAAGGGCAATAAGAAGTCTCATTTCTGATCAATTTGATGTGCCTGATTTTTTAAAAATGGTAAAAGACAGTATTGAAAAAAAATCGACGAATAAAATTGATTCCATTTCAGAACGATTACTCGGTCTCGTTCAAAAGGAAAAGCTGATTATCATTGAGAACTTAATTAATCAAATTAATTCTCGGTTACCTTATCCTTTGGCTGATAGCTCTTATGTTGGATTAGTTGTCCATCTAGCGTTAGCCATTGAGCGAATTCAGCGTGGTGAAAACATCACAATAAAACATGAATATCTTACACAGCTCAAAAGCTCCAGGGAATTTCATTTTGCACATGAAATAGCCAAAAGGCTTGAAGAAACCTTTCAAATAGCTATTCCTGAAGATGAAGTTGGCTATATCACCATGCATTTAAGGGGAGCAAAACTCCGCTTCGAAGGGAAAATTGATATCCAAGATGAGAATGTTGAGATTGCATATCTTGTGCAACGTTTAATCGAACAGGTTGAAAACATTACTGGAAAAAGCCTAAAGCAAGACTCATCGTTATTTCAAGGGTTATTAGCACATCTACAACCTGCGATTTATCGTATAAAGCAAGGGATGAAAATTACAAACCCACTCCTTGTTGAAATCAAAAGAGATTATCGTGAGCTTTTTGATATTGTCACAAAAGCAGTAGCAAATGCTTTTCCATTTGCTGATGTACCTGATGAAGAGATCGGCTATCTCGTTCTCCACTTTGGGGCTGCGATCAATGAGCGGATAATGAAGACAAAATTAAAGGTATTAATTATTTGCTCAAGTGGTATTGGTACTTCAAAGATGCTAGCAACGCAAATAAAAAATCAAATCCCTGACATTGCAGAACTGAAAAATATTTCTGCATTTGAGCTAAAGGATATGGATGTAAAAAAATATGATATCATCCTTTCTACGATCCCGATTGAGGAAATTTCAGTCGACTATTTGCTTGTTAGTCCGATATTAACACCTGATCAATTAGACATGATAAAAGACTACATTCATCAAAAGGGAGTTACAATCACAAATAATCAAGTGAATGATAACAATGATGATAAAGCAGACATGTATGTAAGCTATGAGGCTTACAAATCTTTTACAAGTCAATCTCAATTACTTCTCGATTTATTAGAGGTAATGGAGGTATTTCAGATTGATCAATCGTTAAACATAGAAGGTATCTTATCCCATGTAAGTGAAATGCTAGTACGTGACGGACTTGTTCATGACAGGAAAGAGCTTGTGAAGGCCTTGCTGCATCGTGAGCGTATAGGCGGATTAGCGATACCTGGTACAAAGCTTGCATTGTTTCATACTAGAAGTGATGCTATTGCTCGACCTAGCTTTCATACAATTGATTTGAAGGTACCAATGACGTTAAAAGCGATGGACAACGAGATGATCAACGTGAACCGAATCCTTTTATTATTAGCTCCAGAACAAGCAGATCCTAACCAATTAGAGATTATGAGCTTTATAAGTGCAAGCATTATAGAATCACAAGAGAGTATTCATAACTTTGAAACAGCTGCTAAAAGTAGCTTAATTCAATATATAAGCCAAAAATATTTTACAAACTTTGTCCAAAATTTAAGGAGTGAATAAAACATGAGTATTTTAAATGAAGCGAACATTGTATTAAATAAAAAACTTGAAAACAAGACAGAAGCGATTAAAGCAACTGGTCAAATCTTAGTTGATAATGGGTATGTAAAGCATGAATATATTGAACAAATGCTAAAGAGAGAAGAGTTATCTTCGACATATATGGGGAACTTCATTGCAATCCCACACGGTACAGAAGAAGCGAAGGAAGCTGTTATTGAATCAGGACTTTCTGTTATCCAAGTTCCAGAAGGTGTTGATTTTGGCGGTGGGAATATTGTTAAAATCTTAATCGGTATTGCTGGTAAGGGTAATGAGCATTTAGATATTCTTTCAAAAATTGCGATTGTCTGCTCAGAGGAAGAAAATGTTGAGAAATTAGTACAAGCAAAGTCGAAAGAGGAAATTCTTCAGCTGCTAAGCGAGGTGAACTAATTTGAAGGCGACTCATTTTGGAGCTGGAAATATCGGAAGAGGCTTTATCGGCCTTTTATTACATCAATCTGGCTATGAAGTGGAATTTGTCGATGTGAATGAAACAGTAATCGATGAAATAAACAAAGAAAAGGCCTATCGTGTCATCCTTGCGAATGAACAAAAACAAGAGTTTCAAGTTGAAGGTGTATCAGGAATAAACAGTGGGCAAGCTCCAGAAGCTGTGATTCAAGCAATTTCAACAGCCGATCTAGTGACAACTGCTGTAGGCCCGCATATTCTAAAATTTGTTGCACCACTTATCGCTGAAGGACTCAAAAAACGCATGCAAGCAAACGGTCAGCCTGTAAATATTATTGCTTGTGAGAACATGGTTGGTGGAAGCAGTGAGCTTAAAAAACATGTTCTCGAAAAATTAACTGCAGATGAAACAGCATGGGTGCAGGAGCATGTAGGCTTCCCGAATTCAGCTGTTGATCGGATTGTGCCAAATCAGCATAATGAAAGACTTCTAGACGTTTTAGTTGAGCCATTCCACGAGTGGGTCATAGATTCTACTGAATTAAAAGGGACAAAGCCAGATATTAAGGAAGCTCTTTTTGTAGAAAATCTGCAAGCGTATATTGAGCGGAAGTTATTTACCGTAAATACAGGCCATGCTGCAACAGCCTATCTTGGAAATTTGGCAGGACATACAACAATTGCCGAAACAATTAGTGATGAAAAGATAAAGAAGGCAGTATTAGGCACCCTTGAAGAAACGGGCAAAGTGCTTATCGCAAAATATGGTTTTCAAGCTGATGAACACCAGAAATATATCGAAAAAATAATCGGTAGATTCTCAAATCCAAATATCATCGATGATGTCCAACGAGTAGGAAGAGCACCACTTCGTAAATTGGGTGCAAAGGATCGCTTAGTTGCACCTGCGCTTGAATACATGAACGAATTTAATCAAGTACCAGAACACTTAGTCAATGTTATTGTTGCTGCGCTTAAATTTGTTTCTGAAGAAAATCAGGAATCCTTAACACTTAAGGAGAAAGTTCAAGAAAAAGGTGTTGGACCTGCGTTTAGTGAGATTGCAGGACTTGCGCTGGATCATCCGTTAGTTGTAAAAGTAACAGAGCAGTATTAAAACGAAAAAGCTCCCCTTTTATAGTATGAAGGGGAGCTTTTTCATCGCTTAGGAAACTATATAATTCTTGTACTGTGGATAAGTGCTTGGCATCCAGCTCCAGCACCCAGCGACTAGTGACTTCCCTCACCTCTGTACGATAAGTCAACATCGACGCTTGCGCTCTTCGTGTTTCCATTATCTCCTACGGCTCAGTCCAGTCCATACGTCGCTAAACGGGCGCTTGCGCTTTTGTTCAGATGGATCTTCATGGTTTATAAAATCGTTCGAAGAAAAGGTTAAACTCGTCCTCAGGCAATGGTTTTGAGAATAAATATCCTTGCACTTCATTGCAATTTAACGTTTTTAACATGTCTAATTGTTCTTTCGTTTCAACACCTTCGGCCACGATTCTAAAACCAATTGCTTTTGCTAATTGGAAAAAGACATTTACAATGTTTTTACTTTGATCGTCAATTGTAATATCTTTTATAAATGATTTATCAATTTTTATATAATCAATTGGGAAATGCTTTAGATAATTAAAAGAACTGTATCCTGTTCCAAAATCATCGATTGAAATCTTAACCCCGAGTTTTTTTAAATCTTTTAATATTTCAGTTGCCATTTCGACGTTCATGGTCATGCTTTCAGTAATTTCGATATCTAATAAAAAAGGATCAATTCCTGTTTCATTGATCGTTTCTTCAATTAATGAAACTAGATTTGGATTGAAAAACTGACGAATCGAAATATTGACAGCGATGGTAAGTTCAGATAAAATGCCTTCTGCTTTCCATAGCTTTAATTGTTCACAAGCCTTTTTTATGACCCATTCTCCGATTGGAATAATTAAGCCCGTCTCCTCTGCTATGGGAATGAATTTATCTGGAGGTACCATCCCTAGTGTTGGATTTTCCCAGCGAATTAACGCCTCTACTCCAATGATTTTTTGAGTTGATAGTTCAATTTTGGGTTGGTAGTGTAAAGAAAATTCATTTTTTTCGAGCGCTTTGTGTAAATGGTTTTCTATATATAATCTTGCGTTGTTTTGTTTCTCCAAAGCTTCATCGTGAAATTTATAATTATTCCCACCATCTTTTTTAGCGTGATACATGGCAGCATCCGCTTTTTTCAAAAGTTCGGTTGAGCTTTTTCCGTGGTCTGGATATACGCTAATCCCCACACTTGGGCTTACAAAGGTTTCAATCCCCTGTATTTTAAAGGAATGTTCTAATGTATGAATGATTCGATCTCCAACCTCTTTTGCCGTCTCAATGGGTGAATGTTCAAGAAGGATTGTAAATTCATCTCCGCCTTGTCTTGCTATAACATCGTTATTCCTTAAACAATTTTTCAAGCGTTTAGAAACCTCTATTAATAAAAGATCGCCGATATCGTGACCATATGTGTCATTGATGTTCTTAAAACGATCCAAATCAATAAATAAAACGCTAGATTTCGTCATTGTTTGTTTGGAACGTTCTAAAACTAGTTCTACCTTTTCGTCGAATAATCGTCTATTCGGTAATCCCGTTAGCGGGTCGTGGAATGCTAAATGATTTATTCTTTCTTTTGTTTTGTAATGCTGGATGGCAATACCTGATAAATAGCTTGCTTCTTGAAGTAATTGTAGATCCCTTTCATCAGGGGAACGACATTCATCATAATAAATAGCAAACGTTCCAAGCACATTGTCGTTATCGTCTAAAAGTGGGACAGACCAACAAGCAAGCAAATTGAATTGTAATGCAGTATCCTTAAATTTATCCCAAAGTATGTTGCTTTGGGTGTCTTCAACTATGACTGTTTGTTTTGAAAAGGCAGCTGTCCCACAAGGACCAGTATTTTCGCCGATTGATAAATTATTTAAGATTTCAGCGTATTTTTCTGGTAGGCTCGGTGCAGAACCACATACTAATTTAGTGCCACTTTCATCCACTAACATGATTGCACATTTTCCGTTTTGATTCGATATTTTTTCAAAAAGCAATGTTATGCCATCTAAGACAGTTTGATACGGTTTATTTTTCGTTATCATTTGTAAAATTTTATTTTGACCATGCCGTAATGTTTCTAGCATGATTTGTTCGGTTATGTCTTTAGTTACACCAATGATCCCTTTAATCTCATGATCAATAAATATAGGAACGATTAATATTGATACTGTTTTTCTTTCCCCATTTTTAGTCCTAAGTACGGATTGGAATCTTGTATTCTTTCCACTCAATGCTTCATTAAATTGGCAACGCGTCATATCTAAAAAGTCAGGATCAATCACTTTTGAATATGATTCCCCAATTACTTCTTCACTTGTGTAACCAGTTAATTCACAAGCTGCTTCGTTAAAAAGAATAAAATTACCATCTGGTAGCATGGCATACGTGGCATCAGGGTTATATTCAAAAAAAGATTTGTAATCCTCAAACGAGGAATTCGGATAATTTAATTTGTTTCGATTGGGTAACATCTTATGTCTCTCCAATGCTTTTTGTAATTTTCATGTGATACGAGCAGTTTAAGGCTATTTAGAGATACCGATAGTGCATTTAAAAAACCGATATTCACATTGCATCGATGAAATAAAAAATAAAATGCATTCATTTTATTTTTAAGTATAAAATTCATAATAAAACATAACGATTCTTATCTCATTATGCTCGAATATAAGTAAAATGAGTATCACATAGTTTTCCCTAATTCACATGTTTCACTAGGAGGGTATTCCTATTTTTATTATAAAATGGTAAGACTAGTCCTATTCTACAAATAATAGTAATAGGTTCTCCTAAGTAAAGTAAGAAGATGTTGTTTCCAATTTAGCAATGATATTTAGTATTGAAGTAAGGCAATATTGCCTGTTCTACGATTAAGTAAGGGGGGAATTTCGGATAGTTTACTAAATACATCCCTAATAGGGTCTAAGTAATAGGGAATAACAGGAGTTTTTTAATCCTTTAGTTGTGAAAATAGCTGAAAGGTTTTGATTTGAATGGTTAGATTCCCTTTTGTTTGTAAAAAGGGAATCTATTTTGATTTTTGGAAGTAAAAGTGAATGTAGTGTATAAAGATATTTATTTTATCTTCGAAAAGCTGAGATTTATCTTCTATTCTTTAGATTTATCTTCGATTTTAAATATTTATCTTCGATTTCTCAGATTTATCGACTATTCGACAAAATTCGTCACGCGCGTACTTGATCTCCTAATAAAGACCAAACAAAAATGCCCACCAATTGAAGTCAATCGGCAGGCATTTCATTTTTAATCAAATTATTGTAAATCTGCTGCACCTTTAGCAATCAGATCAAATAATTCCTCAATGTCTGAATCCTCAACACAAGAGAACGCAATACGAAGATCTGTGGAATTGATTGAAATTGTTCCGACTCCGTATTTATCTAAAAGGTGTAAACGAAGCTCTTCTGCGTCAATGTTGTTAAGTTTAAGGCACATAAAGTATCCAGAATTAAATGGATAGTATGTCCAGTACTTTTGGTATTCTTCTTTTGCAAGTACTTCTTTTGTTTTATCTGCTCTGCGTTTCATTAGCTCAAACTTTTGGTCTTTTTCTACATTAAATTCATTTGACTGTAAGGATTGTAGAATAATCGATTGAGAAGGGTGTGAGCTACTTGAAATAGTTCCCCTAATGATTCCTTTTGTTTTTTGCTCTAAAGCATTTAGAACGGCAACACTTTTGCTAGCATATGTGATAAATCCAACACGGAATCCCCATACGTAGTTTTCCTTTGTTGCTCCATCTACTTTAATCGCAAGGATGCGTTCGTGAGCGTCAGCTAATAAGCTAAAGATTGATTCCTTAATTGAATCCTCGTAAAATAATCCAAAATACGCATCATCAATAAGTGCTACTACATTTATGCCTTCTTCAGCTGCTTCTTTAAGAACAGCAACAATTTCTTTTGCCTCAGATTCAAGAGGTGTGTAGCCAGTTGGATTGTTCGGGAAGTTTAATAAAACGACAACTTTTCCAGCTGATTTTTGCGATTGGATCGCTTCTCTTAAGCCTTCAACATTAAAACCGTCTGCTTCGTTGAATAATGGATACGTTGTAACCGTTGCTCCACGACGTACCTTAAAGGTTAAGTTGTAATTACCCCAATATTTATCTGGAAGGATGATTGGGTTGCCTTCGTCGACAAATAAGTCAGCCACAATGCTTAATCCATGTGTAAGGGCATTTGTTACGACTGGTGAACCGACTAATTCTTCGTTTAAGCTAGGGTTATCATTAAGAATTTTTTTCTTCCAAACATTTCGTAAATCTTCTTTTCCTTGTGGTGGTGCGTAAGGGAAAAGGTCCTTAGGTGCGATTTTATCACCGAAAAGATCTTGAATGTGTTGAAAGTGCATCGGTTGATTGTTTTCAGTAGCGATTCCAATTGTTGCATTGAAACGATGGGCTTTTTTCCCTGCTTCTGCAGATTGGCTTAAAATCCCCTTCGGATAAAACAATTCTTTCCCTAATTGAGACAACATATTATAGACGTGTTCGTTGTCTTCTTTCATTGAATTATTTAAAGCTTGTGCTAATTCATTCATTATCTCGTTTCACCTCTATGGAAGATAAAAATTTTGAAAATTCATTAAGAAATATTTTAACATACTAAAGAGTGTTCTCACAGTGTATTCGACAAATTATTATAAACTTCAATCTAACATTTACTGGTAGTTTATTTCTGAAATAGCGGTTTCCGCGATATACTATGTATATAACTAAAGTAAGTGAGGACCATACATGCATATTGTATCAATTTTACTTGGAATTATTATATTATTAAATATTGTTTTTGCTGTTGTTGTAATCTTTCGTGAACGAAGAGATGCTACTTCGTCATGGGCGTGGTTACTTGTGTTATTTTTTATCCCCTTACTTGGGTTTCTGCTTTACCTGCTTTTTGGGCAAAACTTAAGTCGGTATCATATGTTTCAGTGGGAGGATCGAAAAAAGCTAGGGATTGAAACATTATTAAGCAAGCAATTAGAACAAATACGGAACGATACGTTTGAATTTCGTAGTGAAACTGAGCGCGATAATAAACAGCTTATTTACATGCATTTGATCAATAATGATGCAGTGTTAACAAAAGACAATCATGTTGACCTGTTTATCGATGGGAATAAGAAATTTGATAAGCTGCTAGAGGATATCGAAAATGCGAAGGATCATATTCATTTACAATATTACATTCTAAAAAATGATCAGCTTGGAAATCGACTTATAAAGGCTTTAACCAAAAAGGCCCAGCAAGGAATAAAGGTAAGAGTGTTATACGATGATTTAGGTTCTAGAGGATTACGGAGCTCCTTTTTTGCCGAGTTACGAGCAGCAGAGGGTGAGGTGGAAGAGTTTTTTCCATCAAAGCTAAGATGGATTAATTTGCGTCTTAATTATCGCAACCATCGCAAGCTTGTGATCATTGACGGTCAGATCGGTTATGTGGGAGGATTTAACGTTGGTGACGAGTACTTAGGCCTCGATCCTAAGTTTGGTTATTGGCGCGATACCCATTTAAGGATTCAAGGTCCAGCCGTTTATGCGATTCAAACCCGCTTTATCCTTGACTGGAACCAGGCAACACATAAGAGAAATATTTCGTACCTGCAAGAGCATTTTCCAAAGCCAGTGATAAAAGGGGACAGTAGCCTACAAATTGTCACAAGTGGTCCTGATTCAGAATGGGAGCAGATTAAAAACGGTTATATAAAAATGATTTCAACTGCGAAAAAGACGATTCGTATTCAAACACCTTACTTTATTCCCGATGCAAGTGTACTTGATGCATTGAAAATTGCCTGCTTATCTGGAGTAGATGTGAATATCATGATTCCAAATAAACCAGATCATCCATTTGTTTATTGGGCAACCATGTCATATATCGGTGAAATGTTAAGCTCAGGGGCACGTGTTTACATTTATGAAAATGGCTTTATCCATGCGAAAACGATTATCGTTGATCATGAAATCTCATCTGTAGGTACAGCAAATATAGACGTGAGAAGCTTTAAATTAAATTTTGAGGTAAATGCATTTATTTATGACACTAAGATTGCCCAAAAACTTGATGAGTTCTTTCAAAACGATATCGCATTATCTCGGGAGCTATCATTAGAGGCTTATCATCAGCGCCCAAGGTTGATCCGATTTAAAGAGTCGATCTCCCGATTGCTCTCACCTATTTTGTAATCGAGTTTTATTGATTCAAGCATTGACAATTTGAGAGATTAAACGATATAGTTTATTTGAAGTTATCGATAAAGTAAATAAATTTCAGAGAAGGGGGTTTTCCTTTCTATCTCCCCAAACCCCCTTCCTACTAGACTCTGTAAAAATTGATTGTTGATTTTCGCTGCAATCAACAGTTAGTTTTAACAGGGCATTCTACTGAATTATTTTATGCTATAATGAAAGCGTTTATATGATTGCTGGATACATAGAATAATAGATGAATACAACCCATGATAGTACCGAGAAAAGATTGTTGGAACAGTCCGATGAAGTGTTACTAGTTACAAATAAGATAGATTGTAAGGAGGAGAAATATGTGATCGAGCTACTCAAATTAAAACCGGTTTTTAAAGAACGAATTTGGGGTGGGACAACGTTAAAGGATTCGTTTGGTTATGAAATTCCTAGTGAACAAACTGGGGAGTGCTGGGCGATTAGTGCTCATCCAAACGGAAATAGCACAGTTGAAAATGGACCATTTGAAGGGAAAGAATTAAGCTGGCTTTGGGAACATCATCGTGAACTCTTTGGTAATGTTAGTGGAAATTGTTTCCCACTTCTAACAAAAATATTGGATGCTAAGACAGATTTAAGTGTACAAGTTCATCCAAATGACCAATATGCGAAAGTAAACGAAAACGGTGAATTAGGTAAGACGGAATGCTGGTATATTATCGATTGCAAGCAAGATGCTGAGATGATTTTCGGTCACCATGCTCATTCTAAGGAACAGCTTGTGCAAATGATTCATTCAGGCAGGTGGGAAGATCTTTTAAGAAGAGTGAAGATCAAACCAGGTGATTTCTTTTACGTACCAAGCGGAACAATCCATGCATTATGTGAAGAGACATTAGTTCTTGAAACACAACAAAGCTCTGATACGACCTACCGAGTATATGATTATGACCGTGTCGATCAAAACGGAGAAAAAAGAGAGCTCCATTTACAAAAAGCAATCGATGTGACAACAGTCCCTGATACTGAGAATAAAGCAAATTTACAAACCGAAGTTCAAGATGGAACAAAAATAACGACATTTGTAGAAGGAGAGTACTTCTCTGTTTATAAATGGGAGGTTACTGGTGACTATCAAACTGAACGTAAAGCACCGTTTTTACTATGCAGTGTGATCAAAGGACAAGGTGAGGTAACAACTGGTCAAGAAACTCTTCCAGTTAAAAAGGGTGATCATTTTATCCTAACAGCACACACAACACAGCTAACTGTTTCAGGGACACTTGAGCTAATTGTTTCCCATCCTTGATCACCGCACTTGACATGATATGTGAACTTGTGTCATGAAAGTTTAAGCTCCTTTAGGGGGCTATTTTTTTTAATAAAGGCAAAAATAGAATAATAACGAACCCGTTTTACTAGTAATCAAGTCCTTATAGTAAGTATTTCTTTTTAAGATAATAGAGCATTTAGTAGCAAGTTACATTATAATAAATGTATATACAGGGAGCATTCCGTTCAAATTCAATTTATTTATATTAAATTAGGCTCTTTCCTAAGAGATTGTTGTTTTTCAAACGAAAACTATTTAAGGTTGATTGGAGTGGAAGTGCGAGACTCCTGCGGGTGTAGCGGGACAGGTGAGACTCATGCAGGCGTTTACGCCCAGGAGGCTCACCGCCCGCCCCGCGGAAAGCGAGCATCTGGAACGGAAATCAACCACACAGCACAACTTAGTAAATAGCAACTAAGTTTGCAAAAACAGCTTTAAATTAAATGTTTATTTCAGTGAGTGTCGGAGGTGGATATTTTGGGAAATAATGTGACAATGAGAGACATTGCTGCTCGACTTGGTGTTAGTAGTGTCACCATTTCAAAAGCATTGAATGATAAAGAAGGTGTAAGTGATGAGCTAAAGCAAAAAATCAAAGAGGTAGCTGAAGAGATGGGCTATCGCTTTAATACTTTAGCGAAATCAATGAAGGAAGGCCAAGCATATAATATTGGTGTAATCATTCCTGAGCGCTTCACGGGTGAAATACAATCATTTTATTTAAAATTCTACCAGCATATTGCAAGAGTGTTGGACCAGCATCAGTATAGTGGTATTCTTCACATTCTTAGTTCTGAAGATGAGGACCAGAATGTATTACCTAGAATCTACTATGATAAAAAAGTCGATGGACTTCTTATTTTAGGACAAATTAGTAATGACTATATAAATCTGTTAAATCGAATTGAAATCCCTATCGTTTATATTGATTTTTATAATGAGGATGCCGAGGCAGATACGGTTATTACTGACAATTTCTATGGTGTTTACGAAATGACGAATCACCTAATAAAAAATGGTCACAAAGAGATCGGGTTTGTTGGAAACATCTATTCGACAAGTAGTATTCAAGATCGTTATTTAGGATTTTATAAATCGTTACTAGAGCATAAATTACCATTAAATCAAGCTTATATTATCAATGATCGAGATGATCGTGGCAAGTATATTGACTTGGAGCTGCCCGAAAAGCTTCCTACAGCCTTTGTTTGTAACTGTGATCAAATCGCCTATAATTTAATTAATAAACTGAATTCATTAGGTTATCGTGTACCAGAGGATTGCTCAGTTGTAGGCTTTGATAATGACATTTATGCGCAAATTGCTGAACCGAAGCTTACAACGGTTGAAGTAGATATCGAGGAAATGTCGAGAACCGCTGTAAAATTAATCATTTCTAAGCTGAAAAGTAAGCAAAAGAAATGGGAGCAAGTTTCTGTAAAAGGAAAAATTGTCTACAGAAACTCGGTTATGCAATTAACTGAGTCACAAGGAAAATAAGATTATGTTTTATATAAATAAAGGGAAAGGCGGATTAATTGCCTTTCCCTTTATTATTTTAGATCCCTCATTAATGAAGTCACTCAATCACATGCTTTTTGTAGCTACTTCAATTTGAAAAACTTTTCGATTAGTGTTTTCAGGTCATGTAAAACAGGCTCATCCCTTAAATTCCCTAACATGCCTTGTATGACAGGAGTTCTTGGCGAATCCATCTCGATTTCTGCCTCTAAAACATCTAGAGTGACAATAATATCCTCGTTATCTATCTTGTCCTTAGAAAGTTTTATTTGTCTTACTATATCCTCCTTACTAGACTCTGGATACAATTTAGACAATTTTTCTATACAATCAGCTGTTAAAATAGGTTCTTCATTTGAACTGGTAAATCCAGCTGCAAGATCATCCATTCTATTAAGAATAAAACTCGCTAATTTGTGTAAATCAATGGTAGCTTTATCAAAAATAATTAGCTTTAAATAGGAATGAACAATACCTTGGAGAATCATGTTTAAGTCATAAATAAAACGGTTGATGCTCGTACCGTAAATATTTAGTAGTGATGTATGATAAAAACTTCCGATCTCTGAACTAATTTTTCTAACAAATTCTTCGACCTCTGAATTGATCGGAATCGTTTGTTCACGAGTTTGCATAATGATAAATTCTTTATTTTTTTGAATTTCTTCTAGCTGTGTCACTAGCTGGGCAATAAATGTTTCGCGTGGTGTTAAATCTTTTATTGGCAATGCGTCTAGCTTTGATTGAATGGATTGAAATTGATATTTAAAAGCTGCAAGTAAGAGTGCCTCTTTCGACTTGAAATAGAGATAAAATGCTCCCTTTGAAATACCGCAAGCATCGACGATTTCTTGGATTGAAGTTGAAGAATAACCTTTTCTAGCAAAAAGACTAATCCCTGCTTCAATAATCTTCTTTTCCTTTTCCTTCATCTTTTTCTCCTTAAGAGTTTCTAGCAATAGTAATGGATATGCTAAAAGTATTATGACCTTTTGTTCACATTTACAAAAAATTAATGTCTGATAATTTCCAGAAGCGTTGACTATGACCAGTTGGTCATTTATATTATTAGATATTGTGACCCGTTGGTCAATTGATAATCAATATATTGGGGGATAACATGAATAGCATAATTAATTTTGTCTTAAGAAACAAGTTTGCTGTATGGCTATTAACGATTATTATCACTGTAGCCGGACTGTATTCGGGGTTAAATATGAAGCTGGAAACGATACCTAATATTAACACTCCTATAATATCAGTTACAACAGTGTATCCGGGAGCAACACCTAAAGAGGTTGCGGATAACGTATCAGTACCAATTGAGCAAGTCGTTCAAAATCTTAATGGAGTTAATGTGGTAAGCTCAAACTCCTTGCAAAATGCATCATCCATTCAAGTAGAATATGGATTTGAAAAGAATATGGATGAAGCAGAAGATGAATTAAATGAAGCTTTAGCGGATATTGAATTACCAGAAGGTGCTAATGAGCCTGAAGTTTCACGACTTAGCTTAAATGCCTTTCCTATCCTAGCATTAAGTATTGCAAATGATGAGCAATCACTAGCTGAGCTTACGACGATCGTTGAAGACCGCATCCTTCCTGCATTAAAAGGAGTTGACGGGGTATCTTCTGTTCAAATATCAGGTCAGCAAGTAGAGGAAGTAGAATTTATCTTCAATGATGAAAAAATGCAGGAGTATGGCCTTAATGAGGAAACTGTTCAAAACCTTATTAAAGGAGCTGACGTTAATTTTCCGCTGGGCCTATACACATTAGATGATACAGAGAAATCAGTTGTAGTAGATGGTAATATTACGAGCTTAGAAGATCTGAAAAATCTAGAAATACCTGTTTCACCAGCAACTCAAGGAGCTGGGCAAGCTACAATGGGGGAACAAGTTCCAAGTATGACTGGTCAGTCAAATGTAGGGAATGATGCTGCTGGTCAGGAGCAAGCTTCTCCAGCAGCACAAGCAATTGAGCTACCAACAGTAAAGCTTTCTGAGATTGCTGAAATTAATTTAGTTGGTAAAGCAGAATCCATTTCGAGAACAAATGGGAAAGAAGCAATTGGTATCCAAATTGTAAAAGCAACAGATGCGAATACAGTAGATGTAGCAAAAGAAGTGGGAGCAGAATTATCTGAGTTTGAGGATGAAATAAAAGGCTTAGATATTGTGTATACACTTGATCAAGCTACTCCAATTGAAGAGTCTGTTAGCACAATGTTAAGTAAAGCATTGTTTGGTGCACTCTTCGCCGTAGTGATTATTCTCATCTTTTTAAGAGATATTAAATCAACATTGATTTCAATCATCTCAATTCCGTTATCATTGTTAATAGCGGTTATCCTGTTAAATCAAATGGATATTACACTAAACATGATGACATTAGGAGCAATGACTGTAGCTATTGGCCGTGTCGTTGATGACTCCATTGTTGTAATCGAAAATATCTATCGAAGAATGTCTCTTAAAGGAGAGGTTCTTAAAGGAAAAGCTTTGGTACGTGAAGCAACGAAGGAAATGTTCATGCCGATTATGTCCTCAACAGTCGTGACGATTGCAGTATTCCTGCCATTAGCACTTGTTAAAGGAATGATTGGTGAATTATTCTTACCTTTTGCCTTAACGATCGTATTTTCACTTTTAGCATCATTGTTAGTTGCTATTACAATTGTTCCAATGATGGCACACAGTTTATTTAAGAAAAGCCTTTACGGAGAAAGCAAGAAGATTAAGCATGATGAACATAAACCAGGTAAATTCACTGGAGTGTATCGCAGTATTTTAAATTGGACATTAAACCATAAAGTAATTACGTCATCGATTGCTATTTTAATGTTAGTTGGTAGTCTGTTCCTTGTTCCAATTATTGGGGTGAGTTTCATATCATCTGAAGAAGAAAAAATGATGATGGTTACGTATAAACCTGAACCAGGTGAAACGAGAGAACAGGCCGAAAAACAGACAGAAATTGCCGAAAGCTTCTTTATGGATCGAGAAAATGTAAAAACTGTCCAATATTCATTAGGAAGTGAAAATCCTATGAATCCTGGTGATACAAATAGTGCGATCTTTTTCGTTGAATATGAGGATGATACGGAAAACTTTACTGAAGAGAAAGAAAAGGTAATGGAAGACTTAAAGGCTACTGCAACGGGTGGAGGAGAGTGGGCTTCACAAGATTTCACTTCGACTGGAGCAAGTAATGCCATTACGATGTATGTATATGGAAACAACATGGAAGACATCGAGCCAATTGTAAATGAAGTACAAGAAATCATGGAGAGCAATGATTCATTAAAGAATGTCGAATCAAGTATGTCAGAAACGTATGATGAATATACGTTTGTTGCAAATCATGAAGAGTTAAGCAAGCTTGGATTATCTGCCGCACAAATTGGCATGGAGCTAAGTCCAACTAGAGAACGTCCTGTTTTAACAAAGGTTGAAAAGGATGGAGAAGAATTAAATGTTTATCTTCAAGTAGAAGAGGAAGAATATAGCACAATAGATGACCTAACAGATAAAACGATTCAATCACCACTTGGAAAAGAAGTGAAGATTGGCGATGTTGTTGAGGTGAAAGAAGGCGAAACCTCTAATACGGTCACAAGACGTGATGGGAAAATCTATGTTCAAGTTTCCGGAGAAATTAAGACAGATGATGTAGCTAAAGTATCAGCAGATGTTCAAGCTGAGGTTAAGGATATCGATGTTCCGTCCTCAATTGAAATTAACATGGGTGGAGTAACCGAAGATATTCAAGAATCGTTTACACAGCTAGGTTTAGCAATGTTAGCAGCAATCGCGATCGTGTATTTCATTCTAGTTATTACATTTGGCGGAGGTTTGGCACCTTTTGCGATTCTGTTCTCGTTACCGTTCACGGTCATTGGTGCATTAGTTGGACTGTTAATTGCAGGGGAAACGTTAAGTGTAAATGCGATGATTGGTGCATTAATGCTTATCGGTATCGTTGTAACGAATGCCATTGTACTAATTGACCGAGTAATCCATAAAGAGAAAGAAGGACTTAGTACGCGTGAGGCATTATTAGAAGCCGGAACTACTCGTCTCCGTCCAATTCTAATGACAGCAATTGCTACAATCGGTGCATTAATTCCTTTAGCATTAGGTCTTGAAGGAAGTGGGATTATTTCGAAGGGACTTGGTGTAACTGTTATTGGTGGTCTTACAAGCTCTACACTTTTAACGCTTGTCATGGTGCCAATTGTTTATGAGTTATTGAGTAAGCTTCGTCGTAAAAAATCATTAGTTGAAGAAGAATAAGAATGTAGGGTCTGGTTTTCGTTAGCCAGATCTTTTTTATATTAGAAAAAGTAATCGTTTTCATGTGCAATTATTCATACTTCATGTTATTATATTTCTTCATAACAATGACATGGTGTATTGTAAACTTTTTGTAAATATTTCGACAAAATCTATCAAAACTCGTCAAAATTATATATAATTCGTTAAGAATGTGAATTGAATTTTAGTTACTATACGTAAAACTAAGGTTTTTTCCATTTCTTGCAAGAAGCAACGTTTTTCTAATTTTTTTGGTTTCAATGGGGGAAAAGGATTATGTTTTTTTCAAGGGGTAAGAAGGATAAATTTTCAAGCTTACTATTACAAATGACAGATAACTTACAAAGTGCAACAACGTTTTTTTTGGCACAAGATATTTCAAGTAATCAAGGACTACAGCTCTTATTAAAAACAATAAAAGAGTATGAAGTTAATGGAGATAAATATGTAGAAACAATTACGAAAGAATTAAGCCATACCTATATTACTTCAATTGAGCGAGAAGATCTCTTACAATTAGCGGTATACTTGGACGATGTATTAGATGGGATGGAGCATACTGCTGGTCTATTAGAAATGTATTCTGTTACAAAAACTACAGAGCATATGAAGAAATTTTCTCAAAAAATTCATGACTGCTCAATTGAAATCTCAAGTGCTGTCAATCTTTTATCAAGGAAAAAGCTACTTTCCATCACACCGTATTCTTTAAAAATCAAGGAACTAGAGTCAGATACGAATAATCTTTTGAGAATGTCGATTAAAAATTTATTTGCAACCATGAAAGACCCAATTATGATCATTCAATACAAAGAAATATACGAATCTCTTGAAGATATAGTGAATGATTGCTGTAAATTTGCCAAAACACTTGATACGATCATCATGAAAAATGCATAAGTACAATCCTTTTTAAGGCAGTTAATCACTGCTTTTTTTTATGGGCAATTTTAGAGGATTCTGTTTAGCTAAGAAAAATGAAATTCGAGAAATTCCTTCTATCTTTTGAAGAACCTCTTATTTGCCATAGGCTGATTTTTACGAATTTCTATACTATACTAAACTAAAAAGATAACTAACATGTGTTTGGGGGAGTTTTTTTGCTTATAACTGAGCGTCATCGTTTGATATTAGAGCTATTAAAAGAAAAAGAAAATGTGAAGATTCATGATTTAGTAGAGTTAACAAAGAGCTCAGAATCCACTTTGAGGCGTGACTTGGATCAATTAGAAAAGCAGAACTATTTAAAACGCGTACATGGCGGTGCTTCACTGTTACAAAGAAAACGTGAAGAACCAAGCATGGTTGAAAAATCAACTCAAAATTTAAAAGAAAAAAACATGATAGCAAAATATGCAGCTAAGCTAATTGAAGATGGAGACTGTGTATACCTAGATGCAGGGACAACAACCTACCAAATGATCCAGTATTTAGAAGGAAAGAACATTGTTGTGGTTACAAATGGGATTGACCATTTGGATGCATTATTAGAAAAGGATATAAATACATATATCATCGGAGGAAGTGTAAAAAAAGTAACAAGAGCGATGATTGGCAGCAATGCATACGAAAGTATTCAAAATTATCGTTTTGATAAATGCTTTATTGGAACAAATGCAATCCACTATGAACTAGGCTTTACTACTCCTGATCCTGAAGAAGCACAACTGAAAGCAAAGGCTATCGCCCTCTCTCGTGAACCGTTTATCCTTACAGATCATACGAAATTTGGAGAAGTATCTTTTTCTAAATTTGCTGATCTACATCAAGCTAAAATTATTACAAATGAAGAGGAGTCAATAATCCTGGACAAGTATAAGGAGAAAGTGGAAATATACAATGTAGCTTTTGAAAATACATAAATCGTTTAAATTTGGAGCTGGCTCATCTGTCTTCTGATAGACAGAAGGGGGTTAAAGCTCTTTTTATTTTGCCTTCATTATTCAACTTTTCCGAAAAAAAAATTTCTTTTTACATAGTTAATATCACAAAATTAAATATGTTGAAAAATTGTTTTTTCAGAATTTGAAGAATGAATGCTCAAAAATTCTTAATAAAGCACAGGTTTTGTACTAGTAGTAAAAGCTGAAATTTAATATTCTTAAATAATTTACTTAAATTTCCTAATATGTTGACAATTGTAAATGAGCATAATATAATCAAAATCAATCAAAAGCAGTCAATAGTCAGCGAGAATAACTTTAAATCAGCCAATAATAATCAAGTTAGTTCATTTAGTGGAAAGTATTGTAAGCGTTACTGAAAACTCAAGGCCATTTTAAATTGAATCATAATTGAACAATTTAAGGAGGTGATATAGTTATAGTTTTGTAAGCGTTAACAAAAAAGAATACCAATGTTGTAGTTCGTTAAAAAACGGTATTATAATTTATTAATTTTCTAGGGGGCACACAAATGAAAAAGAATGTAAAAACCTTATTAGTGCTAGTGTCAATAATTGTAATGGCCTTAATGTCAGCATGTAGTAGTGCAAGTGAAACTTCAAACGAAGGCACCGGGGAGGCAAAAAGTGACGATCAGTTAAAAATCGGCTTAACAGTAGGTACTTTAGCAAATCCATTTTTCGTTGCAATGGGAAAAGGTGCAGAGGAAGCAGGGAAGGAATTAGGTGCTGAGGTTCTTGTTGAAAGCGCTGAATATGATCTTGCAAAACAAACCTCGCAAATTGAAGACTTTATTACGAAAGAGGTAGATGTCATTTTATTAAATGCTGTTGATACAAAGGGGATTGCTGCCGCTGTTCAACAAGCAAAGGGAGCGGGAATACCAGTCATCGCAGTTGATACAAATGCTGAAGGTGGCGTTGATGCAACAGTAACTTCAGATAACTACCAAGCTGGTAAACTTGCAGGTGAATATGTTGTTGAACAATTAAATGGAAAAGGCGACATTGTCATTATTGATGGACCTCCAGTTTCTGCCGTTGCCGACCGTATTCAAGGATTTGAGGATGTCATTAAAGATTCTGGAATTAAAGTAGTTGCGAAGCAAAATGGTGAGGGGAACCGTGAAAAAGCATTAACTGTTATGGAAAGTATTTTACAAGCGAATCCTTCTGGATCAATTGACGCTGTTTTTGCAATTAATGACCCTGAAGCAATCGGGGTAGAAATTGCTCAAGAGCAAGCCGGACGTAAAGATGAGTTTTTCGTGGTAGGTGTCGATGGTGCTCCCGAAGCTGCTGATGCAATGGCAAAGGAAGGAAGCTCGATCATGGCGACTTCAGCTCAATCACCTAGCGAAATGGTGAAAAAGGCAGTTGAAATTGGCATGAAAGTGAAAAATGGGGAAGACGTTGAAGAGCTTATTAAAGTACCTGTCGAGCTTGTCACTCAGGATACATTAGAATCTTATCAGGGGTGGTAAGCCTTTAAATCAAAGGGACAGTCCCCTGTGGGGACAGTCCCTAACAAGGGGTGTGATTAATATATGGCTATTAAAGAAAAGGTAATAAAAAAACAACACTCGCTAAAAATGCCGGTACTGAACATGGAGGGGATAAGTAAAACATTCTCAGGAGTAAAGGTATTAAACAATGTGAAAATGGAGCTTTACCCAGGTGAAGTACACGCATTAATGGGTGAGAACGGTGCTGGGAAATCAACGTTTATGAAAATTCTTGCAGGGATCTATACGCCTGATCATGATGGTGGGACCATCTATTTAAAAGGTCAACCTATCTCTTGGAAGGATCCTGTTGATGCAAGGAATAGAGGAATAAGTGTGATCCACCAGGAGTTAAATCTCTCTCCTAATCTAACAATTAGTGAAAATATCTTAATGGGTTCAACTTTTCCGAGAAACCGACTAGGAATGGTCAAATGGGATGAGGTACATGAACGTGCACAAACGGTATTAGATTCGATGGGTTCTAATCTAAATCCTCGTCAACTCGTTTCAACCTTAAGTGTTGCACAACAACAAATGGTCGAGATCGCACGAGCGTTATCCTTTAAGGCAGAGGTTCTAATTATGGATGAACCAACAGCTTCACTAACAGATAAAGAGATTTCGAAGCTGTTTCAAATTATTGCCGATTTAAAAAAACAAGGAGTTGCAATCGTATATATTTCTCATAGGATGGACGAAATTTTTAAGATTTCTAATCGATACACTGTATTACGAGATGGTGAATGGATTTCAAGCGGACCGATTGAAGAGACAAATCCCGAACACCTCGTAAAGCTAATGGTAGGTCGTGATTTAAAAGATTTATTTAATCGAACGAAGGCATCAAGGGCACCACTCTCTTATGGAGCTACCCCAGTTCTTGAGCTGAAAAATGTTTCTGACAATACCATAGTAAAGGATGTCTCGTTCAAAATTTATCCTGGTGAAATTGTTGGTTTAGCAGGACTTGTAGGTGCAGGTAGAACAGAGCTGGTTAGGGCGCTATTTGGTGTATCGGCATTGAAAAATGGAGAAATATATGTTGACGGAAAGCTTGTAAACATAAAATCACCAATTGATGCGATGGCAAATGGGATTGCCCATGTTCCTGAAAGTCGGAAGGAACAAGGTTTATTCTTGTCGATGTCAGTAAAGGAAAATCTTTTAATGGCCGAATTGAAAAAGCATTCCAAGTCAGGAATTGTTAATTGGAAACAGGTTAATGCTAGTGCCGACCAGTTTATCCAAGAACTAAATATTAAAATTGCCTCTCCCGAACAGCAGGTCTCAAACCTAAGCGGTGGTAATCAACAAAAAGTAGTCATCGCTAAATGGTTATCCATTTCACCAAAGGTTTTACTCCTTGATGAACCAACTCGGGGTGTTGATATTGGTGCAAAGACTGAAATCCACAAAATTGTCTCAAAGCTTGCAGATGAAGGTTTAGCCGTATTAATGATTTCTTCTGAGCTACCAGAAGTTCTAGGGGTTAGCGATCGAATCCTTGTCATGTGCGAAGGAAGATTAACAGGAGAACTTTCAAGAGAAGAAGCTACACAGGAAAAAATTATGCACTTAGCTACTAGAGGGGAGTAAAGAAAAATGAGGGTAAATACTCAAACAGCTTCACCGTCTCAAAGCATTCAGATAGGCCAAACCCTTCATGGTTTATGGAATCGTCTAGGCATGATTATGATTCTATTATTATTATGTGTTGTCCTTTCGTTCACAGCACCAAACTTTTTAGATACAGCCAATATGTTAAATGTTCTAAAGCAGGTTTCGATTATTGCGATATTAGCAGCAGGAATGACGATTGTTATTTTAACAGGTGGAATTGATTTATCAGTTGGTTCCACAGTTGCCTTATCTGGTGTTATCTCTGTTATGGTTTCTGCTGCAGGAGTCAACCCAATTATTGCGATGTTATCGGGTGCAGGGGTAGGTTATGCAGTAGGACTTATTAATGGCTTTTTTACAGCAAAAACGAAGCTACCTTCATTTATCGTTACATTAGGGAGCTTTACATATGTTCGTGGCCTTGCTTATGTCATAAGTGGAGGTTATCCAATTGTATTGCAAGATGAAACCTTTAAATTTATTGGTGGCGGAGCTATTTTAGGAGTACCTACTCCGATCTATATCATGCTTCTTGTCTATGGTGTGATGTTTTTTGTTCTGAAATATACAATGTTTGGTCGTCATATTTATGCAATTGGTGGAAACGAAGAAGCTGCGCGCTTAACAGGAATCAAGGTTGAAAAATCATTAATAAATGTTTATTCCATTAGTGGCTTATTAGCTGGTTTAGGTGGGGTTGTATTAGCAGGAAGGTTGTATTCTGGGCAGCCAACTGCAGGACAAATGTATGAATTAGATGCCATTGCTGCGGTTATTTTAGGTGGAACAAGCTTAACTGGAGGAAAAGGTAGAATTCAAGGAACAATTATAGGGGTTTTAATCATGGGTGTGATTAGTAATGGGTTAACACTTATGGATGTTAATTATTATTGGCAATTAGTTGTAAAAGGCGGAGTGATTGTAGCAGCAGTGTTATTAGATCGTTTAAGAGGTAGTAGTGCTGCGTAAATTTCACTTCATTATCAAGAAATAAATATGCCCCGATCAAAAACTTTTATGCATGTTTTTAGCGCGAAAACATATATATGGGTACAAGGATGATTGGGGGAAAAGATATGAATGAAATCTTATTTTTAATTGTCGCGCTTTTACTTTTAAGCCTTATTACAGGATTGAGAATGCTTATCCATGTATGGGGGAGAAAATATCGCTACAAAAGTTCATGGGATATGCTCTACTCTGATAGAGATCCTATCAGTGATCATAAAAGAAAAAAAGGGTATGAAAGATGAAAAACAGGGGCGAGCTCCTGTTTTTTTCTATGTAAAAGGCTCGATTATCCATTTACATAGAAATTGTTCTTTCCTTATCTTTGTAGTATATTTGAAACACGAATTTATTTAAAAGAGGTATTGCTAATGAGCTTACAACAGGAAATAAATAAACGACGTACGTTTGCTATCATCTCTCACCCTGATGCTGGTAAAACCACGTTAACAGAAAAGTTATTATTTTTTGGTCAGATTATTCGTTCTACTGGGACAGTAAAAGGAAAGAAAACTGGTAAATATGCTGCATCTGACTGGATGGAAATTGAGAAAAAACGTGGAATTTCTGTTACATCAAGTGTAATGAGCTTTCCATATCATGAGTTTCATGTAAATATTTTGGATACACCTGGACATGAAGATTTCAGTGAGGACACGTATCGTACATTAACAGCGGTTGATAGTGTTGTCATGATTATTGATTCAACAAAGGGTGTTGAGCCGCAAACGATTAAGCTTTTTAAGGTTTGTCGTATGAGAGGCATTCCGATCTTTACGTTTATCAATAAGTTAGATCGTGAAGGAAGAGAGCCATTAGAGCTTCTTTCAGAAATAGAAGAAGTACTTGGGATCGAGTCATACCCAATGAATTGGCCGGTTGGTAGCGGAAAACGATTTTTAGGAATTTACGACCGTTTTAATGATCAATTTGTCCGTTTTAAAGGTGATGAGGAAGAGGAAGTTTTCCCTATAAGTGAAATTGCCAACCATGGATTAGAGGATGAACCTGTTTATCAAGACACATTAGGTGAAATCGAACTTCTTGAAGAGGCTGGAAATGAGTTTACACCTGAGCGTGTTCAAAAAGGTGAGCTTACACCTGTCTTTTTTGGTAGTGCTTTAGCTAACTTTGGTGTGCAAACCTTTTTTGATACATTCCTACAATTTGCTGCACAGCCACAGCCACGTAAAACAGACCAGGGCTTGGTAGAACCAGAAAAGGATCAATTTTCAGGCTATATCTTCAAGATTCAAGCGAATATGAACCCAGCTCACCGTGATCGTATTGCTTTTTTCCGTGTGTGTTCAGGAAAGTTTGAGCGTGGAATGAGTGTAAACCTGAGTCGAACAAATAAAACGATTAAGCTGAACCAAACTCAAGCTTTCATGGCAAAAGACCGTGATACGGTAGATGAAGCCTACCCTGGAGATATCATTGGAATTTATGATCCAAATATTTATCAAATCGGGGATACATTAATAGAAGGAAAAGGGCAGTATCATTATGAAGAGCTCCCACAATTTCCACCAGAACTATTTAAACGAGTTCAAGCGAAAAACGTCATGAAATCGAAGCAATTCAGAAAAGGAATCGAACAGCTTGTTCAAGAAGGTGCCATTCAGTTATTTAGACAGGAACTGAATGATTCAATGATACTTGGTGCAGTTGGTCAGCTTCAATTTGAAGTGTTTGAATACAGGATGAAGGCTGAATACAATGTCGATATCGAGTTCACATCACTTGGAGAACGAATTCCTCGTTGGATTAAAAGCGAAAAGTTTGAAAAACGTTTCTTTGATTCAAGAAGCATGCTAGTCCGCGACCGTTTTGGTGCGTATGCCGTTCTTTTTGAAAATGAATTTACACTAAGATACTTCTTAGAAAATCAAAAGGAAATTGAGTTAGTCGATCTTTTAGAAGAAAATGACTACCAAGGTGTCACATCACAAAAATAATGTTTATGGCTAATTCCTCGGAGTTAGCCTTTTTAATTTAGGTTTTTTTTCGTAGACATTGTTGCTATTTATCAAGAGCGATGTGGTTGATTGCAGCGAGAGTTGCTCGCTTTCCGCGGGGCGGGCGGTGAGCCCCCTCGGCGTAAACACCTGCATAGTCTCACCTGTCCCGCTGCACCCGCAGGAGTCTCACAATCAGTTCCAATCAACCTAAACAGTTTTCGTTTTAAATGTAACAATCAAATTAGAAAAGAGCCTTTATTTAATAGGCTTTTTAAAATAGAACATGGTATGATTATTTGTGAAATCATACATCGTTTTAATCAGAATCGAGGGATGCTAGTTGGATATTTTTCGAGCTGCTTTGAAAGAGGTAGATCATGTGTCAACCTTATTTAATGAGTACAGAATCTTTTATGGCAAGCAAGCTGATATTGAAGGAGCAAAGACCTTTATTGAAGAACGTATTAAATTTAATGAATCCGTTATTTTTCTAGCAATGGATGGAGAAAGACCAATGGGGTTTGTTCAACTGTATCCAATTTTCACATCAGTAGGTATGAAACGTAAATGGCTTCTTAATGATTTATTCGTAGTCGAAACATATCGTCGCCAAGGTGTTGGTAAAGCATTAATGATTCAGGCAAAAGAGTTTGCTTTAGAAACAAAAGCTGCCGGAATTCTTTTAGAAACAACAAAGGATAATACAAAGGCTCAAGCTCTTTATGAACAGTTAGGCTATGTGAAAGAGGATGCTGTATTTTTCTATAACCTTGCTCTGTAGCATCTAAACTATTTTTTGAATAGGAGATCAATAATGGTTTTAAAAGTAATATTAGCGTTATTTCTTCCGTTTTTACTTGTTATCCTCTTTACACGAGTGTGCTATAACCACTATGTTGGTACATCCTTAACAGCGGCTCTACTTATAGCTTCATATGTAAGAGGATTTACAGACGATCCGCTTATCATTGCATTGGACATTATCTCACTTGTCGCAGGATATCTCTATGCGCGAAAAATGAAAGCAGAGTTATTAAGGAAGAAATAGGTTTGAGTATTGTCAAAAGTAGATATACTAATTTGAAAAGGGAGCTACCTGGTGGTGCTCTTTTTTCTTTGGGTGAAGGTAAAGGATTAGTTGCAAAATTATTGAGCTAAGTTGCAAAATTATTGAGCTAAGTTGCAAAAAAAGAGCTGAAGTTGCAAATATAATATGAAAAGTTGCAAAAATATCATAAAAGTTACAAAAATAACATGAAAAGTTGCAAGATCAAATTAACGATCAATACCGATTTTAAGAATATATTTCATACTAAATAAAAAATACGAACTATAGTTCGTATTTTTAGTGATTTTCCATATAAATGTGGTAAACTATTACTATTGAATCTTTCTGAATGGAGGCTTTTGCGTGAGCGAGCAATTTGAATTAGTCTCGAAATACAAGCCACAGGGTGATCAGCCTAAGGCGATCCAGTCATTAGTCGATGGAATTCAGCAAGGAAAAAAACATCAAACATTGCTAGGTGCAACTGGAACAGGTAAAACCTTTACTGTTTCAAATCTTATAAAAGAAGTAAATAAACCCACATTGGTTATTGCCCATAACAAAACATTAGCGGGGCAGCTATATAGTGAGTTTAAAGATTTTTTCCCAAACAATGCTGTTGAGTATTTTGTTAGTTACTACGATTATTATCAGCCTGAGGCATATGTTCCACAAACCGATACATTTATTGAAAAAGATGCAAGTATTAATGATGAAATCGATAAGCTTCGTCACTCAGCTACATCGTCTTTATTTGAGCGTAATGATGTTATCATCATTGCCAGTGTTTCGTGTATCTATGGTCTCGGTTCTCCAGAGGAATATAAGGAGCTTGTTGTTTCTTTAAGAACAGGCATGGAAGTTGAAAGAAATCAGTTATTAAGAAAATTAGTTGATGTTCAATATGAACGCAATGATATAGATTTCCGTAGAGGTACCTTTCGGGTTCGCGGAGATGTTGTTGAGATCTTCCCGGTTTCTCGAGATGAGCAATGTATTCGCGTTGAGTTCTTTGGTGATGAAATAGACCGGATTCGTGAGGTCGATGCATTAACAGGTGAGATTTTAGGAGAGCGTGAGCATGTTGCGATTTTCCCTGCATCCCACTTCGTAACAAGAGAAGAAAAGATGGAGAAGGCAATCGTCAATATTGAGGCAGAGCTTGAGACACGTTTAGCAGAAATGCGCGAAAACGGCAAGCTTCTTGAGGCACAGCGTCTTGAGCAGCGAACAAGATATGATCTAGAGATGATGAGAGAAATGGGCTTTTGCTCAGGGATTGAGAACTATTCACGTCATTTAACACTTCGTCCAGCAGGCTCAACACCTTATACCTTGCTTGACTTCTTTCCCGATGATTTCTTAATTGTCATCGATGAATCACATGTTACATTACCGCAAATCAGGGGTATGTTTAATGGTGACCAGGCTCGTAAGCAAGTATTGGTTGACCACGGCTTTCGCTTGCCGTCAGCTATGGATAACCGTCCACTTCGCTTTGAGGAATTTGAAAAGCATATTGAAAACATTGTATTTGTTTCAGCAACACCTGGTCCTTATGAAATGGAACATACTCCAGAAATGATCGAGCAAATTATTCGACCAACAGGTCTTTTAGATCCAACCATTGATGTCCGTCCGATTGAAGGACAAATAGATGATCTAATTGATGAAATCCATGCTAGAGTAGCAAAAAATGAACGTGTACTTATCACAACTTTAACGAAAAAAATGTCTGAAGACCTAACGAACTATTTAAAGGAAATTGGGATAAAGATAAATTATCTGCATTCAGAAATTAAAACTTTAGAGCGGATTGAAATAATAAGAGAGCTTAGACTTGGTAAATATGATGTTCTTGTTGGAATTAACTTGTTAAGAGAAGGGCTAGATATTCCAGAGGTATCATTAGTCGCAATCTTAGACGCTGATAAAGAAGGATTTTTACGATCAGAGCGTTCCCTTATCCAAACAATTGGTCGTGCGGCACGAAATGCAGCAGGTCATGTTATTATGTACGCAGATAAGATAACGAATTCAATGGAATTGGCATTAAATGAAACGAAACGACGCCGTGAAATTCAACAGGCATACAACGAAAAACATGGAATAACACCACAAACGATTCAAAAAGATATTCGTGAAGTAATTCGTGCAACAGTTGCTGCAGAAGAGCAGGAAGAGTATGAAACATCGATCACGAAGAAACTGACAAAAATGACGAAAAAAGAACGAGACAAGGTCATTTCAGAAATGGAAAACGAAATGAAGGAAGCGGCAAAGGCGTTAAACTTTGAACGTGCTGCTGAATTGCGTGATTTAATTTTAGAGCTTAAAGCGGAAGGATGAAACAATTATGGCAATGGAACATATCGTTGTGAAGGGAGCACGTGCTCACAACTTAAAAAATGTAGATGTCACCATTCCGCGTGATAAGCTTGTTGTATTAACTGGTTTATCAGGTTCAGGTAAATCTTCTTTGGCCTTTGACACCATTTATGCAGAGGGACAAAGACGTTATGTTGAATCCTTATCAGCATATGCGCGCCAATTCCTGGGACAAATGGATAAACCTGATGTAGATGCGATCGAAGGACTGTCACCTGCGATTTCCATCGATCAAAAGACAACGAGTCGAAATCCACGTTCTACAGTTGGAACGGTAACGGAAATCTATGATTATTTACGTCTATTATTTGCAAGAGTTGGTCGACCAACATGTCCAATCCATGGAATTGAAATCTCTTCGCAAACGATTGAACAGATGGTTGATCGGATACTAGATTATCCTGAACGAACAAAGCTTCAAGTACTTGCACCGATTGTTTCTGGTAGAAAAGGGACACATGCTAAGGTATTTGAAGACATTAAAAGACAAGGCTATGTCCGTGTTCGTGTTGATGGTGAAATGCAGGAGCTATCTGATGAAATTGAATTAGAGAAAAATAAAAAACATTCGATTGAAGTTGTGATCGACCGTATTGTCGTCAAAGAAGGTGTTGCATCCCGTTTAGCAGACTCCCTTGAATCAGCATTACGACTGGGTGAAGGGAAAGTTATTATTGATGTGATGGGTGAAGAAGAGCTACTTTTCAGTGAGCACCATGCTTGTCCACAATGTGGCTTCTCGATTGGAGAACTAGAACCAAGAATGTTTTCATTTAACAGTCCATTTGGTGCTTGTCCTGAATGTGACGGACTTGGAACAAAGCTTGAAGTTGACTTGGATCTAATTATTCCGAATAAAGATCTTTCACTTCATCAGCATGCAATTGCACCATGGGAGCCGACTAGCTCACAATATTACCCACAATTGCTTGAGGCAGTATGTAATCATTATGGAATTGATTTGGATAGTCCAGTTAAAGACATTCCAAAGCACTTGCTGGATAAAATTCTGTTTGGCAGTGACGGAGAAGAAATATATTTCCGTTATGAAAATGATTTTGGGCAAATTAGAGAGAACTATATTCAATTTGAAGGTGTTGTTCGAAATGTTGAACGACGTTTTAAAGAAACGAGCTCAGACTATATCCGTGAGCAAATGGAAAAGTATATGGGCCAGCAAAATTGCCCTTCTTGTAAAGGATATCGTTTAAAGAAAGAAACGCTCGCTGTTTTAATAGATGGAAATCACATCGGTGAGATTACGAAGCTATCTGTACAGGATTCCCTTACCTTTTTCGAACACGTTTCGTTATCTGAAAAGGAAAGAACCATTGCGAACCTCATCTTAAAAGAAATTAGTGAGCGCTTAGGGTTTTTAAATAATGTTGGACTCGATTATTTAACCTTGAATCGCGCAGCCGGTACTTTATCTGGTGGAGAGGCTCAGCGGATTCGGCTTGCCACGCAAATTGGCTCACGCTTAACAGGTGTTTTGTACATACTTGATGAGCCATCAATTGGCTTGCATCAACGTGATAATGATCGCCTCATCGGAACCATGCAAAATATGCGTGATATTGGTAACACGCTAATTGTTGTTGAACATGATGAAGATACGATGCTTGCTGCCGATTATTTAATTGATATTGGTCCAGGAGCAGGAATTCATGGGGGACAAATTATTTCAGCAGGTACACCAGAAGAGGTTATGAATGATGCTAACTCGTTAACTGGTCAATACTTATTAGGCAAAAAGTTTATCCCATTACCGTATGAACGCAGGAAGCATGATGGACGATATATAGAAATCAAAGGTGCCAAGGAAAACAATCTTAAAAACGTAAGTGTAAAGTTCCCTCTTGGTACATTTATTGCTGTAACAGGTGTATCAGGATCTGGAAAAAGTACATTAGTCAATGAAATCCTTCATAAATCACTTGCACAAAAGCTTCATCATGCAAAAGCAAAGCCTGGTGAGCATAAAGAGGTAAAAGGAATTGAACACTTAGAAAAGGTGATTGATATTGATCAGTCTCCAATTGGTCGTACACCAAGATCAAATCCTGCGACATATACTGGTGTGTTTGATGATATCCGCGATGTGTTTGCAACAACAAACGAAGCAAAGGTACGTGGATATAAAAAAGGCCGCTTTAGCTTTAATGTGAAGGGTGGACGATGTGAGGCTTGCCGCGGAGATGGAATCATTAAAATTGAAATGCACTTTCTTCCAGATGTGTATGTTCCTTGTGAGGTATGTCATGGCAAACGCTACAATCGTGAAACCCTTGAAGTTACCTATAAAGGGAAAAACATTTCAGACATTCTTGAAATGACAGTAGAAAATGCTGTGGAATTCTTTGAAAACATCCCGAAGATTAAACGTAAGCTTCAAACCATCTTTGATGTAGGCTTAGGCTATATCACACTAGGACAACCAGCAACAACACTATCCGGTGGTGAAGCACAACGGGTAAAGCTAGCTTCAGAATTACACAGACGCTCAACAGGCCGTTCCTTATATATTCTTGACGAACCAACAACAGGACTACATGTAGATGACATTGCTCGTCTTTTGAAGGTCTTACAAAGACTAGTAGAAAACGGTGATACTGTATTAGTCATTGAACATAATCTAGACGTCATTAAAGCAGCAGACTATCTCGCTGATTTAGGTCCAGAAGGTGGAGACAAAGGCGGACAAATCGTTGGTGTTGGAACACCAGAAGATATTATGAACAATGAGAAGTCGTACACTGGAAAATATTTAAAACCAGTAATTGAACGTGATCGCGAACGAATGAAAAAGTTAATTAAAGAGAAAGAGGAAATTGCACAGTAAAAAGTAGATTTCCTTAGGCATCCGGTTAGAGAGAGCATCGAAGTGAACAATCGATGCTCTTTTTTTTGCTTAGGAAATTATCAAATTCTTGTACTGTGGATAAGCGCTTGGCATCTAGTTCCAGCGCCTAGCCCCTCTTGGGTCTACAGCCACTTAAGAATTGAAGGTAAAGAACACCTTCTATTCTTTAGCGTTTATTTGCCCAAGGCTGTTCAAGGCGCTTGCGCTTTTGTTCTGTTTTTTACAACAAACCAAAAAAATAAAATAGTGAAACCTCTCCAACTTTCATACGTATTAAAGATAAGGAGAGTGAAAAGAAATTGGATAAAACGAATAAAGTGCTAGCATCATTGAACTATTTTAGTGTGTTTTTTGCACCGTTTCTTTTGCCGATTGCGATCTATTTTATTGTCGACCACAGTGAAGTAAAGCAGCATTCTAAGAAGGCGCTTATTTCTCATATTGTTCCCTTTTTATCGGTGCTGGGCGTGATAGGGATGATTGTGTTTAGTGGTTTTTCTAATCTTTCTGAAACAGCCTTTTTAACTGTATTCTTCGGAGGTTTTCTTGTTGTTGGGTTAATTAATCTGATTGTTTTTATTTGGAACATTGTTAAAGGAATTAAACTTTTATCAGGAATATAAACTTTTTTAGAATGCCTGACTCGCAATCCGTTCCAATCAACCTGAAATAGTTTTTTGTATTAAAAGCAACAATCTCTTAGAAAAAAGCCTTTAGAAAACGTTAAATTTGGGGAGGAAATACGATGAAAGAACAAAGAATACGTATTTTAAAACTTGTTGAAGATGGAAAGCTATCTGCGGACGAAGCATTGTCTTTAATTGAAGCTCTAGATCGTGATGAACAATTAAAAGAAGAAAAGATAACGGCATTATCAACAGAAGTCATTGATTATAAGCATGAAGACAATGCTAAACAACCCCATGAAAAACAATCATCATTAGGTACGAAATTAATGGATTGGGTTGATACAGCGGTGAAAAGGGTAAAAGAGCTCGATCTTGATTTGAATTTTGGGAAATCTATTGATATCCATCATATCTTTCAATTTCAAGGTTCATCGTTTCATGACATCGATATTAATTTTCCAAATGGTAGTGTAAATATCCAACCATGGAATGAGCAGGATATTCGAGTCGAATGTGATGCGAAAGTATACCGTGCGGAGAATACGGAGCAAGCGCGAGAAAGTTTCTTATCTGAAGTTGAATGTACATTAGAGGGGAATCGTCTTATTCTTCATTCAGATAAAAAGACAATGAAAATCAATATCGTATTGTATGTTCCAGAACAAGCATATGATCAAATAAAGATAAAGCTGTTTAATGGTCCAATAAGAGGGGAAGATTTAAATGTAGACACTATCAAGGCGAAGACTGCTAATGGTGTACTATCATTCTCTTCTATTAATGGTAAGCATGGTGAGTTTGAAACGGCAAATGGGCAAATTAAGCTTTCAAATTCTATGTATGAGAAGGTAGAAGTAGAATCGATCACTGGAATCATTCAGTTCAATGGATCAGCTGGGAAAATTGATGCACAAAGCTTTAATGGCAACCTTCAATTAACACTAGCAGATATGGCATGTGAAGCACTCTATGCAAAAACGACAACTGGGAATATTGAAATAAATGTCCCAGAGGAAAGTAAAGTCATAGGTGAGTTTAAATCCAACCTTGGGGCACTATCAGCACAATTAAAGGATATAGACATATCACTTGAGAAGAATGAAACGATTCAAAAGGAATTAAGGTTCAGAACAGCACAGGAGACAAAGCTTTCTATGTTTGCTGATTCGAAAACTGGATCAATTTTGACTAAAAATACGTAAGGGTGAAGAGTATGAATAAATTACATCGATCTCGCTCAGATCGAAAGCTTTCTGGTGTACTTGGAGGCTTGTCAGATTATTTGGGTATTGATGCTTCAATATTAAGGATATTATTTGTCATATTGCTAATACCTACTGGGTTTTTCCCATTAGGTATTATCTATATTGCGTGGATATTCCTTGTACCAGAAGAATCGGACATTATGTAATATGATGAGATGGCTAGTTAGCATTCTTGTGAATGCAGTCATATTAATTGTCGTTTCTGGCTACTTTGATTCTTTTTACTTAAGTGGGATCGGAGCGGCTTTGGGGGCAAGCTTCATCTTATCGGTTTTAAATATACTTGTTAAGCCGTTTCTCATTCTGCTTACACTGCCTGTAACAGTTGTTACTTTAGGATTATTTCTTTTTGTCATTAATGCTGTCACTTTGATGATTACGGAAGGATTAATGGGGGACGCCTTTAATATCGATGGATTCGGCACAGCCATACTTGCAGCCGTTGTTATTTCACTGCTCCATCTGATGATTCAGAAGGCGATCATTGAGCCGCTGCAAAAAAATAAATAAACGTTTGTTTAAATTTGAGTAGAGAGTCTGTCTCGCTCTTTTTTTAAGGCTCTTTTCCAAGAGATTGCTGCTTTAAAACGAAAACTATTTCAGGTTGATTGGAGCGGAATCAACCACCGCATTACTTGGTAAATAGCAACAAGGTTTATGAAAACAGCCTTTTTTAAAGATAATACTTTGCTTTCTAATGGTAAAAAAGCTAAATTCTGCACATACTACCATTGGGTGAAAAGCATGTACAAATTTAACAGTGTTTTTTTTATCATATGTATCATGATTCTTACTTTTATACCTACACATCTTGTAAAGAGCAACACGATAAATTCGGCTAGTGTCGAGATAAACGGAAAAAATTTTTATCATGCTCATCAATATACTTCCGCAAAAAAGAATCACATGCTAGTAAGTGAAAATGCGACAAATACAGAACCACCGAAATCTTTTGCCCCAAAAGGTGAAAAAGAATTTTCAACGAAAAAATACCTTGCGCTTAAGGAAAACGACAGTGAGTCAAATAAAACTCATTCTGTAACAAAATTTCCTTATCACCGTTTTGACGTTAAAGTAAATAATGATATACAACCATCAGATAATATTACTGTCCAATGGGAAGGTAAGTCTTTACCAGGAAGACAGGTAACGATGTATGGTTGGAATGTTGCGAAACAAAGGTGGCTGGAGATTGATCGGAAATTAGCCGGCAAAAATCAATTTGATCTAAATGGAACAATCCCAGCTGGAGAATATGTGAAAGATAAAAAAATAAGTGTCATTGTACAGGATCAAGTAGGATCATCACAGTCAAAAAGCTATGACTACTCTTTTGTCTGGATGTCTGATACTCAATATTATTCACAAGATCATCCAGCCGTGTTTAAAACATTAACAGAATGGATTTCACAAAATAAAGATGTGATGAATATTAAATATGTCTTTCATACTGGTGATATCGTCAATAAGGGTGGCGATGAGAGGCAATGGAAACGTGCTGATTCTTACATGAATACATTAGACGTCGCGAAAATCCCATATGGAGTTCTCCCAGGGAATCATGATAAAGGTGACAACTTTAAGCAGTACCAGCGATATTTCGGAGAGAATCGATTTCATCAAAAATATTATTATGGTGATTCATATCAAAGCAATCATGGCCATTATGATCTGATCTCTGTAAATGGTAAGGATTATGTTTTTCTTTATATGGGCTGGGATGTTGAAGCAAAGGAAATTGAGTGGATGAACAAGGTATTAACTCGCTATTCAGATCGTACTGCGATCTTAGCGTTTCACGAATACTTAGAAAAAGACGGTAAGCGAAGTCATCAAGGAAATGAAATTTTTGAAAAGGTTGTTGTACCAAACAAAAATGTCGTTGCTGTTCTTTGTGGACATTATCATAATAGTGAACTGTTAGTGGATGAACTCGATGATAATTTTGATGGGATTATCGATCGAAAGGTTTATCAACTGCTTTCAGATTACCAAAAGGGACCTAAAGGTGGTAATGGGTTTATCCGGCTTCTTCATATTGATGAGGAAACAAACTCAATTGATGTTCAAACATACTCACCCCACCTGGATCAATATTTTTATTATGATCCTGATAAATACCCTGGCAAGGATGCATTTACAATGGATATAGATGTAAAAAGAACGGAAAAAATGATTGCGTCAAGTTACTTTGAAGTAAATGTGTACAAGAAAATAAGAGGTGAAAAGGTTGTTTTGTTACCTTGAAAACCTAAATAAAAAAGCTGTTTTCGCAAACTTTGTTGCTATATACCAAGTGGTGCGGTGTGGTTGATTGCAGCGAGAGATGCTCGCTTTCCGCGGGGCGGGCGGTGAGCCTCCTCGGCGTAAACGCCTGCATGAGTCTCATCTGTCCCGCTACTCCCGCAGGAGTCTCGCAATCCGTTCCAATCAACCTTAAACAGTTTTCGCTTTAAAAGCTACAATCACTTAGAAATGAGCCCAAAAAAGGTTGACTAAAAGAACAAAGGTTCAGACCCTTTAAAGTCAACTTCTTTTTCAGTCGGTTAGCTTAGCTAGTCACAATAATGGCCTCGTAACCCTTGCTTTTTAATTCTTCAGCAAGCTTTTTTGCATTTTCCTGCTTTGTAAAAGCCCCGACTTGCACTTTGAAAAAGTCGGTTTCATGAGTTGGTTTTTCTATTTTACTCTCTCTTTTAAGGTTGAAATATGAAACAATGCCCTTAACAATCGCCTCTGCACATCTATTCCGATAATCAATTGTACGTAGTAGACCTGCTTCAGCTTTGTTAGTCATAAATCCACACTCACATAGGATTGCTGTCATTCTTGTTGCTTTTAACACATGAAAATTAGCAGTTTTGACACCACGATCTTTCCTAGAAGTTTCTTTTACAAGGTTGGCTTGGACAATTTTTGCTAATTCATAAGCAGCCTTAGGCTTCGAAAAATAAACATATGTCTCGATACCAACGGCTGACGTCCATTCTCTCCCGTTTCCATGTGCATTCGCATGAATCGAAACAAATAGATCAGCCTCCGCTTGATTTGCCTTTGCGGTTCTTTCACTTAATGGAACATCTTGTTTGTCTGAATGTGAAAATTGAACGGTTACATGTTCATAGGTTGAAAAAAGGTTTTTCATTTCATTTGCAACAGCACGATTAAATTCGTATTCCTTCATGCCATCTACCGTTCTTTTTCCAGGTGTTTCATACCCGTGTCCTGCATCAATCATGATTTTCATCAATTCAACCTCCTATAAGTTTCTTCGTAGTATATATAGGGAGTTTGATGTAGGAGAGTAGCGTTAAAGTAAAATAATATTTTGGAATGTTATGTTCTAATGCTAAAATATAAAAAGAGTCTTTCTTAACATTTGAAAAGGAATACAAGGGTATATCCATGCTTGTTACAAACTATAGTTAAAGCCCTTGTCATAAAGGAGGATAAATCGTGCCTAAAGTTCGCACAAAGGATCTTATTGATAAATTTAATTTTGAGGTAATCAGTGGAGAAGAGGGAATTAATCGACCGATCATTACAAGTGATTTGTCTCGTCCTGGTATTGAAATGGCTGGGTTCTTTACATATTATCCAAAGGAACGAGTTCAGTTGCTCGGTAAAACTGAGCTTTCATTTTTTCATCAATTAACAGAACGAGAGAAAAAGCATCGAATGGACGAGCTTTGTACAGATGTTACACCTGCTATCATTCTTACAAGAGAAAATGAACCACCTGCTGAATTGATTGAAGCATCAAATCGTGATGGTGTTCCTGTTCTACGATCACCAATGAAGACAACACGATTATCAAGTCATTTAACAAACTTTCTAGAAGGAAAGCTAGCTCCAACTACTGCAGTACATGGTGTATTGGTAGATATTTATGGGGTCGGTGTATTAATTATTGGTAAAAGTGGTGTTGGTAAAAGTGAAACAGCTCTTGAGCTAGTAAAACGTGGTCATCGTCTTGTAGCAGATGATTGTGTTGAAATTCGTCAGGAAGATCAAGATACATTAGTTGGTAGCGCTCCTGAGTTAATTGAGCATCTTTTAGAAATCCGTGGGTTAGGCATTATCAATGTCATGACATTATTTGGAGCAGGTGCTGTTCGTAGCTTTAAGCGGATTACACTTGTAATCAACCTTGAGCTATGGGATCAAAATAAACAATACGATCGCCTTGGTCTTGAAGAAGACAAAATGCGAATCATTGATACAGATGTTACGAAGCTAACTGTTCCAGTTCGACCAGGACGAAATTTATCTGTCATAATCGAGGTTGCAGCAATGAATTACCGATTAAAGCGTATGGGTGTAAATGCTGCAGAGCAATTTACAAATAAGCTTGCTGGTGTCATTGAAGATGCTGATCGCGAGGAAGAATAGGATTTGCACTTTTCTAAGTGATTGTCGCTTTTAAAATGAAAACTGTATAAGGTTGATTGGAACGGATTGCGAGACTCCTGCGGGAGCAGCGGGACAGGTGAGACTCATGCAGGCGTTTACGCCGAGGAGGCTCACCGCCCGCCCCGCGGAAAGCGAGCAACTGGAGCGGAAATCAACCACACCGAACTACTTGGTAAATAGCAACAAAGTTTTCGAAAACAGCCTAAAGTAATGATTGAAATCAATCACTACAGTTTCGTTCATTTTGAAACATAAACTGTATACTTTGATATATGTTTAGAAGTGGGCTAAGTTACCCTTGGAATGAAGTACCTATAGATATTTCGATAACTATTTTAGTAGGGAGTTGAGGGAATGGAAGAGAGTTTAAAGCCTCTTGATCCAATATTTCTTGAATTAGGGCCGATACAAATTCATTGGTACGGAGTCATTATTGGTGTTGGAGCATTACTCGGGCTTTTACTTGCAGTAAGAGAAAGCGAGAGAAGAGGATTACATAAAGACACGTTTGTAGATGTGGTGTTATTTGCAATCCCAATGGCGATTTTAGGGGCAAGAGCATACTATGTCATTTTTCAATGGGACTATTATTCTCAGAATCCCGGTGACATTATAAAAATATGGAATGGTGGTCTCGCTATTCATGGTGGGCTTATTGCTGCAATTATTACAGGTGCAATATATGCGAGAGTAAAGAAAATTTCCTTTTGGCAGCTTGCTGATATCGCTGCACCTAGTATTCTCCTCGGTCAGGCAATTGGTCGTTGGGGTAACTTTATGAACCAAGAGGCGCATGGCGGTCCAGTTACTAGGGAGTTTTTAGAGGGATTAATGCTACCTGATTTTATCGTTAATCAAATGTATATAAATGGTGCTTATTATCATCCTACCTTCCTATATGAATCCTTGTGGAGTTTTGTAGGAGTTATCGGTTTGCTGTTGTTAAGAAAAGCTAATTTTAGACGTGGTGAGCTGTTTTTAACTTATGTCATTTGGTATTCGGTTGGTCGCTTCTTTATAGAAGGTCTCCGAACAGATAGCTTGATGCTAACAGAGACTTTACGAATTGCTCAAGTCATTTCAATTGTTTTAGTTGCAGTTGCTGTAGGAATCATGATTTTCCGCCGAGTAAAAGGACATTCTAATGTAAGATACTTAGATTCAAGTCAATAAAGGTATTACACATCAAGGAGAGGTTGGTTATGGGGAATAGTTTAAAAAATGGCTTTCAAGCTGGGATCCAGACAACCTGGACATTAGGAAAGGTGATCTTTCCAATCACGTTAATTGTTAGTTTGCTGCAGCATACGCCTGTACTAGATTGGTTGGCAACGCTGATTACCCCGATCATGGGAATCTTCGGTTTATCTGGGGAAGCGGCTATCCCGTTAGTCATTGGGAATTTTCTTAATCTATATGCAGGGATTGCGGCGATTTTATCGCTTGATTTAACGGTAAAAGAGGTTTTTATCTTAGCTGTTATGCTTTCCTTTTCACACAATTTACTTATTGAGTCATCTGTTGCAGCAAAGGTTGGTCTTAAGCTGTGGGTAATCCTATTTGTAAGGATTGGTCTTGCGTTCGTATCAGCTATTGTTGTGAACCTTGTCTGGCACGGTGGCGGAGAAATGGCCCAATATGGTTTTGTAAGCAAGACAGAAGTTGTCCCAAACGGTTGGTTAGAAATCATTGGTTTAGCCATACAAAAGGCAGGATTAGGTGTTGTCCAGCTTGCACTAATTGTTATTCCATTAATGATTGTGATTCAATTTTTAAAAGACTTAGGCCTGTTAACTGTTTTCACAAAATGGATGGCACCTGTGACGAGGATGTTAGGGATGAAAGAAAATACGTCGATGACATTGGTTGCAGGACTTACAATTGGATTAGCATATGGCGCAGGTGTGATGATCCAGGCTGTAAAAGAGGATAATGTTAGTCGTAAAGATTTAACATTGGCGTTTATTTTCCTCGTCGCATGTCATGCCGTTGTTGAGGATACACTTATTTTTATTCCATTAGGAATTCCAGTTTTACCATTGCTTACGATTCGCCTAGTTGTGGCAATCCTATTAACAATAACAATTGCAACGATTTGGCGAAAGGTAGAAGCCGCACCAAGTAGAAAGGAAGCGTCTTATGAAAATTAATACACTTTTATTTGATTTAGATGGAACATTAATCAATACAAATGAACTCATTATTGCATCGTTTCTTCACACGTTAAATTCATATTACCCGAGCAAATATAAACGAGAGGATGTTCTACCGTTTATCGGTCCAACTCTTTATGACACGTTTGGAAGTGTGGATCAAGATCGAATGGAAGAAATGGTTAAAGTTTATCGAAAATTTAATCATGAACAACATGATACCCTTGTAACCGAATATGAGACTGTTTTTGAAACAATTAAAACACTCAAGGAGCAAGGCTTTAAACTAGGGATTGTTACTACGAAAATTCGTGACACCGTGAATATGGGATTAAAACTAACTAAGCTTGATCAATTTTTTGATGTTGTCGTTACCCTTGATGATGTTGAAAATGCGAAGCCACATCCTGAACCAGTTTTGAAGGCGTTGAAGCAGCTTGATTCATCACCTGAGGAAGCAATCATGGTTGGAGATAATCATCATGATGTTGAGGCAGGGAAAAATGCTGGAACGAAAACAGCAGGAGTAGCTTGGAGTATTAAAGGTAGAGAGTATATTAGTAGCTATAACCCAGATTATTTACTAGAAAAAATGAGTGATTTACTACCAATCGTCGGAGTGGAATGATGTGAGAAGAACGACTAGATACCCAGTTTCTGGGGCGAATTCATTATGGCATGTTTATAAGACAGTACCATTTTGGAAGGTTGTCCGAAACTTTATTGTCATTCAGCTCGCAAGGTATACACCATTTTTAGCTATAAAGAACTGGCTTTATCGGACGTTTTTAAAAGTGAAGGTAGGGGAACAAGCCTCATTTGCATTAATGGTGATGCTTGATGTGATGTTTCCTGAAAAAATATCAGTAGGTAGAAATTCCGTGATCGGCTATAATACAACGATTCTAGCTCATGAGTATTTAATAAACGAATATCGCCTCGGAGATGTAGAGATTGGCAACGAGGTGCTAATTGGTGCCAATTCTACCATCCTCCCCGGTGTGATCATCGGTGATGGTGCTATTGTGTCAGCAGGAACACTTGTCCATAAGGATGTTCCTGCAGGAGCATTTGTTGGTGGAAACCCAATGCAAATTATTTATACAAAAGAAGAGCTGGCAAAAAGGGAACTGGAGGCTGCTAGTAAAAACTAGTGGCCTTTTCCTATTTTAAATGTCGCTATTTGTCGAGCGGTCGATATCAATGTTATTTCGGTTGATATATAACTAATTCCGGACAATAAGTGAGGTAGAATGGACAATAAAATAGCCGAACCCGACAATATAACCTGAAGACCGGACAATAAGCCCAGATTAATTGGACAACCTATGAAAATAGACTTAATTAAACGTTTGTTTAACTGCATTTTAAAAAGACTGAATAAATAAACAATTAATAAATAACGAAGGTTAGGCCAAAATGTTAATTAATTTCTTGAAAAAATCCCTTCACTTTGGTAGTATATTAGCATATTAGCGAAGTAAAGCATTCTGAAAATTACAAATGAGTATTCATTGACGGGGGTACAGAAACATGTTTATGTTTGAGAAACCGCTTGGAATGGTTGATACATTACCAAATCTATATGAAGTTAAGAAAAAAACGCGTCATTCAATGACAAATGTCATCGAGCAATGGGGCTTTCAATTTATTGAAACACCAACACTTGAATACTATGAGACAGTTGGGGTTCAATCCGCGATACTTGATCAACAGCTTTTTAAACTATTAGATCAGCAAGGTCATACATTGGTGCTCAGACCAGATATGACAGCACCTATTGCTCGAGTTGCTGCATCTAAATTATATAATCACCTTTATCCTTTACGACTTGCGTATTCTGCAAATGTTTTTCGCGCACAGCAGCGAGAAGGTGGTCGTCCAGCTGAGTTTGAACAGGTTGGGGTGGAATTAATCGGTGATGGAACAACAAGTGCAGATGCTGAAGTGATTGCATTGATGATTGCTTCACTGAAGGAAGCCGGACTTGAGAATTTTAAAATTGCCATCGGCCATATTGGCTATGCCGATGCCCTGTTTAAAGAGGTATTAGGAAATCAAGAACGTGCTGATGTTTTAAGGCGCTTCTTATATGAAAAAAATTATGTAGGCTATAGAGAACATGTAAAAGAGTTGCCGTTATCTAGTATTGATAAAGAGCGCTTATTTAGTTTATTAACTTTACGTGGGGGCATTGATAAAGTAGTAGAAGCTAAGGACTTAGTCTCCTCAGGGGCTGCACGTGACTCATTAGAAGAAATTACTCAGTTATGGTCTACATTAGAAGCATTTCAAGTCACAGATTATTTAAAGCTAGATTTAAATATTGTCAGTCATATGAGCTATTACACTGGAATTTTATTTGAAGTGTATGCAGACAATGTTGGCTTTCCAATCGGTAGTGGTGGGAGATATGATCATCTTTTTGAAAAATTTAATCGAGCAGCACCAGCAACTGGGTTTGGTTTACACATTGATCGCATTATAGAGTCTCTGAAAATGACAGATGAACAACAGCTACAATGTGTGATCTATAGTCTGGAACGCCGTACAGAGGCGATTGCACATACAAATGAGCTTCGCTTGAACAATAAACGAGTTGTCATGCAAGATATTAATGGAATTAAAGATGTTGACGCGTTTACAAAGCATTTTGAAGAGGTTGTCTATTTTATCGGTTCAAGAAAGGAGGAGCTGTGAGGTGAAAGATGTGTTAACGATCGCGATGCCAAAAGGAAGAATTTTTGAGGAAGCTGCAGATATGCTTCGTAAAGCCGACTATCAGCTCCCACCTGAATTTGATGAATCAAGAAAGTTAATTTTAGATGTACCAAATGAAAATATTCGCTTTATTTTAGCAAAGCCTATGGATGTCGTAACATATGTAGAGCACGGTGTTGCCGATGTTGGAATTGCAGGTAAGGATGTCATGTTAGAGGAAGATCGTGACGTTTATGAGGTTCTTGATTTAAAAATTAGTGAATGCTATTTGGCGGTTGCTGGACTGCCGAATGCTAAATTAACGGATGTTGCGCCTAAAGTGGCAACAAAATATCCGAATGTGGCATCAAGCTACTTCCGTGAACAGGGAGAACAAGTTGAAATCATTAAATTAAATGGTTCAATTGAGCTAGCACCATTGATTGGTTTAGCAGATCGCATTGTTGATATTGTCTCAACTGGAAGAACGTTAAAAGAGAACGGTTTAGTTGAGCTTGAGCATATTTGCCACATTACATCTCGTTTGATCGTTAACCCTGTTAGCTATCGCATGAAGGATGGGCCAATTGATGAACTAGTTGAACGTTTATCGAAAGTCATTGGAGGTTAATGCAATGAAAATTACCCGTATTACTGATAAAAAAGTTTCGTTAAGACGAACAATTGATACAGGGACAGAGGAACAAAGGAAGATCGTTCAATCGATTATTTCAACCGTTCGATCTGAGGGAGACAAGGCGCTTTTTTCCTATACAGAAACATTCGATAAAGTATCATTATCAAGCTTAAAGGTGACAGAAGAAGAATTTACAGCAGCTTATGAAGAGTTAGATAACGAATTAGTTGAGATTATCCGTGAAGCAGCAGCTAATATTCGCTCTTTTCATGAAAAACAAAAGCGTGAATCTTGGTTTAGCTATAATGATGAGGGAACAATGCTCGGGCAAAAAATCACAGCATTAGATGCAGTGGGGGTTTATGTACCAGGTGGAACAGCTGCATATCCATCTTCTGTATTAATGAATGTGATTCCGGCACAGGTTGCTGGGGTAAAGCGGATTGTTATTACATCACCTCCAAATCAACAAGGTACACTGCCAGCAGGTGTTTTAGTTGCAGCAAAAGAACTTGGCATTACTGAAATTTATAAGGTTGGTGGGGCACAGGCAATTGCAGCTTTAGCATATGGAACTGAAACGATTGCTGCAGTTGATAAGATCATGGGTCCAGGAAACATTTTTGTTGCGTTAGCAAAACGAGAAGTATTCGGTATTGTTGATATCGATATGATCGCTGGTCCAAGTGAAATTGTGGTTTTAAGTGATGAAACAGCAAGAGCAAATGAAATTGCCGCAGATTTATTATCACAAGCAGAGCATGATAAAAACTCATCTAGTATTCTCGTGACAACATCGATGAATCAGGCTGAGGAAGTAAAGCTTGAAGTAGAAAAACAAGTTGCTACTTTACCTCGAAAAGAGATTGCTAAAGCATCTATTGATATGTATGGTCATATTTACGTGACTGATGATCTTGAAACAGCAATTGCTGTTGTGAATGAGCTTGCTCCAGAGCATCTTGAAGTGTTAACAGAAAATCCATTAGCGATTTTAAATGATTTAAAGCATGCCGGAGCGATTTTTCTTGGACGTTATAGCTCAGAACCGGTAGGCGACTATTTTGCAGGTCCTAATCATGTGTTACCAACAAATGGTACAGCACGTTTTTCTAGCCCGCTAAACGTAGATGATTTTATGAAAAAATCGAGTATTATCTCATACAGTGAAAAAGCTTTTACTAACAACTATGAAAAAATCGCAAAATTAGCTAGGCTCGAGGGACTAGAAGCCCATGCTCGTGCTCTGGAAGAAAGACGAAAATAAGGAGGAAATACTTATGACAAGAACGGCATCAGTTGAGCGTAATACAAAAGAAACACAAATTTCCTTATCATTTAACGTAGATGGAACAGGTCAGTCTTCACTTAAGACAGATGTTCCGTTTATGGACCACATGCTCGATCTTTTTACAAAGCATGGGCAATTTGATTTAACAGTAGAGGCAAATGGTGATATTGAAATCGATGACCACCATACAACAGAGGATATTGGCATCTGTTTAGGGCAAGCCCTGCGCGAAGCATTAGGTGATAAAAGAGGAATTAAACGCTATGGAAGTGCATTTGTACCAATGGATGAGGCCCTTGCACAGGTTGTAGTTGATTTAAGTAATCGTCCACACTTTGAGTTCAAAGGAGAGTTTCCAAGTCAAAAGGTTGGTACGTTTGATACTGAGAATGTTCATGAATTTCTATGGAAGCTTGCCCTTGAAGCACGCATGAACCTTCATGTGATCGTTCATTATGGACATAACACACACCATATGATTGAGGGAATTTTTAAAGCATTAGCAAGAGCATTGGATGAAGCCACAATGGTTGATCCACGCATTGAGGGTGTTCTTCCTTCTACGAAAGGAATGTTATAAGATGATCGCCATTATCGATTATGGAATGGGGAATTTATATAGTGTTAGTAAAGCGCTAGAGCGAATGAACGTCGACTATATTGTTTCCCACGAGGAAGCTGTGCTAGAAAAAGCGGATGGCTATATCCTACCAGGTGTTGGGGCGTTTAAGGATGCTATGGCGATTTTAACGGAAGCTGGATTAACAAGCTTTATTCAAAAAATCGTTGCAGAAGATAAGCCGCTCTTAGGAATTTGCTTAGGTATGCAGCTTTTGTTTGACGAGAGTGAGGAAAACGGATTAACAAAAGGTTTATCTCTTTTACCAGGTAAAGTTGTAAAAATTCCTGACACGATAGAGGGAAACAGCCTTAAGGTTCCACATATGGGGTGGAATGATTTGAACATACGAAATCAAAGTCCTTTACTTCAAGGCATTGATAGTGGTTATGCGTATTTTGTTCACTCTTACTACATTGATACTGAGCAAGGTGACACGCTTTTAGCAACAGCTGATTATGGTGTTGACGTTCCTGCTGTTGTTGGAAAAGGAAATGTGTATGGTACACAATTTCACCCAGAAAAAAGTAGTGAGCTAGGGTTAGCCATTTTAAAAAATTACATTAAGATCGTGGAAGGAGAATGAAGATGAGCCAATTTATTATTTATCCTGCAATTGATATGCGGGGTGGCAAGTGCGTAAGATTGCTTCAAGGTGATTATGACAAAGAAACAATATATGGCGATTCTCCATTTGACATGGCCAAGCAATTTGATGATCAAGGTGCTAGCTGGATCCATATGGTTGATCTAGATGGTGCTAAAGAAGGAAAGCTTGTGAATCATCAACATGTGATTGACGCAGCTACAAAGCTATCAGCAAAAATTCAAATCGGTGGCGGCATTCGTACGGAAGAAGATGTGGAATTCTATTTATCAAATGGAGTCGATCGTGTCATCTTAGGTAGTGCGGCGATCTCTAATCCTGATTTCGTAAAAAAAATGCTTGCTACATATGGTGAAAAGATTGCAATTGGCATTGATGCAAAAGATGGCTATGTTTCAACAGAGGGTTGGTTAAATACGTCAAATGTAAAAGCAACAGATCTTGGTAAAGAACTTGCTAATGCTGGTGCAGAAGTATTTATCTTCACTGATATTGCAACAGATGGCATGCTTTCAGGACCAAATGTTGAGGCAATTGTAGAAATGGCTAAGGCAACAAATAAGCAAGTCATTGCCTCTGGTGGTGTGAGCTCGTTAAAGGATTTAGAAACACTTTCTGAATATGAAAGTGCAGGAGTATCTGGTGCGATTGTTGGAAAGGCACTCTATACGAATCAATTTAGTTTAACAGAGGCATTGAAGGTAGGAAATCCATCATGATCACAAAGCGTATTATTCCTTGCTTAGATGTAAAAGAAGGCCGAGTTGTAAAGGGAATACAATTTTTAGGATTAAGAGATGCTGGAGATCCAGTAGAGCTAGCAAAGTTTTATGATCAAGAGGGTGCAGATGAGCTAGTCTTCCTTGATATTTCTGCGTCACATGAAGGACGGAAAACAATGGTTGATGTTGTTGAACAGGTAGCTGCACAGCTTGCGATCCCATTTACTGTTGGTGGCGGAATAAATTCACTTGAGGATATGAAAAGAATTCTGCGAGCAGGTGCGGATAAAGTATCATTAAATACAGCTGCTTTACTAAATCCAGAACTAATAACAGAGGGAGCTGGATTCTTCGGTTCTCAATGTATTGTTGTCGCAATTGATGCGAAATATGATGAAGAATTAGGCAGCTGGCGTGTTTATACACATGGTGGAAGAAATGCAACAGAATGGGAAGTTGTACAATGGGCACAGGAAGCTGTTAAACGTGGGGCCGGTGAAATCCTGTTAACAAGCATGGACAGTGATGGTGAGAAAAACGGCTTTAATCTTGCATTAAATAAAGCGGTAAGTGAAGCGGTAACTGTCCCTGTGATTGCATCAGGTGGGGCAGGGAATGCAGAACATTTTTTAGCTGCCTTTGAAGAAGGAAAAGCAGATGCAGCACTAGCAGCGTCAATTTTCCACTATAAGGAAACATCCGTAAAAGAAGTGAAAGTTTACTTAAATCAACAGGGGGTGAATATACGATGATTGAATCGATTAAATTTGACCAAAATGGGCTAGTTCCGGCAATCGTACAGGATGCGGCAAGTAAAGAAGTGTTAACCTTAGCTTACATGAACGAGGAATCGTTAAAAAAGACGATAGAAACGAAAGAAACATGGTTCTATAGTCGTTCTAGACAAGAACTTTGGCACAAGGGTGGCACGTCAGGAAATATCCAAAAGGTTGTTGAAATGAGATATGATTGTGACCAGGATGCGATCTTAGTTCTCGTACAACCAGCTGGACCTGCATGTCATACAGGTGCATACACATGCTTTAGTGAAACAATTGATAAACAGGAAGTATCAGTCGTTCAGGATCGCTTTCAAATTTTTAACACATTAGAAAAATTAATTGCAGAGCGTGAAAATGAACTTCCTGAAGGCTCTTATACAACTTATCTTTTTAATGAAGGTGTCGATAAGATCCTGAAAAAAGTTGGCGAAGAAGCATCAGAGGTTATTATCGCGTCAAAAAATAGAGATGCTGAGGAACTAAAATGGGAAGTAGCTGATTTGCTGTTTCACTTAATGGTCCTGTTGAGAGAACAAAAGCTTCCTTTGGATGAAGTATTAAAGGTGTTAGAGAAGAGACATGTTTTGAAAGATTAATGGTGGTGAGAAAAGGCTCAATATTTGAGTCTTTTTTTTGATTTTTAGGGATAAATACTTGGAGGAGATGGGGTATTTATTCACTAAGCCTGGTTTCTATCTAAGTAGGTGATATTTTATGATTAATACATCTATTCTTCTTCAACAAACGGGCCATATTGTTGGGTAACTCATTTTCAAAATAAATGGATATTTGAGAAGAGATTGTGAAGAAATGTACTTAAAATAAATGGCAGGTTTGTTTAAGTACAGTCCTTCACATAGTTTGATTTATTAATAAGCTAGATCACAATAACGAGAAAAAGAGATGAAATGAATACAGCTCTTTTTTATTTTCCTATTGTTTCTTGACTTTCCCCATATAACTCATCTAAGTGCTGTAAATGTGTTAATCCCCATTCATGCATTGATAATAATAATGGCTTTAAGCCTCCTCCGTATTCAGTTATTGAATATTCAACTTTTGGTGGGATTACTGCATAAACCTTACGCTTAACTATATCGTGGTATTCCAATTCTCTCAATTGTGTTGTTAGCATCTTCTTAGTTACATCAGGAATTAATCTTTGCAGTTCGCTAAAACGTAACGTTCCTTTTTCCAAAAGATGAAAAAGAATAACAGGCTTCCATTTTCCAACAAGGATTTCAAGAGCAGTTTCAACAGTCCTTTTACTGTTACATTCATTAACCATGTTACTTCCTCCTTAGGTATCTTTTTGTATACTATGCCACATTAATGTGCCTACTTCCATTAATTATTCTTAGGTTTTATTATAACCTTAGTAGTTAATTTAGAACAGAGTGTTTATTTCGTTGCAAAAAACAAGGGTTAGACAATAACTCTAGAATTGAGGCGATTAATGATGCTATTCAATAAATTTCTCAAGAAAATAGGAGGTAAAAGAATGAACTCTTTTCATAGCAAACCTAATACATTTGTAAATCACGTTCATTTAAAGGTTGAAAATTTGATTCGTTCTCTCGAGTTTTACCAAAACTTAATGGGATTTCAGGTATTAAATCAATCAGGAAAAAAAGCAGTATTGACAGCAAACGGGATAACGCCTTTGCTTACAATTGAACAACCTGAAGACAACATTCCCAAGCAAATGAGCACAACAGGTTTGTATCATTATGCTTTACTTCTACCAACCCGTAAAGATTTAGGGAAACTAATTACTCGTCTTTTGAATGAACAGTATCCATTACAAGGAGCTTCTTATCACGGGACCCATGATGCTCTATATTTTCAAGATCCTGATGGTAATGGTATCGAAGTAGCCGTAGATACTGAACCATCGACATGGAGAGACAAAACAGGAGAAATGGATTTTTCGAAAAATGGTCCAATGGATGTAGAAAGCGTCATTGCTGCAGCAAACGGAGAAAGATGGAATGGCATCCCTGAAGGAACAATTATCGGTCATATTCATTTGCATGTATCTGATTTAGAAAAAACAAAGGAGTTTTATCATGATGGTCTAGGGTTGGATATTGTCATGGATATACCGAATCAAGCAGTGTTTTTCTCAAGTGGTGGTTATCACCATCATATTGGAACAAATATTTGGAATGGCAAAAATGCCCCGAAACCTGCACCAAATAGTGTAGGAATGCTCTTTTATACTCTTGTTACACCAAACGAGGAAACAAGAAAATCAATGGTAAAGAAATTAGAAGCTTTGGATTATCGAGTAACAGAAAAAAAAGGGGAACTCTTTACGGAAGATCCATCTGGGAATCGAATTCTTTTGTACTGTTAATATCTTGCATAACTAAGACTACGGTACAATCATGCACCATTTCTAGAATTATTCTTAGGAGTTAATTAAACTAATTTAAAAAGGGAGGAATTGTTACAATGAAGTGGACAGTTCGAATTTTACAAGGATTATTAGCGATTGGATTTTTATTATTTGGGTTTATGAAAGTTAGTGCAAACCCAATGCAGGTAGATGCATTTACCAATGTTTATGGATATGGAACAACCTTTATGTATGTTGTAGGTATAGTGGAAATCATATCAGCCATTGGATTAGTTATTGGCTTTTGGAAGAAAAAACTAGTTCCTGTTTTTAGTGGAATATTGGCGGTTGTTATGGCTGGTGCAGTATTCACACACTTAATTGCAGGTCAAGGTTTTGGAGTTGCAATGATGCCTCTTATTCTTCTTATTTTAGCCATCATCGTGTTTTTTGGTCAGAGAAAAGTACTGAATAAAGAAAAATAGTATAAGAGAAAGGACCGTCAAATGACGATCCTTTCTTTTTTTAGGTCACATATATTTAAATTATGTATCTTTAAGCATGTTAATTTGTGAAGGTGTTCACTTAAGCTAGCGGGTGTTTTAATTTAATAAGAAACATAAAAGGATCTTCAATTGAAGATCCTTTTGCACTTGCCGATAACATCGCTTATGTTGACTAGAAATGAATATGGTATACATCGTCATAAATCTCAAAAAATAACAAACAAAATCAAATTTATTAGAACTAATGTTACTGCAAATCCGATTAAAGTTTTTTTGAAAGTAAAAGTTATAGTACCTTTTTTCACTCCTTTAAAAATTAATAAGAAAGTGATTAGTGCAACTAACAGGATAGTAATATTCATTTTATATCACCTCTATTGATGTTCAGTCCAATATGCAACCACAAATGTCATATGTACGATTATACTTCGATTATAACTAAAATTTCCATAAGTTACATTAATAAGCAGCATAAAAGGATCTCCAAATTTGAAAGATCTTTTATGCTGTTGATAAACCTTCATTATGTAAACTAGTTTTGTATAGGTATACATCTAATTCTGTGGGATCTTGTTGAACTACCATGAAAATAAGTTTCTTCAAGATTAGAAAAATGACAATACTTAAAAAGACCCTGCTCAATCGTTAAAAAAAGAGGAGAGCGTTCATTAATAAGTCTATGGATTAGGATTGACTGGATTAAGGTCAGTATCAGTATGGACACTTCCTAACCATTTTCATTCTCTGTGGTGCATCACTGATTTTGTGCTGCATGGATGGCTAACGGGCAGGTTTGTTGAAAAAGGATATTTTCTGTTTTAAGCGAATTAGAATTACAAACAAACCTTAAACGAATACAGGTATTGAAATAACAGGAACGTAGGAGGTATGAGATATGAAGATCAATAGAATAGATCATGTGAGTATAAACGTAAATGATCTTTCAGAGGCTAAAGCGTTTTTTCTTGATTTAGGACTTGAAGTGCAAGCGGAATGGGAATTGGATGGAGAACAGTTGGACAGAATAGTTGGGCTTAATGATGTTAAAACGGCATGTGTAGGATTGGGGATGCCAGATGGTCAGGCATGGATAGAGCTAGTCAAATTTTATACGCCGTCAGATGAAAAAGATATTCAGCAACCTTTTGCAAATACGCTGGGTATCCGACATATTTGCTTTGCTGTTGAAGATATTGAAGCTATTGTTGCAAAATTGAAAAAGAAGGGCACAGAAGTCTTTAGTGAGATACAGCAATATGAAGAAAGTTATAAGTTATGCTACGTTCGTGGTCCAGAGGGCATTATTTTAGAGTTGGCGGAGAAAATCAGATAATTATTGAATGGGAATTTAAATGATTTAGATATCCAACTTTAAAGATTTCTTCTTAAACTATCGGGTAGCAAGAGTTAAAGAAGGGATCACTGCGGCGATCTCTTTTCTTGTTGTGCTAACGTGCTTTAATCCTTCTTGGATTAAAGCATTTTTTGTTGAATTATTGTTCTAATGTAAGCAAGTTTTTTGAAGAACTTTAATTTGATCCTCCACAAACGAGCGCATTTCATTGAAAAGGAATGTGCTTTTTTGGTATAAACTGTATAATGTATAAAAAGGACTGTAAGGTTTGAAGTGATATACAAGCAACAAAGTTCTAAGGTTATTATCCATAGTTATCCATGAGATTTATAGAATTAATTTCCACATAAAGCGGATTTGTGAGTCTTTTTTCAAACAAGGATTTGACGTCATTTGTCCCAATTTGTTAGATCAAGAGGTATCTTGGCTTAACGAGCAGGATATTAGTTAGAAATGATAAAATACAATACAGACATATATGTTTTACGGAGGAACAAGATGGCATCTTTATTTGTTTGGCTTTTACTATTGATTGTCGGTGGAATTGGCGGAATAGTTATTTGTAGTGTTTTTGAGGGTAATGAAGTATTTTCAGGTTATGCTGTAATGTTAGGAATGATAGTAGCTTTATTAAGTGGAATTTTCTTTCAGTTGAACTTTATGCACCGAGATAAAGAATAGTTGTTAAGGGGTAATTAATAAATAAGCTACTGTAGCGATCTTCAACAAACGGGAGCATATCCGTAATAAGGTATGCTCTTTTTTGTGGGGGAAATTGAGTAATATGCCTTGTTTTGAAATGATTGGTATTAAGCTATAGAAACATTTTAATTAATGATTTAATAGTCTGAGGTGGATAACATGGCAATTATAATCAATATTGATGTGATGCTTGCTAAAAGGAAAATTGAACGTAACAGGACTTTCGGAGAGGGTTGGAATAACAATGGCTAACCTTTCTGTATTGAAAAATGGAAAGGCAAAAGCAATTAGGCTTTCAACTTTAGAGGCAATTTGCAAAGCATTAGAATGCCAACCTGGAGACATTTTAGAATACAAAAGTGGCGAAGACAATCAAGAATAATAGACAACAAATTCTTCAACTAAACCAGCTAATAGAAGCTCGGGTGTTATTTCGAAAGGGCGCTTTAATGGAGTAATTAAAATAAGTCCAATTTCTTAAGATTAATGCTAAGAAATTGGGGCTTATTAATATTGGAATTTCCTTAACATTGTAAATATGCGGTTCTGACGCTACCACTAAATGATCGTATATTTAGATATCACTTTTTGGATTCATTTGTTTTATAAAATAGGGTTTTTCTTCCTTTATATTTGCAACAATTATGATCCATCATAGCGATGGTCGTGTAAATACATTGATAAAAATGAAAAACTGTAACAACAGATAGGTAGAGCAACTGATCCCTCTACTTTCAAAAAGATACAATATTTATACAATTACTGGTACAATAAAAAAGAATGTTCACTATGATGAACAACAAAATACATGGCTTCATATATAAAGGAAAAGCATTACATATAGAGACTTACCAGTTGCTGCTTTAGACTGTATTTAAACATTGTTTGATTTAAGATTAGAAACGTTGGAAAGGTAGATCTTTATGAGATTGTTACGGAATAAGGGACCATTTTATATTCAAGTGAAAAATGAATTAAAAGAACGAATCATAAAAGGATTATATCCAAAAAATTCGTTAATCCCACCTGAACCTGTATTAGAAAAAGAATTTGGTGTCAGTAAAATCACGATCCGCAAAGCTGTTGAACAATTAGCAATTGAAGGCTATGTGGAAAAACATAGCGGTATTGGTACGAAAGTATTGGATAATCGAGCAATCTCTAAATTATCAAAGGGTCAGGGATTTTCTGAATATTTATTATCGACAGGATATACGTTAAGAAAGGGCAACGTAACGATCTCTAAAGTTGATGTCTCAAACCATCCAATTTTATCTACAAACTTTGAAAGAGAGTGCTATTGCATTGAGAGGATCTATACGTTAAATGAACAACCATATATTCATTTTACTCACTATATTCCCGATCGATTTACACTTTCGTTAGACCCTGAAACATTTAAAGATTCCTTATATGAATTGTTGTATAAAAAGGGAGTATACTTTAATCGTTTTCAAGATGAATTTGGTGTAGAAATACCAAATGAAAAAATAGCGAACTTGCTAAATATCGAATCAAAACCACTATTTCAAAGAACTCGTTTTTCTTATGATATCAATGAACAATTAATAGAATATTCAATCGGATACTATAATACAGATATTCATAAATATGTTGTGAATTTAAATGTATAGTAGAAAGAGCTAAGTTCTCCAATAAGTTCTTAGCTTTTTTCTATTACATAGATTTTCTTGGTTTCGGGATTGGAATATTTTACAACTAATTTTTTACTAACAAACATTATAACGTTATGTTTACTTTGTTGATTTTCTGTGTTATCTTATCGTTATATCAATCTTAACCTTTTTGAAGTAACAAACATCATAACGTTATGACTGCTATATTTTTTTCTCTCGCACAACCTATGTGTATGAGAGGTAGGTCTACAATATAAATTGTAAGCGTGTTTAAATAGAGGTGAATGAATTGAAGGACTTTGTATTGAGTCAAGTAAGAACGGTAAATGGAGATGAGATTGATCTTGTCATAGAGGGTGGTAAAATTGCTCAGGTGACGAAGGCTGGATATGGACGCGGAAAGCATGTTTTAGATTACTCAGGTGTGTATGTATCGAGTGGTTGGATTGATTTACATGTCCATGCATTTCCTGAATTTGATCCGTATGGCGATGAAATCGATGAAATAGGAGTCAAGCAAGGTGTCACGACAATCGTGGATGCGGGAAGCTGTGGAGCTGATCGAATTACAGATTTGGTTTCAAGTAGTGAAAGAGCTAAAACCAACTTATATGCATTTTTGAATATTTCACGTATTGGTTTAAAAAGAGTAGATGAATTATCAAATTTAGAATGGATAGATAAAGAAAAGGTCGTACAAGCAGTAAATGATTATAAAGAGGTAATCGTTGGATTAAAGGCTCGGATTAGCAAAAGCGTTGTTTGTGAAAGTGGTATTGAACCTTTACGGATCGCGCGCTCACTTTCTATTGAAACATCATTGCCGTTAATGGTCCACATCGGTTCTGGTCCACCATATATCGATGAAATTATTCCACTCTTAGAAAAAAGAGATGTCATTACCCATTATCTCAATGGAAAACAAAATAATCTTTTCGATGCAAAAGAAAATCCCCTCCAAGTGTTCAAGGATGCAATTCAACGAGGTGTACATTTGGATGTTGGTCATGGTACTGCAAGCTTCTCTTTTAGAGTTGCTGAAGCAGCAAAACGCCATCACATCGGTTTAAATACGATCAGTACAGATATCTATCGTGGGAACCGAATGAACGGTCCTGTATATAGCATGGCGAATGTTCTTACAAAATTTCTTTCCTTAGGATATTCCCTAGAAGAGGTGATCGCAGCAGTTACTACAAATGCAGCTAACTGGCTTGAAAAACCAGAACTTGGCCGCATAGAGGTTGGGGACGTTGCGAATTTAACATTATTTACAGTTAAAAATGAACCGATTACACTTATCGATTCCGAAGGGGACAAACGTGTAGCAGGTAGAAGAATAGAAACAAAAGGAGTAGTTGCAAATGGCGAATTTATTGAATGCTAAATATGGGCTTAAACGTGTTATTAATGCAAGTGGACGAATGAGTATCCTAGGTGTATCAGCACCCACTGATACCGTAATGGATGCGATGAAACAAGGTGGACAAAATTATGTTGAGATTGCAGATTTAGTCGATAAAGCAGGTGATTACGTAGCACGCATTCTAGGTTCCGACGCAGCGGTTATAGTTAACTCGGCATCAAGCGGTATTGCCCTTTCTGTTGCAGCTATTGTGACACAGGGTAATCGCCGTAAAAGTGAGCGTCTGCATCAAGAAGATATTCTGAAAAGTGAAATCATCATGCTAAAAGGTCACAACGTACAATACGGAGCACCTGTTGAAACGATGATTTATTTAGGTGGTGGAAAGCTTGTTGAAGTTGGCTACGCCAATGAAGGAAGAGCGGAACATATAGAGGATGCGATTTCTGAAAACACAGCAGCCATTCTTTATGTCAAATCACACCATGCAGTCCAAAAAAATATGATTTCTGTTGAGGAAGCATGGGAGATTGCAAAGAGAAACGGAGTTCCACTCATCGTGGATGCTGCTGCTGAAGAAGACATTCAGAAGTATGTGAGATACTCAGACCTTGCGATCTACAGTGGTTCAAAGGCCATAGAAGGCCCAACTTCAGGGATTATTGGCGGTAAGCGAACCTATATTGAGTGGGTAAAAGTTCAATTACATTGTATTGGACGCAGTATGAAAGTCGGGAAAGAAACAACATTTGGATTACTTCAAGCTCTCGATGAATACGGCAATAAAGAAGATAAAAGTGAACAAGAAAAAGAATCATTACAGGCATTAATGCCATTGAATGAACTTCAAGGTGTCAATGTGACAATTGTTCAAGATGAAGCGGGTCGGGCGATATTCCGTGCTAGGATTCAAATTGATCCAAAACAAGCGCATATAACAGCACAAGAAGTGAATACAGGTCTGCGCGAAGGTGAAATTGCCATTTATACACGTGATTATGGTGTGAGACAGGGCTATTTCGATATCGATCCCCGTCCGCTGCAAAATGATGATATTGAGGTAATTGAATCTAAGATACGTGAATTAGTAGGAGGAGGAAAATAAGATGTCAAACATGACAAAACGTTTTTACAAGAACCGTGTCGCATTAAATGTTTTAGCAAATAGTGTAGAGAATGCCAAAGGGGTATACGAAGCAGCGGAAGGTTTTGTTTTAGTCGGTGTTCTTTCAAAAGACTACCCAACGGTAGAAGAAGCTGTAGCAGCTATGAAAGACTATGGAAAAGAAATTGATGAAGCCGTATCGATTGGATTAGGTGCTGGTGACAATCGCCAAGCTGCAGTAGTAGCAGAGATTGCGAAACACTATCCTGGCAGTCATATTAACCAAGTATTTCCTGCTGTTGGAGCTACACGTGCCAACCTTGGTAAAAAAGATAGCTGGATCAATAGTTTAGTGTCTCCGACAGGACGAGTAGGATATGTGAATATTTCAACAGGTCCAGTTAGCGCTGCACAGGACGAGCATGCAATCGTACCGATCAAAACGGCGATTGCGCTTGTACGCGACATGGGCGGCAATGCATTAAAATACTTCCCAATGAACGGGTTAAGCAGTGAAAACGAGTTCCGTGCAGTTGCACAAGCATGTGGGGAAGCAGGTTTTGCGTTAGAGCCAACAGGTGGGATCGACAAAGAGAATTTTGAAACAATCTTGCGGATTGCTTTAGAGGCTAATGTGCCGCAAGTCATTCCTCACGTGTATTCATCGATTATCAACAAAGAAACAGGAAAAACAAATGTCGAAGATGTACGCGAATTACTTGAAACGATAAAGAAATTGGTAGATCAACATGGCTAAAAATGTTGCAGCATTTGGAGAGGTTATGATGCGCTTGCAGGTACCGGGGTATGAACTCCTGTCACAAGCAAGCACTTTAAATTATTCTTTCTCCGGTACGGGAGTTAATGTAACCGCAGCTCTAGCACGCTTTGGGCATACAGGGTACCTTGTCTCCACATTGCCAGCAAATGCTGTTGGGGATGCAGCAGTATCTTATCTACAAAGACTTGGTGTCACACAATCTTTCATTAGAAGAGATGGAAATTACGTTGGAATGTATTTTTTAGAAAATGGATTCGGTGCGCGGCCTAGTCGCGTTACCTATTCCAATCGACTAGAGAGTAGTTTTAATACAGCAGCTTTGGGAAAGTATGATTTTAAAAACATTGCAAAGAAAATCGATGTTGTTCATTTTTGCGGAATCACGCTTGCGATGAATGATACTGTTCGTCATCACATGAAAGCATTTGCCAAAGCGGTGAAAGAAAATGGAGGTACAGTTGTTTTTGACTGTAATTACCGTCCATCGCTTTGGGGTGAAGACGGATATGAAAAAGCGAAACCACATTATGAAGAAATGCTTCATTTAGCCGACATTGTCATGATGAATGAAACAGATGCCATGTTTGTTCTAGGGATGAAAACAGAGAAGGACGATCGCAGGGAGCAGCTTATGGAATTGATTCCAACTGTTGCGAAAACATACAAGATCTCTGTCATTGCTGGTACGCACCGTTCAATCAACGGTGACAATACACATTCTTTAAAGGGATTTATCTTTAAGAATCAAGCATTCATCTTTTCAAAAACACTTTCCTTTTCTGTCTATGACAGAATTGGTGCAGGAGATGCTTATACAAGCGGCATTGTACATGGTGAAATGGAAGGCTTTTCATCTGAGATAACTGTTGAATTTGCTGCAGCAGCAGGAATGCTTGCACATACAATTGTAGGCGACACGCCAATGTCATCGGAGAGCGAAATACTGCGGGCGATGACAGAATCAGTAGGCGATATAGAAAGGTAGAAACGTGGCAAAGGACTTAGTAAATAATAAAGGCTAGAGAGAATGCGAGAAGGGGGAAAAGCTTCTTTTCTCGCAATAGAATTGAAAACGTTTACGTATAGGGAGAAGGGGGAAGAACAATGGAAGTATATTTATTATCAATTACATTGCTAGCTATTGTGATTGTTATTTTAGGAGTAGCATGGTGGAAATGGCATGCATTCATTAGTTTAACCGTTGCGAGCTTGTTCTTAGCGATTATGTCCGGATTATCGATGGATCAAATTGTGAGTGCCTATGAAACAGGAGTTGGGAGTGTTTTAGGCCATTTAGTAGGAATTTTAGCGTTAGGGACGATTTTAGGTAAGTTGATGTCGGATTCCGGTGCTGGAATGCAAGTTGCGGATTTCTTCATTCGAATCTTTGGTGTAAAGAAATTGCCATGGGCGATGCTGCTCTCAGGCTTTATCATTGGGATCCCAGTATTTTTTGACGTAGGGATTGTTATGTTATTACCTCTCGTTATTTCAATTTATCGAACGACAAAGCAAAACATTTTATTAATCGCAATACCAGTCCTTGCTGGGTTATCCATTGTACACGGTCTTGTACCACCGCACCCGGGAGCAATGACGGCAATAGGAATCTATCAAGCTGATATAGGAAAAGTTTTAGTCTACTCACTCATTATTGCGCTGCCAGCAGCAATTATCGCAGGACCATTGTTTGCAAAGTGGGTGAAACATCGCGTGATTCCTGAAGGTGAGCCACAGTTAATACGAGTAAGTAATACGTCAGAAAAACTGCCAAGCACAGGCATTTCATTTTTCATTATCTTATTACCTGTTTTTTTAATGGTACTATCAGTTATTGCACCATATCTGGGACTACCTAGTGGTGTTCTAAAATTCTTTATCTTTATTGGAAGTCCTGTTATTGCCCTTTTAATTTCATGTTTTGCAGCTTTTTATTTCCTTGGCATTCGTCAAGGCATGGATAAAAATTTCATTCAGAAGTTATCAGAAGAGTGCCTACTTCCTGTTGGATCTATTATTTTAATAATTGGTGCAGGTGGCGGTTTTAAACAAATCCTTATTGAGAGTGGTGTTGGTACATCGATTGGGCAAATGTCCGAGCATTTTTCCCTCTCACCAATTGTATTGGCGTTTATTGTAGCAGGCTTAATTCGTATTGCGACAGGTTCAGCGACAGTCGCATTAACAACAGCCGCTGGTATCGTTGCACCAATCATTGAACACTTGTCAGGTGTAAACTTGGAATTACTCGTTATCGCAACAGGTGCAGGATCACTAATGTTCTCACACGTAAATGATGCTGGTTTCTGGATGGTAAAAGAATACTTGGGCTTAACGGTAAAAGAAACATTTAAAACGTGGACGGTATTGGAGACATTACTTTCATTTATTGCTTTCGGAACAGTTTTACTGTTCGATATGTTCGTTTAAAATCAAAACTCCTTCTACACATTGTAAAGGGAATCAGGTTATCGACAAAAGGGGTTCGGAATGGTCTAATTCCGAATCCCTTTTGAGATTTTCTATGAATTCACTTGTTTTGGAATGGTTTTGTATTCTCACTATTATTCAACACTTATCTTATGGTATACTAACCTACGGTGAATTGAATGAAATGGAGGATTTCAGTGGGAAAACAATTGAGCAAACAACAACAAAAAGCACAGGTTGTCCCGTTTCTCCAAGATGGACAATATTATTATAATAAAGGCCTGAAGGCTTATCGAGAGCAGAACTTTCAAAAAGCTAGCAAATATTTGCAAAAGGCAGTTGAGTTAAATCCTAAAGATTTAACAATGCTATCCCAATTAGCAACGATTTATACGGATATGGGGAAGTATAGCCAATCAAATGAATTGCTTTCATATATACTTGATGAAGTTGATAAAGAAATGACAGAGTGCCACTATTTTATGGCAAATAATTTCGCACATCTTGGATTATTTCAGGAAGCATATAAGTGTGCAACTGAATATTCAAACAAAGAACCTTATGGTGAATTTATAGAGGAAAACGAAGACCTCATTGATCTCCTTACAATGGAAGATGATGGAGAGGAGCCGTTTTTAAAGGATCCTGATGATTTGATATTAAAACAGGATGCAGCAAAATCTCTTTTAGAAAATAGTCAGTTTGAAGAGGCCATTTTACTACTTGAAGAGATTGTAGTGGAATACCCTGAATTTTGGTCTGCCCATAATAATTTATCGCTTGCTTATTTCTATGTTGGAGAAGTTGATAAAGCGAAGGAATATTTGCAAACTGTTCTTCAACGTAATCCTGGTAATCTTCATGCGTACTGCAATTTATTAGTATTTTATTTTTATGAACGACAAGATGAAAAGGTTGAAGAGCTTACAAAAACACTATCAACTGTTCATCCTCTTCTTTACGAGCATCGTTATAAATTAGGGGCAACCTTCGCGTTAGTAGGGTATTATCCATTTGCTTATAAATGGCTTCGTTCTCTTCATAAGTCAGGATTTGAAGGTGATGATACCTTTTATTATTGGCTATCCTATTCGGCTTATTTTACAGGACATATTTCTTTTGCTGAACAGATGTGGGAGCGGGTGTTAAAGGAAAATAAAAGTAAGGCTGGTTCTGAGCCATGGAATCAAAAGATTGACACAGCTTTCCAGCGAGCAACAAGTATGACGTTAGAAGAACGCTTGTATGCTATTTTCCTTGCAGCTCAAACAAATAATTATGAGCAAATTAATGACTACGAAGCATCAAATGTTCCACAGTCGCAATTAGAAAAAGAATTTATCAAGCTAGCCTTATCGAAGGATTTTAATGCTTATGATAAAATAACCTCTTTTTATCAGATTGCAAACTCATTATTTGTACACTCTGAGCATGATAAGCTTTTTTTATTTTCGTTTAAAATTCTTATAAAAGCATATAAGCGTGACTATTCGCTAAAAAATCATCTTGGTTGGGCAGCAGCTTTAGATTACGTATGGAAAAATCAAAGTAATGAGCATGTAAGCCAAGCTACAGTAGCAAATATGTATGGTGTATCGGTATCTTCAGTTGGGAAGTACGTAAAGCTCATCAAGAACATGACTGACATTAGCTCCTAACTGCTTTTAGAAAAGTGCTCTTTTTTCTACGTCGCTGATCAAGGCGCTTGCGCTTTTGTTCTCGTTTAGGAGATTATATAATTCTTGAACTGTGGATAAGCGCACGACATCCAGCTCCAGCGCCTAGCCCCTCGAGGTCATAAGCTAATTTAGAATTGAAGGCAAAGAACGCCTTCTATCCTAAATTAGCTTATGCTTGTCGGGGCTGATCAAGGCGCTTCCGCTTTTGTTTCTTGAGCAAAAAAATGGCATGAATCGTCATTATTTTATACGATGTGTATAGGGCAAAATGAAAAAGAGATCGTACAAATCAAAGTAAACTTTCTTGTTAGGAGTGAACATTCGTGTCAGAAGAAAAAATATATGACGTGATCATCGTAGGTGCGGGTCCAGCAGGTATGACTGCAGCTGTTTATACATCACGTGCAAACTTATCAACACTTATGATTGAACGTGGGGTGCCAGGCGGGCAAATGGCTAACACAGAAGAAGTAGAAAACTACCCTGGCTTTGATCATATATTAGGACCTGAGCTATCAACAAAGATGTTCGACCATGCGAAGAAATTCGGTGCTGAATATGCATATGGCGATATTAAAGAAGTGATTGATGGTGTAGAATACAAAACGGTTATAGCTGGAAAAAAAGAGTATAAAGCACGTGCCGTTATTATTACAGCTGGTGCTGAATATAAAAAGATTGGTGTGCCGGGCGAAAAAGAATTAGGTGGACGTGGAGTTTCTTATTGTGCCGTATGTGATGGTGCATTCTTTAAAGGTAAAGAGCTAGTTGTTGTTGGTGGTGGAGATTCAGCTGTCGAGGAAGGTGTGTATTTAACACGTTTTGCTTCTAAAGTTACAATTGTGCATCGCCGTGAAGAATTACGAGCACAAAAAATTCTACAACAACGTGCATTTGACAACGAAAAAGTAGATTTCATTTGGAACCATACTGTGAAAGAAATTCATGAACAAGATGGTAAAGTAGGAAATGTAACATTAGTGAATACTGTTAATGGTGAAGAAAAAGATTTTAAAACAGACGGTGTCTTCATTTATATTGGAATGCTGCCTTTATCAAAGCCATTTGAAAGTCTTGGTATTACGAATGAGAATGGGTATATTGAAACAAATGACCGCATGGAAACTAAAGTTGAGGGAATCTTTGCAGCTGGGGATATACGTGAAAAAATGCTTCGCCAAATTGTCACAGCAACTGGTGATGGTAGTATTGCAGCACAAAGTGCACAACACTATGTAGAAGAATTAGCGGAGAAGCTAAAAGCAGTTAAGTAAAGCTTTGGATAAGAGCTTGCGAATTTGTTCTTAACAAATTCGTAATTCTGTTTTAACCATCCTGTAACATGGGTGAAACAATTATAGGTTATTATAGAGTTAGTAATTGACCCCCTTTTATAAATAGACTTATTTTAGAGCATGGGCGCCCTTTCCCATGCTCCCTTTTTTTGTCCTCACTACTGTTGTATTTTTTTATGTACAGGGAGTAATACAGTCATTTTACCTTACCTCTAGAATGAAATTAAATTCACTATTAAAATGAATTTTGTGTGACATCGTAAGTTTTACCTTAAAAAGTGAAACTGTTTTGATTACCATCCGTATATACATATAGAAAGTCTAATATTTCAACTAATCGACTTCGTTGTTAAGACCAAATTAAAATAGTATAATAAGTGAAAGTGAAGAACGTAACAAACAAGATTAGACTTTTCTACTTAGTGTCGGTGTCTAACTCCTTAAAGAGAAAATAAAACCCTTTTTTCCTAGGGGCTGGTCACATATAAATAAAAGGTAAAGAATGCCTTCTATTTATGCTTATTCCTTTGAGGCTGAGTATACGCTTATGCTTTTCTAAAGTCATGTGAAAATTGAGGTGAAGAAGGTGCAACGAGTTACAAATTGCGTCTTAGTAGAAGGAAACAAAGTACTTCTCCTACAAAAACCAAAAAGAGGCTGGTGGGTAGCTCCTGGTGGAAAAATGGAGCTAGGTGAATCTGTTAAGGATACCGTGACCCGTGAATATCGCGAGGAAACTGGCATATACATTAAAAACCCTCAGTTAAAGGGAGTTTTTACCTTTTTAATTCAAGACGGTAAAGAAATTGTATCTGAATGGATGATGTTTACTTTCTTGGCAACAGATTATCAGGGTACAAATGTCCTTGAATCGGAAGAGGGAACGATTAAATGGCATGAGAAGGAAGCCATTCAACAATTACCAATGGCTCCAGGGGATCATCACATATTCGATTATGTCATTAAAGGGACGGGTATGCTATATGGAACCTTTACCTATACACCTGACTATGAGCTGATCTCTTATCGTTTAGATCCACAATAAATCGAATATCCTCAATGAGACTATTTAACTCCGTACATCAATAATATGTGGGAAATTTGTATAGTGAAAGCTAAGCAAATAATCCATATATTTTAGTAAATAGAGCTAGGTATCAGTAGAAAGGAGGAAAAGGCTATGACGATTGAAAATAATGAACAGCAAACTTCAACTCAAGATGTACAAATGGTGATTATCACAGGGATGTCAGGTGCAGGTAAAACTGTGGCGATTCAAAGCTTCGAAGATCTTGGGTATTTTTGCGTTGATAATTTACCGCCAACTCTGCTGCCAAAATTTTTAGAGTTAATGAAAGAATCAGGCGCTAAGATGAATAAGGTTGCATTAGTTATGGATCTACGAGGAAGGGAATTCTTCGATCATCTTTTCCAAGCACTTGATGATTTGTCTGAAAGTACTTGGCTTACACCGCAAATATTATATCTTGATGCGAAAGACGCTACACTAGTAACGAGGTATAAAGAAACACGTAGGTCACATCCTTTAGCTTCAAAAGGGCTTCCATTAGAGGGGATTGGACTTGAACGTGAGCTTCTTGAGGAGCTTAAAGGAAGAGCACAGCTAATCTATGAAACATCAGACTTGAAGCCAAGAGATTTAAGAGAAAAAATCCTGAAGCAATTTTCTTCAAATGTTGAGCATACGTTTACAGTTAATGTGACTTCATTTGGATTTAAATATGGTGTACCAATTGATGCTGATCTCATGTTTGATGTACGATTCTTGCCAAACCCGCACTATATTGACCATATGAGACCAAAAACTGGATTACAAGAGGAAGTATCCTCTTATGTGTTAAAATGGAGTGAAACACAGAAGTTTTTAGAAAAACTCATCGATTTACTCACTTTTATGCTTCCTTATTATAAGCGGGAAGGCAAAAGTCAAATCATCATTGCGATAGGTTGTACGGGAGGACAGCATCGCTCAGTTACACTAGCAGAATACATTGCAAACCATTATAAAAATGACTATCATACTCAAGTTTCTCACCGAGATATTGAGAAAAGAAAGCAACATTAATTAATGGAGAGTAAACATTTGCCAAAGGTTGTCATCATTGGCGGGGGTACTGGTTTATCTGTCCTTTTACGAGGATTAAAGCAGTTCCCCTTAGACATTACAGCAATTGTCACAGTTGCTGATGATGGCGGGAGCTCAGGCAGGCTCCGAAATGAATTAAACATTCCTCCTCCTGGTGATATTCGCAATGTATTAGCAGCTTTGTCAGATGTTGAGCCTCTTGTAGAGGAGCTTTTCCAGCATCGTTTCAATAAAGGAAATAATTTAATTGGACATTCATTAGGAAATCTGATCTTAGCTGCTATGACAAATATTACTGGTGATTTTGTCCATGCAATAAAGGAAATGAGTACTGTGTTAAATGTGCGTGGGAAAGTATTACCTGCTGCAAATACCAGTGTCATTTTAAACGCTGAAATGGAAGATGGAACCATTGTTTCTGGTGAGTCCAAAATTCCTTTTTCAGGAAAGAAAATAAAAAGAGTCTTTCTTAGTCCTGATGATATTGAGCCGTTACCTGAAACACTTGATGTGATTAGAGAAGCGGATTTAATTATAATTGGGCCTGGTAGTCTGTACACAAGTATTCTACCGAACCTTCTTGTTCCTAAAATAGGAGAAGAGGTTTGTAAAGCGAAAGCGAAAAAAGTTTACATTTGTAATGTGATGACACAAGCAGGAGAAACATTGAATTTTTCTGCAAGTGATCATGTTAAAGCATTATATGATCATATGAGATGCACATTTATGAATACCATTCTTGTTAATGAAGAAGAAATTCCTGATCATATCAAATCGTTATATGAAGAGGAGCTTGCAAAGCCAGTACATTTTGATATCGAGGCATTAAAATCATTAGGTCTTGAAGTCATCACAGATAAAATTGTAAGTTACGAAAATAGTGTAATTAGACATGATACAAATAAAGTAGCAAAGCTACTTTACGGAATGCTTCAGCAAGAAATGACATAAGTGCATGTCTTAGAATGGGGGTGCAGAGGTTGTCATTTGCATCTGAAACAAAAAAGGAACTAACAAACTTAGAGCTAAAGCCTTGCTGTCTAAAAGCAGAGCTATCTGCACTTATTAGAATGAATGGATCCCTTTCATTTTCAAATCGAGTGATTATGGTTGATATTCAAACAGAAAATGCAGCTATTGCAAGGCGTATCTATATATTATTGAAAAAGCAATATGAGGTTTCAGTGGAATTACTCGTACGTAAAAAAATGCGTTTGAAAAAGAACAATGTCTATATTGTTCGCCTAACTGAAAAGGCAAAGGCTATTTTAGAGGATTTAAATATTTTAGAGGAAGATTTTACCTTTGTTAGGGATATTTCAAGCACACTCGTGAAAAAGAAATGTTGCAAACGCTCTTATATTCGCGGAGCATTTCTTGCAGGAGGCTCTGTTAACAATCCTGAAACTTCCTCTTATCATCTCGAAATTTTCTCTCTTTACAAAGAGCATAATGATTCTCTTTGCGAGTTAATGAATACATTTGATTTAAACAGCAAGACGTTAGAACGAAAAAAGGGCTTCATTACGTATTTAAAAGAAGCAGAAAAAATTACCGAGCTTCTAAATATAATCGGTGCCCATCAAGCATTACTTCGTTTTGAGGATGTAAGAATTGTCCGAGACATGAGGAATTCTGTTAACCGTCTAGTGAATTGTGAAACAGCCAATTTGAACAAAACAATTGGTGCTGCACTAAGACAGGTTGAAAATATTCGATTCATCGATAATAAAATTGGGCTAGATGCATTACCCGATAAACTTCGAGAAATTGCAAAGCTACGAGTCGAATATCAAGATGTTACATTAAAAGAACTGGGTGAAATGGTAACAAGCGGAACAATTAGCAAATCTGGTATTAACCATCGCTTACGAAAATTAGACCAAATTGCTGAACAACTACGAACAGGCCAACCGCTATCATTAAAATAAATGGCTCTTTTCTAAGAGATTGTTGTTTTAAAGCGAGAACTGGTTAGGTTGATTGGAGCGGAAGTGCGAGACTCCTGCGGGAGTAGCGGGACAGGTGAGACCCCACAGGCGTTTACGCCGAGGAGGCTCACCGCCCGCCCCGCGGAAAGCGAACATCTGGAGTTGAAATCAACCACACCGCACTACTTGGTAAATAGCAACAAAGTTTGAGAAAACAGCCAAATAAATTAATTAAAAGAGAAGAGGAGATAACTATGGTTGAAAAAAAAGTTGAAGTTCACCTGAAAACTGGTTTACAAGCTCGTCCAGCTGCATTATTTGTTCAAGAAGCAAACCGGTTTGCATCAGATGTTTTCTTAGAGAAAGACGGAAAAAAGGTAAATGCAAAAAGTATTATGGGGCTTATGAGTTTAGCAATAAGTTCAGGATCTATCATAACACTAATTGCAGAAGGAAATGACGAACAAGAAGCAGTAGATACATTAGCTAACTACGTACAGCAAGAAGGATAAAAAAGGCAGCACACCGATTGATATACGCGGTGTGCTATTTTTTTTATCCTTAATGTTGATAATAAATAGCGACAATTTTTTTAGAATTTTCATTATTTAATATCTTGACTTAACATGAAATTAGGACTATGTTACTATCAGGAAGATTTTGTAGTTATTTGTAATATTTTGAACAGTGGTAGGATGTATCAGCAATGTAAAAAATGATTCTTTTTGTGTTTTAGTAAATAAAAAAATTAAGACAACGCATTAAGGAAGGTAAAATTTATGAAAAAGAGAATAAAAATGAAAAGTTTAAAATCTAAAATGATAACACTGTTTTCACTACTTATCTTGATCGTAGTTGTTATTATCGGGATCATCAATTTTAAGTCATCAACAGATTTAGTGAATGGGTCTTTAAACCATCAAGCTACTAATATTGCAAAATATACGATAAGTAAAATTGATATAGATGAGTTTACCAATCTTACTATCAATAAAACTGAAAACGATTATTATAAAGAACTACGAGTGGAAATGAATGAAATTCGTGAGGCTAACGGATTAACGTATTTATATACGATGGCAAAACAGGGAGATGAGTACTATTATGTCGTCGATGGAATGCCAATTGATAGCGATGATGCTTCTGCACTTGGGGAAGTAGAAGAGAATTCGGCCGAGTATTATCAGATGATTGAAACCTTTAAAACAGGTGTAAGTAGTGAAGGTCAGCTTACGTCTGATGAATATGGTAAATTGTTTTCTACCTATTTACCTATTCAAAATGAGGCTGGAGAAACGATTGGAGTTGTTGGTGTAGACCTTGATGCAACCAAAATTTATGAGGTCTTACAAAAAAACATAAATAATATGCTTCTTTTAGTAGGCGTCATATTAGTTATTAGTATTGCAATAATTTATGTATTTTCTAGAGTCTTAACAAACCCTCTTATCACATTATCAAAGCAGGCAGAGGATATTTCAAAGGGTGACTTTACTGTACAGATTAAAACGAATCGTAATGATGAGATTGGAACCTTATCACGTGCCTTTAATGAAATGGTTGTTGAATTAAAACAAACGATCACAGATATTAACACATCAACTTTTAAAATAAATGGAACCACAATGGGCTTATCAAAACATATAAATACGACGAATGATGCAGCAAACCAAATTGCTGTGTCAATGAATGAGACCGCAGCTGGAATCCATAAACAGTCAGAAGAAGTGAACAACATTTTAGACATGATGAATCTTTCAATGAAGCTTCTACAAAATGGCGAAAACAAGATGACACAAACTGTTCAAAACGCAAAAATATCTGCAGAAGTAGCTTCAGAAGGTAAGGAAGCGATGAAAAAGGCAACTGTACAGCTTGACGAGTTAGTTTTGGCTGTCAATGAAACAACAAAGACTGTTCAGAACTTAGCGAATCGTTCCGATGAAGTTGGAGGAATAATCGCTATTATTTCTGAAATTGCTAATCAAACAAATCTACTTGCCTTAAATGCTGCAATTGAAGCAGCAAGAGCTGGAGAACATGGTAAGGGGTTCGCGGTCGTTGCTGATGAGGTAAGAAAACTAGCTGAACAAACACAAGCTGCAACAAATAAAATTGCTGATTTAATTGGTAATATTCAAACTGAAACTTCCCAAACGGTAAGTAAAATGGAATCTAATATAGAAGCCGTTAAGAAACAAGAATCTTTTATCAAAAAAGGGGAAGACGCACTCCAAAACATTGTTGAAAAAGTAGATCAGACAGAGCTTGATACGACCCAGATTCAACAAATTCTTAATGAACTTAAAAATGAATCAAACAGTGTCCTTTCTGCATTAGAGAATATCTCAGCAGTGATCGAAGAAAACACAGCTGTTACGGAAGAGGTCGCTTCTTCCAGCAGAGAACAGTCACTTGCAGTTTCTGATATTACAAAGAGCGTTGCTTTCGTTGAGAGCCTATCATCTGAACTGAAAGATAAAGTAGAAAAATTCAAGTTGTAATAATATAGAAAAAACAATTAAGGATTAAATGAAAAAGAGTTAAAGCTCAGAAGAAGCTTTAACTCTTAATAAAAAAATCATTTTATTTTTCGCCAATAGGACTACGGTCTAATACTTTATCAATTAAACCATACTCTAGAGCACGATTAGCAGTCATGAAATTATCACGCTCTGTATCACGCTCAATGACATCTAAGGACTGACCAGTACGGTCTGAAAGGATTTTGTTTAATTTGTCACGCAAGAAAAGAATACGCTTTGCAGCAATTTCAATTTCTGTTGCCTGACCTTGTGCTCCACCAAGTGGTTGGTGAATCATTACTTCACTGTTCGGAAGTGCGTAACGTTTACCTTTTTCTCCAGCTGCAAGTAAGAATGCACCCATAGATGCAGCCATACCGATACAGATTGTTGAAACTTGTGGTTTAATAAATTGCATCGTGTCATAAATCGCCATACCGGCAGTGATTGATCCACCAGGAGAGTTAATATAAATGGAAATATCCTTTTCTGGATCCTCTGCTTCTAAAAATAATAGCTGAGATACGATTGAGTTTGCTACGTTATCGTCAATTCCACTTCCAAGCATAATAATGCGGTCTTTCAATAGACGAGAGTAAATGTCGTAAGCACGCTCACCACGATTTGTTTGTTCAATAACTGTAGGGATTAAATTCATTATTCTATTCCTCCTTCGTAATAAGAAAGATTGCACTAAAGGATAAACGTATACCAGTATGTAATCCTTTAGAACATAATACTAAACATGCAACTAGCAGTTGTATTACTTTATGTATTTCCATCATACAACTAAGGTCAATAAAGGTCAAACGAAAAGGTTAAAGATCCTTATTGAACCTTATTTATACTATACTATGTACTTATTAAGCATAACATGTTTATCATGTTTCCCACATTTATTGCATTTCAAACGGTATAAATAGTCAAAATTGGATTAGGAATAGGATGTAGAGTTTGCTATAAAAAGACAGTTGATATTATTGTAAAGTTCACGTATAATTTTCGTTACTGATGTATAAATATTTTGCGCTCGTAGCTCAGTCGGATAGAGCGGTGGTTTCCGGTACCACGTCTGCCGGGGGTTCGAATCCCTCCGAGCGCGTCATAGATGTTAAGGATAGCAAGGGTTTGAGTGAATCTCAGGTCCTTGTTATTTTTTATGGATAAGTTTACTCTTGTTTATTATATTAGTTTTTCTAAATTTGGAGGCCTTTTCTTTATCATTATCAAGAGTTTGTATCTAACTATATACAAATTAGGAGGAAAAAAATATGGATAAAGAACAACAGCATTCAGTCACAACAGTTGATTATAAGAGAATTGACGATAAAAAATGTTTTGTGGAAGTGAAAGGCTATGATGCGATTTTAGATTCTGAATTCAAGGGTGTCATAAAATTCTTGAATGGTGAACCTTTTGGGGATATTATTCATCCTTTAAATAGCTCGCTATCTCCAGATTGTCGTATATTTGTTACAACCTATGTAATAACCAGGTACAATGCAGATGAATATAACTAACAAAGCTAATCAACTAAGAGCTATATTATCGATTTTCGCATCTTTAGAACGTCAAACCTAACGGTGGGGTCCTTTATTAGGATCTCACCGTTTTTTTTAGTACTCCCACGTTAATGATCCTCCAATTCTTATAGAAATAGGAAGACCTTCCTAATAAAAATTCCAAAACAGTAAAACAATTAAGAGCTATTGGTGATAGGCATGATTCAGATTGTATAGGAAAATAGACATATAAAATAGTTCGACAATAAAGAGGTTATATGGATCGCTGGTAGGTTATAGGCTACCTAATAATTTATTCATGTGTAAAATTTACCACTCCAAATATTAGGGCTAAATGACGATAAAAATAATATACCTTCGATAATGGCAAACCCAGTGAAAGTTGGGGACGCAAAGCTACGGGCCTAAAGGAGAATTTCTCTACGGTCGCCGAGTTTCCGAAAAGGATTGGAATCGCGTAATTTTCTTCATTGAAGAAAAAACCATGCCCACCAATCTAGAATTGGTGGGCATTTTTTATACTTATTTTTGGGGGGTTCAAAATGACAGTTGAAATTAAAAAAGGTTTATTAGAAGAACATATCCGAGCGATTTTGGAGCAAATTGGTGAAGATCCAAACCGAGAGGGATTATTAGATACCCCAAAACGAGTTGCCAAAATGTATGGCGAAGTTTTTGCTGGGGTAGGTGTTGATCCAGCAACAGCGCTTACAACTACTTTTGAAGAAGATTATGAGGGAATCGTTGTTGTAAAGGATATTAGCTACTATACGTTTTGTGAACATCATCTGATTCCATTCTTTGGGAAAGCACATATAGGCTATATTCCAAATGGTAGAGTCGTAGGATTAAGCAAATTCGCCCGTTTAGTAGAACTAGCATCTAAGAGACCGCAAGTACAAGAACGCATGACACAACAGATTGCTGATGCTGTAATGAATGTGCTTCAACCAGAGGGAGTTATCGTAAGTATTGAAGGTCAACATCTATGTATGTGTGCGCGAGGAGTGAAAAAGCCAGGTAGTTCAACAGTAACTACAATTAAAAAAGGCGTGTTTAAAGAGGATGTTTCATTAGCGGAAGAGTTTGAAAGAGCTCTTTTGAGAGATTGATAGGTGGATTAAATGGTTGGAGAAAATTTTTTATCTACTATTAAGAAAACCTTACTAACCACTCTTGTGATGGATGGCTTCTGGGATAGATGGAAAGCCCATGGTGTTATTCCAGAGGATTTAGAAAAAATCCGTTACAAATTCACATCATTAGAAAACTGGGGTATTGGTTGGAAAGGTTTAGCGATTGAGAAATTTGAAGAGGCTAAAAGCTTGGTAAAACAAGGCCGATTTAAGGAAGCTGAATATCAGTATCGTCTAAGCTCCCTTTATTACAACCTTAATCAGTGGATCTATCCTAGCAGACATGCTGAAAAGTTAACCGGGTATAACGAATTGCTTCAATCAACGAAAGAGGCAGATGAATTGTCAGACAAGAAAACGGTATATGATGCATTTGAGGTGGACGGACAATATTGCGAAGGTCGAATTCGGATACCTGATAACCCTAAAGGGATCATCATAATTATTAACCCTATAGATTCATCAAAAGAAGAATTGTTTACTTATGAACTCGATTTTATCGAAAATGGATTCATTACAATAAGCTTTGATGGGCCTGGTCAAGGTCAGACATATACGTTAAATGGATTAAAAGCAACATACAAAAGATGGTCAACTTTTATCGATAAACAAATTGAATATGCTGATACAAACTATCGAGATTTGCCTATCAACTTATTTGGAACAAGCTCTGGTGCAGCATGGGCTATTTATGGAAGTACAAATGCTCTTGTAAATAAAGTAGTTGCCGTAAGTCCAGCATTAACGTTAAAAATGGAAACAGTGCTACTACCGGATTATTTTATAAAAAGAATGAATGCAGTTTTAGAAGAGGGAGAGCAAATATTACCTCACTATGAGCAGCTAACATACAAAAAACCAATCTTATTTTTCCATGGCAACCTAGATGTTATGGTGCCAGATAATGAAATTTATGATTACTATCATTCGATACCAGTTGAAAAAAAGTTAATTGAATACGCAGACGAAGGACATTGTTGCAACTATAAACTTCAAGATGTTAGAAAACAAGCGATTCGATGGTTTCAAAATAGATAGGAGGATTAAACATGACATTTGATGATTTTCGAAAGATTGTATCAGAACTATCAAACTTACCATTGGAAGATATAGAAAAGGATAGTAGTTTCCGAGATGATTTAGGAGTGGATTCCATGCAACTCGTTAATCTTATATGTGAAGTAGCGGAGAGATTTAAACTTGAGCTTGGGAGTATTGATAAAATAGATGATGTTTTAACTGTTGGTAGTATGTATCGTACGTTTATGAAGGGAGAGATATTAATTGGCTAATCAAACCTTTTCTGATTGGATTTTTAGTGGAAATGCAGATATGAAGAAAACCTCTTTATCTACAGTTAGAGGAGAATATTCATTAGAAGATATTAAAGAAAAAAGAGACCAATTTATTCAGCTTCTAAATGGATGTAGTGAAATAAAAGGGAAAAAAGTCGGAGTAATGATTCCTCAGGTGGAATCATTTCTAGGACTGGCTTTAGCTGTCAATGAATTAGGTGGGATTCTTATACCGTTAAGTTGGCAGTTCCGAAAAGATGACTTAACTGCTGTGCTGGAATTTCTTTCCCCTCATGTCGTATTCTCAATAAATGAAAACAATGGATTCAATTTTGAGGAAGTCCTAATTAAATGGGCACAAGAAACCAATGAAGAATGCATTATTTATACTACATCAAACAATACCGAATGGGTTGAAAACAAGTTTGAAGGTGATGAGAAGCCTGTTGAAAAAGATCGAATCGATGTCATTGGTTGTTCATCTGGAAGTACAGGGATTCCAAAAGGATTGATGTTAGGAAATGAAAACCTGGATTCTTGGATTAATGATATACAAGATTTTTTTGAACTCAATACAGAAGATGTCTTCTTTAGTATACTTCCACCAACAGCTCCTGTAGGACTGGCAACCATATTATTGAGTTTAAGAAAGAATGCGCACCTTGTTATACCGGATTCTTTCGATCCTATTACAATTGGGAGAATTTTGGACGAGAAATCATGTAATAAATTGTACTGTACACCATCCATTTTTAAATCTGTATATAAAATTGTTCAGAAAACGAACCCAGGTTGTTTACAAATTCTAAAAAAAGTAGGATTTGTAGGGGAAATGATCTCTCAAGAACTTATAGATTTAGTAGATTCCTTCCCTGATACTCAATTCATAAACTCCTATGGTTCTTCTGAAGGAGGAGCAATGTTATATAGCGAACTCAGGGAAAAAGAAATGCGAGGATTTAATGGTGTTGAGTTTAAGCTGTTTAACGTTGATGGACAAGAAGATATTGGAGAGTTACTTGCTAGAGGGAAAGGTGTTTTTTCTGGGTATTATAAACGGCCTGATTTAACAGATGAAGTTTTGAAGGATGGTTGGTACCATACAGGTGATCTTGTTAAGTCACTTGGTAATAACAGATATATCCTAATTGAAAGAATAAAAAATATGATAAAAAAGGGTGGACAAGCTGTGATACCTGGAGAGGTGGAGTACGTATTAACACAACACCCTAATGTTAAACAAGCAGCTGTTATTGGTGTACCGCATACTTTGTATGGGGAACAAGTCATAGCGTTTGTTGTACCTGAGGGTAACTTAAATGTACAAGAGTTATATTCGCACTGCTCAAGAAAAATTGCAGCCATTAAAGTACCGGATAAAATTTTACAGATTGAAGCAATTCCACTCATTCAAGGAAAGACAGATCGCTTAACCTTACGCAAAATGATAGAGACATCATAGAGGAGGATGTAAGAGTGAATATAAAACCAAAAACATTAAGGGCAAAGTTTTTAGCTCAACTTTCCGCAGTACTCATTCTCGTTGCATTAAGTTCAGGCATTATACAGTACTTTTATTTAAAGGATCAAATTTCAAAAAATATTGAAAACCAGGCTAATTTGTTGAATCAAGGACTTCAGCAAGGGATAAAGGATACTGAAATAGCATCAGTCGCAATAGAAGATCAAATCAATAGAAAAATCATTTCAAGCTCGAAATATATCGGGAATTTACTAGAAGGGAAAAATGTTGACAATATTACAAATGATGAACTGGTGGACATACAAAACCAATTAGGGCTTAACGGATTAACGGTTATGGCTAGAGTGAATGATGATATTCAGGGTGTAAAATCTACTGATCCTAATGAAATTGGATTCAGTATTAAAGAGATTAATTCTGAAGCGCACAATATACTAGATCAAATGTTAAAAGACGAAGAAATTAAAGACAATGATTATTTTAGTTTCATAGATGATGTTATTGTTCTTCCTATTGTGCAATCAGGTTCACATGGTGATAAACCAATGTTTTTCAAATATGCGTATTATAAGCCTAAAAATACAGATTATATTATAGCCCCTTATATTGAAGCAAATGAAGTTTATCAATATACAAAAGAAGTTGGTCCTGACAGTTGGATTCAAAAAATGATATCCGAAAATTCAATAACAGTAGAAATGGGTGTTTTAAACCCTAGAGTGTTTGAAGATAAAAGTTTAGAAACAGCCTATTACCCACCGTTAAAAAGAATTGAATTTGGTTCATTTAAGACAAAAGGACCGAAAGACGAAAATATATTAATCGATATGATAAAGAAACAAAAAGAAACATCGTATATCGATAATGTAAATGGAAAACAAATGTATAAAACGTTTATACCAATTAGTCAAGATCGAGTGATTTATATTGCTCTAGACTATGATTTGTTAAGTGCTCCGCTCGTTCGCCATTCGTGGATACTTATTGCTACAGGCATTATGTCATTAGTAGTGTTGTTTTTATTAGCTGTTAGTTTCTTTAATCAAATATACACAAATATCCAAAAAGTAAAAGTTCAAATGGAACGATTAGCAACAGGTGATTTAACTGCAAAGAGTAGTATCAAAAATGGAGGAGAATTAACGATCCTTTCTGAAAGTGCTAACCAAATGGTAGATACCCTTTATGAGATGTTAGATAACACAAATAACCAAGCAATAACAACTCAAAGACTATCATATTATCTTGAGCAGGATACCAAGAAATCTGTGGATGAATTGTTTAATCTTTCAATCGAAACCACCGGTAAACAAAGACAAGTAGTGGAGGATATTCTATATTTCCTAGATCAAGTAGAAAAGCATTTGAAAGAATTAGAAACACCTGAAGACAATGAAATATTACAAAAAGTTGATGATATGAGGCTGTTTGCTAGAGAAAGAGCTTCTACTACTACCGAAATGACAATTACACTTTCTGATTTAGTAAAGTCTTTGCACGGGCAATCAAAAGAGCTTTCGGATGTATCAAAAAATCTCCTAGAGCATTTGGCGAAATTTAAATTTTAATATAGGAGGTAACTTCCCTCCAAATTTAAAAAATAGGGATGGATGAATGTGAATATTTACCCCGATTTAGACATAATTAATCGTTCCTTCGTTTTGGGCGATAATCAACATATTATGAAACAGTTAATAGATAAAGGTTACAGTGGGAAATTTGACATGATCTATTTAGATGGTCCTTTTAACTCGGGCCTGATATTTTCCATGCATAATGACCAAGGGATTGAATTTGTCCACCCATGGGATGAAGCAAAAAGTATCCGTGATCATTTTCAACCAAATTTGTATTTAGAAGATTACAAAATCCGAATGGAACTTGCCAAAGAATTATTGAGCGATACAGGGCTGATTGTATTACAAACGAATCAAATCATGGGTCATTATGTCAAAATAAAATTAGATGAAGTTTTCGGTAAGGCTCATTGTTTGATGGAGGTTATTTGGAAGCATAGTCAAACACCTTGGACATTTGGCATTGATCAATTTGGTTATCAACATGAAACACTATTTTTCTATAGTAAGACAAGTAATTATTCCAAAAAGAAAGACATTGTTTATCCATCAGTTTGGGATGATGTTGGCGGTTATGACTTAGGAGAAGAAAATACTTATTTCCCATCTCAAAAACCTGAAGCGTTATTGAAGAGGGTCATTAAGGCAACTACACAAGAAGGGGATTTAGTTGGGGATTTTTATAGTGGAAGCGGCACAATTCCTTATGTGGCTGAAAAATTAAATCGACGTTGGTTTGCCTGTGATAATCATGCGTATTCTTTAAAAACAATGGAAAAACGTTTCTCTAAAAGGAATATTACTATTCATGTTCATTCACTAGTTGAAAGATTTAATCCGAATTACTTGAATGGTACAACCTATACAAAAAAAACAGCTATTCCATTTTCTATGTACGAATTAGAAACATTGAAAGAATTTGCTGGTGATCAAGTAACAAATATCTATGCTCAAAGTTATCTATCAGATATTGATTTACAGGTTAATGGTCATATCACTTTTAATCTTTTGATGCCCTCAATGGGTGATAGTATTTCAGAAGAAAATCTAGGAACGATTTCGAGACCTATTCTAATAGAAACAAAAGACGGCTATTCGCTAAAAATTGAAAATCCACTCGAATGGATTTTATACCATGTTGTCCATGTTGAGCGAAATAAATTTAATATGATTCATATAAACGAAAAAACAAATAGTTATAAAAAAGAAAGAGAAACTTTAATTAGTCAGGCTAAAGAAATTGAAAATCAGATTAATAGTAAATGGATTCAAAGTATCGAACATGTAGGTAACTTTGTGAGAATAATAGATGTTTTCGGGTACAGTTACATGTTAAACAAAGTAAGGAATTCTCAGTGAAATTGATAGTATCAACAGATTTAAAAATCGGGTCACATTAAGCTAGTAATTACTAAATGTACCTCTAAGATTGACATTATGATAGGAGGTTCAATCATGCTTTACCTTTCAAGAAAACTATATTTTTCTGCTGCTCATTCCTACCGCATAGAAAACTGGAGCGAGGAAGAAAATGTTAAGGCCTTTGGACCATGTAGTAATCTAAATGGTCACGGACACGACTATACACTAGAGGTCATGGTCAAAGGAAAGCTAGATAGTCAATCTGGTATTGTTGTTAACATTACTGATATTGATAAAGTAGTAAAGTCTTTTGTCAAAGAGGAATTAGACGGGAAGTTTTTAAATAAAGAAGTCCCATACTTTATGAAAAACATTCCTACAACCGAAAATATTGTTTCATATCTATGGGATTCATTGGACGGAAAAATAGAGAATTGTCAGCTGCATAAAATTCGTTTAAGGGAAAATGATTTCTTATATGCCGAGCAGGAGGAGAATTCAATGGTTAGACTAACGAGAAAGTATCATTTTTGCACAGCACATCGGTTGCATAGTGACCAATTAAGTAATGAAGAAAACCTTGCCCTTTTTGGGAAATGTAATAACCCATATGGACATGGACATAACTACTACTTAGAGGTAACTGTCAGTGGGAAACCTGATCCAATAACAGGTATGATTGCAAATTTAGCTAATGTAGATGAAATCGTCGACCAGGAAATCATGAAGAAGTTTGATCATAAACACTTAAATCTTGATACCGAAGAATTTCAAGAGTTAAATCCAACTTCGGAAAATGTGGCAGTTGTGGCGTGGGAGTTGCTAGCTCCTAAATTAAATAATCTATTCAAAATTGGCTTATATGAGACTGAGAAAAACTATTTTGAATATTATGGACCTGGTAAGGAGTAGAGAAAGAATGGACACTTATCAACAACTTAAAGGGAAAACGATCGCAATAACAGGTTCGAGTAAAGGGATTGGAAAAGAAACAGCAGAGTTACTCAAAGAACTAGAAGTAAATCTAGTATTAGGAAGTAGACAAAACAAAGAAGATTTAACAAATAACGTCTTAACTCTACCACTGGATGTAACAAATGAAGCATCGGTAAGTGCGTTTTATGAAAAGTCTATCAAGCATTTTGGAACAGTTGATGTTCTGATAAATAGCGCAGGTGTTGGCGTGTTTGAAAGCATCATTGACTCTTCAACAGCTGACTTTGATGAAATGCTTTCAGTTAATTTACGTGGAACATATTTAACATGTAAATATTTCGGTAAACATATGGCAGAACAAAGAAAAGGCCATATTCTAAATCTAGTTTCTGTTGCAGGTACAACTGCATTATCTGGTTGTGGTGGTTATTCTGCTTCAAAATTTGGGGTATTAGGTCTGACAAAGGTATTACAGACAGAGCTTCGTCAAAAAGGGGTTCAAGTTACATCTGTTATTCCTGGTTCAGTTAGTAGCAGTTTTTGGGAAAAAATAGAGTCAAAACCTGACTTATCCAAAATGATTCCAACAAATACAATTGCCAAACACCTAGTTTCAATCATTGGTCAACCGCAAGGAGCATTTGTCGACGAAATAACGATCATGCCTCCGCTTGGAATCCTGTAGGGAGGGACGTGCTTGAGACGGTTATTAGATAAAGTAATGAAAAGATCGGATAAAGGAATTGAAAATCAACCTAAGACTCCGTCTCCCTTGCATGAATTGTCTTATTCCGACCTCTCTTTTATGAATAAAAGAGGATTTCTTGCAATGAAGATATGTCAATATCTTCAATATAATGATGAAGATTATTTGTTTTTAAAATCCTTTACTAATCATACATTTGAAATTTTTAACGAAGAAACACAGCAAAAAGAATTTATTCTATATTTGAGTGAACTGATGTTGAAATGGAGCCAGCAAAATTTAGATATTCAACAACAAGTTAAAAAGACTGAATTAAGAAATGATATCCAAAATGCGATGCTGAAGGCTTACGAAATGTATAAACTGGAATTATTTTCTCCAGCCATAGGTAAAGATAATACTGTCACACATAATGAAACGAATCTTGATGATATCAAATGGACAGTTTATCGGGATGTCATTTCTGCTGCAACCCAGGGGCAGTTTCTTTTAATCTCTAAAGAAGAAGTAACAGAATATAAGTCAGGGCATGTCTTTTGTGAGGGAATAATTAAAGACCGTTCTGATATCCCTTTATGTCGTAATCATGCTAAGGATAGCATTGAAAATCGGGGATTTAATAAAACGAAGATCATGAGTTGGTTATTAGTTTTATCGGAAGCTATTACGAATACGATAAAGCACGGTGAAGGCGGAAAAATGACACTTATAGAAGATGTGGAAAATCATGAAGTACGATTTGTGATTGAGGATAAAGGACCTGGATTTTCTCTCGAGGATTTGCCGAAGCAAACGTTGCAGGCAGGATATTCCACTAAAAGGTCAATGGGACAAGGATTTACTTTAATGATGAAAATGACGAAGCAAGTGTTACTATATACTTCCTCTAAAGGTTCAACGATTATTTTAATTTTTGATTCTGGAGAATAAAAGGTAGCAAATTAAACTCTACTTGCTAAAATGATCAAACTTAACAAAAGGGGGAAGGGATGCAATGGAATTTACAGTAAAAAAAGAAGTTGTAGGATCTTCCATTATCCTTCAGCTGAATGGAATGTTAGATATTACAACAACAAATCTTATCGATCCCTATTTAGAAGAGCTTGAAGATATTGAAGCATTAATCATTGATTTTTCTAGTCTTGAATTTATCGATTCAACAGGCATAGGCTCAATCATGAATGCGATTTACTTATCACAGGAAAAAAACTTCAAATTAAAACTTCAAGGGATTGATGAACTTACTCATACAGTTTTCGAAACAGTTGGTTTATATAAAATCCTCGAAGCCTTTCATGGGGAGGTTGTTTGATGTATTATGATGGACGCTCCTTTTCCCATGCTGATTGTAATGAGGTAATGAATAAGACTTTACAACGAGAAATCAATCTTGCGAAAAACATCCAGTCAAAATTACTAAATGGTAAAACTCCAACATTTGAGGGTGGTGAAGTATCTGGAACCTCCCTCCCTGCACGCTTAATTGGCGGTGATTATTACGATTTTTATCCATTAGTAAACGGGAAAATCCGGATAGTCATTGGAGATGTAATGGGAAAAGGTATACCTGCTGCGATGTTGATGATCTTAACAAGGGGAGCCTTTCGTAGTGCAGCTGAAAGTACACAAAGTCCAGGAGAAACCTTAACTTCTATGAATCAAGCATTATATGAAGATTTACGAACATTAAAATCGTTTGTCACTTTATTTTGTGCAGATTGGGATCCAACAACAGGTATTCTCACCTTTGCCAATGCAGGGCATAATTTACCCTTGTTTATAGATAGTAATAATCAGAAGGTAACATCTCTTCCGAAAGTATCAGGGATTATGGTTGGTGGCCTTCCTAATCAAAATTACCCTGAAGCATCGATCAAGTTAGCTAATAATGACACTGTATTCTTTTATACAGATGGAATTGTCGAGGCTACAAATAAAGCTGGTGAACAATATCAAATAGAACGTTTAATAGGTACCTTAACTGTACATCAGGATAAAGCTGTTGGAGAAATCGAAAAGTGTGTTATGGCATCGATTCAGGAATTTACACAAGGTGTGCCGCAAAAGGATGATATCACAATGGTTCTATTAAAAATTGCGAATGAAAAATCAGATATAACGAGCTTTAATTCACCAGTATTAACTATATAGGTGGGGTAATGATGCAAAGTATAGTTTCAAAAGGTAAAGATATAAACGATGCGATAAAACTGGGTCTTGATTTATTGGATGCCACAAAAAAAGAGGTCAATATTGAAATCATTCAGAATGAAAAGAAGGGTTTCTTGGGGATTGGATCAAAAGGAGCTGTCGTTAAGCTTACAAGGCTAGAACAAACTCCTTCTGTTAGTAAAAATGATCAACAACCAATAGAAGAGGTAGATTTAGAGCAGCTTGTCTCAGATTTTCCAGAAGAAAAAATAGGACTGGATGCAACTCCGATTACAAGAAATCTAGACGAACCTCCTGTTTTTGAGGCAAAAACTGACTCCCTTGAAGGAAAGGTCTGGGTAAGGAATGGACAGCTATATTGTAAATCTTCACCAACTCAATTCCCATTAGTCACTGTTAATGAGGGGATTAAGTTGTACAAAAATAATCAACGGGTATCGGAAAAAACAACGATTATTTCAGAAAAAGACGTGTATCAAATCAAGGTTGAAAACGAAGAAATAGCAACAAGCTGGAAAGTCACGATAGATAAAGATAAATTAAAAGTCCTTTTACATGTAGAGCCAGGCTATAAGATCACTCGGACAATACCAGATATTGTTGCAGACCATCACATTGATCTTATAGTGGAAGAAATTAAAGAGATTCAACATAAACTGAATGAAGCAGAAGTTATGCAAAGGTTAGAAGCATTACAGGTGAAGCATGGGTTTAACCTAGATGAATTAAAAAAAGCCATGGAAACAAAGCAAGCTAGTACATTTGAAATTGCTAGTGGGAAGAGTCCGACACCTGGAAAAGACGGTTGGATCGAATTTAAAATTGAGTTGGACTCACAGGATGAACAAAAGGAGAGAACCGGACAAGTCGACTATCGAGAGATGAAAACAATACCTTCAGTGGATAGAGGGAAGCTGATTGCCATCCTTCATCCGCCAATACCAGGGCAAATCGGGTATACCGTAACAAATGAGCCTATCCCTGCTAAACAAACTGTTCCTATCATTCTTAAAGCAGGAAATGGAATTGTGTTACTCGATGATAAGATCGTTTCAACTGAATCAGGGCGACCGCGGATTGAACAAAGAGGAAAGCTTGTAAAAATATCGATTATGCCAAAGCTTACACATGTTGGTAATGTCGATTTATCAAGTGGGAATATAAGGTTCATGGGCGATGTTGAGATTATTGGAGAAGTAGCAGAAAACATGGTCGTTGAAGCAGAGGGTGGTATTATTATTCATCAAGCAGTAAATTTTGCTACTATCACTGCTTCAGGTGCGATCACTACTTTTGGTAATGTTGTTGGATCAGAACTTTCAGCTGGAAAAAATAATCTACTTGTTACTGAATTAGGTCATTTACTTGGAAGAATCAATCAAAATATCGAAAAAATAATCAGCTTGATCAAACAGCTTACACAAAGTCCTGCTTTTAAATCAAGTGATTTTTCTCGAGGTGGCTTACAACCTTTAATCCGGATATTACTAGAGAAGAAATTTAAAAACTTTCCTCCTTTAGCAAAGCAATATGTTGAAATTGTTAGAAGGGGTGAGAAATATTTAGATGATGATCGCTGGAGGGAAGTTTCTATCTCTTTATCACAGCTATTCTTATCATTAACAAATGAAGTGACTTCATTAGAACGAATTGAACAACTATCCTATAAAATAAGTGAACTCCAGGAGCTAAGTGATACACCCGTTGAACCGAACTCTTTTATTACCATTCCAAATGCACAAAATAGCAGGTTATATTGTAGTGGGAATGTTTTAATCTTAGGACAAGGCTGTATCAATACAAATATACATGCAGGTGGGGCATTAAAAATCAATGGTATCATTCGTGGTGGAGAAGTGTACGGAAGATTAGGTGTAGAAATGAATGAAGTAGGAGCGGAAAGTGGAACACCAACAATTATCTCAGTACCTAGTGATCAAACTATTAAGATGAACAAAGCAATGGAAGGTACTGTGATAAAAATCGGCAATGTAAAGTATACCTTTAATGAAACAAAATATCGAGTTCATGCTCGTTTAGATGAAAATGAAAGAATTGTATTTGAATAATGGTATTGGGGAGAATCGTATGATTAAATTTTCATTACATCAAGAGAAGGATCATTTAGAAGTCAAACTAGCGGGAGATTTAGATATTGAGGGTACTGAAGTTGTTGAAGAGGAACTAATCCCAGCTTTGTTAAACTACAAAACAGTCAATTTAAACTTCGCTGAGGTACCATTTGTGGACTCTTCAGGGATGGGTTTATTAATGAATTTGGTACAATCATTACATGAGTCGGGAACAAAGGTAACTGTTGGTCAGGTTAGAACTGAAGTGATGGACGTTTTTGATCTTTTGCAGCTACCAGATATTCTCGGTGAAGGTGTATTTGTATAAAACGCTATAGTTTTTTTCAAGACTGGAAGAGTAGTTATTCAATTTTCTATTTAATCCTAGATATTAATGTTTAGATTATAATGGTGTAGTGCTAAGGTACTACATAGAGGCTATTTTAATTTTTAAAATAGCCTTTTCAAATAATAAATCTTAGATTTACTACCCTTTCCGAAGTAATGAGCCGTTTTTTAATGGAATGTAAAGAAGTACCTTCTATTAAAAAACGACTTATTTATATAATCAGCGTTTATATTCTGTAGAGGATAATAGAGGATAATATAAGAATAACTAAGACATCAGCAATTAGGTCTGTTTTTTCTATTAGAAGAATATTCTCTTTCTTACTATACTTGAGGTGAACTACGTGATTAATTCGATTTTTGCTAATTATCATCCATTACTTGGTGTTATTTCATTTATTATTGCGATCTTATCTTCGTATACAGGTTTTGATATTCTTTACCGACTTTCGAACCAAGTAGGGAGAAAGAAAACATTTTGGATATTGTATGGTTCTTTTACTATCGGTATTGGAATTTGGACGGCGCATTTTTTAGGAATGCTTGCTTTTATACCGTATCATTCATTTGACTTATCTCTTGTAGTTATTTCTTTACTAGTTGCAATAAGTCTTATGTTTTTGACATTAGTAATCAGTACAAAAGCTAAAAAAAGTAAAGCTCATAGCCACTTAGCTAGTCTTTTTTGGGGGTTAAGCTTTCTCGTACTTCATTTTATCGGAATAAAGTCATTTCATGGTCATATTGAATACAATTTATTCTCAGTTTTAGTATCGATGCTATGTGCCTTATTACCCCCCTTCTATATTCTAAAAATGTTTATGAGGAATATGTCATCGCATTCATTAGGTGTTTTTGGTATGAAGATGATAAGCGGGGTTCTTATAGGAATTAACTTAATGTGTTTGCATTATTTATCAATGGTAGGAATAAACAGTCATCTTCATGATTCTGAGCATACCACCATCAACCATAATATTTACTTAATTGTCGGACTAGGAGTAGGTAGTGTAGTTATTCTTTTCTTTTTTATTTTGATTTCTATAATAGATCGAAAGTTTACCATCCAGTCACAAAGATTAGCACAAACTGAACAAAATTATCAGTCTCTTTTTGAGCATAATCCTGATATCGTTGTTACTCTGGATCGAGATGGAGTGATTTTATCAATAAATAAAGCATTGGAAAAGATCACGGGATATAAAGTTGAAGATTGGGAAAACAAGCATTTTAAACGGATGATTGAACCTGAATATTACGAATTAACAAATAAACACTTTATGAAAGCAGCAAAAGGTACAGCAACAAATTATGAAAGTGTGTTGGTTCATATAAATGGTGACCTTGTACATGTTAGTGTTACAAATGTTCCTATTATTGTAAATGACGAAATTGTTGGTGTATATGGAATTGCAAAGGATATCTCAAGTCAAAAGCGGATTTTATCTGAACTTGCATTAAATGAGGAGAAATATCGTTTAATAACAGAAAATATTTCAGATATTGTCGCGCTATTTTCAACTGACGGTAGGATGAAGTTTTGTTCTGCATCGATGGAACGAGTCTTAGGGTATAAAATGTCTGACTTTAATCGCAAATCAAACGAGTTGGTTCATCCTCAAGATAGAGAACGAATAGATGAATGGAATCAAAGGCTTATTCAAACAAAATCGGAACAAAAAATTGAATTTCGCCATAAGCATAGAGATGGACACTATGTCTATTTAGAAGCAGTTGGAATGCCGATTGTCTCTGTATCAGGTGAAGTGAATGATGTAGTCTTAGTTGCCAGAGATATCACGAAAAAGAAACAGGTAGAAAATGAACTTATTGAAAGTGAAGAACGTTATCGTAATCTAGTTGAGAAATCCCCTATGGCACTGCTTGTAAGTCAAGATGACATCATTGTTTACGCAAATCCTGAAGCGATGAAATTATATGGTGCTTCTCATGCGGATCAATTAATTGGAACATCATTTGAAAAAATCGTTCATCCTGATAGTTTAGAACACTTTAAGAATCAAGTAGAAGATGTATTAAAGGGCAAGGAACAACATTTTCAGGAATATAAGCTTTTTACACTTGATAAAAGACCAATTGTTGTAGAGGGCTCTGGAGCAAAAATTATGTATAATGGTAAGCCAGCGCTTTTAGCAATGGGGAAAGATCTTACTGAACAGAAGGTACTCGAAGAACAATTAACGATCAACGAGCAACGTTATCAGTCTCTCTTTGAATATAACAAAGATGCGGTCTATTCTTTTGATTTAAAAGGGAAATTTACTAATGTTAACAAAGCAACTGAACAACTGTCAGGTTACAGTTCAGCTGAGTTATATAATATGTCATTTGAAGAGATTATCCATCCGGATGAATTATCAAAAGCAAAGACTGCTTTTGATAATGCAATGAAAGGGAGTACAGAAACACTTTATCTAAACGTTGTTCATAAATCGGGGAAACTAGTTTATGTAAATGTAACAAATATTCCGATTGTTATTGAAGAGGAAATTGTGGGTATTTATGGAATTGCAAAGGACATTACAGAGCAAAAGAAAGCGCAGGATATGGTACAACATATGGCGTATCATGATCATCTAACTGGGTTGCCAAACAGAAGTATGCTTGAGAGATGTTTGTCAACCGGATTAGAACGTTCAACGAAAAAGGCAGTCTTATTTATTGACCTTGACCGTTTTAAAGTTATAAACGATACATTAGGTCATACAATAGGCGATCAATTATTAAAAGAAGTAGCGGAACGTTTGAAGTGCTCTGTAAATGAAAATGATATGGTATTCCGACAGGGCGGAGATGAATTTATTGTTATTTTGGAAAATGTCGATCGTGATCATGCAGCAAAGATCGCAGAACGAATGATTGAAGTGCTATCTAAGCCTACCAAAATTAACGAATATGATATTTTTACTTCTCCTAGTATTGGGATTAGCTTATATCCTGATGATGGTGAAACGGGTGAGATCTTAATTAAACATGCTGATTTTGCGATGTACCAAGCAAAGTCTGCTGGTAAGAAAACTTATAAATTTTATTCTTCAAATAAGGATAAAAGTAGCTACAATTCTTTAGAAATGGAAATGGAATTGCACAAAGCAATCCAACGAAATGAGCTTGTCTTACACTATCAACCAAAAGTAGATCTTAAAACAGGTAAAATCTCTGGAGCAGAGGCTTTAATTCGTTGGAATCATCCAGAATGGGGAATTGTTTCTCCTGCAGTTTTTATCCCAATTGCAGAAGAAACAGGACAAATTATTTCGATAGGCGAATGGGTCATATATACAGCTTGTGCTCAAAACAAGACATGGCATGATAAAGGATTTTCGGACATGGTTATATCTGTGAATTTATCAGCACGGCAATTTTCTCAAGTTAACCTAGTTCATGCAGTTGCAAAAATATTAAATGATACTGGGCTTGATCCACAATACTTGGAGCTTGAAATTACCGAAAGTATGACAACAGATATTGAAAGGACAATCACTACTTTAAAGGATTTAAAACGTTTAGGCGTACGAATTAGTATCGATGATTTTGGGACAGGCTTTAGCTCCTTGAATTATCTAAAACGTTTCCCTGTTGATACATTAAAGATCGATCAATCTTTTGTACGTGACCTCAATAATAATCTTAATGACGAAACAATTTTAAAAACAATCATTTCAATGGCTCATAACTTAAATTTAAATGTTGTAGCAGAGGGGATTGAAACGAAGGAGCATTTAGTATTTCTTCAACAATATGTCTGTAATGAAGGTCAGGGATATTACTTTAGTAAACCAGTTCTAGCGGAAGAATTTGAAAGCAAGTTTAAGGACATTGAAAAAATAGTGACCTCATGTGGAATTTCTCAAGATCTAAATGATCGTATATGGGCTGAAAAATTAATTCAAAATGCAAGAAAAGAACTTCAAGAAACGATTCGTCTACAGCAAGGGATGACCATGAAGTTCAAAAAAGTAAATGGACGATTTATTCATACCTTATTCGACGGAGAACTAGTTTATCAACTTGGCCTTGTTCCAGAACAAACGATAGGAAAAGAATTAATTGATTTTATACCAGTTGAAAAAGCAAAAGAGAAAACAAAATTTTATCAAAGAGCATGGGATGGAGAGGAAAATGTAACGTACGAAGGTGAACTTAATGGTATATATTATCTTGCTGCTTTAAGTCCGATTAAAAGAGGCGGAGAAATTGTTGAGATTATTGGATCATGTATCGACATAACAAAATTGAAAGAAACAGAAAAAGCGTTACGCAAAAGTCAAGAAATGTATCGCCTAATGGCTGAAAATATGAAAGATCTTATCTCAATTTATGATGTGAATGGGACAACGGTGTACGCTTCTCCTTCTCATGAAACAGTCCTCGGTTATCCGCTTAGTCATTTCGAAGGCAGGAAACTATTTAATCTTTTCCCTGAAGCTGATCAAGAGAAGCATAAGTTAAACTTCATGGAAATGATAAGAACAAAGCAAGCAATTCAGAGAGAAATTAGACTCAACAAGCTTGATGGTAGCTTCTGTATTTTTGAGACGGTATTAACACCGATTTTGGATGAAAAAGGGAATGTTCAGCATGTTATTGGGGTGGCAAGAAATATCACTGAAAAGCGTAAAGCTGAAGAACTTTTGCGGAGATCTGAAAAGTTAACAATTGCAGGAGAGATAGCTGCTGAAGTTGCTCAAGAAATTAGGAACCCGATGACTTCAATAAAAGGTTTGTTTCAGTTACTTAAAAAAGGAACATATAAACCAGAATACTTTGATATCATCCAGGCTGAAATTACATTGATCGAAGAGATCATTAATGAGTTTCTTAAACAGTATAATCACACGTTGACCACCAAAGACAAAAGAACTAAAAGTATGACAGAGGAAGATGAATGATCGAGTTAAGTGGGAGATTGAATTGCTACCAATAGAAAGAGGCTGACTTAATAAATTGTCAGCCTCTTTTCGTTTATTATTGATAACTTTTTTGTTTAATAAAGGTTTTTAATTCTTCCATGATCACTTCTGGAAGCACAGAAATATTAACAAACTTAACTCCGTATTGGAAGCCTAGGTGATTTAATTCCTTTCGCCACACTAATATACCAACGACATAAATCATATCTATATTTATTCTAAAATTTAATTTAATTTTAACCTCTTGCTTTCCTAAGGGGATATTAAGCTTAGAGGTCAGTTTTACCCCTTTTGGGCTAAGGTCAATAATATGGCCATCAGCATTTCCAGTATTTATATTTTTATTATCTATCTCAACAATGCTAAAAGTGCAAGATAGCGGGGGATTAAATTCATAACGGAATGGTTCTTCCCTTTTATACCTCATAGACGGTACTCCTTTAATAAATTGGTTAAAAAAGGGGCTGATGATTTTTTAACCCCACAATTCTTTGATAATAGCATGATTATAAATCAATCTGCTATGGAAAAAATAGCAACAATTTTAAGTTTTTTTCTAAACTCTGTTAAAGCTCACTGTTAGTTTTGGTACTTTGTTGATTGGAACTGATAAGTGAGACTAAACTCACAGACTGCCCGTAGAAATCGAACGCCTGTAGCGGAAATCAACAACCAAGTTTGCAGAGCCTATTTCTATAGGAAAATATATGGCAGCCTAAAGACAGGATTTAACGATTCTTTAGCGAATAATACAAAAAAACCCTAATTACAGCATTTTTTTGTGACAGAAACATAAGCATGTAGTAGGATTATAATTAAGAGGTTTGTAGGATTGTTTGTTGAAAGAAGAAAACATCACTAAATGTAAGCGTTTCCTTACGGCATATACCGTACCTTTTTTCTTTAACTTTGAGTAGTATGTAAAATAGGGGGAAGTCAACATGAAAATTGGATTAATTCAAGAACAAACGTTAAAATTGAAAATGACTCAAGAATTACAGCAAGCTATTACTTTATTACAATATTCCTCAGCTGATCTCCTTTCTTACGTCCAGGAACTCATAATGGAAAATCCCCTCATTGAAGTAAAAGAAACCTACAGTTCACCATATCGTAAGTCAAGCTCAAAATCAGATAGAAAAACGTTTATTGAGAACTCCTGCGAAGAAAAGCCTAGCCTGAGAGAGCATTTGCGGAATCAGCTAGTTGATTTTTCGATGACCAAGAACGATAGAGCTTGTCTCGATTTATTAATCAATGCTCTTGATGCAAATGGATATTTAAAGGATAACTTAATAGACTTGGCACGTATCGTTAACGTTAGCGAAGAATTGCTTGAAAGCAAGCTATATATGCTGCAAAGTTTAGAACCTGCAGGTATTGGTGCACGTTCTCTGCAAGAGTGTATTTTACTACAGTTAAGACGATTACCGATTAGAAATGAACTCGCGGAAACGATCATATCAGACCATTTCCGGAGCTTTGCTGAAAAGTCTTGGAAGGACTTAGCAAAAAAATTAAATGTCTCGATAATTGAAATCCAGGAAATCCAACACGAAATAAGAAAACTTGAACCAAGACCAGGGCTAAAGTTTGAAAGTGATGAATCAACATATGTAACTCCTGACATGATCGTTAGAAAGACAAATAATGAGTTGCAGATTATTTATAATGACGAGCTTATTCCCCAACTATTATTTAATCAACCTTTAGAACCAGCTATTCAGAATACGATGGATACAGAGACAAAGGATTATTATTCTAAAAAGCTAACACAGGGAAGATGGCTGCAAAGAGCGATTGAACAGCGAAAAGAGACAATGTTAAATGTAATGAAGGTGATCATTCAAAAACAACACGATTATTTTTTATATGGAAAAAACCTACTGAAGCCTCTTACATTAAAGGATATCGCTGAAGCTTTGGACATACATGAATCAACGGTTAGCAGGACTGTAAAGGATAAATTCATCCAAACACCTCATGGCTTAGTAAGTATGAAATCATTTTTCTCAACTAAGCTTGATGAAGAAAGTGGAGAGGTTTCATCTGCCTCAGTAAAAATGAAACTTCAGGAAATGATTAATTCTGAAGATAAAAAGAAGCCTTTATCAGATCAAAAAATTGCAAATGAGTTAAAATCTAGTTATGGTATAAATATTTCAAGAAGAACTGTTACAAAATACCGTGAACAATTAAATATTTCAACATCAGCGATAAGAAAGCAGTATTAATTATCGCAATACATTCATGCAATTAATATAGTAGTCAACAGAATGGAAGGGTTAATGAATCATGAAAAAGGTTATCTTCTACTCAAAGGAAAATTGCTCTCTATGTGATAAGGGCTTAGTTATTTTAAAAGACATTCAAAAAGAAATTCCTTTTGAATATGATATAGTGGATATTTATAAGGATGATGAACTTTTGGAGTTATTTCAAATTATGATTCCTGTCGTGAAAATCGATAATGAAATCGCTTCATATGGAATATTGGAAAAAGATAACATAAGAAAGCGGTTACTTTAAAAAGTCGTAAAACATTCCTTGAATATGCAATTTTACCCTGTTAAAATAAAGATGTAGCAGGGGAGATTTTTTTTTGAGTAGGTGGGACATAATAAGTCATAGCGGGACGTTAAAAGTCCAGATCGACTCAGAAAGGGATAGCAAAGATGAAATCATTAATAGAAGTACAAAAGAAATTATTGCCTGACCTTTTACAGGTTATGCAAAAACGCTATCAAGTTCTGCAATACATTCGGTTAATGCAGCCGATTGGACGAAGAAGTCTCTCAATTAGTCTAGGATTAAGTGAAAGAGTCCTAAGAAATGAAGTTCAATTTCTGAAAGATCAGAATTTAATTGAAATTCACACTTCGGGTATGAACTTAACGAAAGACGGAACATCTCTATTGACTGTTCTCGAAGAAATGATGAAAGACGTATTAGGATTGACTCTTTTGGAAAATACATTAAAGGAGAAATTTAATCTTAACAAAGTGATCGTCGTTTCGGGTGACAGTGATCAATCTCCATGGGTGCAAAAAGAAATGGGAAGAGCATGTGTATCATGTATAAAAAAGCGATTAGATGCAAAAAATATCGTCGCTGTTACTGGAGGCACTACCCTTGCTGCTGTTGCAGAAATGATGACTCCAGATAGCAAAAATCGCGAAATTCTATTTGTTCCTGCACGTGGAGGACTTGGTGAAACAGTTGAGAATCAAGCGAACACAATCTGTGCAAAGATGGCAGAGCGTGCGAGTGGAAATTACCGACTATTACACGTTCCAGATCAGCTTAGTAAGGATGCTTATCTATCAATCATTGAAGAACCTTCTATTAAAGAACTCTTAGATATGATGAAATCCTCAAGTATGGTTATTCATGGAATAGGAGACGCTAAAACGATGGCGGAACGCCGGAGAACTCCGGAAAAGGATTTCCTTAAAATCGAAAAAGGGAATGCCGTAGCAGAAGCGTTTGGTTATTATTTTGACCAAGAGGGTAAAATCGTACATAAGGTTCAAACAGTCGGAATTCAGCTAGAAGACATTGATGAAGTGCCAAATGTTATTGCGGTAGCAGGTGGAGCATCAAAGGCAAAGGCAATTAATGCCTATATGAAACAAGCATTAGACTCTGTTTTAATAACAGATGAAGGTGCTGCAAATGAGTTAATAAGGGATTAATTATCCCTGATTATATATGTTCATTTCTTTAATACTTTTTGAGAATTGAACAACCTTAGTAATGTAGCGTTCAAAGGTATATCACCTATTGAACACAATTAAAGGAGGAAATTAATCATGGCAGTAAAAATCGGTATTAATGGTTTTGGTCGTATTGGTCGTAATGTATTCCGTGCAGCATTAAAAAATCCTAACGTTGACGTTGTAGCAGTTAACGATTTAACAGATGCTAACATGTTAGCTCATCTTTTAAAATATGATACAGTTCACGGAAAATTAGATGCAGAAGTTTCTGTTGACGGTAACAACCTAGTAGTAGAAGGAAAAACAATTCAAGTATCTGCTGAGCGTGACCCAGCTAAATTAACTTGGGGCGAGCAAGGCGTTGATATCGTAGTTGAATCTACTGGTTTCTTCACTAAGCGTGCAGACGCTGCGAAACACTTAGAAGCAGGCGCTAAAAAAGTTATCATCTCTGCTCCAGCAAGTGACGAAGATATTACAATCGTTATGGGTGTTAACGAAGACAAATATGATGCAGCTAGCCACGATGTAATTTCTAACGCTTCTTGTACTACTAACTGTTTAGCTCCATTTGCTAAAGTATTAAATGATAAATTCGGTATCAAACGTGGTATGATGACAACTGTTCACTCATACACAAATGATCAACAAATCTTAGATTTACCACATAAAGACTACCGTCGTGCTCGTGCGGCAGCTGAAAACATCATTCCAACTACAACTGGTGCTGCTAAAGCTGTTTCTCTAGTATTACCTGAATTAAAAGGTAAATTAAACGGTGGAGCTATGCGTGTTCCAACTCCTAACGTTTCTTTAGTTGACTTAGTTGCTGAATTAGATAAAGAAGTAACTGTTGATGAAGTAAACGCAGCATTACAAGCAGCTGCTGAAGGCGAATTAAAAGGTATCCTTGGATACAGTGAAGAGCCATTAGTATCTGGAGATTACAACGGTAACATTAATTCTTCTACAATCGATGCTCTATCTACTATGGTTATGGAAGGTAGCATGGTTAAAGTTATTTCTTGGTATGATAACGAGAGTGGCTACTCTAACCGTGTAGTAGATCTTGCTGAATACCTTGCGTCTAAAGGTCTTTAATTCTTAAAGAATTATCAGATAGAGAATTAATTGAATAAGACTTAAATGTATGAAAAAATGGGGAAAGGGGATCATCCCCTTTCCTTGTTTTGTTTTTAAGACATAGAGGCTTGATACTTAGTTTTTGTGTCTAGCTTCAGCGCCTAGCTCCTCGAGTCACAAGCCAATTCTACCTGAAAGGCAAAAAACGCCTTTCTGGTAGACTTGTCTTGTGCTTGTCGGAGCTGGTCAAGGCGCTTACGCATTTCATATTAGGGAGGGCTTTTCATGAACAAAAAGTCAGTTAAAGACATTGATGTAAAAGGAAAAGTCGTCTTTTGTCGCGTTGATTTTAACGTTCCGATGAAGGATGGACAAGTTACAGATGATACACGTATTCGTGCAGCTTTACCTACCATTGAGTACCTAACTGAGCAAGGTGCAAAGGTCGTATTAGCAAGTCATTTAGGACGTCCCAAGGGACAAGTAGTTGAAGAGCTACGCTTAAATGCAGTGGCAGAAAAGCTACAGGAGCTTTCAGGTAAGAATGTTGTAAAAACCGATGAAGCTTATGGTGAAACTGTAAAAGCTGAAATTGCGAAGCTAGAAGAAGGTGGCGTTCTTTTATTAGAAAACGTTCGCTTCTACCCTGGTGAAGAAAAGAATGACCCAGAACTAGCAAAAGCATTTGCTGACTTAGCAGATGTTTATGTTAATGACGCATTTGGCGCTGCTCACCGTGCACATGCTTCAACTGAAGGAATTGCAAAACATCTTCCAGCTGTTGCAGGCTTCTTAATGGAAAAAGAGCTTGAAGTATTAGGTAAAGCTTTATCAAATCCTGAACGCCCATTTACAGCGATTATCGGTGGTGCGAAAGTTAAGGATAAAATTGGTGTTATTCAACACTTACTAGATAAAGTTGATAACCTAATCATTGGTGGAGGATTAGCTTACACATTCATCAAAGCATTAGGCCATGATGTAGGTAAATCACTTTTAGAAGAAGATAAAGTTGATTTAGCGAAATCATTCCTTGACCAAGCAAAAGAAAAAGGCGTAAATTTTTATGTGCCTGTTGATATTGTTGTAGCAGATGATTTCTCAAATGATGCAAATACTCAAATTGTTCCAATCGATAGCATTCCTAGTGATTGGGAAGGTCTTGATGCAGGTCCAAAAACACGAGAAATCTATGCGGATGTTATTAAAAAGTCTAAATTAGTTATTTGGAACGGACCAATGGGTGTATTTGAATTAGATGCATTTGCAGGTGGTACGAAAGCTGTTGCCGAAGCACTTGCTGAAGCAAATGATACATATTCCGTAATCGGAGGAGGAGATTCAGCAGCGGCTGTAGAAAAGTTTGAGTTGGCAGATAAAATGAGCCATATTTCTACAGGCGGTGGAGCTTCTCTTGAATTTATGGAAGGTAAAGAACTTCCAGGTGTTGTAGCGTTAAATGAAAAATAAAAAAATGAATACGAATTTGTTTGTAAAATAAGAAACCAAGATTAGTCGCGACATCTTGACTATTATTTTTACACAAGCATTTTACTTCATTTTTGATCGTGACGTTAATTCGTCATAGGAAACTTGTAAAGAGGACGGTGTAATCGTGAGAAAACCAATTATTGCAGGTAACTGGAAAATGAACAAAGTTTCTTCTGAAGCAAGAAGCTTTGTTGAAGAAGTAAAAGGTTTAGTACCTACTGCAGCTAACGTTGACTCAGTAGTATGTGCTCCAGCACTATTTTTAGAAAGCCTAGTAGGTTTAACTGAAGGTAGTGACCTTAAAGTAGGTGCGCAAAACATGCACTTTGAAGAAAATGGCGCATTCACTGGCGAAATTAGTCCAGTAGCACTTAAAGATTTAGGTGTTAGCTATGTTGTTTTAGGGCATTCAGAGCGTAGAGAAATGTTTGCTGAAACAGATGAAACAGTTAACAAGAAAACTTTAGCTGCTTTCAAACATGGTTTAACTCCAATTGTTTGCTGTGGTGAAACGTTAGAAGAACGTGAATCTGGTAAGACAAATGATCTTGTAGGTGAACAAGTGAAACAAGCTTTACAAGGTTTATCTGAAGATCAAATAACGCAAACAGTTATTGCATATGAACCAATTTGGGCTATTGGAACTGGCAAATCTTCATCTGCTCAAGATGCAAATGAAGTATGTGCACATATCCGCCAAGTTGTTGGTGAGCAATTTTCACAAGCTGCTGCACAAGCTGTACGTATTCAATACGGTGGTAGTGTAAAGCCTGAAAATATTAAAGAATATATGGCACAGCCTGATATCGATGGTGCACTAGTAGGTGGAGCAAGTTTAGAAGCACAATCCTTCCTTCAGCTTTTGGAGGCAAGTAGCAATGAGTAAAGCACCTGTTGCACTAATTATTCTTGACGGCTTTGCTTGCCGTGAAGAATCGAAAGGAAATGCAGTTGCTCATGCTAAGAAGCCAAACTTTGACCGTTTTTGGAATCAATATCCACATTCGCAATTAACGGCTTCTGGTGAAGCAGTAGGTCTTCCTGAAGGACAAATGGGTAACTCTGAAGTAGGTCACTTAAATATTGGTGCAGGGCGTGTTGTTTATCAAAGCTTAACACGTGTAAACGTAGCAATTCGTGAAGGCGAATTTGAAAAAAATGACACTTTCACTGCTGCTATTGATCATGTAAAGCAAAACGGTACAAATCTACATTTATTTGGCCTATTATCGGACGGTGGCGTTCATAGTCATATCCAGCATTTATTTGCTCTTCTGCAGCTTGCAGCTAAAGAAGGCGTGAAAAATGTGTACATCCATGGCTTCCTTGATGGCCGTGATGTAGGACCAAAAACTGCTAAAACATACTTGAATGATTTACAAGAAAAACTCACAGAATACGGTGTCGGGGAAATTGCGACTTTATCAGGACGTTACTACTCAATGGACCGTGATAAGCGTTGGGACCGTGTAGAAAAATCATACCGTTCAATGGTGTACGGAGAAGGTCCTACTTACAGTACTCCAATGGAATGTATCGATGATTCTTATAACAATGGTATCTTCGATGAATTCGTACTTCCATCTGTTATGACGAAGGAAGACGGTTCACCTGTTGCAACGATTAGTGATAACGATGCGGTAATTTTCTATAATTTCCGTCCAGACCGTGCAATTCAAATTTCAAACACGTTTACAAATGAAGATTTCCGTTCATTTGATCGTGGAGAAAAACATCCTAAGAACTTACACTTTGTTTGTTTAACACATTTTAGTGAAACAGTTGATGGATATGTTGCTTTTAAACCAACAAACTTAGATAATACAATTGGAGAAGTGTTAGCACAAAATAACTTAACACAGCTTCGTATTGCTGAAACTGAAAAATACCCGCACGTAACCTTCTTTATGAGTGGTGGACGTGAAGAGAAATTTCCAGGTGAAGAGCGTATTTTAATTGATTCACCAAAGGTTGCAACTTATGATCTTCAGCCAGAAATGAGTGCATATGAAGTAACGGACGCGTTACTTGCCGAAATTGAAGCTGATAAATTTGATGCCATCCTTTTGAACTTTGCAAATCCAGATATGGTAGGACATTCTGGTATGCTAGAGCCAACAATTAAAGCAATTGAAACTGTTGATGAGTGTCTTGGAAAAATAGTTGATGCAATCATCGCTAAAGGTGGAAAAGCAATCATTACTGCTGACCATGGTAACTCTGATGAAGTTGTAACATTAGAAGGTGAGCCAATGACAGCTCATACGACAAATCCTGTTCCAGTCATTGTGACTGAAGAGGGTGTTACACTTCGTGAAGGTGGAATTCTTGGTGATTTAGCACCAACAATGCTTGATCTATTAAATGTGGAATTACCTAAAGAAATGACAGGAAAAACATTAATCCAAAAATAAAGGAGAGAAATTAAATGCCATACATTGTAGACGTATATGCACGCGAAGTATTAGACTCACGTGGAAATCCAACAATTGAAGTAGAAGTACACACAGAATCAGGTGCGTTTGGACGCGCAATGGTACCAAGTGGTGCTTCAACAGGTGAATACGAAGCAGTTGAGCTTCGTGATGGAGATAAAGAGCGTTATTTAGGAAAAGGTGTTTTAACAGCTGTTAAAAACGTAAATGAATTAATCGCTCCAGAATTACTTGGTTTCGAAGTAACAGAACAAGTTGCAATTGACCAAGCATTAATCGAGCTTGATGGTACAGAAAACAAAGGTAAATTAGGTGCGAACGCAATCCTTGGTGTTTCTATGGCTGCTGCTCGTGCTGCTGCAGATTTCTTACAAGTACCTTTATACCAATACCTTGGCGGATTCAGCGCGAAAACATTACCAGTACCAATGATGAACATCGTTAACGGTGGTGAGCACGCTGATAACAATGTTGACATTCAAGAATTCATGGTAATGCCTGTAGGTGCTGAAAACTTCCGTGAAGCTCTACGCATGGGAGCAGAAATCTTCCATAGCTTAAAATCAGTTCTTCATGGTAAAGGTCTTAACACTGCTGTAGGTGATGAAGGTGGATTCGCTCCAAACTTAGGTTCAAACGAAGAAGCTCTTCAAACAATTATCGAAGCAATCGAAAAAGCTGGTTACAAACCAGGCGAGCAAGTTATGCTTGCTATGGATGCTGCTTCTTCTGAGTTCTACAACAAAGAAGACGGTAAATACCATCTTTCAGGTGAAGGTGTTGTCAAAACATCTGCTGAAATGGTTGACTGGTATGAAGAAATGTCTTCTAAATACCCAATCATCTCAATCGAAGATGGTTTAGATGAAAATGACTGGGAAGGTCATAAATTATTGACTGAGCGTCTTGGCGGTAAAGTTCAACTTGTTGGTGATGATTTATTCGTTACAAACACGAAGAAGCTTGCTGAAGGTATTGAAAAAGGAATTGGTAACTCAATCTTAATCAAAGTGAACCAAATCGGTACATTAACTGAAACATTTGAAGCAATCGAAATGGCGAAACGCGCTGGTTACACTGCAGTAATTTCACATCGTTCTGGTGAAACAGAAGATACGACAATTGCTGACATCGCAGTAGCAACTAACGCTGGCCAAATCAAAACTGGTGCTCCATCACGTACAGACCGTGTTGCAAAATACAACCAACTTCTTCGTATCGAAGATCAACTTGTTGACGCAGCAAAATATGATGGAATTAAAACTTTCTATAACTTAAAGAAATAAGCTTTGGGAAAGGAACTGCTTTGGCAGTTCCTTTTTTTTAATATCCTGTTTTTGGTTTTTGTCGAATTTTGATGGGATGTGTCTAATCGATGATAAATTGCCAGAATCGAAGATAAATTTGAAAAATCGAAGATAAACTCATCAAAATCGAAGATAAACTATAAATGAGGATAAAAAGTAGCAGGATTTCCTTAAGAATTGGCGAAGGGTTTAACAAAATAAAATATGGAGTGAGAAAATGATCTTAAAACACCGTGAATACCCCCTTACGATTGAAAAATTAGAAGCATTACTTCTAAGACTTCCTCTAAAACATCCAAAAATCCCAATTATTAATGATGATTTGAAAAAAAGAATGGCTGGCTACAAAGGTGAAGAAGCTATTGACTATTATCTAAGTTTCCTTGAAGAAAAAGACTACTATATCTTCCATGACATAAGGCTAAAAGGTAAAAATCATTACTTCCAAATTGATACCCTTATCTTAACTAGGAAATTTGCAATAATCATTGAGGTGAAAAATATATCAGGAACCATTTACTTCGATCCGATCTTTAAACAACTGATTCAAACAAAAGATCAAACGGAAAAGGCATATCAATATCCGATAATACAATTGGAACGGCAAGAATCACAATTAAAAGAATGGCTGGTAAATAATAATTTAAAAGAAATGAAAATCACCTCAATTGTTGTCATAAGCAACTCATTTACAGTAATTCGCTCCTCTCCACAAGACCAAATAATTCACCACAAAGTAATCCGCAAAGAAAACCTTCCCGCTAAAATTATGCAAATAGCACAATCCATCATTTCACAAGAACTTGAAGAAAAGGAACTAAAAAAGATCTCTCGAAAATTGCTCAAAAAGCATACTATAGCGGAATTTTCTATCTTAGACCGCTTTAAAATAATTGAAAGTGAAATTCTGAATGGAGTGATATGTCCAAGTTGCAATTACCTTCCCTTAATTCGAGTAAAGGCTAACTGGCATTGTCCAAAATGTAATAGAAAAAATAAACAGGCTCACATTCAGGCCTTAAAAGAGTACAAACTATTATTAAAACCAACAATTTCAAATTCTGAACTGAGATGTTTTTTGAACATAACCTCATCAGCAACAGCGAATAGACTACTTAAATCAATGAACCTCAGTTACACAGGGAGTAATAAAGATCGGGTCTATCAATTATAGTCAGCCTTTTTGTCGATTTTTGTCTAATAGTCGATAAAAACGAAAAATCGAAGATAAATCCCCAGAATCGAAGATAAATTCTCCAATATAGAAGATAAATCCCCAAAATAGAAGATAACCTACCACATAGTCGGTTCCGAATTTCTATCCATGAAGACAACCTAAACTTGTATTGTGAATTACGTATAGATATGATACATTAAAACTATCTAGTTGTGCGTATATCAGGAGGTGTCGTTTTTCATGCATACAGCATTAATTATCCTACTTGTTTTAGTATCAGTCGCTTTAATTACAGTTGTATTATTACAATCTGGTAAGAGTGCAGGTCTATCAGGTGCAATTTCTGGTGGTGCCGAGCAGCTTTTTGGTAAGCAAAAGGCTCGTGGTCTTGATTTAGTTTTACACCGTGCGACAGTTATTTTATCAGTGCTATTCTTTATTTTGACTATCTTGGTAGCATATATCGTTAAATAATCTTTAAAACAAAGGGTCTGAGCATCAGGCTCTTTTTTTATTAGAAAGAAATTCAAGCAAACCTTTTGGCTATAAATCAAACGTTTGTTTAAATAGATATATGACATTAAGCGTAGTGAAACATCTATTACAAGATGTACTACTGCAAGTTAAAGTGGGATAAACTAGTTAAAAGATCTTTATTTTGAAGGAGTTACTAAGAATGAAAAGAGTATTACCAAAGCCGTTTACGTTTGAGGGCGGAGAGAAAGCAGTTTTATTATTACATGGATTTACTGGGAATACAGCAGATGTACGGATGCTGGCTCGTTATTTAAGTGAAAGAGGCTATACTTGTCATGCACCACAATATAAGGGGCATGGTGTTCCCCCAGAAGAGTTAGTACATACAGGTCCTAAGGATTGGTGGCAAGATGTCCAGCAAGGCTATGATCACTTAAAGGATATGGGGTTTGAAAAGATAGCAGTAGGCGGTTTATCACTTGGCGGAGTGTTTTCCCTTAAATTAGGTTACACTGTACCTGTAAAGGGTATTGTCCCAATGTGTGCTCCAATGTATATAAAAAGCGAAGAAGTAATGTATCAAGGTGTTCTTGAGTATGCGAGAAATTATAAAAAGTTTGAAGGGAAATCACCAGATAAAATTGAAGAAGAAATGGAAGAGTTTGCGAAATCTCCGATGAACACATTAAAAGCTTTACAGGGGTTAATTGCAGACGTCCGTAATAATGTCGATATGATCTATTCCCCAACGTTTGTCGCACAAGGAAGACATGATCACATGATTAATACCGATAGTGCCAACATTATATATAACGAAGTAGAAACCGATCAAAAGCAAATAAAATGGTATGAGGAGTCTGGACATGTTCTTACACTTGATAAAGAACGCGACCAGCTGCATGAAGACGTCTACCAATTTCTAGAAAGCCTTGATTGGTAAAAAGGAGGATACTACATGGATCAAGAAATACAAGTACATATCAATAAACTACTAGCTTTCATGAAGGAAGAAGCATACAAGCCTCTTACCGTTCAAGAACTAGAGGAAGCCTTTGGAATAGAGGACTCAGCTGAATTTAAAGATTTTGTCAAAGCGTTAGTAGCGATGGAGGATCAAGGATTAGTCGTTAGAACGAGAAGTAACCGTTATGGCTTACCAGAAAAAATGAATTTATTAAAAGGGAAGCTTATCGGTCATGCTAAAGGCTTTGCTTTCGTAGACCCTGAAGATACTAGCTTAGATGATGTATTTATCCCACCTACCGAACTAAAAACAGCGATGCATGGTGATATTGTTTTAGTAAGAGTAAGCGCTAAGTCTGCAGGTGGATCACGTCAAGAAGGTACGATTATTCGTATTTTAGAACGAGGCGTAAAAGAAATTGTTGGGACATATACAGAAAGCAAAAATTTTGGTTTTGTTATTCCTGATGATAAAAAAATTGCCAATGATATTTTCATTCCCAAAAATGCTGCAAATGGGGCAGTAGAGGGCCATAAAGTTGTTGTAAAACTAACAACTTATCCTGAAGGACGTATGAGTGCAGAAGGTGAAGTAATTGATATTTTAGGTCATAAAAATGACCCTGGTGTTGATATTTTATCTGTTATTCATAAACATGGACTACCAGGTCCGTTTCCTGAAGAAGCCATCCAACAAGCAAACGATGTACCAGAGTCAATTAAAGAAGAAGATTTAAAAGACCGCCGTGATTTACGTAATGAAATAATTGTGACTATTGATGGAGCAGATGCAAAGGATTTAGATGATGCTGTTACCGTTCAAAAATTAGAAAATGGAAACTACAAACTAGGTGTTCACATTGCCGATGTAAGTCATTATGTAACAGAGCAGTCCCCAATTGACCGTGAAGCATTAGAGCGTGGGACAAGTGTGTACCTTGTAGACCGAGTAATCCCAATGATTCCTCATCGTCTCTCAAATGGAATATGTTCATTGAATCCAAAGGTAGATCGACTAACATTGTCATGTGAAATGGAAATCGATGAGGCAGGAACGGTTGTAAAACATGAGATCTTCCAAAGTGTCATTAAAACGACTGAACGGATGACCTACTCTGATGTAAAAAAAATCCTCGAAGATCGTGATGAGGCACTTTTACAAAAGTATGAAAAGCTTGTACCAATGTTTGAGCAAATGGGTGAACTTGCACAAATTCTACGTACAAAACGAATGAACCGTGGTGCAATAGATTTTGATTTTAAAGAAGCAAAGGTGCTTGTAAATGATGAAGGCCACCCACATGATGTTGTGATTCGAGAACGTTCGGTTGCAGAACGATTGATCGAAGAATTCATGTTATTAGCAAATGAAACAGTTGCCGAGCATTTTCACTGGATGAACGTGCCGTTTATTTATCGGATTCATGAAGACCCGAATACTGAAAAACTTCAGCGTTTCCTAGAGTTTATTACAAATTTCGGATACACGGTTAAAGGTTCTGCTAACGAAATCCATCCGAGAGCATTGCAAAATATTTTGGAGGAAGTAGCGGGAACACCGGAGGAAACGGTTATATCAACGGTTATGCTTCGTTCAATGAAGCAAGCAAAATATGACCCAGAAAGCCTAGGTCACTTTGGATTATCAACGGAATATTACACACATTTCACTTCACCAATCCGTCGTTATCCTGACTTAATTGTTCATCGCTTAATTCGAACATACTTAATTGAAGGCAAAGTCGATGAAGCGACCCGTTCAAGATGGGGAGAAAGCTTACCTGTCATTGCAGAACAAGCATCAAATATGGAACGAAGAGCGGTTGAAGCAGAGCGTGAAACAGATGAGTTGAAAAAGGCTGAATACATGCTTGATAAAATTGGCGAAGAATATGACGGCATGATCAGCTCAGTTACAAACTTTGGTATGTTTGTTGAGCTCCCAAATACAATTGAAGGTCTTGTTCATGTAAGCTATATGACGGATGACTATTATCGATATGATGAACGTCATTACGCAATGATTGGCGAACGTACTGGAAATGTGTATCGAATTGGTGATGAAACTACGGTCCGTGTCGTAAATGTCAATAAAGAAGAGCGCTCAATCGACTTTGAGATCGTTGGCATGAAGGGAACAAGAAGACCACAAGCAAAGGACAGGCCGAAGGTAATCATAGCTGGTAAAGGTCGAAAAGATTCAAATCAAAAAGGTACCAGAAACGGCAGTGGAAAAGATAAGGAAAAGGATAAGGATGGCGACTGGTCAACACGTCCACCACGAAAAAAGAAGAAAAAGCACTATGAAAATGCACCGAAAGCGAAGCGGAAAAAGAAAAAGAAAGCTTGATCATTTTAAAAGATGGGTCTGGCACAGACAACTTGTGTCAGACCCTCATTAAGTTGTAAAACAAATTTACTTTGGATAATAAAATGGGCGGGGCTGCGAAATCATTGGTAGTTGCAAAAATGTCGGGTATGCAGAATCATTGGAAGCTACAAAAAATTGCCGTGGCTGCAAATTATTGGGAGTTGCAAAAAAAATGACCTAAATTGCAAAAAAAATAATGAAAGTTACAAAATAATAACCTAAATTTGCAAAAAAACCAAGTAAGTTGCAAAAAAAAGATCAAAATTGCAAAAAAAACCATCTAAGTTCAATCATTTCATTCGTTTTTGTTCGAATTAACACGTACATATTGAGGAAAAGTCCAATTTTTGCTAAAATATAATTTATCGCTATCTGAAATAGCTATTAAAGGGAGGGTCAAGCAATGCCTAAAGGAACTGGAAAAGTATTAGCTCAAAACAAAAAGGCTAATCATGATTTCTCAATTGAAGAAACGTATGAAGCCGGCATTGTCCTTCAAGGTACTGAAATAAAATCAATACGTAATGGCCGAGTACAATTAAAGGATTCCTTCGCACGAGTGGAACATGGGGAAGTATATTTGCACAATATGCACATTAGTCCATATGAGCAGGGGAATCGTTATAACCATGAACCATTACGCACAAGAAAGCTCTTATTGCATAGACGTGAAATTGTAAAGTTAATAGGTGCTACGAAAGAAGAAGGCTATGCACTAGTACCATTAAAAATGTATTTGAAAAATGGTTATGCTAAAGTGTTAATAGGCCTTGGTAAGGGTAAAAGGAAATACGATAAACGTGAGGATTTAAAGAAAAAAGAAGCTAAGCGTGATATCGAACGTGCCTTTAGAGAACGTCAAAAGGAATAGTAGGAAAAACCTTACAATTGCATTCTTGTATCAGTCTGTTATAATAGATTTTGTAAGACAGTCACTTACAACTCTGATGGCAGATTAACACGTCATCAAAAATGAAGGTTAATTCCTTCACAACAATTTCATAAGCAATTAAGCTTTAACTGCTTTATCTCCCGTATTCCCTAGCTGGTATAATACGGCTTATCATGGGGACGTTACGGATTCGACAGGGGTAGTTCGAGCTTAGGTTGCGGGCCGAAGGGATCGTCTTCGTTAAAACGTCACGCCAATAATAACTGGCAAAACTAACAATAACTTAGCTTTCGCAGCTTAATAACTGCGTAGCTGTTCCTCCCTCCATCGTCCATGTGGTAGGGTAAGGGACTCACTCTTAGTGGACTACGCCTAATTCCTCCGTCTGGGGATGATGGAAGAGACCAATCAGACTAGCTGCTCTGACGCCTGTCGATAGGCATAGGAGTTAGCGAAACTGCGAATATATCGACTACGCTCGTAGACGCTTAAGTGGCGATGTTTCTGGACGTGGGTTCGATTAGTTATTAGTCGCCTTATGTGGTAACACATAAGTGAAAATTCGGCTTTATCGGTGAAACCTAAGTCACAAAAATGTGATAGGGCAATGCCGAGCGGTATGTGGAGTAATCCAACAGCCGTGTATCGACTTATAGGCTGCCATGATTGGTAGTACTAGGATACGAAAACCTGCCTGATTCATTACAGGTAAATCAATGTTTCGTATAAGACGCCGAAGGACCTGTATCTGTCAGGTTCAAGATATAGTCAGTGCCATGTCGAAAGTATGGAATAGCACGTCCCACCGTCTCCACCAAATACATATTTGGTGGTTTTTGTTTTGTCTGTGACTTGAACCATAATTTTGCCGTTTTGGCAATGATATGCTTCAATAAACCTTTGGCGAAAATATGCTTTAAAGTAATAAACTGTAGAGATAAAACTCTACAGTTATTTTTGTTTTGTAACATTAATCAGGAAATTGTGTGATATCATAATGCTTTAAATTTTCTTTAAAATAGTTAAAATGACTGTCGATTAATCTTATATATTAAATAAAAACATGGAACTTTGGCTTAATTAGCGGAACGGCTCTCATCATAGATGCTACACATCCATCGATTCGTGCAAAAGCACAGGGATCGGTTGATGTCTTGATTGCATTATCAGGTGCTTCAGGCAGTGCGTTATCAGGAATGGTGGTCGCTCATTCTAGTTATACAGTACTATCACTTGCTGGAGCTCTTCTCTCACTTCTGCTTATTCCTGTAGTGGTTTGGTCTTGTAAGGCTCATAGCAAAGAGCTGATATAAAGTTTTCCTTATACCTATCCTTTTAATTAATTAATCAGTATCAATGCAGAATTTTATCTGGCAAGGATGATTAGGTTCCAATGAATAAAGGCAGCTTTCGGTCAGAAATCGAAAGCTGCCTTTGTTGTATACCCTCGTCTAGTTTAGTAAATTAAGGTATCAATTATATCTTTTATGGAGGTGTTTTGCATTTATATATGATTTTCCTATTAAACCTGGTTCGTTAGTGGAACAAGAAAAATAGCTGCCGCAGCAACCAAATCTTTAACTTTTGCTAACTTTATTTGAAAAAACATTATTTTACAAAATTTCAAAAATTTTTAAATAATAAAATGTATATATTTTTAAAGCATGCTACATTCGTAAATGTAACAAATAAATAAAAATGAAGAAGGGAAGAAAGAGTCTATGAAATTTAAAGTCGAAACACTACCAAACTATCGCATCGCTTATGTACGACGAGTTGGTCCATATGGTCCTGCAAATGTTGAAGTAATGGAGAAGTTAAAAAAATGGGCTAAGGAGAAAAATCTACTTAAATCGGCAATTCTACTTGCAATCCCACAAGATAACCCTGAGACAACACTTCCTGAAAACTGTAGATTTGATGCTTGTATTGTGATATCAGAAGATTATCAAATGGATGATTCAATGAGAAAAAGGGAACTTTCTGGTGGGAAATACCTTATTTACGAAGTCAAACATACAGCAGAAGATATTCAAAAAGCATACGCGTATATTTTTTCATCTCTACAAAACAATGGATATCAAATTGATAACAAACCCATTTTCGAAAGATACACTGATGATATGATTAATAACCCTTCTTGCGAAATATGCGTACCGGTAAATCCGTAATCGTTTGATTAGTTTTTTCTTGCATGTATTTATCATTAAAAAAAATATCGATAAGTGAAACTGATAAAGTAATGTCTGCTCAGAATCAAGAAATAGAATTAGTCAATCAAAGCCAAAAAACAATAAAAAGAAAAGCCCAATTTCACTAAATTTGGTTTTTCTTTTTGTATTAACTAAAATATTTAACTTAAGGAGGATTACTATACAAAATTATAGAATTGACACAAATAAAGCATTAACTTTTATGGAGGTTAAATATGTCACCACCCAAACATATTGTATCAGCAGCTACTATTGTATTAAATAATCAAAATGAAATTTTATTAATTAAAGGCCCGCGTAGAGGATGGGAAATGCCTGGTGGGCAGGTTGAAGAAGGGGAATCGTTAAAGGACGCTGCTATTAGAGAAACAAAGGAAGAATCGGGTATTGATATTGAAGTAGTTAGATTTTGTGGTGTATTTCAGAATGTAAGGGGATCAATATGTAATACATTGTTTTTGGGTGTACCTATAGGTGGAGAATTAACAACTAGTTCTGAAAGTTTAGAAGTAGGTTTTTTTCCAATAACAAAGGCACTAGAGATGGTCACCTGGAAAAATTTCCGGCAAAGAATAGAATATTGTCTAAACGACAGTCTTCAACCCTTTTATGTTGAATTCTAATGTAACGTATGTAGGAAAGCACCAATAAATAAAAAATCAAATACTCTAAAACTTGAAGTGATTTTTAAGGTTGGGGAGGGGGGATTTTTTGGAGCAGTGGGATTTATATGACAAGAATAGGAATAAGACAAATAGGACTCATAAACGTGGAAATCAATTAAAGGGAGGCTATTATCATATAGTTGTTCATGTATGGATTAGAAATAATAAAGGTGAAATTCTCTTGACTAAACGTCATCCAGATAAGACTCACCCAAATCTATGGGAATGTACAGGGGGATCTATCTTAGCAGGAGAAGAGAGTCTTGAAGGCGCTTTACGAGAAGTAAAAGAAGAAATAGGGATAAGTTTATTAAGATCTAATGGTGGGTTAGTAAAAAGTGAACGACGTGATAAATATAATAATTTCTGTGATATATGGCTTTTTGACCAAAGTTTTGATCTATCAGCAACAGAGCTTCAGCAAGATGAGGTAAGTGATATTAAGTGGGTAACTAGCTCAGAACTTGATAGTATCTATAACTCAAATATGCTAGTACCTACCCTAAGTTATTATAAGGAAATCCTCTAATCTATCGATGTATGTTTGTAAATGTAGCATTCAACATTTTAAAATGTGAAGTTACTATAAGGTTGTTGAAAAAGAGGAAGTCTATGAAATTCAAAAGGGCAAAGATTAATGATGCTCCACATTGGGCGCTTTCCAGTAACAAGGATGAGCGCTTATTTTCATTATAGGTGATAGGTATTTTTACCTATTTTACTTACTGACTATAATATAACAACAAATTAATAATACATCTGTTATAATACAATTTATATTTACTATATTATGAGGTGATATTATGGATGCTAAACCCTGTAAACTTTCGCGTTGTGTCAAAGCCAATGTTGTTCTTCCACCAGATACGCAGCATCACCACACATTATTCGGTGGTAGACTCATGCAGTTAATAGATGAAGTGGCTGTATTATCTGCAACCCGCCATGCAAGAAGACCTTGTGTCACAGCTTCTACAGATTCCGTCGATTTCCTTTCCCCGGTTCGAGTAGGAGATTCAATCTGTTTAGTAGCTTATGTAACATGGACAAGCAGAACTTCGATGGAAGTCTTTATTCGCTCTACTGCTGAAGACTTGATGACAGGAGAAAGAAGAATTGCAGCGGTATCGTTCCAGACTCTTGTAGCTGTGGATGACAATGGAAAACCAGTGCCTGTACCAGAAGTAATCCCTGAGACAGAGGAAGAGGAGTATTTATTTAGAACTGCTCCGAAGCGTGCCATTTCACGAAAAAAACATAGGAAGGAAACAAAAGAACTAATTGAAACTTTAACTTTTATCAACACAAATCATCTTGATGTGAATGAACAGTTATATGGTGTTGTGACAGGATAAGCAGAATTGATAATCAAGCTTCGCTACTTTCCTACATTGTATTTGCTAATTTGTTTTGAAATTGATGGTGTTTATCGAATCTATTCCTTTACTCAAGAATAACGCCATTATAATTCTGAATATTTAAAATACATAATCGATAAAATATTAACATATGAAGGAACTAGTAGTGTAAATGGATCCTCAAACGGGAGGTGTTGACAAACTAAAGAGCCTTTTTAATAGACATAGAATATAGTGAATAAAAGTGAGATGAACACTACATTAGTAGATATTCATCTTCTTTTATGTTTGAAGGGACATTTGTCAACATCCCAAACGAAGATTCCTTTTCAGTGATGATAACATCGTATTTATGTAAACTAAATTTATATATCATATTCATAAGATACCTTGTGTCTTGTTTAACTATCTAAGGTAATATAATTCTAAAATATTAGACGTAAACTCCATAACAAATTAGTTCTATGCAGGCTCAAGGTCATTTGATTACCTAAAATTATGACTCCCTTCGTATTAACCTTAAATGCCAAGGCAACCAAAAAGCAAAAACAATAATAAATACAGGGATAGACCACCAAGTATGCCATCCTTTTAACTTCATGTATCCAACTTGAACAAGCATCCATTCAGATAGGAAGGACAAAAGTGTAAAGAGAGTAACATATATCCATTTCTTTTCCTGTTTTAAATGGTTAAGAAATATTACAGCATAACAAGAAGGGATGATACCATAACTTATCAAATCACCAATTCCTTCTTGCTTTGGCTCACGGCCTAAATCAAAGACATCAAAGTAATTTAACATAAAGAACATATCTATTATTAATGCTACATAGCCAATCGTACCAAAGGTAAGATAAATTTCTTTCCAATTTAATCGTTTTGGCATGAAAAGTATGTAAATCAAAGCGATAATACATAAAGTAATTGGAAACCATATACCTTTTGCTGACAAATCTAAGTTTTGTATAAACTTTTCCATAGAATGTCTCCTTTAAGATGTCTAAAATCATTAAATATTATTTGTTAAATTAAAATAAATATGCTCATAAGCATTGAAAACATTGGTATTTCCTAAGTTTTATAATGAAAATATAGATAAAAGCAAATTCTAATTATTAAAAAAGAAGTGGAACATGAACGATCTTCCGCAATCAGGGGTATTAGCCGTAACAGAATGTTAAAGTGATATCTAAAAACTTAGAATATCTCTTAATAAAATAGTAGTATTTGGTGAGGTTTTTAATGAAATAGGATTATTTAAGCTATGTGGCTATCCCGTTGCAATGGGAAAAGTAATATGAGTATTATAGTACTTAGCAAAAGAAGTAACTGAAACCAACGATAATAATGGAGTGGCAAAAACTTTGGAAACTATCTTCACTTATTGAATAAGAACATCTTTATGAATGTCGCAATAGAATAGAAATTCTATTAACGGATAAAATAACCAAAATGAGTAAGGATCGTTACTGGTATTATATAAAGTTCCAACAAATAATTTTTCAATATCCTTTAGGGTGATAAAATGAAACACGAAAAAATAAGTCCTCTTCAGCTATTTTATGTGATACTGGGGTTTCAAATTGGTAATACTTTTGTTTTTGGATTAGGTGGAGAGGCAAAACAAGATGCTTGGTTAGTTATTTTGGTGTCTATGCTAGGTGGCTTTATCTTGATGTTAGTGTATACAAAATTATCGAACTATTATCCAGATGATACGCTGATCCAGATGATCCCAAAAATTATTGGGAAGTTTTTGGCCATCCCATTTATTTTGATTTATATCAGCTATTTTACATATTTAGCTGCTCGAGCTTGTAGAGATTTCGCTGAAATTCTCGCTGCATCAATCTTAGTCGAAACCCCACTGGTATTTGTAATAGGTAGTTTTATGGTATTAATTGTATATTGTTTTCGAGGTGGAATTGAAACATTCAGCAGAATGGGAGAAGCCGTTATTCCTTCCTATATTATGGCCTTGAGTATCATTTGGGTTCTGTTATTAACTGTTAAAGAATTTGATATAAACAATCTTTCCCCTATTTTAGGAAATGGCCCAAAACCAATTTTAAAAGAAGTATTTCCAAAAGTATTAACCTTTCCATTCGGAGAGTCAATCATCATTAGTATGTTTTTCCCTTATTTAAACAATATGGGGAGAAAAAGAGCTGTAGGCATGGCAGCGATACTATTTACAGGTGTTTTAATGACAATAAATTTGATCATGGTTTTATCTGTATTAGGACCTGAAATATATAGCCAGGATTTTTTTCCTCTTCTTACTGCTGCTCGAATGGTTTCAATTGCAGATTTTCTGGAACGATTTGATGCATTGGTTATTTTAACGATGTTAGCTGGCGTGTTTTTTAAGATTGGTGGATGGACATTCGGTTCAGCTGTCGGGATTGCTCAATTATTTAAATTAAAACAAAATCGTTCTGTATTCCTTGGCCTAGGGACTATTATTACCCCATTATCCCTTTTAATCGCATCAAACCAAATTCGACATAATGAAATTGGGTTAGATTTTTTCACATTATACTTTCATATACCTTTGCAAATTGTTTTTCCGATATTGTTGCTCTGTATCGCATTTATTCGGAAAAAATTTAACCTCCTAGTATAAGAAGAACTGTGTTATGAAGTAAACAAACATAATTGGGTAGCTTTACAGCAAATAATCTAGCTTTGTGGAACTGATCGTTTCGGGGTGTAACAGCCAAAAAAGGGTTACTTATACTAAACTAAAGGCGCTTCATTCAAGCGCCTTTAGTATTTTTTAATAGGCTCTTTTCTAAGAGATTGTTGCTTTTAAAACAAAAACTAATTCAGGTTGATTGGAACGGATTGCGAGACTCCTGCGGGAGCAGCGGGACAGGTGAGACTCATGCAGGCGTTTACGCCGAGGAGGCTCACCGCCCGCCCCGCGGAAAGCGAGCATCTCTCACTGCAATCAACCACCGTATTACTTGGTAAATAGCAACAAAGTTTGTGAAAACAGCCTTTTAATATAATCAGTTCATCTTTTTACTGGTCTGTTGAGTATTTTCTTTTCTATAAACTGATGGAGTCATATTGATATATTTTTTGAAAATTCGATGAAAATGAGACATGCTTTCGAAACCACATATTTCAGCGATATGTGAAAGGGTATGATTCGTTTCTAATAAAAGTTCTTTAGCTTTAATAACTCTTTTCGTGTTCAGATACACTATTAACCCTATTCCGGTAGTTTCCTTGAATACTCTGCTGAAATGAGAGGGACTGACCAAGGATTTACTTGCGAGTTTTGTTAATGTTAATGGTTCACTTAGATGGTCATTTATATAGGTTAGAATGTCTGAAATCCAATCTGAACTATATGTACTTTTCTTTGTTATGTTCTCATTATTTTTCATCCGAGTGCGATATAAATCGATCAGAATTCTGTGAACAATAAGCAAGGATGCATGTTTGGAGCCTGGCTCAGTGCTTATTGTTTCTTGATAAATGTTTAGAAGTTGCTCTTCCATTTCTTTGCGCTTTTCTGATAGAAAGGATATTTTATAGTTTTTTAATTTCTTTGTAATATCAAACAAGTTTAAATAAGAAAAGGAATCATCCACAAAGTTATTATAAATTAATATTGGACTGAAAAAAATAATCGTTGATGTAACAGGATCGTCCTTATCGGGCATTGCTCGATGAATTGTATTGTTTGGGATCAAGAACACATCCCCTTGTTTCATATCATAAAGAACATCACCGATAAAAAAAGTCCCTTTGCCACCATAGACATAAACAATTTCATAATAATCATGCATATGATCAGACAGTTCCCTTTGAGGACTTTTCGTATCTTGATAAACAAAAGAAAAAGGAAAAAGCAAATCATTTTTGGAAACTTTTTGAAATGTTTTCATATACTCATCACCTGATAGTATATTACATCAAAAATGGCCATATTGTTTATTTGGATTATCCATCGTTAGAGGAAGCACACAAAGTATCTAAAGATGAAATTTTAGTTATCTACCGTGACTTGTTTAGAACTTCTGGAATCTGGCAATATCCTGAACTTCAAAGGTAAACCAAAAGCTAAAATCTTATAGGATATCGAACCTGAATATATCCCTTTTGTATAGACAGTTAGAAAAAACATACTGTCACACAAAAGGGATTTTTTAATACTAAAAAATAATATTATAAAACAACGTACTATAAAGAGTTCTGGGGCTTTTTTATAGTGTCATAACTCACAAGAATTGATACCGTTTTCTTACTACTATATTATCAAGGTATTATTGGGTGTCATAACTTAGTAAAAATAACTTAACAAATAGTAAAAAAGGATCTTCAAGTTGGTCTTATCCCCGTCAAGTAGACAATTAATAAAAGGTTCACTTATTAGGCAGCCTTAGCTCTATATTCAGTAGGCCTAAGGTTATTTAATTTTTTTTGAAAACGTTTATTGTTATAAAACTTAATATAATTTTTTACTGCTTCCTTAACCTCATTTGAACTCTCAAATTGGTATCGGTAAAAACATTCAGCTTTAAAGTGGCTAAAAAAACTCTCCATACATGCGTTATCTAAACAATTTCCTTTCCTAGACATACTTTGCTTAATATTGTATCTATTTAATAGTTTGTTATATCTTTTTGAGGTGTACTGGAATCCTTGATCGCTATGTAATAGGAGTCCTTTCACATCTCTTTTTTTTATGGCTTCTTTTACTGTATCAGCTACTAGTTTAA
>NZ_JAGDEL010000017.1 GCF_017497975.1 Metabacillus bambusae | reverse complement strand
TATCGTTCATATAACTAATTACGTCCATTTTAAAGCGAATATCATAGTTTGTATACCTTGAAGTTAATCCTTCCGTACCTTGTTCTTTATACTGTGCTACCCAAGTTTTTAAAGCCGTCAAAGTAACACCAAAGAGATTCGCTGTATCTTTAAAAGAGCTAGTACCCTTCATGTAGTGCTCTACTGATGAAATTTTTGTTTCAAGTGAATACTTTGTCATAAAAAAACTACACCTCCAAATGTTAGTTGTGTCTAACATTTGGGGTGCAGTTCATTTAGAGTCTCTTTTTGTTTTGTTTCAACTAGCATTTATTTCCATTTTAAAGCTATAGTAGGGATTATTTACATTAAAATTTCAACTTGTGTATATTCAGGTAATAAATGTAATATACTACAATTGTTCTTTTTCCAGACGAGCATACATACAATGTCCGTGTAGCAAAATGAGACTTGCCATTTGTCGAATGATCAATCTTTAAAGTGGATAGGATATTATCATTTGTAACTTTCACTTCAAGCCTGAGCATACAAAGTGCGTTTTTCGTACATGCTGGTGTAGTATTGTAAATCCTTCGTAAAATCACTTAATAACGATCTTATTTAGGTGATGGATTTAAAACGGATCGTTACGAAAAAGCAAAAAAATGTAGGGGGAAAAAAATGTTAGTTAAAGTAAGACATATTATGGTGATGACAATGATTGGACTTTTTATTGGAATGATCTTTATGGGAAGTAATCCAGTGAAAGCACAATCATACATAGATGAGTTAGATGATAACTGGGTACAGCCTGTTGATGGAAAAATTACGGATACCTTTGGCACGAGAAATGGTAACCATAAAGGAATTGACATTGCTGCTCCTGAAGGGGAAGAAATTGTCTCAGTATCGGATGGGGAAGTAACAAAATCATATTACTCCAATACATATGGACATGTAGTATTTGTTGAACATCCAGAAGGCTACGAAACTGTTTATGCTCATTTAAGTAGGAGAATGGTTGAAGAAGGAGATATGGTTAAAAGAGGTCAAACTCTTGGCATTATCGGCAATACTGGTGTATCTACAGGAACGCATTTACACTTTGAATTGCATGAAGGAGAATGGACTTATGATAAATCACATGCATTAGATCCTTTATTTGTATTCGATTTGTCAAATTCAACTGTTCATGCAGAGCACGATCAAAATACCATTGATCGAGAGTCAATCCAAAAAGTTCAAGATTCGACTGAAGTAAAACAGAAGTTAGTTCAAACAAAGGTTCATTCTACTTCTATTGAGAAAACTGTAAGTGAACAACAAGAAAAAAATCTGCAAAAAATGGTGATAACAGTTAGAGAGGGTGACACCCTTTGGGAATTGTCACAAAACTATAAGGTAACGATTAAATCATTACTGGAATGGAATAAGTTAGACTCTGATGTTATTTACCCAGGACAAGAGCTTAAAGTCTATCTGAACAAAGAAAAAGCTATGTTGTGAAAGCTGGTGACACGCTTTTAGTCAATTGCCAAAGAGTTTAGTATGAATCCTGAAGCAATAAAAAAGGCAAATCGATTAAGCAATGAACTCATTCATCCTCAACAAGATTTATTAATTAGTAAAAACGAATGATGAGTAAAAACTAGACTCTTCTAAATCCTTATAGTCAACCCTTCATTTTTCTTAGCGTTTAGCGTGAAATTCTTGTAATATAGATAACGACACATCGACATCCACATTACAAGAGAATTTAATAAAAAGTGGCTGAACCACTTTATAGTGTTCAGCCACAGAAACTTACTTATTACAAATCAATTGTTTTTACAGAAACAATATCATCATATGATGATAATTGACTAGTTAATGTATCATCTAAAGGTCGGTCAAAAGCTAACATCATGATTGCTTCACCGCCTTTTTCTTTACGACCTACCTGCATAGTAGCGATGTTAACCTCATGATCGCCTAACACTTTACCAACACGTCCAATTACACCTGGTTTATCTTGGTGTTGAATGTACAATAAATATCCTGTTGGATAGAAATCAATATTAAAGTCATTAATACCGACAATTCGTTCTCCATAGTGTGGAACATGGGTACCTCTTAGAACAAAGTTTTGATTGTCGCCAATTACTCTTACTTCTAATAAATTTTCGTAACCTGAGTTATTTGTGGTGATTTTCTCACTAAACGTAATGCCTCTTTCTTTAGCAATCATACCTGCATTAACTTCATTTACAGTTATATCAACCCTAGCGCCTAAAAATCCTGATAATAATGCTTTCGTAATGAATGAAGTTTCAAGTTCAGCCACAGATCCTTCATATTGAATCGCAACTTCTTGTACTGGTACCTTCATACATTGTGAAACAATATTACCCATCTTTTTAGCAAGGTGATAAAAAGGCTGAATTTTATCGAAAAGCTCTTTTGTAAGAGTTGGTAAATTAATAGATGATGTAACTGGTTTACCATCTAAGAAATTTAATACCTCTTGAGTTACTTGAGCTGCAACATTTAATTGAGCTTCTTTTGTTGAAGCACCTAAGTGTGGTGTTACGATAACATTGTCAAATTTAAGAAGCTTATTATTAACTGGAGGTTCTACTTCAAATACGTCCAAGGCAGCTCCAGCAACATGACCGTTTTCCAGATGATGTATCAATCCTGTTTCATCGATGATTCCACCACGTGCACAGTTCAATAAATATACACCTTTTTTTGTTTTTGCAATTGTTTCTTTGTTGAGAATACCTCGTGTCTCTTTTATAAGCGGTGTATGAACTGTGATAATATCAGCATTAGTTAAAAGCTCATCTAATGTACAGTTACTAACACCAATTTTTTCTGCCCGATCTTTCGTAAGGAATGGATCGAAAACGAGAATATTCATTCCAAATACACGAGCACGCTTCGCTATTTCTCCACCAATTCTACCGAACCCGATAATACCTAAAGACTTACCGTATAATTCTGTACCAACAAATGCAGTACGATTCCATTCATTTGATTTAACTGTAACATTCGCTTGAGGGATGTGACGTAATAATGATGCCATCATCGCAAAAGTATGCTCTGCTGTTGAAATTGTATTTCCATTTGGTGCATTTATAACGACAACACCATGCTTTGTTGCAGCCTCAATATCGATGTTATCAACACCAACACCAGCACGACCTACAATTTTAAGATTTGTCATCTTTTTAAACAAATCTTCTGTAACCTTGGTAGCACTTCTAACTAGCAATGCATCAAACAAGTGCAGCTCATCTTCAACCTCTTCAACCGTTTTTTGCACAACATTAATATGTGATGCATCTAATAATGGTTGTAAACCTTCGCTACTCATTGAGTCTGAAACTAGAACATGGATCATATTAAAATCACCCCTACAGTACAGTTTAAATATCAGATAATTTAACATATTAAGGGAATTTTGTCAACGAGTCGTTAAAGCGCTAAAGCGAGAAAGCGTTTTCGATATTACGCTATATTAAAAATGAAATACAAAGTAGTTTATGAATAGTAAGATATTTCTAGGGAAACTTGGCTTATCTCCAAGTCCTAAAGTGGAAAGAAGACATCTTTCTATACAAAAGTCGGTTAAAGTAATATACTACCTAAGAGTTAAAAACTAAATAAATGATCAATCTTCGGGGCAGGGTGTGATTCCCGACCGGCGGTGATGAAAAGTATTTTTCTAAGTCCGCGAGCCTTTATTATTGGGCAGGATCTGGTGTGAATCCAGAACCGACAGTATAGTCTGGATGAGAGAAGATGGAGGTTCAAACGTTTAAAATTTACAGTTTTTAACGTTTATTTAGACTTGTGAAATTGCCCCTGATGTAATTGTTGTTCTTAATAAGACAATGATGATACAGTGGCTTGTTTTATTTAGTCTAAGAACTTTCTCTTTTTCGAGTGCGATCAGAAAAGGAGAGAAAAATGATGCAACAAAGTAAAGTTAAAAAACATGTAACAGTAGGAATGCTAAGCAGTATAGCATACTTACTCATGATGCTTGATTTCCCATTTCCGGGTTTACCAAGCTTTTTACAGATTGATTTTAGTGATGTACCTGCTTTAATTGCTGCGATTGTTTTTGGACCAGCAGCAGGACTAATGGTAGAAGCCATAAAAAATATTCTTCATTATCTAATTCAAGGAAGTGCGACAGGCGTTCCTGTAGGTGAAATATCAAACTTTATTGCTGGTTCATTATTTATTTTACCGTCAGCGTATCTGTTTAGAAGATTTAAAAATCTGAAGGGTCTACTTGTTGGGCTTGCAATCGGTACATTGTTAATGACAGTTATTATGAGCATTTTAAATTATTTTGTCATCATGCCCGCATATACTTTATTTTTAAATATGCCTGCGATGACTTCAGAAGCAACAAGACAGTTAGTTGTTGCGGCAATTTTACCATTCAACCTCATAAAAGGATTGAGTGTCACACTGCTGATAATCGCTTTAATGTCGAAAATGAGAACTTGGTTAACAAACCAATTAGTTATAAATTATAAGCAAGTATAACAAAAACCCTCTGCTACTAAGCAGAGGGTTTTAATTTACTATTCAAATTTTAACGCGTCACCATCGAATTTTTCGTCAGCGATCTTGATTGAATCGGTTGGACAGCCTTCAAAAGCATCCATCATATCCTCTTCAAGTACCTCTGGAACTTCGACAATACCTTGGTTATCGTCTAAGGTAACAAATGCGATACCTTCATCGTCATAATCATAAATGTCTGGTGCTGCAGCTCCACAAGCACCACATGCGATGCAAGTGTCTTTGTCTACGATTGTATATTTTGCCATTTAAAACAAACCTCCTGAAAAAATTAATACCATATCATCATATGGTAGAACTTAAAAGTTGAGTAATTCTTTTTTACTGATGTCAACAGCTAATGATGTTCCTAATTAGTATTGTAAATCTGTTTTTTGGACATTTCAATAAAAAACTCTATTGATAATCCTTTTCATAACTAAAGTAGTCAATAAAATATGCTTAAATTGTAAACGAATGTCCAAAAATTTGTTAAAATAAACAGTGTGGCTCGAATATTGTCAAACATTGTAGGGTGATATAATGAAACATGGTTATTTTCATTTTGTACTGCTAAATTGTGTTAAACATCTTAATGGAGAAAGATCTCTCTCCGCTATATATCATTTGCTTAATGGGAAAAAATCTTCACAAACAATTCAAGATGGCAAACTTTTTAACCTATCACATATGTTCAGTCTTTTTCCTAGGCTTTCACGACAACAGGTGAATGATGCATGTGAACAACTATTGAATGATGGTCTTATAGAATTATTAACCAGTCAACATTATGCATTAACGGAAAAAGGTCATTTCATTTTAGCTGAAAATCAAAAAGTTAAGCCAATTCCATCTGCATTAAATGGTTGGGAATATGGGGATATTGCTAGGGTCTTTTGGAGAAGACTTTCTTTGCTTGTTCAGGTTTTGTCTAATAGTGTGTATGAAAGGCATCATTACCTGCCATTAACAAAAAATCAAGAGGATTTGCAATGGGTTAAAAAATTTTTAAGGGAAAATACAAAATCAGATCTAATAAACTTATTATACGAGGAATTAAAGCATGTTCTACATTTACAATCGGACAAAGAAGCAACAATTTTTATCCAGAGGCTAACATCAAGTCAGAGAGTTGGACTAACATTTGATCAAATAGCGTTAAAGCATAAAGATGACCCAATATATATTTACTTGCAATTTTGGAATATCGTTCATTCGATTATTCAGCATCAACAAGCTATTGGAAATAAACATTTAGTATTAAAGGAGATCATTAAAGATAAGCAACAAAAAAATACACTTACTGCGTCAACTGCAATAACACGCTCCTATTTGTTACAAGGAATCAGTCTATCGGAAATTGCTGCTATTCGTAGGTTAAAGGAGAGCACGATAGAGGACCATATCGTAGAAATCACACTACATGATAATACTTATACGCCAGATCCTTATTTATCGAAAGAGGATTTCAAACGAATTACTACTGCAATTGAGGTCCTTAAAACACATCAATTGAAAAAAGTAAAAGAATATTTAAATCATCAATTCAGCTACTTTCAAATAAGACTTGTCTTTGCAATGAATGGGAGGAACGAATGAATCAACAGTTAGGTAGAGTGTTGAAAACTTACTTTCATCTTGAACATTTTCGAACAGGGCAAAAGGAAATAATTGAAACGGTCTTAAATGGGAAGGATGTTGTGGCAATGCTTCCTACTGGAGGGGGAAAGTCACTATGCTATCAGCTGCCTTCATACCTTTTAAACGGCCCCATTTTAATTGTTTCACCTTTGTTATCATTAATGGAGGATCAAGTTGAGCAAATTAAATTAAGAGGCGAGAAGAGCGTCATTGCATTAAATAGCACGATTCCATTTAATAAAAGGAAAATGTATTTACAATCTATCAACAAATATCGATATATTTATGCTTCTCCAGAAATCCTTCAATATGATTATGTACAATATGCATTAATAAAAGCAAAAATCTCATTGTTTGTAGTAGATGAAGCCCATTGTATCTCACAGTGGGGGCATGATTTCAGGCCGGACTATTCTAAATTAGGGGATATTAGAAAAAAACTGGGTCAGCCTCCTTGCTTAGCTCTGACAGCAACAGGAACAAGAGAGGTACTGGAGGACATTCAAAAAATTCTACAATTTCGTTCAGGAAATAAAGCTTTCATCTATTCAATTGATCGTCCAAATATTGCGTTAACAGTAGAAAAACATACAACAATTGATGAAAAAATAACTCGAATCCTTCATTTAGTTCGTTCATTAAAAGGTCCTGGGGTCATATATTGTTCAAGTAGATTGTGGGCAGAACGACTCGCCCAAATTCTTATTGAATCTGGTGCAAACGGAATTGGTTATTATCATGGTGGAATGGATCAAGAGCAGCGAATTCTCATTCAGCAGCAATTTTTATATGATCAACTAAAAGTTGTATGCTGTACAAATGCATTTGGAATGGGAATTAATAAGCAAAATATCCGGTATGTTATCCATTTTCATTTCCCCTCTCAATTGGAATCTTATATGCAGGAGATTGGAAGAGCTGGTCGAGATAGATTCCCGAGCCTTGCTGTTACGATGTTAACAGATGCTGATTATGAAGTACCTAAATCATTGGTAGAATCTGAATTTCCATCTTATGATAAACTTTACCGAACCATTTATTTTTTGCAGGAAAATAGAAATGAATCAGTTCCTTTCGAAAAAATTAATGAACAATTTGGATTAACAGAAATTCAATGGCGTTATATAGAAAATCACTTAATGGGATTGAATGATCTTAAACTCAAGCCAGATAGTCTTATTTCACACATTTGGTCTGAGATTGAGAACAGGATTAAGATTAAACAAGAAAAATTACGTAAGATGACAAATTGGCTTTCAACTGAGGGGTGTAGAAGGAAAAAGTTATTAGCTTATTTCGATGAGGAATATACAAATCCAGGTACCAGGAATTGCTGTGACAGCTGTGGAGTTGACTATACGATCTATGAGAGTAATGAAGAGAGTATAGAACAAGTTTTAGAAGTGGATTGGGAAGAAGAATTGAAGACGATTTTTCGTAAGGCGAGTGATTAATTTTTGTTGAAGAAGCAAAATGAACTAATTAAACAACTAACAGATAAACAAATTGTTCAAAATTTATACTTTACACAATTTTTACTACTTTGTATTGCTATTGCTTTAGGGTTCTTTTTATTTGATCAGATTGAGGAATTTTTTGATTTGTGGATAATCAGAGATTATTTATTTGTCATATATGGCATTGGTTTAGCATTAATTGTTATCATTGTAGATTTTATAATAATGAAAGTAGCGCCATCTCGTTTAACTGATGATGGTGGGATTAATGAAAAAATCTTCGAAAAAAGGTCTATTCCACATATAATTGTTTTGACTGCGTTAATAGCGATTTCTGAGGAAATCTTATTTCGTGGTGTGTTACAAACCCATTTTGGAATAGGGGTTGCTAGTCTAATATTTGCTATCTTGCATTTTCGCTATCTGTCAAAATGGCTTTTATTTACAATGGTCGTTTTAATTAGTTTTCTGTTAGGTATTGTGTATGAAATGACTGAAACTTTATATACAACTATTATTGCTCATTTTTTAATTGATTTAGTGTTTGCAATTCAAATTAGGTTGCAATTTTTAAAAGGGGTGAAAAAAGCAAATGAGTGAATTTGATAAACGCCCTGACCAAGCGGAAAATTTGCGCGAAAAAATGATTGATGATTATAAAGAAATACATGGAGATTATCCACCACGTGGTGAAGTTCATAAAGATAAGCAAAAAAAGAAAAATCCAAAAATGAAATATCCATTAATAAGTATTCTAACCGTGTTTTTCATTTTGGTACTAATCGCGTTACCAATTTATTTATACTTCGGTAGCAGTGGAGATCAGTCTGTTACTAGCAAAAATTCCTCAGGGAACGAAACTGTTTATATTTCTAAAGCTGAAGAAACAGACGAAGAGCAGGATCCTGTGGAAATAGAAGTGGACAGTGCTTCATCTGAAGAAGTAGAAGATAAGCCTGTAGAAGAAATTGAAACAAATAATAATGATAGTGGAACAACTAGCACTACCGAGACCGAGACCGAGACCGAGACCGATTCAACTGAAAAGGATTCCGAAAATCAGAAAAAACAAGATAATACAGATAGCTCGACGGAAAAACCTACAAATGATACAGATACCGTACAATCTAGCGAAACCGATTATACTGAAGTGAAAACACATAAAGTTGCTGCTGGTGAGACTCTTTTTAAAATAGCGATTAAATATTATAAGAGTCGATCAGGAGAAGAAATTATCCGTCAATATAATGGGATAGAGGCAAATAATATTTATGAGGGTCAAATTTTGAAGATACCTATAAAATAGCTATTCCACATTAGGTTTTTTATAATGGAACCTATTCATATATATGTGGACGACTTCATACAATGTAGTAACAATAAGAACCGTTGTATGAGAGGAAGTGGTTATTATAGAAACGAGGATTCAACTGCTGAATGGTCATACTGACGAACCAACAAAGAAAATGCTTCATCATCTAGTTGAGCGCAAAAAAAAGTTTGAAACATATAAAAATAAATGCTTTCAAGCACAATTCATCACCTTTATCTTATTAATGGGATTTATTGTCTACTTGTATGCATTTATAATCAAACCTACTGGTGGTCAACTGGAGGTGATATTTCATACATTGTTTGATGGTACGTATCACATATTGGTTGTATTACTAATCGTGGGTGGGTATGCAACAGCACAGTATTATAAAAAGAAAGAAGAAAAAGCTGAAACGGAATATCATAATTTAAGATGTGAAGTAATAAGAAAAAGCACAGAATTATGGCCACAACCTATACAATGGCAAAAGCGCCATGAAGTATTTTCAATGATGAAGAATGAATTTGATATAAATTTGTTTCATGAAAGTAAATGAAATGGCATCAATGCACCTAAAAAAGTTTTTAAAAAATAAACCTTCATAAATAGACAGATTTTACGAACTCATAAGCCTACCCCTTCTTTTCATAAAGTAGAATAGAAGGGTTTTTTCGTTCACTGTTATTTTATGTTATAATCCATCTTTACAATCATTCAATGATTAATATTTTTCTTCTTTATTGTATATAGAATGCTGAGGTGTTATCCTTGCTAATTAAAATAATTTTTGCTTTTTGTTTCATCCTTTTTACATTTGTTATAATCATGCTTTTTAAAGCGAAGGAAAATCGTTTAACAAAACATACGCTTTTATTTGATGATTTCCCAAAAAGTTTTGACACATTCAGGATATTTTTTATTTCTGATATTCATAGAAGAACCATTTCTGAAAAATTGTTACATATGGTTCCGAATTCAATTAATCTTGTTGTGATTGGTGGAGACTTAACTGAAGCAGGTGTACCTTTTGAGAAGGTAGAGCAAAATATAAATGAATTAAAAAAGATTGCGCCAGTTTATTTTGTATTTGGCAATAACGATTATGAAGTAGGAAAAGACAAGCTTGAATATCTTCTGACAAAACATGGTGTTACCATCCTAAATAATTCATCTGCCACCATAACTTCAAAGACTGGTGAAAAATTGATCTTGTTGGGTGTAGAGGATATGAGTGAGGACAGAGATAGGCTTGATTTAACCTTGGCAAATTTACCTGAAGGTGACTTTAGACTATTAATAAGTCATAACCCAGATATTTATTACAAGGTAATGAAAACAGACAACATATCATTAATCCTAAGTGGGCATACACATGGTGGTCAGATCCGTTTATTTGGTTTAGGATTATATGAAAAGGGAAAACTTCACGATCTAAAAAAGGCTTTACTTTTAATTAGTAATGGATATGGAACATCAGGAATTCCGCTTAGACTTGGTGCTCCTGCTGAAGCACATTTTATCCAATTAAAGCATACTAGTTTACATAATGAATAAGACAAATAATGATAGGCTCTTTTCTAAAAGGCTGCTGCTTTTAAAACAATGCTCTTTTCTAAAAGATTTTTGCTTTTAAAACAAAAACTAATTCAGGTTGATTGAAACGGATTGCGAGACTCCTGCTGGAGCAGCGGGACAGGTGAGTCTCATGCAGGCGTTTACGCCGAGGAGGCTCACCGCCCGCCCCGCGGAAAGCGAGCAACACTCGCTGCAATCAACCACACCGCATTACTTGGTAAATAACAACAAAGTTTGGCGAGTCAGCCTAATGATATGATAGGATGGACCATGCTTACATAAAGCATGGTCTATTCAATAGCTTGGCGTAATTTTACAGGTTGTTAAGGATTCGATATAATTTTATACAGGGTTTTTACTTTTTGGGGGATTTCCTATGTCTAAGCAAGAAGGCAAGTATAATATAAAAGCTGTTACTACTCTTCTCGGTATCCAAGCGGGTACACTTAGAGCATGGGAACGGCGTTATAAAATGATTGCACCTAAAAGAAACGAATCAGGTCATCGTTTATATACAGAAGAACACATCAATACGTTAAAATGGTTAATTGATAAAGTGAATAAAGGGTTTACGATAAGTCAGGCAGTCAATTTGTTAGCGAATAGTCAAGCACCAATTCATCACAATAATGAGATTGGGAACGGAGTAAAGGAAGTAGATTTGTCAGTTGAACTCATGGACGAGCTCCTTCAATCGCTTCTGAATTTCGATGAAAACCAAGCTAATGAACGTTTAAATAAAGCTTTTAGTCTATATACTGTTGATAAAGTGGTTATTGATATGCTTGGGGAATTACTCGTGAAAATTGACGATCAAATGGAAGACGGCAACATAACCACTCCTCAAAAACACTTTGCTTTTTCGTTTTTACGGTCCCGAATCGGGATGATTTTACATACACTACCAGGAATTGGATTATTACCAAAGGTAATTGCTGTATGTGGTCCAGATGAATCATATGAGCTAGAATTGCTAACCTTTACTGTGTTTTTGCGGATTATGGGATTTGAAGTAATATACATAGGAGCGAGTATTGTAGATGATGATTTTGAAATTGTCCTAGAAAAAGTCAAACCAAAGTTTCTGTTTTTATCATGTGATTCAGATAACAATGTAAAGAAAACCTTGGATCTTGTTGAAACTTTATCTTCAAAATATAAGCAATTACAAATTGGTTTACACGGAAAAGCTTTTAGTAAAACAATGAATGCTCAGTATGATAAATATCTGTTAGGTCAATGTAAACAACAATGGGAAAAATGGTTGAAGGAAAAATTAGGGCATTAAAATCAAGATTATTTACTTGTCTTAATTATGTACAGAGTGTAAACTGTTAAAAAATATTAGAACCATCTCATATAAAAATCATATTATGATTGTATATAGAGCGTTCTGACGGCAGGAGGGTATGGGATGCGGCTAGAGCGACTGAACTATGATAAGATAAAAATTTTCTTAACAACAGATGATTTGAAAGACAGAGGACTTACGAAAGAAGATCTCTGGAAAGACTCGTTAAAAGTTCATCAATTATTTAGGGATATGATGAATGAAGCAAGCGTGGAATTGGGCTTTGAGGCGCATGGACCTATTGCTGTCGAAGTGTATTCACTTCATGCTCAAGGGATGGTTGTTATTGTCACAAATAGTCAAGAAAACGACGAGATTGATGATGATTTTTCTGATGATTATATAGAAATGCAAGTTAAATTAGATGAAAGTTTTGACGTTATCTATGAATATGAATCATTTGAAGATATCATTCAACTTTCAAGTTGTCTATATCAAAAAAATGTTTTTGAAGGTATGGTCATATTTTTTCAAGAACGCTATTACTTACTCTTAAGTGACGATCAGCAAATTGAACTTGATGACTTAGTCTCGATATTAGCTGAATACGGAAGTCCTTCGACCTTAACTGTCCATAGATTAAAAGAATACGGTAAAACCATTATGGAAGATAATGCGATCCAACAAATCTATTATCATTTTTGGAATAAGAACAAAAATGAGTAGACCTCTTTGAGGGTGGGGTAGATAAAGACTTCTTGGTGAATTATTTTAAACTATTAAAAAACGACATATCACAAAATATGTCGTTTTTTTGGTTTTTAATGTAGGATGAAAAACATTTAATAAATTACTGAAATTCTCGTTATAATAAACAAAATGGTCAAAATCTACAACCGTAAATCTAGTTAATCTTGAAATCGTTTACGCAATGAAATGAAAATCTTATAATTATGATTTTTCTTCTTTGCATAAACATTTTTAAAGTGTATACTAATGTCTGAAAGGTGGACATTCTTTCATTTACTGATAAGATTTAGGAGGTTAGCTTAAATGGTAGCCGAGAAAAACACCGGTGCTAAAAATGATAAACTTGATGTGTTGAAATCCACACAAACGGTGATACATAATGCCCTTGAAAAACTAGGGTATCCTGAAGAAGTTTACGAATTATTAAAAGAACCAATTAGATTGATGACAGTAAAAATTCCAGTTCGCATGGATGATGGTTCAGTCAAAATCTTTACTGGCTATCGTGCACAACATAATGATGCAGTCGGTCCAACAAAAGGTGGAATTAGATTTCATCCTAATGTAACAGAAAAAGAAGTAAAAGCTCTTTCCATATGGATGAGTTTGAAATGTGGCATTGTTGATCTACCTTATGGTGGCGGTAAGGGTGGAATTGTTTGTGATCCAAGAGATATGTCGTTTAGAGAATTAGAGAGATTAAGTCGTGGCTATGTTCGTGCGATTAGTCAGATTGTTGGTCCAACTAAAGATATTCCTGCTCCTGATGTTTTTACTAATTCTCAAATTATGGCTTGGATGATGGATGAATATAGCCGAATTGATGAATTTAACTCTCCTGGATTTATAACAGGAAAACCTTTAGTCTTAGGTGGTTCACATGGACGTGAATCTGCAACGGCAAAAGGAGTTACAATCTGTATTCGTGAAGCAGCAAAGAAGAAGGGCATAAAGCTTGAGGGTGCGAGAGTTGTTGTACAAGGCTTTGGTAATGCTGGAAGTTATCTTTCGAAATTCATGCATGATGCTGGAGCGAAAATAGTTGGGATTTCTGATGCTTATGGTGGACTACATGATCCTAATGGTTTAGATATTGATTATTTACTTGATCGTCGTGATAGCTTTGGTACAGTAACAAAGCTGTTTAATGATACAATTACAAATAAAGAATTACTTGAACTTGATTGTGATATTCTAGTACCAGCTGCAATCGAGAATCAGATAACTGAAGAAAATGCAGGGAATATTAGAGCAAGCATTGTTGTTGAGGCTGCAAATGGGCCAACGACATTGGAAGGGACTAGAATCCTTTCTGAACGTGGTATTCTTCTAGTTCCTGACGTTTTAGCAAGTGCTGGAGGCGTAACAGTTTCTTATTTTGAGTGGGTTCAAAATAACCAAGGCTACTATTGGACTGAAGATGAAGTGGAAGAAAAGCTTGAAACTGTAATGGTGAAATCGTTTAATAATATTTATGATACAAGTCAAAATCGAAGAGTTGACATGCGCTTAGCTGCCTATATGGTAGGTGTGCGAAAAATGGCAGAGGCTTCAAGATTCAGAGGCTGGATCTAAGGTCTTCTATTTGCAACAGATTGAAAAATCTCCTATCATGTTTGATAGGAGATTTTTTTATCGTCTAGGAAATAATAAAATTCTTGTACTGTGGATAAGCGTTTGGCATCCATCTCCAGCGCCTAGCCCCTCGAGGTCATAAGCCACTTAAGAATTGAAGGTAAAGAACACCTTCTATTCTTAAGCGTCTTATTTGCCCGAGGCTGTTCAAGGCGCTTGCGCTTTTGTTCTTATACAATTATTCATAGCCCTCAAGTACTTTTAGTCCTCTTTCAGAGCATGAGTATCATATTGAATGACATGCTTATGGAGTTTCAAGATATTGAAAACAATAACAATTTTAATTAACACAGGAGTGGAGATTCGTGATTAAGGAAGATACTATAATAGTCGGTGGGGGCCCTTGTGGTCTCTCTGCTGCGATCGCTTTAGAACATACAGAGAAAAAGCCTCTAGTGATTGAAAAGGGGAATATAGTAAATGCAATTTACAATTATCCTACACATCAAACGTTTTTTAGTTCAAGTGAGAAACTTGAAATAGGTGATGTACCATTTATCACAGAAAATCGAAAGCCATTTCGGAACCAGGCATTAGCCTATTATCGGGAAGTTGTACGTAGAAAAGAGATACGCATTCATTCGTTCGAAACCGTCGAAAGTGTTGAAAAAAAGGAAAACTACTTTATGGTTTATACCAATAAAGAGGTATATGAAGCAAAAAATATTGTAATTGCAACAGGCTATTATGATCATCCCAACTATATGAATATACCTGGTGAGGATTTACCAAAGGTATTTCATTATTTTAAAGAAGGGCATCCCTACTTTAATAAAGATGTTGTCGTTATTGGTGGGAAAAATTCAAGTGTTGATGCGGCTTTAGAGCTAGTAAAAGCTGGTGCAAGGGTAACGGTGTTATATCGAGGAAATGAATATTCGCCTAGCATTAAGCCATGGATTTTACCAGAATTTGAAGCACTTGTTCGAAATGGTACAATTACGATGGAATTTCAGGCGAATGTTACTGAAATAGGTGAACATACACTAAAGTTTCAAGTCAATCGACAAACAAAAGAAATAAAAAATGATTTTGTATTTGCTATGACAGGCTATCATCCCGACCATCAGTTTTTAACAAAAATGGGTGTATCTATTGATCACGAGACTGGACGACCAACCTATAATTCTGAAACGATGGAAACTAATATTGAAGGTATTTTTATTGCTGGAGTTATTGCAGCAGGAAATAATGCAAACGAAATATTTATTGAAAATGGACGTTTTCATGGTCAACTTATAAATGAGGCAATACAAAAAAAAAACTAAGAACAAAAAAGTGAGAGATGTATGTTGTGCCCACCTCTCACTTTTGCAATATTCACCATTCTAACCGACCATTTATATCGAGAATATCTCTTCTAGTTTTTTACGATCAGTTGTTGTTTCTAATGCGATCATCAGCTTTAGTCTAGCCTTTTGACCATTTAAACCATTGCTAAAAATCATTCCGAGTTCCCTCAGGTGTCTACCTCCACCTTCATAGCCGTAAATATCTTGAACAATACCATTAAAGCAGCGGGATACAAGAACTATTGGTACACCTTTATTTAATAAATTTTTCAAGCTAGGGAGTAGCATTGGTGGTAAATTTCCTTGTCCTAATGCCTCAATAACCAGACCATCAAGTTGTAACTGGTCAATCGCATGGAAAAAACTATCATCCATTCCAGCAAAAGCTTTAAGTAAAAGTACGTTTTTATCAAGATTGGCTACTTGTAATGGTTTGTTGATTACTGGCTTGTGGTGGAAGAACACACCACCTTTATTTACAATTCCTATTGGGCCGTATTGTGGACTTTGGAAGGTTGCAACATTACTTGTGTGTGTTTTTGTTACATTTTTTGCTGTGTGTATTTCATCATTCATAACGACAAGAACTCCCATATTCTTAGCGTTTTCAGATATTGCAACCTTTAATGAAGATAAAAGATTGTACAATCCATCAGAACCTAATTCATTGCTTGATCTCATCGCGCCAGTTAAAACAACTGGAATTGGCAATGATAATGTCACATCAAGAAAATATGCAGTTTCTTCTAGTGTATCTGTTCCGTGCGTAATAACAACTCCATCAAGATTATGATTCTTTCTATTTTCTTCAATATAATTTTTAATTTGCAGCATGTTAATTGGTGTAATATGTGGTGATGGTAGATGGAAGAGCTCTGTTGATATTATATTAATATCAGGAACTTCTTTAATATGATCGACAAGAGGATTTTTTTCACCAGGCTTTACTTCACCAGTCTTTTCATCTTCTTTCATAGAAATTGTTCCGCCTGTATGAATTAATAGTATATTTTTCATCGTTGTATCCTCCAAGTATGTGCTAGAATAATTGTTCTGTTTAAACGTTTAGTCATTTTCAATTTTACGATATCATGATACGATTAATAAAGTGAAACGTCTATAGAAAATTCGTTTTTATTACTATTTATTATTTACTTTTTATACTAAAACACTTCGATATGTTATTTACATTTGATTTTTAAGGTTTATTAATGCTAGTTAATCGAGAGATTTTCATTTAGAAAAGAGGCCTGTGAATGATTGCGATTATTTCTGCGGGCATCGCCCCAGGTCTTGCTTTATTAAGCTATTTTTATTTGAAAGATCAATACGAATCTGAGCCTATTTATATGGTGCTACGTTCGTTTATTTTCGGGGCACTGCTTGTTTTTCCTATTATGTTTATTCAATATGTTTTAGAAATTGAATCAGTTTTTCCATCTAAAATACTATATACGTTTGTTGCTATTGGATTTCTTGAAGAATTTTTTAAATGGTTCATCTTGTTCTTTACAATCTATCAGCACGTCCATTTCAATGAACATTATGATGGAATCGTATATGGTGTATCTGTCTCACTAGGATTTGCTACTTTAGAAAATATCGTCTATTTATTTGCGAATGGAGTAGAGTATGCATTTGGTCGGGCAATTTTACCTGTTTCAAGTCACGCCTTATTTGGTGTCATAATGGGTTATTATTTAGGAAAAGGTAAATTCTCAAGTGGTGATAATCGTAAAAAGTGGATTCTGTTTTCTTGCATAATCCCAATCTTACTACATTCAATGTATGATTCTATTTTATTAAGCTATATGAATTGGCGCTATATCATGCTTCCGTTTATGTTATTTCTATGGTGGTTCGCGTTACATAAAGCTAAAAAAGCAAGATTAAAGATAATTGATTCTAAGCTGCCCTAGTGCAGCTTTTTTTGTCGTTATTTTATCAAACTTTTCATTCATAAAACTCATTAAGTATTAATTGTTCATAATGCCATGAATTGTTTAAATTGGCTGCTACATAATTTAGTATGAATAAAATACCAAAGACTACAAAAAATACGTTTAAGCATTTACATCTACTTGAGGAGGCAGCAACATGAAAAACATGCGCATAATGTTGATGGTAGCAGTAGTAACTTTTACATCCGTCACATTTCAATTTTTTTCAATACATGTCCCAGAGGCACATGCTTTTTCAGAACAAACTATTCAAAGAGGTGCAACGGGTAGTGATGTTATTGAATTGCAGTCAAGACTTCAATATAACGGATATTACCATGGAACTATTGATGGAGTTTACGGATGGAGTACGTATTGGGCAGTGCGAAATTTTCAGCATATGTTTGGTTTAGAAGAAGTTGATGGCCTAGTTGGTCAAAAAACGAAGGATATGCTAATGAATTCTACCAAGTTCTACAAAGATTTTGTTTATAAGCAAATTAATGAAGGAAAAAGATTTACTCACTATGGCGGGGTTCCATTAGCACAACAGACTGCACCGAGTGAACAACAAATACAAAAGGCAAGGCAAATTGCAGAACAAAGAAAACAACAGCGTGAGCAAAAATACAAAGCGCAAGCAAATCAACAGCAAGCCCAGCAAAAGCAGCAAGCCCAACAAAAGCAGCAAGCTCAGCAAGCCCAACAAAAGCAGCAAGCCCAGCAGAATCAGCAAGCCCAACAAAAGCAGCAAGCCCAGCAGAATCAGCAAGCCCAACAAAAGCAGCAAGCCCAGCAGAATCAGCAAGCCCAACAAAAACAGCAAGCTCAACAGAATCAGCAAGCCCAACAAAAACAGCAAGCTCAACAGAATCAGCAAGCCCAACAGAATCAGCAAGCCCAACAAAAGCAAGAGGCACAACAGAAACAGGAAGCACAAAATAAAGCAACCGAAAACAAAGAACAAAAGGAGTCAACTGCTGTTAATTTACCAGGTGGCTATTCACAAAATGATATTCAATTAATGTCAAATGCAGTATATGGAGAGGCGAGGGGTGAACCGTACATCGGACAGGTAGCTGTTGCAGCGGTTATTTTAAATCGTGTTAATAGTGCTACATTTCCAAATACAGTAGCAGGTGTTATCTTTGAGCCTCGAGCTTTTACTGCAGTCGCAGATGGTCAAATTTGGCTCACACCTAATGAACAAGCTAAGAAGGCTGTATTAGATGCAATTAATGGATTTGATCCAACTGAAGGAGCCATTTATTATTTTAACCCTGATACAGCAACTAGTTCATGGATTTGGGGAAGACCACAAATTAAACGGATTGGAAAGCATATTTTCTGTGAATAGAAAGGGTGATGAAGCATGATTCGTGGAATCTTGATTGGTATTTTATCAGTTGCAGTTATCGGTTCCGGTTATTGGGGGTATAAAGAACACCAAGAAAAAAACGCAGTGCTGATTCAAGCAGAGAATAATTATCAGCGAGCCTTTCATGATTTAACCTATCGAGTGGACCAATTGCATGATCGGATTGGAGCAACATTAGCTATGAATTCAAAACAATCCTTATCGCCTGCACTAGCGGACGTGTGGAGAATAACATCTGAAGCACAGTCAGATGTAGGACAACTTCCTTTAACGTTATTGCCTTTTAATAAAACTGAAGAACTCTTGGCTGGAATAAGTGATTTTACTTATCGAGCAGCTGTTCGTGATTTAGAGAAAGAACCGCTAACAGATGAAGAGTATAAAAAGCTTAAGTCAATGTACACGAAATCGGAAGATATCCAAAATGAACTACGAAATGTTCAACACTTAGTCATTGAAAACAATTTACGTTGGATGGATGTTGAATTAGCTTTAGCTTCTGGACAAAAGCAAGCGGATAATACAATCATAGATGGATTTAAAACAGTCGAAAAAAATGTAGAGGCATACTCAGAGTCTGATTTTGGTGCAAGTTTTACATCCATGAATAAAACAGGAGAAGGTTTTGATAAGTTAGAGGGTAAAGAGATCAGTAAAGAAGCAGCAATAAAAATTGCAAAAACCTTTGTCCCAAATAAAGTAACAGATTTGAAGGTAACAGAAAACGGTGAAGGCTCATCATTTGGTTTCTATAGTGTTTCTATGCACGACAAAGAGAATAATACTGATATCGATATGGATTTAACAAAAAAAGGTGGACATCCCATTTACTTAGTTCAAAATCGTGACATTAAAGAAAATGTTATTAGTCTTAATGAAGCCTCTAATAATGCCAGAGAATTCTTAAATGAACATGGCTTTGAAGATCTTGATCTATTTGAAAGTGCTCAGTATGATAACATCGGGGTCTTTTCTTTCGTATCAATTGTTGATGGTGTGAGAATTTATCCGGATTCAATAAGAATGAAAGTTGCTTTAGATGATGGTCAGGTCATAGGTCTTTCTGCACGTGATTATTTAGCTGCACATAAAAAAAGGGAAATACCAAAACCGAAAATTTCTAAAAAGGAAGCTGCTGAAAGGTTAAATCCAAGTTTAGAAGTACAACAGGATAGACTAGCCATAATCATAAATGAATTAGGGGAAGAAGTACTATGCTATGAGTTCCTAGGGACAATTAATGCTGACACATATCGAATTTTTATTGATGCTGAAAATGGTATGGAAGAAAAAATTGAGAAATTGAAAAATCCAGAACCGATCTTTCAAGAGGTTTAAGAACTTTGAATAATCAAAGTGAAAGCTGAATAAATATTCTTTATTTTTCAATTGAGATACTAAGAAATTTAAGGTCGCATATATTGTTTTATCATTAAAATAAAATAAGAAATTTACAAAGGATATCCTAATTGTTTTATTTTTTAGGATATCCTCTTTCGTTTTAACACACTTATCTATTTTCTGAAGTTTGTACTCTTGCGCATCGGAATGGTCCATGCTTTAATAAGAATGAGAGTATTCAGAAAGAGTGATATTGTGCTTAAAATTGGGGATGTCATAAATTTAGAAACATTAGATGGTAATGGTGAAAGGCTAAAGTGTAAGCTAGTCGAAAGAAAAGGAAATCAACTATATATCGATTATCCAATTAATGCAATTACAGGTCGTTCGGCCTATTTGATGCTCGGTACAGAGCTAATCGCTTCTTTTGTTAACAAGGATCATAATGCGTTTCGTTTTCAAACAGAGGTTACTGGACGTGTGAAGGAAAACATTCCAATGATTTCTATTACATATCCTGGTGACAATCAGTTAATTCGGATTCAAAGGAGAGAATTTGTAAGGGTTGATACTTCAATTGATGTTGCAATTCATCCTAAGCAAGATGAACTTCAACCTATAATTGCTGTTACAACAGATATAAGTGCTGGAGGCTCAGCTGTCCTTCTCCCAAAATCTACAAAATTGAAGCAAGGTCAAGAGATAGTTGTATGGTTTTCACTACCATTTCAAAATGAAACAATTGAATATATAAAACTAAATGCTAGAATTATCCGTTTTATACCTGCTGAAAATGAGTTATTCTTAAAAGCACCGCTACAGTTTTTAGAAATCGATGATGCCACTCAACAAACATTGATTCGTTTTTGCTTTCAGCAACAAATCCAAATGCGTAGAAAAGGACTTATTACAGAATAAATAATGGTATTTTTATGCATACTATGAATAAAAGCGTAAGCACAACGATCAGTATTGAGCTAATAGGACGCTGGAGCTAGATGCATTTTAAAAAATACCGGAGTTGAAGCAATGAAACGGTTTGAACGTATTTTAATCAAATTAATTGTCATTCAATTTGTAGCATTAGTATGTGCGCAGCTATTGATTCAACAATCGACCATTCAACCATACCTTTCTCGTGTAGTTCAATATGAGGGCGTAAATAAAATTACGGTTACAGAATGGCTGGAAACATTTAGTCAATAGAAATGATGCAGGTGGGGATTTGACCTGCTTCATTTATTTGGCATGCTATAACTAAGACATTTATTAAAGCATCAACCAAATACGTTCTCCTTTGCACCTTAATGACATTTAAAACTACTAGACTAAAAACCTATTTGGAGGAAATATGAAACATAAAATTTCAATAGCAATTGATGGTCCAGCTGCTGCTGGTAAAAGTACGGTTGCAAAAATAATTGCTGAGCATTATTCATACATTTATATAGATACTGGTGCAATGTATCGTGCCTTGACATACAAAGCATTACAAGAAAACATAGATCTAAAAGATGAGGAAAAGGTAGCAGACGTTCTTTCTACCATAATAATTGAACTACAGCCATCAGAAGATGGTCAAATCGTGTTGGTCAACGAAGATAATGTTACGGAAATCATTCGGTCAAATGAAGTGACAAATAATGTGTCAATTGTGGCTATGCACCCTAAAGTAAGAGATGAGATGCTAAAACGTCAGCGGATATTGGCAAAAACAGGTGGCGTTGTAATGGATGGTCGTGATATCGGAACACATGTATTACCTGACGCTGAGTTGAAAATCTTTTTACGAGCAACTGTTGAAGAAAGAGCAAAAAGACGTCATGAAGAAAATCAGAAAAAAGGTTATTCATCTGATTTTGAACAACTTAAACAAGAAATTGCCAATCGTGATAAATTAGACTCTGAAAGAGAAGTTGCCCCTTTAAGGAAAGCGGAGGATGCAATCGAAATTGACACTACAGCATTGTCTATACACGATGTCGTAAAAAGAATAGAAGATTATATAGAAGAAAGGCTTTGATAACGTGTCATTATATCCTTTTGCAAGATCAATTGTAGCTGGTATTTTAAAGCCAACATATCGAATTAAAGTTGAAGGTTTAGAGAATTTCCCGAAAGATGGAGGGGTTTTTCTCTGTACCAATCATATTAGCAATTATGACCCGCCAGTCGTTGGAATTACTGCACCAAGAAAAGTATTTTTTATGGCGAAAGCAGAGTTATTCAAAGTGCCAATATTAAAGGACTTACTGATGAACTTTGGGACTTTTCCAGTAAATAGAGGTGGCAGTGACCGTGAAGCACTACGAACAGGTCTTAAAATTTTAAAAGAAGGTAATGTTTTAGGATTTTTTCCAGAAGGAACAAGAAGCAAAGATGGAGAATTAGGTAAAGGACTTCCCGGCGCGGGATTTTTTGCACTCCGTTCTACAGCAGCAGTAGTACCATGTGCAATTATCGGACCATATAAACCTTTTAAAACATTACGTGTTGTTTATGGTAAGCCTATTAATATGGATGAATATCGAGAGAAAAAAATCACTACTGAGGAAATGACAGGGATTATTATGGGGGAAATAGGAAAACTTCTCGAAAAATAACCAAGTTGAGTACTTACTACTTGACAAAAAGTAGCATTTATTAGAAGTTTATTAAAAGAGGTTTTTTTTATTTTATTTTTAATGAATAAAAATTCCTTTTAAATAAAATGAAATCTTACATATATTTAATCAAAAGTCGCGCAGGTTTTGACCAAGGAGGGTAATTGAGATGGTAGAAGAGTTGAATAACGTACAAGTTGAAACACCTGAAGTTGGAGATATCGTAAAAGGTATCGTGACAAAAGTAGAAGAAAAACAGGTTATTGTCGAAATTGAAAACTGTAAGCATACTGGTATTATTCCAATTAGTGAACTTTCTAGCCTTCATGTAGAAAAAGCTTCTGATGTGACAAAAGAAAATGACGAATTAGAATTAAAAGTAACTAAGGTTGAAGATGAAGCATTAGTTCTTTCAAAAAGAGCAGTAGATGCAGAAAAAGCATGGGAATCATTAGAACAAAAATTCGAATCAAAAGAAATCTTTCAAGCTGAAGTTAAAGATGTTGTAAAAGGTGGCCTTGTTGTTGATTTAGGAGTAAGAGGCTTTATCCCTGCATCATTGGTTGAAGCACATTTTGTAGAAGATTTTTCAGAATACATGGGGAGAACTCTTTCATTAATTGTAGTCGAGCTAGACCGCGAGAAAAACAGAGTGATTCTTTCACATCGTGCTGTAATAGAAAAAGAACAAACAGAAAAGAAATCAGTTTTATTAGATTCTATTAAGGTAGGGTCTACAATCGAAGGTACTGTTCAGCGCCTTACAGATTTCGGTGCTTTTGTTGATATTGGTGGAATCGATGGATTAGTTCATATTTCTCAGCTTTCCCATACACATATTGACAAACCCTCTGATGTTGTTGAAGAAGGTCAAACTGTAACGGTTAAAGTTCTAGCAGTTGACCGTGATAATGAAAGAATTTCTTTATCTATTAAAGAAACGCTCCCTGGACCATGGGCAAGTATCGCTGACAAAGTGAAGGTTGGAGATGTTCTTGAAGGTGAAGTAAGAAGACTAGTATCCTTTGGTGCATTTGTAGAGATATTACCTGGAGTTGAAGGTCTTGTCCACATTTCGCAAATTTCTAATAAACATATTGGGACTCCTCAAGAAGTATTAGAGGAAAATCAATCTGTTAAAGTTAAGGTATTAGATGTTAACGAATCAGAACAACGCATTTCGTTAAGCATTCGTGAATTAGAAGAATCTACAAAAGCAACTGATGAAGATTTCCGTAATTACCAAGCTGGGGAAGAATCATCTTCTGGCTTCCAGTTAGGTGAAATGATTGGAGATCAATTAAAAAAACTCAAATAATGGTGATATAGGTGAGCAAAAGAGCACAAAGAAAAATCGAACATATCCAACATGCTTTAGCAACGGGGCAACAACGCACAAATGGATTCGACGATATTACCTTTGTTCACCAGAGTCTACCAAACTTGTCTGTAGCAGAAATAGATTTATCAACAAAAGTTGGCGAACTTACTTTAAGTTCGCCTCTTTTTATAAACGCTATGACCGGTGGTGGTGGTGAGGATACGGTAATTATAAATGAAGCATTATCAAAAGCTGCAAAAAATGCAAATATAGCAGTAGCAGTTGGTTCACAAATGTCTGCGATTAAAGATAAGAGTGAGCGTCCTTCCTATGAAATTATTAGAAAAGTTAATAAAGATGGAATAATCTTTGGGAATTTAGGCAGTGAGGCAACAACTGAACAAGCAAAAATAGCAGTTGATATGATTCAAGCGAATGCTTTACAAATTCATTTAAATGTTGTACAAGAACTAGTAATGCCAGAAGGCGATCGTGACTTTAGTGGAGCATTATCAAGAATTGAGCAAATTGTCAAAGGTGTTGACGTACCTGTAATTGTAAAGGAAGTTGGCTTCGGTATGAATCGAGAAGTAGCCGCTAAGTTAAAAGAGGTAGGGGTATCTGCTGTTGATGTTGGAGGATTTGGTGGAACAAACTTTTCGAAGATAGAAAATATGAGACGGCAAAAAATGCTCAATTTTTTTGATCAATGGGGAATATCAACTACAGCCTCAATTGCAGAGGTAAGCAGTTTAAACCGTATCCCTGTAATTGGTTCTGGTGGAATTCAAGATGCACTTGATATTGCAAAGGCAATAGCATTAGGAGCATCAGCAGTAGGGATAGCTGGTTATTTACTAAAAGTATTCATAGATAAGGGCTATGAGCATTTAGAACAAGAAATTAACCAAATGGTAGAGGAATTAACGATCATTATGACTGCACTTGGTTCTAGAACAATACAGGAACTTCAATATGCTCCATTAGTTATCAGTGGAAAAACCCATCATTGGTTAACTGAAAGAGGCATCGATACAAAGAGATACTGCATCAGAAAAAATTGATGAAAAAATGGCTAGTTGGTTATTAAACCAATTAGCCATTTTTTGTTATCAGAGAACAGTAAGCTTCTTCTTAAAGGACAATAATATAGGAACAGGCTTACACTTCTAATTATTTTTTATTTCTGTTTCTAGCGGATTCAGGACCTTCTAATGTTGTAGCCCCAGGGTAGTTAAGTGATTGATCACGATCAGATTCTACTCTTCCACTTTTTCTAAGCTTTTTTTCTTGACGATCTTTTCCCATTTTAAAACCTCCTATCATGTGTATTATCATTTTTTGTCTGTTTTGTTTTATTCATTAGTGCTATTTTTTGTTAATTTTTCGATTAAAGGTAATTGGAAAAAGACATAATGGGAATAGTAGGAGGGGTGGAGAGTGGAAGGAATATTTTTTTATTGGTTTATGTGGTTAGCTTGGGTTGTTACGACTTTTTTTATGAAAAAAGGAAAAACGAGAATAAAATTAGCAATTTTTATAATGCTTAACATCATCATTAGTGAATTTTATATGATTATTGGAGATTTTTATGTCAGGGTTTCGCTTCTATTATTTTTGCTTTTAGGATATTATCTTGCCGTCAAACATAAAAAACGAAGAGCAGTTTCTTTTTATATGACAACAATAACATTAATGTTTGCTTATGCAGGTATTTTACTCTTCCGCATTTATGATCCAGTTTGGTTTTTGTTCGATTATCGATTAATTGTAAGTGTAGCTGTCAGCGTGTTAGCCATCTATTTAGGAAAACATACTGTACAAAAGTATGCTCTTTACATTATTTCAGTATGTCAAGGTGAACTTTTATACTGGTTTATTTTAGGTAAGTTTCATAAAGGCTTAACAATTGGGACTGCTGCTTTTTTAGATATGATGGTTATTGGGTGCTTAATTATTTATCTTTGCACAATATCTCAACAAGTTATTGTCTTTATTGAACAAACGTTACAAAAACCGGCAAAGGAGAAACAAGGTTGATATGAATGAATACACAATGCCAGTACTTTTTGGTGTGATAGTTGGAGTACTTACTCGTCTCCATATGCTTAGAACAGATTACAGGCAATATCCTACTTACTTACATGGGAAAATTATTCATATTGCTCTCGGTTTTATTGCGGCTGGTTTAGGTACAGTTGCAGTTCCATCGATTATGGAAGAGGACTTTACAGCGATTACCTTTCTAACATTAGCAGCATCTCAATTTCGTGATGTTCGTAACATGGAGAGGAATACGTTAACCGTTTTGGATGGTTTTGAACTTGTTCCACGGGGGAGTACATATATTGAAGGAATTGCAATTGCGTTTGAAAGTAGAAATTATTTAGTTATTTTTACATCTCTGCTCACTACATTTGCCTATTTGACAGTAAATATTTATACTGCAATCATTGTTGGGGCTATTTGTTTCGTTATTTGTAGAAAGCTTATGGCTGGAAGTAGAATAAAGGATATAGTAAATATTAGATCAGCAGATCTTCATTTTGAAGGAGCAGGGTTATATGTTGATGATATTTATATAATGAATATTGGGATCCCTGATAAACAAAAAGCGATTTTAAAGTATGGTTTAGGTTTTGTTCTAACGCCTAAAAATGACAACTCAAAAACAACAATTGCCAATTTAGGGCAAAGACAAGCGATACTTCATGATGTATCAACTGCATTAGGGGTTGTTCGTGATTCAGGAGAACCATCTTTGGTTCCATTGGCAAAAAGAGATCTTGATGATGGTCGACTTGGTGTATTTGTTCTTCCTCAAGAACGCGATATTGAAAAAGCGATTCGAGTAATTGGTGAGTGTCCTACACTTGAAAATGCTATTAGAATGCCATCTGAAGCGAAGGCAAACCGACATGGAGGAATAAAATGAGTAGTGTACTTGAAAAATACATACTGGCTATCATTACAACTGATGAAACGAAAGCAGCTGGTGGTACAGCAATTTTCATTTGCAAAACTCAAGAAGAAATGCATTTTTATGCCAAAAATCTTGAAGCAATTTTAGATGGAATCGCACATGGAATTGGGGAGGATTTGTATATTATTGTGAAACACTAAGTTGAGTATTTATGAATTGTTTGCTAATATATAAAAGTTAAGCCCTTCTTGTTTAAATAGAAGGGTTTCTTTTGTAGAGGGAAATTAGTTTTTACATATTAGGTGTGATGTTAGTGCGCTGGTGCTTTTGTAAGTTTACCCAGTCGTATAAAATACTTTTAATGTTATGAAATTAGATATAGAACATTTTTAACTTTTCATAGACTGTTGAATGTACAGCTTCTCATCTTATATGTAGGTGAGTTGAGACTTCTTCTCTTTAGGAAATTCACAATTAAATGTGGAAACATAATAATGGAATGTAAAATAGGAAGGGTGTAAGACATGGCAAAACCAGTTGTTGCAATCGTAGGACGGCCTAATGTAGGGAAATCTACAATTTTTAACCGAATTGTAGGAGAACGTGTCTCGATTGTAGAGGATATTCCTGGAGTGACAAGAGATCGAATTTATAACTCTGGAGAATGGCTAAATAATCAATTTAATATCATCGATACAGGTGGAATAGATATCGGAGATGAACCGTTTTTATCACAAATTCGTCAACAAGCAGAAATTGCAATTGAAGAAGCAGATGTCATCATTTTCTTAACAAATGTACGTGAGGGAGTAACTGCTGCTGATGAAGAGGTAGCCAAAATTCTCTATCGTTCAAATAAACCTGTCGTACTTGCTGTTAATAAGGTAGACAACCCTGAAATGAGAGCAAATATTTATGACTTTTATTCTCTAGGATTCGGGGAACCATATCCGATTTCAGGTTCTCATGGCTTAGGACTAGGTGACTTATTAGATGAAGTGGCGAAACATTTCAAAAATATAGGCTCAGAAGATTATGATGACACAACAATTAAGTTTTCATTAATTGGTAGACCGAATGTAGGGAAATCATCACTTGTAAATGCAATATTGGGTGAAGAACGTGTCATTGTAAGTGATATTGCAGGTACAACTCGTGATGCAATTGATACAGTGTATAAATATGAAGGTCAAGAGTTTGTTATTATTGACACAGCTGGTATGAGAAAAAAAGGAAAAGTATATGAAACAACAGAAAAATACAGTGTTCTTCGTGCACTAAAGGCAATTGATCGTTCTGATGTTATTTTAGTTGTTATAGATGGTGAAGAAGGAATTATTGAACAGGACAAACATATAGCAGGTTATGCTCACGATGCGGGGAAAGCTGTTGTAATTGTTGTGAATAAATGGGATGCAGTAGAAAAAGATGAACGAACAATGAAGGAATTTGAAGAAAATATTCGTGATCATTTTAAATTCTTAGACTATGCGCCGATCGTTTTCTTGTCAGCAATGACAAAGAAACGAATTCACACATTAATGCCTAATATAATCTTAGCAAGTGAAAATCACTCTAGAAGAGTTCAAACAAATGTCTTAAACGATGTTGTCATGGATGCTGTTGCCATGAATCCAACTCCAACACATAAAGGTAAACGATTGAAAATATTCTATACGTCACAGGTTGCAGTCAAGCCACCTACATTTGTTGTTTTTGTTAATGATCCAGAGCTCATGCATTTTTCTTATGAACGTTTTTTAGAAAATCGAATAAGAGCAGCTTTTGAATTTGAGGGTACACCTATAAAAATCTTTACTCGAGAAAGAAAGTAATCCTTACTTTAAATGATTTGCTATTATGAGGAATAAGGCTAACTTTATATAAATGGAGGTTAGTCTCATTTCCTAATGAGAAGGGGCGTGTTAATTTGGAACAAATTACAGTATTAGGTGCTGGGAGCTGGGGTACGGCTTTAGCGATTGTCCTTGCAGATAACGGTCACAATGTTAAGTTATGGGGTCATCGTCCAGAATTAATTAATGAGATTAATAATACGAAAAAAAATGAAAAATACCTTCCTGGAGTTGAATTGCCAGCTGAAATTGAGGGATTTTCAAACTTAGAGGAAAGCTTGGTGGGTTCACAAACTGTTGTACTTGCAGTGCCTACAAAAGCAATTCGTGGTGTTTTGAATGAAATTACGAAGGTGATTGAAGAAGCCATTACAATTGTTCATGTTAGCAAGGGGATTGAACCTGATACACTCTTACGTATTTCAGAAATAATCGAAGCTGAAATGCCAAGCCACTTACTAAAAGATGTTGTTGTCCTATCTGGTCCAAGCCATGCTGAAGAGGTAAGTCAAAGACATATTACAACAGTAACATCTTCATCTAAAAACATGGTAGCTGCTGAATACATACAAGATTTGTTTATTAATCAACATTTCCGCGTCTATACCAATCCTGATGTTATTGGTGTTGAAATTGGTGGAGCATTGAAAAATATTATAGCTTTGGCTGCTGGTATTACAGATGGCCTTGGTTATGGTGATAATGCAAAAGCTGCTCTTATTACTCGTGGACTTGCTGAAATTGCACGGTTAGGTAGCAAGATGGGTGGAAATCCATTAACTTTTTCAGGTTTAACTGGAATTGGAGATTTAATTGTTACGTGTACAAGCGTGCATTCTAGGAACTGGAGAGCAGGAAATCTCCTTGGAAAAGGTCAAAAGCTAGAAGAAGTATTAGAAAATATGGGAATGGTTGTTGAAGGAGTACGGACGACAAAAGCTGCCTACCAGCTTGCTCGTAAATATGATGTGAAAATGCCAATAACTGAGGCTTTATATGAGGTGTTATTTAATGGACAATCTCCAAAAGTAGCGGTTGATTCTTTAATGGCACGTGTAAAAACACATGAAATGGAAGACCTTGTGAACATTATGGAAAATCGATAATTTAAATCGTTTAATTTTTCTTCAGTCACACTTTAAATAGTTAAAATACAAATACTATTAAATGACAAATTAATAAGACGAGCCTAAATGGACTAGCTTATTAATAGAACTAGTCTATTTTCTAAATCGGGTGGCTATTCAAATAAATTAGCTTAGTTTCTTTCCTATTTCCTTCAGTTAATAGGTGACAAACACATCATACCTAGCATATAATACGAAGAATTAAAAAAATAGGAACAATATATCCTATAAGGTATGAAAGCTGCATGTAAAATACTGCGGATAAATATGACATGCTTGATCTGATTTCTTGGGTAGCCTGACCAATAAACCTGACTTGTAAAGTTTACACGGTATATCTAGGCATTAGAGGATGCAAAATCATTTATATCCGCATAGAATGCAACGTAGTCAAATAAGAGTTGTTCTTATTGATGGGTACTATTTAGTCGTATAAATTGCTGAAGTAAAGTTCGTCCCCTCTTTACTTCAGTTTTTTATTGGTTCCATACAAGAATTATCATAAAAAGACTCGCTTGGACAAGCCTTGTAAAGTATATTATAATCGACCATGGAATCAACTTTTATATATTATAAATAGTAGGTCTTAAAATTTTAATACATAATGAACAAGGCGGATACGCTCTTCATAATGCTTAGGTAATGATAAATTTCAAGTAATGTGGATAAGCGCTTGCATCTGTAAGCGTCTAGCTATATCGAATTGTATGTAAATACAGCTTTTATTCATGAATATCTAATTTGTTTGCCCGAGAATGATCAAGGCTTTTGCGCTTTTGTTTTAAAGGAGGAGTCTGTTTATGAGTGCAGCCCTTATGAAAATGTGGATATCATTTGCATCGATGGGGTTTATGTTTATTGCAATATTGTTTATTTATCTAAGTCGCTTTAAATTAAAAGGGTTATTAAAAGTAATCTTTACAATATTAGCCTATATTTTTATGATTCTAGCAGGGATTATCATTTTGTTTGTCGTATTCAGCGGCCCTGTTACCGAATAATTAAATGTAAAAGGAAGTTATTGCGGATGAAATTTATTAAGATTATGGCTTGTCTTTTTGGCTGTTTCCTTTTATCTGGTTGTCTCTATCCAGAAGAAAAACTACAGAAAAATACAATACCCTATGAAGACCAAATTGCTGCAGTCCAAAATTCTGTAGATCGATTTCAGGAAGAATCAGGTGGGCTACTTCCAATAAAGACGAGGGACATGACAACACCGATTTATCAAAAATATCCTATAGATTTTTCAGCGTTATCTCCAAAATATATGGCTGAACCACCTGGAACCGCATTTGAAAGTGGTGGAATCTATTTATATGCACTTGTAGACGTTGAAGAAAACCCAACAGTGAAATTAATTGATTTACGTATTGCTGAGGCAATACATGAACTAACGGTTAGGTTAGATGTCTATCGTCAATCAAATGGTTATCCTCCATTTAAAGATCTTATAACAAATGATATCTACACATTAGATTATGAGAAACTTGGATACGAGGAAGATCCATTAGTTGAAAGTCCGTTTTCGGGGGAGCATTTACCTTTAGTTATCGATAAAAACGCGAAAGTTTATGTAGACTATCGTATTGATTTATATAAAGCATTGCAAGAAAAGGACCATTCTTACAAGCCAGGTGATGATATTAGGGATCTATTAGTAAAGGATACCTATTTTGTTCCTGCATATTCTTTGCCATATACAATTGATGAAAAAGGCGAACCTGTATTTATTGTAGAGAAAGAATAACACTTTGTTTTTAGGCTACGTTAAAGCTCACTGTTGATTTTGGCACTTTGTTGATTGGAGCGAACGCCTGCAGAGAAATCAACAACCAAGTTTAACAGAGCCTATTTTAAAAAAACTTCATAAAAAAGTCATGAACCCTTCTTTAAAGAATAAACTCTAAAAGAAGGGTTTTCTTTTTCACTTTTGAGGTGTAATTAATAAAAAAATCGATATTGGAAAAAAAATTAGCAACAAAGGCATAAATAAATAGGACAACGTCATACATATATAATGTCCTATAAGAAGACGGATAAGCTTTATCCCAATATTGTATGATCGGGAGGGGATCACTTGGAAAAAGTAGATATTTTCAAGGATATCGCTGAACGAACTGGTGGCGATATATATTTAGGAGTGGTTGGTGCAGTAAGAACAGGTAAATCTACTTTTATTAAGAAGTTTATGGAATTAGTCGTACTACCTAACATTGACAATGAATCTGACAAAGCTAGAGCTCAAGATGAATTACCACAAAGTGCAGCTGGTAAAACAATTATGACAACTGAGCCGAAATTTGTCCCGAATCAAGCAGTTTCTATTCATGTGGATGAGGGACTTGAAGTCAATATTAGATTAGTAGACTGTGTAGGTTACACTGTTCCTGGCGCTAAAGGTTATGAGGATGAAAATGGTCCTCGCATGATTAATACTCCTTGGTATGAAGAGCCGATACCATTTCACGAAGCGGCAGAAATTGGAACACGTAAGGTTATTCAAGAGCACTCTACACTTGGTTGTGTGATTACAACTGATGGTTCGATTGGAGATATACCACGTCAGGATTACTTAGAAGCAGAATCAAGAGTAATTGAAGAATTAAAAGAAGTGGGAAAACCGTTTATTATGATTATTAATACGGTCCGCCCTCATCATCCTGAAACGGAAGCCCTTCGTAAGCAACTTAATGAAAAATATGATATTCCAGTGCTAGCAATGAGTGTTGAAAGCATGAGGGAATCAGATGTTATGAGTGTCTTAAGAGAATCTTTATACGAATTCCCTGTGTTAGAGGTAAATGTAAACTTACCAAGCTGGGTAATGGTATTAAGAGAAGATCATTGGTTACGTGAAAGTTACCAAGAAGCTGTCAAAGACACAGTGAAAGATATTAAAAGACTTCGAGATGTAGATCGAGTTGTCGGACAATTTAGTGAATATGATTTTATTAACAAAGCAAGCTTAGCTGGTATTGAGATGGGTCAGGGAATTGCAGAGATTGATTTATATGCACCAAATGATTTATATGATCAAATTTTGAAAGAGGTTGTAGGAGTAGAAATTCGTGGTAAAGATCATTTGCTCCAGTTAATGCAGGACTTTGCTTATGCTAAAGCAGAATACGATCAAGTTGCGGATGCTTTAAAGATGGTAAAACAAACCGGATATGGGATTGCAGCACCTGCTTTGACTGACATGAGTCTTGATGAGCCTGAAATCATTAGACAAGGATCAAGATTTGGTGTTCGTCTTAAGGCTGTTGCACCATCTATTCATATGATCAAAGTTGACGTAGAGTCTGAATTTGCTCCAATCATTGGAACTGAAAAGCAATCGGAAGAATTAGTACGCTATTTAATGCAAGACTTTGAGGATAATCCGTTATCAATATGGAATTCTGATATTTTTGGACGTAGCTTAAGCTCCATTGTCCGTGAAGGAATTCAAGCAAAATTATCTTTAATGCCTGAAAATGCACGTTATAAACTAAAAGAAACATTGGAGAGAATTATTAATGAAGGCTCCGGTGGATTAATAGCGATTATTTTATAACTTTTGGACCTCTAATTAAGAGGTCTTTTTTGTTTTGGGCTGACTCACCAAACTTTATTGCTTTTTACCAAGTAATGCTTTGAGGTTAATTGCAGCGAAAGGATGCTCGCTTTCCGCGGGGCGGGCGGTGAGCCTTCTCGGCATAAACGCCTTTGGGTTCTCACCTGTCCGCTGTTCCCGCAGGAGTCTCGCAATCCGCTCTAATCAACCTGAAATAGTTTTTGTATTAAAAGCAACACCCCCTTTGAAAAGAGCCTTGTTATATAAGAAAGGTAAATTTCTCATCGCTTTTATTATTCTGGTAAATTAATAAAGTTAAATAGATATAAAATATAAAACCACATGCTCAATTATGACATATATTAAGATAATATTTACAAAAATGTAATGTAAGTGGAGAAATTAAACATAAAATAAGAACATTTATTCTTATTTTAGTAATTAACCCTTGATATGATTGGTTTTTTATTAGGATAAAACTTGATTCACATGTTTTATTATGTTACTCTTTTTACAGAAATTATTTTCTCTATTGGTCGATTCTTCCTAAAACACCAATATTCATGATGAAAATCATTGAATTATGTAGAAAAATCATATAAGATAAGCGTGTTGATAGTATTTTCACGTTCTATCATGTATAGAATTTATCTAATCTGTGAAGAAATGAAGACTAATAGTAATTCCATCCCTTTGGGAGGAGGTGAAAGGCATGAATAAAACTGAACTAATCAATGCGGTAGCAGAAGCTAGTGAATTATCTAAAAAAGACGCAACTAAAGCAGTAGATGCTGTTTTCGATACAATTTTAGATGCACTAAAAGATGGTGATAAAGTACAACTTATCGGTTTTGGTAACTTCGAAGTTCGTGAGCGTGCGGCTCGTAAAGGTCGTAACCCACAAACTGGTGAGGAAATTGAAATTGCTGCTAGCAAGGTGCCTGCTTTCAAACCAGGTAAAGCACTTAAAGACGCTGTAGCAGGAAAATAAGTTATAGTTTGTCATGTAATATCTATTACATACAGCCATTCTTCACAGAAGCCCCTTTTTAAGGGGCTTTTCATTTGTCGCAGGAATGTTGTAATTATCCAATACGAGTGTCGTCAATTGGTATTGGGAAATCCATACTTGAAGAGAAAAAACACCTTCTGCTTTGAATTGCTTGAACCTTAAATGATAGCCTGCAGTACTACTCTTTACACTTTTAATATTTTGCTTTTATCTTTTTTTTTATGCTAGAATCTGAATCAAATGTAATCGAATAGGAGGACAGAAATGGGACAAGTGGATTTTGGGAAAATCGAACAAGCGGTTAAATTAATACTTGAAGCGATCGGTGAAGACCCCACGCGAGAGGGTTTACTAGATACCCCTAAACGTGTGGCTAAAATGTATGGTGAAGTTTTCAGTGGGTTAGATGAAGACCCATCAGAACATTTTAAAACAATTTTCGGTGAGGATCATGAAGAACTAGTACTAGTTAAAGATATTCCTTTTTATTCAATGTGTGAGCATCATTTAGTTCCTTTTTACGGTAAAGCACACGTAGCTTATATTCCTAAAGGTGGCAAGGTGACAGGTCTTAGCAAGCTTGCACGTGCAGTTGAGGCAGTAGCTAAAAGACCTCAATTACAAGAGAGAATCACATCTACCATAGCAGATAGTATAAATAAATCTCTTGAACCTCATGGGGTTATGGTTGTTGTAGAAGCTGAACACATGTGTATGACAATGAGAGGTGTTAAAAAGCCAGGTTCCCAAACAGTTACATCTGCTGTAAGAGGGATATTTAGAAAAGATGAAGCTGCTAGAGCAGAAGTATTGTCATTAATTAAAGGATGAGCTAGTGCATTAAACCGGGTGGAAAATCACATGTTTTAAAACATAAAGATAGTCTTTATCATTTATTAAGTGGTATGATAGAGATAGTATATGATTGATTTTTAGAAATGCATGGTTTATTGGCAAGTCTAAATAGCATAATAACCGTAGTTTAACTTATATCATTAAAATAATCTTAATAGTTTAAAAAGACAATCTGTAAATAGGCAGGTGTAGGAATGAATCAAAAAAATGACTTCGTTATGATAAAAGCCATTGAGGATGGCGTGAACGTGATCGGACTTACTAGAGGTTCTGATACTAGATTTCATCACTCTGAAAAGCTAGATAAAGGTGAAGTGATGATCGCACAGTTTACAGAACATACTTCTGCAATTAAAATAAGAGGTAAAGCACATATTCAAACAGGCATTGGAGAATTAGAAAGTGATTCACGAAAATAAGCAGGGTTCCCTGCTTTTATTTGCGTTTAAAAACAGTGTAAACTGCATAAAGTAGATTAATAAAGAACAATAAGATTCATTGTGTTATAATTGATTGTAATTTAATTTTTGAATGGAAAGAAAATAACTTAATGTTACAATATTAATTTAAAAAGGTTATTTAACCATGGAACTAATTTATATTGCATGATTTACTACATAAAACATGTGGATTATAGGTATTGACGAACACTCAAGGGTGGATATCCGTCCCCTTTTCCACGTTAACCGCTTAGCTTCCACTTGAGTGGATTCTGTATAGATTATTACGTGAAATCAGCTATTGTAACAATCAATAGAGAGAGAATGTTAAATTGGGGACAAGGGTGATATATTTGCAGGACATCTATGTAAAGTTAGCGAAAATGAAGATAGCGTTAGAGGAGAAACTCACACATCCATTTTTGGGAAAGTATTTACCTTTACCAAAAATAGATGAGGATAAGCTATTGCTCTTTTGTGCAATTTTTGATGAGATAGATCTTTCAGAGGAATTAAAAGAAAGTTATATTATGACGGCTATGCTTGTTCAAATTGCCCTTGATACTCATGACGATGTAACAACTCATAATAATATTAATTCTACTGAATTTGTGCAAAGACAATTAACAGTATTGGCTGGCGATTACTTTAGTGGATTATATTATTTTATGCTTTCTGAGGTAAAGGATTTCAAAATGGTAAGAACATTAGCTGTTGCCATTAAGCAAATTAATGAGCATAAAATTAGTCTCTACCATGATGATGAAGTCAACACTCAATCTATAATGGATAGTTTGCTTATTGTTGAAACAGCTTTATTTCAACGTGTAGCCGAACATTTTAATCTTGATCGATGGAAATTGCTATCCACAAATTTTTTAATTTATAAAAGACTATCTCATGAAAAATTTCAAATTGAGAACGAATCAAATATTCCCGAAAATCAAAAATATGAAAGCATGTTCTCGATTAACTATTTAAAGAGAGTATGTAACACGTATTTTGAAGAGACGTCCTCTCTTTTAGAATCAGGTTTTCATAAAACTCCTGCTATTAAAAATCTACTGCATAAACGATTGCAATCCATTCGTTTTTATGAAACATTACATTATAAAAAGACTGTGGAAGAAGGTTTGTAAAAATGGATCAATCTAAAGAAGAAAGAGTCCATGGAGTATTTGAAAAAATATACAAAAATTATGATCAAATGAATTCAGTTATAAGCTTTCAGCGTCATATAGCATGGAGAAAAGAAACCATGAAGCGAATGCAAGTTAAGCCAGGTCAAAAGGCATTAGATGTTTGCTGTGGTACAGCTGATTGGAGTATTGCACTTGCAAACGAGGTTGGTCCTAACGGACAGGTGATTGGACTAGATTTTAGTCAAAATATGCTTCAAATCGGACAGCAAAAGGTTACGCAGCTTGGCTTATCGAATGTGGAACTTATTCATGGAAATGCTATGAAGCTACCTTTTGAAGATCAATCCTTTGACTTCGTGACAATTGGTTTCGGATTAAGAAATGTTCCAGACTACATGCAGGTTTTAAAAGAAATGAATCGAGTTTTAAAACCAGGCGGCAAGGCTGTATGTTTAGAAACCTCACAACCAACAGCACCTTTATTTAAACAAGGATATTATTTTTATTTTCGATTTATTATGCCTTTATTTGGTAAGTTATTTGCAAAAAGTTATCAAGAATATTCATGGTTACAAGAATCAGCTCGTGATTTTCCTGGAATGAAGGAACTTGCTGATATGTTTAAAGAGGCAGGGTTTGAACGAATTCAAGTAAAACCATTTACTGGTGGAGTGGCAGCAATGCATTTAGGTATAAAAGCTAATACGAAATAATGAATGTACTAGTTACCACTTCTTGGGTCTGTGCGCTTACAAAAAGGCAAACTCCTATAATTCTGAATGGTTATTACTCAATAAAGTTAAAAATAGTCAGGTATTTTAAATAGTAATTAAGAAAACGGATCTCAAAGCTAGAAATAGTTATAATATGTTCGACAATAAGATGTATTAAGGTGAATAGTATGAAATTTAAAGCATTGTATTCCTTTTTGAATACAGACCTTTCAATAATTGAACAAGAATTAGAAAAGACAGCTATTTCAGAGCATCCTTTGTTAAGAGAAGCGAACTTAGAGCTTCTGCAAGCAGGAGGCAAACGAATTCGGCCTGTTTTTGTTTTACTATCAGCCATGTTTGGTAACTATGATATAAATAGGGTTAAATATGTAGCAGTTGCGCTTGAGACAATTCATATGGCGTCACTAGTTCATGATGATGTTATCGATGACGCTGAATTGCGTAGAGGAAAACCAACAGTTAAATCGAAGTGGGATAATCGCATAGCAATGTATACAGGAGACTATTTATTAGCACGATCATTAGAGGTCATGACGAATATTGATGATTCTCTAGCACATCGAATCTTATCCAAGACGATTGTAGAGGTTTGCTTAGGTGAAATTGAGCAAATAAAAGACAAATATAGATTTGAGCAATCCCTTCGGACATATTTAAAGCGAATTAAAAGAAAAACTGCCTTATTAATAGCTGTAAGTTGTCAATTAGGAGCCATTTCAACAGGGGCTTCAGAAGAAATACATAAAAAGCTTTATTGGTTTGGTTATTATGTTGGAATGTCTTTTCAAATTACCGATGATATTCTCGATTTTACTTCAACTGAAGAAGAACTTGGAAAGCCAGTTGGAAGTGATCTTCTGCAAGGGAATATAACACTCCCAGTTTTGTTTGCATTGGAAAATCCCATGATAAAAGCAGAAGTAGAAAAAATAACAAATGAAACAACTCCGAGAGAAATTCAACCACTATTAAAAAAGATTTTAGAATCTGATGTAATCGAAAGGTCTGCGAAAGTTAGTGATCAATACCTTCAAAAAGCATTTGATATAGTAGAGACTTTACCTAAAAATCGATCGAGGTCTTCCTTGATTAGTATCGCAAAGTATATTGGTAAAAGAAAATTTTAATTAATACGACTTTTTCTCCATCCCATTATTGATAATAATCCTTATGCATGGTATTATTTTCTTGGGGTCATGAAAGCCTATACATAAACTTCAATGGGGTGGAGAATATAATATGGAAAAAACATTCTTAATGGTAAAACCTGATGGCGTGCAACGTCAGCTTATTGGGGAAATAGTTGGTAGATTTGAAAGAAAGGGCTTACAACTAGTTGGGGCTAAACTTATGACGATTCCTGTTGAACTCGCTGAGCAACATTATGGAGAGCATAAAGGTAAACCTTTCTATGATGATCTGGTCAACTTTATTACATCAGGCCCAGTGTTTGCCATGGTATGGCAAGGAGAAAATGTAGTTGAGCTCACTCGTAAAATGATGGGAAAAACAAATCCGAAAGATGCTGAGCCAGGAACAATCCGTGGTGATTACAGCATGTTTGTTAGTAAAAATATTATTCATGGGTCTGATTCACCTGAAAGTGCAGACCGTGAAGTTGCGTTGTTTTTTAATGAAAATGAGTTAGTTACATATGATAAATTAATTAATAGTTGGATTTACTAGGAGCTAGCATTTGCTAGCTTCTTGTTTTTTAGATATGGATTTTAGGGTAGGTAATTTAACTGAGATTTCGCCAGTATTGGGCGTTAAGCTATGTTTTTTAAAAAAATTGCGCAAATTCACACAAATTTAAGATATACTATAAATTATTCATAAATAGATAAAGTTATTTATTTTAATCGCTTTGGTTAAGTAATAGGAGAGTATACGATGGTTGATAAGGATTATGAGCAATTTATCACAAAAGTAAAGCAAAAAACAGGTATTGATTTATCCCTTTACAAAGAAGCTCAAATGAAGAGAAGGTTAATATCTTTATATGAGAAGAGAGGCTTTTCTAGCTTTAGTGATTTTTACAACGGTCTTAGTAAAGATAATGATTTATATTATGAATTATTAGACCGGATTACGATAAATGTTTCTGAATTTTACCGTAATTATAAAAGATGGCAAGTGTTAGAAGAAAAAATCCTTCCTAGCCTACTAGAAAAAAATAATCAGTTAAAGATATGGAGTGCTGCATGTTCGACAGGTGAAGAGCCATATACAATTGCCATGATCCTTTCGAAACTTTTGGATCTCTCAAGAGTGAAAATTATCGCAACAGATATCGATGAAAATGTTATTGCTAGAGCCAAGCTAGGGATTTATCCTGAACGGTCACTAAATGAAGTTCCTAATGATATGAAAAAGAAATATTTTAAACAAGAAGGAACGAATTATAAGGTTAGTGATCAAATTATGAAAGCAGTTCAATTCAAGAAACAGAATCTGCTAGCAGATCCATTTGAAACTCAATTTGATTTAATTGTGTGTAGAAATGTCCTTATTTATTTTACAGAAGAAGCGAAAGAGACGTTGTATAAAAAATTCAGTGGTGCCTTAAAAAATCAGGGAATATTCTTTGTTGGTAGTACTGAACAAATTTTTAATGCAGAGCGTTATCAACTCACTTCTGTTGATACGTTTTTTTATCAAAAGAGTTAAAAATCAGCTATTTTTTTCATACTAGTTGTGGTATATTTGTACTTAAAAGCGTTAGTGCGTTGAAGGGAGAGAGAATTATGAGATATTTAACTGCTGGAGAATCTCACGGACCTCAATTAACTGCAATTGTTGAAGGTGTTCCGTCCGGTTTAAATTTAACTGCAGAAGATATAAATAAAGATTTAGCTAGAAGACAAAAGGGCTATGGTCGTGGCCGAAGAATGCAAATTGAAAAGGATCAAGTTCAACTATTGGGTGGAGTAAGACATGGTAAAGCCTTAGGGTCTCCAATCTCTCTAGTTGTAGAAAACAGAGACTGGAAGCATTGGACAAAAATAATGGGTGCAGAGCCAATTACTCCTGAAGAAGAACAAGAAGTAAAACGTCAAATTACACGTCCTCGTCCTGGACATGCTGACTTAGTTGGTGCGATGAAGTATGGTCATCGAGATATGAGAAACGTACTAGAACGTTCTTCAGCACGTGAAACAACAGTTCGTGTAGCTGTTGGTGCTTTAGCGAAGCAAATTTTAGCAGAATTAGATATAAAAGTTGTTGGACATGTTTTAGAAATTGGCGGTGTAAGGGCTGAAAATACTGAATACCGTGATATTGATGATCTTTTAGCAGTAACAGAAGAATCACAAGTAAGATGCTATGATCGTCAAGCTGAAACTAAAATGATGGAAGCAATTGATCAAGCGAAGGAAAATGGCGATTCAATCGGAGGAATTGTTGAAGTTGTCGTTGAAGGACTACCAGCGGGAATTGGCAGCTATGTACATTATGATCGCAAGTTAGATAGTAAGATTGCAGGTGCTATTGTCAGCATCAATGCATTTAAAGGTGTGGAATTTGGTATCGGCTTTGAAGCGGCAAGAAAATTTGGTAGTCAAGTTCATGATGAGATTGAATGGACTGAGGAAGCTGGATATACTCGTAAAACAAATCGACTAGGTGGATTTGAAGGTGGAATGACAACAGGTATGCCAATTGTTGTAAGAGGGGTTATGAAACCAATTCCAACACTGTATAAACCATTGAAAAGTGTGGATATTGAAACAAAGGAACCATTTACTGCAAGTATTGAACGCTCTGATAGTTGTGCAGTCCCTGCAGCAAGTGTTGTAGCAGAGTCAGTTGTAGCATGGGAAATTGCAAATGCAATTGTCGAGCAGTTTGGTGCTGATCGTATGGATCTTATAAAAGAAAATATTAAGAAAATGCGTGAATATACGAGGGATTTTTAATGAAGTCGATTTTAATCAATACGACTGAGGAAAGCTACCCAGTATTTGTTGGTAATGAAGCGATAAATGAACTTCCTGCCCTATTAAAAAGCCTTTCTCCATCAAAGGTTCTTATAGTAACAGACACAAATGTTGATCAATTATATGGTAATATGTTAGTCGATATGGTTGAGCAGGAATGGACAGCCTATAAGTATGTAATTAACAGTGGTGAGGCAGCTAAATCATTTGATATGTTTTACGATCTCCACTCTTATGCCTTGAAACAAGAACTAGATCGTAAATCAGTTATCATCGCCTTCGGAGGTGGAGTAGTTGGTGATTTAACTGGCTTTGTTGCCGCTACATATATGAGGGGAGTACCTTTCATACAAGTGCCAACAACATTATTAGCACATGATAGTGCAGTTGGTGGAAAAGTAGCGATAAACCATCCTGAAGGAAAAAATATGATCGGTGCTTTTTATCAACCAAAAGCAGTTGTTTATGATAGTAACTTTTTACAAAGCCTGCCAACAAATGAACTTAGGTCAGGTTTTGCAGAGGTTATTAAGCATTCTCTTATTCGGAGTGAAAGTCTGTATCAGTTCTTATATTCAGAAATTCGCCATTTAGAAGACATAACAACAGATAAATTACAACGCATGATTCTTGAAGGGATCCAAATAAAAGCGGATGTTGTCTCAAAGGATGAAAAGGAATTAGGACTTCGTGCAATCTTAAATTTCGGACATACACTTGGACATGCAGTAGAAGCAGAAGCAGGCTATGGGAAGCTTTCACATGGTGATAGTATTGCAATTGGTATGCTATTTGCTACATGGTTAAGTAATAAAACACTTAATGTTACGCTTCCATACTTTGAATTGAAATCATGGTTTAAAGCGATTGGTTTTCCGACAGAAGTGCCTGATTCACAAACAACTGATCAATTGATTAATAAAATGAAAAAAGATAAAAAAACTAAGTCGAATCAATTGACAATGATTTTATTAGAAGAAATCGGTGTGACAACATCAGTGCTTTTTTCTGAGGATGAATTGTATTCTTTACTTGATGAGTGGAGAGCTGAAGAACGAGGTGAAAAAGGTTGATTAGGGGAATTCGAGGAGCAACAACTGTTAATGAAAACGAAGAAGATGTTATTTTAAAAGCTACTGAAGAGTTGATACATGAAATGATTCGTAAAAATGCTATACGACCTGAAAATGTTGCACAAGTGATTATGACAGTAACAGAGGACCTAACAGCAACATTTCCAGCAAAAGCTTTAAGAACACTAAGAGGCTGGACATATGTTCCTGTTATGTGCATGCAGGAAATACCAGTTCCTAACAGTCTTGCGAAATGTATAAGAATTATGATGACTGTAGAAACAAATGAAAAGCAAGAAAATATCCATCATGTTTATTTGGAAGAAGCTGTTAAGCTAAGGCCAGATTTATCTATTATTTAATCATTTGTCAATAGTTGAACTTAATAGAAGTATTGATTTTGTATTGTAAAGATTCAGAACAATCTTACATTAACCTTGACAATAATTGGTGTAATGTAATAACATGATGAAGAAGATTGATTAGTTAATTAGTTGAGTAGAATAGATTAGTATAGTATAGGGTAGCAGAGAATGAGTTAGTTTAGCTGAGGTTTTATTATTAACGGCACAAGTCTACCCAAAAACCACTGTGTTTTTGGGTTTTTATTTTTTCTTTTAAGTATTCGTATACTATAAACATACTAAAGGGACATACCTATTAAAGTCTTGTCCTTGTATGTAAAAGAAAATGTGCTTATACAATCTTCAAATATTTATTACCTCCTAAATCCTCATTCTCCAAATTTATTGGAGGAGTGAGTCAATTTGAATTTTTCTTCTTTTACTACATTTTGTGAAGATAGTAAGCACTATCGAACTATCCCCATTGTCAAAAAATATATCGTTGATACATTTACACCCATTCAATTATTTCAGCTTTTTCAGGATGAAGCTGTTTACTTATTAGAGAGCAAGGATTCGGAATCCAGCTGGTCTCGTTACTCATTTATTGGTCTAAATCCATTTTTATTTATTGAAGAAAATCATGGAGAATTTTCGATTTTAAATGAACAAAGAAAAACACTTTCAAAGTCTCATTCGCTAACGGAAATATTCGAGAATTTGCAAGACCATTTGGCTATTAAACTTCCTGAATTGGATATTCCTTTTGTAGGAGGAGCGGTTGGTTATATTGGCTATGACACAGTATCGATCTTAGAAAAGGTAGATAAACACGTAACAGACGATCTTAAGCAGCAAAATTGTATGTTTTTTGTTTGTGAAACAGTTATTGCCTTTGATCATCAAGAGAAACAGCTCTATTTTATCCATTTTGAACGAGTAAATGGAGAAGAAGTTGAAGATGAAGTGCATCTTAAAGCAACTTATCAGCTTGCAGAAGCAAAAATGAACAAGTATATAAGTAAGCTGAAGCAAAAAGAGCAGCCAGAACATTTACCATTACCAGTTTCAGCTGAATTTGACGTTAATTTCGATGAAATAAAATCAAATTATGAAAAGAGTAAGTTTCTAGAGGATGTTGAGAAAGTAAAGGAATACATTCGTGCAGGAGATATTTTCCAAGGAGTTTTGTCACAAAGATTTGAAATTCCGATCTCAACTGATGGCTTTTCATTATACCGTATTTTACGAATTGTAAATCCATCCCCGTATTTGTTTTATATTCGTTTTAATGATACAGAGCTTGTAGGTAGCTCTCCTGAAAGATTAATTTATATTCAAAATAAACATCTTGAAATTCATCCTATTGCTGGAACAAGAAGACGTGGAAAAACAACAGAGGAAGATCTTTATTTTGAAGAAGAATTAAAAAATGACGAAAAAGAAAAAGCAGAACATTATATGTTAGTTGATTTGGCACGTAATGACCTCGGCCGAGTAGCGGAATACGGTTCAGTAACAACACCGACGTTAATGGAGGTAGGGCGATTTTCACATGTTATGCACCTAATTTCAAAGGTTACAGCAAGAATTAAAAGTGATGTTCACCCGATTGATGCACTACTTTCCTCATTTCCAGCAGGAACTGTATCAGGTGCTCCAAAAATTCGGGCAATGCAAATCATTCAAGAATTAGAACCTACAGCAAGAGGTAGCTATGCTGGTTGTGTCGCATATGTAGGCTTTGATGGAAATATTGATTCCTGTATTACAATACGAACGATAACTGTTAAAAATAATATTGCTTATGTGCAAGCTGGAGCTGGAATTGTTGTTGATAGTGTTCCTGAGCTTGAATGGAAAGAAACATGTAATAAAGCGAGTGCCATGTTAAAAGCAATCCAATTAGCAGAAAAGGTTTTTAATGAGGAGGTCAATGGTGATGAAAGAGCTACTAGCAAAATGTATTGAAGGGAATACATTAACTGAAATACAGGCTGAACAAGTAATGGATTCGATTATGGAAGGTGAGGCAACACCAAGTCAAATTGCTAGCCTTGTTTCAATTATGCGACTTAGAGGCGAAACAGTTGATGAAATCGTTGGTTTTACAAAATCAATGAAAAATCATATGACATCGATACACTATGAAAGCGATGTTGTCGATACGTGTGGCACTGGTGGTGATGGAGCCTCAACCTTTAATATATCAACGGCTGCTGCAATAGTTGTTTCATCATTAAAGGTGAAAGTTGCAAAACATGGAAACCGTGCATTTTCCTCTAAAAGTGGAAGTGCAGATGTCCTTGAAACTTTAGGTATAAATATTCAAACAACACAAGATGAAGCAGTAAAAAGTCTTGATGACAAAAACATGAGCTTTTTATTCGCGCCAATGTTCCATTCATCAATGAAGCATGCTGTTAATCCTCGAAAAGAAATCGGCTTTCGAACTGTTTTTAATTTACTAGGACCATTATCAAATCCAGCTAATGCTAAGAGGCAAGTAATTGGTGTATTTTCAACTGAATATGCTGAAAAAATGGCAGAAGCATTAAATCGTTTAGGTGCAGAGCATGTATTGCTTGTCACAGGACGTGATGGGTTGGATGAAATCTCTATATCCGCTGAGACAGATGTCGTTGAGCTTAAAAACGGAGTGATCACGAGATATGTTCTCCATCCAAATGACTTTGGGCTATTAGAAGGCGATATTGAAGATATAAAAGTAACTAATGCGCAAGAAAGTGCGGAACTTATCGAAAGTATTTTTAGAGGAACAGCACCAAAAAGTGCTGAAAACATTGTAGCAATTAATGCAGCAGCTGCACTATATGTAGCAAACTATGTCCAATCATTTGCAGATGGTGTTATGTTTGCTAAGGAAGCGATTCAGAACGGTTTAGCTTTACAGCAATTAACGGTGTTACGTCATCAGCGGGAGGAAAACTATGCTTGATAAAATAATAGAAACGAAGAAAGAAGAAATAAAAAAACTAATCTTGCCTAATGATGAGAAACTACCACGTCTCTCCTTCTATGATGCATTAAAAGCTCCTCATCGAGAAATAGGTCTTATTGCAGAAGTCAAAAAGGCATCACCGTCAAAGGGGTTAATAAAAGCGAATTTTCATCCTGTTGAAATTGCCCTAGCATATGAAAAGGGTGGAGCAGATTGTTTGTCAGTACTAACAGATACCCCATACTTTCAAGGGAAACGAGAGTATTTAACTGATGTAAAGAAGGCTGTAAACCTTCCAATATTAAGAAAAGATTTCATTATCGATCATATTCAGATTGATGAGGCAAATCGAATTGGTGCTGATGCCATTTTATTAATTGGAGAAGCGCTTGACCCTACGCTTTTAAAGGAACTTTATCAATATGCGTTACAGTTAAATCTAGATATACTAGTAGAGGTGCATGATCAAGAAACACTAGAAAAGGTATTAAAGGTTGTAACACCGAAAATTCTAGGGGTTAATAATCGAAACTTAAAAACATTTGAAACAAATATTGGGCAGTTAGAAGAAATGGCATCTTCAATCCCAAAGGATACGTTACTTGTTAGCGAAAGCGGCCTATATAGAAGGGATGATTTAAATCTTGTTCAGCAATATGGAGCTAAGGCGGTATTAGTTGGAGAATCGCTTATGAGAAAAGATGATCAAGCTGTAGCAATTAAAGAACTGTTTGGAGAAAGTATCAATGCCTAAACCGTTATTAAAACTTTGTGGAATTCGTACTCTTGATGATTTGAAAATTGTTTCTAGCTCTCAAGCTGAATACATCGGTCTTATTTTCGCAGAAAGTAAACGGAGAGTAGATCCAAAAATCGTAAAAACATGGCTAAAAGAAGTAGATATTACTGCAAAAAAACTTGTTGCGGTTTTTGTTAATCCTACCGCAAATGAACTCACTGATGTTTTAACAAATCTTCCTATTGATGTTATACAATTTCATGGAAAAGAATCCTATGAGGATATCAAAAAAGTAAAAGAGACTTTTGTAGGCACTGTTTGGAAAGCTCTTCATCATCATCCTAAAACACTTGAAGAGATGCATTCATTTAAAAATATTGTCGATGGATTTGTCATCGATTCAAGGATGAAAGGTCAATGGGGTGGAACAGGTGTTAGCTTTGATTGGACTGCAGTCCCTCAGTATATAAAGTTCTCACGCGATACTAACAAGTTATGTTTTATTGCTGGTGGTGTCAATGAAAGCAATATTGAAAAACTATTAACATATCACCCTCAAGGAATCGATTTATCTAGTGGTATAGAAGTAGATAACAAGAAAAGTAAGGATAAGATCGAACGAATAGAAGAAAGGGTGTTAGAGTATGGCGATATATCCAGATAAGAATGGTCGATATGGAGAGTTTGGTGGACGCTTCGTACCTGAAACATTAATGAGTCCATTAGCAGAAATTGAACAAGCACATAAAGAAGCAATGCAAGACCCGGCATTTTTAGAAGAGTATCATCATTTATTGAATGAATACTCTGGAAGACCAACTACTGTTACACTTGCAGGGAATGTAACAGAAAAACTTGGCGGTGCTAAAATTTATCTAAAAAGAGAAGATTTAAACCATACAGGTGCACATAAAATTAATAACGCCATCGGACAAGCTTTGCTTGCGAAAAGAATGGGTAAAACAAAGATTATTGCTGAAACGGGTGCAGGGCAGCATGGTGTTGCAACAGCAACTGTCGCTGCAAAGTTTGGTATGGAATGCAAAGTGTTCATGGGTGAAGAGGATGTTAGACGTCAACAGTTAAATGTGTTTCGTATGCAGTTACTTGGTGCAGAGGTTATTCCTGTAACAAGTGGAAATAAAACATTGAAAGATGCAACAAATGAGGCAATGCGTTATTGGGTTCAGCATTGTGAGGATCATTTTTATATTATTGGGTCGGTTGTTGGTCCACATCCATATCCTTATATCGTTAGAGAGTTTCAACGTGTTATTGGTGACGAAGCCAAAGATCAGTTTCAAAAAATTGAAGGAACTCTGCCTACTAAAGTAATGGCTTGTGTTGGTGGTGGAAGTAATGCCATTGGTATGTTTGCTGCATTTTTAAGTGAAAATGTCGATCTAGTTGCAGTAGAAGCAGCTGGAATGGGTGTTGATACAGACATGCATGCTGCTACAATTACAAAAGGAACAAAAGGTGTTCTTCATGGTTCATTAACCTATTTATTACAAGATGAATATGGTCAAATTACAGAACCATATTCAATTTCTGCAGGGCTCGATTATCCTGGTATAGGACCTGAACATGCTCATTTAGCAAGCACAGGAAGAGTGAAATATGAAAGTGTAACAGATCAAGAAGCTTTAGTTGCGCTAGAATTATTGGCAAAAGAAGAAGGAATCCTAGCAGCAATTGAATCTGCACACGCACTTTCATCTGCTTTTGAACATGCAAAACAAATGGCTAGTCATGAAAGTATTCTTATTTGCTTATCAGGTAGAGGAGATAAGGATGTACACACCTTAATGTCTCATTTCAAGGAGGAAGCAAAACATGAAGACACTCTTCAAGCAGCCACTACAAAATAAACTTTTTATTCCATTTATTACTGCTGGTGATCCACATGGAGACGCAACAATAGATTTAGCAGTTGCATTGCAAGAGGCTGGTGCGTCTGCAATCGAACTAGGGATACCGTACTCTGATCCAGTAGCGGATGGACCCGTTATTCAGAAAGCGTCTAGCCGAGCATTAAAGAACGGAATGAATATAGTAAAAGCAATGAAGCTGGTTCCTGAAATGAGGAAAAAAGGTGTAAATATTCCGATTATTCTATTCACGTATTACAATCCTGTGTTACAATTAGAACAGGAATCCTTTTTCGCTTTACTGCGAGAAAATACGATTGATGGTTTGCTCATTCCTGATATCCCGTTTGAAGAAAGTACGGAACTTCGTCAAAAATGTCAGGAGCATTCAATCTCATTTATATCTCTTGTTGCTCCAACATCATCAAGTCGAATTAAAATGATTGCGGAAAGTGCAGAAGGATTTGTATATTGTGTTTCTTCCTTAGGAGTAACTGGTGTCAGAAAGAATTTTGATAACTCAATAACCTCTTTCTTAGATGAAGTAAAACAATATAGCAATGTACCTGTCGTCGTAGGTTTTGGAGTTTCTTCTAAAGAGCAGGTTGAAGAGTTATCTAGCATTTGCGATGGTGTTGTAGTAGGGAGTGCATTAGTTCGAGAAATCGAACGTCTACAAACATCTTTATTAAATGAATCAACTCGGATAAAGGCAATTGAAGAATTCAGAGAATTCGCTCAAACCTTTGGCTTTGAAAATGAAAGAAAAGAGTATGTATAAGCACATGCAATTTATTATTTGATTGCATAAATTAAATGAACACTTTAAGATAGAATACAACATTGTCAGAGGGAAGTTCCCTCTGATTAAGTTTCACTTATAGTAGGAGAGGTGTTATGCTTTGCAAATAAAAGAGCAGTTACTAAGTTTAAAACCATATCAACCAGGAAAACCGATTGAAGAAGTGAAAAAAGAGTTTAACTTAACAAAAGTAGTCAAACTTGCATCAAATGAAAATCCTTATGGTTGCTCAGAAAAAGCAAAACAAGCAATACTAGATGAGCTTGATCAGTTAGCTATATATCCAGATGGATATAGTGCTCTTCTTCGTACACAGGTAGCTAAGCATGTAGGTGTAAATGAAGATGAATTATTGTTTGGAAATGGGTCTGACGAAGTCGTACAAATTATTTGTCGTGCACTTTTAAGCCCACAAAAAAATACGGTGATGGCTACTCCAACATTTCCTCAATACAAACATAATGCTGTGATTGAAGGAGCAGGGATTCGAGAAGTTCCACTTGTTGATGGTGACCATGACCTTGATGCAATGCTCACTCAGATTGATGAAAACACTACAGTGCTGTGGGTATGCACACCAAATAATCCTACTGGTACATATGTTAAAAAACAAGAACTATTAGATTTTTTAAGTAAAGTACCTAAACATGTTCTTGTTGTAGTTGATGAAGCCTATTATGAATATGTGGTGGCAGAAGATTACCCGCAAACGGTCCCACTTTTAAATGATTATCCGAATCTAATGATCCTTAGAACTTTTTCAAAGGCATACGGACTTGCTGCTTTGCGTGTTGGCTATGGGATTGCAAATGCTGACTTAATTCGAAAAATTGAGCCTGCAAGGGAACCATTCAATACGAGTCGTGTAGCACAGGCTGCGGCAATTGCTGCATTAGAAGATCCAGCATTTGTTTCTGAATGCAGCGATAAAAATAAACAAGGTCTGCAACAATTCTACCAATTCTGTGAAGATCTAAAATTAGACTTTTACCCATCAGAAGGAAATTTTATCTTAATCGATTTTAAGAGAGATTCAGATGAAGTTTTTAATGCTTTACTTAAAAAAGGGTATATCGTTCGTTCTGGAAATGCATTAGGTTTTCCAACTCATTTACGTATTACAGTTGGGACAGAACAACAAAATGCAGAAATAATTGAGATATTAAAAGAATTCGTTCTTGAATAAACATAATAGATTAAAGTTTTAGTCCTCTTTTCAAATAGAAGAGAGGACTAAATTTTAGAATACTTTATCTTATATGCAACAACTATTAAACGTATTGAATATACAATCATATAATGTTCTTTTTTTATAATTTCATTTAGTATAACCCTTACTTTATCTATGAATAGCCTCTAAGAATGATAGGCAAAAAAGGTGATTTAGATGGTGAAAAACATTTATTTAATAGGACTCGGCTTAATAGGGGGCTCTATTGCTTTATCAATTAAACAAAAAGATCCTTCAATACATATCATTGGATTTGATATAAATGAAGATCAAGTGATGCTAGCAAAAAAGATTGGTGCTATTGATGAAATCTCTCCAACTCTTTTTCCGAATCTAGCCTCTGTTGATATTATTTTTATTTCCACACCTGTTCAGCAAACAATAAACATCATAGAACAGCTTCAAGCTGTGGAGTTGAAACAGGGTGTAATTATTACAGATGTTGGTAGTACAAAAGTGAAAATAGTAGAATGTGCAACTAAATATCTAAATGGTAGAATTAAATTCATCGGAGGCCATCCGATGGCTGGCTCACATAAGTCGGGGATTTTAGCCGCAAAGCCTCATTTATTTGAGAATGCTTTTTACATATTAACCCCTTCAGAATATGTAACCCCACATGATCTTTCAGTTCTAACAGAGGTCCTAGAAGGAACGAAAGCTAATTTCATAGAGATGTCTCCTGAGGAACATGATAAGGTGACAGGGGTAATAAGTCATTTTCCTCATATAGTTGCTGCAAGCTTGGTGTATCAAGCAGAAAGCTATGAAGAACAATTTCCTCTTGTTAAAAGACTCGCAGCTGGCGGCTTTCGAGATATAACTCGAATTGCCTCTAGCAACCCTGCAATGTGGAGAGATATTTTACTACACAACAAAGGTCCATTGTTAAATCTGTTTGAAGAATGGATTTCTGAGATGGAACGAGTTAAAAGCTTTGTAGCAAATGAACAAGCTGATCAATTATATACGTATTTTGAGCATGCGAAACAATATCGAGATGGTTTGCCTGAAAAACAAAAAGGGGCAATCCCATCATTCTATGACTTATTTGTGGATGTTCCTGATTACCCAGGTATTATCTCTGAGATAACTGGTTATTTAGCGAAGGAAGAAATAAGTTTAACTAATATTCGAATTATTGAAACGCGAGAAGAGATTTATGGAGTATTAAGATTAAGCTTTCAAACTGAACGTGATCGTGAATTAGCAATAGATTGTATTGGCAAATATTCAAATTATGATACATTTATCATATAACAAGTGGATATCAACTAAAAAAGAATTCATATGTATTTAATAGAGGTGGATTTAATGGCAGATTTTAAAAAGTTATCTAAGGTAAGCAGCTTAGCCGGTTCTGTTGAAGTACCAGGGGATAAATCAATCTCCCATCGAGCTGTAATGTTTGGGGCTTTAGCAGATGGTAAAACGGAAATTTTAAATTTTTTAATGGGTGCTGATTGTTTAAGTACAGTTTCCTGTTTTCGAAAAATGGGTGTAGCAATCGATATTCAAGAAGGGCTTGTTACTGTCGAAGGAAAAGGCTTAGGTGGTTTAAAAGAGCCTTCAGAGATCCTAGATGTAGGTAATTCAGGTACGACAACCAGATTAATGATGGGTATTTTAGCTGGAACCGACTTCCATTCATGTATTATTGGTGATGAGTCAATTGCAAAAAGACCTATGTCTCGTGTAACTAATCCATTAAAGCTGATGGGTGCAACAATTGATGGACGAGAAAATGGACAATATACTCCTTTAGCAATTCGTGGTAACAACCTACATGGGATAAACTATGAATCACCAGTTGCTAGTGCTCAGGTAAAATCAGCAATACTATTAGCAGGATTACGGACAAATCAAGAAGAAACAACGGTAACTGAACCACATAAATCGCGAGATCATACTGAACGAATGTTAAGAGCGTTTGGCGTTAAAGTTAAAGAGGACGAGAGATCAGCTTCAGTTATAGGTGGGCAAAGCCTTAAAGCAACAAATATCTTTGTACCAGGTGACATCTCATCTGCAGCCTTTTTCCTTGTTGCAGGAGCTATTGTCCCTAATAGTGAAATACTCTTAAGAAATGTCGGCATTAACCCGACAAGAACAGGAATTCTCGATGTGTTAAAAATGATGGGTGCTTCAATTGAAATAATCCCACATGAAGACCAGACTTTTGAGCCAATTGCTGATATTTTAATTAAAACGTCATCTTTAAAAGGAACAACCATTAGTGGTGACTTAATTCCTAAACTAATTGATGAAATTCCAGTTATAGCATTATTGGCAACTCAGGCTGAAGGTGACACAATCATTAAAGATGCAAGTGAGCTTAAAGTGAAGGAAACGAACCGAATCGATACGGTAGTCGGTGAATTAACAAAAATAGGAGCAAACATTAAGGCGACTGACGACGGTATGGTTATTACAGGTAAATCGAAATTGCTAGGAAATGCAACTGTATCTAGTCATGGAGATCATCGAATTGGGATGATGCTTGCTATTGCTTCATGTATTACCGAAGAGCCAATTAACTTAGAAGATGCTAAAGCAATTGATGTATCTTATCCAAACTTTTTTGACCATTTGTCATTATTATCTAAATAATATTTTACTTTCTTTCCTACTCAAAAAAACTATTGAGATAAGCTTTCTATTATTGATTAGTAAATCAAAACCAAGCTTGGTTTTGATTCAATTAATGATAAAGCTATCTCTTTTTTTGTCTTTAGGAATTTATAAAATTCTGTACTGTGGAGTGAAAACAATGAGCATAATTTATCAGATCCCCACATAGCTTGTCTTATAGAGGATGAAAGGTGGGGAGTGTATCATGAGTTATATCATTGACAGGGCAAATCTATTAAAGTCTGATGGGCTAGAGAAAACATCAATATTAATTGATAAAAATAAAATTGAATTTATGCGTCACACGATGGAAAATATTCGTTTTATGAAAATGGATATGAGTTCTTATTTATTAACCCCAGGATATGTCATGCTTGATTTTTCTCTTCATACGTTACTTCATTTCCAAGAATTCAAACAAACTATCATTGAAAAATATTTAAAAAGAGGATGTACAACACTTCTAACGGTTGTAAATATAGATTATGAACAACAACTAAGTGCAAAAATAAAACAAAAAAGACACTTAATGATTAATTCTCCGATTGATTATTATATTAGTATTAAGATGCCATTTAAAGCTTTGAGCCCTTCAATTTTAAGAAGATGTAAACAAGAAAATATTTCTGTAGTTTTTGTGGAAATTGATGATACTGATAAGCTCACCTCAAAATCCTGGGGATGGATAAGAGACGCAATGTTTTCAAATCCAATCACTCTTATTCCATTTTTACGAGATGAAAGCACTGCTAATAATAAAAAGCAAAAGCTCCTTCAAGTATGGAGGGGAATAATGAAAGAACATCGATTATCTTCCATTCCAATTCCATTAAAAGAAGGAGTACCATTAACAAAAGATGTTTTAATGAGAATAGGTATTTATCCTGAAAAAGGAGATATTCGTGTAGGTGGACAAGTAAATTATAATTTGTACAAACTAAACGAAATAAGGTATCATACCGATGGTAAGCCTATTATCAATTATGAAGAAGACCTTCCGAACATTACTGCACACCAAGGAAGATTAATTAATGTAAACGGAGAAATCTCATTTCATCCAGGAATTGGCGAGGAATGTTTTATCACAATTTCAAGTCGTTTCATACCACAATCAGCTTCATTTTGATGTATGATAAAGATATGTAAATAACAATACGAAATAGGGGAAAACCTCAAAGACATCAAACATCTAGTTTTAAATAAACCTTTAAGTTATTTAATATGTATGTCGTATTAATAATTGGCTCTTTTCTAAAAGATTGTTGCTACTAACACAAAAACTATTTCAGGTTGATTGGAGCGGATTGCGAGACTCCTGTGGGAGCAGCGAGACAGGTGAGACTCATGCAGGCGTTTACGCCAAGGAGGCTCACCGCCCTCCCCACGGAAAGCGAGTATCTCTCGCTGCAATCAACCAAACCGCATTACTTGGTAAATAGCAACAAAGCTTGCGAAAACAGCCTAATAATTTAACCAATTGTTTATAAAGAAAGGAATTACTATGTTTAATCAAGTACTAAACGAAGCAATAAATCTTGTAAATAAAGGTGAAACAGAAGAAGGATTAAATTTATTAGCTAATATCCTTCCAACACTTCATGATGAAGAAAAACTCCATTTAGCTGATCTATATTATCAATGGGGTATCATTGATCAAGCACATGGAATTGTTGAAGAACTTCATTTTCTGTATCCTGAGGAAACACAAGTAACATTATTTTTAGCCGAACTCTTCTTAGATTTGGAGAAAGAGGAAGAAGCAATCAATTTATTAAATACAATTACATCTGACCATGAGGCATATCCGCAAGCGCTTCTCCTTTTAGCTGATTTATATCAAATGCAAGGTTTAGCTGAGGTCAGTGAACAAAAATTGCAAGAAGCAAAGCAATTATTACCTGAAGAGCCTGTAATTGATTTCGCACTAGGTGAATTTTATTTTCACCAAGGCCAATATAAGCATGCAATACCTTTTTATAAAGCAATCGTAAAAGATCAAAAGTCTATTTCAGGTGTTTCAATTGAACAAAGGTTAGCTGAGTGTTTAAGCGCTACAGGTGAGTTTGAGGAATCTCTTGATTATTATAAACAAGCAGTAATCGAACAAGAGGAACTTAACACGTTATTTGGATATGGTTTTACTGCTTTTCAAGGAGGATTTTATAAAACAGCCATTCAACAATTTACTAGGCTAAAAGAAGTAGATCCGCATTTTTCTTCCCTTTATTTGTACTTGGCAAGGGCGTATGAGCACGAAGGTCTTTTACCAGAAAGTCTTGAAACAGTTCAAGAGGGAATTAAGGTTGATGAGTATAATAAAGAACTGTACTTATATGGTGGTAAGATTGCCATTAAATCTGGCCATATGCATGATGCTGAAAATTTATTGCGTGAAACACTTGCCATAGATCCAGGTCATATTGAGGCAGCTATTACATTAACTCATATATTTCTTCAAGAAGAGAGATATGATGATGTAATTGATTTAATATCTGAAAGTAAAAGATATGGAGAAGAGGATCCTCAGTTTGAATGGAACTTAGCACGAGCTTATCATCAAAAAGAAGAGTATACACAGGCATTAAATCATTATCAACTTGCATATAATTCTTTCAAGGATCAACGAGAATTTCTTCATGAATATGGTTACTTTTTATTGGAAGAAGGTCGTAAGCAAGAAGCTAAGAAAATATTTGGGGAAATATTAATGCAAGACCCTTCAAATGTCGAAATTGGTGAGATATTGCTACAATTAGAAGATGAGATTTAAGGGGAATAAGAAGGATTTTATTTTGTTTTTGTGGAATTAACATAGTATGAATTAATTGAACTGCAGAGGAGGGAATTGTATGGTGGCCCCTGTATCTGTCCACGAAAAGAAAGATTTTGTCAGGTGGTTTTTAAACCATTATCAGCTGAAAAGAAGAGAATGTGTGTGGATTTTAAATTATTTAATGAGTCATGATACCTTAATGGAAAAAGTTCATTTTGTTGAGCAAGCACAGTATTGTCCTAGGGGGATAATCATGTCAACGCATTGTGTTGAAGAAGTTCCTTTTCGCTTTTATAAAGAAAACGTAATGACAACAGATGCAGAAAAATCATTCCATGATATACGTTTAAATAAAGATGAAGAACTTTTTATTCAACTTAATTTTAGATCTGTTTATCAATCACCACAGTACGCCGCTGTATTAGAATCAAATCCATTTATGCCCGAACACTTACATGGAAATGAGAAAGATCGTGAAGTTGCTGAAAAAGTTCTAGATCATTCCCTTCAAACCTTTCAAAAGGAAAAACTGTTACAATTAATTGATGAAGCTCTTGATCTTCAAGACAAAGAGGGATTTCAAAGACTTACACAGCAATTGATAAACTTGAAAAATCATCAAGGTTAAATAAGTAAGAGCGGCCTACATATCTTAAGCTGCTATAAAGAGTAACACTTTTTGAAAGTATTAAAAATTTTCATTATTCTAGAGACTATTAAAGAAGCTAACAACCTATGCACTAGGTGTGGCTTCTTTTTTTCTTTTTGGCTCTCCCCTGAAATAACTGTAGATAACTTTTTAATTCATTCATATATGTGCTAATAATTTGGTATGAATGTCTGTTAAACTTGGTTGTTGATTTCCGCTGCATGCGTTCGCTTCCCGCGGGCGGTCCGGGAGCCTCTTCGGTGCTTTTCACCTGTGGGGTCTCCCTTTGGATACGCACTCCCACAGGAGTCTCACATATCTGATCAATCAACAAAAGTTCCAAAATCAACAGTGAGCTTTAACAAAGCCTTCTTTTTAAGAACTTTTCCAATTTTCAAAGACTATCATAGTCTCTTTATATGCTTCATATTTAACAATTTGTAAGACAAGCTTTATAATAGATCTAGTCGTAAAATAATCGGTTAGGAGTGGAATAAATTGAAGTGGGTTGCAAGTGATGTAGATGTAATTAACCAATCAAAAGAGTATGTAGATACTGCGATAATTCCGTTAATCCCTGTTTCTTTAAAGACAGATTTTAAAGGTACAGTGTCAAAAGGTGAGTTTATTACGTATGTTTCAGATGAACTTGAGAGACAATTAAAAGGAAGAGTATTCTTATTTCCTTCATTTTCATATTTAAAGAGTTCTGAGAAAGTGATTGAAAATGTAATAGAATGGAAAAATGAAATACAACAGGAATTTAAGCATGTTCTTTTTCTTACAAGTGATGAAACTTTAAAAAACAGTAAATGCGAACAGCTAAAGGATCATCTTATTTGGTTACCATCAGTACCGTTTGAGCATATGGATGATAGTTTGATGAGAAAGCTTTTAATGGATCAAGTCGAACAAATTTTGAACATTTTATTACAATCTTGGAATAATTGAAAAAAACCTTTTTATTTCCAAGAATACAAATCAGGATTTTATTGACCTCGTGGAAAGATTGATATATCATGAGTATGTCCTAGTTTTATATGTCATTTCCGTATGTCCTAAACGGACTTAGCTTAAGATAGAGGGGGGAAAATGATGAGCGAGAAAAAACATCGAGTTTCTAGACGTCAATTCTTAAACTACACGCTTACCGGTGTAGGCGGTTTCATGGCTGCAGGTATGCTTATGCCTATGGTTCGCTTCGCACTTGACCCTGTGCTCCGACCAGCAGAAGAAACAGAGTTAGTACAAGTTGTAAAGGTTGACGAAATAACGGAAGAACCTCAACGCTTTGACTTTAAAATCAAACAAAAAGATGCTTGGTATGAATCAGAAGAAACAAGATCAGCTTGGGTTTTTAAAAGCGGTGACAAAATTACTGCTTTATCACCAATCTGTAAGCACTTAGGCTGTACTGTCGGTTGGAATAACGACCCAGCCAATCCGAACCAATTTTTCTGTCCGTGTCACTATGGCCGATATGAAAAAGATGGAACAAACGTTAAAGGAACACCGCCAATTGCGCCACTTGATGTTTATGTGCACGCAGTTAAGGACGGCTACTTATTCTTAGGTAAAGCAAAACCACGAGGGGAGGCGTAATCTATTGCTTAACAAAATTTATGATTGGGTTGACGAACGTTTAGATATTACGCCGATGTGGCGAGATATTGCTGACCATGAAGTTCCTGAACACGTAAACCCTGCACACCATTTTTCTGCCTTTGTATATTGCTTCGGCGGATTGACATTCTTTGTAACAGTTATTCAAATTCTTTCTGGTATGTTCTTAACAATGTATTATGTACCAGATATTAAAAATGCTTGGGAATCAGTTTTCTATTTGCAAAACGAAGTAGCTTTTGGTCAAATTGTCCGTGGTATGCACCACTGGGGAGCTAGTCTTGTAATAGTTATGATGTTCCTACATACATTACGTGTATTTTTCCAAGGTTCATATAAAAAACCTCGTGAATTAAACTGGGTTGTTGGCGTACTTATTTTCTTTATTATGCTAGGTCTTGGTTTAACAGGTTATTTATTACCATGGGATATGAAAGCGTTATTTGCAACAAAGGTTACATTGCAAATTGCTGAATCAGTACCACTAATTGGACCAACAGTTAAAACATTATTATCTGGTCATCCAGAAATCGTTGGTGCGCAAACACTTACACGTTTCTTTGCTATCCATGTTTTCTTCTTACCAGCTGCACTTTTCGGTTTAATGGCAGCTCACTTTATCATGATACGTAAGCAAGGTATTTCTGGTCCACTATAGGATCGAATGAGTAAATAGAAATTTAAAACCGATAAAATTAACTTTTTATCGGAAACCACCTTAGTAAGGAGGGGAAATCATGCATCGCGGAAAAGGTATGAAATTTGTAGGTGACTCTCGTATTCCTGCAGAGAGAAAGCCGAATATTCCGAAGGACTATTCAGAATATCCTGGAAAAACAGAAGCGTTCTGGCCAAACTTCCTTTTAAAGGAGTGGCTAGTAGGTGCTGTTTTCTTAATTGGTTTTTTATGTTTAACAGTAGCACATCCATCGCCGCTTGAGCGTGTGGCTGACCCTACTGATGCTGGTTACATTCCATTACCAGACTGGTACTTCTTATTCTTATACCAATTGTTGAAATATTCTTATGCATCTGGTCCTTATACGGTTATAGGAGCAATTGTTATTCCAGGTCTAGCTTTCGGTGCTTTAATGTTAGCTCCATTTTTAGACCGTGGTCCACATCGTCGTCCGGCAAAGCGTCCTATTGCAGTAGGAATGATGATTCTAGGTGTAGCGGGTACGTTTTACTTAACTTGGGAATCTGTTGCAACTCATGACTGGGAAGCTGCAGCTGAACAAGGTAAGATTAAAGCAGAAGCAGATATTGATAAAGAATCTGAAGGTTATGCAATCTATCAGGAGCAAGGCTGTATATCTTGTCATGGTGACAATCTTGAAGGTGGAGCTGCAGGTAAGGCTCTAGTTGATAATGGATTAGAACCTGACAAAATTGCGGATATTGCTAAAAATGGTCAAGGTGCTATGCCTGCTGGCGTATTCAAAGGCACAGATGAACAATTAAAAGTATTATCAGAATTTATCTCTGGTGTTACGGCAAAATAAAAGCTGACTATTGTCAGCTTTTTTTGCACGATTAGAATTTATATCTAAGTAAAAAAGACATTCGCCATCAGGACTATGGAGAAAATCAAAGCAATATAAGAAAGTATAAATTATTTGTATTAGTGTCAGAACCGTCATCTAGTTTATCTTTGGAAAAACAAAATCCATTTTTTCTTTTTTCTATGTCATATACCCCTTAACAATTGAGGTAAAGATTCCTCTTTTTCACAATTGTCTTAATTACCCGAGGTTGATAAAGGTACAAGTGCATTTCTAATAAATAACAAAGAGTCTGGTGAGTGGGAAAATGAAAATATTTCAATATGTTTTAGGTCAGAAGCCTATTTTAATCGCCATGTTTTTAATTAACTTTTTCGGAACCTTTTACGGTTACTATTGGTACAGATATCAATTGTCTGAAACTCCAGCACACTTTTATTTATTTGTTCCTGATAGTCCCACTGCAAGTTTATTTTTTTTGATTGTTTTACTTGGGTTTTTAATTCGTAAAAATTTTCCTCTAATAGAAGCTTTAGCAATTGTTACGCTATTCAAGTATGGGATTTGGGCCGTCATAATGAACATTTTAGTATTGTTGATTGATGGAAGTTTACCTTGGGAGGGGTACATGTTAATTGCATCTCATTTTGGAATGGCTATACAAGGCTTACTTTATGCACCGTATTATCGCTTTAAAATTTGGCATTTATTAGTTGCTGCTGTTTGGACTTTACATAATGATGTAATTGACTATGTTTTTGGGATGATGCCGCGATATAGCATGTTAATGGATTATAGTAATCATATTGGTTACTTTACTTTTTGGCTAAGTATCATTTCACTTTTAATTGGTTATGTTTTAGTACTAAATAAACGGTCTTACCAATTAACCCTACCAAAATAAAAAACTTTTTTAGCTTGAAATAATTTGGTCTAACCTTGTCCATTTCTACATACGATTCTTAGTAGAAGTTCTAGGGGGGACAAGGATGAAGAAATGGATAGTCGCACTCATTATTGGAATGGTGCTGATTCACATAAAACCAGCACTCGCAGAAGAAACTTATGACTGGGAATCGTTAAATCAGATTTCTGATTCAGCATTACAACTAGCGAAGCAAGAACGTTTTAGCGAGTCTGCCCAATTACTTGAATATTTTGCTGTTAAATTTGAAGAAATACCAATTGATAGAGAGTATATATCACTAGATCATTTTAGAACTATTACTAGTACTCACAAAAATGCAAAAGATATCATACAAGATGAAAAGGTAAGTACAGATGAAAAAGTGCGTTCCTTAACAAAGTTCCGCTTAGTTGTAGATGCAATGGTATCTGAGCATCAACCATTATGGGGTTCGATGGAATCATCAATTATGGAAACATTCTCTCAAATGAAAAGTGATGTTGAAGAAGGGGACATTCAATCCTTCCAACATGATTGGAATCAATTCTTAGCTTTATATGAAGTGATTTACCCTAGTATACAAGTTGATTTTGATAGTCAACGTGTTAAAAAGATGGATGCCCATATTTCTGTAGTAGAGGATCGCTTGTTCCAAGAGATTCCTGAAACGAGTCGTGTTAAGCAATTAGCTATCATGGAAGAGGAATTAAAAGCACTTTTCGAGAGAGTGAAAGAGGATGAGGCAGATCCATCATTACTATGGGTCATAATTTCAACTGGGAGTGTGATTTTATTATCATTATCATACTCTGGTTGGAGAAAGTACCGAGGAGAAAAGGAAAAACAAGCGAAAAGGGAAAATAATAACCAATAGAAAAAAGAGGTTAGAATTCTAACCTCTCTTAGCTGTATTAATCTAGTAATTTGTACCCGATCTACCGTTGTATAGGTTTTTTATTTTCATCTAACGTAAATCCCTCTCCTAAAACATCGTGGACATCACTAACAGCAACGAATGCATGAGGATCAACCGATGTAATAACACTTTTCAATCTAACAATTTCATTTTTTCCTACTACACAATACAAAACATCTCGATTCTGTTTTGTAAATGACCCCTGTCCTTTTAATACAGTTACTCCTCGATCCATTTCTTTCATTATTCTTTTTGAAATTTCTTCAGATTGGCTTGAAATAATAGTAGCACCTTTTGCTGCATAGGCTCCTTCTTGCATAAAGTCGATAACTCGTGCTCCTACAAAAACAGCGACAAGAGTATACATTGCCTCTTTATAGGAGAGGTAAGTAATTAAAGACAATGTAATGACACATAGATCAAATAGAAACATTGTTTTTCCCATACTCCACCCTAAATAACGATGAGATAATCTAGCGATAATATCGACTCCTCCGGTTGTTCCACCATAACGAAAAATAATTCCTAACCCGATACCAAGTGAAACTCCAGCGAAAAGAGCTGCAAGCGTTAAATCATCATTTAAAGGCATATTAATTTGATAACGTTGAAAGATCCATAAATAGACCGATAAACTAATCGTACCAATCATTGTGTATAAAAATGAAGTTCTTCCTAGAACACGCCAACCGATAAAAAACAATGGTATATTTAATAATAAGTTGGATATTGATGGATCAAACTTAAACAGGAAGTAGAGCATGAGTGTAATACCAGTGAACCCACCCTCTGCCAAATTATTTTGCATATTAAAATGCACAAGTCCAAATCCAAATATGGCTGACCCAATTAAGATAAAAAATATGTTTTTTAAACGAATATCACCAAACATTAGACACCTCCAAAAATGCAACCATGCCAAAATATTATAGTTGATAGAATGTCAAGGTGCAAATTTTGAAAAAATGATGACGAAATAATTGTAAAACTTAATGGTATTAGCTAACATTATATTGATAAGTAAATGAGGTGAAGCAAATGGAGCAAAAAACGATGCAAGACCTTCAAAATGATGTTGACCAATATATAAGCGGGTTTAAAGAAGGATATTTCTCACCATTAGCAATGATGGCTCGGATTTCAGAAGAAGTTGGCGAGCTAGCGAGAGAAATCAATCACTATTATGGAGAAAAGCCGAAAAAGGCTTCTGAAAAGGAAAAGGAAATAGAAGAAGAACTGGGTGATGTTCTATTTGTTCTTATATGTCTTGCTAATTCATTAAATATAGATTTGGAAAAAGCACACGATCTTGTTATGAATAAATTTAAAACACGGGACAAAGACCGCTGGACTAAAATAGAATAGTAATACGTATACGCCTTGTTCAGCCTAGGGCAAAAAAATCGCAGAAACTAGACACTATAATAAAGGAGTTTGGAAAATGAAAGAGATTAAAATTGTCATCGCAGGTGCTCGTGGTAGAATGGGCAGTGAAGCAGTAAAGCTAGTTGAGGAAACAACACACTTTTCATTAGTTGCAGTTGTAGATCATAAACATGAAGGAAAAAGCCTAAAGGATCTCGATGGATTTGATGTAGATGTGCCTATCTATACAGATATTGATAAATGCTTTTTTGAAACGAATCCAGATGTATTAATAGATTTGACTACACCAGAGATTGGTAAGATACATACAAAAAAAGCTTTATTAAATGGGGTTAGACCTGTTGTAGGTACAACAGGGTTTTCTGAGGAGGATTTAACAGAGCTTCAAGATCTAACAACTGAGAAAGGTATTGGAGCTATTATTGCACCGAATTTTGCAATAGGAGCGATCTTAATGATGAAATTCTCTCAGATGGCAGCAAAGTATCTTCAAGACGTTGAAATAATTGAACAACATCATGATCAAAAATTAGATGCTCCGTCTGGTACAGGCTTAAAAACGGCAGAAATGATCGCAGCAGTTAGAGAAGAGAAGCAACAAGGTCATCCACAAGAAAAGGAAATACTTACTGGAGCACGAGGTGCAAATTATAAGGGGATTCGTCTGCATAGTGTACGCTTACCTGGATTAATCGCTCATCAAGAAGTCATGTTTGGTGGCGATGGACAAACATTAAAAATTCGTCATGATTCATATAATCGCGCATCGTTTATGTCAGGAGTTAAACTTGCTGTTGAAAATGTGATGAAAGTAGATTTATTAGTGTATGGATTAGAAAACATTATTGAATAAAGGGGAAAATAAAATGAAAATAGCATTAATTGCTCATGATAAAAAGAAAACGGATCTTGTACAGTTTGTATTGGCATACAAACCAATCTTCAAAGATCATGAACTATTCGCCACAGGGACAACAGGGTTAAGAATTCAAGAAGCTAGTGGTTTATCGATCCACCGTTTTCAATCAGGACCACTTGGAGGAGATCAAGAAATTGGTGCACTTATTGCAAAAAATCAAATGGATATTGTTATTTTCTTTAGAGATCCATTAACCGCACAACCTCATGAGCCTGACATTACAGCACTTATTCGTTTATGTGATGTTTATTCAATTCCACTAGCAACAAATATGGGGACAGCCGAGATCTTGATCCGTGGACTAGAACGTGGTGATTTAGAGTGGAGAGAGGTTATCCATTCTAAAGACAATTGATGTTTTTTGAGCAATTTACATTTTTGTGAAAATAGAATATTTGTACAATTCCAATACAAAGATAATGGAGAGGAAGGAGTATGCTATCCATTTAATAAAACCAAAGTTACAGAATGGTTTTTTAAAAGGTTAGCGAAGCTCTTTCAGAGTATCCTTCTTTAGCTAAGGAGAGGAAAATGAGTATATTACTAGATATTCTTGCAATAGGTGCTCATCCTGATGATGTAGAAATTGGGATGGGTGGATCGATTGCAAAATATGCAAATAAAGGCTTTAAAATTGGAATTTGTGATTTAACGAAAGCAGAACTTTCCTCAAATGGTACTGTTTCTGTCCGTCAAGAAGAAGCAAAGCGAGCAGGGGAAATTTTAGGTGTGACAAAGAGAATTCAATTAACATTGCCAGATCGTGGACTTTATCTAACAGAATCAGCAATTCAATCTATAGTAACCGTTATTAGAGAACATCAGCCAAAAATTGTTTTTGTACCCTATTTTGAAGATCGCCATCCAGATCATGGACATTGTGCGAGACTGGTAGAGGAAGCTGTTTTCTCCGCAGGAATTCGTAAATATAAGGATACACTTGACCAACCATCACACCGTGTACAATCCATTTATTATTATATGATTAACGGGTTTCATAAGCCTGATTTTGTTATCGATATTTCAAATACGATCGAAAAGAAAATAACAAGCCTACGAGCATATGAAAGCCAGTTCGAAAAGACAATGGGTTCAACGGAAACTCCACTAACAAACGGGTACATTGAATCTGTTGAGAGCAGAGAAAGGCTGTATGGGAAAGAGGTTGGGGTCATGTACGCTGAAGGATTTAAAACGAAAAATCCGATTCTACTTTCAGAAGATCTTTTAGGTGAAAGACAATGAGTAAAAAATTAAAAATTGGCATAACCTGCTATCCTTCTGTAGGAGGATCTGGAGTTGTTGCAACTGAGCTCGGAAAGCTACTTGCAGAACGTGGACATGAAATCCACTTTATTACTTCAAGTCTGCCTTTTCGTTTAAATAAAGTATATTGTAATATAACCTTTCATGAAGTTGAAGTGAATCAATATTCAGTCTTTAAATATCCACCATATGATTTAGCATTAGCAAGTAAAATGGCTGAAGTTGCTAAAAGGGAGAAATTGGACTTATTACATGTTCACTACGCAATTCCACATGCAATCTGTGCTTATTTAGCTAAGCAAATGGTTGATGATGACCTTAAAATTGTTACTACACTACATGGTACGGATATTACGGTCTTAGGTTATGATCAATCACTTTCAGATTTAATCCGCTTTGGAATTGAAGCATCAGATAAAGTAACCGCTGTATCAGATGCTTTAGTTAGTCAAACCAATGAGTTAATACAACCTAAAAAAACAATCGAGACGATTTATAATTTTATTGATGATCGAGTGTATCGGAAAAAAGATGCCACACATCTTAAAAGAGAATACGGAATCGGTGATGATGAAAAAGTCATTATTCATGTATCTAATTTCCGAAAAGTAAAACGTGTGCAGGATGTCGTTTATTCTTTTCATTTAATCCAACGCAAGATTAATGCCAAACTATTACTTGTTGGAGATGGACCAGAAATGACATTTGTGAGCAAGCTTGTTCGTGAATTAGGTCTAACCGACAAAGTACTTTTTCTAGGGAAACAGGATAATTTAGAGGAATTATATTCATTAAGTGATCTTATGCTTTTACTCTCAGAGAAAGAGAGCTTTGGCTTAGTATTATTAGAGGCAATGGCATGTGGAGTCCCATGTATAGGAACAAATACTGGTGGAATTCCTGAAGTTATTACTGAAGGCGAAACAGGATATATATGTGATATTGGCGATATTGAAACAGTCGCATTCCGTGCTATCCATGTATTATCAGATGATGAATTACATAAAAAAATGTCAGATCAAGCTATATATATCGCAAGAAATTCTTTTCATTCTGATAAAATCGTGTCCCAATATGAGTCAATCTACTATGACCTAATTACAACTTGATAGATGTAATTACATACCCATCAAAATGAAGGAAATACTATGGTGGCCAGAACAAAGTAAGCTTGATTTCAGTTTTTCCAAGCTTAATTCGTCAATTTCGACTTGAGTATGACAAGGAGTAGAAAAATGGAGACCCCATTTGATAATGCAAAACCTATTTTAGAAAAGTTACATCTTGCAGGCTATGAAGCCTATTATGTTGGAGGCGCAGTTCGTGATCACCTCTTGAATCGAAGAATAGGAGATGTCGATATTGCTACCTCAGCAAAGCCAAAAGATGTACAAAAATTGTTTGATCATACGATTGATGTTGGAGCAGAGCATGGAACAATTATCGTGCTGCACAAAAACACGCCATATGAAGTGACAACCTATCGAACTGAATCAGAATATGTAGATTTCCGTCGCCCTAAAGAGGTTTCATATATTACATCCTTAAAAGAGGATTTAAAAAGAAGGGACTTTACAATAAATGCGATGGCAATGGATATAGATGGGATTATTCTAGATTATTTTAATGGGAAATCTCATTTAAGTGAAAAGCTTATTCAAACTGTTGGTTCTTCATCTGAAAGATTCACCGAAGATGCTTTACGAATGCTCCGTGCTGTTCGATTTGTTAGTCAATTGGATTTTACACTTTGTCCTGAGACTAGATTATCTATTAAAGATCATGTACATCTGTTAGATGTCATTTCAGTAGAACGAAAAACCATTGAGATTGAGAAGCTACTTAAAGGGATAAACCAAAGAAGCGCCCTTGAAATCATATTAGAAACAGGAATGAATAATTATTTACCTGGTCTAGAAATGAAACAAGATGAATTGAAGAAGCTTAGTACATATAGATTAGAATATCTGAAAACAAGTGAAGAACTTTGGACGATATTTACATATTGTATAGACCCGCAGTCTGTTCAATCATTCTTAAGAAAGTGGAAATTACCAGTAAAGCTCATTAAGGCTGTCGATAAAAATATAGAATATTTAACAGTCGTAAACAAGCAATCTTGGTCTAACTTTTTATTATATGAAGCTGGGGATGATAGAGCTGTTTCAGTTGAAAGGATTCGTTCGGTAATGACAGATCCATTGAACTTAGATGCCAATGTAAAGAGGATAAAGAATTCTATCCTTGAATTACCTATTCAACACAGAGAACAGCTCGTAATTACAGGACATGACCTTATTCAATTTGTAAATAAACAACCAGGTCCTTGGGTTTCAAAAGCTATTAAAGAGGTTGAGAAAGAAATTATTTCGAAAAAACTTGAAAATAATAAGTCTGCTATAAAGGAGTGGCTAATGAGATGCAAACTGGACTTCGAACAAAACTATTAAAAGCCTTCTCTACAGCAGATGGGGAATTTTTATCAGGTCAAAAAATTAGTGAAACGATTGGTTGCTCCAGAACAGCCGTATGGAAACATATTGAAGAGCTAAGAAAAGAAGGATATGAACTTGAAGCTGTTCGAAGATTAGGATACCGTATAAAGAAAAAGCCCGATAAAATTAGCAGTAATGAGATTCACTTAGGATTAAAAACAAAGATGATGGGTCGGACTATTCATTTTGAAGAGACGGTTACCTCTACACAGAAAATAGCACAAAGTTTAGCAAATGATGGTGTACAAGAAGGAACAATTGTCGTGGCAGACCAACAAACTAATGGGAGAGGGAGAATGTCTAGAGCATGGTATTCACCAAGTGGTACAGGAATTTGGATGAGTATGATTATTCGACCTAATATTCCTGTTAACACAACACCGCAGCTCACACTTCTTACTGCTGTTGCCATTGTACAAGCTATAGAGGAGCTTACACCACTCAAGCCTGATATAAAATGGCCAAATGATATTATGATTAACGGAAAAAAAGTTGTCGGGATATTAACAGAATTACAGGCTGAGGCAGATCAAGTACATTCGGTCATTATTGGTACAGGTATTAATGTTAATCAGAAAACTGAGGATTTTCCCGAAGACTTACAAACCATTGCAACATCCATTCTTATTGAAACGGGAACATCTTGGGAAAGAGCACAACTTATTCAGACGATTTTGTTAAGGTTTGAAAGTCTATATTCCTTATTTCTATCTAAAGGATTTAAACCAATTAAACTCCTTTGGGAAAGCTACGCAATTAGTTTAAATAAAATATTGATAGCCAGGACTCTCAAAGGTACTGTGGAAGGAAAAGCAATTGGTATCGATGATGATGGTGCTTTGTTAATTGAAACGTGTGATAAAAGGATTGAAAAGATTTACTCTGCAGATATTGAATTGAAATAACAGGTATTCGGTTTTCACCGTTGGTAATAAGGATTACTTTCTGATATACTTTCACTTGGGTAGTATCTATTAGAACTACACCTCATTGAAGTGGGAATAATAAATTCATGAAGCATTCTACTTTAGTTAATAGTAATGGTAGAGTCTAAACACAACTGATTGAAATGAAATTCTGCCTTGATCCAAAAAGGACTAGGACAGAGGGATGAAAACCGATTTTAGTATGCTTACAAATCCTTCTTTCTTTGTCGAAAGAAGGATTTTTTCGTTGAAAAAACGTTTAAATTGATATTTTTCTCCCCCGTTCCTAAAAATGAATTGACCGTTGTACAAGAAAGTAAGGAAGTCGTTACGTAAAATTAGATTCTATTAAGAATTTTATAAAAGCGACCAAAATATTCATAACTTTTGGATAAGAAAAATGCCACTAGGCCTTGGGGATAAACCCATTTTTTCTACTAAATAGGAGGGGTATACATGAAGACAAGACTTGATTTTATGAACATGAAACAAAATGGAGAACCAATCACAATGCTAACTGCCTACGATTATCCGAGTGCAAAACAAGCTGAGTATGCTGGTGTTGATATGATTCTTGTAGGTGATTCATTAGGGATGGTTGTACTTGGATATGACTCTACAATACCCGTCACAATAAATGATATGATTCATCACACAAAAGCTGTTAAACGTGGAGCGAAAAATACATTTGTTGTAACAGATATGCCATTTATGTCTTATCATCTTTCAAAAGATGAATCATTGAAAAACGCAGCAAGACTTATGCAAGAGGGTGGAGCTGATGCGGTAAAGGTTGAAGGTGCTGATGGTGTTACAGATATAATTGCAGCACTTACGTATGGTGGTATTCCAGTTGTTGCTCACCTCGGACTTACTCCACAAGCTGTAAATGTACTAGGAGGTTATAAAGTTCAAGGGAAAAATGCTGAAGCTGCCAGAAAACTAATTGAAGATGCTAAGAAATGTCAAGCTGCTGGTGCTATTGCCCTAGTGTTAGAGTGTGTTCCCCGTCAAATAGGAGAAGAGATAACGAAGCTGTTAACGATACCGACAATAGGAATTGGTGCTGGTTGCCAAACTGATGGTCAAGTATTGGTTTATCACGATTTAATAGGTTATGGCTTAGGTACTGTGCCAAAATTCGTAAAACAATACGCTCAGGTAGCTGTAACAATTGAGACAGCAATTAGTCATTATATTTCTGAGGTAAAGAATAGATCTTTCCCTGAAGAAAAGCATTCTTTTAATATGAAGCAAGAAGAGCTTAATGGCTTATATGGAGGGGTTAAGAAATGAATGTTGTAACGACTAAGCTGGAATTAATTAAGCAAATCAATAAATATAAAGAAAGCAATCAAACAATAGGCTTTGTGCCAACAATGGGATTTTTACATGAGGGTCATGTGAAATTGCTTGAAGAGGCAAGAAAGGAAAATGATATTGTCGTTTTAAGTATTTTCGTAAATCCTCTACAATTTGGTGTTAATGAGGATTATGATTCATATCCAAGAAATCAACATAGAGATGAAGAACTTGCGAAATTATCAGGTGTTGATCTATTATTTACCCCTTCTGTGCCAGAAATATATCCAACTGAGCCTTCATATACAGTTAAAGTCCAATCTCGTGTGAATGTTTTATGTGGGAGATCAAGAAAGGGGCACTTTGATGGAGTCGCAACAATATTAACTAAGCTATTTAACCTCATTAAACCTGACCGAGCATATTTTGGAATGAAGGACGCACAACAAGTAGCAGTCATTGATGGGTTAATAAATGAATTTTATTTCCCAATTGAGTTAGTATCAGTCCCAACAATCAGAGAAGCTGATGGGCTCGCTAAAAGTTCGAGAAATGTAAAATTAAATGAAAAAGACCGTAATGAAGCACCGGTTATTTATAAGAGCTTGTCTAATGCAAAAAATGAAATTGCAAAAGGTGAACGTGATAAAGAAAAACTGAAAGCTCTAATTACTAACACCATTTCACAGGAAACAGATGGGGAAATTGATTATGTCGAGATCCTTTCCTATCCAAATTTGGAGGAAATAGAGGTAATTAGCGGAAAAGTGATCATTGCCATCGCTGTCAAGTTTACAAACGCAAGGCTAATTGATAATATAACGATTGAAGTTGAATAAAAACTGATCTTTAAAGTAGAAAATGAGAGATTTTAAATATAGATTAGAAAGAATTGGGGGAGAATCTCATGTTTCGTACAATGTTAAATGCTAAAATTCATCGTGCTCGTGTAACAGAAGCAAATTTGAATTATATAGGCAGTATTACAATAGATGAAGATATTATTGATGCAGTAGGTATGGTTGCGAACGAAAAAGTTCAAATAGTTAATAATAATAATGGTGCCAGATTTGAGACTTATATTATTGCAGGTGAAAGAGGTAGTGGGGTTGTATGTTTAAATGGTGCAGCTGCACGGTTAGTGCAAGAAGGCGACGTTGTGATTATTCTAACCTACACGCTTGTTGCCGAAGAACATGTTCCATCACACAAACCCAAAGTTGCAATTATGGATGAAAATAATAAGATTGTTGATATTTTAGGACATGAACCAGCGGCAACAATTTTGTAAATTGAATAGTTAACCTGTCAATTTCGAGGTCTGGCTCTCAAAAGACTCTAGGATCACTGTTACTAAATAACAGGGATTTTTAGTCTTTTAAAATGAGTCAGTCCTTTTTTCGATTAAAAATATGATATAGTTAAGTTAAGATTGAGAATCATATGAAAGAGGTCAGATTTCCTTATGAGTATAGATCATAGGAATAACAACTTGATTTTTACCTTTAGCTTAGTTTAATGAGTCTGACCAATAGATTTCCGACTTCCCAAGAAAGACGCGCCCTGCGTTTCTTAATAATAGAGGTGTCAACAGATGAATGTGCAACGATATGTTGTTATTGATTTAGAAACAACAGGAAATGCCCCAAAAAAAGGAGATAGGATTATTCAAATTGCTGCTGTAGTTATTGAACAGGGGCAAATTGTCGATAGATTTATGAGCTTTGTTAATCCTATGCAAAAAATTCCTTTATTTATTGAACAATTAACAGGAATTACAAATGAGATGGTAGAGGAAGCACCAACGTTTGAAGAAATAGCTGAGGATTTAATTTCATTGCTGTCTGATTCTTACTTTGTAGCTCATAATGTCTATTTTGATTTATCCTTTTTACAGGAAGAACTAAAGAACTGTGGATATCAATTTTCAGGACCAATACTAGATACAGTTGAATTAGCAAGAATTGCTTTTCCTACCGAAAAAAGCTTTAAATTATCTGATTTAAGTGATGGATTTAATATTAATCATGAACATCCACATCGTGCAGATAGTGATGCAGAAGTAACTGCCCTGTTATTATTACGGATATTTGATAAATTAAAGGCTTTACCTGTTATTACCCTTCAGCAGTTATCAAAGCTTTCAAGGTCCTTTATTAGTGATATTGAAGAAATAATAGAGGGTGTAATCTCAGTTAAATTAGTGAAAATAGAGCAACAGCAAGACAGAGCAGATTTAGATTTGATTAGATCATTGGCTATTAAAAAAGTTGAATTAAACATCCATGAAAATGTAAATGACTCGGTAGGAGAAATTCTTTCTATTGAAGAGTTTATCGAGCTTTTTCAAAATAAAAATGGCAAGTTAACTGATATCCTTCCTACTTATAACGTGCGAACAGAACAAATGACCATGATGAAAGAAATCTTTGATGCATTTTATACGCATCAACATGGGTTATTTGAAGCTGCAACAGGAAGTGGAAAAACGATCGCTTATTTAGTTCCAGCGATATTTTATTCAAAAAAAGAACAAAGACCAATCATTGTAAGTACATATACAACGAACTTACAATCACAAATGATTGAGCGTGATATTCCTTTTCTTGAAAAAATACTACCCTTTCCTTTCACGACTACAATTTTAAAAGGACAACGTCATTATTTATGTTTACAGAAGTTTGAGCAGTCACTAAAAGAACCTGAAGATAACTATGATTTCATCCTGACAAAGGCACAGCTGCTTCTCTGGTTAACAGAAACGGAAACTGGGGATGTAGATGAACTAAATATTCCTTCTGGTGGCAAGGTTTTATGGAATCAACTTCATGTTGATGGATCTTCCTTAAAGAGAAATCCCTTTTTGGCATATTGCTTTTATCAGCGTGCAAAAGAGAGGGCAATGAGGGCAAATATAATTATTACAAATCATGCGATGCTATTGTCTGATCTCGAACGTGACCATCAAATTTTACCTCTGCATCAAGAGGTAATTATTGATGAGGCACATCATTTTCATAGAGTAGCTAGTGAACAGCTCGGAAGTAGATTTTCTTATCTTGATGTACATAGTATGCTTAATCGTTTAGGAACCTTTCTTACAAATGGACTTATTAATAAGTTTGCACGTGTTAGTGAAGAAATTGGTCAACGAAACCATCATTACTTGCAAGAAATGGATGCACATCTACTACAGCTGCAAGAGGAATGCCATCAACTATTTTCAGGTATTCATTCTTATGTCTTAAATCGTAGGAAGGAGTCCCACTTAAATCGTACTTCCTATAAATATAATACGGAAGAAGAAAATAATCGAACATGGGATTCTATTTTAGAACTTGCTAATAGGATAAAGTTTATCATGTACGATCTGATCATCTTGATGGAAAAATCATTACAGGTATTGGGTAAAGTTAATGATGCTGAACTCTCAATAAAAAATAAAATCATTTATCAAGAATATAAACAAGTTCTCTCCGTTGTTAAGGAATATAAAGATAAAATTGATCATTTATTTTTCAAAAATGATGAATCAATTGTTACATGGATTGAAATTGAAACGAAAGGCGCAAAAAATGCTGTTTCCATTTATGCTCAGCCACTTGAAATAGCTGATTTTTTAGCGGACCAATTCTTTGCAAATAAACAAAGTGTTATTTTAACTTCTGCAACATTAACAGTAAAGAAATCTTTTTCTTATATTATTGAGGCTGTCGGCTTATCGGATTTTTATCCAAAACAGTTACAACTTAAATCTCCATTTAGATATAAGGAGCAGGTTAAGCTATTTGTTCCAAGTGATATGCCTTTAGTGAATGAAGTCACACTTGATGAGTATTCTGAAGCGATTGCTGCTAATGTAGGTAGTGTTGCCCAAATAACCGATGGTAAGATCCTTGTATTGTTTACATCGTACGAGATGCTAAGAAAAACATATCAATTGTTAAAAGAAGATGAAACTCTTGATGATTTTATCATTATGGGGCAGGGAACAGGAAGTGGAAGTCGATCAAGATTAACAAAGAACTTTAGACAATTTGGCAAAGCTATTTTGTTAGGGACAAGTAGTTTTTGGGAAGGTGTTGACTTTCCAGGGGATGAGTTAACAGCATTGATGATTGTCCGCTTACCTTTTGCATCTCCTGATGAGCCAATCGTAGCAGCGAGATTTCAGAGATTGGAGAACAGTGGTAAAAACGCATTTTATCATTATTCACTTCCCGAAGCGATTTTACGTTTTAAACAAGGCTTCGGTAGACTTATTCGAAATGAAGCAGATCGAGGGATACTATTTGTCTTAGATAACCGAATTGTTTCTACGAGATATGGTAAAGATTTTCTTGAATCTATTCCAGACCTTGAAATTGAAAAAAAACCGATGCATATACTTACTCATTCCATTGAAGACTGGATAAAGTAAAAAAGAGGCTGATTCAATTGTCTCAAAGCAACTAGAATCAGCCAAGTATGGTGTGAGTTAGGAGAAAATTATTATCATACTAAAGTATTTACACTGTTATAATGGATTCTGGTACAACAAGTAAGAGTTTGTTGTAATGTTATTGTGTCCAGACTAAACAGACATATAAGTTACAAATTTTGTTTCGCGTAGGAGGATTATGTCATGGAAAGTAAAATTGAAATCGTATCGACAGTTACTGTCGACCATTCAGAAGACCTATATAAAATCGTTGATATATTAAATCGAACATTAAAAAGAGATGATTTAATGTTCGGTCTAGCATTAGATCAGGAAGACCAAAAAAAGTGTGTATTTACAATTTATCGAACATAAGGATGTCGTTATTGAATGGGTAAAAAAACATTAATTACACTAATTATAACAGTCGCCATCCTGATTATTGCTGCGTGGGTATTTGCTAGTACATATAGTGCTGCAAGGGAACAATACCTGGATGGCCATGAAAATTCTAAAGAGCTTGCTTTAGAAAAAGGAAAGCTTTCTTCAATCGATACGATTGAAACATATAATGGACAAATAAAATATCATGTCATGTCTGGGAAAAATAGTAAGGATGAAAAGGTTTATGTTTGGGTTCCTCAAACTAAGAAGAATGAGACAGTAATCGTAAAAAAACAGTCTTCTGGGATTACTGAGGAACAAGCAATAGCTAAGGTGAATCAAGCATATAATCCAGCGAATATTGTTGATGTAAAGTTAGGTATGGATGAAGGAATCCCAATCTGGGAAGTGAAATATCGTGATAAATCAGAGCGTTACACGTTTGATTTTGTCAACTTTTATGATGGTGAGATCATAAAGCATATGGCGATTAAGGATTAATAGGAATCCTAAATAGAGATGATTGCTACACATACTTAAAATAAAGTATAATAGTATTTGGTTAGTACATAATTGATTTGACATCGGAGCTTTTTGGAGGGAATTATTTAGTGAAAACGACTATAATAGAAGTAGGAAAATTTGTTGGACAAGAAGTGACAATTGGAGCTTGGGTTGCAAATAAACGTTCAAGTGGAAAAATTGCTTTTTTACAATTAAGAGATGGAACAGGATTTATTCAAGGTGTTGTTGTAAAAGCAGAGGTTGAAGAAGCAATTTTTCAACAAGCCAAATCAATCACACAAGAAACTTCCATTTATGTCTCTGGAATCGTACGTGAGGATGAACGATCACCTTTTGGATATGAACTTGGGGTAACTGAAATCAAAGTAATTTCTGAATCAGTTGATTATCCGATAACACCAAAAGAACATGGTACTGAGTTTTTAATGGATCATCGTCATTTATGGCTTCGTTCTAAACGTCAGCATGCCGTAATGAAGATTAGAAATGAGATTATTCGTGCGACATATGAATTTTTTAATAAAGAAGGCTTTGTAAAGGTAGACCCACCAATTTTAACTGGAAGTGCTCCTGAAGGAACCTCAGAGCTTTTCCATACGAAATATTTCGATGAGGATGCTTATCTCTCACAAAGTGGTCAGCTTTATATGGAAGCTGCAGCAATGGCATTAGGAAAAGTCTTTTCCTTTGGGCCAACCTTTAGAGCAGAGAAATCAAAAACACGCCGTCATTTAATTGAATTTTGGATGATTGAACCAGAGATGGCCTTTTATGAATTTGAGGACAATTTGAATGTTCAAGAAGCATATGTATCTTATATTGTACAGAGTGTGCTTAAAAACTGTTCATTGGAATTAAATACTTTAGGAAGAGATATTTCTAAATTAGAGCAAATAAAAGCGCCATTCCCAAGAATAACGTATGATGATGCGATTACGTTCCTTCATGAAAAAGGCTTTACAGAAATCCAATGGGGTGATGATTTTGGTGCTCCTCATGAAACTGCGATTGCCGAAAACTATGATAAACCAGTATTTATTACTCATTACCCAACAAGTTTAAAGCCATTTTATATGCAGCCTGACGCAGATCGTGAGGAGGTAGTACTATGTGCTGACTTGATTGCACCTGAGGGCTATGGTGAGATTATTGGTGGTTCTGAACGTATACATGATATGGAATTACTTAAACAACGCTTAGATCAACATAATCTAGATAGTGATGCATATAAATGGTACTTAGAGCTTAGAGAATATGGTTCTGTTCCACACTCTGGCTTTGGACTAGGACTTGAACGAACAGTAGCTTGGATTAGCGGTGTAGAGCATGTACGTGAGACAATTCCATTCCCACGTTTATTAAATAGACTTTATCCATAAAATAAACTGACTCTTAAAAGCTTGCTAGCCTGCTTTTAAAGAGTCGGTTTTTTATGTTTACCCATTACTTGATCGTAGCTACTAACTATATGTGAAAGAGAAGCATAATCACATTTAGCTACAACATGGCTATTGGCAAAAACAACCGAGGGTGATTCTATACAATGTTTAGTGTAGTAATGTTATACTTAAAAGTGAGGTGTGTTGGATGAATAAAGAACAATTCATATATTTACAAGAGACGGGAAATGTTTCAATACCCGTTATTTTATTTAATAATTATTCAAAATTAGGGCTAAACGAAGAGGAATTTATGATGATTCTCCAAGTGAAAAAATTCAAACAAAATGGGAATCAGTTTCCAACCCCAACGGAGTTATCCGATCACATGTCATTTTCTACATCAACATGTACATCCATTTTAAGAAGTTTAATTCAAAGAGGTTTTTTAACAATAGAAGAATGTGAAGAAAATACAATACTTTTTGAAAACTATTCTTTAAAACCGTTATGGGATAAGTTATATTCCTATTTAATGCAGGAAAACAACAAAGTAGAGCAGGAGAAAAGCAAGCAAGAGGATCTAAGCTTGTATACCATTTTTGAAAATGAATTTGGCCGTCCATTATCTCCGTTCGAGTGTGAATCATTAGCAATATGGATTGATCAAGATGATTATGATCCAGTTATCATAAAAGCTGCACTAAGAGAAGCTGTCATGTCAGGTAAGTTGAACTTTCGCTATATTGATCGAATTTTATTTGAATGGAAAAAGAATGGGATTCGAACAATAGATCAAGCACGAAATCACGCTAAAAAATTTCGTCAACACCAAGGTAACTCTTCTAGTAAGCAGCAAGTGAATCAAGAGGAGTATCAACGTAAAGTTCCTTTTTATAATTGGCTTGAGAGCTAGCAACTAGCTCTCTTTTTCTTTGAAAACAAAACCAATAAAGTAATATTGCATCTTTATTAAAATGAAGTAAAAGATCGTTTTATTATAACCACTCAAATATGCAGGCTCGATCAGAGCAAGCACTAAAAAGTGATGCTTCTCAACCAGTTCTTTCGAAATAGGATGGTTTTATTCTAATAAAAGACGTATTTCCGTCCCAATTTTCTACAAATAAAAATAAAGCAGGTGAAACCATGCTAACAAAAGTTCAAATTCGAGAATGTTTAGATACATTTCATAACATGTTTCCAGAAGCACATTGTGAATTAATTCATGATAATCCATTTGAGCTTGTTATTGCTGTTGCATTATCAGCACAATGTACAGATGCACTTGTAAATAAAGTAACAAAAGATTTGTTTCAAAAATATAAAACACCAGAGGATTATCTTGCAGTTCCACTTGAGGAATTACAATCCGATATTAAATCTATTGGCTTATTCCGTAATAAGGCTAAAAATATCCGAAGCTTGTGTGAAACGCTTCTTGAACAATATAATGGAGAAGTTCCTCGTGAACATGAAGAATTAACAAAGCTTGCAGGCGTAGGGCGTAAAACAGCAAATGTTGTCGTGTCTGTTGCATTTGGTGTTCCAGCTATCGCTGTAGATACACATGTTGAAAGGGTTAGTAAGCGATTAGGTATTTGTCGTTGGAAGGATTCTGTTTTAGAGGTTGAAAAAACATTAATGCGAAAAATTCCAAAAGAGGAATGGTCAGATACTCATCATAGGTTAATCTTTTTTGGTCGTTACCATTGTAAAGCCCAATCACCTAAATGTGAGGTTTGCCCACTTTTACATTTATGTCGCGAAGGGCAAAAGCGGATGAAAAAGGATAAGTCTACACATGTTAGATAATCATAGTGCTGAATATAAAGTGCCAGAAGCATTTCTAGTTGCCCCTTTTTCTACAAAAAGAACAACGTTTAAAATGGTTGATATAGTTAATTTTGAGGATATCATTAGAAAGGAGCCCTTTTATTTTGATATGCTCCATTTAGCAAGCAATCAACCATGCGAAGATCCTCCTTGGAAGAACTCAGAGGTCGCAGTAAAGGCTGTTATCGAGCAATGGAAGATGTTAAAACCGGAATTACAAACAAGTTATGCTAAGAGAAAGACAAATTTGCAGGTTGAATCAGCATCTATTCAATCTATCTCATTATTTTTACTAGCTCTTTTTTGGTCGAATCATACCCCAATAAAAAGTTTACATGTAAAAGATATGATGGTTTCAGAATTGAATCAAAAACCGGTAAATTGTGAAGAACGGTTATTGTTTATACTTAATAAACCTAGTGGATACCATTCTTTTATCCAGCTACAACAATTGTTTGATGAACTTGAAAAAAATTTCTATAAAACATTGGCGATCCAGCGCTTGAAACAGAAAAAAGAGATTACTGCTAACGAGTAATCTCTTTTTTTCTGTTTAGAGAGAAGAGAGAATCATCTTATTCTTCTTCTCCATCTTCTTTTCTTCCATTATTATCTTGGGGAGGTGTAATGGCATCGGTAGCAGGCTGTGTATCAATATCCTCAGGATTAATTACTTCACTGTCCTGATTGCCATCTTCGACTTCAGTTTCATCTTGATTGCCATTGTCGTTTTTGTCTTGATTGCCATTCCCATTCTCGTTCCCATTACCATTGTTATTTGTGTCTTTTTCCACATTTTCTTCTTCGGTTCCTTCAGCTTCTCCAGGAAGCTCTGGAACATCCACTTCTGGCTCTGGTACTTGAATCTTCGTTGCAGCTTCATCACTTCGATTGCTATTATCGTCATCACTAACAGCTACAACCTGGAATGAATAGATGGCACCTGGAATAACATCAGCTATTTGATAACCCATATTTTTAGATGTATTTACGACTTGGTATGGGCCTTCATCAACAGACTGCCTTACCTCAAAGGAGACATTATCTAAAGCATTCTCATCGAAACTCCAACTAAGACTTATAGAATTAGTTACTTGATCATAATTTATATTTAGATTTGATGGTTTATCAGGTTTTTGGATCACGTATTTTTTTGAAACCTTTGAAGGCTCAGAACCTTTAACAAAATATTCATAGGAAATTTTGCTTGAAGGTGTATATTCACTTGCTAAAACAGCTTCCATAGAACCTTTTTCAACGGCTTTTTTCACTACACTATCTGGTTGTTCAAAGTCTGCTGTATCGTCACCTGCAATTTCAGAGAAGACCTCTTTAAACATAGCTCTTGCAAGCTTTTGATCTGACGAATCCAAGTAGACCTTTTCACTGTCCTCTGTAATGTTATATCCAGTCCAAACAGCTGCGGTATAGTTTGGATTATAGCCAACAAACCAGGCATCCTTTGCAGCACCAGAAGGGATGTTGTATTTTGCTCTATCATCATCAGTAAAGTTTGTTGTACCTGTTTTCCCAGCAATATTTACATTTGGAATAGCAACTGATTTACCAGTTCCATATTCTACAACAGATTTCATCATGTCTGTAATCATGAAAGCAGTGTAATCGCTCATTGCTGGCTCAGGTTCTGGAGCAAGACTTATTTCAGTCCCATCGCTTAAAACAATTTTTTTAACAGCGTGTGGTTCAATAAAAATTCCATTATTTCCAAAGGCACTAAAAGCTCCTGCCATTTGGAGAGGGGATACACCATGTTTAAAACCACCGATTGCATATGACTCATGAATTTCAGGTAGAGGGATACCAAGACCTTGAGCAAAATCTTGAGCTTTTTCTAATCCAACCTTCTGTAATGCTTTTAATGCTGGAATATTTCTTGAATAAGCTAATGCTTGTCGAATGGACATTTGGCCCATATAATCTCTATCCCAGTTATTTATTGGTGTTTTTCCATCACTATATGTGTATGGCTCATCACGAATTTGTTCATATGTTGAATCAAATTCTAAATGTTCAATCGCTGGGCCATAATCAAGGATAGGTTTAATCGTTGATCCTGGTTGTCGTCTAGTGTCTGTTGCGTAATTGTAACCTCCGACAGGTTGATTACGTCCGCCACCTATTGCACGAATTTCACCAGTTTTCGTATCAATTAAAGCGATACCTGCTTGTAGCTTATCATCAGGATAATTAAGTGTATCACCATTTAGCACATTTTCGACTGTATCTTGAGCCTTCGGATCTAAAGTAGTATAGATTTCTAATCCAGCAGATCCTGCATCAATATCAGTTTTTTCTTTTACTTCTTCAATAACTTCTTCAACGAATGCATGATAAGGATTTGCTTTTTCAGTCGGTTCGATGACTGTAGATTGTACAGGGATATTCTTTGCCTCATCGGCTTCAGCTTCAGTAATAAAACCATGCTTAGCCATTAATGTTAACACGATATTACGTCGTTTCTCTGCACTCTCAGGATTTGTTCTAGGATTATAGTTATTCGGACTTTGAGGAATACCAGCGATCATTGCTGCCTCATGAAGCTCTAACTCGCTTAAATCCTTACCATAAAACGATTCAGCAGCTTGTGCTACACCATATACATTTCCAGGAAAGTAAATTTTATTTAAATACATTTCAATAATTTCTTGTTTTGAATATTTTTGTTCTAATTGAAATGCTAGCCATACTTCTTGAACTTTTCGTGTAATGGTTTTTTCTGTTGTTAAGAGGGAGTTTTTAATAACCTGCTGTGTTATAGTACTACCACCCTCTGCACCAAAACCTTCTTGTATGTTTGCTACAAATGCACCACCAAGACGGATAATATCTACTCCGTTATGTTCATAAAAACGTGCATCCTCTGTAGCAAGTACTGCTTCTTCAAGAATTTTAGGAATGTCATCATAAGGGACATATGTTCGTTTAACTTGACCAAATTCGGTAATTTCCTCACCATTTATATCATAGATGACTGAGGAGAAAGAATCCTTTAATTTTTTATCATCTAGTGAAGGTGCCCCGGCTACGATTGCTGCAAATGTAATTCCACCTGCAACCATTCCTACAATTCCAATGGCTAATAATGTTAATAAAATCTTTTTCCACAATGGAGATGATTTCTTACTTTTTTGCTTTTGCTGTTTTTTTTGCTTTGGCGAGTTTTGCGCCTGTTGTCGTTTCCGTTCTTCACGACTTCTATATTGTTCTGACATTTTACTACCAACCTTTCATAATAGGCTTTCATTAAAAAGCGTTATTATAAGTAACTATAAGTAACGATTCATATTTGAAATCTATCTTAAAAATATAGTTTATCGATAATTTTAAGATAGTCAATCCTTGCTTGATAACCTAAAGGGATTTTATGACCATGTTCATTCAATTCATTAAGTGTGATTGACTTTCTTCCACCAGTTTCTTGCCGGTTCCAATAGGTTAACAGGTTTTTAGCATCTAAATAATAAAATTCATTAAATGCTGACAAAATAACAAAGCATATCCCACCTTGTTCGACTATATTTCTCATATGATCAATTTGGTGAGCATGAAAATTTTGTAAAGGAAAAGAGGTTTTATTTTTTGTTTCCTTTGCTTCGAAATCAATGTATTTACCACGATATACCCCATTATAATCTGTTGTTGAGCTTTGTTTAAAATAAGCCTCTTTGATCACTGCTGCACTCCTTCTAGGGTAGTCAACATTAACGATTTGGACAGGTGTTGGCTTTTTATGTATAACAGCTAGTTTGTTTTCAAGATAGAATTTATTTGTTTCATTTAAATCTTCTTCAAGTGTCATACCGCGATTGCTATAAGTGATCGATTGCTGTTTTTTCTGTAGGAATTGTTCCTTTGGCTCATAAGGCTTTCCGTTAGGGTAACGAAAAATCATACTTAACCTCCTCATTGAAACTACTACCTATCATACCAAAAATATCAAGAAATGTTTGATAAAAAAGTTTCAATTTTGTTAATGTGTACATTCTAAACGTTTAGGAGACGATAATTTGTATGACGGTAAGGTAGAAATATCCGCTTATTATTTCATGAATTTTTTCTTTTAGCTGTTAAAAATATAAATGATCTCAGACACAGATTATAGATCAAGCTTTTTCCTTCTTAATTGAACATGGCTTGTAAATATTTTAAATTTCGTTTTATTTGAGGTGGAACAATGTTTAACAGCAAACCATTAGCGAAAAATAGAATGAGTGATCAAGAAATCATCACATCTATAGTTAATACGACAAGAAAAAAAAATTACGACAATATATCTAGAACAAAAGCGTATCAGGACTTTTATGAACGTCACCCAGAAATAAAATGGTCATACCTTGCTAGTATGGTTTCAAGAAATGCAGGCTGGAGCATGACAGACCTGCAAGGAAAATGGTTCAGAAAAGCGTTAAGTACGGAACAGAGATCGTTGCTTTTTATGACATATGAACGAGCAAATTGGACAATTTTTCAAGATGCATACCCACAACTATTACTTTATGAGTGGTCAAAAAAGGTAAATAAGCCACTTTTTTATTTATTCGATTTTTTTCAGATATCTCAATTTATGTTAAAAGAATGGAATGATTTTTGGTGTAATAAACAAACAAATCGATTATTAACCGCACTTATTATTAATGAGCAAAATGTAATTCAAACGCCTGTAATAAATAATAAACAGTATAAGAGCTTAGTGTTTAAAAAGAATCCTTATAAAATTCAAGATTTGCTTCACTTTAGTACAGTTATATTTCCAACCTTAAGTGGAGAACTGTTTGGTTTTTCTGTTTATAACTTTAATAATCTGACAAATAGGATTGAACTTGGTAAGAGATTGGCTTGGTTACTATTCTATGCTGGTTTATATGAACAATTTTTGACTTTTTCCCGGTCTGTTCAACACACTGGCTCAAGATATGATTATGAACAAACCTTTCCCGAAAAAAATAAAAGGGAAACACCATTATTGCGAACAGCATATCCAATGGTTCCACATAGTATAGACGATAAAAAGCAAGATTGGTTTCATGGTCAAAATACAATAAAATGGTTTAAAGAACCCAAAATCCCCAAAAACTATGAACTAACTAATTGGTTTAGACATAAGCAAAATCAATTACACTTATTAACATTACTTCAAGAGTATTGGAGAAATGGATAAAGAAAGCAAGGACGGTGGTCCTTGCTTTCTTTTCATTGGTGAAATCACTTTAAATACCCTTTACCTTTTACGTTGAAGGTCGATTAGGACCATCCAGCTTTTTATCTCCTGTACTACGTGCTTTATCATCAGCAGATTGTTGTTTACCTTTTGGTTTTTTAGCCATTGTTAGCACCTCCTATGAAGTAGTCTTTACTAATGTAATTGTTTCCATGCAGGTCGAACATAGATGTCGAAGAATGTACATTTTCACTTTCTTTGACGAATAGAAACTAGTTTTGTCAAGCATGAAGGTGGTCATAAATATTCAGCGAATTAACTATCAGTAAGAGGAGGGAGAACGTTGAAAAATATCATTGAAAAGAGTGTAATTGAAGGGAAATTAGCAGAATTAGAACAAGAGCTTACGGCACTTGAGGAAGTATTTATAGATAAGGTTTCAACTAATAAAATGGAGATTAAATTGCAGGAGGATGCTAGTCGTATTGATCAGCAGCTAACTGAACTAATTTCTTGTTTAAGCATAGAAAAAGAAACACATCTAAAGAATGATAGTTATCAGTCTCATACTTCCTGCTTTCCTTTTGTAGCAACAAATATTTAAGTGATGTGCGTTATTTTAACTGATTTGGTATGATAAGTGCAGAGGTGAGCTTTAAATGGAATTAATCATGTTTTCAAGAGAGCTTCTGCAGCTTTTAGATGATTGTAAGGTTAGATTTGAAAAAATAAAGCAAAAACCAGAAAAAACTGAATCGCTTTTTTATAATGAGGTAAAGCCTGCGTTCGAGAAGGTTATGAACCAAGCAACTAAGTGGAAGCCGTTAGCAGAGGCTTGGGTAAACGAGCATAAACCTAAATATATCCATCAATCACAAATTGAATCAACGATTGATAATATTGAGCAGATTGTCCTACAGTCATTTTATAAAGATGTAAATAATCAAAGATTTCATAATCTCCATCATTCTGTGGAATATATTATCCATAGTATTCTCGCAGAGATTGAAGTAGGGACTGACTAGAGCAGTCCCTTATTGTCGTTCATATATTATAAAATTTCTGTACTGTGGATAAATTCATGTCCACAAGCTTCTAGCATTTGTTCATGTCTAGGAATTATAAAATTCTTATACTGTGAATAAGCGCTTGGCATCCAGCTCCAGCGCCTAGCCCCTCGAGGTCATAAGCCACTTAAGAATTGAAGGTAAAGAACACCTTCAATTCTTAAGCGTCTTATTTGCCCGAGGCTGTTCAAGGCGCTTGCGCTTTTGTTCTTTTACTTTTCTGTCTTAATACTAACTGGACCTTGACCTTCACTTGCGACTGGTTCAATAGCATATGCTAAATGTTCTGTTTCCTTATCAGGAACTTCTTGTCCATGCTTTGGAATTGTAGGATCATGTCCTCTTTCTTTATGGTTAAAATGTTTCCCTCTTGCCAAGATAATCCCCCCTTAATATGTTCCCTTCTAATATGAGCAAATCAAGCAAAATTCATGTATTGATTTTTGTTTCACCCAATAGGCATTTTATTCATATAGTAAGAACAACTAGGTTTCGATTAATGGGAGGAGGAATTTTAGATGAATCAACAACATGCTTTTCAAAGAAGGAGAAGAAGAGAAAGTCCGTACTATCCACCAGTTCAGCCTTTTCCTTTTTTGGAGCAACAAACTTCTGATTTTCAAAATGGCCAAAATATGAATGCTTCAACGTATCAGCAACAATATCAAAACCCGTATTATCAACCTTATCAGCAACAATACCAACCACAGTTTAAAAATCCGTATCAACCATTTTATGGAACTGGAAACAATAGTATTTTAAATGGACAGTATATGAACTCGCAATATCCAACACCATATCCTAAGCCAGTACCTAACTTTAAACAACAGCCAACAGGTTTTCAAACAGTTATTTCACAATTTAAAAAATCTGATGGTCAATTAGATATTAACAAAATGATGGATACAGCAGGACAAATGATGAGTGCTGTAAACCAAATGGGAGGACTATTTAAAGGGGTTACCTCAATGTTTAAATAAATGCTACGGGATAAAGAAAAGAGCAAATACGAGGAAGACCTCATTTTTGCTCTTTTTTTAATTGTGCAGCAAGTAGTTGTTTCACTTCATTATAAGATAATCCTGATTGAGCGTTTAAACGCTTGACTTCATCCACATTTGTATTAGAATATTTTTTTGTACTAAAAGGTTTCAACATACTCATTCCCTCGATTTTTCTCTTCCAATCGTTCTTTTCTTACACGAAGTGCATAGTTAGCACTTTGTAAATTTGAGATTGCCAAAGAATTTTCTGGGCAGGCAAAATCACCATTCTGGTGTGATTTTAGTTTTTCGACAAGTACACTTATTACATCTTCAACTTGACAACCATTGACACCTTCTTTATCAATAGCACCTGTTTGGAATTTAATATTAATGTAGTGATTGCTGTTTCGATTCATTTTAATTTCACTCCCTTGGACACAATTTTCAAAAATTAAAATTTATGTTTTAAGAAAACAATTTAAATTAACAATTCATAAACCTCGTTTAATTGGTTGCCCCTAATAAAATCTTGTTCATTAAATGCGTATTTAATTTCATCAGGTAAAACATTGTTTAAAAATTGAATCTCATCTTCATCCAGTGTTAACACGAAGTCTCTTTCAGATTTAAATTGTCCTTTTTCTAATTTTAAGCTAATTCTTTTAGCTACTGAGCTACTATCATAATTTGAAATTGCTTCTGTTAAATATCCTAATGTAAAATCCACGATCAATCAGTCCTTAAAAAAGTTTTTGAATTCAGTTGAATTTTCAGATGTATTTGAATAAGGATTATCTTTACCGATATCTTTGCTATCTAAATTTGTTTTGATTACGAGAGTTGGGGATGAAGTTGGTTCTGCGATCACACGATCGTTTAATTCATCGAAGTCAGGTAGATCTGTTTTCTTTTTGTCCATTTTAACACCTCCATGCTTTAGTGTTTGATGTAAAGTGTATTTCTCTCTCGTCAAAATTTGGATTTTTTTATCGTCATAGATTTTTTCTTAATGTGTAATAGTAAAGTTAAGAGGTGATGAAAATGGTGAGAATAAAACGTAAACAATCAAGAAAAAGCGAAGTTACAGCTTCTGCAAAAGATTTAGCAAACGATCCAACACCAGAAGAAAACCCTAAGTATGGTAGTAAATCACATAAAAACAGTTAAGGTCAGACACGTGAGTGTCTGACCTTTTCACTGTATTTTCATTATGTTATAGTAAATTTTTAGAAATCGTCTTCTATTAATAGGCGTTCTGTATTTTTGGGTATCGTAACAATTAAGGAACCTTTTTTGAAAGTTGTTTTAATTTCATTTTCATTAACAGGATAAGGTAGTAGAATTGTTCTTGATAAACTATCAAATGATGTATAATTTCTAAATGTAGATGACATTTCATTGAATTCTTTAATTTCTTCGCGATTTGTGATAGAAATCGTTAAATATTGGTCAAAAAGCTCTAATTTAATTTGTTCTTTTTTAACGGGAGGAATTCTTAATTCTACTACACAATTTTTATCTGTTTCATATGTGTTAACATTAATGTGGTGATAGGGAAATGAATCAGTAAGCATTGTATCAAATTCATTCATAAATTGCTTTAAAGGTTCTGAGCGAAAAAACTGATCAACAATTTGGAAAAAGTCTAGCTGTTCTATTGGTTGCTCATTATTTTTATTTACCAAATTATCCTTTTTTCTCATTTTAACCCACCCTACATAATATAAATTACAAATTATTATATGAAGATTTTGAAAAAAGGTTTATGGTATTTAGATATAGGATTTTTTGTTAAGGTAAATCGTTCCATAGTCCATAAGGTATTGAATATTTAGGAAGCGAATATTAAAACAAGGCTCTATTCTAAGAGATTGTTGCTTTTAAAACAAAAACTAATTCAGGTTGATTGGAACGATTGCGAGACTCCTGCGGGAGCAGCGGGACATGTGAGATTCATGCAGGCGTTTACGCCGGGGATGCTCACCGCCAGCCCCGCGGAAAGCGAGCATCTCTCGCTGCAATCAACCACACCGCTTTACTTGGTTAATAGCAACAAAGTTTGCGAAAACAGCCTAAAACAAAGAGGAGGATTTTTATGTTAAAATCATTATTTGGAAAAAAAGAAAAAGTGACTAATGAATCAATTTTTGCCCCGTTAACTGGAAAATTATTAGATATCGAAGAAGTACCAGATCCTGTATTTTCTCAAAAATTGATGGGGGAAGGGATGGCGATTGAGCCAACAGAAGGAGTTATTGTTGCTCCTATTGATGGACAAGTTATTCAAGTCTTCCACACAAAACATGCTATTGGATTGCGTTCGCAAACAGGATTAGAGCTACTAATACATATTGGACTTGAAACAGTTAGTATGAATGGAGATGGCTTTGATGTCCATGTTAAAGAAGGACAAAAGGTAAAAGTGGGTGATCCATTAATTACCGCTGATCTTTCCTTGATAAGGGAGAAAGCCGCGAGTACAATTACACCAATTGTTATCACGAACTCAGATATACTAGAAAACATCACAAAAGTCTCATCAGGAAATGTAACAAAAGGTACTTCAAATATACTAGATGTAAAAGTTAAGTAATTCAAACTTACACCTTAAATAAAAAAGTTTTAATTCAAAGCAGAAAATATTTCTGCTTTTTATTTATTTACGAACGTTTATTCGGTAGAATAGGAATTGAACATCCACATTTGTAGGACAAAGATAGAGGTGGAAATAAAATGGAATTCAGAAAGTCGTTAACAAGTCTTCTTCATGCTTTAAAACAAGAAAAAGAATTTAGTGAACAAATTGTTCATTGGCATACGATCCCATCTAAAGAGGCGGAAGCGATTAATTTGCCTGATGATATAGATACACGCTTAAAAGTAGCTTTGCAAAATAGAGGAATTTCAGATTTGTATACACATCAATATGAGGCCTATCAATTTGCGAAAAATGGCTCAAACTTTGTTGCTGTCACCCCTACGGCATCAGGAAAAACGTTGTGCTATAATCTTCCGGTCTTGCAGAAAATTTTAAATGATGAAACAAGTAGAGCATTATATCTTTTTCCGACAAAGGCACTTGCACAGGATCAAAAATCGGAATTAAATGAGATTATATCTGAAATGGGTGTCGGATTGAATTCCTATACATATGACGGTGACACGTCACCTGCGATTCGACAAAAGGTAAGAAAGGCTGGACATATCGTTATTACGAACCCAGATATGTTGCATTCAGCGATTTTACCACATCATACGAAGTGGGTATCTCTTTTTGAAAACCTAAAGTATATCGTGATTGATGAGCTTCATATTTATCGAGGAATATTTGGTAGTCATGTTGCCAATGTCATAAGACGCCTTAAACGTATTTGTCAATTTTATGGAAGTAACCCGCAATTTATATGTACATCTGCAACCATAGCAAATCCTAAGGAATTAGCTGAGACATTGACAGGTACAGAAATGGAACTCATTTCTAAAAATGGGGCTCCATCGAGTAAAAAGCATTTTATTTTTTATAATCCACCAATTGTGAACAAGCCCTTAAATATTAGAAAAAGTGCAACGCTTGAAGTGAGAAGGCTTGCAGGGCATTTTCTGAAAAATAAAATCCAGACGATCGTTTTTGCCCGAAGTCGAGTACGAGTGGAGATTATATTAACTTATTTGCAAGAACTAATAAAAAATGAACTAAAACAAAAGTCAATTCGTGGATATCGTGGTGGGTATTTACCAAAACAAAGAAGAGAGATTGAACAAGGTCTGAGAAACGGAGACGTGTTAGGCGTTGTTAGTACAAACGCACTTGAATTAGGGGTTGATATCGGTAGGTTGCAGGTTTGTATCATGACTGGTTATCCTGGAACAATTGCTAGTGCATGGCAGCAAGCAGGTAGAGCTGGAAGAAGACAAGGGGAAGCAGTGATAATAATGGTTGCGAGCTCTAGTCCGCTAGATCAATATATTATTCAAAATCCTAATTATTTCTTTGAACAAAATCCTGAAACAGCTATCATAAATCCTGACAATCTCGTCGTTCTTGTGGACCACTTGAAATGCGCAGCTTTTGAGCTCCCTTTTAAAAATGGTGATACATTTGACGGACTTGAATTAGAAGATATTTTACAATTTTTAGCAGAAGAACGGGTTTTATATTATAACGACAACACATACCATTGGATGAATGATTCCTTCCCAGCCCATAACATTAGCCTTCGTTCAGCATCTCAGGAAAATGTCATTATTATCGATCAATCTGATATTGCAAATGTAAAGGTGATTGGGGAAATGGATCGATTTAGTGCAATGACTCTTTTACACGATGAAGCGATTTATTTACATCAAGGAGTTCAATTTCAAGTGGAAAAGCTTGATTGGGAGGAGAAAAAAGCATTTGTAAGGGAAGTGGATGTTGACTATTTTACAGATGCAAATTTGGCTGTACAGCTTAAGGTTCTAGAAGAAGATATGCTCCAAGAGAAAGAAAGTGCTGAGTATGGATTTGGCGATGTAACCGTTCAAGCGATGGCAACGATCTTTAAGAAAATAAAATTTGATACTCATGAAAATATCGGTTCAGGTCCTATCCATCTTCCAGAAGAAGAGCTTCATACAAATGCAGCATGGATGAGTCTACAGCCGTTCGATAAAGAAGAAATGTCAGAAAAACGGCTAGAAGAATCATTGATTGGAGTTGCACATGTTCTTCAGCATGTAGCACCATTAAAAGTGATGTGTGATCCGTCTGACCTCCACGTAGTTGCTCAAATAAAAGCGGTTCACAATAATAAACCAACTATTTTCTTATACGATCGATACCCGGGAGGCGTCGGATTGGCAAAGAAAATTTACGAAACAATGAATTCTGTCCTTTTAGAAGCTATTAAATTACTGTCAACTTGCCCATGTCACAATGGTTGTCCTTCTTGCATTGGGACTGAAAGCATCTCAAATTCAATCAAAAAAGATTCTTATCTTCTTCTTACAAAACTTGCTATTAAGAAATAACAGCAACATCTAGAATGAAGGAAAATCATCTTAGAACTAAAATCCCCACGCAAATATGGTGATACGAACAGAGCAAGCTATATAATCAATTATTACATTTAAATTCGTATAATTTAAGGCTCTGTTAAAGCTCACTGTTGATTTTTGCACTTAGTTGATTGAACGGAAACTTGAGACTCCTGCGGGTGGCTCACCGACCGCTAGCGGAAAGCGAACTCCTGTAACGAAATCAACACCCAGTTTAACAGAGCCTAATTTAATAATAGGATTTTTACTGATAATTAATTAGTGTAGCTCTATCCTATACCCTTCATACTAAATTAAAGGATGAGGCAAATGTCGTTAAAAAATAAATTAAATCGGTTGAAAAAGCATGTGATTAGAGAAGAAAAAGATTCAAGTGATCAAAAGGTAGATCATGATCCTGTTGATCACTTGTGGAAAGAGCATCAAACATCTGTCTTTTCATATGAGGAGCAAGTATGTCTAATAAGGGAAGTGACCTATCCTTTAGATTTTAAACACGGACATTATCAGCTTGGTGAATTCCATAAGATTGTTTCGATGTGGAATGATAGTGATCGGGCCCATCCGTTATCATGTAAAGGTCATGAAGCAAGTGAATTATTTTTCTTTGATACTGAAACAACAGGTCTTGGTGGGGGAGCGGGGAACACTATCTTTTTATTAGGTCAAGCACAAGTTTTTACTGATCGTGTTGTCATTAAGCAGCATTTACTACCTAAGCCTGGCAATGAAGTTGCCTTATATCAAAGTTTTTTACAAGGAATTAATAGTAAAACTCTTGTTACCTATAATGGCAAAGCATTTGATTGGCCACAAGTCAAAACAAGGCACACGTTAATACGCGACTCTGTCCCAAGTCTTCCGGCTTTTGGTCATTTTGATTTGTTTCATGCAGCAAGGAGACTATGGAAAAGTCAACTTGATTCCGTAAGACTTGTTAATGTTGAAACTGAAATCCTTAATATTACCCGAGAAAATGATATTCCTGGGTTTCTAGCACCAATGCTTTATTTCCAATTTGTTAAACAACAACAACCAGATATCATAATGGGAGTCCTGAAACATAATGAAATTGACGTATTATCGCTTATCACTCTATATATCCATTTATCTATAAAGCTTTTAGAAACAGATAATGAAGCAAATGCATCAGAGCACTATGAAATTGCCAGATGGTTAGATTATATAGGGGAAAAATCATCTGCATTTTCAGCTTATCAATCTTTAATGGAAAAAGAACCAAATAATAAGGATGAAGCAAATTACAATCTTTCACTGCATTATAAGAAACAAAAAGAATGGAATAAAGCGATAGAATCATGGAAGGAAATAATTCACTCATCAAATAATAAAACTATTATTTGTAAAGCATCGATTGAATTGGCTAAATACTATGAGCATAAGGAAAAAAACTATGATGATGCTATCCACTATAGTGAACTTGTGAATAAGATGGTAAATGAAAACGAGCTAGTTTTACTGAAATCAGATATACGTGATGTTGAAAAAAGAATAAATAGATTGAAGCGGAAATATTCAGAAAATATTGCCCGGGTAAGCGCAAAAAGTGAGTGAATTCGTCAAAAAAATGACGAAATTATGAATTTATATAGATCAAGCAATAAACCAATTGTAGATTCCTGTAGAACGATGTAAAATAAGTGACTGTACTAACTTTTAAAAGGGAGAAGAATATTGTGTACAAAAACATATTATACTTGTTTTTCATCGTTATCGTTTTAACAATTTTTATTTTCACAAATTTCAAAGAAAGCTTTTATGCTTTTCTATAAAATTAGGTACTTGCATTAGTACATGTACATCCCTTTCATCATAGGCTAGAAGTGTAAGACAAATGATTGAAAGGAGAATGATATATGCATTGTAGACCTAAAGTAATGGCACCTATCGTACACCCTACTAAATGCTGTGTACAAAATAATTATTCTGAAACGATCGTACCACACATCCATCCACAACACACAACAATTGTAAATCATGACTTTTATAAGCATCAACACTATTTCCCGCAAACTCAATCAGTTGAGAATGAGGTAACACATCAACACTTTAACGTGTATGGTCAAGCTCCTGCTCCAGGTTTTGGCTTCGGAGGCCCAAGACCTCGCCCAGGCTTTGGCCCATTTGGTCGATAAGTAGACGGATTAGGAGCTGTATTTTCAGCTCCTTTTCTTATTATTAGCTCAGTTAATGCTCATTGTTGATTTTGGTACTTTGTTGATTGGAGCGAACGCCTGCAGCGGAAATCAACAACCAAGTTTAACAGTCCATTATTAAAAAAATCCCCAGTTAAATGCCTTTTTTTTTACGTACTCATTATTATTAGTTATAATGAGTACGTAATATCTCGTATATTGATAAGGTGATTATTGTGAAGGTTTTAACAATCTCTGGATATAAATCGTTTGAATTAGGAATTTTTAAAAATGATGATCAAGCGGTACAATACATTAAAAAGGCAATTGAAAAATCGTTAGTTGGTTTCGTTGAAGAAGGGCTCGAATGGGTAATCATTAGTGGACAAATGGGTGTAGAATTATGGGCAGCTGAGGTTGTTTTTGATTTACAAATGGAATACTCAGATTTAAAGCTAGCTATTTTAACGCCTTTTCTTAATCAAGAAAGTAAATGGAATGAAACAAACAAAGAATATTATGAATTTATCTTGTCTCAGGCTGATTTTGTTGATAGTATTACAAAACGAGAGTATGAAAGTCCAATACAATTCCGTCAAAAGAATGAATTTCTTGTAAGTAAAAGTGAGGGTCTGCTCCTCATATTTGATGAAGAAAAACAGGGCTCACCAAAATATTTATTGGAAACTGCAAGAAAAAAGCAAGAATTAACTAGTTATTTCATTGGATTTATTACATTTTCTGACCTACAACTAGTTGTGGAGGAAGAAAATATGAAAAATGTTGATTTTTGGTGATTTGTGTAAGATAATAACGGAAAATTGCGATTGATTGAAATTGACAATTAGCGAGATTTCTGAAAAAATATAGGTTGATGACTTCGCTATAAGAGGTGAAAGATATGCTTTCAGATAAAGTGAAATTAACGGCAAAAGAAATTTTGGAACGAGAATTTAAATCAGGAGTAAGAGGCTATAAACAAGAGGAAGTTGACAAGTTTTTAGATCTTATTATAAAAGACTATGAAACATTTCATCAAGAAATTGAAGATCTACAACAGGAAAATCTTCGTTTGAAGAAGCAACTAGATGATACATATAAAAAACAGCCACCAGTTCAAACGAACACAACAAACTTTGATATCTTAAAACGTTTATCTAATCTAGAGAAACATGTATTTGGCAGTAAACTATATGAATAAATAATCCATTTTTTTACACTTGTTTTATTAAGGATATTTAGGTATACTTAGTTTTGCTGTTTCATTAATAACGTTCAGGTAATCGCTGCAGTCTTTAGGATTGTAGAGGAAAGTCCATGCTCGCACGGTGCTGAGATGCCCGTAGTGTTCGTGCCTAGCGAATTCATAAGCTAGGGCAGTATGAGCTTTTAGCTCGGCTGACGGCAGGGAAAAAGCCTAAGTCTTCGGATATGGCTTGACTACCTTGAAAGTGCCACAGTGACGGAGTCTTACAAGAAATTGTAAGAGTGGAACGAGGTAAACCCCACGAGCGAGAAACCCAAATTATGGTAGGGGCACCTTCTTGGAGGAACCAAACGAAGAGAAGGACAGAAGTTTTCACAAGCTTCTGTAGATAGATGATTACCACCTGAGTACGAGGCTTTGCCGCTTGTAGTACGATGGAACAAAACATGGCTTATCGAACGTTATTAATCAGTATGAAAACATATGCACAAGGGGCTGATCAATTCAGCCCCTTTTCATTTACATATTTTCTGGTTATATAATGTCAAAATAGACGATGATGTTATAGAGAAAAGGCTTGCCCTGTAGTAAGGGAATGTGTTGTTAATAAGCAAATATATTATTTGCCTATCCAAGATAAAATTTGACTAGTATAGGTAATAGAGATAAAGGTAGGGTGAAAAAATGAATAATAAGTTAACACTAATTGCAACATCAGCAATGGGTTTAGAAGCTATTGTTGGTAAAGAAGTTAAGGATTTAGGGTATGAGTGCAAAGTAGAGAATGGCAAAGTAACTTTTGAAGCTGATGCACTAGCTATTTGTCGATCAAATTTATGGTTGCGAACAGCTGATCGTATTAAGATTAAGGTTGGAGAATTTCACGCAAAGACCTTTGATGAGCTTTTTGAAAAAACAAAAGCGTTAAACTGGGGCGATTATTTACCAGTAAACGCAGAATTTCCTGTAATAGGGAAATCTGTAAAATCTACTTTAGCAAGTGTACCTGATTGTCAGGGAATTGTTAAAAAGGCAGTAGTTGAAAAATTAAAGACTCATTATAAAACCACCGGTTGGTTTGATGAAGATGGACCTCTTTTTCGAATTGAGGTAGCACTTTTAAAGGATGTTGCAACAATTACAATTGATGCAAGTGGTACAGGTCTCCATAAGCGAGGGTTTCGAATTGATCAAGGGGGAGCACCAATTAAGGAAACACTTGCAGCAGCTCTAGTCTTACTAACAAGATGGACACCAGATCGTCCGTTTGTCGATCCGTTTTGCGGTTCAGGTACAATCCCAATGGAGGCAGCACTTATAGGTCAAAATATAGCACCAGGTTTTAATCGTGAATTTGCTTCAGAAAAATGGCACTGGATTGGCAAGGAAAAGTGGGATCTTGCAAGACAGGAAGTTGAAGAAAAGGCTAAGTATGATCAACCACTCGATATCCAAGCTGCAGATATTGACCATCGTATGATCCGTATTGCTGAAGATAATGCTGAGGAAGCGGGTCTTCGGGAGCTTATTAACTTTAAACAAATGCAAGTTAAGGATTTTACAACAACAAAGGAATTTGGAGTGATAGTCGGCAATCCTCCTTATGGTGAACGACTCGGTGAGAAAAGAGCCGTAGAACAAATGTACAAGGAAATGGGACAAGCATTTGCTCCGTTAGATACATGGAGTATCTATATGCTTACTTCGCATGAGGGCTTTGAAGACTTTTACGGAAAGCCTGCCACAAAAAAACGCAAGCTGTTTAACGGCTTTATAAAAACAGATTTCTATCAATATTGGTCAAATGTACGCCCACCAAGAAACAAGGACTAAATTAGCTGGCAGACTTTATAGTGTATTAGTGAATTTTAGAGTCAGCTTCTATTGTCTTTAACAGATAATTGCTCTACGCTAATTAGACTATCCTTGTTATAATAATGGATAAAGGGAGGTGGAATAATTGTCTTCAATACTTAATCAGCTTGGACCAAAATATTTTGCTTTAGAGGCAGCGCGTGTAGATGCAAGTCCAACCGAAGTAATTATAACGAATGATGAAGGAAATACATACTATATTGTTACACCTGATGTGTTAACAGAGGAGTTACTAGAATTGGGATATAAAAAAGTAGAAGGCGAAGAGTAATTTCTCTTCGTTTTTCTAATTCCCAAAAACCATTAAGCTTTTTCTCGAAGTTTATTTCTGGAAACTTTCTTCTAGCTAACATAGATCACTTTACATCTGCCTTATTCGAATAAAATAAGCTTGTTTTGTTAAATATAAGACCATTCCTAAAAATGACTTTTTTCAATGTGAAAATCAGCAAGTAAATATTAGTAATAAAGAATAAGACCGAAATCATATGATTAATAATTAGCATATACTTTTCATGCTAGATTTATAATAGGTTCTTACTTTAATACGGTTGATTTGATATTGAAAGTAATAATGAAGGGTGGTTTTATTTTATGTATGAAGATCAGCAATTTCAACTTATTTCAAAGGCACTAAGTTCCACTCAAAAATCGTTAGAGGAACAAATAGGATTAGAATCTCCTGCTGTGCTTCAAATAGGAAATGCTAGAGAAGATATGATTAAAGCTTTATCACATGCGACATCGATTGATCACCAATTAATAATTGAAACTTTATTTGATAAATAAAGTTTAGAAAAGCTTGGTTTACCAACATACTTAGAAAATAAATTCTGAAAGAAAAAAGGAGTGGCTAATATGGCTAACTCCTTTTTAGATGTATACATATGAATTGACATCTTCTTTATTAAATAAGATAATTATATTTTGTGGATTAATTGGAATTTGAAAATATTGGAGGAAACGTACACATGGTGACGTCCCGTTTGCCTTTTGCTATATCAAAGGATGAGAGCTTTTACCAAGCCTTAAACAATTGGATAGGAGATGTTTTTTACGATATCCTTCCTGAGAAAGGGTTTGAGTTAAGAGACGAACAAATTTTCATGGCCTTTCAATTAGAGAGGGCTTATCAAGAGAAAAAGGTTATGTTTGCTGAGGCAGGGGTTGGTACAGGGAAAACAATCGTGTACTTGCTATATGCTTTATCATATGCGAGATACACAGGTAAACCAGCTATCATTGCTTGTGCTGATGAAACATTAATAGAACAGCTAGTTAAGCAAGAGGGCGACATTGCAAAGTTGTCAGAATTTCTTGATTTACAAATGGATGTTCGACTTAGTAAAACCCATAGTCAATATCTATGTTTAAATAAACTAGATGAAGTTATTCAAAAAAATGGGAATGAAAAATATTTAGATGTCTATCAATCCCTCCCAGACTTCGTTCATGAAAAAGCTGGTATGCAACAATTTTCAGCGTATGGTGATCGTAAGGAATTTGGCCATCTTTCTGATGAAGAATGGGACAAGATTGGATGGGACACCTTTCAAGATTGTTTTACTTGTTCACAACGCCATCGCTGTGGTTTGACCTTATCACGTGATCACTATCGTAAAGCTACTGATATCATTGTCTGTTCACATGACTACTTTATGGAGCATGTGTGGACATCTGAATCAAGAAAACGTGAAGGACAAATGCCGCTATTGCCTGAGTATAGTAGCGTTGTATTTGATGAGGGGCACTTATTGGAGTTTGCTGCCCAAAAAGCACTAACACATCGTGTTAAGCAAAGCTCGTTACAAATTTTTTTAGAACGATTACTACAAAACGAGATTCGTGAAGAGCTCGCATATCTAGTTGAAGATGGTCTAGCTATTAACGACGAATTTTTTGATGATTTACAAGAATGTACCACTAGTGTTGAAGGATCAAATCGTTTAAAAATTAATCGCAAGACTAAACTTCAAACTACAGGAAGAAATCTACAAAAAAAATTAGCTGAAATTAGTGAAGCACTTGTATTTGAAGGCGAGCTCTTTACAATTGATGATTATGAATTAAAAATTGTTGAAGAGTTTATTGATCAAATGGAGTATTCACTTTCATTGTTTAATCAAAAAAATAACGCTGTGAGCTGGGTTGAGGAAAAAGACAACGATTATAGTCTAGTTATCATGCCAAGAAAAGTAGAGGAAGTATTAAAAGAAAGAGTATTTTCTAAGAACTTGCCTTTTATTTTCTCTTCAGCTACTCTTTCAGAAAGTAAATCCTTTGATTTTATTGCAAACAGTTTAGGTATAAACGATTATTTATCACTTTCTGTTGAATCACCTTTTGACTACGATGAGCAAATGAAATTACAGCTTATTAATGAAGTAGAACGCGCAATGAAATTTTCTAAAACGCTAGAAGAATTAAATCAATCTGGAGGAAGAGGACTTATCTTATTCTCTTCACAACAAGAATTAAAGTGGTTCAAAGCTTCTATTGCTTCAAATAGGTATGAGTTTCCAATTATTTTTGAAGGTGATAAAGAAATTAGCTCACTTGTCAAGGAATTCCAGCAACACGAGGAATCAGTTCTTTGTGCAGTTCATTTGTGGGAAGGCCTTGATATACCAGGTCCATCACTATCTAATGTGATTATATGGACTCTACCATATCCTCCTGAAGACCCTGTGTTCGAAGCGAAAAAGTCAGGTAAGAAGGATCCCTTCAAGGAAGTGGATTTACCATATATGCTCTTAAGGCTGAGACAGGGGATGGGCAGATTGATAAGAACTAGTGAAGATAGAGGATCTATCACAATTTTCCTGGGAGAGAATGATCAGTCTGTTATGGATCAAATAACTGCTGTATTACCTGTAGAGCCAATTATTGGATAGACAAGAGCTGTTGCTCTTTGTCTATCCTTTTTTATATTTTAAAAATGTTGCATAAATTGCAGAAGGAATTTGATTGACAATATCGGTTCGCCTATTTACGCTTTAAATGAATAGACAAAGGGAGTGAGATAAATGACTCAAATTGAAAAGGATTTTTTAGATTATATAAAGAAAATGCAAGCTTATGAGGAAGCTATCAATGTCATGTATTGGGATATGCGCACAGGAGCACCTAAAAAGGGGCTTGAACAGCGATCAGAAGTTATTGGTATGCTATCAACAGAAGCTTTCCAAATGCTTGTATCAGACCAAATGAATGAATATTTGGTAGCTCTATCAAAAGATGAAGTCTACAGCGAACTTAATCCAGTGACACAAAAGGCTGTTGAACTTCTGAAAAAAGAATACAAAAAAAATAAAGTAATTCCACCGAAGGAATATCAAGAATATGTTGTCCTTTGTTCAAAAGCTGAATCAGTTTGGGAAAATGCGAAAGAAAAATCTGATTTTCAATCCTTTGCACCTTATTTGCAAAAGCTTGTAGATTATAACAAAAAACTTATTACATATTGGGGTTATGAAGGAAATAAATATAATACATTGTTAAATGAATATGAACCAGGTGTCACTGTTGAAGTATTGGATCAAGTATTTGCACAAGTACGGGAAAAAATTGTGCCACTTGTTAAAAAAATTGCCGAGTCATCCCATCAACCTAAAACGGATTTCCTAAATCAACATTTTCCCAAATTAAATCAACGTAAGCTTAGTGAATTCCTGTTAAATGAATTAGGCTATGATTTTGATGCAGGTCGATTAGATGAAACGGTTCATCCCTTTGAAATTACTCTTAACCGTGGTGATGTCAGGGTCACAACAAAGTATGATGAGAGAGATTTCCGTACAGCGATTTTTGGAACAATTCATGAATGTGGACACGCAATATATGAACAAAACATATCAGAAAAGCTTGAAGGAACTTTTTTATGTAGTGGTACTTCAATGGGGATTCATGAGTCCCAATCACTATTCTATGAAAATTTTGTAGGAAGAAACAAAGGCTTTTGGCAGCGTTACTATAATAACCTAAAGGATTTTTCCCCAGAGCAATTTGATGGTGTTAGTTTACAAGACTTTTATGAAGCGATAAATGAATCAAAGCCTTCCCTTATTCGTATTGAGGCAGATGAGCTAACCTATTCTCTTCATGTTATGGTTCGTTATGAAATCGAAAAAGCTTTATTTAACGATGAAATAACTGTAGAAGAGCTTCCCCGCATCTGGAATGAAAAATATGAAGAATATTTAGGTGTCACACCTCCAAACGATACAAAGGGTGTATTGCAGGATGTTCATTGGGCAGGAGGGAGCTTTGGGTATTTCCCGTCATATGCATTGGGGTATATGTATGCAGCACAATTTAAAAATGCAATGCTGAAAGATTTACCTGATTTTAATGAATTAATTGAAACAGGCCAATTTAAAAAGATTAAAAATTGGTTAACTGAGCGTATTCATCAATATGGGAAAACAAAACAACCTTTAGAGATATTGAAGGATGTAACAGGTGAAGGATTAAATGCTCACTATTTAATTGAATATCTTGACGAAAAGTATCGTTACATCTATCATATTTAAATACAATAATAGAAGAGGAAGCGGCTCAGCTGCTTCTTTTTTAATTTTACGAATATTCTTAATTGATTTAACGATTAAAGTTCGTGTTTTTCATAAAAAATATTTGCAAATCACTCAATTATTGATATAATTCATTTAATTGCAAATAACGCTCATATAATCGTGGGAATATGGCCCACAAGTTTCTACCAAATAACCGTAAATTATTTGACTATGAGTGAGGTTATATGTTTCGCTATTTTATAAATGGGTCTTTTTCCTATTTTTTATAAAAGCGGCATTGCTTCACTTATAGTGAAGCAATGCCGCTTTTTTTGTCTAGGAAATTATAAAATTCTAGTACTGTGGATAAGCGCTAAGTATCCAGCTCCAGCGCCTTTCCCCTCTTGGGTCTACAACCACTCATGAATTGAAGGTAAAAAACACCTTCTATTCATGAGCGTCTTATTTGCCCGAGGCTGTTCAAGGCGCCCTGAGCTTTTGTTCTTACAATCAGAATTTAAATTACGGAAGAAAGCAAAAAATAAGGCTTTCTTTCTGTCCTATTCATTTGAATTTGATTAATCGTTAGGAGGAAGAAAATGAAATTGCTAAGAGAAAAAATACAAGATGAGGGTATAGTTCTTTCTGACGGTGTATTAAAAGTAGACTCATTCTTAAATCATCAAATTGATCCAGAGCTTATGAAAGAGATAGGCTTAGAGTTCGCTAGACTTTTTAAAGAAGAAGGTATTACAAAAATCGTGACAATCGAATCCTCAGGCATATCTCCTGCTGTTATGGCTGGTCTTGAACTTGGTGTAAAGGTTATTTTTGCAAGAAAGAGAAAATCTTTAACATTAACAGATAACTTACTAGTTTCTTCTGTCTATTCATTTACAAAACAAGAAGAAAATACAATTGCTGTATCATCGCAATTTCTGAACAAATCAGACCGAGTACTAATTATTGACGACTTTTTGGCAAATGGAGAGGCAGCAAAAGGACTTATCGATATTGTGAAAAAATCAGGTGCTTCGATTCAAGGTATTGGGATTGTAATCGAGAAATCGTTTCAAAAGGGAGCAAGTGAATTAAAGAATTCAGGCTACAGAGTCGAATCTCTAGCGAGAATTCAATCGTTAAACGAGGGAAAGGTATGCTTTGTTGAAGAACTTGAGGAGGTTAAAGCATGAAGCAATCATTACAAAACATATCGTTAGGTATCCAACACGTACTTGCTATGTATGCTGGTGCTGTTGTAGTTCCTTTAATTGTAGGAAGTGCAATCGGTTTATCTGGAGCACAATTAACTTACTTAGTTGCGATTGATATTTTTATGTGTGGTATCGCTACGTTTTTACAAGTATGGAAAAATCGCTTTTTCGGACTAGGCTTACCAGTTGTATTAGGATGTACGTTTACTGCAGTTGGGCCGATGATTGCCATCGGTAATGAATATGGAGTATCCTCGATCTATGGAGCAATTCTTATTTCTGGACTAATCGTTATTCTTATTTCATCTGTCTTTGGAAAGTTGGTTAAGTTTTTCCCACCTGTTGTAACAGGTTCTGTTGTAACGATCATTGGAATCACATTAATTCCTGTTGCAATGAATAACATGGCAGGCGGTCAAGGAAGTCCAACTTTCGGTTCGAAAGAGAACCTTATTCTCGCTTTTGGAGTTCTATTGTTAATCATACTTCTTAATCGATTTTTTACAGGGTTTATTAGAGCCATTTCAATTTTAATTGGTATTATCGCAGGAACAGTTGTGGCAGGTTTTATGGGAATGGTAGACCTACAGGCTGTTAATGATGCATCATGGTTTAATATCGGAAAGCCTTTTTATTTTGGTACTCCAACCTTTGAATTAGCTCCGATTATTACAATGACAATTGTTGCAGTAGTAAGTATGGTTGAATCTACAGGTGTGTATTTTGCGCTAAGTGATATTTGTAACAAAAAACTTGACGATAAAGATTTAGCTAGAGGTTATCGTGCCGAAGGACTCGCATACATGCTAGGTGCAATTTTTAACGCATTTCCGTATACAACATTTTCGCAAAATGTAGGTCTTATTCAAATGTCTGGCATTAAAACAAATCGTGTGATATATACAACAGCAATCATGTTAATCGGATTAGGCTTAGTGCCAAAGATTGCTGCTTTAGCAACAGTTATTCCTTCATCTGTTTTAGGCGGCGCGATGGTTGCTATGTTTGGAATGGTTGTTGCTTATGGAATCAAAATGCTTGGTCAGGTTGAGTTTGCTTCACAGGAAAATCTATTAATCGTTGCTTGTTCCGTTGGATTAGGGCTTGGTGTAACGGTTGTTCCAGAGATTTTCGCAGGTCTTCCTGAATCGGTTAAAATTTTAACTAATAGCGGTATTGTTGCTGGAAGTATGACTGCGATCGTACTGAATATTGTTTTTAATGTCATTCCATCTGGTAAAAAAGCAGGTAGCAATCGTGATGCTGTAGTACAAGGGCAAGCATCTTAAGTAGTTAAAGCGAAAACCCCATGCTTTATCCAAAATCCTATTAGTGAAAAAACGTTACCTACATTTTCATGTGTATAACATGGATTCGGAGGTGACGTTTTTTATTTATGAAAGGTTCGGCTAAACTTAGTTGTTGATTTCTGCGATTCTATAATTTTAGATAAATATAACAAAAAAGAAAGCACCCTATAAAGAGTGCATTCCTGATTATTTCTATTTACTAAACAAGCTTCTAACGCCTTTATAAATTAAAACTAGTGAAAAGACGATTACAGTTAAGACTCCGACTATTGTCGTATAAGGTGCTAAAGCAGATAAGAATGTATCATCAAGATTAACCTTAATAAGTGCAAAACCAGATAGGATCGTAGCAAGGAATAAGAAAATCCGATTATCCATTATTTTCACTCCTTCCTATAGGGTTGTTAGATTATATGATCTATTTGTTAAGAATATGACGGGAATGTAAAAATAACGTAAGGATGCTTTTTAATTTTGTTGAAATATTGAAAGGTGATGAGAAAGTATGAAAAATGAATTTGAATGTAATTTCATTTCTCAACGATTATTTAGTTAAATATTCATTATTTAAATAAAAGCGTTTTCTCACTATCAAAAGCATACATTGAGGTGACGTATTTTTATGAGGCGAAAAAAATGACTATAGGAGTAAATTCAAAACAAGCTTAATAAAATTTAAATGAGGCCTTTTACTCATTTAAAAATGAAGGAATTATTATCTGAAAATGAATCAAAAATAGTTGTCATGACATACCTATATTTAAAATAGAATTTAACTATTCTTACTATAGGAGAAAAGCTAATGAGAGTAAAGGATATAAAAATAACTCAAGATGTATCAGTAACTAAATTAATTGAATTAACCGAAGCTGCAAATAAGTTCGAATCAGAAATTTATATTGTAGGGAAGCATTATAAAGTTGATGCTAAAAGCTTAATGGGCTTATTGGCAACAATTAGGAATGAAACTGAAGTAACAATCCTTACAAAAGGAGAAGATGAAGAAGAAGCGATCAAAGAGTTTATGAAATTGTTGCTATAGTCGGAGTAAGTTAATTTCTAGTTCTATAGCTTTTCAAAGAACGATTAGTCGTTTATACAATATAAAGAGGCTGACTTATGTCAGCCTCAAATCCATTTATACAAGATTTAACTCTCTAAGATTCTTTCCTTTTGTTCTTCATACTCGTCTTCTGATAAAATCTCCAAGTCTGCTAACTCTTTTAACTTTTTGAGCTTTTCAAAGTTATCGATTGCGGAATCTGCACGTTGTCCTTTTATTTCTTCAATTTTATTTTCAATCGTTTCCTTTAAATCTAATGCAAGTTCTTTTTCATTTTTGGAAAACTCAATCGTATTTTCGTGCTTTTCATTTTTATTTTGATTTTTGCCACAATCTAATACAATACTACCATTGGACGCCAAACTAGGATTCTTAAGTGTAACATTAGTAATATTTTTGAATTGAATAAGTTTGACTCTGTTAAATTTACCTAAAAATCCGTGATGAATAATTTCGATACTACTCTGATACATGTATATTGTCGTTTTACTACCTTTTTTGAAAATATATTCTTTAAATGCTAACTCAGCCATCGTAAGCTCCTTTTCTAATAAACAAGTTATTTATATTTTACATAAAATTCATTCAAAAGTTAAGGTTCATTGATTAAAAAAAGCTAATTTGGTAGAGTTTACGTTAAATTTAATATTTGTAATATTTTATACCATTCTAAACAGCCTGTTATAAATCCGACTTAGGACTAGTTTTCAGGAGATAAGTAAAGCCTCAGGTCTTGGCGTTTTATGCGAAAAGTCTCCTTTTCCATTAGAAGGGGGAAAGAACAACACTCTGATGGAAATCCAGCTTTATAAATATAGACTAAAGTAGGTAAAAAATGCCTTCTCTTACTCAAAATTGAGTAAAAGAAGGCATTTTTATTTTTTCGATCTGAATAAATTAATTTTAAATAGATCTAATTACTTATCTGAAACTTTCCAGGAATACAACTCTTCAATTGAACAATTTAGTTCTTTTGAAATTGTCATGGCATTATTTAAATTCATGACCTTAGTATCTAAATAATTAGTAAGTTGGTCCTTTGGAATATTAGTGTTAGTAGCAAGGGTGTCAAGATCGGTGTTGTTTTTTAATAAAAGTTGCTTGAAATTACTTTTTTTAGCTTTATATGTAGCCAATTTTTTACACCTCTCTTCTATTGTAAGGATACCATAGTGACTGATTAAAAGAAAGTAGCTAAAAAAATGTAAAATTATTGTATCATCCATCATTGTCGCATGTAAATCATGATAATTTATATATTCATTAGCATCTTATTTTTTTTAACATATAGTAATATAAGTGTTTGAAGAGGGTGGTTACAGTTGAAACCTGTTCAAAGCGTATTTAATTTTAATAACATAAAGATTTTGAATATGTCCGGAAACGCATCATTTAACATTGGTGAAATAAGTAACAAAGAGTTTTCTTCTACAAATAATATTAAAGGATTAAACTCCTCTATAGGTGATCATTCTGAGTCTCAATCTATTATGAAAATAAGCGACTTTGATGAGGAAGATAATGATCAACCTAAAGCAAAACATCCTTCAGAATCGGAAACCTTTAACCCAATATGAAAGGAGAATTAATTTGTCCTCTTCCAATTTTTTTAACCTCCAAGGTATTAAAATTGTAAATATTTCTGGGAATGCATCGATAAATCCTGGTTCATCAAATATATCTGGTAATGGTATCACAGGTAAAATCGTTGGATTAAGTTTTGGTATTGGTGATGGATCTATAACAAATTCAATGCATTATAACACGTATATAGATCCAGATCTGTCTGATCAAAACGAAGGTGCGAGTCCATCAAATTCTTCGCAACTGTAGGTAGTGAAAAATAAAATATTATTCACAAAGATTGAAGTTATAAATTAACGATTGTTCGATGTTGAAATAATTTTTCATTTCAAGAAATTTATTAAAAGAATATAATCTATGTTCTTTTTTTTTTTTGAACTTCTCCAATATGAAGTAAGGTTTAAAATATCATCTCATGATACATATTAAGGAAAAAGAGGTGATGATATGAATTTCTTGAATACTTTTTCTGATTGGAAGCAAGCAAGAAATGAAAAGGTACGTTCAGAGATGGAATCTTTAGGAAGATGCCCGGATTGCAGAGGAAAAGGCTTTATATCAACATTAACGAGCGTTTATACACCTACGTTTGATGCTATTTTTGACTGTCCTGGCTGTAATGGAAGTGGCCAATTTTCTGATTGGAACGTGTCTGATAATAACTTAACATAAGATTTTTCTCATAAATCATTTTAAGTTTGCACAAAATAGATGTGCTTCAGAAAAAATTGTGAGGGGGAGTTATTAATATGAAATGGCAAAGACTGTTACTTTCTAAGTTACAAGAGAGAGAAGGTAAAAAAATTGCCCTCGCAATAGACACATCTACAAATCAAACAAGAACAATACTAATCCAAAACATTGTTAAATTGTTTGGTGAAGTGTGTCCAAATAGCTTATTAGTACAAGCAGACTTTAAAATAAGAAGTATTACTCCGATAAAAGAAGATCAAATAAAGTATTATACACATGGTAAATCGTCTTATACAGAAGTGTTAGAATGGACAGAAAAAGAAGAAATAGATACGCTTTTTTATATTACTGATGTAACAGGATATTTTTATGAAGAATTAACATTTAAAAAAGAGGTATTTTGGTTAGTTCCAGATGAGTTTGTCCCTAAAGTACCTTTTGGAAAAGCGATTCGTGTTGCTTAATAAAACCAAATATGATGTTAAACGATATTATAAAATCAAGGAAAGACTGAGTTACTTAAATATGGTAGAGGGATAGAGCAACTAGCTATTTAAAATTTTATTGAAGCTAAACAAAACTAATAGGGTCTTTGCTCATAAATTTGCGAGTTTCCGTCCCAAATTTCTTTATTCTAGAAAGGAAAGGCTGGCAGCAATGTCAGCCTTTGAATTTTTTGCTTGCTTTACTGAAAAGGGGTTGAGGAGCATGACAGAAAATCAGCATATAAAAGAATTTATCGCAAAAAATGGGGATGCAGTTGTGCTACGTCCTGCTACAACGGATGATGCAGAGCAAATCGTTAAAGCAGTAGAAAATATACTGAAAATTGGTTCTTATATTCAAAAAGAAAGTGCCCGTACTGTAAATGAAGAAAAAGAATTTATAAATGAAATGAAGAAACTTGATAATATGTATGTAACAGTAGAAATAAAAAATAAAATTGTAGGAATAGCTAGGGTAATCAGAGGAGAGCTTGAAATGAAAAGGCACACAGGACTCTTTAGAACATGGCTTATTGAATCAGTACAAGGAAATGGAATTGGGAGTCAAATCATGGATTATACACTTGATTGGTGTAGAAATAATGGGTTACATAAATTATGTTTAACAGTATTCGCATCAAATGATTTAGCCTTTAAACTGTATGAAAGATACGGCTTCATCCAGGAAGGTATTCAGAAAGAGCAAGTAAAAGTAAATGGACATTATGATGATGAAATATTTATGGCATATTTTTTCAGATCTTAAGATTACCAAAATTTAATAATGATAATAGGTGTAAATTGCGATATAATAATAGTGCACAACAACAACAACTCCTTTAATACGTCTAGCTTTTCCCCAGTTGGGAAAGGCTTTTTTTATCGTGTAGCGAATGAAAATTTTGAACCGTGGAAACCCCGCACTGCATCCATCCCCAGTCCTTAGCCCTTCCTTATTGCCTTAGGTTGTTCAATGCACCTAAAAAACTCCTTACTTCGACAATTCCTTCGAAATATTTTTTATTTTAAACCTCGCAGAAATGGATATTTTTACATTTATTTGGTAATAGTATCCTTAATGAAACTGAGGTGAATATTCCATTGGCCTATATTTTATCTGTAGGTAAGGCAATGCCAGAAAACGAAATGAGTCAGGATACAACTGTAGAATTTGCTAAGGAAATTTTTCAAGATTCTTTTAAAGATATCGAACGATTACTAACCGTTTTTAAAAATGGAGAAATTCAAAAAAGACAATTTGTTGAAGACCTTGATTGGTACAAAAATGAGCATACATTTGAAGAGAAAAACCAAATGTATGTCCATAAGGCAGTCCAATTAGGTAGTGAAGCAATTAAAAACTGTTTGACCAATTCTAAACTTTTAGATCGATCAATCGAGTATAAAGAAATTGACGCGATTTTTTTTATTAGTAGTACCGGGATTTCGACACCAAGTATTGATGCAAAGATTATGAATCAATTACCTTTTAAAGAAACGATCAAACGAATTCCGATCTGGGGATTAGGATGTGCAGGCGGAGCTTCTGGGCTGTCCCGCGCATATGAATATTGCAAGGCTTATCCTAATTCACTCGTTCTTGTGATTTCGGTGGAGTTATGTAGTTTAACCTTTCAACAAGATGACCGTACAAAGAGTAATTTAATCGGTACATCACTGTTTGCTGATGGAGTAGCTTGTACATGTGTTGCTGGTGAATCTTCTAATTGGCAGAAGCATTCAAAACTAAATGCACTCCCCTTTATTAAAGGAACTAGGTCAACGTTCTTAAGAGATTCGGAGGATGTGATGGGATGGGAGATTAAAAATAATGGATTTTATGTCGTGTTTTCCCGCGATATTCCATCTATTATTAATAAGTGGCTTCGCCCTCAATTAAAAGTTTTTTTACAAGAATATGGTTTAGAATTAGAAGGAATTTCTCACTTTGTAGCACATCCAGGAGGAAAAAAAGTTCTAGAAGCTTATATGGATGGATTGGGCTTTACTGAACAGCATTTACATATTTCTAAAGAAGTACTCATACATCACGGAAACATGTCATCTGTTACAGTTATGTATGTACTTCAAGAATATTTAGAGCGAGAACTTGGTCAGGCAAATGAGCATGGATTAATCGGTGCACTAGGTCCGGGATTTAGCTCAGAAATGCTACTTGTTCATTGGGAGAGTGTATAACCAAATGTTTTATGGATTTTTGCTGCTTCTAATTGTTCAAAGAGTGACCGAGATGTATATTGCTAAGCGAAATGAAAAATGGCTGTTAAATAGGGGAGGAATTGAACATGGAAGTGAGCATTATCCTTACATTGTTGCACTTCATGTGATGTTTTTACTTTCTCTCTTATTAGAGGTTACTTTCCTCCACAAAGAAGTAACGGTATTATGGTATATACTCGTTCCTATACTAGCTTTTACACAGCTAATTCGCTATTGGGCTGTAATGTCGTTGGGTAGCTATTGGAATACGAAAATTATTATCGTTCCAAATGATCTTGTTGTTTTAAAAGGTCCGTATCAATATATGAGGCATCCTAACTATGTAGTGGTAGCAGTTGAGATCTTATTTATTCCATTATTATATCAAGCCTACTTTACCGCAGTACTATTTTCAGTATTGAATATCATCATGATGACAATTCGTATACCTGCAGAGGAAAAGGCACTTCAGTCGCATACTAATTATCAAGAAGTCTTTAACATGAGATCAAGATTTGTACCGAAAAGATAATGGTTTTTTTCAGAAAAATGAGTAAATCATATTGAAAATGATTATCATTAATGCTACAATATTTTTGTAGTGAAAAACATTCTCATTTTAAAACTTGGAGGTCTACTGCGAATATGACGATGTTATTTGTAGGTTGTACCGTTGTTGCATATAGTGTATTAGTCGGCTACATATTAAAGAATATAGATGTTCGAAAGGCATAACTTTTTCGGCTCACTTTAAGTGGGCTTTTATTATGTTTTAAATCTTTAGCAAATAAACGACACAAAGAAAATCATAAATAAATATAAAAAAAGGGGCTAACTCAATTAAATTAGCTTCTTTTTTGCATAGCAAAAATCAAAAAGATTCTGTAAAATGAAACTTAATGAAAGCAAAGCGGAAGAAAAAGGGGATTACAATGACAGCTGCTGTAAAAACAGATCAATTAATGCAAATGTTAATAAAGCTCCATCAAACGATCAAGACAGATGATAATGAAAATGCTGATAAGCTTGTAGAATTAGTTAATAAACTTTATAATGACAAGCTTTATGTCGCGTTTGCTGGACATTTTTCTGCAGGAAAATCATCTATGATTAATAAACTTCTAAATGAACAAGTGTTACCGACTAGTCCAATACCTACAAGTGCAAACTTAGTTTTATTAGAGAATGGTCAAGAACGGGTAACCTTATATTCAAAAGCAAAAGAAAGTATTGACCTTGCTGGTAACTATTCGATCGAGCAAATAAAGGAATATTGTAAACAAGGTGATGAGATTGAAAGGGTATTTATTAAAAAACCTTATCAAAATCTTAATGATAATGTTGTCATTATGGACACACCCGGAATTGATTCAACAGATGCTGCACATAAACTATCTACAGAATCAATGCTTCATATTGCGGATGTTATTTTTTATGTAACAGATTATAACCATGTCCAATCTGAAGAAAACCTATCATTTGTAAAGGAAATGAAAAATAAAGATAAAATCATTTTTCTCATTGTAAATCAAATCGATAAGCATAAAGAAAGTGAAGTACCTTTTACAGATTTTAAAAATCAAATCGAAACATCATTTTCAGAAATTGGTCTCCATCATCAGGACGTATTTTTCACAACATTAATGAATGATGACCATGAGTATAATCAACTAAATGAGATAAGAGATATTATTCGTGTGATTGTTAACAATAAAGATGAATACATGGAAAAGAATGTGATGGCATCAGTTACACAATTAGTTAAAGAGCATTTGGAAAAGTATAAAGACCAATTAGAATTAACCGATGTTGATAAAGATCACATTAATACTGAATTATCTGATTTCGTGAGCAAGAAGAATATGGTACTAGACCAAATTGATGAGGAAGAAAGAAAATTAAAAGATTTATCCACTGAAATAAACGAAAGAGTTTCATCTCTTTTAAAAAGCGCAAATATAATTCCGTATGAAACAAGGGAAAAAGCTGCATTATTCATCGAAGCAGTAGATCCTGCCTTTAAAGTAGGATTTTTATTTTCAAAATCTAAAACAGAGCAAGAACGTGAACAAAGGAAAAAGGCACTATTTGAAGAGTTGAAGAAAAACGTCGAAACACAAATCACTTGGCATTTTACACCATTATTTAAAGAATATATTCAGAAATATGAAATCCATGATGTTACACTCCTTCAACAGGTTCAGACGTTTTCAATTGCAATAACTGAACAAATTGTTGTTGATGCATTGAAAACTGGAGCTTCATTTAATAACCAATATATTTTGACCTATTCATCAGATGTCAGTGATTTAATTAAGAAGCAAAGTAAAAATATAGTTATGAAGATTTTTGATCAAATGATGAATCTTATTAGATTGGAACGACAGGAAGATATCGACAGGGCATCTAATGATCTTAAGAAATATGAGAATGAGATTAGTTATTATGAAGGAATATTGTTGAAATTTGAGCAGTATTTCACCTATGAAGCAGCAATTAAGAAACTGTTTAATGGACCAATTATAGACCACCAAGATAGTAAGCAGTGGCTCTTAATTAACCAAGTTTACCATCATCGCGTGCAAGATTCATTAAATTTGAAAGAAGTAGCTAAAATTAACTCAGAGGAAAATGGTAAACGCTTAGAGGAAATGCATGTTGCAAGTCAACTGGATAACAAAGACCAATTTATCACCGAAACACAAGAATTAATTAAACGCCTTAGGGGTATCCGTGGTTTTAAACAATTTACTGATTCGTTAGAGAGTAAAGTAAATAGCTACAATAATCGATCATTTACTGTTGCTTTATTTGGGGCATTTAGTGCTGGGAAATCATCATTTGCGAATGCATTAATTGGTGAGCGAGTATTGCCATCTTCTCCAACTCCTACTACTGCAACAATTAATAAAATTGCTCCTACTTCAGAGGAAAAGAATCATGGATTAGTAGAAGTAAAGTTAAAAGCAGAAGAAGCAATATTAAAGGAAGTTGTAGAAAGTATTCCATCATTAGCAAACAAACAATTAGCCATAGAGGATTTAATTGTAAAACTCAAAGATGTTGAAGGAAAAGATCAATCTGAAAAGGACAGTATAAAAAAGTACACCAAAGCACTAATTGACTATCAAAAACTTACAAACAGCGGATTGCTTATCACATCAACAAAAGAAACGTTTAAAGATTTTGTTGCAAAAGAAGAAAAAGCTTGTTTGGTGGAAGAAGTCATCCTTTATTATGATTGTCCAATTACAAAAGCTGGAATCACATTAGTTGACACACCTGGAGCTGATTCTCTGCATAAAAGACATACTGATGTCGCCTTTCAATATATTAAAAAGGCAGATGCAATTCTATATGTAACGTATTATAACCATCCATTTTCCAAAGGAGACAGAGAATTCCTTCGTCAATTGGGACGTGTAAAGGACTCATTTACATTAGATAAGATGTTTTTTATCATTAATGCAATTGATTTAGCAAAGGATGAACAGGAAGTTGAGCTTGTAAAAGACTATATACGTGATCAACTCTTACAGCAGGAAATTAGGAACATTCGACTCTATGGTGTATCAAGCTTAAATATCATTTCGAACATGTTGGATAAAGAAAAAGACTATATACTGTTTAAGGAACAATTTGATTATTTTATTAAACAAGAATTGACTAATACAACAATAGTTTCAATAAATGAAGGCTTAAAACGATCAAATGAAAGATTAGTGTCGCTAATCCACGCTGCTGAAAAGGATGAAGCGGAAAAAGAAATTATTAAGTTAAAACTGATTGAAGAAAAGCAGAAGGTAGAGCAAGAATTAACTACGTTGACAAATACACATATTATGAATACTGTTCATCAGGAAATTGAGGAACTTATCTTTTATGTGAAACAAAGATTGCTCTTGCGTTTCAATGATTTCTTTAAAGAATCCTTTCATCCAGGGGTATTTAATCAAAATAAAAATACTCAACTAGCGCTTCAATCTTGTTTAAAGGAATTAATAAGAACAATTGAATTTGAATTAGTACAAGAGCTACAAGCAACCACTCTGAGAGTAGAGCGTTTCATTCAAAAGGTGTTAGCTGATGAATTCATAAGAATAACTCAGCTGATCAAAAAACAATCCCATTCAGTAACTTTGACTAAGCCTGAAACGAAAGAGATTCAAACACCTCACATAACGGTGGGATTTTCATCAGATATGGTCACTAATCTAAACATTTCATTGAAATTATTTAAAAATACGAAGGCGTTTTTTGAAAAAAATGAGAAAAAGACAATGAGTGAAGATTTACTTAAACGCATAGATGTGCCAGTATCCGTTACATTAGAACATTACTTAAATGAATTTTCTAATTATTATAAAGCGGTGATCGAGAATATTCATTCAAGTCTTGTTCAAGCGATACGAGTACAAACTGAAGAAGGCTTTGATGCTTTGCTTGATATACAGGCTGAAGATACTGAACAATTAAAACAGTTGCAAGTTACTTTAGAGTCAACAATAAATCTTCTTAATGGATGATCATTATGGCTAATTTGTGATAAAATCATAGGATATAAACACGAATTAACATGTGTTTTAGGGAGGACTAGCATGAATTTTAAAGCGTATCAGGTATGTGCTACCTGTATTCATTTTCAAGCGGTGCGTGTAAATGGAGAAATGACTTATTTGTGCAGCCGTTTAAAATATGAAACTAAGCCATCTTATTCGTTTCAGTGCTGGGATCCTAAAGAACATGTTAAAAGGCTAATGGAGAAAAGAGGTAACATAAATGAGTAATGTACATGAAGCAATATCACAGCATAGTAAAAAACAGCATAATCACATTCAATCATTTTTAAAGCTTGAGGCAAAACGTGAGGCATTAATTGAAGAAGCCATCCAATTATGTGTAAGCTCCCTTCCGTTTGAGGTTGGTAATATTAATCAAGTTACAGGAGAAATGAATCGGTTAGCATCTGAAGGAATTGTTCCAACACGTAAACCTGTAACGAAGGAAATGGTTCAAGCATTTGTCCAAAAAAAATACGGCAAATAAAACACCGGATTTTTCCAACATTCATTTTTACCTTTCAAAGATTTAAATTGTGGTTGAGGTGGAAAGCTAATCTCGATAAAACTTGAAAGGGTGAATGATATGGGTCGCACAAAACTTGGAAACGCAAATGCACAACGTAACAATAATAAAAAGAAAAAGAATGATTTTAACACAGAATTCGCATCATACGCACAAAATGAAGCTCACAAAATGAGCAGTAAAAATAAAGACTAAGCCAAATGGCTTAGTTTTTTTGTCGGATTGGATATATAAAAATTTTTGAATGAGAATTAGTGCTCGACATTTGGATTTAGCAGTATGAAAAAAGTAGATTACTAGAATTTAGCTTTTTTAATTGATAAGACTCTAAAGCTTTAAAGGTGAAAGGGAACACATTCTATCTTAAATTTTATTAAGAGATCAATATAAAAAAGTATCCAATTATGTAGGTTTAATCAAGTTTAGGTAATGGTGGTCTTATAAAGTATATTTTTAAAACCAGCAAACTTTATTAATTGTGATGTTAATCGTTACCATTTTAATGAAAATGCACAGAATCATTTTTCATGTAGTATAATTAAACTAATTTGATTGAAAAAATATTTTATGGTCATTTTATTAGGCTCTTTTCTAATAGATTGTTGCTTTTAAAACAAAAACTGTTGAAGGTTGATTGGAACGGATTGCGAGACTCCGACGGGAGCAGCGGGACAGGTGAGACAGGTGTATACGCCGAGGAGGTTCACCGCCCGCCCCGCGGAAAGCGAGCAACTCTCGCTGCAATCAACTACACCGCACTTCTTGGTAAATAGCAACAAAGTTTGCGAAAACAGCTTTTTATTAACATTAATTTGAGCGTTTTTATCGGGCAAGAAGTAATAACAATTATGGAGGTAAATAATGAATAATAATAAACATTTAATGATAGTTGATGGCATGGCTTTATTATTTAGATCGTTTTTTGCAACTTCAGTGAATAACTATTTTATGATAAATAGTAAAGGTATTCCAACTAATGCTCTGTATGGTTTTGTGAAACATTTTTTTAGTGCAAAGGATTATTTTAATCCAACACATATTATTTGTTGTTGGGATATGGAAGGACAAACACATAGATCAAAAATATTTCCAGAATACAAAGCAAATAGAGCAGAAGCTCCATTAGAACTATTACCCCAATTTGGTTTAGTTAAAGAATTGGTTTCATCTCTAAGTATTCCTAATATAGGTATTAAAGGATACGAAGCTGACGATTGCATAGGTACTATAGTAAAGGAAATGAGTAATGATACAAAAATCACTATAGTTACTGGAGATAAAGATTTACTACAACTAATAAATGACAATACATCAGTTGCTATATTAAAGAAGGGTATTGGCAATTATGGTTTATTCTCAATGGATACGTTTATCGAAGAATATGGTATACTACCGAGCCAATTTAGTGATGTTAAAGCACTTATGGGTGATTCATCCGATAATTATAATGGAATTAAGGGTATAGGTGAAAAAACTGCAATTAAATTAATAAAAGAATTTAATTCCATAGACGGATTATTAAATAACTTAGATAAAATAACAAAGACACAAAGAAGTAAGATTGAAAAAGATTTGGAAAGTTTAGAAGTATCAAGAATATTAGCAAAAATTCATAGTGAGGTCCCATTAGAATATAGTCTGGAACATTCTGAAATAAAAATAGATAAGTCTAAAGCTTTGAAAATGTTTGAAGACCTAGAATTTAGAGGGTTAGAAAAAATCATTAGTTAATAGAGTAGCAATAGAGGCCGTTTGAATATTTTTAAAGAGCATCTGTTCTTTTGAAAATACTTCAGCGGCTTTTTATATTCCTCTAATCTCGATGAATATGAGTATCCAGTTAGTTAATGTGAGGCCGTATTGTATCAAGAAAAAGAATGAACCATGCTGAGTTTAAGAGATTGATGGTAGTAGGGGCTAATCCTGTATTAGTGATAGTGAAAGTAAGTTGTTTTTATTTAATTCCATAACAAATTATTAGCATTTATCATAAAAGATTGATAAGATAAAAATACATTGAATAGAGAGAAAACAGCAAAACAATTAGTGGGAACGTTTTCAAGAACTACTACAAGAAAGCGTTGAATTAATTAGCGGTGGAGGAAAGTTATGAAAAAAGAAAATATAACCATATATGATATTGCTAAAGAGGCAAACGTATCTCCAGCAACAGTTTCTCGAGTATTGACTGGTAATGCAAAAGTTCGTCCTCAAACAATGAGGAAAATAGTTGAGGTTATTGAAAAGTATAACTTTAGACCTAATAGTTTAGCAAGAAGCTTATTATACAAGCAATCGAAAATGATTGGATTTATCTTACCAGATATAAATCATCCATTTTTTTCAACACTTGTACAAAAAAGTGAAGCACATGCATTAGAATTAGGATATACATCGTTTTTGTGCAACACCATGAATAGTTCGGAAAATGAATCTAAATACCTGCAAAGTTTAATTGAAAAACAGGTTGATGGTATTATCTATCTTGGTGGAAGAATTAATGATACCGACACAGATGAAGACTATGCTGAAGAGATGAAAAATGTGATGAAAAGAATTCCAGTTGTTTTTGTTAACGGGCAAATGGCAGGGGTAGATGCTCACATCGTTCGAACAGATGAAGAGTCTGGCATTATCAAACTCGTTGAGTTACTAATAAATTTAAATCATAAAAAGATTGGATTTGTTGGTGGACTAAAAGGAATTAGTTCAACAGAAGTGAAAAAAAGTGCTTTTATAAAAACGATTAAAAGTAAAGGGTTAGAGGTTAAAGAAGAATGGGTATTAGACGGTGGGTTTAATATTGAATCAGGGGAAGAAGTCGCTGCGCAATTACTATACTTGAGAGAAAGACCTACAGCAGTTGTGTGTGTAAATGATCTTGTCGCAATCGGAGTAATAAAAGTCCTTACTAAATTTGGTCTACAGGTTCCGGAAAATATTTCAGTTGTTGGGTTTGACGATGTTTATTTGGCAAAGTACTATCCTCCAGGAATAACAACTGTGAGCCAAAATTACGATTTGCTAGGTCAAACTGCTATTAATATATTAGTAGATTTAATTAATGAGAAAGAAGCTGAAAAAGAAACCGTTGTCCCGACATCACTTGTATTAAGGGATTCTTGTAAAATATATTCAGAATAATAAAATAATTTGTTGACAAGGTATCAGCGATTAAGTTAGGATAAAAATGAAAGGGGTTTCATTTTTGAAGTAATATACATAAGTTTATTAGTAACTGTAAAACTATAGGATTTCCTTATTCTTTCTAATTCACAAAACCAAATTATGAAACGGGTTTCATAATTTGAGAATGGTTTGTATTATTAAGTATGATTAAATTAATAGGAAAAGAGGCTTATTTATGCTCAAACAGCTAGATAAATATAAGTATGTTCCACCACAGAATGGGTATCCTGAGTGGAATAATAACCCTGAGATTTTCCAGTTAAACCGTTTAGATGCTCATACAACATTAATGCCTTTCCGAACAGTAGATGAAGCATTGAAAGGTGATCGATCATCATCGGAATTTTTTCAGTCGTTAAATGGACATTGGAAGTTCGCATTCTATGAAAATCCTGAAAAAAGAAATCAATCCTTTTTTAAAAAAGACTTTGAAGCCAGTGAATGGAATGAAATAAAGGTTCCGTCACATTGGCAACTACAGGGGTATGATTACCCACAGTACACAAACCTAAGATATCCGTGGGAAGGCAAAGAGGATATAAAACCACCTTTTGCCCCGACTAATTATAACCCTGTTGGGCAGTATATTCAAAGTTTTACAATTTCAGAGAATTGGAAAGACCAACCTGTTTACCTAAATTTTCAAGGAGTAGAATCTGCTTTTTACGTATGGGTAAATGGTGAATTTGTCGGTTATAGTGAAGATACCTTCACACCTTCAGAGTTTGATATAACACCATATCTTATTGATGGAGAAAATAAACTAGCCGTTGAGGTATACCGTTGGTGTGATGCTAGCTGGTTAGAGGATCAGGATTTTTGGAGATTGAGTGGGATTTTTCGTGATGTTTATTTGTATTCAACTCCAAATCTTCATATTAACGATTTCTTTGTGATTACAGAACTAGATGATGAGTATAAAGATGCAGAATTGAAAATTGAAGCTAAAATTAAAAATTCCTTTGAACAGATAGTTACTGGCTATATTTTCGAAGCTATGCTTTATGATCACCAGAACAATTTTGTCTTAGTAGATCCACTCCGAATAAGCTTGGATATGAATGGTCAACAGGTTATTTCTGTTTTTACATCAACCTCTGTAAAGAATCCTTTTAAATGGAGTGCAGAAAGTCCATACCTATATACACTTGTCTTAACTTTAAAAGATAATAACGGAGCAATAATCGAAACAGAAAGCTGCAAGGTAGGTTTTCGTAAATTTGAAATAAAAGACGGTCTAATGAAAATTAATGGTGAACGCATTGTGTTTAAGGGTGTAAATCGTCATGAGTTTGCATCAGATAAAGGGAGAGCAGTGGGGTATGATGACATGGTGAATGATATAAAGTTGATGAAACAACATAATATCAATGCCGTTAGAACCTCACATTATCCAAATAATCCGTTGTGGTACGAGCTATGTGATCAATACGGATTGTATGTAATTGATGAAACAAATCTTGAAACCCATGGGACATGGAAATATGGTCAGAAAGAAGAAGGAGAAACCGTCCCGGGAAGCAAGGTAGAGTGGCGAGATAACGTTCTTGACCGATGTAATTCAATGTTTCAGCGGGATAAAAACCATCCTTCAATTGTTATTTGGTCGCTTGGGAATGAATCATTTGGTGGTGATAATTTTATTAAGATGCATGATTTCTTAAAGAAAAATGACCCTACAAGGATCGTTCATTATGAAGGGATTTTTCATTTCCGGAAATCAGAAGCTGCTTCAGATATTGAAAGCACCATGTATATTAGTCCTGAAGGTGTTGAGAGATATGCAAAAAGTGCAGCATTCTTAGAGAAGGCTAAGCCATATATTCTTTGTGAGTATAGCCATGCAATGGGAAATTCATGTGGAAACCTTTACAAATACACTGATTTATTTGAACGATATCCAATCATTCAAGGTGGATTTATTTGGGATTGGAAGGACCAAGCTCTAAAAACAAAGACAAAGGAGGGCACTCCATACTTAGCTTATGGTGGTGACTTTGGCGAAACACCGCATGATGGGAATTTTTCAGGGAATGGCTTAATTTTTGCTGATGGAACGATTTCCCCAAAAATCATCGAGGTGAAAAAATGTTATCAAAATGTTCGACTTACAGCTAGTAAGTTTGAAGATGGCCTAGTAGAGGTAGTAAATAACTTTTTGTTTACAAACTTAAATAAGTTCGAACTAGTCTGGAATCTATCAGAAAATGAGGTAGTAATTGAGACAGGAATAACCGAAATTGATGTAGAACCTTGTTCCACAAAGACGATTAAATTACCCTATACCATTTCTGATGTGAAACTACCAACTTCAGAATATGTGTTAACAATTAGTTTGCAATTGAAGGAAAACACAGTTTGGGCTGAAAAGGGTCATGAGGTTGCCTTTGAACAGTTTGTCATCAATAAAACCAAATCAGCTTTGGAAACCAAAACTGTAAACTTACCAGAAACAAAAGTCACTCAAGATGAAAATTTTCTTTCAGTAGTTGGTAAAGAGTTTAAGGTTGTTTTTAATAAAAAAACTGGAACATTAGAGTCATACTTATTTAATCATATAAATCTTATTAACGGTGGAATGCGTCCTAATTTCTGGCGTGCAATGACGGATAATGACCGAGGAAATAAGTTGGATCAACGTAGCTTAACATGGAGAGAAGCGGGAGTTAATCGAGTTCTTTCATCATTTTTAATTGATGAAGTAGATAGTATGACTACTATGGTTACAAGCGAATATCGTTTAGCTACAACAACTACATCACATTGCAAAACGACATACACGATTACAGGTGATGGGGAAGTTACAGTAGATTTTATCCTAACTCCAGGTGAAAACCTTCCTGAAATACCTGAAATTGGCATGTTAGCAACATTAGACGATTCATTTGAAAAAATTACTTGGTATGGGAAGGGACCTTATGAAAACTACTGGGACAAAGAAAAAGGTGCAAAAATTGGTTTGTATACTGGTAAAGTAATAGATCAATATGTACCATACTTAAAACCACAGGAGTGCGGCAATAAAACAGGTGTAAGATGGGCTTTTCTTTCAAATGAACAGCAGGGTGTAGGGCTAAAGATTTCTGGACTTCCTATACTTGAGCTAAATGCACTACCATATACACCATTTGAACTTGAAGAACATGACCATGCTTATAAATTGCCAACTAGTGATAAGACGGTAGTCCGGATTAATTATAAGCAAATGGGTGTTGGTGGAGATGATAGCTGGGGACAAAAAACACATCCTGAATTCACTCTTTTTGCTAATCGGGACTATTCATATTCCTTTAAACTTAAAGGGATGTTTACGAAAGATATATGAGATAATTAGTATGATAGTAATCGGTGTTTGATTACTATTATTTCTCAAAAATACGGTAGTGGTTCCTTAGTATTATTTTTGCTAAGGAACATTACCTATATGAAAAGACAAAATGAAACCCCTTTCTAATAGTTGGTAAAGTAATAACTATATCTACTTATATTTACTTACATGAAGTGAAATTATAACTCAGAATATTTAGAAATAGCGAACTATTTTAAAAATAATATTTACTTATTAATACAGGAATAATATAATTAGGTCAATGAAGTAACCGCTTTCATAAGTCAGCAATCGCTTTTGAATATCTTGGAAAAAACTACGGTAGGGTGTTCCTATTTGTAGAACTTAACTTCATTCAAAAATATGAAACCCATTTCAAATTATTCAAAAGCACATTCTTACTAAATTGTGTTTTTGAAAGGTTAGCAAACTACTAGATTACCATGTATCTGGACTGTATTCGTATACCGCTTTGAATTAAAAGTATGCTGATTATAATCGGGGGGGATTAAATGAAAACTGTAACTGTACAATCATCGACACCTGTTGTCCAAAAGCAAACGAAAGACTCTGCATTTAAAAGAATGTGGAGAAACCGTTCTCTTCTTCTCATGTGCCTACCGGCAATTATTTTCTTTGCTATTTTTGCTTACTTACCAATGCCAGGATTATATTTAGCATTTGTAAACTATGATTATTCACTTGGAATATTTGAAAGCGCTTTTGTGGGGTTAGATAATTTTCGCTTTTTGATCATGACTGGTGATTTATGGAAGTTAACCTTTAACACGATTGCTTATAATCTAGCTTTCATCATCCTAGGAAATTTCCTACAAATAGCTGTAGCCATCATGCTTAACGAACTGACAAATAAATGGTTCAAAAAAGTATCACAAACAATTATGTTTCTACCACATTTTATTTCTGCAGTTCTAATTGGACTTTTAGCCTATAACATACTTAGTTACGATTATGGAATACTTAATTCATTTTTAAAAATGATTGGCATGGATCCAGTACAGACTTATTCTAATCCGGCGATTTGGCCTTATATTATTGTTATTACTTTCCTTTGGCAATCCACAGGCTATGGATCGATCGTCTATTTTGCTGCGATCATGGGTCTTGATAAAGCTATTTTAGAAGCAGCAGAAATCGATGGGGCGAATGCTTTCCAGCGTATTAGATATATCATTATTCCTTGGCTTAAGCCAACTTTTATCATTTTACTGCTGTTCTCTTTAGGTGGAGTATTAAAAGGAAATTTCGGTTTGTTTTATAACCTAGTAGGTGCTAATAATACAATGCTCTATCCTACAACAGATATTATTGAAACCTATGTGTTCCGAACATTGATGACGAATTTTAACTTTTCATTAGGAAGTGCTGTAAGTTTATATCAATCTGTTTTTGGATTCCTAATTGTCATTATAGCTAACTGGATTGTTAAAAAGGTTTCGCCAGAAAATTCATTGTTTTAAGGAGGGGATCGTTTATGGAAAGTACGGTTAGACGGAATATAGATTTTTCTACATTAATGGTTCGTATTATCGGTTATGGGTTTATTGGTGTATTTGCTTTATGTTGTCTTTTGCCCTTTGTCTTGATCGTATCATCTTCCTTCACATCTGAGCAGGCGGTTATGGAAAGTGGATTTACCTTGTGGCCAAAAGAGTTCACTACATTTGCATATGAAATAGTTTTTAAGAACCCTAGACTTATTATTGGTTCATATGCTGTAACATTCGGAATTACCATTGTAGGTACTGCGATAGGTTTGTTTATTATAGCGATGACAGGTTATGCCTTGCAACGCGCGGATTTCTTGTATCGTAATAAAATATCATTTTATATCTACTTTACAACACTTTTTTCTGGTGGACTTGTCCCGTTTTATCTTCTAGTAACGCAATATTTGGATCTTAAAGATAGTTACCTAGCAGTACTGCTTCCAGGATTACTGAGTCCTTTTCTAATCATTATGATGAAGGCTTTTACAAAGTCGATTCCACATGAGATTACGGAATCAGCGAAAATGGATGGTGCGGGTGATTTCACGATCTTTTTAAGATTAATTCTACCAATGTCTACTCCAGCCTTGGCGACAATAGGACTTTTCATTGCCTTAGGATATTGGAATGAATGGTATAATGCAATGCTTTTCCTTTCACCCAATATGGAATATCGACCGTTACAGCTATTTCTTTATAACGTAATCACAAGTGCTGATTTCATAAGGAATTCTGCGGCTGCTTCCAATGTACAGCCACAAGATGTTCCATTGGAAACGATGAAAATGGCAACAGCGGTTATTGCTACCGGTCCTGTTATTCTCTTCTATCCGTTTGTTCAACGATACTTTATCCAAGGTATTACAGTTGGTGCAGTAAAAGGATGATTGAATATGGTTGAGGGAACTTCCTCATTTCATAGAATCAAGAACTATGTAATAGTTTTTGAAAAAAATAAAAGGGAGGCAATAATATGTTGAAAATGAAAAATTTCTTGGTAATGGTCATGGTAATGTTGTTAACTTTTAGCCTTGTGGCCTGTAATGGATCCAGCCAAACAAGTTCAGAAAAGTCAGATCCAAGTACAAAGGTAAATGAAAATGGCGAAGTTGATACTTCTGAATTCGTAACAATTACCATGATGGCGTTGGGAGATAAGCCGACCAACGGACAATTAGAAAAAGTTATGGAACAAGTAAATGCTAAATTAAAAGAAAAAGTAAACGCTCATCTTGAAATTAAATGGATAGAATGGGCGGACTATATGACAAAGTATAATCTTACTTTAGCTTCTGGTGAACCAGTTGATTTAATTATCACTGCTACTGACTGGTTAGATGCATGGGGAAATGCTCAAAAAGGAGCATTCATGGATATTAGTGACCTTCTACCAACATACGCACCTAAAACATGGGAAGAAGTTTCCGATGAAAATTGGGAGCAAACAAAATTTGATGGGAAAATTGTAATGATTCCTGAGGACTCTTATACTCAATGGGTTAACCATGGCTTTTTCTATCGCACGGATTGGGCAAAAGAATTTGGAATTACTGAACCTATTGAAGATTTTGAAACATTAGGTGATTACTTCCAAGGTATTATTGACAACAAAGAGGGTGTAATTCCTTGGGATACACCTGGTACAAACGTCACTACAGCATGGGGGTATACAACTTCTTATTCGGACGAGATTGAACTTCCAATCGCTACAGGAGTATTCCCGATTTACTGGGGTAAATCTTATGATGAAGCGTATACAGTTACTAGTCCAGTTTTCGAAGATATTTTTGTAGACTATGCAAAGCTTATGAAGGATTGGGCAGATAAAGGATACTGGCGTAGCGATGTTTTGAATTATAAAGGTGACACTCGCGCGTTATTCCAAGCTGGAAAAACAGGAGCTGATCAGCATCATACGGAAACATTCTCTGGTCTACGTCCGCAAATGGACGTGAAACAACCGGGTTCAGAAATTGATATGTTTGCTTGGTCTGATACACGTGATAACTTAATTTCAATGTCAGTAACTCACGGTGCTACAGCTGTAGGAGCTCATAGTAAAAATCCTGAGCGTGCCCTAATGGTATATGATTTAATTCGTAACGATGAGGAAATATACAAACTATTCAACTATGGGATTGAAGGAGTTCAATACGAAATTGCAGACGGCAAACGTGTTCGTCCTGAAGGTTATGATGAAACAAAGGATGCATTCTCCTCTAACTTCTGGGGTGGGCGTGTAGACAAGTTCGAAATTCCAAGTGCTGATAAATGGGAAGGGATTACTGAGGTTTATGCAGAGTACGATAAAATTAAGAAGCCGTTCCCATATGGAAGATTTGTTTTCGATAGTACCCCTGTAGAAGCTGAACTTGCTGCTCTATCACAAGTGACAGCACAAATGGTACCAGCGATTGCATTCGGTAAAGCGGGAGACCCAGAAAAAGCTGTTAAAGATTTGCGTAAGAGATTAGAAGCAGCTGGTTATGAGAAAGTATTGAATGAAATCCAAAAACAAATGGATGAATATAAAAAGCTTGTTGAAGGTAATTAATTTATCGATTAAATGTAAGTGAAGGAGGGGCTATCAACATGTTTGATAGCCCTTGTTCTATCAAGTTAAATAAGAATAATTACAATTTGAATAATTAAACAAGGGGTGTAAGTTATATATGGTAAATGTTTTAAATCAAGAATGGGACCTGTCTGTAAAGAGTAGAAAATTTAATTTTGATTGGAAATTCCTAAAAGGTGACAATTTGGATGCTTTTAAGCGTGAGTTTGACGATTCAGATTGGCGTAATTTAACGTTACCTCATGATTGGAGTATTGAAGGGCCCTTTAAAAAGGAATATGCTAGTTCAACGGGGTATTTGCCTGGAGGAATTGGGTGGTATCGGAAGAAATTTATTGTACCTGATAGTTTAAAGGGGAAGAAAATATTTATTCAATTCGATGGAATTTATAAAAATAGTGAAGTATGGATAAATGAACAATTTCTTGGTAAAAGACCTTATGGATACAGCTCATTCCATTATGATTTAACTCCGTTTTTAACCTTCGATAATAAAGAAAATGTGATTGCTGTGAAGGTAGACCACTCAGATTTTGCAGATTCTCGCTGGTATCCAGGTTCTGGTATTTATCGAAATATCTTTATCAATTTGACCGATAAGTTGCATATCAAGCCATATGGTATATTCATCACAACTCCGAAAATTACAACGTCAGAAGCAGAAATTCAAATTCGCACAAGTGTAAAAAATGAATACAGTGACATAGCTGAAATCAAAATTAATCATAATATTAAGGATGCGAACGGTAAAGAAGTTACCGCTTGTTCAAACGTAGAGACTATTCCAGCAAATAATGAACAAGAGTTTTCTCATGCTATCTTACTAGAACAGCCAAATCTTTGGTCACCGGAAAACCCTTACTTATACAGTGTAGAAACAAAAGTGATAAAAGATGGTGAAGTGATAGATTCTGAGACTACTCGACTTGGTGTAAGATATTTTCATTTCGATGTGGACTCAGGATTTTATCTAAACGGAAAGAATATTAAAATGAAGGGTGTATGTATTCACCATGACGCAGGGTGTCTTGGAGCTGCAGTTCCTGACAAGGTCTGGAAAAGGCGATTGCAACTATTAAAAGAAGCTGGTGTAAATGCGATTAGAATGAGTCATAATCCACCTGCACCGGAATTGCTAGATATGTGTGATTCTTATGGGTTTTTAGTTCAAGATGAAGCATTTGATGAGTGGGAATTTCCTAAGAATAAGTGGGTAGAAGGCTGGAATAAAGGCGAACCATCACTAGACGGTTATGCTTCCGACTTTGCAGAGTGGGCGGAAAAGGATTTGAGGGATATGGTTTTAAGAGATCGGAACCATCCGTCTATTGTTTTTTGGAGTATCGGTAATGAAATTGATTATCCAAACGATCCATATTCACATCCTGTACTTGAAGATCGTTACAAAGTAGACAAACCAGAAGCAAAGGGAATGGGTGACATTGCCAAGAGATTGGTAAAGGTTGTAAAGCAATATGATCCAACACGCCCTGTTACAGCTGCTTTAGCAAGTGTCATAATGTCAAATGAAACAGAATTTCCGGATGCGCTTGATGTGGTTGGCTATAACTATCAAGAGTTTCGATATTCTAAGGACCATAAAAAATACCCTGAAAGAGTTATTTATGGAAGTGAGAATGGAAGGAATAATGATGTTTGGTTAGCTGTGAAAGATAATGACTATGTATCAGGACAATTTATCTGGACAGGAATTGATTACTTAGGTGAAGCAAGAGGATGGCCACTCCGCCATGCAACCCCTGGAATGCTGGATCTTGCTGGATTCAAAAAACCTTTATACTTTTTTAAACAAAGTCAATGGTCTGGAAAAGATATGGTCCATTTAGGTGTGACCTCTATAGAGGATAAAGAAAAGCCGGGGCATATAAATTGGGATCATGAAGTTGTCTGCCAATGGAAGGGAATTGATGGTGAAATAGTAAGGGTTGTATGTTGTACAAATTGCCAGGAGGCAGAGTTACTTTTAAATGGTGAATCATTTGGTTTAAAAAAGAGAGAAGAATACCCCGACGGGACAATTTATTGGGATATCCCATATCGTGATGGTACATTAAAGGCGATAGGCGTAAGCAATGGAGAAAGCCGTTGTACACATGAGTTAAAAACAGCTGGCGAACCAACTAAGATAGTAATGAATGCGGACACTCTTTCTCTTAAAGCTGACAGTCTGGATGTGGCACATGTAGAAGTAAATATCCTAGATCAAGACAATCATCTTGTTTATGAAGCAACGAATGAATTACATTGTGAAATTGATGGGCCGGGTGAAATTATTGGGATTGAATGTAGTAACCCTACAAGCCATCAGGATTATAAAGCGAATTTCAGGAAAGCTTACCATGGCAAGCTACTAATCTACGTACAGGCCACAGATCAGCCTGGAACGATTAAATTAAAGACATCTTCTGTGGACTTGCAATCATCTTATCTAGAAATAGATGTTCAAAACCCCACAACTAAACATTGAAAGAGCACGATTCCAAAATTCATGTTCATGGGGGCCAAAACATTTTTAATGATAAAGGGCCTGGAATTAAGAGGATTTCATACACTTTTGAAAAGTGTAACAGGTTTAGGAGAGGCTATTTAAATGCCTCTCTTTCCTTATTTCGTATTTTTCTTCTTAGCGGCATTCTCTAGCTTGCTCTTTGGTTCTGTTGAAAACTCAACACCTTCTCCATATCCTTGTGGATTGACACTTGGTGCTTTTTGGCCACGATTGTTACCTCTTTTTTCACTACTCATTATCATGTCACCTCCACTTGTATTATGACCTTTTTCTCATAAAAATAATTGAAAAAACATTTGGTAATGTTAATCCTGTGTCAAAAGTCTCCATTATTATTTGAATATTTTAAAAGGAATTTTCGTATTTATTATAAAAAACAATAGAATTAATCGACAGGATTCGCTATCATTGTCTATATACTGATTATGTAAGGATGGAATTAAAATTGGCAAAAACGGTGCAAACAGTTTTAGATTACGTAGAATATTTAACAGGAAAGGGCTTTATATTAGGTGAGGACGCATACGGTTTTATTCAGTTTGGCAAACATTATACCAATTCACAAGATGAAATCGTCAATATTGCAATTGAGCTTACATTAAAAATCCAAAAGGAATTTGATGGTGCTTTTTTCATATCTTTGTTAGAGATGTTGGATAAAGAAGCAATTTCAAATAGAAAACAGGCAATTAGACATGTTAAATCTTTAAATTTAATGTAAGTAAGCCCGAATTATCCGAGCTTACATGCCGTGCTTTTGTTTTATCCGTTTAATTTCTTTAAAGTCTGGAAATTCAGTCACGATCATTGCAATAAAGATAAGTAAACAACCAATTAATCCAGATCCACTTAGTCGTTCATTGATGACAATAAAAGCAGTAAGGGCAGCAAATACGGGCTCCATTGCAAAAATAAGTGCGACTCTTGGTGCAGTTGTAAACTGTTGAAATTTTGTTTGGATAAGGAACGCAATCGCTGTTGCAAAAATAGATGTAATCACTAATGCAATAATCACATCTCGATTAAATAAGGCATCATATGTAAAAGATGTTTTTTCAAACATAGACGAACTAATAAAGCTTAGTAGAGAAACAGTAGATAATTGAACAATTGTTAAAGGTATCGCCCCATGTTTGCTTGAAAATTTACTAGTAAAAATAATATGAAGTGCGAATGCAATAGCACAGAAGAAAACAAGGAGATCACCGATATTCATACTCATCTTATCTCCAATAGTAAGGAAGTAAAGTCCTAATGCCCCAATAAAAGCACTGAGAAAAACGATCGATCTAGGTTTTTCTTTTAGTATCCATATTGCAAATAAAGGTACAATCATAACGCTAAGACCAGTAATAAAGCCTGTTTTTGAAGAAGTAGTATAAAGTAAACCGACCGTTTGAAAAGCATAGCCGAGAAATAAAAACATACCTAAAAACATACCAGATCCTAATAAGGTGAGTGAAAACTTCGATTTTTTTTTCATGAAAATTAATAATAATAAAGCCGCAATTAAAAATCTCGTACCATTAAAAAAATGCGGAGGTAAGAATTGTATCGCCTTTTGAACAATGACAAATGTTGAACCCCAAATAAATGCTACAAATAATAAACTTATATCTGCTAATGTTGTTTTTTTCATATCCTTCACATCTTTCTTCTCTATCGTTTTAATTATTTTTTAAAATAGCACTTCTCGCAAGTTGATCAGCTACTTTATTTTCTTTACTAGGAATCCACTTAATAAAGAAAAGATCAAATTGTTGCGATAGCTCTAAAACACGTTCAAGTAATGGTGCGTACGAGGGGTTTTTAACAAATAGTTTTTCGATGGCACGATCAACAAGCTGTGAGTCTGTACGAAACGATACAATTCGATAACCATTTTCAAGACAAATTTCCAAGCCTTTTATTAATGCATGGTATTCTGCTTCATGATTTGTCATAATCCCAAGAGGGAGTGAGTATTGTTCTGCACTTCCATGACCTTTAATAAAAACTCCAGCACCTGACATTCCTGGATCACCAGCACTGGCACCATCTACATATACCTCAATCATAAACTAATACCTCCTAACGATGTTAAATTGTTTAACAAGGCTCTTTTCTAAGAGATTGTTGCTTTTAAATAAAAAATAATTCAGGTTGATTGGAGCGGAAATCAACCACTCCGCACTACTTGGTAAATAGCAAAAAAGTTTTCGAAAACAGCCTTTAACAAAAACTAAAACGGTGATAAAATAGGTTTCATTGGCCCTTTTTTAAACTTATGGCTATTTGTAAGCTCACGGTTCTTATAGGTACTTTGTTGATTGGAGCGAACGCTTGCATGAGGAAATCAATAAACAAATCTAACAAAACAAAATTAATAGAAAATAGTTGGTTAAAAATAAACTTAATGATTAACTTACGATTAATGGAATCAAAATAAAGGTAAATCGAATATGATTATAGCACATTGATAACATTAGTAAATATAAAGTAATTTTATTCAAGTGGGTTAAACCTTTATGAAATACAGTGACATTTTTTTATTAGCTTCAATATATACTAACTCGAGTGAAATCCAAAGAACCTAATCAGGAGTGAACCCTTTGAAGTATAGAATCGAATGGACCTATCAAACGAAAAAAAAGTTTCAAGCACTTATTTCGACAGATTATCTGTCATTAAATGAGACGATATTTTTAGCTGAAGATTTTATTCAAACTGGTAGAGTAAAACAACTTTATTTTTCATCAGAAGACGGGCAAACCTGGACGCTAAAGGAATTAAAACGTCTAAGAGATATTGTTAAGGATGAACCGCATGATGTTATTGCTTATTTTGATGGTGGATATCACAAAAACACTAAATTAGCAGGCTTCGGGGCTGTGGTCTACTATACACAGAGCGGTAATCGATATCGGATAAGAATGAACGAGAAGGTTATGGAGTTAACATCAAATAATGAAGCAGAGTATGCAGCTTTTTTTTATTTGATAAATATACTAGAGGAGTATGGAATAACAAAACAAAAGATAGTATTTAAAGGTGATTCCCAAGTAGTTCTAAACCAGTTATCTGGTGAATGGCCATGCTATGAGGAAGAATTTACAATTTGGTTAGATCGTATAGAAAATAAAATAAAGAGTCTTCATATCACACCTGAGTATGAGACTTTATCTCGGAAAGAGAATGGTGAAGCTGATAAACTAGCAACACAAGCAATGAGTGGAATTGAAATTAGAAGTAAATTGATATTGGACGAGGAAGTTGAAGAGAATGAGTAAAAAACAAACATTGCAGGAACTTAGCGAAATATTAGATACTTATTGTGTTAATTGTCTACTTAAGAAGCATTTCCGTGAAGAATTTGGAAAGCGGTATGCTCACTCTTTTTGCATTAATCAATGTACTGTTGGTCAAAAGATAAAAGAAGTTGGAGAAAAATTATTATAAATGCTAAAACCAAATAGCCTAGATCGTTTTAGCAATAAAAAATCCGCATATAGCGGATTTTTTTATTGTATCAGAATTTATAACTTTTCTTACTCAGTTTTGGTGTCTAGCTCCAGCGCCTAGACCCTCGGGGGCCTAAGCCTCTCAGGGAATTGAAGACAAAGAATGTCTTCTATTCCTGGGCGTCTTATGCCAGTCGGGTCTGATCAAGGCGCGTGCGCTTTTCTTATTGCTTTGCCTCAGATAATTGATGCTCACATTGATCTAGTAATTGTTGTTGCTTTGTTAAAAACTCTTGATCAACACCTGTTTTATTTGATCGATTCATAATATCCTTTGCATCACTTATCGCATTTTCTGCATGATGGATCGCTTCAGGATCTAACTGCATTGTTGCTGAACCAACCATTTTTTGCGCAGCCTTTACTGACATCTCAATCTGACTTAATTCATTCATTCCACTAATTAATCCAGTATGTTTAATTTGATCCAATGATAACACCTCCAGTTTATAGGATTTGAAATATTGGAAGAAAATATTCGTTAAAAAAAACAATCGTATACATATATCGAAAACAGTAATGTCGTGTTAAAATGAAGAAAGAAGTAAACTATGTAAAAATATAACACATTTATGCAACGTTTTGACTAGATATTCGTCAATTTTCTGATTGGAAGGAGTGGAAATGACATGGGGAATGAACCATTAGATACATCAATCAAAGAAGCATTCTCAGAAATTTACCGAGATCTTGATAAATTAGTCTTTATAGCGAACAACGCGAATATTTTTAATCAACATGAAGTGAGTAGAATTGAGAAAAGCATTAAGCAAAATGTAAAAGCGGTGGAATATCTACTAGTAAGTCAAAAACGTTAGAAAATTGGTAATATTGGTTCATTTAACATATAAACGATCCTTGAAGGTTTAGAACAAATAAAAAAGAGGCGGAGAAAACTCAGCCTCTGTTAATTCAAGTTGTTTATGGTTGAATCACAAGTTATTTGAAGAACTTGCTTGTGATTATAACTTTGTTACGTTAGCAGCTTGTGGTCCGCGGTTACCTTCAACGATTTCGAAAGAAACTTCTTGACCTTCTTCTAAAGATTTGTATCCGTCGCCTTGGATAGCTGTGAAGTGTACGAATACATCGTCTCCGCCTTCAACTTCGATAAATCCGAAACCTTTTTCATTGTTAAACCATTTTACTTTACCGTTTTGCATAGTACTTAATCCTCCTAATACTGTAGCACAGGTGGTGCTAAAAAAATTTTATCATTAACAGAATATTATATGTATAAATAATCGTTATTAAAACGTTATCATAAATACTCAGCTTAATGATGCTTTAACTATACACTAATTTTATAAAAACCGTCAAGTTTAACAAGGATAATTTTACAAAACTTTCAGAATCTTCCCGTGAGAAAAAAATAGTATAAATACACATAAAAGTACAAGCATATAATAGTTAAAAAGCTTGGAGAGGATCTTAATGCGTAAGTTTTACATGAATGGGGAAGATATTTTAATAACATGTAGCCGTAGGATTGACGAAGCTGGTTTTGCTAGAGCATGTGAGTTTGTTGCTAAGTGTGATAAAGCGATCCTAGAGATGAGAAAATCTTCTATCATCCTTCTTCAGGATAATGAGCTAAATTCGATCGTTATTGAGCGTATGAATACAGATACTTTTACTCTACATGTTCAATATGAAATAAATTGTAAGAATGTCTTTCAAATTAATTAACAAACTAGTTCCCTTTTTATAAAAAAAGTTTATAATAATGTTAATAACTAAAGTAGCTTTTTACAGCTGCAAGAGATGAAGAATTACATACAAATTCATCAATCTAAATAGAGTAGAAAAGCTACATTGGCAAAAATGGAAGGAGAATGTACAAATGGTAGAAAAAACTTTTACAATTACAAGTGAAGCAGGGTTACATGCTAGACCAGCAACTGCATTAGTAAATGCAGTTAATTCTTTTACTTCTGAAGTAAATCTTGAAGCGAATGGTAGAACTGTGAATTTAAAATCAATCATGGGTGTTATGTCTTTGGGTATTTCAAAGGGAGCAGAAATTAAAATAACTGCAAATGGTAGTGATGAAGCTGCAGCACTTGAAGCAGTTGAACGTGCTATTACAACTGAAAGTCTAGGAGAATAATCTAGCATTAAATAACAGCCACTGATACATTCAGTGGCTGTTTGTGTTCATTCGATCCTTGATTTATCCCTTTGGTCTTTATTGCGCTTATTCCCTTTACTATTATCACCTGGGATGTGATCTTGTGCCAATTCCATTTGATATTGACCGTTTTGAGGGGAGTTTTGATTTTTACTACCTTTGTTATTTTTCTTAGTCATAAAGTCCTCCTGAAAGTTGGTAATAAGTAAGGTTGTCACTCGAGATTCAAAACTACTTCAAATGTATAATAAACATCTTACTTTTAGGCTCTGTTAAAGCTCACTGTTGATTGGGGATAAGGTGTGAGACTCCCGGACCGCCCGCGGAAAGCGAACTCCTGCAGTGGAAATCAACAACCAAGTTTAACGGAGCTTACTTTTAAGGTATTTACTCCATTAATATGACCATTATGTTCAACTCTTATTTGTATAATTACATAATATTTAAAGGTTATGAAACGATCATTATTAAAGGAAAGGTGATAAATTGTGCTATCAAAACAATGGCAGGCTAATTCAAAAAGTCAATGGGATGATAAAGCAACTTTTTGGCACAGCAACTCTAAGGAAATGTGGGAAACTGGTAGCCGTTGCTCAATCATCCCATTCTTTTCAAAACATATTAAGAAATCTGCAAAAGTTGCAGATATAGGTTGTGGTGATGGATACGGTTCATTCAAATTATATTCAGAAGGCTTTCATGTAACAGGTGTTGATTTATCCTCAGAAATGATTCGTTTAGCAAAGAATCGAGAGACAGATTCACTAAAGTTTATCCAAGCATCAATCAACGAAATGCCTTTTCAAGCAAATGAGTTTGATGCCATATTATCAATAAATTGTCTAGAATGGACAGAGGATCCGCAAGTATCATTAAAATGTCTACATCACATTTTAAAGCCTGGTGGTCACCTTTGCATAGGGATACTCGGACCAACAGCACAACCACGAAAAAACAGCTATCCACGATTATATGGTGAGCAAGTAATTTGTAATACAATGATGCCTTGGGAATTTGAACAGCTTGCAAAAGAGAATGGCTGGTATTCAATAGATGGATTTGGGATTTATAAAAAAGGGGTAATAGAACAACATATACAACATTTATCTAAAGAATTAAAGCAGGCTCTAACATTTATGTGGGTATTTCTCTTGCAAAAAAAAGTATAAACAAAAGTGAACTGACCCATCTAAATGAGACTTAGAAAAAACACCTAAGCTACCTGTTCTCCAAACTCTATTGGAGACTGGTAGTTTAATTTTGCCTGAATTCGTATTTGATTATAATAATACATGTATTGATTTACGATTTGCACTACTTTAGAATTAGATATAGATGCTCTTCTTAGAG
>NZ_JAGDEL010000016.1 GCF_017497975.1 Metabacillus bambusae | reverse complement strand
TATGGTTTACTATAACAATTACCGTTATCAATGGAATTTAAAAAAGATGACCCCTAACCAATATAGGAATCATCTTCTAGTTGCGTGACTCTTTTTTTCTTGTGTCCTTGACACGGGTGCCAGTTTAGAGGATCCGCCCATTTTTACTTCGAAGGCTGAAAGAGGATGTCCTTTCAGAGCTTCCTGAAAAAAAAGAGTCGATCGAATTAGTAGACCTGCTTCCTGATCAGAAGAAGCTTTACACTGCCTACTTGGCAAAGCTACGACACGACACTCTGAAGCACCTTGACAAGGATACACTCCGGAAAAATAAAATCAAAATCCTCGCTGGTTTGACACGGTTACGGCAGATTTGTTGTCACCCAGGCTTGTTTGTCGACGGCTATAAAGGAAGCTCAGCAAAATTTGAACAGCTAATGCAAATCTTAGAGGAATCGAAGCTATCAGGAAGAAGGGTATTGATTTTTTCACAGTTTACGAAAATGCTAAATCTCATTGGTAGAGATTTAACTGCTAAAGGGCAACCATTTTTCTACCTTGATGGACAAACTCCTTCAGAAGAGAGAGTGGAGATCTGTCATCGGTTTAATGCAGGTGAACGAGATTTATTCCTCATTTCCTTGAAGGCAGGCGGTACTGGTCTTAATCTAACTGGTGCAGATACCGTCATCCTCTATGATCTTTGGTGGAATCCAGCAGTTGAAGAGCAAGCAGCAGATCGTGCCCATCGCTTTGGGCAGAAAAATGTTGTACAAATCATCAAACTTGTTGCCAGCGGCACAATCGAAGAAAAAATGAATGAACTTCAAGAGAAAAAACGCCATTTAATAGAAGAAATCATCGATTCCAAGGAGAGAGACTCATCTACTCTTACTGAAGAAGATATTCGAGAAATATTAATGATATAGAGTGTTATAAAACCTCCTAGAAGTTTAGGAGGTTTTCATCAAGATATTCACATAAAACATAGAACCTCTAAAAGGCATTAAGTCAGGAAAATTACTTTCCTGTTTCTCCATCGTCATAGTTCAATTGCCATTGAATGCCAAACTTATCTGTTACATTGCCGTAGCATTTGCTCCAGAATGTTTCTTGCAGCTCCATGCCTACTTTACCGCCACTTTTTAGTTTATTAAATGCAGATTTAATTTCATCCAAGTTCTTACTAACAATTGCAAGACTTATGTTATTTCCTTCAATGAATGGCATACCAGGGAAAGAATCAGAAAACATAATTGTACTTCCACTAATCGTAAGTCGTGTGTGCATTACTAAATTTTTTGCTTCCTCTGGGAGAGGATAATCTGGGTTTTGTGGTGAATCTCCAAAGGTCATAATTTGTGGTTGTTCAGTTCCAAAAACCTCTGCATAATACTCTACTACTTCTCGGCAGTTACCATTAAAACTAAGATAAACTTCAACAGCCATTTGCTTCACTCCTCAATTAAATTGTTAATCATTGTTAAATGCTACTCTTTCATTGTAGCCTATTAACGATAATTAATAATAGATATTTTCTAAAGGCTTTTTTCTAAGAGATTGTTGCTTATAAAACAAAAACTAATTCAGGTTGATTGGAGCGGAGGTGCGAGACTCCTGCGGGTACAGCGGGACAGGTGAGACTCATGCAGGCGTTTACGCCGAGGAGGCTCACCGCCCGCCCCGCGGAAAGCGAGCAACTGGAGCGGAAATCAACCACACTTCAATACTTGGTAAATAGCAACAAAATTTACGAAAACAGCCTTTCTAAACAAAAGGAATGGTAGAAAAAGTGAATAAACAACGATATATAGTCAATTCTATATACATAGAAAAACAATGATATTAAGGAGATTATAGCGTGAATCCATATGAAATAAATAATATGATTATTGATGACGAGTTTGATGGTGAAGAATTCGTGACAGCTGATATTACTCACAATCAGAAGGATTATAGTATTACATTTAAAAAAGCCGATCTTGAAATCATAAATACCTGGGTTTTTGAGAATGGTTCATCTCTTCCTGCAAATTTGTCAGATAACATCATTGAATCAATAAGAGAAGATGTCAAAAAGAGAATCTAGTCATTTGTACTAGATTTTTTTGTTTCTTTAACATAGAAAAAACTAGTTGCTATAATAGTAACGAATTTGTATCACTTTAAATTATTTACATTACTTAGATTTTTCGAGAGAATAAAGGTAAGATATAATATTATTTAGTTTTAGTAATAACAAAAAGATAATGAGGTAGGAAAAAACAATGATTGCAAAAACAGAAGAGGATTTTAATGGTTTAAAGGAAATTGGTAAGATTGTAGCCGAGATTAGAGATGAAATGGTACAGAAAACAATACCTGGTATAACAACACAGGAGCTTGATGATATTGCTGCTGGGCTTTTTGAAAAGGCAGGTGCTGTTTCGGCTCCAAAGGGTGAATACGATTTCCCAGGTTATACATGCATAAGCGTAAATGATGAAGTAGCACATGGAATACCAGGGAAGAGAGTGATTGAAGCAGGAGATCTTGTAAATATTGATGTTTCTGGCTCGAAAAATGGTTATTTTGCAGATACAGGCATCTCGTTTGTGGTAGGAGAAGGTGATGAAGTTTTAACGAAAGTATGTGAAGTTGCGAAAAAGGCCTTTGAAGCAGGCCTTGAGAAAGCAAAACCAGGATCTAAAAAAAGTAGAATTGGTAAAGCTGTCTTCCAAACTGCGAAGCAACATGGATTTACAGTGATTAAAAACCTTACAGGACATGGTATTGGGAGAAAGATACACGAAGCACCGGACCATATTTATAATTATAATGATACATGGGATGATGAAATATTAAAGGAAGGCATGGTTATCGCATTCGAACCATTTATCTCAAACCTTGAAGAGGAAGTATTTCAAAAAGATGACGGTTGGACGTATGCTACTGAAAAAAGCTATGTTGCTCAATTGGAACATACAATTATTCTTACGAAAAATGGCCCGATTATTATAACGAAGTAAATGAATGAAAACCAGAAAAAGACTCGTTAATATGAGTCTTTTTTTGTTGTTTAAAATCAGTCAACATCCTAGATCTTTTAAGAAACCATTCGTATAAAGATTAACAGGGAAACGAGGAATTTGTTATTTCATTAAAGAAACTTCATATTTAGAAGTCTAAATAATTCAATTCATATTACCTATTCTCCAACTCTTTTCGATTGGTAGCTTGTGGTGGTTGTTCCAACCAACCTCGATTTACCATAATCGAAAATCCCTTTTCGGCATAAAGTAATATTTCTCCAATGACTTTACTATAAAAAGTTGACAAATCAGCTCTCATTGACATTGAGAGGGCATGGCCAATAAGTGTAATATCGATCGAGTTTAAAAAATGAAATAATGACATGACAAGCTTATCTGAAAATGGTGAAATCGTTGATTCTGTTATTTCCATACTGATGGAAATTATGCCAAGAAAATCTTCTTTTTGCAATATTTCGTTAAAAAAGTTTATCTGTTTTTCAGAAATTTTTTTGCCATCTTTAATAAAGTCTTTTATTTCTTTGTCTTTAACCGCTTGAATTAAACCTAAACAGAATAAAATCGAAAAGTAATTACGCTCAATGTTAAAAAAGATTTCTGTAAGCTCAACAGCGTTTAATGTTCTCTTTTGTCCGATAAAACCTGAAATATAAGTCTTTTTTTGTATGTATTCTATCTTTTTTGGATAGCTAATCTTTGGCGGTCTGTCATAAATCCCTTTTGATAACATCATTGTTGTAGAATCTGTATAAAGCTCTGTAACTTGAGCTAAAGCATTTGTAAAAAAGCTAAGGATGTCTGAACGAGCGATATTGGCAGTAATGAACGCGTAGTTGATCATGCCCATTCGACTCATGATGTAAACATAACTTAAAGCAAAAGGTTCATTAAAGAGTGGTGGTGCTGATAAATCAACATCCTTTTCTGAGAAACCATCAGGTAATGGAATATTCTCTTTACTATATATTTCTTTAATTTTTTTGATGTTTAAATGAGAAAATTCTAATGCTTTAGTTAGAACAACCTTAATTTCTTCATCCTTTATGTGGTGGAGGAAATATTTTAATAAACAAACAGACATTGTTTCTTGAAAAAAGGCTTCCCACAAGCCACCAATTTCCGCACTTGTTAAGCTGATATTATGTTTAATCAAAGACACCTCCTATATAATTGGCTATCATTTAGATTTTACTTTATTTCAAAAGTTATTCATTTTATCAGATTATACGTACATTAAATTTAGAAAGTGTTATAAGGTGCAGGGAGAAATGTGTAGAGCTTAGTATGAGTATTTCTTGCATTTAATGGAAGGGATTTAACCCTAAGTAGAGAATATAAGTTACGGTTAGTTATTTGAGTCAGAATGATTAGAATGAGAGAGGTTGAGATGGGTAAATGGGACAGATAAAAATTTATGGATTGAAGGAAAAATTAAATCCAATCAAAGAGTCATTTTCGAATGTCATTCATTCATGTTTAGTAGAGGCATTTGAGTTCCCTGCGGATAAAAGATTTCATCGGTTTTTCCCGATGGAGAAAGAGGATTTTCTCTACGCAAATGGACGGACAGATTCATACACGGTTATTGAGATTAGTATTTTCGAGGGGAGAACGGTTGAAGCGAAAAAGAGGCTGATCCGTTTACTATATGAACGTGTTAATAGCGAATTAAACATTTCCCTACATGATATTGAAATAACGATTTTTGAGACACCGAAGCATAATTGGGGAATAAGAGGTTTACCAGGAGATGAATTGACATTAAATTATAAGATCAATGTTTAAATTGTCGAGTAATGCTTGGTCCATATACTTTCATTAGAATAATTGGTTTTTTGTATTAAGTGGGAGGAAATTAATGAAACTTAAAAGTAGTCATGTTTTTCTTAGACCATTAGAAATTACGGATGCAGAGGATTCCTTGAAATTAGAACTAAGAAATAGAGAATTTTTTCAAAACTATACATCGTTACGTGATCCTTCCTTTTACACGTTAGAGGGTCAATTGACTAGAATAAAAAAGAATAAGGAAATGCAAGAACAAGATCAATACTATTTGTTTGGTATTTTTTTAAATGAGATTGAAGAGTTAATTGGGTATATCATGTTGTCAGAAATAATGAGGGGACCAATACAGCACTGTTTTATTGGTTATTTTCTTGACAAAAATCAAAATGGAAAAGGATATATGACAGAGGCAGTTCATTTAATGGTGACATTTGCATTTAAAGAATTAAAGCTACATCGAATAGAAGCAGGCGTGATACCTCATAACATAGGATCAATTAAGGTGTTAGAAAAGTCAGGCTTTCATAAGGAAGGGATTGCGAAGAAAAATGTAAAGATAAACGGGAGATGGGAGGACCATCAAGTATTAGCTATTATAAATGAGCAGGATATTTAGGACAGATAGAATAAAGCGTTTAAATAAACAAAAAAAGAGGCGATCGTGTGGATGTTTCACTGCAGTTTTTTGACTATCATTTGTGGGCAAATTCTCTTGTGTTTAACCATATAAAAGCTCTTCCTTCAGAAATTCATCACCAAGAAGTACAAAGTGTGTTTCCGACATTATATGATACACTTTTCCATATGTACAAGATCGATTATGTATGGCTTCGTGCATTAAAAGGTGAGAGCTTCGATCAGATAATCAAGGATGTTCATCTATTAAAAGAAAAAGATCCAGAAAAAAGGGTTGAAGCATTAGAAGTGAATTATATTCAACTAGGTGAAATGTACAAGGAATTTATTAAACAGTTAAAAGACGTACATACAACTATTACGATTTTTCATCCTAGTTATGGAGGCTGTACAACGAGTTATGTTGAGTTAATTCAACATGTTGCTAACCATGGTACATATCATCGTGGCAATGTAACAGCTATTTTGAGACAACTAGGTCATCAAGGGAAGCCTACTGATTATGTTTCTTATTTGTTTGAGATAAAAGGATAACCTGTATATCGAAAGGTAGTATTACTTTAAAAGTATGCTGCCTTTTTTCTTTTTGATATTCAATAAATAGAAATTTTCAATAAAAGTTAATATAACTCAGATTTCAAGTATAATGAACATAGTCAGATTATGCATATGATATTTCTACTGAGAGAATCCTATATATATGTCGGATAATAAAATAAATCGAGGTTATTAGATGAATGCAATAAGTTTTAAGAATTACGATTTAAGCGATGAAATAAGAAGAGCTCTTTCTGTGTTAAAATATGAAACCCCTACAGAGGTTCAAAGAGAAGTCATACCAAAAGCAATGGAAAATCAAGACCTTGTCGTAAAATCTCAAACAGGTAGTGGGAAGACGGCATCATTTGGTATACCGATTTGCGAAATGATAGAATGGGAAGAAAAAAAGCCACAGGCATTAATTCTTACACCAACTCGAGAGCTTGCTGTTCAAGTTCGAGAAGATATTACGAACATTGGAAGGTTTAAACGAATTAAAGCGATGGCGGTTTATGGTAAGGAACCTTTTGCGAAACAAAAAGAGGAATTGAAACAAAAAACTCATGTCGTTGTTGGTACACCTGGCCGTGTAATGGACCATATCGAAAGAGGAACCTTAGTTTTAGATCAAATAAAGTACCTTATTATTGATGAAGCAGATGAAATGCTAAACATGGGTTTTATTGACGAAGTAGAAGCGATTATTAAAGAAGTCCCTTCTAGCAGAGTAACGATGGTCTTTTCTGCTACATTGCCCAAGGATGTTGAGAGTCTCTGTCATAAATATATGGAAAACCCACTGAATATTGAGTTTGCTGCTACTGGGGTAACAACAAATACAATTGAACATCGTTTAATCGAAGTAAAAGATGATCAAAAGATGTCACTGCTTAAAGACGTAACGGTCGTTGAGAACTCAGAAAGTTGTATCATTTTTTGTCGAACGAAAGAAAACGTCGATAAAGTGTTTACCGAATTGGACCAAGCTAATTATTCTTGTGAAAGACTTCATGGAGGATTGGAACAAGAAGATCGATTTGCTGTTATGGACGGTTTTAAAATGGGGAATTTCCGTTATCTAGTGGCAACAGATGTAGCTGCGAGAGGCATTGATATTGATAATGTGACACTTGTTATTAACTATGATGTTCCAATGGAGAAAGAGAGCTATGTTCACCGAACAGGAAGAACAGGGCGTGCAGGTAATAAAGGAAAAGCCATCACGTTTGCGACTCCTTATGAAGGAAAATTTATTAAAGCAATTGAAACGTATATTGGCTTTGAGATACCTAAAATTGAAGCACCAAGTCCCGAGGAAGTTGCCAGTGGAAAAGAAGCTTTCGAAGAAAAAATCCATGGCCGTCGCGTCGTTAAAAATAATAAGACAGCACGAATTAACAAAGATATTATGAAGCTACATTTTAATGGTGGAAAAAAGAAGAAGCTTCGAGCTGTCGATTTTGTTGGAACAATTGCGAAAATCCCTGGAGTAACTTCAGAGGATATTGGCATTATAACCATACAGGATCAATTAACCTATGTTGATATTCTTAATGGAAAAGGCTCACTAGTCCTACAAGCGATGGAAAAAACAACAATCAAAGGGAAGAAGCTTAAGGTTAGCCCGGCGATTAAGTAATAGCTGACAATAAGGACGATTATGCAACCCATAATCGTTCTTTCCCATTCTATTATAGTATCACGATCGTAAAAAACAGAATTGATGTAGATGGACCATGAGATATGAAAGGAGTGAACAACCAGATGAAGTATGTAAAATCACAAATGAAACAGTTGGTCAAAGACAATAAAGAATTGCAAATTCGTTTAAAAGAGATGATGGAGGAACACGACCTTGAGAAAAACTTTGCCTTTAAGGCATTGTATCATTCAGAAGTTGCTGAAGGCGGAAAGTACCAGTTAGCATACCAAGCACTTGACTTACCTAAAGGGTAGGTCTTTTTTTGAATTCAAAAATAAACCGTACAATAAAGGATTGTCCTACTAAAATTTCTTAAATAGAAATTATTCAAGACAAGAATATAGTAAGCCAAGAACAAATGAATTGGTTACAATTAATAAGATCATTTTTTTAAGAGGTGTAACTTTTAAAAATTTTAAGGTGTATGATGTGAAGCAAAAATAAAACTGGATAAGTAATAGCAGAATGCCAGTATTCCCAACGGTTGTGATAAAAAAATCCTGACTTTATCGAGAGAAACTCAAAAATAAGACAAAAAATAGTCCAACAAAAGACATAGAAAAATTGATAAAGTATTGATTTTTTAAATGGATAGAAGTTCATGAATAATACGCCTGAACAAGGAAAAAGCAATAAAATAGGTAAAAAACCTTCAAACTGGACACCGATAGTAAAGTAGCCATAGAGATTATATTTAAGATCAAAGGTTATATCAGTAATAAAACCCAAACCGATTGAAAATAAGGCAATCGCATATAACTCAGATTTTTTTAATCTTTTTGGAACGACAATAGCCACGAATATGAAAACTAGTACAGAGATAATTAAGAAAACCATATGTAATTAATTCCCTTTCCAATAAGACGATAGATATAGTGTTTCCAAAAAGTAACTGGAAAATCGATAACGTGTAAAAAGGTAAAAGGGATTGGAATTTTACATGTATGCTACTTATTTACGCATGGAAAAGATGTATTAAACCTGTCCAAATAATTAGTATCAATAATAAAGAGTAAACTGTTTCCTTATGATCGTAACTTAAGTAAACAATCCTAAAAAAATGCCATACAACCCTTTATTTTTCATATATATAAATGAAGGGGGTTGTTCGGTGAAGTCAAGAGGGCATTTCTGGATAAAGGCTGCGTATGTACCGATTCTAATGATTATTTTTGTATTTTGTTTGATTGGACTAATAATTACGATAAATGTAACGATTGATTCCAAAAATATTCAAAGAACAATTGGTGAATTAAATACAGAGGACTTGTTTGTTCATTTTCTTCAAGCAGAAAATCATTACTTTTATCCCGACCCAGAGGACCCTTTATTTACGACATCATCTCTATCTTCTTTAGCGATCCAGTTAGCAACTAGTATTAAACCTACTGATGCAAGAACATTTCTTGGCAATGAATTACCGGGATTAAGGCTATATGATACAGAAATAGCTGTTGCTGGTGAAGGCACGAACTTGAGCAACATTCCTTATGAATCACCACCACCTACTGAGGTCTTACTTAAGGAAAGAAAAGTTGCAGAGGAAAAATTGCAGGAGAGACAAACGTCTGAAGAGGATAAAAAGCCTGTAACAAATCCTGAGAAAAAAACGGTCTTTATTTATCAAAGCCATAGCTGGGAATCCTTTCTTCCATTATTAAAAGGTGCAGAAAATCCAAACGATGCTATCAGCTCTGATGAAAGGGTAAACGTTATAGGTCTAGGCAATCGTTTAGCTGAAAATTTAATGGAACGAGGAATTGGGGTTGAACATGATAAAACTAATATGACGCAAGAACTACATAAAAAGGGGTGGAAATCGACGAAGGCTTACACGGTATCAGGTACGATTGTTGATGAAGCGGTGGTAGCTAAAAATAATGAACTTGATTATTTTATTGATATCCATCGCGATTCTGCACGAAAGAATATTACAACGAAAACAATCAATGGCAAGAGCTATGCAAGGCTATATTTTGTAGTTGGTAGAGAACATGAAAATTATTTGGAAAATCTTGATTTTGCAAAAAAACTTCACGCTGAACTAGAGAAAAAATACCCTGGTATTAGTCGAGGAGTTTTCCTAAAATCAAAGAGTGAAGGCAATGGGGTTTATAACCAGGATGTTTCCTCAAAAGCGATGTTATTGGAAATAGGTGGAGTTGATAATAATCTTGATGAGCTTGAAAGAACAGTCGATGTCTTTTCAGATGTACTGGCTGATTACTATTTTGAAGAAAATGAAGCAAAAGAAGTGAATGGCAATGGATAAACATTTGCCAACATCGTTGAATGGTTAATCGTTCCCCTTCATAAGTAGTTTGTTATCCTATTGCATAACCGGTCTATCTTATTTAATGATTTGTGTTTTTTTAACAGGATTTATTTCTTCAATTGCCTATTTGTACAAGGAAAATCTGTTAGGGTAGTTAAAAGAGGGGGTGACTAAAAGACCAAAGTCAAACCCCTCCAACAAAAAAATGAAAATATCTATCATGATTTGACCTGCTCTGTAAGCCGGCCATCTTCAATAAAAACAACACGATCACATAAATCCAACATCCGCGTATCATGGGTAACCATAATTGCGGCTTTATCTCTAAGCTTCACTTCGTCAGCTAACATTTGTATGACATTACGACCACGTTCAGAGTCAAGACTAGCAGTTGGTTCGTCTGCGAGAATGATTTCAGGATCATTCATCCATGCACGGGCAATAGCAACACGTTGTCGTTCACCACCAGATAAATGATTTGGATAGTTATGTTGTCGATGTGTTAACCCTAGACGCATAAGGAGATGATCCGTTCTTTTTTCTGCTTCTTTGTTATTTTGGCCAGCTAATTCTGGAATTAGCAATAATTGATCTCGAACTGTTAAATAAGGAATTAAATTTGATGACTGGAACACAAACCCGATTTTTTCTAAGCGAATCTCGTTTAATTTTTTTTCAGGCAGTTTATGAATTTCATTATTATCAATGATGATACGGCCACTTGACGGAGATAATAATGCCCCAGCAATGGATAGAAATGTACTTTTACCAGAACCAGACGGTCCGACAACAGCGACAAGCTCGCCTGCATTCACCTGCAAGGATACCTCATCTAGCACCTTTACTGAGCGCCCTCCATCACTATACACTTTGCTTACCTTTTCAAGTAGTAGCTTTGTCGACATTATGCAGCCCTCCCAATCGCTTCAAGAGCATCAATTTTTACCACTCTGAAAAGTGATAACAATGATCCTATCACAGAAACAAAGATAAATAGTAAGGAACAGCCTAAAACCAATTTTGGGGTCAGTTCAAAAGGCATACTACTTGGCAAAATAACTGCTACACTATAGGTTAGTGCAATACTAATTAGTAGACTCATAATCGTAAGTAACAATATTTGAGAAATAAGATTACGCGCTAAATAATTAGACTTTGCCCCTATGGCTTTCAAAAGGCCAAATTGATTTATTTTTTGAATTGTAATGACGTAGAAGAATACTGCCAACACAAAGGCTGCAATGACAAACAGGAAAGTGATCATCATTGTTAATGAGCCTTGTTCTTCTTTGAAGCCTGGAATCCCTTTTAATACTTGTTCTTTATTAATTATTTCTATGCCTGATACAGCCTTCTTTATTTGATCAGCGACATTTTGATCTGATTTTATTGCTACCGCATTGAAAAATGGTTCATTGTTTGCTGTAGAGTGATTAATTTGTGACCACTGTTTAAAGTTAATATGAATAACAGGTGCATGGCTAAACGACTGTCCTTCTGAAAAACCAACGATCTTGAAATCTTTTCCTGAAGCCTGATCTTTTAATTGATCACCTATTATAAAACCTTCATCTCTTAAAGAGTGATCTACTATGACCTCATTTGTTGAAGTGTTATCAATCATGTTCCCTTCAACAATTGATGGCGCTAGCATACCATCAACATCAATAGCAAAAAACGTTGCATCAACCTTTTTAGGTGAATTGTCGTCAGCTAATGTCGCCATCTTTATACCTAGTGGTGCTGTGTCTTTTTTATCAATATATTGACTAATATCTTGATAAAGTTGCTCATGTAAAATTGAACGAGTTAACCGATGATCTGATTCCTCTTGGAGGACGAAATAATCTGCATTCATTTTTTGAATCGAGGATGCATTGTCTGAAGCTAACCCTTTAGCTAATCCTGATACAAATAGGACGAGCCATGCAATCAAAATCATAATGAAACCAATTAATAAATATCTCAGCTTAGCATGCTTCATTTCACGTAAAGCAAGAAACATTGTTTGTTCATCTCCATTCATCATTCGTTTATTTAAATCATGAGGTAAGTATAAGAATTGAATATGAACGGAGTATGAACAGAACATTACATTCTTGGGAGCCGGATGTGAAAGGTTGTGCCTTTACCTAATGAACTTTCAACGTGAATGTTCCCATCATGTAGTCCAATCACTTTTTTTGTAATTGCTAAGCCTAAACCAGTGCCAGATCCATTACGACTTCTCGCTTTATCTGATTTATAAAAGCGATGAAAGATATGGGGCAGATCACTTTCTGATATGCCGATACCTGTATCCTTTATTGCGATCACGCATTGCTCATCCATCGTTTTAAGACAAAGTGAAATTGTCCCTCCAGCATTAGTGAATTTAATACTATTTGTGATAAGATTTGTCCACACTTGGTGGAGAAAGTTTTTGTCAGCGTATATGAAGGTTGAAGGGAGATCCATCTCAATCGCTAGCTCTTTTTCCCGCCAACTCCATTCGGTCATGGATACTACTTGTTTTATTTGCTCTGAAACGTCAAAAGTGCTTTTCACTAGGATGCCCTCCTCTTTATCTAAAGAGGCAAGTGTTAATAACTGTTTGCTTAACGATGACATCCGTCTGCTTTCGTTCTCGATAATCGATAAATAATGGTTGCGTTGGTTTTCTGTTATATTTTCTCTCTGTAGAGATTGCGAAAACCCTTGTATGGAGGCAAGTGGAGATTGAATTTCGTGTGAAACATTCGAAACAAATTCCTGGCGCATTTCTTCAAGTTGCTCCAAATTCCTTGCCATTTGTGAAAAATGACTTGCTAATTTACCGATTTCATCCTGTCGATTTACATTAAGTTGGATATTGTATTTTCCCTTAGCAATTTCTTTCGTTGCATCAGTGAGCTTACTAATTGGTTTAACAATGTAACGGGTACTCACGACAACGAAAAGAATGCTTAAGAAGATAATCAGAACAACAAGAAGAGAAAAGAAGATCCGCATCTCACCAAATTGAAGTTCGATATTGGGACGAAGAAAAAGAGCATATTGATCTCCATCAACCTCAATTGGTATACCAATTGAATTAATAAGGGAGTTATCAAAAAAACCAGTAATAAATGCTTTTGATGGGAACTTAGAGATCCCATGATAGACTTGTCCATTTAACACATTTTGTACGATGCTTGTGTCGATATTTTTCTGTTTGAATTCTCCACCATAAAACAATTCATGACCTTGTTCATCTGTTAAATAAATTTGATAACCTAATTCTCCAATATTGACTAAATATTCATCCAAATGAACAGTAGGGTTTTGTTCATAAAAGGTCACAATATCTTGGGCCATTTCGGTTACCTTTTTGTCATTGTATGGTTTTAAACTGTATTGGTAGTAAACATTCGAAAGGATGAAGGCCAGTATACTACTGAAAATCATGACGATGATGGTTGTAACAACAATACGTAAATATAAAGTTTTCACTTTTGTATGACCTCCAGTTTATAACCAACACCCCGAACTGTTTTAATGACAAAATCATCAGTGCGTTGAGAAAAACGCTCTCGTAATCGTTTAATATGAACATCAACAGTGCGGTCGTCTCCAGCGAAATCAGATCCCCAAATAAGCTGGATCAAATCTTCACGGCTGAAAATCCGATCTGGATAACTAGCAAGCTGAGATAATAATTCAAACTCTTTCATGGGAAGAATGAAGAGTTGTTCATTGCAATGAACTTCGTAACTTTTTCGATCTATTACGATTGAACCAAGTTTAATCTTTTCTGTGTTCACCATTTGGTAGCGTCTTAATAATGCTTTGATTCGAAATAATAACTCCTTCGGTTCGAATGGTTTTGTTAAATAATCATCAGTCCCAACAGAATATCCTTTTTCCTTATCGACAAGCTGGTCTTTTGCTGTTAATAATAAAATAGGAAAATCATAATCCTGTCTGATTTCTTTACATAATTGAAAGCCATCCTTATTTGGCATCATCACATCTAAAATCGCAATGTGAATCTGTTCTACTTCTAGTAAAGCTGAAGCTTCTACACCATCATCAGCCTCATATACGACATAACCCTCTGCTTGAAGGTAGTGATTAAGTAATTCACGAAGATGGGGATCATCGTCGGCAACTAAAATATGAATCATAGGTAATAACATCTCCTTGGTAAATGGGTAACTTCTTGTTTACTATAAGTTTAAATATACCATCTAGATCGTAGGGTTGAAAAATACTGTTAAGACAATAAAAAAGTCAACCAGATACATCATCTGGCTGACCATTTATAATCAGAAAACTTAATAATAACGAATTTTACTTTTCGTTTTTATCCAACCTTTTTTCATTTTCAAGCACACTAAACCAATAATCGCTACGAATAGTATACTTACAAAGAATCCGGGGCGAATTGCTTTTTCAAGCAAAGTTCCGCTAATAGCAGCCAGGATTAATGCGAGTCCAAAAAAGCCAAAAATTTTATTCCATATTTTAAATTCCAGGATTCGAAATGAAGAAATAATGATAAAAAACCAGTTGTATAATAATAAGATCCCAGCTGCAGTTGTGATATACTCATATATTTTTCCAGGCAGCAGTAAAGCGGTAATGATAGATGCAAGTAAACCCACTGTTGCCAATCCTAACGATGGCAAAGGCAGACTCTTGAACTTATCAAGCTTTTTGGCAAATATTGCAGGTGCATCACCGCCATTTGCTAATGTGACAAGCAAATTAGTTACACCATACAGGGAAGCTGTCATGGTGGAAAATCCAGCGATGATGATTGCCCCATTAAACACATGTGGGAAAAAGGCTAGATTGTAATCTGCCATAGCTGTCACAAATGGACTTTCCTTTTCATGAAAGGCTTCAAGGGAAACAAGAGTTACAGCAAGTGCTAATGATAAAACATAAACAAAGGTTAAGGAAATTAGCATCACTGTACCTGCCTTTGGTGCATCCTCTTTCTTTTTAAGTTGCATTGCCATAATGCCAATAACCTCTATTCCACCATAAGCATAAAATGCGTAGATGAGAGAAGCCCAAAATCCTTTGAATCCACCTGCGAATAATTCACCTGCAGAATTAGGGAGTCCAGTAGGCTTAGCATTGTCTGCATTTATCCATCCGAATAGTGCAGCAAGAGCAAGAATAATAAACATGATGATTGCCGCAAATTTTACAATTGCTAAGAGATCCTCGATTTTGTCAAACCCCTTGGTCCCAGTTAATACGACAAGAATGGAAAGAATCGCATAACCCGCTGCAAAAATCCACAAAGGAACATTAGGAAACCAAAATCGTGAAAGTATAGAAAGGGCTGTCAATTGACTCCCCATTATAAGAATGTTCGAACACCAATAATTCCAGCCACAACTAAACTCTGCCCATTTTCCATAAGCCTTACCGGCATAATAACAAAAGGAACCTTCTTGAGGGTCTTCAGCAGTCATTTTTGCCAAAACATTAAATACGATATATGTACCGATTGCTGCTAAGAGAAATGAAAAAACAATAGAAGGGCCTGTTATACCAACTCCGATACTAGAGCCTAGAAAATAGCCAGTTCCGATGGTACAACCGATACCAACTAATGATAATTGCCACCACTTTAAATTCCCCTCATTTTGGCCTTTATTTGATTTTTGACTAGAGCCACTTGAACTACAACTTGCGTTACTCATATAATACCTCCTCGTATTCCCTAAGTATTATTGTTAGAAGGAAGCGGCCTATTTATGTATAGAATGCAACCAGATGGCTAGTTGAATTTCGTAGTAATTTACCTAGTAGGAACTATGCTTATCCTTAAAAATTACTCATGATCAAAATGTACCAGCTTAATATGTTTACGTTATAAAAAAAAGCCCTCGAATTATATTCAAGGGAATTTTTCATATAAAATTAAACAAGTGAATCAAAGGAAAAACCATCAATAGAGGAAATTCTTCCTCTCCACCAAGTGCCGTTAGAAGGGAGTGGTTGACCGCTTGTACTAAGATATTTAGCATCTTTTAAATGAATAAATGTTAGTGTATTTTCATCTGATTCTTTATCTGCTTCATCTTGTTTTTGTTTTGAATAGGCTTCTTTCAAATCACCGAATTTTTTTGAGATGATTTTTGACATCGTTGTATCAGTTAATTTCTTAGATGATTCTGTTATTCCTTCATAATAAGCGCTTGCTCCAATTAGAGTGCCAGAGACAATTGTACCTCTAACGCTTAGTGTAACTTCTACTTCAATTCCGTCTTCTTCAACTAAATTTAAAAACATAAGAACAATGGCATCGTCTGTACCTGCTTGTTCATTCTCTTTCTCTTTATTTGCCATATATCTCACCCCTTCATTACTATGTATGTTTATCTTGTCCTTTATTTTTAAGTTAAACCAAAATAAATAGCTGTCTTTGACTTAGTTTTCTAAGTAATATGAATGAATTTATTGGGATAAAAAGTCATAGGAAATCACTCTGTTCATATAATGTACCAGTTATTAACTATGGAAGAGAGTGGTTTTGTTGAGTATTGGTATACTAATTAGTTACATATTTTTAGGATTATCTTTAGCAGCTCCTATAGGGCCTGTAAATTCTGCGCGTTTAGATAAAGGGTTGAAAAATGGATTTTGGCATGCCTGGATTGTAGGCGCAGGATCGATGGTAGCTGATGCCCTGTTCATGCTTTTGATATATTTAGGTATGGTACAGTTCTTAGGAATACCAATCGTTCAGATTTTTCTTTGGTTGTTTGGTGGCTTTATTCTTATCTATTCAGGTATTGAAAGTATTTTAGGTGCGAATTCAGTAAACCTCACATATACAAGAAAAAAAGACTCTTTATCAAAATGCTTTTTAACAGGATTTATTATGTCGGTTACAAGTCCATTATCCATTTTATTTTGGTTAGGGATATATGGTTCAATTTTAGCAAAAACAGCGCAAATAAACGGTACAAGCCAGTTGTTAATTTATAGCTGTATGATCTTTGTCGGTTTAACATTATGGGATGTTTTTGTTGCTGGTTTAACAACAGGCTTCCGGAGGTTCTTAAATGATGAAAGTATAAAAGCAATTTCAATTATATCTGGGGTATCTTTACTTGGCTTTGGTCTGTATTTTGGATATCAAGGATTAAAAGCACTATTTGGCTAAATGAGGTTGACTCAAATGGTGTTACCCTTTTGAGTCAACCTCATATTTTAGTGGGAATCATTGTAAGGTGCTTCCGTATCCTTATCTTTTTCATCATGTGTTGGGTGGGCCCCTGGGAATTGTCTTGGAACATCTTCATGCATATTACGATATTCGTAAGTAAAGTTGCTATAGTATTGCTGACCTTCTTTCCAAGGAGTACTTTTATTTTCTACTGGGTCATCTTTACGGTAAGGAGAACCATATGCACCTTCAGGGAAATCCTCATGTGTTAAAAAGTTCCTTTGTTTTTCTACATTCGAAAAGTCTGTATATTCTTCTTCATTATCGCTCACGTTTACACCTCCATTAATTTTTTTTGTTAGTTTGACCTTAATAAAGTAAAATATAATGAAGTAGAAATATAAAAAGTTTACTGTATTGGAAGAAAGAGGATATTTTTTAGTTAGATTCGTAAAAAGTGGTATGATCTAAAAAGATCCTAAAATAGAGGTGAAAAGATGACGATATATCTTGCTTTGCTACGTGGTATTAACGTTGGTGGACACAACGTGATTAAAATGGCTGAACTAAAGCAACTATTTGAATCTATGGATTTACAAAATGTGAAAACATATATTCAAAGCGGTAATGTTTTATTTGAATCAAAAGCAGAGTCTAAGGAGCTATCCCATCAGATTGAGCAGGAGATTAAAAACACTTTCGGTCTTTCAGTTCCAGTAATGATAAGGACTGCTACAGAAATGCAACAAATTATCAAGAATTGCCCTTATCTTGCTGAAGCATTATTGGAAGGAGAAAGCATCCATATATCTTTCTTAGCTGACGTTCCATCGCAAGAACGGATTGACCAATTATGTAATGTTAATAGAGGCGTAGATGAATACCAAATCAAGGGAAGAGAAATGTACTTATTTTTCCGCCAAAGCATAAGGAAATCCAAGTTGGCTATTCAACTTCAAAAAATAGGAGTTCCTGCAACATTGCGCAATTGGAAAACAGTAGCCAAACTTGCAAGTATGGCGGAAGTAATGAGCGAAACGGGGGGGAAAATGTAATAGACTCTACTTACTTATGCAGAGTCTATTGCTTTAAATTATTACATTTCCTTAGGTGCCTTTATCCCAAGTAATCTCAGACCTTCACTCAAAACGATCGTTACAGTTTTCACTATAGCTACCCGATTCTGTTTTTGTTCATCCTCTGCTAAGATTTTAACAAGACCATAGTATTTATTGAATTCCTGTGACAAATCAATCAGATATTTTGCGATTTGCGATGGTTCGTATAACGTAAGACTCTTTTTAATGACAGCTGGAAATTCCATAAGGTGTTTCACCAAAGCCCAACTTTCATCTCCTTCTAAACCTTCAGCTTGTAAATCATTTGCTTCATCTACTTTTCTTAAAATCGAGCATGCACGAGCATGTGTATATTGAACATATGGACCAGTTTCACCCTCGAACTTCAACATCTCTTCTAATGAAAATTCAATATTATTTAATCGCTCATTTTTTAGATCATGGAAGATAAGTGAACCAATCGCGACATTTCTTGCAACTTCTTCTTTATTTTCTAACGTTGGATTTTTTGTTTCAATATTTTGATTGGCTAGAGTAATCGCATCATTAATAACCTCTTCTAATAGGACAACTTTCCCTTTTCTTGTCGACATTTTTTTGCTGTCCTTTAAAATAAACCCAAAGGGAACATGGACTAATTCTTTTGCCCAGCTATACCCTAATTTTTCAAGAACAAGGAATACTTGTTTAAAATGAAGGCTTTGTTCATGACCAACGACATATAATCCTTTTGTAAAATGATATGTTTCCTGTCGATAAAGCGCTGCAGTTAAATCTCTAGTAGCATAAAGGGTTGCACCATCAGATTTTTTTATTAAACAAGGCGGTAAAGCGAATTCTTCTAAGTTGACTACTTCTGCACCATCAGAGCTTGAAAGCAGCTCTTTATTCTTTAATACATTGATAGTTTCTTTCATTTTATCGTTATAAAAGGCCTCACCATGGTAAGTGTCAAACTCAATACCTAAAAGGGAATAGATTTTTGAGAACTCTTGAAGGGATTCATTTCTAAACCATTTCCAAAGGGTCTTAGCTTCCTCATCGCCATCTTCGAGTTTTTTAAACCACATTCTTGCTTCAACTTCTAAGTGTGAATGACTTTCTGCCTCAGTATGAAACTTCACATAAAGATCGAGGAGTTCTTTTATCGGATTTTGCTTAACACTTTGTTCGTTACCCCAATTTTTATAAGCGACGATTAGTTTTCCAAACTGTGTTCCCCAATCACCTAAATGGTTTATTCGGATTGCCTTATAGCCACACTTTTCAACAATATGTGCAAGAGAATTTCCAATTACTGTTGATCTTAGATGTCCCATTGAGAATGGTTTTGCAATATTAGGTGAAGAAAAATCAATTGTAATGTTTTCACCATTCCCAATTTGAGTCGAGCCGTATTTATCACCCTGCTGTAGAATTGTATGAATAACCTCCTTGCTGACGATCTTCTTATTGTAGAACCCATTCACATAAGGTCCATCAGCTACTACCTGAGCAAATAATGGGTGTTTTATGTTATTTGCTAACTCATTTGCAATTTGGTTTGGTGATTTCTTTGCGATCTTTGCTAATGTAAAACAAGGAAATGCGATGTCACCTTGGTTTGAATGTCTTGGTTTTTCTATTAACTTTTTCACGCCATCAACAGTGAGAATTCCTTTTAAACATTTGGTTAAATCATCTGCAAATATACTAATTAAGTCCATATCCAACACCTTTCTTCTGAAAAATAAAAAAATCCCGTCTCTACATTAGAGACGAGATTAACCCGCGGTACCACTCTTATTGTTCATCATGAACCTTCTTTGCCATTGATAACGAGGTTTTCCCCGGCTAGACCTACTGTGAATTTTCGGAATAGCTTCTCAGAAGTGCGTTTCATTTTATTGATTCCATTAGGCTCCCACCATCCCTAACTCGCTTTAGGTCTCAAATAAAATTACTCTCTTCGTCGTCGAACGGTATAGCTTTTTAGTGATTATAAAGAAATTGTGGAGAGAAAGCAATAAGAATTTACAAAATAAGGTATCCGTTTACTTGGGTTTTAGATAAGTAATATCAAATGTGTAACTGGTAAATTTTAATAATATTTTGTAAGATGATAAAAATAGTAGCTTAAAAGTTCTATAATAATTTGAGGTGGACATATATGGGAAAAATAGTTGAACTCGAACAAGTATCCTTAAAAAGAAACGGACACTGGCTTTTAAAGGATATAAATTGGAATATACATAAGGATGAGAACTGGGTACTTTATGGATTAAATGGGGCAGGAAAGACTGCATTATTAAACATGCTCTGTGCATATTATTTCCCTACAGAAGGGCGTGCAACAGTATTAGGGAAAGTGTTTGGACGAGATTATTTAGCTGAGAAGCTTCGTCAAAAAATTGGGCTTGTATCATCAAAGTTACAACAAAAGATGTATCCTTCAGATACAGCGTTTCAAATCGTTTTAAGTGGAGCATTTGCTTCAATAGGTTTATACGAGAAACCGACCGATGAAATGAGAGAAAAAGCAATTGGATTATTAGAGGAATTGCACTGTTTATCTTATGCAGATAGAGCCTATGAAACTCTTTCACAGGGGGAAAGGCAGCGTGTGTTAATTGCTCGTGCGTTAATGGCAGATCCTGAGTTGCTCATATTAGATGAACCTACAACAGGATTAGATTTTCTTGCTCGCGAACAGCTTTTGGAAGGACTCGAGTCGATTAATAAGAGGGAAAATGCGCCTACATTTCTTTATGTTACCCACCATGTTGAGGAAATATTGCCGATCTTTACACATACTCTTCTGCTGAAAAATGGAGAGGTATATGATTCTGGTCTAACAAATGAGATGATATCAGAAGAAAAGCTATCAAAGCTTTTTGATTGTGATATCTTGGTTACATGGGAAAAGGGTCGTGTAAGCTTAAGGAGAAAGTATTAAAAGTTGAAACTATTTTGATTAATTGGAGTTGCAGCAATGAAGATTCTCATGGTAGCAAAAGATGCACTGGAAGCACAGGGGATTCACTGGGTTTTACAATCGCATTTCACAGGAATTCAATTAACTGTTTTGGATAATATGAAAGGGCTTTTAAATGCGATACAGCATGAAAAGCCAGATTTTATCATTGTAGATATGGATAAATGGACATGGGATGATGACACACTTAAAGATGCTTTACAAAATAATAAGATCCGTTGGCTCGGAATTTCATCTGAAAGGGTTTTTCAGGTTGCCTATCTTGGACTTTGCTTACATGCAGAAGACATTTTGTTTCGGCCGTTTGCTCCTTCAGATTTAATTAAACAAATTCAGCAAATACGCTTTCAAATAAGGAACGAACAGCACCAAGTCCAAAATAGAAGGAATGAAAAGATAGAAGGTGTTGACGTTGACTACGCTGATTTTTTCTTGACTGAAAGAATGTATAACCAACCAGTTATCATGTCGGCTTTTTTAACTCCACATGTAAATACATTACCATTTATTTATGACACCATACAAGGTTATCACTTTACTGGAAAGCATCAGTTTTTTGCATTATCTCACTTTATATTAGGGGTACATGAAACGGAAGAATCAGTGCTTCTTAAGGAGGAATATCGCAGGTTTCTTGCACACTGGAAAGAGAAAATGGAGGAGCCACTTGCACTTATTATAAATGCATCCACAAAAAAGACCACAATAAAAGAGATTTACCAACAAACAAAGCAATTAACGGAACAAGTTTTCTTCGAGGGCTATGACATAATTTTATCCGCAGATGAGCGTTCATACTGGAAAGAATTGGATCCGTTCCTTACACCACTTGAGCAACGACAATGGATTGAAATGCTGGAGAAGAGGGACATAAAAGCAATTCGTGAATGGGTTGAGCATGAATTTTTTACATATAGACGGCCATATCCTAGTCCCGACATGGTCCGAATCCGACTTACTAGTGTTCTAGCTCAAATCCGTCGCTATATGAAGGCTTACAAAACACATGAGGTAGAATGGGAAGCAGCATATCATAATGTCTTTCAACAAATCATCCGAAAGCCTGTCATCTATCAAATCGTTTCAGAGCTGCTTACATTTATCACACAGCTACTAATAAAAGGTCATGACAGTTTACAGGAGGGTGCAGGGACACTTGTCGAAAAGGTAAAAGCAATGATCGAATCGAACTATTGGGATGCCCAGTGGAATTTAGCTACATGTGCTGATGTGCTTCGTATGAATAAAAGCACCCTCAGTCGTCGTTTTGCTGCAGAATCAGGACAGTCCTTTCGAGACACCCTACATCAAGTACGTATTCGAGAGGCAAAACGTCTTTTGCGGGAAACAGATTTACCGTTAGAAGAAATTTCACGTTTAACAGGTTATTCTCATCAAACCTATTTTAATGCGAAATTCAAACAGCTAGAAGCTTGTACACCATTAGCCTATCGGTCTGGGATATAAACTGATTGATAAGGAGTACAAGATAACGTACATGCAGATGTCTAGAAATTTATTGAAATCTTTGTGTTTTTAGTTGAAATAAAGTGGTTCAAGATAAGATTAATAAGTAGGGTAGTAAAACGTAAATCTCTAACAATTGGGATTTATGCTTTTTTGATAGCTGTTGTCATCAATGTGTATTTAAGAACATTTATAGCTTCCTTTACATAAGCTAGCATAAGAAGTGTGGCTTTATAAATAACCATATAGTACTAATTCATGAAACTTATGGTTGACACTATATTGTAAAGCGCTTACAATTAAACTAGTTATTAGACATTAGTGTTTTTTAGATGAGTAGGATAAAAGAAAGAGTTGTTTATATGGCATTGAATAAAGATCGTCGAATAGGTCGACACGCCATTCTTCTATTGCTGTCTGATAATCCGACTGAACAGCTGGAAAAGCTCGAGCAGTCGAATTGGAAGGGTTGTTTAGGAAAAGTTGGTTCGATGGATGCTCAAAAGATAGTTGCTGCAATTGAAACAGCAGCTAAAAAAAATGAGATCATAAAAACTGATGTTTATCGCGAATCACATGCATTATACCATGCAATTATTGAAGCATTGCATGGTGTTACAAGAGGCCAAGTCCAACTAGGATCAGTACTTAGAACCGTTGGTTTATCCTTTGCAGTTTTGCGAGGCAACCCATATGATAATGAGCAAGAAGGGGATTGGATTGCTGTTTCCTTATATGGCACAATAGGTGCACCTGTTAAGGGATCTGAGCATGAAACTATTGGTTTAGGCATTAATCACATATAATTTGCCCATAGTATTTTAGTTAATAGGGGGCTATATCTTGAAATCCTTTTTTGGATTTTATTGATATAGCCCCCTTTTCTATTGCTCCTTTACTTAGCTAAAGGGAAATGAAGGGAGAAAAAATAATGGTTACATTAAATGGTCAGACACTAGGTTTTTCAGAGGTTGAGAAAGTTCTTTTTGATCGTGAAAAGGTTGTATATTCAGAAGAAAGTATGAGAAAAGTTCAAGAAAGTCGAAAAGCTGTTGAAAAAATAGTTGCTGAGGGAAGAATCGTTTATGGCATTACAACTGGGTTTGGAAAATTTAGTGATGTGTTCATAGATAAAGAGAATGTTGAAGCATTGCAACTAAATTTAATCCGCTCCCATGCATGCGGGATTGGCGATCCTTTTCCAGAAGTTGTTTCACGGGCAATGATCCTCCTGAGAGCAAACGCATTACTGAAGGGTTTTTCTGGTGTACGCCCAGTTGTAATTGAACGATTGTTGGATTTATTAAATGCGGAGATTCATCCCGTGATTCCACAGCAAGGATCACTTGGTGCAAGTGGTGATTTAGCACCACTCTCACATTTGGCGCTTGTCTTAATTGGTGAGGGAGAGGTCTTTTATAAAGGGGAGAGATTACCTGCAATAAATGCATTAACGAAAGAATCAATTTTTCCAATCACCTTAACAGCGAAAGAAGGGTTGGCTCTAATTAATGGAACTCAAGCAATGACAGCAATGGGGGTTGTTGCCTATTTAGAAGCTGAAAAACTAGCTTATCAAACAGAACTGATCGCATCTCTCACAATCGAGGGGTTACGTGGGATTATTGATGCATTTGATGAAGATATTCATCTTGCACGAGGCTATAAAGAGCAAGTAGAAGTAGCTGAGCGAATGCGTGCTCATCTCAGGGATAGTCATTTAACGACAAAACAAGGAGAGGTACGTGTTCAAGATGCTTATTCGATTCGCTGTATTCCTCAGGTACATGGAGCAACATGGCAAACGTTAAACTATGTGAAGGAGAAATTGGAAATTGAAATGAATGCGGCTACGGATAATCCGTTAATTTTCGATGATGGTGAAAAGGTGTTATCAGGTGGAAATTTTCACGGACAGCCAATTGCATTTGCGATGGATTTTTTAGCAATTGCGATTGCTGAACTTGCAAACATTTCAGAGCGTCGAATTGAACGCTTAGTAAATCCTCAATTAAATGATTTACCACCTTTCTTAAGTCCTGAACCAGGTTTACAATCAGGTGCGATGATTATGCAGTATGTTGCAGCATCTCTTGTATCTGAAAATAAAACATTAGCACACCCAGCAAGTGTTGATTCCATACCATCATCTGCAAACCAGGAAGATCATGTTAGTATGGGAACAATTGGATCAAGACACGCTTACCAAGTAATTACGAATACACGCAGAGTTTTAGCAATCGAAGCAATTTGCAGTATGCAGGCAGCCGAAATACGTGGTAAAGATCAAATGGCTACAGCAACGAGTGAATTTTTAGAAAATGGAAGAAAGATCGTTCCATTTATTATTGCAGATCGGATATTCTCTAAGGATATTGAAGCAATGAATACGTGGTTAAAGGAAGGGGAATTCCACTTTGATACTAGTGTAACAAAGGGAATTCACTCATAATAAGAGTGATACTATTCTAAAATAGTAGTTTGTTAGAAATAGAGACAAAATTGTAACAGGCTAATTTATGATTAGTAGTGTTATTGTGGGGAGGCTATGTAAGTCTCCCTTTATAAACATCACTAAAGGCAAGAGAGAGGTTGTGATAAGCATTAATAAATTTCTACACCAATTTGACCTTTCAACTATTAATACATAAGGGGGACGAATATTTGATAAATGCTGTCATTATTTCCGTGGTTGTCATGGTTGTTTTAAGTCTTTTAAGGGTAAATGTTGTGTTAGCGATTTTATTCGCTGCATTAACAGCTGGATTGGCTTCTGGATTATCTGTTGTCGAGACAGTTGATATCCTTGTATCAGGAATGGGAGGACAAGCAAATACGGCATTAAGTTACATTTTGCTTGGAGTATTTACCGTTATGATTGGATACTCAGGTATTACTGGGTTTCTCGTAAACTATTTAATAAATGTGTTGAAAGGGAAAAAAGCGATTATGCTGTTAGCGATTGCTGGGGTTGCTTGTTTATCACAAAATGTTGTACCAATACATATCGCCTTTATTCCGATATTAATTCCGCCTCTGCTTCATTTATTTGACAGGATGAAATTGGATCGACGAGCTATAGCTACTGCTTTAACATTTGGGTTGAAAACTCCATATATCATGATTCCAGCAGGGTTTGGCCTTATTTTTCATGGTATTATCGCAGAGGAAATGAAGGCGAATGGAATGCCAATTAATGTTACTCAAATTCCAATGGCTATGCTTTTACCAGGGTTAGGAATGGTTGTTGGTTTATTCATAGCCATTTTTATTTCGTATCGAAAAGACCGAGTAGTAAATGTCGAAAACGAAAGTATCGCGGAAATTGCTGTAACTGTTGAGAAAAGTTTAACATTCACAAAATATCATATGTTTACAATCATAGCGATAATTGCTGCCCTTGCCGTACAACTAATGACAAACTCATTAATTATGGGAGCATTGACTGGAATTGTCATTATGTTCGTACTAAGAATTGTTCCATTCAAGGATGGAGATCACGTTGTTAATGAAGGGATAAAGATGATGGGGATGATTGCTTTTGTCATGTTAATCGCCTCAGGTTATTCAACGATCTTGAAGGAAACGGGAGCAGTTGAAAATTTAGTAGAATCTACAATAAGTTTTCTTGGTGATAGCAAGTTTATGGCAGCTTTTTTCATGCTGTTAGTAGGGTTATTAATTACGATGGGGATTGGCTCATCCTTCGGAACAATTCCAATTTTAGCAGCACTGTTTGTTCCGTTATGTGCAGCACTAGGTTTCTCAGCTTTAGCTACAGCAGCAATAATTGGAACAGCAGGAGCATTAGGGGATGCTGGTTCACCGGCATCTGATAGTACCCTAGGTCCAACATCAGGATTAAATGCAGATGGTAAACATCATCATATTTGGGATACTTGTGTTCCAACATTTATTCATTTTAATATCCCATTATTTGTCTTTGGTATGATTGCTGCGATGTTTTTGTAATTTTGGTTCTTTTTAACCGTTTGTGGTTTAAGACTTTTATTAATTTTTAAGAGTAATAGAAAGAGATTTGAGATCATTTATAAAATGTAACAAGAGTAAATATATGTTGAGATAAATTATAAAATAATCACTAATTTATAATAATTTTCTTGAATTTTCATTATAAAATGAAGATAACACAACTAGGAGGGGAAGAAATGAAAGCGATAACAAATGGTAAAATTACTCAATATAAAGGAACAGAATTAAATACGAAAGGCTGGCAACAAGAAGCAGTACTTCGTATGTTGATGAATAATCTTGACCCGGATGTTGCTGAAAAACCAGAAGAGCTTGTTGTCTACGGAGGAATTGGCAAAGCAGCACGTAACTGGGAATCATTTGATGCAATTGTAAAATCACTTAAAGAACTAGAAAATGATGAAACCTTACTTGTGCAATCAGGAAAACCAGTCGTTATTTTTAAAACACATAAAGATGCACCACGTGTTTTGCTTGCAAATTCTAATCTTGTACCAGCTTATGCGAATTGGGAGACCTTCCATGAACTCGATAAAAAAGGGTTGATGATGTATGGACAAATGACAGCAGGCAGTTGGATTTATATTGGCTCCCAAGGAATTGTTCAAGGTACGTATGAAACATTTGCAGAGCTAGCGAAACAGCATTTCAACGGGACACTAAGAAGTACGATCACTGTAACAGCAGGTCTAGGAGGAATGGGTGGAGCACAGCCACTTTCTGTAACAATGAATGGTGGTGTATGTATCGCAATTGAAGTTGATGAGTCAAGAATTGATCGTCGAATTGAAACACGTTACACCGATGTAAAAGCTTATACACTAGAAGAAGCTATTCAGCTGGCTGAAGAAGCAAAACTTGCTGGGAAAGCATTATCTATTGGTTTGTTGGGTAACGCGTCAGATCTTCTTCCTGAGATGATTGCAAGAAACTTTATCCCTGATGCATTAACAGATCAAACATCTGCACATGATCCACTGAATGGATATGTTCCATCAGGGATGTCACTTGAAGAGGCAGAAAATTTACGAAAATCAAATCCAGAAGAGTATGTGAAACTTTCAAAAGCATCTATGGCAAAGCATGTTGAAGCAATGCTTGTGATGATGGAAAAAGGAGCAATCACATTTGATTATGGTAATAACATTCGTCAGGTTGCAAAAGATGAAGGTATAGAAAATGCATTCGATTTCCCTGGCTTTGTACCAGCCTATATACGACCGCAATTTTGCGAAGGGAAAGGTCCTTTCCGATGGGTAGCATTATCTGGAGACCCAGAAGATATATATAAAACAGACGAGGCAATATTACGTGAATTTAGTGATAATGAACATTTATGTAATTGGATCCGTATGGCGCAGGAAAAAATTCAATTTCAAGGTCTACCTTCCCGTATTTGCTGGCTTGGCTATGGAGAGCGTGCTCGTTTTGGAAAAATCATCAATGATATGGTTGCAAGTGGTGAATTAAAGGCTCCGATTGTGATTGGGCGTGATCATTTAGATTCAGGCTCTGTTGCATCACCTAATCGTGAGACAGAAGCAATGATCGATGGATCAGATGCTGTTTCAGATTGGCCGATTCTAAATGCAATGGTAAATGCTGTTGGCGGGGCAACATGGGTATCTGTACACCACGGTGGTGGAGTAGGAATGGGTTACTCACAACATGCGGGCATGGTTATTGTTGCAGATGGTACAGAAGAAGCGGCGGCACGTATAGAGCGAGTCTTAACAACAGATCCAGGTATGGGGGTAGTTCGTCACGCTGATGCAGGATATGAACTAGCAAAGAAAACAGCACGTGAAAAAGGAATCAACATGCCAATGTTTGATAAAGGAGCTGATCAGTTATGATAAAACCGATCTTGATTAAACATGCAGCTCAATTAGCTACTTTAGCTTCTAAAGGAAAAGGTCCGCGTTCCAAAGAGGCGATGTCTGAGCTTGGTTTAATTGAAGATGGTAGCATGTGGATTGAAGGTGGAATGATAAAAGCTATTGGTACGACAACAGAGCTTGAAGAACGTTATGCAGATAGACTTGATGAAGCGGAAGTTATAGATGCTACAAATCATTTAGTTACTCCAGGGCTCGTCGATCCTCATACACATGTTGTGTATGGGGGGAGTCGTGAACGTGAATTTGAAATGCGCCTTGAAGGTGCAAGCTATATGGATATTATGAACGCTGGTGGAGGGATTCATGCAACCACCCGAATGACAAGAGAAGCTTCAGAAGAAGAGTTAATTGAACAAACCACTTGGCGTCTCGATTCGTTCCTTGCACATGGTGTGACAACTGTGGAAGGGAAAAGCGGTTATGGTATGAACTTGGAAACTGAGCTAAAGCAGTTGCGTGTGATGAAAAAATTGCAGGAACAACATGTGATTGATCTCGTTCCTACATTTATGGGTGGACATGCAGTACCACCAGAATATAAGGGACGAGAAGATGAATTTGTCGAACATTTGATAAATGACATGCTACCAGTAGTAGCTGAGGAAAAACTGGCTGAATTTAATGATGTTTTTTGTGAAAAAGGTGTGTTTACTCCCGCACAATCTGAACGAATATTAGATGCAGGGAAACGCTTTGGATTGATCCCGAAAATCCATGCAGATGAAATTGAATCATATGGTGGAGCAGAATTAGCAGCAAAAATAGGTTCCATATCAGCCGAGCATTTGTTAAAAGCGTCAGAAGCTGGTATTAAAGCGATGGCAAAGTCTGGAACAATCGCTTGTTTGCTCCCAGCAACAGCGCTTTATTTACGAGAAGAAGCGGCTGCAGGCAGAAAGATGATTGATGAGGGTGTGGCTGTGGCGATTTCAACTGACTGTAATCCCGGTTCCTCGCCAACAACATCTATGCCACTTGTGATGAATTTAGCATGTATCTCAATGCGACTCACACCTGCTGAAGTCTTAACTGCAGCAACCTATAATGCAGCTTGTGCGATTAATCGCGAAGAAAAAGTGGGATCGCTTGAGGTTGGGAAACAAGCAGATATCGTTTTGTGGAATGTGAAGAATTACCAGGAATTGCAATATTTATTCGGAGTAAACCATGTTAAAGCGGTATGGAAAAAAGGTGTAAAGGTGGTGTAAATAGTGTGTGAACATTTTCTTCAAGAACCTGAATGGTCTTGGAATCATCCTGAAAAAGATGAACCAACATATGTCCATCATTGGGTTAAACCGCTTCACAAGATTGAACAAACACCGGATTTAATTCTTTACGGAGCACCGATTTCCCGGTCATCAATCAGTGTATCTGGGGCTTCTCTATATCCATCAGAATTTCGGAGAATGTGGAAAGGATTTACCACATATAACTTGGACGAAAATGTGGATTTAAGCTCTTTTCTTGTAGCTGATGCAGGAGATGTGGCGATGCATACGACTGATATCATTTTATCACATCAACGCATTCAAAAAACAACTGCTTATCTTGCTGCACACTATCCTACTACACGAACATGTATGATTGGCGGCGACCATTCAACGACAGCTTGTGCTGTTCGCGGGATAAAAGAAGCCTTTGGCGAGGAAAAGATTGGAATCTTACAGCTAGATACACATCTTGATGTGAGAGACCCGAAAGAATTAGGACCAGCAAATGGAACACCAATCCGTCAATTAATCGATGGCAAAATCGTTAAGGGAGAAGATGTCATCAATATTGGATTGCATGGTTATTATAACGCAAAGCCTTTAATTGATTATGCGACTCAACACAGCATTCAGATGGTGACCTTAAAACAGGCGCGCAAGCAAGGTCTACTCAATACGATTCAAGGAGCCCTTGAGCAGTTAACAAAAAAGGTTGATCGTATTTACATTACAGTCGACATGGATGTATTAGATATCTCTGTTGCACCTGGAGTTCCAGCGTCCACTCCAGGTGGGATGTCGGCAATGGAACTTTTTGATTGTTTACTAGAAATCGGCAAGCATCCCTCTGTTCAGCATATTGATTTTGTATGCCTCGACCCGAGCAAAGATTCAGCTGTATCTGAAACAGTTAAGATTGGGGTATATGCATGGCTGCAATTTATTACGGGCTGCATGTTCCAGCCTAGATAAATCTAAGCATTATACTCCCACAGAGAGGAAGGGGACTTGGATGGAGTTAAATCAACAGCCCGAAAAGCAACAAATAGTAGAGAGAAAGCCAGGAACAACGCAAATGTGGAAATTCTTTGTCTATAGCTTTATCGGTGCTTTCATCTTTTTCGTACCTATCACAATTGAAGAGAAAAGCTCAATTATGCTAGATCATATTGTCTCATTTATTCAGCTGCATACATCATCTATTTTGCCATATTATGCTTTACTAATCATTGCAGCAGGTGCTATTTATCCTTTTATTTCAGGCGTTTGGAAAAGGTCAATTGTAAATCTTATTTTCTCCCTTTTTAAGGTACTAGGTTTATTTGTTGGAATCATGCTTGTGTTTAATTTTGGACCAGCCTGGCTTTTTGATCCTAGCATGGGACCGTTTTTATTTGATAAGCTTGTTGTTCCTGTCGGATTGCTCGTCCCAATTGGAGCCGTTTTCCTTGCGCTATTAGTTGGATATGGTTTACTTGAATTTATTGGTGTGCTGACACAAACGATTATGCGACCGATTTGGAAGACGCCAGGTCGTTCTGCGATTGATGCGGTAGCATCATTTGTTGGTAGTTATTCGATTGGTCTTCTCATTACAAATCGAATATATAAAGAAGGAAAATACAGTGCAAAAGAGGCTGCGATTATAGCAACAGGTTTCTCAACGGTTTCAGCCACCTTTATGGTCATCGTCGCAAAAACATTAGGCTTGATGGAAATGTGGAATATGTATTTTTGGTTAACACTCATTGTCACTTTTGCGGTGACAGCAATCACTGTACGAATCTGGCCATTATCCAAAATGAAGGATGAGTATTATAAGGGGTCAACCCCACAGCCGGAAATAAAAATAAGTGGAAATCTCTTTACTGCAGCTTGGGATGAAGCGAAGGAAACAGTCGCTAGTTCTCCTCGCTTATTAGATAATATTTGGATGAATATGAAAGATGGATTACAAATGGCGATGGCTATTTTGCCATCGATTTTATCGATTGGACTACTAGGGTTGGTCTTGGCAGAATATACACCTGTGTTTGATTGGATTGGCTATATTTTCTATCCATTTACAGCATTGCTTCAATTGCCAGAACCAATGCTTGTAGCCAAAGCAAGTGCACTTAGTATTGCTGAAATGTTCTTGCCGGCTTTATTGGTAACAGAGTCTGTTCTTATCGTGAAATTTGTGATTGCTGTTGTTTCTGTTTCAGCAATTATCTTTTTCTCAGCACTTGTACCGTGTATTGTTTCGACCGAGATTCCGATCTCGATTCCCAAGCTGATCATTATTTGGATTGAACGTGTTATTCTTACACTTATCATCGTAACACCACTTGCATTTATCTTGCTCTAGTAAGAAAAAATGATTGTTCTTCAATATAGGGGCTTCCTTTAAGGAATCGCTCCTTTCCTTCTATTAGGTTACAAAAATATGTAAAGATTTTCTCATTAAATCACATATACATAAGAGGTGTATAGCATGAAAGCGCCAGCCCCTGTAAATCGTCATCATATTAAAAAACCAGAGTATAAGCAAAGTGAATCCATGGATTTATTAAGTTCAACGCAATCAATCATAAAAGATGCGATAAAAAGGTTAGGTTATACCGAGGAGATGTATGAATTATTAAAAGAACCACTTAGAGTGATCACGGTGCGTATTCCTGTACGCATGGATGACGGTTCAATTAAGATTTTTACAGGTTACCGTTCTCAGCATAATGATGCAGTAGGCCCAACAAAAGGTGGTGTCCGTTTCCATCCAGAAGTCAATGAAGATGAGGTAAAAGCATTATCGATTTGGATGAGTCTAAAGTGTGGGATTACAAATCTTCCTTATGGCGGTGGAAAGGGCGGGATTATCTGTGACCCAAGGAATATGTCGTTTGGCGAACTTGAGAGATTAAGTCGTGGATATGTTCGTGCAATTAGCCAAATCGTTGGCCCGACTAAAGATATTCCTGCACCAGATGTATATACAAACTCGCAAATTATGGCATGGATGATGGATGAGTACAGTCGCCTTCGTGAATTTGATTCCCCAGGCTTTATTACAGGAAAGCCGCTCGTGTTAGGTGGCTCACAAGGTCGTGAGACAGCAACTGCTCGCGGTGTAACAATTTGCATTGAAGAGGCAGTCAAGAAAAAGGGTATTGACTTACAAGGGGCACACATTATTGTTCAAGGCTTTGGAAATGCAGGAAGCTTCTTAGCGAAATTCATGTATGATGCTGGAGCGAAAGTAATTGGTATTTCAGATGCAAATGGTGCCCTATATGATTTAGAGGGACTTGATATTCCCTATTTACTTGATCGTCGTGATAGTTTTGGGACAGTGACGAATTTGTTCTCTGATGTCATCACGAATCAGGAATTACTAGAAAAGGAATGTGACATTCTTGTCCCTGCTGCTATATCTAATCAGATTACGGCACAAAATGCAGATCGTATTAAAGCTAAGATTATAGTGGAAGCAGCAAATGGACCCACAACCCTAGAAGCAACAAAAATTTTAGATGGTAAAGAAGTTCTCCTTGTGCCCGATATCCTAGCAAGTGCAGGTGGTGTGACTGTCTCTTACTTTGAATGGGTTCAAAATAACCAAGGATATTATTGGTCAGAGGAAGAGGTTGCTAGGAAACTTCGAAAAGTAATGGTTGATTCATTTGCTGCTATTTATTCTATTTCACAGTCGCATAAAGTTGATATGCGATTAGCAGCATATATGGTAGGCATAAGAAAACACGCTGAGGCTTCTCATTATCGGGGGTGGATATAGAATACCATCTCTCTAATTATCTACTAAATGGAGGGGATCTTATTGTGGATCATCACTACTTATTCAAATAACACCATTAAAATGTATGAATTTGATACCGAAAAGGAAGCAAAAGAAATATTTAAGAGAATGCCAGGTAGTAAAATCCTTACTGAAGTCATTTAATTTAATGATAGGTTAATTGTTGGTCTGTAAAAAAGGAAAATATATTCTTTTTTATAGAAATGAAGTAATTCTTTAAACCTTATCGTGTTAAGTATTTTCATATCCCTTGTTTTTTCCTTCTGATTTAAGTAAACTACCTGTAAATTCAATTTTTTTCGGGGGCTGGTGGAAACTGGCTGAGATTGTAACTATTCCGTTACTGACCGTATAACCTGTTGGATAATGCCAGCGTAGGGAATGTGATTAGGGAAACTAAGAGCACTTTGCGTAGCATAAGCAGAGTGTTCTTTTTTGTTTACATACGCTAATATTTTAGAACTTTTGCTTTAACCGTTTAGTCAACAAAGAAATTTTCAAATGAGAGGGACTGAGTAAAATGACACATGAAATCGTTGATAGCGTACTTCAATTTCTAAAGAATGAATCCACTTCTGATATAGCTTTTAATGATCAGGCATTGCGTCTATTCAATTACCAATATAAACATAATCTACCATTTCAAATGTATTGTCGCCAAAAAGGGAAAACACCAAGAATGGTCAAAACGTGGAAGGATATTCCTGCAGTACCGATCAATGCGTTTAAAGATTTAACCTTAAGTTGTGAAGACCCAGAAAAGTCTGAAGATATTTTTATGACAAGTGGAACAACAAAGGGAGTTAGGGGGAAGCATTACCATCCAACGCTACAGGTTTATGACAATTCAATGCTTATTAATTTTAAAGCGCGATTCATGAATGGAAATGAGCGCCTAAGAACGGGAATTCTCTTTCCAACTGAAGCGGAGATGCCTAATTCTTCGTTGTCTCATTACTTAGCATTAGCTTTTAAACACTGCGGGACCAGTGAAAGTCGTTATTTTGTTAATAATGAGGGATTACAGGTTGAACAGTTGTTAGCAGAACTGAGAGAAGTTGAAGATCTTGGTGAACCATATGCGCTATTAGGGGCAACGTTTAGCTTTGTTCATTTATTTGAAGAATTACAAACACGGGGAAAATCTTTCAACTTGCCAAAAGGAAGCAGAATTTTGGATACGGGTGGTTTTAAAAATAAGTCAAAGGAACTTGAACTAGGAGCATTTTATACACAACTATCAACATTATTAGGTGTTGAAAAGTCAAATTGTATCAATATGTATGGAATGACAGAACTAAGTACTCAATTCTACGATTCTGGTAATGAAGTAGTTCCATCTTTAAAGTCAGGTCCACATTGGATTAGAACAAGGGTTGTGAATCCATTGACTGGGGAAGAGGTTGCAAAAGGGGAACGCGGCGTTCTTGTACATTGTGATTTAGCGAATTTTAATTCTGTGACAACGATTTTAACTGAGGATTTGGGTATTGAGAAAGAGGCTGGATTCCTATTATTAGGAAGGGTGCAGGGAGCAGAAGCGAAGGGTTGTTCGATCGCTGTTGATGAATTTATTCGAGCTGCAAAAGGGTCTTCTCTATGATGGAAATAGCAGGCTATCTTCCAGTTATAGAAGATGAGGAGTTTGCATATAAAACCTTAACATTTGCAGGGAAAGATGAACAGCTGGATGTCAAGGTTCCTGTTCTGTCAAAAGAACAGATGGATAAAATTACTGAGAGAATAAAAATAGCTAGTGCAAATGTATTAAAATCACTTACCATTACTGAAATCGTTCAAGTGATAGATCGTGTGATTGAACAACTTCTTGATAGGACAAATCCGTATCGGCAAAAGGCAGAACAGCTTTTGCCTATTATTACAGGCTATGATGAAGAGTTGGTTAGACTAGGATTAACTGCTTATTTAAAAACATTTCGCAAGCAAAATCTACAGCGATTTCTCGTAGAAGATTTCGGGAATCCTTTGCTTCTTGACGATTTTCAACCGAGATCTAAAAGGGGATATTCTAAAGCAATGGGTCCGAACCTAATCGTTCAAATATGGGCGGGAAATGTACCAGCTCTACCTTTATGGAGTCTGATTTCTAGTCTTCTAGTTAAATCAGGATCAATTGGAAAGGTACCGAGTGCTGAACCACTATTCGCAGGTTGGTTTGCCAAAATGATAGTAGAAGCAGAACCGAAATTGGCTGATTGTATGGCGATCGTCTGGTGGAAGGGCGGGGACGAAGAAAAGGAGAGACATCTGTTTCAACAAGTAGATGTTGTACTTGCTTATGGAGGAAATGAATCCTTAGATTCTATTAAGAGTCGAGTTCCTATAACAACCCGTTTCTTGCCATTCGGACATAAAATTAGTTTCGGGATTGTTTCAAAGATGAGTCTGGACTCTCGTAAATCATGGAAAACGATCCATCATGCCGCATATGATGTGATTCGCTATGATCAGCAGGGCTGTTATTCCCCACATGTCTTTTATGTGCAAAAGGGTGGGAATGTTTCTCCAAGGGAGTTTGCTAGATTGTTGGCACATGAGTTGGAGGGCTTTGAAAAAAGATATCCTCGTCGGGCTCTATCTGTCGAAGAGGGAGCGAGTATGGCTGAGTGGAGACAAAGTGAAGAGCTTAGTATGTATATAAATCGTGAAAAGGAAGTCTTAGGTGAAGTAAGTGGTGCATGGACAGTTGTGTATGCGGATAAGGAAGGAGAGCTTGTACCTAGTTGTTTAAATAGGGTGATCAAAGTGATCGAAATAAACGAGCTTACTGAGGTTATTCCATATATAGATACGCATAGAGCTTATTTACAAACTGTGGGAATAGCAAGTACCCCAAATGAACTTTTTGCTCTTGCAGATTTATTGGGGAAAGCAGGTGTAACACGCATTACAGGGTTAGGTTCTATGACTTCACCTGAGGCTGGATGGCATCATGATGGTCGTTGTAATTTACTGGATCTTGTCAATATGGTTGATATTGAACATAGTGCTGAAGAGTATGCAGAAAGTCTCGCTTCTTATGTAGATTAGGGGATGACAACATGAGTTTTTTGATTATAGACGGAGTGACATATAGCTACGAGAATAAAAAACAGATTATCAAAGATACTACTTGGAAAATAAAAGAAGGAGAATTTTATAGCTTATTAGGTAGAAGTGGCTGTGGGAAGACAACCTTATTAAAAATTGCATCAGGACTTTTGCAACCCGACCAAGGAGCAGTATTTTTACAAGGTAAGAAAGTACTGAAGCCATCTCCTGAGGTTGGCTTTGTTTTCCAAGCCCCTACTTTATTGGAGTGGAAGACAGTCATTGACAATGTCCTCTTACCAATTTCACTTAAAAGAAAGCCAACGATAGAGGAACGTGAAAGAGCAAGCTCTTTATTAAAATTAATGAAGCTTGATGATTACCACACACACTATCCAACAGAGCTTTCGGGTGGGCAGCAAAGTAGGGTTGCGATAGCACGTGCTCTTATTAAAAATCCATCTATGTTATTTTTGGACGAGCCCTTTGCTGCACTTGACGCGATGACAAGAGAGGAACTACAGGACGATTTGTTAACTCTTTGTCAAAACCATAAGATAACCGTGCTCTTTATTACACATGATATTTCAGAAGCGGTTTACTTATCTGATCATGTTGCAGTGATGATAGATGGCCAAATTGCTTATGATCTCAAGGTGACATTACCAAAGCCGCGTAAGGGTGAGATTAGATATAGTTCAACGTTTAACGCACTTTGTTTAACTGTACGAAATGTTATGAATGGAGGAATGATATGAGGAGCTATCGTTTGTATTCATTTCTCCTATTCCTTTGTTTGATCATTGGTTGGGAGTTTGTGGCAAGCTCGATGTCAGAGTTAGTTTTACCAGCGCCTTCAGTTGTTCTTGTTGTCCTATGGGAAGGACTGACAACTGGGTACTTATTGCCACATATCTATCGAACAACTTTGGAAGTTTGTCTCGGCCTATTTTTCGGAACTGCTTTAGGTCTTCTAACAGGTATTTTAATGGGGGAAGTTGACTTTTTACGTCGGATTCTACTCCCATATGTTATCGCGAGTCAGGCTGTTCCTAAGTTAGCCCTGGCACCATTGTTTATTTTATGGTTTGGATTCGGGATGACATCAAAGGTTGTGATTACAGCACTTATTTGTTTTTTTCCCTTACTTGAAAATACGATTACGTCTATTCAACAGACAGATTCAAATAAGAAAGAGTTGTTTCGTGTATTAGATGCAACGCGTTGGCAAACATTGATCCATCTTAAAATCCCGGCCGGTTTGCCAGGGATTATGGCAGGGTTTCGTGTCGCAGTTGTATTAGCTATAGTCGGGGCAGTGGTTGGTGAATTTATTGGTGGGAGTGAAGGGTTAGGAGCGATGATTGTTGCTTCTCAAGGAATGATGGATACGCCACTTATGTTTGCTGTACTTATCTTACTTACTGCTCTAGGAATGATTCTATATGAGTTCGTGAACATAATAGAAAAATGGTTTTTAAGACCATATACAAAGGAGAAAAAAAGATGAGATTTAGACTAGTTTGTATGGTTGTTTTAATAGGCTTACTTACATTATTAACTGCATGTAATCAAGATTCAACTTTAAAAAAAGAAACACCACCAAAAGAAAAAACAAACGAGAATATTCGTGTGGCTAGCTGGAGTCAACCGATTACTGAACAAACTAACCTATTAGTTGATGAAGAGAAACATTTCTTCGAGGAACAAGGGCTAAATATGACATTTATTCCCGGTGCTGGTGGAGGGGATGCGATAAAAAATATCCTTTCTGGGAAAGCCGATATTGCCTTTACAGATCCTGGTTCGCTTTTCTTTGCTTTAGACAAAGGCGAAAAACTAAGAGTAATCTACAATATTTATCCGCAAAACGTCTTTAATATCGTGTCATTAAAAGAAAAAAACATCACAAAACCAGAAGACTTAAAAGGGAAAACCATCGGAGTATATAGTCTCTCAAGTGGAACAAGGCAAAATCTACTGGTACTGTTACACGAAGCTGGCCTAACAGAAGAGGATGTTAAAATTGTTGAAACAGGTCTGTTGAATTTTGCGCCATTAATGCAAGGCCAAGTCGATGCAACAGCTGCTACAGACACAGGTCTTTATACTGGTAAACAAAAGGGCCTTGGAGATGTAAATGTGATGGAGGTAAAAGATTATTTGAATTTTCCAAGTGATGTCTTTGTTGTGACTGAGGAGACATATCAGGAGAAAAAAGAGCTTTTGCAAAAGTTTTTAATAGGATATAAGAATAGTGCTGAATGGATGATAGAAAACCCAAATGAAGCAGCAACACTGGCAGTTAAACATGCAATTGATGGTAAAGACGAAGAAAATAATGTAGAGATCATTAAAATCCGAAATGCATCAAGCGTCTCTCCGACAACAGATGAAAGAGGTCTTGGTGCTTTTGATCATGATGTCCTTCAAGAAGCGGCAGATGCATATCAAAGATTAGGCTTAATTGAGAATAAACTCGATATTGAAGGGATTGTAAGTGAAGAACTGCTTCCAAAGAAATAAAGGGGTGAGATCAAATGAAGTTTGAAAGCAAAGTAATCCTTGTTACTGGGTCAAGCCGTGGGATTGGTGCTTCCCTTGCCCGTGGATTTGCCAGAGAAGGAGGTACCGTTGTTGTAAACTATTTGCAAAACAAAACAGCTGCTGAGGATGTTGTTTCTTCATGTATTGATCTTGGCGGAGATTCCTGGGCAATCCAAGCCGATGTCACGTCAGAGCAAGCTGTTATTGAGATGGTAGATGAAATCATCCTAGAAACTGGGAAAATTGATGTGGTCGTAAACAATGCGTTTAAACCATTTGTGTTTGATCCAGATCAACGGAAGTTGGCGTGGCAATTAACTTGGGAGGATTATCAAGGACAGATCGATGGAGCAGTTCGCTCTACCCATAACGTTTGTCAGGCCGTTATACCTGGAATGAAAATACAAAGCCAAGGTAGCATAATCAATATGGTAAGTAATTTAGTAGAAAGACCAATTATTCCATATCCAGAGTATACAACAGCGAAATCAGCTCTTGTAGGTTATAGTAAAAATTTAGCAGCAGAACTAGGTTCCTTCGGCATTCGCGTAAATTGTGTTGCTCCAGGTCTCGTTTACCCGACTGATGCAAGCCGCTATACGAAGGAAGAAGTAAAAGAAATGATTATCTCTCAAACTCCGTTAAGACGACTAGCATCTCCAAGTGATATAGAAGGACCTGTCTTATTTTTAGCATCAGAATGGAGCAAGTTTATGACAGGCCAGACGCTTTATGTTGATGGCGGACTTGTCATGAAGTGAAAAAATAATGGAAGGGATGAAAAGAAATGAGTAATGAGCAAATCGAGAGTACATTGGAAAAAGTGAGACAGCAAAATCCGCTTGTCCATAATATAACGAATGTAGTAGTAACAAACTTTACTGCAAACGGTCTTTTAGCATTAGGAGCATCACCAGTAATGGCATATGCAAGGGAAGAAGTTGCAGATATGGCAAAGATTGCAGGGGCACTCGTTCTGAATATTGGTACATTAACACAGGCAGAAATTGAGGCAATGCTGATCGCAGGAAAATCGGCAAATGAGCATGGTGTACCGATTATTTTTGATCCTGTTGGTGCTGGTGCGACACCTTTTCGAACAAAAACAGCACGCCGTATTGTAGAGGAACTATCAATTTCAATCCTTAGAGGAAATGCCGCAGAAATCGCTAATGTCATTGGTGAAGAATGGACTATTAAAGGCGTGGATGCTGGAGAAGGAACGGGGAATACGATTGAATTAGCACAAACAGCAGCAAGGAAGCTAAATATTACAGTTATTATTACCGGGAAGGATGATGTGGTTACAGATGGGCAAAACACATATATCGTCCACAACGGCCACTCCATTTTAACTAAAGTAACTGGAACTGGGTGTTTACTAAGTTCCGTAATCGGTGCCTTTGCAGCTGTAGAAAAAGACTTACTTCATGCAACTGTTGCAGCTCTAACCACGTATGGTGTTGCTGCTGAGATTGCTGCAAATCAAATTGAAGAAGCAGGTCCGGGGAGCTTTCAAATTGAATTTTTAAATCAATTATCCAAGGTTTCTTCTGAGGATATAAGGGAGCTTGGCAAGATCACTCAACTGTAATAGAAATGTAAGGAGAGAATGAAAATGGCGATTAATAAGGCACTAACAATTGCGGGGTCAGATAGTGGCGGAGGTGCTGGAATCCAAGCGGACTTGAAAACCTTTCAAGAATTAAATGTGTTTGGAATGTCGGTAATTACTGCTGTTACTGCACAAAATACGCTTGGTGTTCATGGTGTATATCCTCTATCTGTCGAAGCGGTCATAAATCAAATAGAAGCAATCGGAACAGACCTTGGAACCAATGCAGTAAAAACAGGAATGCTGTTTAGTAGTGAAATTATTGAGGCAGTCTCAAATTGTATAAAAAAATTCCAATGGGAAAATGTTATTGTTGATCCCGTTATGATTGCAAAGGGTGGAGCATCATTACTTCAAAATGAAGCAGTAACCGCGTTGAAAAAACATCTGTTACCGCTTGCTATGGTGATTACACCTAACATTCCCGAAGCTGAAGTGTTAGCAGATATGAGTATTCATACATTGGATGATCGAATGGAAGCTGCAAAAAGGCTTCATCAGCTAGGTACTAAATATGTCATCATTAAAGGCGGACATGGTGAAGAGGAAGAATTAATAGACCTTTTATATAACGGTGAAGAGTTTTCCTATTTTACAGGTAAACGAATAACTACGAAAAATACACATGGAACAGGATGTACGTTTGCAGCAGCTGTTACCGCAGAAATAGCAAAAGGAAATTCAGTTCAAGGTGCGGTTGAAATAGCTAAAAGCTTTATCCAGGCTGCAATTGAAGATGATTTAGCACTTGGAAATGGTCATGGTCCAACAAATCACTGGGCGTATCAAAAGCGACAACACTCCACGATTCGTCAGTAAAGGAGAGAATGTGATTGGCTAGAATTGCAAAAAAAGATATGCGTGATTTGCTTCGATTATATTTTATAATGGGCAGTAATAATTGCCAAACGGACCCTTTACACGTGCTAGAACAAGCAATCAAAGGTGGAATCTCGTTATTCCAGTTTAGAGAAAAAGGCAACGCTGCTTTTTCTGGAGAAGAAAAGTATCACTTTGCCCATGAATTACAAAACATTTGCAAAAAACATATGATTCCATTCATAATTAACGATGATGTGGAGTTAGCCTTAGCAATTAATGCAGATGGTGTTCATATCGGTCAAGATGATGAATCAGCAGAAGCAGTCAGACGAAAGATTGGGGACAAAATTCTTGGAGTTTCTACTCATAATCTTTTAGAAGTTGAAAAGGCAATTGCCGAAGGAGCAGACTATGTAGGAATTGGTCCTATCTATTCAACGACAACAAAAGAGGATGCGAAAACTGCTCAAGGTACGAAGCTAATACTTGAGGTTCGGAACAAGGGTATCAATGTTCCTATCGTAGGGATAGGCGGGATAACCTCAGAAAATGCAGCACCAGTCATGAAAAGTGGGGGTAATGGTGTATCAGTCATTACAGCAATTAGTCTTGCAGCTGACCCAGCAAAAAGTGCTAGAGAACTGAAAAGAATAATTGACTTAATAGGTTAAATACCATTAATACGAATTCAAGGCAGTATTACTTTAATAAGTAATGCTGTTTTTTTTTTTTGGAGGAATATTGAGTATTGTAGTAGAAGAGTTTATAACATAAATTTCAAATTTGTTAAAAGTTACGAATTGGATCACGTGAAAAAACCAAAAAAATAGCACCGGTACAGAGCAGGGTATACTAACATCTAGCGATCTAACAAAATAGAACTGTCTTTTATCGTTGGAACTTAAACAGAGAAAGTGGTGAACAAAGATGATGCATCTTCCAATGACATTAACGAAATTAGTTAATGGCTACACATGGGAGCAAATAACAATAGGGCTCTCTGAATCGAAAACCTTTCTTTTGAAAACCATTAACCACAATCAGTATTTAAAAATCCAATCGATCCAGACAATTGAAAATCTACAAGATGAAAAGAAGCGCTTAGAGTGGTTACAGGGGAAGCTGCCAGTACCAAAGGTTCTTCATTATGAAAAAGATGAAGAAAATGAATACCTATTACTATCAGAAATAAAAGGAAAAGATGCTTCGAACCAATCTTATGAAAACAACTTACCACAGTTAATGAAATTGTTGGCTTTAGGTGTGAAAATGATGCATGGGATAAGTATCAATGACTGTCCTTTTAATGAGAAATTAGAGAAAAAAATAGAAGAAGCAAGACGTAGAGTTGAGAATGGGCTTGTGGATGAAGAAGATTTTGATGATATAAGAAGTGGTAAATCAGCCAAACAACTTTTTCAGCACCTTATCTTAAAGAAACCTAAAAATGAGGATTTGGTCTTTACTCATGGCGACTATTGCCTTCCAAATATCATTATTTACAATGATAAAGTCAGTGGATTTATTGATATGGGGCGTGCTGGGATTGCTGATAGACATCAGGACTTGGCTTTGGCAATAAGAAGTATTATCTATAATTTTGGCGAAGAAATGGTTCCTTTTTTTCTAAATGAGTATGGTTCTAAAGCTGATGAGACTAAAATCGAATATTATCAACTATTAGATGAGTTTTTTTAATGAGGAGTACATTTGGTTTAATTCAATCTAAATCAGCATCTAGCACTAGGGGGAGTAAGGTAAAGTGTTTTTAGATCTTGAACTAATGGAAATTCAGGCCGAAGTATTATTTCAATATGATAAATCTGGACGTATGCAACAAATAAATGAACCTCTAAAAATGAATGCTCCCTTATTTTTTCTTGGACGAACAAAAGATGGAAATGTTACAAAATTTCATTCTGCTCTATCTGATACAAAAATAAGCGAGATAAAAAAGGTTATTGCTGAAGATTCTTTAAATGTTAACTTATCTAAGCTAATCAATATGCTCAAGAGCAGTACTCAATCTATAAAAAACTTATGGATTGGACCTGCATATGTTTTTTCAGACAACATTAATAGACCTTCTGTTGCTTTAAAAATAACCTACGAGAACAAGCACTTACTTTTAAAAGAATTCCCAACTATTTTTGAGCAACTAGAGTGGAGACAACCATGCTTTGGCATAATAGAAGATGGGTTTGTTGTTTCAATATGTTGTAGTGCGAGGAGAAGTTTATCAGCTGCAGAGGCAAGCGTGGAAACAATTGAAGAATATCGAGGTAGAGGATATGGTGTTCAAACTGCAATAGCATGGGCAAAGGCATTGCAAGAGGAGGGAATTATACCTTTGTATAGCACATCCTGGGATAATTTTTCTTCACAGGCAGTTGCAAAGAAATTAAAACTATATTCATATGGAATAGACTTCCATATAAGCTAGACGACAGAATCTAAAAGGGAGATAGAAATAGTTTGCCTGATGAAACTTTTTTGCATAAACATTACTAGTATAGAATAGTGAAACAAGATTGCTCTAGACCCACATGATTGTTACTTGTTATTATGTTCAAGTAATTGAAAAGTGGAGGCTCAAATATAAATGGAAGAACAAAAATATAACGATTTAAAATTGGGTGAACGAGGGGTAATCATTAGTATCATTGCTTATATTTGTTTATCCTCGTTGAAATTAATTGTCGGATACTCAGCAAATTCCGAAGCCCTAAAAGCCGATGGGTTAAATAATGCCACTGATATCATTGCCTCATTAGCAGTTTTAATTGGACTTAAGGTATCGCAAAAACCAGCTGATAAGGATCATCCTTATGGTCATTGGAAGGCAGAAACGGTTGCTTCAATGGTCGCATCTTTCATCATGATTGTCGTAGGAATTCAAGTATTATATGGAGCAATTCAATCTGTTTTTGCTAGCGAGCATGAAGCTCCTGATTTAATTTCTGCATGGACAGGAATTTTTTGTGCAATCGTTATGTTTTTTGTTTATCGGTATAACAAAAATTTAAGTAGAAAGATCAATAGCCAAGGATTAATGGCTGCTGCAAAAGATAATCTTTCAGATGCTTTGGTAAGTATTGGAACAGTTATTGGGATCATTGGTTCACAATTCGCTCTTCCATGGCTAGACCCTTTAACAGCTTTAATCGTAGGTTTACTTATTTGTAAAACAGCTTTGGATATTTTTCGTGATGCCTCACATCATTTAACGGACGGTTATGATACAGATAAAATTCAGTCATATAAAGATACCGTTCTTTCTCAATATGGTGTTAAGGGTGTAAAAGATATTAAGGCAAGGAACTATGGGAATAATTCTGTTGTAGACATTGTCATACTTGTGAACTCAAACCTAGGGATTCGCGATGCACATGATATTTCAACAAAAGTTGAAGAGGTCCTAAAAACTCAACATGGTGTTTATGACGTACATGTCCATGTTGAGCCTAATTAATTAAGCTCAATCATCACAACAATTAATGAATTAGGTATAAATAGATATATTGGTGTTACAGGAGCTTCACTTGATGTACATGGAGACAAAAAGAGGTATGGTCAATTTTATTGGAGCAAAGATTTTTAAGTTCCTTTTTTCTAAAATGATTTTGTATAAAGAAAAGGAACTTGAAATTCTAAAAAATAGTGAGCTCAACACGACCCTTGTGCGCTCCCGTTTGTAGTTGAAGTAGATACATAAAGGAAAATACTAGAGACATCATGCCTGGTACAAAAATAACGAATCTTGACAACGTAGCATAGAAAAATTGATTTAGAGCACGATAATTATTGGGCAATTCTGTACCCGAATATAATTATGGAGGCTAATCCTTATGGATCAAAATCAGCAGCAGAAATTCCAACAAGCGCAACAAGATGTTCAAAAGGCTCATCAACAGCTACAAACGGAAAATCAACAGTTACTACAAGCACAGCAACAGATGCAAACGGAAATTCATCAATTAAAACAAGCGCAACAAAAAGTTGAGCAAGAACAACTAGACGTTCAAAATGCACAACAAAAACTCCAACAAGCACAAGCTACGGCAATGATCTATCAAAACAATCCACAACAATAAAATAAGAAGACCTTTTAGCGGACAACAAATGAGCTACCACATAAGGGCTCATTTTTTTTACCTTGTAAATTCTTTCCAACCATTTTTTAATTTACTATAGTTTACAAAGCCCTAACTTTACTTATTCATAATGCGTGTTTACTATAAAATGGTAATGGAGGGAGAACATTGCTTCAGCTCGAACTATATAATGCCATTTGGTTATTTGTGATTGTTTTTATGCTTCATGATTTTGATGAGATCATTGGAGTAGAAAATTGGGCGAGAAGAACAGAGAGTATGATTCAAAACAATAAGAATTGGTTGAAAAATGCGATTTGGAAGTTCTGGAATCTTAATTCACATGGTTTTGCTGAAAGAGATGTTTTTATCTTTATAATAATGTCAATGATTACCTTTCTCAAAGTACAGTTTTTAGAAAGTAGTTGGAGCTCATTGTTATTTATTTCTTTCTTTCTTTCCTAGTATTTGTACTACTACATAATATCGTTCATGTCCTACAAAATGCTATAGTAAAAACCTATACACCTGGGCTTTATACTGCGATTTTCATTGTTACACCATATACCATTTACTTGATTTATCGTTTGGAGTCTGCAAGTCTAGTATAAAAACAATATGAACATTAGAATAGTTAGTAAGTTTAAACGGAAGGAGCAAAAAATATGATATTGAATATAGAAGAAATTAAAGTAATTGACAAAGATATTGAAGAGCTTTCGGAATTATTGAAACTAGTAGTGGATGATGGTGCATCTATTGGTTTTTTACCTCCAATGAAACTTAACAAGGCAATAAAGTATTGGCGCACTGTATTAAAGCCGGATGTGATTTTATTTGTAGCAAGAATAAACAATCAATTGGCAGGTAGTGTTCAATTACATTTAAATACAAAGGAAAATGGGAGACATAGAGCTGAAATTGGCAAACTTATGACAGATCCTAAATATAGACGAAATGGAATCGGTCGTTTACTAATGCAAAAGGCAGAGGACAGAGCAAAGCTAGAAAATAGAAGTTTAATTGTTTTGGATACAAGAGAAGGAGATCCATCCAATAATCTATATCAGTCACTTAATTATATTGAAGCTGGAAAAATTCCATCCTATGCGAAATCGGCAAATGGGGAATTACATACTACTGTTTTTTATTATAAAAAGATCTAAGCGTAAAAGATATTTTTCATTTTAAATAATAAAGTTTGAAGGACACAATCAAAAAATTGATAGTGTTCTTTTTTATGCTCTGCTAAAGCTCACTTATTTATTTTTTAATAACTAATCGTTTACTTTAATTATTTGATTTTTTTCATTTAATTTAGAACTTCTATTTAGGATTAATTTATATTTTACAAGAAAACACCTACTAATCTCCTAACTTTATCGAATGCCTAACAAAACAGTTGACTCAATATGAAAGCGCTATTATTATTGAAACTAGCAAATAATGGCTAGTTTATATTTGTTAATGAGTAAGTGACTGGAGGGGTGATTAAAGGTGTAGGGTGTTGGATTGATTCCATTCTGAGGAAGTATCTCTCATGAGAAAGGTAAACATTCCGAACGTGGAAAAAGAGACATTCGTAAGAAAAAGTAGAATGAAAGTTAATCAGACTATAGCGTTCTCACTAATTATGTTTTATTCAAACAAAGAAATGGGAGGTTTTTAAATGAACAAAGCTAAAAAACAAGTAACTACAGCACTTTTATCAATTCTTTTGTTATTCTCCATGGCAATCCCAACATTTGCTAATCACCAAGAATCAAAGCCTGTTTTAACGAAAAAACAATCTCCAAGTTATGTTGATTTAGTAGACCAAAAGGCTACTAGTCAAACAAAATCTCTGTTTGCGTATTTGGAGAGTGTTCGTGGTAATTCCATTTTGTTCGGTCATCAACATGCGACAACGGAAGGATCGACCATTTCTGTAAATGATGGGACAGAATCAGAGGTTAACAAGGCAGTTGGAGATTTTCCAGCAGTGTATGGCTGGGACACTTTAAGTCTTGAAGGAAAAGAAAAACCAGGAAAATGGGAAGGAACTCAAGCTGAAAACAGAGAAGCGCTAATTAATGTAATGAGAATTGCCTATGAAAAGGGTGGGGTTCTTAACTTAAGTGCCCATATGCCCAATTTCGTAACTGGTGGCAGCTTTTACGATACAACAGGAAATGTTGTAACTCACATTTTGCCTGGTGGTAATAAAAATCAGGAGTTCAATGAATACTTAGATATGATTGCTAATTTTGCCAACAATCTTAAGGATAATCAAGGTAATGCGATTCCAGTTGTTTTCCGTCCTTTCCATGAGCAAAATGGTAGTTGGTTCTGGTGGGGAGCAGCATTTACAACTCCAGCTCAGTATAAGGAAATCTATCGGTATACGGTGGAATATTTACGAGATAAAAAGCAAGTACGTAACTTTTTGTATGCATTTTCTCCGGGGAGTCCATTTAATAATGATGAAGCCAAATACTTAACTACCTATCCAGGTGATGAATATGTCGATATTCTTGGCTTTGATACGTATAACAATGGAGAAGGAACTGAATTATGGCTGAAACAAGTTGTTGAAGATGCTAAATTGATTTCAAAAATTGCCGATTCAAAAGGGAAAGTTGCAGCCTTTACGGAATTCGGTTATAGCAATATGAAAGTATCTGGGAATCCAGATACAGAGTGGTTTACAAGATTGTTAAATGCACTTAAATCAGATCCAGATGCAAAACGAATGGCTTACATGTTAACATGGGCAAATTTCAGTGCGGAAGGTTCTTTTACACCATTCCGTGACCACCCAACCTATGGTAATCATGAGTTACTAGACGATTTTATCGCATATTACAATGACAGTTATACAGGCTTTAACCGTGAAGTGAGTGGTGCTTATGATATTGAAGTAAAAACAATAAAGGAAGATGGTATCATTCATACAGCGTCACCAACTGATAAGGCGACGATTAAAAATGCGACAACAACGATACGTGTTCGTGCTGTCGATTCTTCAGTATCGAAGGTTGCGTATTCTGTTGAAGGTTCAGATAAGGAATATACGCTCAAGTTTAATGCGAAAGAAAACTACTATATGGCAGACTGGCAGCCAAAGGCTAGTCAAAATGGGAAAACCGTTCAGATAACTGTAAAGGCTTATTTAGGAAATAAAGTTGTATATGAGGAACCGATTTCAGTGAATGTGGAAGCTAGAGATGTTGTAGCGAAAACCTATGATTTTGATTCTTCGGTTGCAGGAATGACATCAGAGGGAACCTATCCTGAATCGATCTCAATGGAGTTAAGCCATGATAAAAAAACCCTGAAAAATGGTACAGTGAGGTTAGCTGTGAATATTCCAGATGCTTCGCAAACTTGGCAGGAATTGAAGCTAAAAATGGAAAACCTTGAACTAACCAATGTTAATAAACTGAAGTATGATGTCTATCTCCCAATTGAAGGGAATGAATCAGCTACTATTCAAGGTGTAGCAACTGTTCCTCCTAATTCGTCAGAAAAATATGGAATGGGACAATCTAAACGATTAGCAGATTTGGAAAAAGTAAAGATCGGCAATGATGTGTACGGTAAATACACAGCAGAAATCGATTTGAGCACAGCTGAGAAGCTAGAAGCAGCAACAGAACTTGGGCTATCAATTGTAACAAGTAACTTAAACTATCAGGGGCCGATATTCGTTGATCATGTTCAATTATTGAATGATTATAAGGAGCCTGTTCTTGATCCGTTAGTTGTTGATGAATTTGAAGTCTATAATGGTAGTAATGCAAAGCTTGATGAAAAGTATACAGTTGCGTCACAAGGAGATCCAATAAACCTTTCTCTTGATCAGAATCATAAATATTCAGGAGATTATGGATTGAAATATGAATATAACCTTGGTGGCTCCTGCTATGGTGGTGTGACAAAAATACTTGGTGGTGTAGATTGGTCTGAACAAAATACATTGCAATTTTGGTACACTCCTGATGGGAATGACCAAAAGCTTGTTATCCAAGTAAAAGCAAATGATGTTTCCTTTGAAGCTTACCCTACGCTTGCAAGTGATGAACCACAGCTCATCCAGATTCCATTCAATACTTTTGTTGTAGCACCATGGGATACATCCCACATAGGTGAAAAATTAGATGCAGTGAATGCGAAGAAAGTTCAGGAGTTCTCTATATATGTAAATGCGAAAGAACTAGGAACGACTTTGTCTAGTGTGCTTTATTTTGATGATATTCGTGTTATAACGAAATAAGTATTTTAACCCCGCTAGGTTCATAGCGGGGTTTTATTTTAGAAGCTTATTTTGAGGGTATTTTTACCTATAAAAGAACTACATTGTTGATGAAAAAAAGATAAAAAGGTATGATATTCTTTTCTAATAATGGTGACAACTATTATCTTGTTTCAAGTACTTGCTTTTATAAACATAAGATAAGTGAGTGAGGGGGATTAATATGAAAGATAAACGATTTAAAGTTGCCCATAAGGAAGCGAAAATAGGCATTGCACTTGTAATCTTTAATTTTATTTGGTGGTTCGGCTTTGCTTATGGATTAGGTTCAGGTGATCCAGCTCATTACAATTACATATTTGGACTACCTGAATGGTTTTTCTATAGTTGTGTATTAGGGTTTATTGTTATCGTGATTCTTGTTATTTTAGCTGTTAAATTTCTCTTTACAGATGTACCTTTTGAAGACGAAGAGGAAGGCGGTGATCACACTTGAATTGGGAAGTTATTATTCCGTTATTATTATTTCTCATTGTGATTTTCTTAATTGGATTTTGGGCAAACAAATTTGTTAAATCAACTGATTCATTTCTTCAAGAATATTTTTTAGGTGGAAGGCAGTTGGGTGGCTTTGTTTTAGCGATGACCATGATTGCTACATATGGAAGTGCCAGTAGCTTTATCGGTGGACCGGGTGTTGCTTATACGAGAGGGCTAGGATGGGTCCTTCTCTCAATGGCACAGCTTTCGACAGGATATTTTGTCCTTATGGTGTTGGGCAAGAAGTTTGCGATTATGGCTCGGAAATATAAAGCAATCACCTTGATTGATTTTCTGAAGGAAAGATATCAGAGTCATGCGGTTGTGATTATCTCTGCAGTAAGTATTATTGTCTTTTTATTTTCAGCAATGGCAGCGCAATGGGTAGGCGGGGCAAGGCTGATAGAATCATTGACAGGGTTATCCTATACATCCGCATTGTTTATTTTTGCTGTATCTGTTCTAGTTTATGTCATTATTGGAGGATTTAGGGCTGTTGCGTTAACAGATGCGGTTCAAGGTGTCATTATGTTTATTGGAACTGCAGTGTTATTAGTTGCTACAATTATCGCTGGCGGTGGAATTCCTAATATTATGGCTGATCTAGTGGCAGAGAATCCTAATTTAGTTTCGCCTTATGGGGCGGCTAGAGACTTAACACCACTTTATGTATCTTCATTTTGGATTTTAGTTGGAGTCGGGGTTGTTGGTCTTCCGCAAATTACGGTCAGAGCGATGTCCTATAAAAACTCTAAAGCAATGCATAAAGCGATTGTGATTAGTACGTTAGTCATTGGATTTATTATGCTGGGAATGCATTTAATCGGGGTGTTTGCACGACCGATCTTGCCGGGGATAGAAGTGGGAGATACGGTTATGCCTACACTGACCTTAAAAATTTTACCTCCATTATTAGCTGGACTTGTCCTTGCAGCACCAATGGCGGCAATCATGTCGACAGTAGACTCTTTATTAATTTTAGTCAGCTCAGCTATAACAAAGGATATTTATTTGAATTACATCAAACCAAATGCAACAGAAGAACAAGTGAAAAAAACTAGTTTTTGGATAACAACCATCATTGGAGTATCTGTTGTTTTATTTGCATTAAGCCCACCAGATTTACTAATATGGTTAAATCTATTTTCATTTGGTGGATTAGAATCAGTGTTTATTTGGCCGGTCGTGTTTGGACTTTATTGGTCCAAAGGCAATAAATATGGGGCGATTTCATCAATGGTAATTGGAATGGGTTCCTATATTATGTTTGACAGATTGTTACCAAATGCACTAGGAATGCATACAGTCGTTTTACCGATTTTCTTATCTCTTATCGCTTATGTCATGATAAGTTTAATTTCTCATAATTCTATCCGTACAAAAAAGGCCATTGATTTATAAATCATGGCTTTTTTGATTGTCTAGGAAATTATAAAATTCATGTACTGTGGATAAGCGCTTGGCATCCAGCTCCAGCGCCTAGCCCCTCTTGGGTCTACAGCCACTTAAGAATTGAAGGTAAAGAACACCTTCTATTCTTAAGCGTCTTATTTGCCCGAGGCTGTTCAAGGCGCTTGCGCTTTTGTTCTTGATATAAGTCTTACATGGAAGCTGTCCCTGATATGTCTTGTCTATGTGAACCTGCTGAGAATTTTGAAAAGGTAAAGATCGAAAGTTGCACGATTAATAAGAAGAGTACAATCCAGCCTACTAAATAAATGATATTGCTTTGAAAAACGAATGGATGCTTTATGGATGAATAGTTATCGATTAATCTCATTGTAAAAAGATAAAACATTCCAATTGTGAAATTCCTGCTCCACTGTGAGATATGATAAGTGAATATCCCATTCAGCCATCCATATTCTTTTATTCTCATAACCACACGAATTAATTCAACAATCTCAACAAGGATTAATAAACTAAAGGCTGCATACCAAACAGTTATTAATGAAAAGACGCTAAAATGACCAGAAAGCGTCATCGACAACCCAGTTATCGAAACAGCCCCGTGGATAATGCAATCAGTATTTTTCCATTCATGAATATGCTTATATTTTTTAGTGAAACGTTTTATTAGCAAAAATAGTGAAACCAAATAAAAAGTGACACCGATTAGGATAAAAAAGTCTATAACAGCAGGTGGTATAACAGAACTATGAATATTACTCATTAAACAAGCGATAGATTGTGTACTAACTGTAGTAAGCAATAAAACACCATGTGTTTCCAAAATATAACCCTTCATAATAATTGTTTTAAGTTGTTTTATGCAAAGAACAATGAAAATCAACCATAGTAGAGAATTGAGAATGAATAAACCTTTGACAATTATTATGCTTTCAGGAAAACGGGTGAGCGATAAATTTCCTATTACAGATGTTGACGCGATCCAAGTTCCGACTCCAAAAAAGGTGATAGGTTGTTCCATAATGTGACGTCTGTATTCAGGCTTAAGTAATGATCCTATAAAGGAAAAAAGATAAATAAGCCATGTTAGAATTAATAAGTATGTTAGGAAGGACCCAAAATGAAGATTTATATATGAAAATTGCTGAATTGCGCCAATTAAAAAGATACCGATTGCCATGATAATGGATCCTGAAGAAACATCAATAAATGGAGTAGGCAAACATTTTTTAGCGATCTTAGGTACTATCATAATCGGTTCAACACTCCTAAATAAGTTACTTAGCCTTTTTCTCAATTGTTTTATCTTAACACGTCATACTTAATTTTGTGAATGGATCGTGATATGATATTCATGGATTTTCTATTTTTAACTTATTAACTAAGTAAAATATTCAGAAGGTCTACAAGCCTTTTTGTGGAATAAATATAGAATAGTCTTTTTAAGAGTATGGAATTGTTCCTGAAAATAATTGTTATACGCTTACCGGTTATTCACATCTAGAGAAAGGAGGAATAGAGATGGAAAAGAAAAAGAAGGAGGTTCCTGTTCTTTGGACGAAATCGTTTATTTTACTTATCATCGGAAACCTATTTCTTTTTATGAGTTTTATGATGCTAATGCCGACCATGCCTCCGCAAGCGAAAGCGCTTGGTGCAACTGATTTACAGATCGGGCTTGTCACATCACTTTTTGCTGTTGCAGCAATTTTTGTCCGACCATTTGTTGGTTTTGTGTTAGAGTCCAATAGCCGTAAATGGCTCGTTGTTGTTGGAGCTGTAGTTCTATTTATTTTAACGATTAGTTACTCCTTTACTTACATGATTCTCCTATTTCTTGCAGTTCGTTTTATTCACGGATTTGCCTGGGGAGTGTCAACAACCGTAAATGGTACAGTAGCGGTTGAACTAGTCCCTTCAAAGCGAATTGGTGAAGGCGTGGGGTATTTTGGCTTGTCTGTAACTATTGGGATGATTGTTGCTCCTAGTGTGGGTATCTTTTTATATCAAAACTTTGGTTTTCAAACACTTATAATTGGTTCGGCTACATTAGGCATGGTTGCGATTGTAACATTAGCACTCGGAAAATATCATACTCCAAAGTCTGTTCAAGAAACGACTTTTAATCCTAAGGAGTTTTCTTTTTTTAGAGCTTTGTTCGATAAAGATAGCTGGTTTCCAGCGGTTGTAACAATTCTTTCTACATTTGGCTACGGAGCAATTGTTACATTTATTGTCATTTTTGGAGAAGAGCGTGGTATTGATCAAATCTTTTTATATTATTTCTGTAATGCGATTATGGCCACTATTGCTCGTCCTATTTCAGGAAAATGGTTTGATTCTAAAGGACCTTGGTCATTGGTTGTTGTTTGTGCACTGTTAACAATTGCAGGGCTATGGGTTTTATCATACACTTATTCTGTTGGGATGCTTATTTTAGCAGGGTGTATATTTGGGGCAGGCTATGGGTCGATGCTACCAGCACTCCAAGCTTGGGTATTATCAAAAACCAAGCCTGAACAACGTGGTATTGCCAATGGTATGTATTATTCATCGATTGATTTAGGAATCGGTTTAAGTGCCATCCTTTTAGGCGTTGTTTCTTCATATGTAGAATTAGGCACTGTCTTTCAAATTTCGAGTATTTGTTTTGTCATTGTCATATTGATGACAGTGATTGATTACCGTAAACAAAAGCAAGTTAAGAAAAAACAATCAACAGTTGCTGTTTAAAATAAACGTATTTGTTAACTAAGAAGGAGAAAACCAAGGGAAAATTGGTCCTCTCCTTCTTTTTAATTTTCCATTAATTTTTTAAGCCGCTTATAATCAGAGGTAACAGAGTGTTTTACCATTACCTTCAATAAACCTTTAGCAACTTTAAAAAATTTACTCGCATCACCCTCGACAATAGCTGAAACTTTTGTACCTTCAGCTGTAGGTTCAACAAGCCGTGTCACCGTAATCGGAAATGAACTCTTGACACTATTAATTTTAATCAAATGATCTTTTTCAAACTGAATCACTTCAAAAGTCGTATAAATTTTTTTCCCTAAAAATGTAGCAACTTGTTCATACGTAGAGCCCTTTTGCAAAGGACCATCTGAGGTAAAGGTAGCTTCAAGCATGCCACCTTGCCATTTAGGATTGTTTTCAAAGTTTGCAATATAAGCAAAAATTTCTTGATGTGGTTTATTTATGTTAACCGACACATTTACTTTTATCATCTGATCACCTATGATTGTCTTTCTTCAGGCAGTTTGCCAAATTCAACAAAATTCTTTAAAAAGCTACCTAATAATTCCTCCCAGCCATGGCTATGCATATCCTTCCAATTCGGATCTAGCAGACCTGCTGCTGTATGAGAAAGCTTTAATAAAGTAGAGTTTCCTTTTTCCTCTAATTTAAATGAGTAAGCACTGTTAACCGCACCACGCATTCCTAATAAACCATTTAAACGTATTTCTTCGTAAGCTTTCACATAAGTAACAGTCCCCCAAATTGCACCTTCGCCATTACCTGCATCTTCAAGAAAACTGCCACCAACCTTAGGCTCAAGGGTCAATATAGAATCTTGTCCAAATAAACGATATGCCCACCATTGATTGATATCTTTTGTCAAAGAAGTAAATACTGTTTGACGATCTGCCTCAATCATTACCTCTTGCTCAATTTGAAAAGTGTCATGCTTTAATGCTTGTTCCATTTGTTCATTTCTCCTTTCAGCTACTTGTTTTAATTTTAAAATTGAAGTGGCATCGCTTGCTTGATATTTACTTACCCAGCGATCATACATCTGTTGAAGGGGGACGACATTAATGAAATTTAGCCGTGTGCGACCTTCTCTTCGAATTAAAATTAAGCTTGCCTCTTCTAATAAATTTAAATGCTTCATCACTGCAAATCTCGTAACATCCTGAAAACAGTCATTTAGTTCACCTGTTGTTCTTGGTCCATCCTTTAAAAAATCTAAAATTTGTCTTCTAATCGGATGACCAAGAGCTTTGAAAATGTTCGTTAGTTGCTCGTCAATCATGCTACTCATCCTTAGGTTTTAAAAATAAGTTACCATTTGGTCACATTTAATTTGTGACTAAATAGTAACATAAAAGGGTTGTATAAAACAATTAGAAAAAAATAGTAAATTAACGCTACCCAACTAGTGATAAATCCTTAAAAAGGGTAAGTTATGGCACTAAAGGACATAAAAAAAGACCGTCCACTGACAGTCCTGTTCTTGAATATAGTGATTTAGATAGCCTTTTTTATTTCCAGATGTCGTTCTAGTTTTCTTTTTACTCGCTGAAGAGCATTATCAATCGACTTTATATGAGTGTTTAATTCTTCAGAAATTTCCACATAGGATTGACCATCCATATATAAGGTCAACACTCTTCTTTCCAAATCACTTAGCAATTCTGCTATTTTTAGTTCGATATAAGCAGCTTTTTCTTGATTAATAATCACTGCTTCCGGATTTGTTATTTTTTCTCCAGAAATCATATCCATAAGCGTATATTTTGATTCCTCATTAGAAAGAGGCTTGTCCAGGGATACATACGAATTTAGCGGTCCATGCTTTTGACGAGTTGCAGTTTTGATCGCTGTTATTATTTGTCGTGTGATACAAAGTTCTGCAAAACCGTAAAAAGAGGCCATCTTGTCCTCTTTAAAGTCACGAATAGCTTTATATAAACCAATCATTCCCTCTTGAACAAGATCTTCTTTATCTGCACCAATTAAAAAGTAGGGTCTTGCCTTCATACGAACAAAATTTTGATATTTATTAATTAAAAAAGCCAATGCCTCACTATCTCCACTTTGAGCCATCTCTATCAAAATTTTATCACCTAATTTAGCATAATTATTAATCTGTTGTACTCCGATGTCTACACTCACTTATACCCCTCCGCCAACTCTACTTGAGTTTTTATATTTAAAAACTGATAGAGAAATTGTTTTTATTTAATTACTAGTTATATAGAAAGTAAAAGCGCACATATTAAATAGGCGCTTGGTTAATTAGCTTGATATCACTTTATCAATTCTCCATCTAGATTAAAGTATAAAGAACAATAAATAAAAACGTTGTCGAATTATAATAGTGTTTAAAAAAAATTCCTAGAATAAAATCAGATTTCAATTAGTTTATCGAATAAGTGAAAAGGAAATAACATAAAGACCACATCATTGACGAGAAATAACAAATAACTACAAAGTCTAGTAAATTTGACTCGTTTTTTGTTTATTAAACGTATTTCTATGAAATTTTACATACTATTTACAATATCTAAACAATAATATTGTAAGTTTAGACATGTATGAAAACAATTTAGGAGGCGAAATAATGGGACATAAAGGAGTAAATAGGATTCTATCATTTTTCATGATTCTAGCATTAGTACTGCCAGGTCTTTTATTAAATTTTACACCAGAAGCAAAAGCGGAGGAATCACCTCTTACTGTTGCAGAGGCTATCTCACGAAATACAAGTGTTGAGAATGTTACTGTAGAAGGATATATCATAGGATATACGACTGGCACAACTTCATTTGACTTCGAAGCACCGTTTGCTGGTAATACGAATATTGCAATAGCTGATGTATCCTCGGAAAAAGATGGCGCTAAAATTATGCCAGTCCAGCTACCTAGTTCCCCTAGTTATATTAGGGAAAACTTTGGACTAGTAACAAACCCTAGTATTGTTGGAAAAAAGGTTAGAATCACTGCTAAAATAGAAACATATTTTTCTAAACCAGGACTGAAATCACCAACGTCTATAGAATTTGTAGATGGCACTGATCCAATTGACCCAGACCCTGTAACACCAGGTGAACCTATATCAATTGCAGATGCTCGGACAAAAACGGGAAAAGAAGTGACTGTCATAGGTACAGTTACAGTTGACAATTCGGCAATTGGTGGTGGTAGATTATCTACATATATTCAAGATGAAACAGCGGGTATTAACATTTTTGCATTAAATTCAGCTAGTTTTCCAGAATTGACTGAAGGCAAACAAATTAAAATTACCGGTACGATTACCTCGTATAAGGGATTAACTGAAATTGCACCAATCGTAAATGGGATTGAAGTTTTATCAGAAAATAATCAATTGCCACAAGCGAATGAAATGACATTAATAGATTTAAATAATGAAAGTATAGCAGAGTCAAAAGAAGGACAACTAGTTAAAGTAAAAGGATATGTTAACAGTGTTCCGAGTTCAGCTGCTGGCGGTGGATACAATGTTTCCGTAATTGACGAAGAATTTAATAGAACAACGATTCGGATTATGGAAGCAACGAGTACGATTTCAAAAGTGGAAGCTGGAAAATGGTATGAATTTACAGGAGTATTGAGTCAATATGATTCATACCAGGTATTACCTCGTAAAGCAGAGGATATTCAATTACTAGATCCACAACCTGAAGCACCGCAATCTGCTGGTGAATATTCTTCTACAGTGAAAAGTGTTGTTGATGGTGACACGATTCATTTAGAGACACCTGTTTTAGGATCGACAAAGGTTCGATATGTAAACATTGATACACCAGAAACCTATCATTCTCCACAAAATGAAGCAGATCAAAACCAATTAGATCATGGGAACAGAGCCAAGGCTTATTTGAACGAGCTCTTAAAGCCTGGTGATGAGGTTATTGTTAAACTTGGAGATGAAGTAACAGATGATTATGGGCGTTTATTAGCACAAGTCATTCGAAAAAGCGATAATTTGAACACAAACTTAGAAATGGTTAAAAAAGGATATGCATCAACTTACTTTATTTGGCCAGTAGGTAATGAAGCTGATTATAATATGTTTCAAGCAGCTGTAAAGGAAGCAAAAGCTGCAGGATTAGGCATTTGGAATCCAGCTGATCTGTTAATGGAATTACCTTTTGCATTCCGTGCGAGAGATGAAGGGAAAGGGTTTACTAGATTTGTAGGAAACTCAGATACAAAGACATATGTGACTCCAGAAGAATGGGAGGATGTACCGGTAGAAAAAAGAATCTTCTTTGCAAGTGCACAAGAAGCAGAAGCAAATGGCTATTCTGCAGGTAGTGGCAATGAAGAAACTGACAATATTAGTGTTCAGTTATTAGGTGTGAATGATCTCCACGGTAAAGTAGACATTACGGGAACTGTAAGTGGCGCAAACTACGGCCGCATGGATTATCTAGCAGCACACTTACGTCAGCGTGAAACAACAAATCCGAACACATTAATTGTCCATGCTGGTGATATGGTTGGCGGAAGCTCACCTGTATCTGCCCTATTGCAAGACGAGCCAACAGTTGAAATGATGGAATCAATTGGATTTGATGTAGGTACTGTAGGAAACCATGAGTTTGATGAAGGTGTCGAAGAAATGTTGCGACTAATCAATGGAGGAGACCATGAAAATGGAACACCAAATTATGATGGAATTGACTTTCCTATGGTCGCAGCAAACGTAGAGTATAAAGATTCCGGTTCCTTAGTTTTAGATCCTTACGCAATTAAAGAGGTAGATGGGGCGAAAATTGGCTTTATTGGGGTAGCAACTGTTGAAACACCAAACATGATCATTTCAAAAGGAAATGAACATATTCAATTTACAGACGAAGCGGAAGCAATAAACAAATACGTACCAGAGCTTCAAGAAAAAGGTGTTGAAGCTATCGTCATTTTGGCGCATGTACCTGGGAACCAATCAGGTGAAACTGCTTCTGGTGATATCGCAAGTATCGCAACGAAAGTAAATGATGCAGTTGACGTCATTTTTGCAGCACATAACCATGTAAAGCTAGATGCTGTTGTTGATAATAAATTGATTGTCCAAGCATGGGAGTATGGAAAAGCATTTTCTGATGTTGAGCTGGAAATAGATCGTTTTTCAGGTGATATCGTAAAAAAATCTGCTGATATAGTGGATGTAGTTCAAGATGGCATTACACCAGATGCAGAAGTAAAAGCCATTTTAGATAATTATTTAGAAGAAGTAGGACCTAAGCTAAACGAAGTAATTGGGGTAGCAGGTTCAGAAATGGCTGGAGGATATACACAAAAAGGACTAATTGGTGATAATGCACTTGGAAACTTAATTGCAGACGGTATGGCTGTAGCAATGGATAGTGACTTCGCCTTAATGAATGGTGGTGGATTCCGTGATGATCTAAATGCGGGTGAAATAACATGGAATGAGCTGTTTAACATCCAACCATTCGGCAACACATTAGTTAAACTTGAAGTATCAGGTTCTGATATGCGAGCGATTATCAATAGCCAATTTAGCAGCTACGGTCCTGATGTAAGTATTGCTGGGTTTAGCTATACATGGGATAGCACAAAGGGATCCTATGGTGAAGTGATTGATATGTATTTACCAGACGGTTCGAAGCTTGATCCAGATAAGACATACACTGTTACGGTAAATAACTATATGTACCCTCATACTAGTGACAAATACCGTATTGCTGAGCTTGGTGAAAACCCTGTACAAGGGCCAGAAGACTTACAGGCTACGGTTGATTTTGTGAAAAGTATAGAAGGGTCGATTACGTATACCGCAGAAGGACGCATTTCTGAAGATTTCACAGCACCAGTAACGACACATACTTTAACAGCACCAGATAAAGACAATGGTGAATATTCAAAAGAAGCAGGAGTTACTCTATCTGCTACAGATGCTGATGTTGGTATTGATTATATTGAATACAAGCTAAATGAAGGTGACTGGATAAAATATGACCAGCCATTTACTATAACAAATGAAGGTGAATACACATTATCATACCGTGCTGTAGATAAGGTTCATAATGTAGAGGAAATGAAGATAGTTTCATTTACAATTAAAAATGCAACAATTAATGATGTGGAAAAGTTAATTTTAGAAAAAGACTTAAATCATGGTCTTAAAACATCACTGCAAAACCACCTTGAAAAAGCAGAAAATAACTTAAACTTAGCAAAAGAATTCCCTAATGAAAAAGAGCAATACACTAAACGTGCAATTTCAATTCTTGAGGATGTGAAAAAGAAAGTAAGTCATTTGCCAAAAAAACAGGTGTCAGATCAAGACAAGCTGGAATTGACAGATCTTGTTGATGAGGTCATTTCTAGCATAAAATAATTAATAAGTTTTCGGCTGCTAGTATCTTTTACTAGCAGTTTTTTTTGTTGCTTAAGAAATTATAAAATTCTTGTACTGTGGATAAGCGCACGACATCCAGCTCCAGCGCCTAGCCCCTCGAGGTCATAAGCTAATTTAGAATTGAAGGCAAAGAACGCCTTCTATTCTAAATCATCTTATTTGCCCGAGGCTGATCAAGGCGCTTGCGCTTTTGTTCCGTTTAGGAAATTAAAGAATTCTTGTACTGTAAATAATCGCATTGATATCCAGCGCCTAGAGCCTAGTGACCTTCACACCTTATATCCGCTATGTCAGCATCTAATCGCATATATTCTTTGTGTTTCCTTTGCCACACACGAACAGGCAGAAAATGATAACTGGCCGTAATAATTGGATCAAGTGATTTTTCTTTAATCTAACATATTTTTTTTCTGAGACTTGTACATGATTAATAATATTTTTAACCATCCTAAAAGGGATCCCAACTATTTTTGAGGAAGTGAAAAAATGCCAGATCATACACCAGAAGATGTTGAGAAGATTGTAGACAAGGCTAAAAAGGAAGACCGACAAGCGGAAAAAGCGAATGAGGTCATCAACGAATCCATTTCATCCCTTGATACAAAACGTAATCATAATAACTAACAATTAACAAAGTCTGAAAGTATCGAAGGAGACACTTCCTGTCAATCAATTTTGGAAGTGCTCCTTTTTTTGTCTCTTTAGATGAATGGAAATAGGGTGGAGCATAGTTGGTATATGTTCCTAATATCAATAGATAGAGGAGTAATCAAATAATTAAAACTGCCTTGCTAGATAAAAAGAGGTGACTTAAGATGTTCTTGGAATCTTTTGAAACAAAGCAGATGCTTGAAGCTATTTTAGGAAGTATTGACGAAGCGATTCATGCCGTTAACTCTGAAGGCATAACGATTTTTTATAATAAGGTCGCTGCAATTCATGATGGAGTGGAGATTGATGAAGTACTTGGGAAGCATGTACTCGATGTATTTCCATCTTTAACGAGTCAAACAAGTACCCTCTTGAAAGTAATCGAAACCGGAAAACCGATCTACCAACAATCCCAAACCTATAAAAATAGTAAAGGACAATTAATTGATACAGTAAACACAACGATACCGATACATGTAGGGGAACGAAATGTTGGAGCGGTTGAGATTGCAAAGGATTTATCAAAGGTAAAACAATTAGCTGAGAAACTTCTTGAACTTCAACAAAAAGTGAATAACAAAAAAACGAAACCGTCATCCACTTCTGGAGCAACATACAACTGGGATGATCTTATTACGAACTGTGATTCAATGAAAAATGTAAAAATGTTAGGAAAACGTGCTGCAGAAAGTTCATCTCCTGTAATGATATACGGTGAAACAGGGACAGGAAAGGAATTGCTTGTTCAGTCTATTCACAATGAATCATCACGTAAAAATGGACCATTTATCGCACAAAACTGTTCGTCTTTACCAGAATCCTTACTAGAAAGCATTTTATTTGGAACGAAAAAAGGAAGTTTTACTGGAGCTGTTGATCGAGCTGGTTTGTTTGAGCTTGCCCATGGTGGTACGCTATTTCTTGATGAAATTCATACGATGCCATTAGATTTTCAAACAAAGCTTTTACGTGTACTAGAGGATGGTGTCATTAGGAGAGTTGGTGGTACTGAGTCGTATGTCGTTGATGTGAGAATCATTGTTGCAATGAATGAGCATCCATTTGAGTGTATTGAGAAGAAGCTATTACGTTCTGATTTATACTTCCGCTTAAATGTATTTTTTATCGAGCTCCCACCACTAAGAGAAAGAAATGGAGATATCCCGATATTGGTGGATCATTTTATAAAAAAGTATAACTATCTCCTAAATAAGCTAGTTATTAATATTGATGACAAGGTGCTTGCCAAGCTTGAGAAACATCATTGGCAAGGGAATGTCCGTGAATTAGAGCATACAATTGAATATGCAGTGAATATGACAGACGGTGACATGATGACATTGAACGATTTGCCCGCTTTCTTTAAGGAATCAGCAACAGACGAAAGGATTAACCTAAAGCCATTAAGAGTAACAATTGAACAGACAGAAAAAAAGCTGATTCAACAAGCATTAAGAGTAACGAAAGGAAATGTCCTCAAAGCCTCATCGATCTTAGAACTCCCAAGACAAACACTTCAATATAAAATGAAAAAGTACAATATTAAAGCAGAACAAACATAGAGGAGGGTGGATATGAAACCAGCCTATGAAACGAAAAACATTAAAACCTCGGATTATTCAGTCCAGTTTTATCTTGATTACTTTAATGAAAGACTACGTGTCGATAATTACCGGGGAAATATGTCAATGATTCTTCAAGAGCTTAATGAAATACTCGATAAAAACTCGTTTACGAAAGTGATCTTTTTTTCCAGACCAGAGCATTGGCTGCAATTACTAGCAAAGGGATTTGAACTAGAAGCGATAATTAAAGGTTTTTTCAATGGCACGGACAATTATGTAATGACCTGTTACAAAGAGATTGAACGAAGAACGAATAAATATTGGATACAAGAAGATACAATCCTTCAGAGAGTCCTGGAAAAGGAACAAAAACAAATAAAAGCTAGTATTCCTGATCACTATCACTTCCGAAAAGCAACCAGCTTAGACGCAAAGAAGCTTGCCGAGCTTTATGCTATGGTGTTTAAAATTTACCCAACACCGATGAGTGATCCAGAATATGTAAAAAGAATGATCGAGGCAGGAACCATTTTCTATATTGTTGAATGTAACAAACAGATTGTTAGTTCAGCTTCGGCAGATATAAATCAGCTTTTCCATCATGCAGAACTAACTGATTGTGCGACATTACCAGAACATAGAAAGTATGGATTGATGAAGAAACTACTTATTCATCTTGAAGCTGATCTAAAGAATAGAGGTATCTTTTGTGCATTTTCGATAGCACGAGCCCTTTCGTTTGGGATGAATGCGGCTTTTTATCAGCTTGGCTATCAGTATAACGGAAGATTGACGAACAATTGCTATATTTTTGATAAATTAGAAGACATGAATGTTTGGGTAAAGGATCTGTCAAGTGAGGTGAAAAAAATATAGAACAAAGTAAAATGCCAGTTTTTAAGCATGCTGCCAATTTTCAGGCAGGATAGATGTAGATCAAATCTTAGGGATCTGCCAGTTATTCGGCAGTAATGCTAAGTTACATGCACCACCTGAGGATCATCAATAAAGTGATACGATTCAAATGTCATGACTCTCAACTTTTTCGAAGAACTTTCATAGGATTATCACCCCTTTTAAGTAGTTGGCACGATTCTTGCAACAATAATTTGTGAACAGCAAACCAAGGGGGAATCTAACATGTTACATGATTTATATAAACCGAAACGGCACTGGAAAGACATTGAACTATGGAAGGAGGTGCCAGAGGAAAAATGGAATGATTGGATTTGGCAGTTAACAAATACGATTCGAACACTGGATGATTTAAAAAAGGTTATCGACTTAACACCTGAAGAAGAAGAAGGAGTACGAATTTCAACAAAAACAATTCCACTAAACATTACCCCATATTATGCAGCTTTAATGAACCCAACAGATGTAAGATGTCCAATTAGAATGCAATCGGTTCCGATTGGAGAAGAGATACACAAAACGAAATATGATTTGGAGGACCCACTTGAAGAGGATGAAGATTCACCTGTCGCTGGCTTAACACATCGATACCCTGACCGTGTTTTGTTTCTTGTCACAAACCAATGCTCAATGTATTGTCGCTATTGTACTAGAAGACGCTTTTCAGGACAGATTGGTATGGGTGTTCCGAAAAAACAGCTAGACGGAGCGATTGACTACATTCGCAATACACCAGAAGTTCGTGATGTATTACTTTCAGGTGGAGACGGTTTATTAATTAATGACAACATTCTTGAATATATTTTAAAAAACCTAAGAGAAATTCCACACGTTGAAATCATCCGAATTGGCACAAGAGCGCCAGTTGTCTTCCCTCAGAGAATTACGGAAAATCTCTGCTCGATATTAAAAAAGTATCATCCAGTTTGGCTGAATACCCACTTCAATACGTCAATTGAAATTACGGAAGAATCAAAACGTGCCTGTGAAATGCTCGTTGATGCAGGAGTCCCTGTTGGCAACCAGGCCGTTATTTTAGCTGGTATAAATGACAGTGTCCCAATCATGAAAAAACTAATGCATGATTTAGTGAAAATTCGTGTCCGTCCTTATTATATTTATCAATGTGATCTATCTGAAGGGATTGGACATTTCCGAGCACCGATATCAAAAGGGCTTGAGATTATTGAGGGGTTACGTGGACATACAAGTGGATATGCAGTACCTACTTCGTTTTTTACATAATGTATGATATAATCCTAGTAAATTAGTATTCTAGGAGGTAGCACGATGTTACAAACGCAAACGGAAATAGGGACGGCAGCAGCGACAGAAACGAAACACGTAGCATTAATGCTTCGTATATCTCGTGACAAAGGCGAGAACGAAGACACGCTACAGAACCATAGGGAGACGTTATCAGAGTACGCAGCTAATCACGGATTAACTTATGATATTTATGCAGAGATAATAAGTGGGGGTATTACGGAAATAGAAGAACGTCCAGAACTTCAAAGTATGATAACTAATATCGAAAAATACGAGGCGATTTTATGTATCTCATTAGACAGGCTCGCACGTAATGGTGTAGTGTCGCAGCAGATAAAGCAGCTTTGTATTGACTACAACATAGAGATTATTACGCCTGCACAGACTTTCGATTTATCAAATAATCAGCAAGACCGCCTACTATATGATATTTCTAGTACCTTCGCAGTATTGGAATATGAGACGATAGCGAAGCGTAACAAGCTAAACAAAATCAGCCGAAGTAAACGAGGTGAACACGTTGCAGGAAGCGTACCTTTCGGTTATAGCCGTAACAAAGAAACGAAGCGACTAGAAATCGTAGAAGAAGAAGCTGTAGTAATTAGATACATCTTTAAGCTACATGCTAGCGGACTAGGTGCATATAAAATTAGGGATATACTTAACGAAGAGGGCTACCGTTCAGCAAAGGGTAAGGCGTTCAGCTTACCGTCAGTACGTCGCATACTAAAAAATCCTGCGTATCGTGGGGCGGTAGTATTTAACGATCGTAAGAAAGTTAAGGAAGACGGCAAATATGTTTATAAAGTTATTGAGACGTATATAGCAGAGGACGCACACGAGCCGATTATCAGTCCTTCTGATTGGTATAAAGCGAATGACATTAGGCAAGCGAGAGCAGAGCATGCTGCAACACATGTAAGAGAACGACCAAGTAAGAACGCTCATAGTATGCTAAAGGATTTACTAATATGTGGTTGCTGCGGACGTAAATCTTTGATGTTAAAAGATAGCAAGTCAGCCGAAGTTTACGTGAAGGTATGTGATTACTTGCTGCCAAACTCTACCCAAAAATGCGGAAATGCCGGCATGCAATTACGATACGTAATCGAAGAGTTTGCGGATTTCCTTGAACGTTTTAAGGGCGAAACAAAGAAGAAGCTAGCTCAAATAACATCGAATGATACGAGTAGTATAGCGAATGACTTAGTAACCAAAGTAGCGCATATAGATAAGCAGACAGTCGAAACACAAAGACAATATGACAATCTGATTAACCTAGCAGTTGAGGGAATATTTTCTAAAAAAGAAATTTTAGCGAAGAAGCAGGAGTTAACCGAAAGACTTATATTTCTCCAACAGACACGAGAAGAAACGCAAACTAAATTAGTAGAGCTAGATGTAAAAAGCGAGAAAGACAGACTACGTGAAATAATAGACATACTAGAAAATTTTGACGGAGAAGACGTAATTACCCAAAATGAACACTTAAAAACTTTTATAAAGGCGATTAGATACACTCGCAAAATGCCGTCAGAGATAAAGGCTCTATCTACTAGAAATCCTGCTAGACGAAATTATCCATTCAAATTAGAGATCGAATATATTTAACTTCTTAGCGACGGCTCTAAAACCGTCGTTTTTACATACAGACTATAGGAGGCGCAATATATGTTTATGGATCGACCTAACTTTTTAGATAGCGAATACTTCTACTACAACGAAGGCGGTAAGAAAGTACGAGAACGCATGAAGCTATTACCTAATGCGCCTAAGTCGATCAGAAAAGAGTACGAAGAGTACGTGAGTGCTTACGAAGAGTGGTACGAACAATGGAACGAAGGACTACGAACAAAAATAGAAGACTACGAAACTAAAAACGAATAATAGTACATGAATAAGGACGAATAAGGTCGTAGAATGCTATAAAGGCAGCTACGGCTTTTTATTTTGTCGTAATACCTAATACCAAAATCCTCAATCACTTGCGCCTATGTTTATGTAAGCGCAGAAAGGGGGTGTAATGATGGTTACACAGGAAAATAGACCGCCTAATAACGTCTATTATGTCAAATGCGGCTATACAAAGGAAATCGGTAACGGTCAACGCTATTCTGTATTTTTAGCCTTGGAACATTTAGAGGGTGAAACCTTCGCAGCAGGTGCAGAAATATACAGGTTAGAGAATGAGCTATTCGAACAAAGACGGCAGCTAGTAAAAGTAGCCTCGCTCTATTTGAAAGACGTTACAGGCTATCGTAAAGCACTACATGCAGCTATAAGGCTTATTGTTGACGAGCTAGAAGAGAATGCGAGCGTATGCGTCAAAGGTAAGCAGCTAGGTACTATTGGGAGGCTGCTTTATCGAGACAAAGAGCTTCTAGACGCTATTCATGCAAAAAATATGTTCTTTTCCTTTCGTAATATCAAAGGAACAATGCGCCATGACCTAGATGAGTTAGTACAGGACGTAAAAGAGCGAAAGAGCAACATTATATCAAATATCTAATAAATATACAGGAGGAATATTATCATGACAGTAGACAAGCAGCTAAAGAAAATGAGTGAGAATTATATATCAGCATACGAGATTAGAAGTAGTATGGCAGGTTATTTTAATACGTTTAAGGATTTTTATTTAGAAGACCGAAACAAAGTAATGAACAATAGAGAGTTAACGCACGCAGGCAAAGAAAAAAGGCTAGAGCGAGTGAAGCAGCGCCACGAAATAGACTTTATGAAGATGTTTCGTGAGCAGGAAGCAAAACGAAATGAGCTTCTAAATGAAAATATCAAAATAGCTAAAAGTATCATACTCGCAGAACTACCACCAGTAGACGCAGAGACAGAAAAGCTCTTCACCAAGCGAGTAGAAGAACTGGAAGGTAAAATCATTTTTGCCACCAATTTAGACGCAGCTAAGAAAGCGCTAGAAGAGATAGCAGCTATTGCGACAGAGCCAGCACTTGCAGCTACTACGAAAGAAAAGATCAAGCAGCTTTCGCAGCAAGTCTTAGCATTAGCACCTAGCGATAAGGTAATTACGGTTAAATATGAGCTAGGGAAGCTATTCGAAGATGTTTCTAGTCGTGCTTTACCGCAAGGGGCTATACAGGCTACAGAAGCTTTAGAGAGCGCTCAGGAGTTTTTAGGAATGGATTTAGTGCAGCCGTTTATCCTAGACAACTTAGGACAAATATCTAACGACCTAGTACGTTATGCGAACAATACAGAGTCGTATTTTATCGATAAAGCAGACGTTATTAAAGATATAGAAATGAACGGTAAAGGCTACTAATATGCGAATTATACAAGGCGACGACTTTACCGTTATTGACTGCGATCAGAACGTATTAACCTATTCTACAGGTCTGTACGTTCACGCAGATGTTAGTCAATACAATATAGCTGCACCGTCTTTTCGTGAGCTACGCCAAATTTATAAACAAGCGCAGACAGTCTTTCATAAAATGCGTGCTGCAGGTTCGGAGCTAGACGACTGCAGAGCAGTTAGAACGGAGCATGCTAACGTATATAGAAGGTATAGAAAGGCGTTATTAGAACACATAGAGCAAACAGAGACGGCTATTTAGTCGTCTTTTTTTCGTACATAAAAAGTCTATGTAAACACCTACAGAATAGCGCTAATCCTTGCGACTTCAATCGTCAAGTGAAAATACTTTACACAACAGTTTACAATATACGCAATACGAGGGGTATACATGTGCTGCTCGTTCCTACAGGATGAGGCTTGCAAAACTCAGGGGATACTTATATCCTTTTGAATATTAATATTCAACTACTACGCAAAAACTACCGCTATAGTCGCTTCCCTATGTCCGTAATGGTATAACTTTTCGAACGGTAAAAAATCGTTATATATAGCGTTCATAATGGTTGGTAAATTAATTTATGAACGTTCGTATATTTCTATTGACCTTTACGAACGATATCCGTATAATTGACTTATCACATATACGGGGAGAACGAAAACATGGAAACTAGAAGTTATGCTTATATTCGAGTATCGACGCAGGAGCAGAACGAGACAAGACAACTTGAAAAAATGAAGGCGCTAGGCATTATCAAGAGAGACACTTTCATAGACAAAGCAAGCGGAAAAGACTTCGACAGAGAGAACTACCAAGCGCTAAAGCGTGTAATGCGAAAAGGAGACCTTTTGTACGTGGACGCATTAGACCGACTAGGCAGGAACTACGACGCTATCATAAGCGAATGGAAAGATATTACTAGAAATATAGGCGCAGATATTATCGTGCTAGAAAACGAGAGCCTTTTTAATAGCCGCAAGTTTAGAAATATGGGGGACGTTGGTAAGGTTATGGAAGATCAGTTTTTATCGTTATTTAGTTATATTGCGGAGCAGGAGCGTAATAAGATACGCACTAGACAAGCCGAAGGAATAAAAGTAGCTAAGACGCAAGGAAAACATCTAGGACGACCAAAAGCAGAGTTTACAGAAGGGTTTAAATCTGCATATGCTGAATGGAAAGCAGGAAACATAACCGCAGTAGAAGCTATGAAAAAAGCCGATATGAAGAAGACTACATTTTATAAACTAGTCAACCAACTAGAGAGTGAACAGAGCGCTGGCTAAAGCGATAGCTATGCGCTCCTTTTTTTTGTATGAGGTATACATATGCTATCCCCCAAACCACCCCTCTACTTAGCTGCAACTACTGTGTATAAATTGCGTAATATATTTTTAAACTAAGGGGGTAAATACTAGAAATATATAAATATATACTCTCGAAATACAAAACTTAGTCATATTTATTAAATACTATTTTTGCGTCTACTGGTATTTCATTAAAACTTCCATCATTATTTCTAATAAAAGATGCACACTTTTGATCTTTCTTTGAATAGACATTTTCAATTTCTATTTCATAAAAATGTGATAAATAGTAATGAAGAAGATTTGCATATTCTGTTTCATCCCAATCATCATAGTAATAGGATGAAGATAAACTGAATACTTTTAAAGGCTCATTTTCTTCATTTGGATAATTAAGCATATAATAGGGTGAGTGGTTTAATAAATAACTACTGTATACTAATTTAGTAGCTATTTCTATGAATTGAACATTATGTAGTTTACACCCCTTTAACTTATTAAAATAATCATTTTTTGCTACTTGATGAATTCCATTATCTTGTAGGTGGGCAAAAATGATGATAGTACCTAAATTAATTGAGAAAGTTAGTGTATTGAGACCATCAATATAATTAAAAATCCTTCTATTGTCAGAAACTTGTCCTTCTAATATATGGATAGACCAAGGTTGAAATCCTTCAAATTCTATAGGATATCTTACCGATTGCATAAACGAATGTGTCATTCTGTACCCTTTTAGTAGCTCTGGTGTTGTAATTGTACCACTTGAAGGCTTACTTCTATCATACGTTAAAGATAATTCTTTAAATAATAGTCCATAAAAAATTTTTGATATCCATTGATATACTATAACCCTATCTATATTAGCAAATTTTTCATATCCATCTTCTAGACCTTTTTTAATTGTGTTTTCCATGTTGCTTAAGTGGTTATTATTGCATTCGGTACAACATGGAATCTTAAGCATTCTATAAGGAATTCTAGTACCGTTTAATAATGTGAGAGTATCATTCCAAAGATTATATTTTTCTAATAGCCACTTCGGAAATACGTGTTCCTCAGATTCATTTACTTCATTTAATTCTATGCCGCATAAAAAACACCTATCATATGTAAAACTCATATTCTCAAATGGGTCAAAGTACTTTTTTTTATCTGTATTTTCCATATTAACACCCCCTAATTAATTTTACAGGAAATTAGGAAAATCACAACAGAATATCCATTATGTGTATGAGATAAAATAACTACGGTTTTATTCCGAAACTACTATATATTAATAAACAAAGCCTTTTCGCAAACGTGTAGGGGCTTGTTTATATTCATAGACCAACTATTCGATCATGCTGCGCCTATGTCTATGTAGCGTTACTAAAGGTAACGTAATAAAACGTAGGAGGAAGGCAAATGAACGAACTACAGAAGGTATTCAATTACGCAGGTAAGGAAGTTAGAACTATTATAAGGGAGGGTGAGACATGGTTTGTTGCGAAAGACGTATGCGAAATACTGGAAATCGCTAATCCAACAATGGCGCTAAAAAGGCTAGATAATGACGAGGTGACTAAGTTAAACTTAGGCGGCTTATACGGTGAGACTAACCTCATTAACGAAGCAGGTCTATATACACTTATTTTAGGAAGCCGAAAGCAGGAGGCTAGAGAATTTAAGCGTTGGGTAACGCATGAAGTATTACCTTCTATTCGAAAACATGGCGCATACATGACAGAGAATACGCTAGAACAGGCGATCACTAACCCCGATTTTATGATAGGTCTATTAACGAATCTAAAAGAAGAGCAGCAAAAGCGAATAGCTGCGGAAGAGAAAACTAGCTTACTAGAGCCGAAAGCACGCAAATACGAAGAGTTTTTAGACGCTGAGGGGCTTACTACAGTAACGATAGTAGGTAACTACTTAGGGGGTATTAGTGCGCAGAAATTAAGAAAGTTCTTACAAGAGCAGGGCGTACTATCTAGGAAGAAAGTAAACGGTACTTACATGCCAAAGAAAGGTTATGAAAAGTACTTCCGCATTATTCCTTACTTACAAGCAGATGGAAACGGAGCTATGCGAACGGTAAGCTATACGCTAAAAGTAACTAACGCAGGAATAGACTTAATTTTCGACTTGTACCTATTAACCTATTGAAGAGCGCTAAATAAGCGTTCTTTTTTTATGCCTAAAAAACGTATAGCTTACGCCAAAAATAAATGAACATACATATTTTATTAGATTTGTCAAACATCCGCTAATATTGCCTTTTTCACCTGCATGTAACCCTAGCAAAATTAACTCGTACCTACTAGAGTGCATACCTTAATATTTGTTAGAGTGCGTACGTTAGTATTTGCTGTAGGTACTGTAAGAAGAACTAAGGTATTAAGAACTAAGGTATGAATAACTAACATTGTATTTACTACGTAAATAGTATACGCAAGCTAATACAGTTATTAATAAATGCGTAAGTAATTAAAGGATAAAGAGATAGAACTAAAGGCAATGCACTGCAGCAGATACCAACGTAACTAAACACCTGCGCCTATTTATAACGTAAGCGGCTCGTAACGAAGAGCTACTTAAAAAAATATATAAACGCAGGGGGCGAGTAAGAATGGAAAGTAACAGTAACGAACGATCAAAAGCTGCGAAGAAAAATATACGCAAGACGAGAGAATATGCGAAAGAACAGAAAGAGCAGCTACTGGATAAAGGCGGTTGGAGTGTTCTTCCTAACGCAGTTTTTAAGGAAGTCATACCGAGAATTATTAGCGACGCATACGACAAAGCATACGCAGGAGCAAAGCGAAAGCCTAACATACAGGACATAGCGTTTTTATATAGTATTCTACTAAGCTATGCGAATACAGACGAAAATAACGACTATTTGGGCGCTAGTTGGGTTAGTACGGAGAACTTAGCGCAGCTAATGCGTATTAGTCGAAATCGTATAGCTGCGTTAAGTAATATCTTAGAAGCGAACGGACTAATTAAGACCGTAGATTTTTACGAACAAATTAAGCGTAGAAAACTCTACTTCGTTATACACATTACGAATGTAAGCGAGGATGGCTATGTAGTAAACGCAGAGGGCGAAAAAATAGAGCCAAGTATAGATGTATATAGAGCTTTGACGCAGCAGAAAAACGAAAACTAGGACGAAAGAAGCGCAGGCATAGGCATACCGCTTATATCTTGCGTCTATTTTTTGTTTAACGAATACCAACGAGAAAGACAAGCTGCGCCTATCCACCTGTAAGAAATAAAAACAACAGGGGGCGTAGATATGAGATTAGGGAATAGTACAAATTCATATATTCATATTGTTATAGAAAAGGTTAATGTAGGAGGCTGCGTATATGTCTAAACAACAAGAGCAATCCTTACAGGACAGACCTAAATGTACAATAACAGAAGTTAATAAGCCAAATATAGAACGTATTGCACAGAGTTTAATATCTATACATGCGAGAAAGAGCAGAGCTACTAAAAAGTAAGCTCTCTTTTTTTTGCTTAATATTACATCACTTAAGAAATGCAGTACCAGCCTTTGTCGTCGATGCACCTGGTGGTGGTGGAAAAATTACTTTACAGCCAAATTATCTGATTTCTCAAAGTCCTACAAAGACAGTGTTACGCAATTTTGAAGGTGTCATAACCACTTATCCAGAACCAGAAAATTATGTTGCTGGGCGTGCGGATGATTATTTTAATGGAATTTACCAAAGCCACGATATGAAACCAACGAAAATAGGAATTAGCGGCTTATTAAATGATGAGCAATTTAATCTTGTTCCAGATTCACTTGAACGATATGATCGCAGACAGAGTTTTCAACAAAGCCCAACTTATTCAACATTGAAAGAGAAGCGTGAAAAGCGTGATGAATTAAAAGAGAAAAAATATCGAGCACAATTAAAAAAGGAAAACAAAGATACGGAGTAACTAACCAGGAGGTGTGAGAATGACATGAACTGTGAATGGTGTGATGAGTCCAAGGTCGAAGAAATCACTTGTACCGTTTATTGGGAACTTCCAGATGGAACACGTGCAATTGAAATAACCGAAACACCTGGAATGAAGTGTTCTACATGTGGAATGGAATATCAAACAGAAGCAACGATTGAGGCACTAGAGGATCAGCTTTTATTAATTGATACGAGTAAGCTTGGAAAAGAAATTGCTTATGAATCACTGATGGCTCAGCCAAAATTGTTAAAAAGAAATTATTTTAAATTTTAGTTTAAGCTAATATGTAGCCTCAGTGTTGGTTGATGAATATGTCGAAAATTGTAGATTAGTCGATATCTTGTTGATTTCGGACAATAAAATTAAAAACAAGACAATAAAACGTTATGTTGGAGAAAAAAACCTCATTTTCAGACAATAAATCGTGATTATGGTTGTATCATTTGAAAACAGTATAGTCGAAAGAGGTGATTCGTATGAAACGTTCGTTATTGATTAAACCAATGATGAATGACATGTACCCAATAGCCACCCATGGTGATGGGATCTATCTGTATGATGATACTGGAAAGAGCTATATAGATGGGTCCTCAGGTGCAGTCACTGCAAGTATTGGCCATCGGGTTCCTGAAATTATTGAAGCGATGCATGAGCAAGCAAAAAAAGTCTCCTTTGTGTATCGTTCACAATTTACGTCAGAGCCGGCAGAAAAGCTCGCTCAAAAATTAAATGAGCTTATAGGTGCTGATCATGACTATTGGTCATTCTTCGTCAATAGTGGCTCTGAGGCAACAGAAACGGCGATGAAAATTGCCATCCAGCATTGGCAGGAGCAGGGAGATTTTCGGAAACATAAAATTCTTTCACGCTGGGTCAGTTATCACGGCATCACGCTTGGAGCTTTGTCAATGTCAGGACATGTCAAACGACGGGAACGGTTTGTCCCATTGTTAGAAGACTTCCCAAGCGTTTCACCTCCATATTGTTACCGCTGTCCATTTAACCAAACCTATCCTGACTGCCAGTTGTTTTGTGCCAATGAATTAGAAACAGCGATTACCCGGATCGGTGCCGAGCATATTGCAGCATTTATTGCAGAACCAATCATAGGTGCTGCTGGTGGTGTCATTGTTCCTCCAGAAGGCTATTATCAAAAGTTATCAGACATTTGTGAAAGGAATAATATTTTATTTATTGCTGATGAAGTGATGACAGGCATTGGTCGTACCGGGAAAATGTTAGGGATGGATCACTGGGGAATAAAGCCAGATATTATCGCTCTTGGAAAGGGAATGAGTGCAGGCTATACAGCGATTGCAGCTACGCTTGCTAGTGAAAAGGTCATGAAACCAATTTTAAATGGCTCAGGGTCGATTATGAGTGGTCATACCTATAGCGCAAATCCACAATCGGCTGCGGTTGCCTTAGCTGTACTTGAATATATCGAAACGAATAGATTGGTAGAAAAGGTGGAAGAAAGTGGTAAATACTTGCTACAAAAGCTACAAGAACTAAAAAAGAGAGTTGACATAATTGGTGATGTTCGTGGAAAAGGTTTAATGATTGGTGTCGAGTTTGTCGCTGATTACAAGATAAAGCAACCGTTTAGTGCAAAAACTGGCATTACAAGTAAAGTCGTTGAAAAAGCTAGAGACAAAGGATTGCTTATTTATCCGGCATCTGCGGGGAACGAGGGAGCACATGGTGATGCAGTGATAATTTCTCCGCCATTTGTCATTACAAAACCAGAAATGGATCAGTTAGTTGATATTTTCAAAGAAACGCTACTTGAGGTTCAGTATGATCTTAGTTAGGGGGATGAGGATGTGACGACAACACCTCCAAAGAAGTCAATCAACAAAGTTGGCAGTATTGAAGATTCAATGTTCCGTATCCAAGATGGATGTACCATCATGTTCGGCGGATTCGGAGGAATCGGTAATCCTCCAACAGTTATAAATGGAATCCTTGAAAAAGGGGTTAACGATTTAACCTTGATTGGAAATGATAGTGGATTTCCTGACATCGGAATTGGCCGACTAGTGAGTCAAGGTAGAGCAAGTAGACTAATCGTTTCTCATATTGGCTCAAATCCAGTCGCTGGTCAATTAATGATGGAGGGGAAAATGAAGGTTGAATTTTCACCACAAGGAACATTAGCTGAACGCATTCGTGCGGGCGGCGTTGGTCTCGGTGGGATTTTAACAGATATTGGGCTTGATAGTATGGTAGAAGAAGGGAAGCAAAAGGTGACGGTTAACGGTCGGGAGTATTTACTTGAATCAGCACTAACAGCTGATATCGCAATTGTCTACGCGAAAAAAGCCGATACTTTTGGCAATCTAATCTATGAAACGAGCGCCCGTAACACAAATCCCTTAGTGGCAATGGCAGGAAGATATACAATTGCCGAGGTCGAAGAAATTGTTGAGGTGGGTGAGCTTGACCCGGAAATGATCGTTACACCAGGAATATATGTGGATCTTGTTGTACAGAGTTCTGGGGTTGATTGGAAGTGGGCGTGGGAGTAGGTGAGTGCCTGTCACCACCCGAGTTTTGTAAGAAATTGTCGAGGAAAGGCATTGCAGATCTTGTGCATAGGGGTGATAGGAAATGAGCATGAGTCATGATATAAGAAACCGAATCGCAAAACGAGCAGCAAAGGAAATTAAAGACGGCATGATTGTTAATTTAGGAATTGGGATTCCTTCACTAGTTCCTAATCACCTTCCACATGACGTTTATGTGATGTTCCATGCGGAAAATGGAATACTTGGAATGGGAAAATCACCAGAAAAGGGTGAAGAGGACCCAACATTATGTAATGCTGGAGGTTTTCCAGTAACAATTGTCCCCGGTGCTTCTTATTTTGACAGTGCTACTGCATTTGGGATGATTCGCTCAGGTTATTTGGATATAACGATACTTGGTGGGCTTGAAGTAAGTGAAAAAGGTGATTTGGCAAACTGGATTGTTCCAGGAAAAAGAGTACCGGGAATTGGTGGGGCGATGGAGCTTGCTAAAAAAGCAAAAAAAGTCATTGTGGTGATGAACCATTGTAATAAAAAAGGTGAACCGAAAATTTTGAAAACCTGTACATTGCCTATAACCGCAAAAGCGTGTGTCAGTATGATCATTACAGATATGGCCGTAATCGAAGTAACAGATAAGGGGCTACTATTAAAAGAAGTTATGGCACCCTTTACAGCAGAAGAAGTCACGCTTAAAACGGACGCACCATTGATGATTTCTGAAGAGATCACAACGGTTACCTAAATCGGAACTCATTTAAGGAGGAGAGTAGAGTGAGTGATGAGCGGAAAATGTTACAATCTCAGATTAATCAGTGGCTAACATCGAACCGAGTACATGGTGTCAAGCTCCTACAAAAATTAGTGCAAGCTGATAGTACACAAGGCAATGAGCAACAAGCACAAAAGGTTGTCATTAAAACACTGCATAAAATAGGGTTAAAGGTTGATGTATGGGAGCCTGATGGGAGCAAATTAAGCGACCATCCAAATTTTTCCTCTTCGCGGCAGGAGTTTATTGGCAGTCCAAATGTTGTCGGCATTTTAAAAGGAACAGGTGATGGACGTTCCCTAATTTTAAATGGTCATATTGATGTTGTTCCTGAAGGAGACTTAGAACAATGGGAACATGCCCCTTATAGTGGAAAAATCATTGATGGGAAAATATATGGACGTGGTGCAACCGATATGAAAGGTGGAAATGTTTCCCTACTTTTAGCTTTATCTGCGCTTCGTGCCCTTGGAATTCCTTTAAAAGGAGATGTTATTTTTCAAAGTGTGATTGAAGAGGAAAGCGGTGGTTTAGGCACATTGGCTGCAATTTTACGAGGTTATAAGGCAGATGCTGCCATAATCCCAGAACCAACGAATTTGAAGATTTTTCCGAAACAACAAGGATCAATGTGGTTCAGAATCCATGTTAAGGGTCGCTCAGCCCATGGTGGTACTCGTTATGAGGGAGTAAGCGCAATTGAGAAATCCCTTCTTGTTGTAGAACATATTAGAGAGCTAGAAAAACGTAGAAATCAGCGAATTACTGATCCGCTTTATAGCAAAATTCCAATCCCAATCCCAATCAATGTAGGAAAAATTGAAGGTGGAGATTGGCCCTCCTCAGTCGCGGATCTTGTTAAATTGGAAGGACGAATGGGTATCTCTCCTGAAGAAACAATTGCGGAGGCAAAGCACGAAATGGAAGGCTGGATCGAAAGCCTTAAGGATATTGATCCTTGGTTTGAAGAGCATCCAGCAATACTTGAGTGGTTCGGTGCTAGATGGGTGCCTGGTTCAATCGGCCTTGAACATGAGCTAATTGGAAAATTAACATCGAGTTATCGTGACGTTTTAGGTGAAGAACCAGTCATTGAAGCGTCTCCATGGGGAACAGATGGAGGTCTGTTAACTAGTTTTGGAGAAACCCCGACAATTGTGTTTGGGCCTGGTGTAACCGAAAAAGCTCACTTTCCGAATGAATATATTGAGATTGATAAAGTGTTTGAAGTGGCAGAGATTATTGCGTTAACGATCGTCGATTGGTGTGGTGTGCCTGCCTCCACCCGAGTCCTTTAGAATGATGTCGAAGTGTCTGGTACCATACTTAAAACAGAAAGGGGAAATTCTGAATGGATGAGTTTGGTCAGTTGGAAGAACTAGATAAAAGGCATTTTCTTCATCCTACATCTTCAATCCAACAACAGCAGGATATGGGCCCTTCGTTTATTTTCAAAGAAGGGAGAGGGATTTACCTAGAGGATATCAAAGGAAATGTTGTGATTGATGGGATGTCATCACTTTGGAATGTGAATGTGGGACATGGAAGAACGGAATTAGGCGATGTTGCTAAAGAGCAAATGGCAAAGCTCGCCTATAGCTCTTGTTTTGGAACGTTTAGTAATGAACCCGCGATTCGATTATCTGCTAGTCTTGCAGCTTTGGCACCGGGTGATTTACAAGCCACATTTTTTACATCAGGTGGGTCTGAGGCAAATGATACAGCCTATAAGCTGGCCCGCCACTATTGGATCTTAAAAGGAAAACCAGAACGAAAAAAAATAATCTCCAGAACAAAATCGTATCATGGTGTGACCATGGGAGCGACAAGTGCTACAGGGTTGCAGCCGTTTAGAGAATTTACTAGTTCACTAGCACCAGACTTTTTTCATGTTGCCCATTTTAATTCCTCTGCTTTACGAAAATTAATTGAAGCAGAAGGCCCTGATACGATCGCTGCGTTTATCGCGGAACCAATTCAAGGTGCTGGTGGCGTGCATATTGCACCTGAGAATTACTTTAAAGAAGTAAAGAATATATGTGTGGAGTATGGAATCTTGTTTTTGACTGATGAAGTCATTACAGGATTTGGACGAACAGGTAAATGGTTTGGTATTGAACACTACGGTGTCACTCCTGATATGATGTGTTTTGCAAAAGGAGTATCTAGTGGCTATGCACAGCTTGGTGGGGTCATGTTATCTGAACAAATTCATGAAGAGTTTAAGAAGCTTTCAACAGGGACGTTATTACACGGATATACGTATAGCGGCCATGCGATGGCATGTGGAGTTGCCCTGAAAAATATCGAGTTGGTTGAAAAGGAAAATCTCATTGAAAATGCTAAGACTATGGGAGAAAAACTACTAGCAGGTCTTAAACAAATTCAAGGAAAAAGGAAAATTGTTGGTGAAGTAAGAGGTCTTGGTCTAATGGCTGCGATTGAATTCATAGATAAAAATCGTAAATCACCCGTGTCACCACTAATCGTCAATGAAGCAGCTAAACGCGGACTTATTTGTCGCTCTGTCCTATTTGATGGGCAGGATACAATTGTGATTGCACCACCACTTATCATTAAAAGCGAAGAAGTTGTAAAAGTGATTCGTATATTAGATGATTCAATACATGAGATAGAAAGTAATGAGTAAAAAGATCAAATATAAACAATAGCTAATGACCCATCCAAAATAAAATTGGGTGGATTATTTTTGGGTTTATGAATGTGTTTCTCATGCTAAAGTCTACTATTAGTACTTTAGTTCGGGACATTTACGAAATATACATGTATCCTACTTTTGAAATGATATAAAAAAAATTACATGAAAAATAGTACTGTGGAACGTAAGATATTTAAGGAAAAATGGTTCATGTGTATAGTAGAAATACCGATGTATAATGGTATCTAATTCAATTGTATTTTAATCTACATTTTATATAGAAGATCAAAGAAGGGAAAGGTACCTGTGAAAGTTTTTGATGCAAAGACATTAGTAGATTCCATGGAAGCAAGGGCTAAGCAGTACCAGGAACTTCGTGAAAATCTTGAACAATTAAAACTGAAATGTCAGGATGTTGTGAATCTTGATGAAAACTTTACGGGAGAGGGAGCTACAGCTATAAAAGAATTTTATCAAGCACAAATTGACGTCATAGAAGCATGGCTCTCTCTTATAACTATACGGATTTCATTTTTTAATGGAATCGGTGGCACAACCGAGGCTAGGGACTTAGCTGGAGACACAGTGATTCATATCCCATTTCTTGAAGATGAACTACCCCATTCTGCTAACCTCTCAGAAGAGATCGTTATAAACCAACACTCCACACTAACTTCCATTTTTAAACGAATTGGTGACCTGATTGAACTTGAAGCATTTTCAAAAGACCGCTTCGAAGAGAGTACTGATCGTGCAGAAATGCTGCGTAGAGACACGATACGTGCATTGGATAACTTAGATCATGAACTTAAAACAGAATACCAAACAACTGAAGCAGACGAACAATATGTCACAACCCTATTTCGACAACTCCAAGAATCATCTCGTCAAGGAGTTCAAATCTCACCGCTACACTTTAACAACGAAGCCTATAAGACAAGCGAAGTCTATCAATTAAAAAAACAAGCAGATCTCAAAGCAAAGGAATACCTAACCTTTAAAGATGAGCAAGAAAAATTTAGAGAAGAGCTAAAGAAGCAAAAGGAATTAGAAAATCAGCTAGCAAATGATATTAAAGCGGATACAAATGAGTTTACTAGTGATACAGAATGACATTAAAGCAGTAGAAGACGAGTTGAATCAAGTCATTGAACTGAAACGTTATCTTTAGAAATTAAAGATAATGTTTCAGTTTTTTAATATGCACTTAAAAATTGAGGAACAGTAGAACCAACCATCGGAATGTAAAAATTAATAAAATAAAAATTCCGCTTGAAAAGCGCTTACAATTATTTTATACTGTTTATAAACCGATTTACTAAACCGATTTATAAACGATTAGAAAGGATTTACAAATGAATAAAGTGATTGTTCCATTAAATGCTTTTAATAGAAATGAAGTTTTAGAGAAAGGGCAGGAGTCATTTATTGAAAAAATCGCTCTTTCAGGTGCTTACGGCATTGAGATTCGCAGGGAATTGTTTCCTGAAGGAGATATGACACTTGAAAAAATAAAAATGGAGGTTGAAAAATTCAAGTTATTTACTATTTTTTCGGCTCCAATAGAATTATGGAATTTAGGTTCACAATTAAATAAAGAACTCCTTCGAAGGACCTTTGTAGAGGCAAGAAATCTTGGAGCATCATGGGTGAAAACCTCTTTAGGTCATTATCAAACTGAAAGATCAAATTGCATTGAATTAAAGCAGTTTATAGAAGAGCTTATTGATGAAAATGAAACCATACAATTATTTGTTGAAAATGACCAAACGATGTATGGGGGAAATGTTGAACGATTAAAGGCTTTCTTTGAAAGCGCTTCGGTTCATGAAGTACCTGTAAAAATGACATTTGATACAGGCAACTGGTATTACACCAAACAAAATGTTCATTATGCTTTCGAACAGCTTGCCCCATATGTTGGGTATCTGCATCTCAAACATGTTGAAACAGTTAAGAATGGACTAGTTACTATGCCACTCCCAGATGACAAAAACGGAGAGTGGAGACAAATAGTCAATCAATTTCCCGCGTCCCTGACAAAGGCAATTGAATTTCCAATCGATCCCATCTCTGAAATGAAACATTATATTGAGATGGTTCAAAAAGCAGTAGAAAAGGAAAGTGGGGAAATCATATGCAAAATTTAGATGTCATCACATTTGGTGAAGCAATGGCAATGTTTATCGCAAATGAACAGGGGCCATTGCATGAAGTAAATCACTATACCCGTAGTCTAGCTGGTGCGGAAACCAATGTGGCAATCGGCTTGGCTAGATTAGGCTTTGGATCAGGGTGGGCTAGCAAGGTCGGCAATGATTCGTTCGGAAAATTTATTATTCAACGGCTGAAAGAAGAGAATGTAAATATTGACCATGTATTAGTGGATGAGCACTTTCCGACAGGCTTTCAAGTAAAATCAAAAGTAGTTGTTGGCGATCCTGAGGTTCAATATTTTCGTAAAGGTTCGGCTGCAAGTCAAATGGGAGTAAACGACTTTCAAGAAGATTATTTCTTAAGAGCGAATCATCTGCATATGACTGGAATTCCCTTAGCTCTGTCAAATCAGACTAGAGAATTTGCGAAATTCGCACTCGAGTTTATGAAAAAGAACAATCGGACTGTTTCATTTGATCCGAATTTACGTCCATCGCTTTGGAAGTCAAAAGCAGAAATGGTGAATGCAACCAATGAAATTGCGTTTAAAACAAACACTTTTCTTCCAGGTATATTGGAAGGTGGAATATTAACTGGCTTCAGTGCACCTCAGGACATTGCCTCCTTTTATTTGGAAAAAGGAGTGAAGCTAGTTATTATCAAACTTGGTGAGGAAGGGGCTTATTATAAAACCTTGAACGACGAAGGTACAATTAAAGGGTATAATGTTGAGAATGTTATAGATACCGTAGGTGCTGGTGATGGTTTTGCTGTTGGTGTTATTAGTGGATTACTAAAAAATCTCCCAATCCGCGAGGCTGTCATGAGGGGAAATGCGATTGGAGCATTAGCCGTTCAATCTCCTGGAGACAATGATGGCTATCCTACTAGTCACCAATTAGACCAATATTTGAAAAATCATTTACAAGGAGTGAAGTAACATGCAGAAAACATTAGCAAAACAAAGATGGCTTCGTTTAATTCCGATTGTGTTTATTACTTACAGCTTAGCGTACTTAGATCGTGCAAACTATGGTTTTGGTGCGGCGGCAGGTATGGCCCAAGACTTGCAAATCACTCCTGCGATCTCATCTTTATTAGGCTCCTTGTTTTTCCTAGGCTACTTCTTTTTTCAAATTCCAGGAGCACATTATGCGGAAAATAAAAGTGCTAAAAAGCTTGTTTTCTGGTCATTGATTTTATGGGGAGGACTTGCGACAGCGACTGGTCTTGTTAGTAATGTCGGCTGGCTATTTGTAATCAGGTTTACGCTTGGGGTTGTAGAAAGCGCTGTTATGCCGGCAATGCTTGTATTCTTGAGCCACTGGTTTACAAAGGCAGAAAGATCTCGAGCGAATACATTTTTAATTCTTGGTAACCCTGCAACTGTTTTATGGATGTCAATTCTTTCTGGCTATCTTTTAGAAGCATATGGCTGGAGATGGATGTTTATTATTGAAGGTTTACCGGCAGTCATTTGGGCGTTCATTTGGTGGAAAATTGTCAATGACGAACCAAAGGATGCGAAATGGCTTTCAGAGCGTGAGAAAGCACTGCTACATGAAGAACTTGAAAAGGAACAGCAAGGATTAAAACCAGTTAAAAACTATGCTGAAGCATTTAAGTCTAAAGCCGTTATCTTACTGTGCGCACAATATGCGTTGTGGAGTGTTGGAGTTTACGGATTCGTCATGTGGCTTCCATCCATTCTAAATGCCGCACCAAACATGGATATTATTAAAACGGGCTGGTTATCTGCGGTTCCTTATATCTTATCAATTGTATTAATGTTAACTGTCTCACATTTTTCAGACAAATTGCAGAACAGAAAAGCATTTGTTTGGCCATTTTTATTAATCGGAGCACTTGCATTCTATGGCTCTTATCTAGTCGGAACAAGCAACTTTTGGTTATCATTCGTCTTGTTAGTCATCGCTGGTGGTGCAATGTATGCTCCATATGGACCGTTCTTTGCGATCATTCCAGAAATTCTTCCACGTAATGTTGCTGGTGGTGCGATGGCCTTAATTAATAGCATGGGAGCGTTAGGATCATTTGCAGGATCCTATGTTGTCGGATATTTAAATGGTGCAACCGGAGGCTTTGAAGCATCCTATATCTTTATGGCAGGATCATTATTTCTTTCTGCAATCTTAACAATTTGGGCGGTAAATGCTGCAAAAAAGCAGAGTGACGCTAAAAATGTTAAAGCGATTGCATAAATGACGGACTAAACAATGAATCACAACAAAATAAAAGAGGATGACTCGTTCAAATCTACGAGTCATCCTCTTTTTCTGTTCATACTGGCTAAATCATCCAGTAAAAGATAAAATGAAAGAAATATATAGTAAAAAGAGGACGATTTCATGGCAATTACAATGGCAGATGTCGCTAAAAGGGCAGGAGTGTCTAAAAGCACTGTTTCACAATATTTAAATAAACGATATGAATATATGAGTCAAGAAACAAGAGTCAAGGTTGAAGCAGCAATCAAGGATCTAGGGTATCAGCCTAACCATATTGCAAGAAGCTTAAAGCAAAAACGTACGTCAATGGTAGGAATTATTGTCGCAAATATCATGCATCGTTATTCAACAGAAGTGTGCCGGTCATTAGAGGATTATTTTAATGACCATGATATGAATGCGATTATTTGTAATGCCGATAATGACCCTGAAAAGGAACGTAAATACATTGAAATGCTTCGTGCAAAACAGGTGGATGGGTTGATCATTTTTCCAACCGGCCAAAACGTGGAGCTATACCAAAATATGTTGAAGAATGGTTACCCTGTTGTCTTCATGGATCGAAAAGTTAAGGAAATCATGGCTCCATCAGTTGTCGTAAACAATAAGGAAGCTACGATGCGTGCCGTGGAGCACTTAATTGAAATGGGTCATAAGAAAATTGCAATTGCAACTGAGTCACTAACGATTTCAACTAGACTCGAACGGAGACAGGGGTATATGGATGCCCTAAAGGAAAACAATGTACCTATCTTGGAAGAATATATGATTAGCACGGAGATAAACTCTATGGGGTCAGAACTTGAAAATCTTTTTTCATTACAAGAACCGCCGACTGCTTTAGTTGCAGCGAATGACCTAGTCTTTTTAGAGGTGTTGAAATTTGCGAAAGCGAGCAGGATCAAAATTGGAGAGCAGCTCGGTTTAATCGTTTTCGATAATATTCCATTTGCAGACCTCGTCAGTCCATCTGTTACAACGATAAGCCAGCCTTCACAGGAAATGGGACTAAAGGCTGCAGAACTGCTTTTAAAACAAATCAACAAAGAAGAAGTAAATCCAGTAGATACGGTATTTTCTTGTGAACTTTACTTAAGGGAATCTACGAAAAGATCGATCGAGTAGTATTTGGATAGAGAATAGGAATAGAATGAAGTAAGATGAGACAACCTAATTACAAATATTGTAAAAGGGGCGGGTTACTATGTGGGAAACAAGAGGTAATCGAGTTGTAGAAATCTCAATCATCGTCATTTTTGGAGCTATCGTATCTATCCTAAACACACTATGGTTAAGAAAATCATTAATCGAACAAATGAAAGTAATTGCTAAGGATAATGAGAATAACATCATAAAAAAAAGCAACATAACTGATATAGCTACCAAGCTACGGCAACAAACATAATGAAAAATACTAAAGCTTGAAGTCTAATTTACTTCAAGCTTTTTGTATGCTTTTTTGTTTGTCTTTTTGTTAAAGAAAGAAAACAAATCATGTTGTAAAGTGCTTACATTTCCTTTATAATAAGTTCATAAATCGGTTTAGTAAATAAGTGATATGAATAAAAGTCATAGAGGAGATTACATGAATATTCAACTGGCATTAGACCGTTATACGATTGAAGAGGCAATTGAAATTGCAAAAGCGACAGAGGATTTCGTAGATTGGATTGAAGTTGGTACATCTTTAATTAAAGAATACGGAATGGTAAGTGTTGAGAAGCTCAAAAATGCCTTTCCAAATAAAGTGATTGTAGCAGATATCAAGACAATCGATAACGCATATTACGAATTTGACATGTGTTTTCGTGCTGGAGCTGATGTCGCGACTGTGATGGGAGTTTCACCGGCTGCGACGATTAATGCATGTATTGAAACTGCCGAAAGAGCAGGGAAGCGGGTTATGGTCGATCTTTTAAATACAAATAATAAACAGAAGAAAGAATTGTTTCAATATAAACAAGCAATTTTCTGTGCACATATCAGTAAAGATGAACAAGAGATTTCTGGAAAGCAAAACATCGTTACAGATCAAACTTATGATCTTACTGTACAGCTTGCGGTTGCTGGCGGAATAACACTCGATTCAATTGCTAGTTTTAGAGAGTTGCAGCCGAATGTCGTAATTATTGGCTCAGCCATTACAAAGGCGAAAGAAAAATGTCTGGCCGCTGAACAGTTTAAAAAAGTATTGTTACAATGGAATGAGGAGAGAAAGCATGAAAACATCAGATAAAATCCTTTCTGAAATTGAAGGCGTTTTAAGTCAAATAAAAGAAGAAAATCTACTAGGAATTGCTACTAAACTAGTAGATTCGAAAAGAATATTTGTGATTGGAGAGGGACGTTCCGGCTTTATGGGGAAATCATTTGCGATGCGATTAATGCATTTAAATGCAAATGTTTTTTCTGTTGGTGAGACGATTACGCCATCGATTGCAGAAGGAGATGTCTTAATCGCAGTTTCAGGTTCAGGGACGACAAAGAGTGTTGTTTGGACAGCAGAAAAAGCGAAAGAACTAAATTGCCATGTTATTGCAGTAACAACAAATCCTGAATCACCTCTTGCAGTAGCTTCTAGTGATGTACTACACATACCAGCTGCGACAAAATATAGAGCCGACGGAGAAACCCAATCAGTGCAGCCACTCGGTTCATTATTTGATCAATCTGTCCACATTGTCTTTGACAGTATTTGCTTAATTTATTCTAATCTAAAAGAATATGGTCATAACGAAGCATTTAGTCGTCATAGTAATTTGGAATAAAATAAGCTCTAGCTAGTCATGAAGAAAAATAAAAGTAGTGGTGACTCTCATAAAGATGAATCTCACTACTTTTCTTTATATGTTATGATTATTATTGTTAGAATGATAAGAGCACATTTAGTAATGAAAATTTTTACAAAAGAGAGTTCAAATGACGACAGAAAAAGAAAAAATGTTGAACGGAGAACTTTATCAAGCTGCTGACCCGGAATTAGTAAAAGATCGTGAAAATGCACGAAGAATAACACGAATTTTTAATCAAACCATAGAGAACGAGATTGACAAACGGACTGATATTTTAAAGGAGCTTTTTGGTTCTACTGGAGAAAACTTATTTGTGGAACCAACTTTCCGTTGTGATTATGGCTACAATATACACGTTGGAGAAAACTTTTATGCAAATTTTGATTGCGTCATCTTAGATGTCTGTGAAGTTCGAATTGGTGCTAACTGCTTCATTGCTCCAGGTGTACATATTTATACAGCGACACATCCATTAAACCCATTTGAACGCATTTCAGGGGCAGAATAAGCAAACCGGTTTCGATTGGTAACAATGTGTGGATTGGTGGCAGAGCAGTCATAAATCCAGGCCTTACGATAGGTGACAATGTAGTCATTGCTTCAGGTACTGTTGTAACAAAAGATCTATCAAGTAATGTAGTAGTCGGCGGAAATCCTGCTAAAGTAATAAAACAAATTAACGTTTAAAACTTTATTCTCCCTTGAAAGCTAGTTGCTTCAAGGGCTGAAGCATATACTCATCAAAAATGATGATTTTAGAAGAATAGCAAAAATGGTCTTCATAGGTTAGCAGCAAATCATGATAAAATGTCACTAACTGCCTAGCATTTAATACGTTCTCTTCTGAAAACAATCCTGAACGATTTACCAACACATTTTCATATTTTTCAACGATCCTTCGAATGGGTTTTCTGAGTTTTTTAACATCTCTCATTCGATACACTTCCCGTAATGGTTTAGTTACTAATATCGCATCTTGTTTAAGGAGATCGTTCAGTTTCATATTTATTTGCTCCACATCAAATGGGACGTCTTCTTCAAAGAGATATTGCTTTAGCATGATTAAATCAGATTGGATAGGCTTATTTAAAAAGTGTAAATAAATCCTTAGTGTATTATAGGCATCATACATTGGATGATGTTTTTCTCCAATAAACTGTAATCCATATAAAGCTAAAGCATCTTCAACTGAAACGTTACCCTTCGAGACTCTCTGCTTAAAAATCATCTGGAAATCAATATAACGTTTTTCAATCTTGCCTATGGTACATAGAGGGATTTCGTGTTTTGTTGCATCGATTTTTAAACGAGATAAATCACTTGGCGACCACGAAAAATAGCGAGTTTTTTTCACTCCACCAACCCATACAAGGAAGTCATTAAAGACCACTTTAAAATCACTTGCATTGATTAAATCACAATCCTCAATCCCGGTTAATGTTTTACAGAACTCAGTTAAAGGCTCCTGATTTTTGGGTTTTATATAACGATCAAAATACGTAATTTCCTCTGTTTCAAGATCATATTTTACAGATCCTAAACGAATGGCTTCCATATTCTCAAAAGCCATACCTGAATCAGAACATAACATTTCAAAATCGAAAAAGACATATTGTTTATAATCAGCCATTCATTATCCCCCCCTAACAGGTAATTATATGGGGGATACGGTGAAAGTGGAAGATCCAATAATTGTAAATGTTTCACCTATCCACACCCGAATCACTACTCAAGTGACTTTTCTATGTGTTAAACTCATTTTTCTTATAGGCGAAGCCTGAGACATGGAATTTTAAGGGAAACAGGTTGTATGGATTAATTCAGAATATACAATTACACAAGTGCAAGATATTGTTTTGAAATCAGAAACAATTTCAGGAATCGTAGTTAATACGTTTAACGGAGAAACAAGAGAACTTGTAGATGATTTCGACTGGAAAAGCAACTGAAGATGGTGTTATTTTAACTTATGCGGATTATGCACCAAAAGAAAGACAAGGGAAAGAATCCTTTAATTATCTGGTTACATGGGGTGGTGAAGGTGGTGCAGATGCAACTATTCCATTATCTGCAAATAAAGACGTTAACTTTATCACTGATGACATACAATCTCATTTTAATGGAGCCTATGTACTAGCACCTCAGACACCAACTAGATGGATGCACGGTTATCTGACTGGTGGAGGGACGGAACTTCTAAATATGAAGAAGCACTTTTGGCATTAATCAAAGATTATGTGGCTAATAATCCTGATATTGATCCCAATAGAATTTATATTGGTGGGGCATCCAATGGCGGATATATGACAATGCTTATGGTACGCGATTATCCTGGGTACTTTGCAGCTCATTCCCAGTATGTGAAGGCTTAAACGATTCATTAGTGACTGATGCAGATATCCAGAACATTGGAAAGACTCCAATTGGGTTCGTTACTGCTAAAAATGATACAACTTTACTACCAGAAATGAACACCCTTCTAACATATGATCGTTTGGTCGAAGCTGGTGCACAAGATGTTCAATTAACTTTATTTGATGATGTGCACGACACTACAGGCCTCTACAAAAATGCTGATGGCACACCATATCAATACAGGGGTCATTGGTCATGGATTTATGTATTCAACAACGAAGTAGAATCAACAATTAATGGAAAAACTATGACAATCACGAAGTGGGTGGCTGCACAATCATTAAATAAGTAAAAAATAGCCTCCTTATTTTATCTTTTGTTATAGATTTTTAGCCAAAGGAAAAAGACCGTTTTTCGGTCTTTTTGTAACTTTATTCAATTGCTATTCTGAATATCAAAAGTGCTAGCAAACATGTTATTGGAGTCATTACTATTGTTTCTAAGCCGGAGACTGAAGCTAAATTGCCTATTGTGTTAAGCACCATAAGTCCAAACATTACCCATGTTCCGACATTCACAGTTTTTTTGAACTTTCCTTTAAAAACATATCCTGCTTTTACAGCAACAATTGTAATAAATAGTAATTGCACAACTATAGATATGCTTTCAAAGATGATTAAATCTGCCTCACTCTTTAAGCGTCCTCCCCATACAAAATCATATGGCACAATTTTTAGAAGTATCAGGAGATGCATGAAAAGCGCAATTGTATTAATGGTGATTATTATATTACTTGCCAGTTTAATGCTAATTAACTTTTTCATTTTCCCCTCCATTTTCAATTGAGGTATTATAAGCTGTACCTAATTTTAATAACGTTAAATTGAATATATTCAACCATTTGAGATTTATGATGATTGGAAAATATGTATTAAGCTGAAGTGCTGTTTAGCTATTATTTTGTAAAACTAGCATCATAACTAATAATCAATTATTAATTTTTCTATCTTCCGATTTTCTCAAATCGAAAAAGCCACATTCGAGATGAATGTGGTTTTTGCTTTAACCATTGTTTAAAAATATTTTATCAAATTTGTAAATTGTATCTTCAAAGTTTAAGTGAATTAATCAATGATTATTAATTCCAATAGAGCAGCAAATTGAATGGCCTGGTGAGTAGAAACTTTACATCCCTTTAGGTCTGATAAAGAGACTGTAAGTGATTCAAAAGTAGATGTACTAATGTCTATCCCCTTGAGTGAGGTTCTTTCAAAGCTAGCACTGTTTATGTTGCAGGATTTAAATTCAATTTTTTTAAATAAACATTCATAAAAATCAGAACTCTCTAATGAAGTATCTTGAAATTTAACTTTTTCAAGCCTAGAATTCCCGATTGATGCTAAGTTAAGTAAAGAATCATTAAACTCAATATTGCCAAAGCTAGATTCCGTAAAATCCACACCTAGTAATTTACAATTCGCAAACTTGACTCTATGTATAGAAGAATTTCGCATTTTAGCATTCGAAAAATCGCAGTTATCAAAAAATACATCTGTTATATCAATATTTGAAAAATCAGTATTGTTAAACTTGCAATTCCTTATGATCATTTTATATAAACGAACCCTAGGTAATATTTCGTTATCAAAAATAGAATCATTAATTTGACACAATTCTAGTTCAGGATCTTCCTCATAAAAAATGTCATTGAAATTTCTTAAAGGTAAATCATTAGGTATTTTAGGTGATTCAATTTTCATAAAGCTACCTCTCTAACTTATAGTAGGAATTCATATTAACAAATCCTCTTAGGTTAACTATAAGGAACTATTAATTTTAATAATAGTCTTTATTTTTGAGGGGGATTATGTGCAATGAGCTACATTTTAACAATGGTAGTTTGGGGAATATATTCTTTTTTTTTTGTTTCTGTTAAACTAGGTTGTTGATTTCCGCTGCAGGCGTTCTATTTCCGCTGGCGGTCCTGGAGCCTTATGGTGAGCCTTCTTTAAGTCCTAGATCACATAATTTAAGAAAAGCTGAATTTTTCGGGTGGTTTCAATCATAGAATAAAAGTATAGTATACAGCATGTACCATTGTTTTTACTCAGATATAGAAAAACATGAAACATCCACTATAGTAGGAGAACAAGGGCAACAATCTAATTATGTACCGAGTAGTGCTGGGGGATAATATTCTAAACCAATTTAAGATTGAAATTAAATAGGAAGGCTAGTTACATAACTAGCCTAGTTAGTCTTTATTATTCAACTGTGTTGCAAAAGTTATAATTTATTATTCCTTTTCATATTATGATAATTTGCCTCAGAGAATCCTGCTAAAGGAACTTTCCACTCCCATGTTAAATTGCAATAATTATAGGAAGGATCATTGGCTTTCTCTTAGTTTGAGCATATAAATATTGGCCTACAGATTTTTTTAAACTTTGTTTAATGACACTCCATTGGTTTTTATTCCCTTTTTGAAGATCGTTAACAGTTTTTGTAATAAGGCGATTAACATCTCTTATGAGTTCCTCGGAATCTCTGTTAAACACGAAACCACGTGAAATGGTGTCCGGTTCAGAAACTAGCTTTCCTTCCCTTTTACTCATCGTTAAAACAATCACGACCATTCCATCTTCAGAAAGTTGTTTGCGATCTCTTAACACGATGTCCCCGACATCACCGACACCTATCCCATCCACAAAGGTATTGCCTGCTGGTATTGTCCGAGTTTGGCGGGCAATAGAATTTGTAATATCTACAACATCACCATTATTCATAATAAACGTGTTTCCTTGCCCTACTCCAACGGATTCGGCTAACAATCGATGATGGTGTAACATTCTATATTCACCGTGAATAGGAATAAAATATTTTGGCTTCATTAGTGTAAGCATTAGTTTTAAATCTTCTTGATAGCCATGGCCAGATACATGCATTCCTGATGAACTTCCTGTTCCGTAAATCACTTTGGCTCCAAGTGTAAGTAAGTTGTCTACGATCCGTGTGACATTCCGTTCATTCCCTGGTATTGGACCTGCTGCAAAAATAACCGTATCCTCTGGTAAAATGTCGACACCCCGAAAGTTTCCAGTAGATAATCGGGCAAGTGCTGCTAATGGTTCTCCTTGGCTCCCGGTGCATAAGATTGCTACCTTTTCAGGGGCCATTTCATTGATTTCCTGTTGTTCAATTAACATACCATCAGGAACTGTTAAATAACCACGTTCCATTGCAACATCCACTACATTTACCATACTGCGTCCGAGCAAAGCTATTTTTCGATTTGTTTTTTGTGCAGCATCCACAACTTGCTGAATGCGATTAATATTAGAAGCGAACGTAGAAAGAATTACTTTGCGTTCTGCTTTCATGAAGGCATCCTCAACATGTTTACCTACCATTTGCTCCGATGGGGTTAAACCAGGACGTTCAGCGTTAGTACTTTCAGACAGTAGAAGGAAGACGCCATCTTTTCCGATTTCTGCCATTTTATGAATATCCGAATGCTCGTTATTCGCAGGGGTCAAATCGAACTTGAAGTCCCCAGTATGTACGATTTTTCCTTCAGGTGTGTTAAAAACAACCCCTAAGCAATCAGGAATACTATGATTCACTTTGAAAAAAGTTATATTTATTTCATCGAAATTTAAGTTTGAGCTAGATTCAATTTCAATCAGCTCAGTATCCCTTAAAAGTTTATGTTCTTCTAATTTTAATTCAATTAAACCTAGTGTGAAACGTGTGGCATAAACGGGTACATTTAATTTTTTTAAGAAGAACGGGATTCCTCCGATATGATCTTCATGTCCATGTGTAACGATTAATGCTCTTATTTTATCTTTATTTTCTAGTAAGTAGGTAATATCAGGGATAATCAAATCAATTCCTAACAAACTTTCATCAGGGAACTTATTACCACAGTCGATAATCACAATATTATTTGAATACTCAATTACATACATATTTTTTCCGATTTCATTTAAACCGCCTAAGGCGAAAATAGATAAAACATTCTCTGTTGTGCTCAAGGTTATATCCTCCCAGGTTCAATATATATTTGTTAATATTCCCATTGAGTGATCAATTATTAGCGAGTTTATGCTCGTATTACAGATTGTACTAAAATTGATTATTTATATTATAGCTAATGGGGTAATTCCATATCATTTCACTATATCTAACTTATGCTAATATAGACGTAAGATAGTAAAAGCGAATAAAAAAAAGATTCGCTATCTTTTTATTGCGATTATAGGTAGACTGATTGAAGGGATTCTCGAGTGGACTAGCATGTCACTTTTTTGCTTACATGCAAGACTAAATATTGAAGTGAAAAGTATAATATAGATCCAAGATTGGTATTTTAAATAATAATGGAGTGATGATATGAGTAAAGCTAAAGGTAAAAGTGGAACTGGTAGAGGAACAGGCAAAAAGGGTTGGACGCGTTGGAAAGCTAGTGAAAATAAAGCAAAGAGTAACAAACCGTATAAAAGCAAAGGTGTGAAACACTCGGACAATGCAGATACAGCCAATCATAGAAAAGGGGATACATAATAGTAGAATATGAACCCCTTATAAAAACGAACAACACAAAATATTTACCTCTTCGGGAATTGTTTCCTTTACAAAGCGGAAGTCTTCGAGTTAGATCTTAAGAAGAACTTCCTTACAAAAGGTCAATATTCCTTTCTTTGCACTCGTGAATAATTGCTCATTCCAAACAGAAGCATAAACTTCCCCAATACGAGCTTTTTTTAGTAAAAACATGCATAATCTAGACTGTCCTATTCCTCCACCAATTGTATATGGCAGCTTTCCCGCACATAGTAGAGGCGAAAACAATACCGATAAAAACCAAACCAATAAAAAAATAAAAATATGGATAATGAAAAAATAAAATGGACGATAAAAATCAATCCATAACTAAGTGGATGATTTTTAAGGATCAAAAAACACCCAAACCTCCGCCAAGTGTTACTAATATAACGATTAACCAAATTATATATACTTCCTTTATTTCGCTCTCTTTCCATAGGAACTAGGACAAAGCAATACAAGCTTATACATTCCAGGACTTTATGAATAATTCCAGCGACAATACAGAACAAAAGAACTCATTTACTGAAATAGAGTGACCCAGTAAAATGAGACAAGGAAAAAACACCCCTTGAGTCGTATTAGTAATCTAAACGATTTTGGAGGTGTTTTTCTTTATAGGCACAAGAGTTCACTACCCAGAAGAAGTAAAGTGGAAAGCAGTAGAATTAAAGTTACAATGGATGAGATTTTATCGTTATATACGGGATAGTTACCTTTCATTGAACTCACATCAAACAAACCGCATTATGAAAGTTCTTACAGTTATTACCACAATCTTTATGCAACTTACTTTTATTGCAGGGGTTTATGGAATGAACTTTGAAAATATGCCAGAACTAAGCTGGAATTTAGGGTATTTTTTGATCCTGTCTATCATGTTTAGTATTAGAATCGCGATGTATTTATGGACTAAAAAGTAAGGTTGGTTTAATTAAAAAACGGAGGCTATCAAATCAAGAACATCTTTAAAGGAGAATAAAATAAATTTATTATTTACTTCAATTTAGAAAGAGGTGGACTCAAAACCATAAGGGTTGACCCCTCCAAAACAATATATAGACTCTCAATGTAAAAAGATACTATATTCAGGTTTTGTTTGGATAGCTCAACCCCTTTGAGTTTAACCTCTACTTTGTTTTTATCCAATCATAATCTTCTCTTCAACATACTTAAAAGGCAGTTTTTTATTTTCTTTAGCTAAAGCAAAGGCTAAAGTAAGTGGGCCTACTCTACCTATAAACATAAGAAATGAAATGATTACTTTACCTGGTGTACTTAATTCAGGTGTTAACCCTAGCGACATTCCAACGGTTCCAAACGCAGAAACCACTTCAAAAATTAGAACATTCAAAGGAGCATTTTCTGTAATCGTTAAGATAAACAAAATCAAAAATACCACGGCTGTCGAGTAAACAGTGATGGAAAATGCTCTAAAGATTAAATCCTTTGGTATTCTCCTGTTCATTATGTTAACATCTTCTCTTCTTTTCAATACAGTCCAAACAGCAAGGATAAGAATGAAAAAAGTGGTAACTTTAATTCCACCAGCTGTACCTCCAGAGCCTCCACCAATAAACATTAGCAAAATCGTAACAAATTGGGAACTTAGCGTTAACTCCGGTAAATTCAACGTATTAAAACCTGCTGTTCTAGGAACTACCCCATGAAAATAAGCACCTAACACTTTATCTTTTAGAGATGACAATCCTCCTAATGTTCCGGGGTTATTGTACTCCAAAGTAAAGATCAGGATTGTTCCAAGTAAATTAAGAATTAATGTCATTAAAAGGACTAATTTTGTATGTAAGGAAAGTTTCTTCCATGATTTCTTTTTGAAAATATCTAATATGACGAAATATCCAATTCCTCCAATCATAAACAAGGAACTAAGTGTTAAGATGATTGTAAAATCACCAACATATCCCGTTATACTGCGAAACTCTCCCATTAGGTCAAAGCCTGCATTATTAAAGGCCGAAATAGAATGAAATAGGCCATAGAATAATGATTTTGGAAAGCCAAAATCGTGAGACCAGCGAATGGCTAAGATTACAGCTCCGATTCCTTCAATTATGAACGTGAAACCAACAACAAACTTAACAAGTCTGACCATTCCTTCAATATAAAGTTGATTTAAAGATTCCTGAATCATAAGTCTTCCTTTTAATCCTATGTTTTTCCCTAAAACAATCGCAATAATGATTCCGAAAGTCATAAAACCAAGACCACCAATTTGGATTAATACCATTAAAACAATTTGACCAAAAAGGGTAAAAGTCGTCTCAGTATCTACTACCACTAATCCTGTAACACAAACAGCAGAGGTTGCTTCAAATAATGCATCAATAAAAGATAAGTGATGTCGATCTTTTGTAGCAAAGGGTAACATGAGTAACAAAGTACCTAATCCAATAAGGCACAAAAATCCTAGTGACAATGTTTGTGCAGGATTAATTCTTTCCCATTTTAAAGGTAGGATAAATCTTTTCACTTTATTGGACTTTACCATCGTTAAATATCCCCTAACATTACGTTCTTTTCATTTAGAAATGATAATCTACTTGTTGTTATTTACCCTGGAAAATAGATATTTAACATGGGCATTCTTTTAAAGATTGGTATAAAAAGGTGAAAATTTTGGCAGGAATAACTCATGTAGGTAATTTTATTATGCCATAATATATAAAGGTCATTCCTTCTAAGAATGACCTCTTTCCTGTTTACATTATATTTAAATGGACCATTTTATGAAAGAATCAATCTACATTACAGATGTGATAGATAAAGCCACATTTTAGATTGCTTTAATCTGGGTACGTTTCTTTTAAAAATCTCACTGACTGATTAATTAGCACTTTTAAAATATTAACATCAATATCTGCTACTTTATTTATGTATACACACGCTTTTCCTGTAGTATGTTTTCCAAAGTCCTTTAATAATTCATCACGTTTTGTGTCACCTGTTGCAAAATACAAACTGATTTTTGCTTTTCGTGGTGAAAAGCCCACGAGTGGAGCATCACCTTCGTGACCGGATTCATATTTATAATGATAAGCACCAAACCCAATAATACTTGGGCCCCACATCTTTGCATTAAATCCTGTCGTTTCAGTGAAAATATCTAACAATTTATAAGCATCTTCACGTTTTTTAGGGCTTTCGACAAGTTCAATAAACTCAACAACACTGTTGTCGGTTTCTTTTGTTTTGAGCTCGTACATAATTAAAATCTATCCTTTCTCTAAAGGAATTGAAGCTAGGTGATGTTATTACCTATACTTATAATTTCTACATTAAAAGGGTTTTATCCTTCCCCAACAGACTTGAATCGTTGGTAAAGCAAACTTGTCATTTATTTAGCATTAATAGTTACTTCTATTAAACATACTTCGTATGTTAAGTTTGTAATAGGCACAATGGCTGTCTTGTTAAAAAAGTGGGGAAATAATGAGTTTAGTTTCCTCGATCAGGATGTATGTATAACGTTTTTTGAAAAATGTCTATAGCATATCAATGATCCCAGGATAATGAAAAAAGGTCTAATTCATATTGGAATTGGACCTTTTTTCCATTTTTTTAATAATAGGCACTTACATCATTTTTTTAGGATTGAACCATTTTAAGAGTGGATGAATTTCTTTATCAACAATTTTTAATTCATTCATAATTAATTTTTCTTGATGGTCAGTTATCCAATTTTTAAGTTCTTTTTTATCATTAAATTGGGTATAGTATGTTTCTCCACATTTACCAACCGCATTGACAACATACCTACAAGTATTCCCCATAATCGACCACCTTTAATATAATGTCATGTACTCAATAAGCATTATAACAAGGTTGAAAATTATTTCTAGTCTTTTTTTATATTTTTTTCAAATTGTAGCTAGCATTAGAAAACGATTCAAACTGCAACCTTTATGTTAAAGCATTTATAGAAAAACTGCCTCCACTTTAAGTGGGGTAAGAGCATTCGTATAATTAACATAAACAAACGCATCATACCGGTCTGATATGACTGATGGTACATAATTTCCATAATGTTCATATTTAGGATCATAAACGACTCCAATAGCACGGTGACCTATCGTTCGATTAAATTTATGATGGTTTTCATCGTTAAAGATTAATAGCTTATCACTAGGACCAGCCTTATGCAAAGCATCCTCGAAGCTTCCGGCTTCAGCTGGTGGAATGATCATTTTTTCAAAGTTTACCCCCCATTGATCAGCTGCAATGACTGTCCCGCGATGTGTTCCAAAGCCAACAATAAAGATATCCTCTTTCCCTTTTTGTTCCCTTAGTAATTGTCCAACGTTTACGATACTTTCAGCAGCCATATCAGTTGCCCGTGCATCACCAACATGTGTATTATGTTCCCAGATGATTCCTTTTGCTTGGTTGCCGTAATACTCACTAATTTTATTGATTACCTCAACCATGTGCCGATCGCGAATATTCCAGGATTCGTTATCATTTACTACCATTGTTCTGTAGTAATTTTCAGCATTAGCTGTAATAAGAGCATTTACTTCAAGATTTAAACGATTCTCTGCGGAGTCTAATTGTTTATTTTTATTTAAACAAATTTCTGTTAAAAGCTTGATGACCTCATCATGACATCCTTCTGAATAAAGGGCAGCAGACACTCCATATTTTTCAGGTTGGCGATTAAAGGGTTCAAAACATGTAAATGCTTTTTTGGCATCTTCGAGTTGGGGAGAATGGGTTTTTTCTAAATACTTGATAATTTCATCCATTGATTCCCATAAAGAATAAATATCAATTCCATAAAAGCCAACCTGCGTATCTTTAGGTTGCTTTTGATTATATTCCTTTAACCATTCAATAAGCTCAATCATTTCTTCATTTGCCCACATCCAAGTAGGCCAACGGTTAAAGGATTGTAACACCTCTCTAGCATTTGGAGTGACTTGATCAAAGCCTTTAATATAACGGTTTACATGTTGGCATGCAGGCCAGTCTCCTTCGACAGCTAAAAAGGTGAAGCCTTTTTCTACAATAAGCTTTTTAGATAGTTCAGCACGAATTTTATAATATTCAGACGTCCCATGTGATGCTTCCCCTAATAATACATATTTTTGCATCTCAATCTCATGAAGAAGTGAGTTGAAGTCATTGAGATTGGTTAAGGGTTTTGCATAATCTTTAATGGCTTGTATTAGTTCATTGTTCATAGTTTCATCCCTCTATATTTGTTCTCGTTTTCCATTTTAACCGAGTGAGTGTAAACCCTTTTGGTGGAAATCTTCACTTTATTGTTGTTTATATTCCGCATTGTATGAATTCTCACCTGAATGAACAGATAAAAGAGTATCAGCATAACCAACAAGGCGATTGACAATTTCATCTGAAATTGCATAAACAAGCCGATGTCATTCGCTTTTATGCAATGCAGGATCATCAAAAATAATCGTCGTGTTAATAAAGATATGTTTTGTATCGTACAGATTGTAATGGATGATGGTTTTACCAGGTGCACCACCTGAAACGGGATCTTTATAGCTTGGTAAGAAAATATACCATTCCTCTGCAGTTGGAGATCGAAAGTTTTTTGTGAAAGTCATTCCATTAATTTCTTTTTTAATTTGGTTTTTTAGATCTTCATCTATCACATCAATAATGTTAGCATCCATGATTTGTTCCCTCTTCCTAACAACTTAATCTGCTGGATTTGCCTCTACTGCAATTTCATATGCATCAAGAACCATTGTTTTTTTGAGAGGATCATTTATGCCTATAAGATACTGTTCGTCATCTTCATTCTCGACTTGCATAACAATCGCATGATCAAGCTCATGCTCTGATCTTAATAATGCATAGGTATTTTCTTCCATTGCTAATAATGCTTCAACGACAAACTGCTTTTTGTTACCGTCATCATCCTCAACAGTAATCCAATCTCTTATATAATCATGGGACAAACTTTTTCACCTCACATGCTTTTTAACATTATTATTTCCTCAAAATGTCGTTTGAAAAGTGGGGAAAGTAACCAAAAAGGAACAATAGCGCAAGCGCCCGTTTAGCGACGTAGAAAATAAAGCAATGTATCAGAAGAAAACATCGTCTTACCATTAACATTAGATGGACATCAAGTTAGCGAAATGAAACAAAAAGCAGGAGCGATTGCTGAAAAACTTGGAATTACAAACATAATGAAAAAACGCACCTACGAAATTTCAGGTGGACAGATGCAGAGAGCAGCGATAGCGCGCGCAATGATTCATCAGCCGAAGCTACTACTTGCAGATGAGCCAACTGGGAATCTGGATTCTAAAGCATCAAAAGATGTCATGGAAATGCTAGAATCCATTAATCGTGAACTACAGACAACGATGATGCTCGTCACACATGAACCACTTGCGGCTAGCTACTGCAATCGTGTCGTCTTTATTCAGGATGGAAGGTTTTATTCCGAGATCCATCGCGGTGACAATCGTCAAGCCTTCTTCCAGAAGATCATCGATACTCTTTCCCTGTTGGGAGGTAATGCAAATGACCTTTCGTCAATTCGCGTTTAACAATGTCACCCGAAATAAACGTTTATATGCCGCATACTTTCTTAGTAGTATGTTTACAGTCATGGTCTTTTTTACATTTGCAATTTTTGCGTTTCACCCAGCGTTAACTGGACCTGAGATGAATAAGCATGTAACGTCTGGTTTAACTGTTGCAGCAGGGATTATTTATGTCTTTTCATTTTTCTTTGTTCTTTACTCAATGGGCTCCTTTATTCAGTCGAGAAAAAGAGAATTTGGGATCTTGATGATTCAGAGGATGTCAACGAGACAAATCCGTTCGATGGTGTTTCTAGAAAATATGCTAATTGGATTTTTCGCTACCCTAGGTGGAATTGCGCTTGGTCTGGTATTCTCCAAAGTGATTCTACTTATTGCGGAAAATGTCCTAGTCATCGGTACAGATCTTAACTTTTATTTACCATTAAAGGCTATTTTAGCTACATTTGCTTCCTTTATCCTACTCTTTTTGGTTATCTCTTTTTCAGTTTCGTTTTTATTACGAAGCAGAAAGCTAATCAACCTTATTAAAGGAAACAAAAGGTCGAAAGGTGAACCAAAGGCCTCGATCTTCTTGACAATCGTCGCGATTCTATTACTGGGATGCGGCTACATTACAGCTTTACTTGCAATAGGCATGGCTGTTACAGTGGTCATGGTACCAGTTGTGATCGTCGTGATTATTGGCACTTATTTGTTATTTACTCAATTAAATGTGTATGTCATTAGAAAGCTTAAAAACAAAGAAGCAATCTTTTGGAAGAAAACAAATATGGTTCTCTTTTCAGATCTATCCTTTCGTATGAAAGACAATGCACGGACATTTTTTATGGTTGCGATCATTTCAACTGTATCCTTTTGTGCAATCGGATCACTTTTTGGGTTTCAATCGTTAATCACAGGTGGATTGAAGGATACAAATCCCTATTCAATTACGTACACATCATTTGCTGGATCAACATCGAAAGAGGCGGATATCGCTTTAATTGAAGAAGAACTAAGCAAAAAGAAAGTGAAAACAAAGAAGGCAAACATGACACTAAGTTACTTCGATTTAAGCGATCGAGAGGTACCTACACTTATCGTCAAGCAATCAGACTATAACCACCTCACCGAACTGCTAAATACTGATTCCATCCAGCTTGAAAATGGTCAAGCACTCGTGGTAGGGTATATGCTATTTAATAATAGACTAGCGGAAGAAATGATGAATGAACCGATTGAGTTAAAGTCTGGCGCTGCTAAGCCTATAGAAAAGAACGAATCAGCGTCCATACCTGGAAACTTAGCTTACTATGTGGTCACCGATGAGGATTTCACTCAACTAAAAGAACCAATTGAAAAAGAAGATCTCTTTATTTGGAATGCAAAAGGTGCCCAGCAAGAATTGGTCCAAGTTGGGAAAATATTAGCGAAAAACCTTAAGAAATATACTGAAGACTATCAGTACACTTCGGTTGACTATGAAGTATACGAAATAAACAAGCAGTATGGACCGATCTTGTTTGTTGGATTATTTATCGGAATCGTCTTCTTCGTCTCATCAGGAAGCTTTCTCTACTTCCGTCTATACACTGATCTAGACGAAGACAAACAAAAATTCCAATCAATCGCGAAAATGGGATTAACAGAAGGTGAACTGAAGAAGGTGCTGAACAGACAAACAGCTCTTTTGTTCTTCGCACCAATCGTCATCGCTCTAATCCATGGGGCAGTGGCTCTTACCGCCTTATCAAATATGTTTCAATACAATCTGTTCAATGAGTCTGCAATTGTACTGAGTATCTTTTTCTTGATACAGGTTGTTTACTTTTTTATTGTAAGGTTTTTCTATACGAAGCAGATTCGAGCTGTGATTTAGAGAAGTGCACCTGACAAGTTTTCTGTTGGGTGTTTTTTCGTTTTGGAAACTATATAATTCTTGTACTGAGAATAACACTTTTATATCTAGCTCCAGCGCCTAATGATTCGTAAAAAATTCAATCTTGAAAACTCTTCTGTTTGAAGCTGTAGTTAGCTTCCTAATGTCACCCCTAACTGAATATCCTTACCATTATTGAACATACTATTCGTGAAAAGCTGCTCGTTTAAGGGTGATTAAATGAAAAAAGAAAAAATAAGTGCACTACAACTCTTTTACGTATTAGGAGGATTCGAATGTGGATCAGCGATTGTTCTAGGGTTAGGATCAGGAGCAAAGCAAGATGCATGGATTGTTATTATATTAGCTATGTTTTGTGGTCTTATATTAATGGGAGTATACACACAATTATCGGTTTTTTATCCTGAAGATTCATTGATTCAAATGCTCCCTAAAATAATAGGCAAGTATCTTTCATATCCAGTCATTATTATTTATATTTGTTATTTTACATATATCGCTGCAAGAAATTGTCGAGACTTCAGTGAATTGCTTGCCTCATCAATCTTAGATGAAATGCCAATAGCAATTGTCATTGGGAGTTTTATGATTTTGATGGTTTATTGTTTGCGAGGGGGAATAGAGACTTTTGGTCGAATGGGAGAAATCGTGTTTCCCATTTATATATTTTCAGTCATTATTATTTGGGTACTCTTAATAACTGTTGAAAGATTTACTATTAATAACCTTACCCCAATATTAGGAAATGGATTTAAACCAGTAGTGAAAGAGGTATTCCCAAGTGTATTAACCTTTCCATTTGGTGAATCAATTATCATCACAATGTTGTTACCCTATGTAAATAAAAAACAGCATATAAAAAAGGTTGCTTTATCCGTAATACTATTTTCAGGTTTATTATTAGTGATTAATAGTATCATGATGTTATCGGTTTTAGGGCCAGAAATTTACACTGAAAGTTTTTTTCCTCTACTTGAATCTGCTCAGATGGTATCTATTGCAGACTTTCTTGAGCGTTTCGATGCCTTAGTTATTTTAATGATGGTAGCAGGTGTGTTTTTTAAAGTAGGTTGTTGGACATTTGGTGCTGCTGTTGGCATCTCTCAATTATTTAAGTTAAAACAAACTCATTCCGTACTACTTGGAATTTGTACTATAATTTCAGCCTTATCACTTTTAATTGGAGATAACTTTGTAGAATTTTTAGAATCGGGTATTAAATATATTCCAATATATGTCCATGTACCATTGCAAATTATTGTACCAATATTACTGCTTTGCATTGCCTTTATTCGCAAAAAAATTAGTTATTCATAGTGTTGATTTAATTCAAGGTGCACTTTTTTCAAATGTCTAGTAATTGTATAATATTAAATCATTAAACTTAAGGGTAGCGAAATGACCTGGTTTTTTAAAAAAGAATGTATTAGTAGAGAGAGTAGAGACAATTATGTAAGTTAATAACAAGCTTATAAGAGATAAAATTCCAGAAGTATTTGAAAAAACAGGTAAAAAATACACAATACTCGAATTTTATCAAATGAAGATTACATAAAAAAGTGACAAGAAAAAGTCTTTGAAAAATTAAGAGAGTTTGTGAAAGCAAAGGATATGGAAAGTTCACTTGAGGAACTTGTTGATGTATAGAGATTATCCATGCGTTAGCTGCTTATCATGGCTCTACGATCAATGAAATAGAATAGATAAGAAAAAAGCAAGCTGAAGAACTTGGTGGTTTCAAAAATTAAGTTTACTTAATTGATGTTGAGGATGAGTGAAATTGACGTAATCACATATCAAATTTCATCTATAGGGAGAGCTATGAGTTTTAAATTTCAAGTTGGTGAAATGAAGACTTCCTAATTAAAGACTCAGGAAAAGTATGAAATCCCTAACTCACTTATTATTGATAAACTCTCATTTGATCTTCATTTAAATATAATTTAACAAGTCAAAAAAAATTTAAATTAATTGTAATGGGGTGGGTGCCCTTTATGAGGATTCTGGGGAAAATATCTATGATTTTGATAATAAGAAAGAATATATTAAAATAAATGAGATGACATGAAGGTTTATAATTATAATAAACTCTTAGAGCTATACGAGTATTTGGTTGAGAATGGATTACTGATTATTGAATGCCAAAGAAGGTAAATTGAGATTTGGATACATACTTCTAAAATAGGATCAAACAAAGAAAACAGTCTGTCCCAAGTTCATATCTGAATGGGGTAGTCTGTTTTCTTTTTTAAATACAGATATAATTAACTTAATTAGATTAATAACAAAATAAATAGTATAATGATCGTATTTTTGAATGATTGTACATCTTCATATAGTTAGCTTTATGAAAAATAAGCACGGAGGTAAAAAATGAGAATAGCACTCTATCTAGTTTCAATCATCCTAGCAAACGTCATCACAGCAGCTTTTGCACCACTACAATTTTGGGTTTTTATTGTACCTATGGGCACATTGTTAATCGGTGCAACGTTTATTTTTCGTGATCTTGTCCAAAACAAATATGGTAGAAAAAAGACGTATTTGTTTATTGTGATAGCATTAATCCTCTCAGCACTTGTATCTTTTCTATTAGGTGATACATTAATCATTGTTTTAGCTTCAGCTATTTCTTTCTTACTTGCTGAAACAACGGATACAGAGATTTATACACGCTTGCAACTGCCAATGAGCTGGCGTGTTTTTTATAGCGGCTTGGTTGGAGGATTTTTAGATTCTGTTGTATTTGTCATCATTGGTTTGAGTCCAATTGGAGCGGATTTTCTCCCATGGGAAGCTGTTCCGGCTGTAATTATTGGCCAAATAATAGTAAAGACAGTTATACAAGGACTTGGAGCGATCGTTTTAAGTCAGGTTCATTTGGTTTTAGAAAAAGGCCATAAAACAAACTGAAAAAGAAAAAAATGGTAATTAGAAGTCTGGATATCAAAATGATTCCCAGACTTTTTTCTTTTTGTAAGAAATAAATATTACTGCATCTTCGAGGTCGAGCATCCTTCCTATGGTTGATTGGATCTATTAGGCCATTTTTTATTTAATGCATGGATAAATGTTTTAACATTCTTTTTATCTTGCATGATTGGAGAATATACATAGGAAAGTGTTCGATTAAAGGGCTGATTTTTCAATTGAATGATCGCAAGATTTTTGTGCTGCACATCCCTTTCAATTACACTGCGGGATAAAAGCGAGAGTCCCGTACCATTTATTAGTGTTTCTTTAATTCCTTGATTACTGCTTATCGTTAAAAGTGATTTGACCTTTAAGCCATTTGATCGTATGAAGTGATTAAAATATTCACGTGTACCTGAGCCAACTTCTCTGTTTACCCAGTCTTGATCCTGAAGATCAGCAATTGTCACTTCATCTTTACAGGTGAGTGAATGATTGTTGGATGAAACAATAAATAATTCATCCTGCATAAAGGCGTGTACAGAAACTTCCTTTTCATTTGTATGTCCTTCAATTAACCCGATATCTACTTGATATAACCGAACAGATTGGACAATTTCTTCTGTATTTCCAATGATAACTTGAAGTTCAAGCTCTGGAAAATTTTTTTGAAGATCTAATAGTAAAGAAGGCAAAATATACTCACCGATTGTAAAACTTGCACCTATCTTTAATTCTCCTTTAATGGAGTTATGATGTTCGAGAATATCTTGTCTTGTTTGCTCATAAATTGTGATCATTTGCTTCGCACGTTCGTATAAAATCTCGCCAGTTGGGGTGATTTTTAAGGACTTAGGTGAGCGTAGAAATAATGTCGTATTGAATTCTGTTTCTAAATTTTTAATATGTAAGCTGACACTAGGCTGTGACATACGAAGGATTTCTGCTGTTTTTGTAAAGTTTTTAACTTCAACAAGAGTAATAAATGTTTTTAGCGTGTCATAGTGCAAAGGAAGTCCACCTTATTATTAGGAATTTTAATAGTTGTGATAATTTATATTTATTTTACTAATTTTATGTTTTCCGGTAAAGTTTAATTATTAAACTTGTTACGATAGTTCTAATGGAAGCATTTAAAAAAGCTTATAAGGATAAAACCAACTTGACTTATAGGAATAGTAAAACTATGATGAAATTAATCATATTTTCTGTAAAAAGTGAATTGCAAGAATTGTAGAAATCAGTCATTATTAATAGAATAATGACTGAATAAGTTTATATTCTTTTGTGAGGTGGATATTGTTGCAACTTCAGGTATTGAACAGTCCGTTTAATCAGGAGCAGGCAGAGCTCCTTAACCGCATTCTGCCAAGCTTAACAGAATCGCAAAAGGTTTGGCTAAGTGGGTATCTTGCCGCGAGCCAGACCTCATCCGTTCAGGTAACAACAGAAGCTCCAGTGACAGAAGTTCCAGTCGCGAGCACAGGGCAGACAATTTCAAAAGATGTGACCATTCTTTATGGTTCACAGACAGGTAATGCACAAGGACTTGCAGAGAATACAGGCAAGACACTTGAAGGGCAAGGCTTTAAAGTAACCGTCTCGTCTATGAACGATTTTAAACCAAATAATTTGAAGAAAGTTCAAAATCTTCTTATCGTTGTGAGCACACACGGAGAAGGCGATCCGCCGGATAATGCGCTAACTTTCCATGAGTTTCTTCATGGCAGACGTGCTCCAAAGCTTGACGATCTCCGCTTTTCAGTATTGGCGCTTGGAGACAGCTCATATGAATTTTTCTGTCATACAGGAAAAGAATTTGATCAGCGCTTAGAAGAGCTAGGTGGCACAAGGCTATCTCAACGTGTTGATTGTGATCTTGATTATGATGAGCCTGCAGCAGAATGGCTTGAAGGCGTCCTTGGCGGCTTAAGTGAAGCACAGGGTGGAAGTGCTGCACCTACTCAAGTTACAACAGCTCAAACAGGTCAATCAGCATATTCTAGAACAAATCCATTTAAAGCAGAAGTGCTTGAAAATTTAAATTTAAATGGTCGCGGCTCAAATAAAGAAACGCGTCATCTTGAATTATCACTTGAAGGATCTGGACTCACATATGAACCAGGTGACAGTCTTGGTGTCTATCCTGAAAACGATCCTGAGCTAGTAGGGTTACTACTTGAGGAAATGAATTGGAATCCAGATGAAAGTGTGACGGTTAATAAACAAGGCGAGGTTCGTCTGCTTAAAGAAGCACTCATCTCTCACTTTGAGATTACGGTTTTAACAAAACCACTTCTTGAGCAAGCTGCAAAGCTTTCAGCAAATAAAGCGTTACAAGAGCTTGTAGCTCCAGGTAATGAAGAACAAGTAAAAGCATTCTTGCAAGGTCACGATTTGCTTGATTTGCTCCGCGAATTTGGTCCGTGGAATGCTTCGGCACAAGAGTTTATCTCCATTCTTCGCAAAATGCCGGCACGACTTTATTCAATCGCTAGCAGTATTTCCGCGAATCCAGATGAAGTGCATTTGACAATTGGGGCTGTTCGCTACAATGCAAATGGACGTGAACGAAAAGGCGTCTGCTCAATTTTATGTGCGGAACGTTTACAACCAGGGGACACATTGCCGATTTACATTCAAAATAATCAAAACTTTAAGCTGCCATCAAACCCAGAGACACCAATTATCATGGTTGGTCCAGGGACAGGTATTGCGCCATTCCGTTCGTTTATGCAAGAGCGTGAAGAAGTTGGGGCTGAAGGGAAATCATGGTTATTCTTCGGTGATCAGCATTTCGTCACAGACTTCCTATACCAAACAGAATGGCAAAAGTGGGTAAATGAGGGTGTTCTGACGAAAATGGATGTTGCGTTTTCTCGTGATACGGAAGAAAAAGTATATGTACAGCATCGCATGCTTGAGCAAAGCAAAGAATTGTTCGCTTGGCTTCAAGAAGGAGCAGCTGTTTATATTTGCGGAGATGAGAAAAACATGGCACATGATGTCCATCAAACACTTATTGATATAATCGAAAAAGAAGGCGGTATGAGCCGTGAAAATGCGGAACAGTATCTTGCCGACATGCAACAACAAAAACGCTATCAGCGTGATGTATATTGATTTTGAAGTGAAAGGAGTTTTTTCAACATGGTGAACAAAATTTTAAAAGCACCTGAAGGAAAGCCAAGTGATGTTGAGCGCATTAAAGAAGAAAGTGACTATTTGCGAGGCACACTGGCAGAATCAATGCTAGATTCGCTCAGCGCTGGAATTTCTGATGATGATAATCGCTTAATGAAGCATCATGGAAGCTATTTGCAGGATGACCGTGATCTTCGTAATGAGCGCCAAAAGCAAAAACTTGAACCTGCGTATCAGTTCATGCTACGTGTTCGATTACCGGGTGGTGTAGCAACACCTGATCAATGGCTAACTATGGATGATCTTTCTCAAAAATATGGTAACGGCACCTTGAAACTAACGACACGTATGACGTTCCAAATGCACGGTATTTTAAAATGGAATATGAAAAAAACGATTCAGGGAATCCATGCTTCCTTAATGGATACGATTGCTGCCTGTGGTGATGTAAACCGTAACGTTATGTGCAACTCAAATCCATATCAATCTGACGTTCATTTAGAAGTATATGAATGGGCAAAAAAATTGAGTAATGATTTATTGCCACGCACAAGAGCCTATCATGAAATATGGTTAGATGAAGAGAAAGTGGCCTCTACACCTGAAATAGAAGAAGTCGAGCCAATGTACGGACCGCTTTATTTGCCGCGTAAATTTAAGATCGGTATTGCTGTACCGCCATCAAATGATATTGATGTCTTTTCACAGGACCTTGGATTAATTGCAGTCGTTGAAGATAGCAAGCTGGTTGGCTTTAACGTTGCGATTGGCGGCGGTATGGGTATGTCCCACGGTGATAAAGAAACTTATCCGCAGCTTGCAAAAGTAATCGGCTACTGTACTCCGGATCAAGTTTATGATGTAGCGGAGAAAATTATTACGATACAGCGTGACTACGGAAACCGCTCTGTTCGTAAAAATGCTCGATTCAAGTACACGGTTGACCGCCTTGGACTGGAAACTGTCAAGGAAGAACTTGAAAACCGCCTTGGCTGGAGCTTAGGTGAAGCTAAGCCATATCATTTTGACCATAACGGTGATAGCTATGGTTGGGTGAAAGGTGTTCAAGGTAAATGGCATTTTACGTTATTTGTTGAAGGTGGACGAATTACCGATCTTGAAGATTATAAATTGATGACTGGTATACGAGAAATCGCAAAAATTCATACTGGTGATTTCCGTCTAACACCTAACCAAAACCTAATTATTGCAAATGTAACTAGTCAGAAAAAGAAAAAAATCAACGAACTAATTGAGAAATATGGTTTGACAGATGGTAAGCATTTTTCTGCTCTTCGCCGCAGCTCAATGGCATGTGTTGCTCTTCCAACGTGTGGATTGGCGATGGCAGAAGCAGAACGCTACTTGCCGGGTCTAATTGATAAGATTGATGCCATTGTTGATGAAAACGGCTTAAGAGATAAAGAAATTACGATCCGTATGACGGGCTGTCCTAATGGCTGTGCTCGCCATGCACTCGGTGAAATTGGCTTTATCGGTAAAGCCCCTGGAAAATACAATATGTATCTAGGAGCAGCCTTTGATGGTAGCCGTCTTAGCAAAATGTACCGCGAAAACATTGGCGAAGAAGAAATCTTAAGTGAACTTCGTGTACTTCTTTCTCGCTACGCTAAAGAGCGCACAGAAGGCGAACACTTCGGTGACTTTGTCATTCGCTCAGAAGTAATTAAAGCAACGACAGATGGCACGAATTTTCATAATTGATTAAGTTACTAGAGACAGGGAAAACACCCCTGTCTCTTTTTTACTTTCAGAAAAAGGATAGACTAGGGCAATTGAAGGCAGTTTGTTATACTGAAAATAAATAGCAACAGACCAGAATCTTTTATGAAAAAGGAGCTAAATTACGATGTCAAAGGTTACACCATTCCTTATGTTCCAAGGCAATGCTGAAAAAGCTATGAATTATTACATATCATCGATCGAAGATTCAGAAATAACGAGTATGACACGTTATGGAGCTAATGAAGCTGGTGAAGAGGGAAGTATTATGCATGCTACCTTTTCTTTAAAGGGACAGGAGTTTATGTGCATTGATAGTAATGTTAAGCATGAATTTACGTTTACCCCTTCGTTTTCATTGTATATTACATGTGATACTGAAATAGAAATTGATCAACTTTATTTAGAAATTATCTGATGGTGGAGGCGTTCTAATGCCTTTAGATGATTATTCCTTTAGTAAGAAGTTTGGTTGGATTGTTGATAAATTCGGTGTATCATGGCAGCTTACTCTCCCAAAGTAAATTATGTAGATTGGAGTAGGAGAGATTTTTTCTTGCTTTTATTTATTTATTTATTTATTTGTACTGACCTATATATCTTTTAATTGCAAAAACTGTAGCAGTAATATGTAAAGTAGAACCTAGAAGCCACCCGAAAATTGGAGAGTATACAAATATTGTTTTTAAAGCATATCCTGTGAAAAAGCAAGAGCTTGATAGCAATAAAAATACAACAATCCAGTTAATTAAACATATAGTATCACCTCACATTCATTATACATAACGAATGGAAGAGAAAAGGTTTCGTGAAACAAGGAAATTGCTAATACAAATTATCAAGATGCGTTACTACAAATGTGGTAACGTATTTTTAGTTTAGTGAAAAATTCCAACCAAATTCTTTACATCATTTAAGGGATAGCTCGTTCCTCTAAGTTGTTTATTCACCTATTACTACTTGTATTGAATTGGAATTTTATAACAAATTGGAGGGATTAACAGAAGGAATGACGAATAAAACAAGTAAAGTGTCCTTCTAATAAAAGTGAAAGGAATGAAAATCGTGGAGAAAAGACCAGGAATCAAGGAATATGACGCCTATTTTTCAAGATACGTGAACTTATTACCTGATGGAGATATAGTAGCAATATTGGAGCAGCAAATTAAGGAGACGAACATGTTGCTTCAGAATATAACTGAAACACAGGGGCTGTTTAGATACGCTCCTAATAAATGGAGTGTGAAAGAAATAATTGGCCATCTTACAGATACTGAGCGAATTTTAGGTTATACACTTCTTTGTATATCGAGAGGGGAAAACAAGGAGCTTCCCCGTTATGATAAGGATGTTTATGTACAAAATGCCGCGTTTGATAAACAAACCATAAATGAGCTTGTATTAAATTTAACTATTGTTAGAAACGCTACATTGCAATTGTTAAAGAGTCTTAATCCAGAAGACTGGTTGAGACGAGGGATCGCAAACGGATCAGAAGTTACTGTACGTGCAATGGCTAGTATTCTTGCTGGCCATGAACTTCATCATTGCAATATTATGAAAGAATTTTATTTTGCTTCTAATGACTATCCGTTATAAGGAAAATAAATAACAATACTTGAAAAGTAGTGATTAATCGAAAGAATTTAGATGCATGTAACAATTATATACAGAACAAGTCTTTATAAAGAAACCTTGTAATCTCTTTTCTGTTTTATATATGTAAAGTAACCGTTACTATATGATTAGTTATCAATTCCTATCAACTTAAGATATTGCAAATATACACTGTAAAGATTGGAGGTATATAAATGAACATAGAAATGATAAAAAGGCTTGAAAGTATTCAAAGTAAAATGCATTTCTCAGGTACTGCTTTTGTTGTGGATGGGGAAAGGATTCTCGCAGATGTTAGCTATGGTTACGCTAATCGCTCTGAAAAAATTAAAAATAAAACAGCAACCCGGTATGGTATAGCTTCAGGCTGTAAGCTCTTTACTTCAATAGCAATTTGTCAGCTTGTGGAAGCAGGAATACTTTCTTTCGATTCTACTTTAAGCGAATGTCTAGATTTAAAGTTTCCTCATTTTGACGAAAGGATCACCATCCATCATTTACTGACACATACTGCAGGAATACCGGATTATTTTGATGAGGAAGTAATGGGTGACTTTGAGGAACTGTGGGTCAAAAACCCAATGTATCAAATCAGATGTTTGAAAGACTTTTTGCATTTATTTCAAAATAAGAACATGAATTCACCAATCGGCGAGCGCTTTCACTACAATAATGCAGGGTATATTTTGTTAGGTTTGGTAGTCGAACAAGCAAGTGGGTGTGTCTTTACTGACTACGTTGAAGAACGTATTTTTAAAGAAGCTGGCATGTTAAATTCAGGATATTTTGCGTTGGACTCTCTTCCGGAAAGGACAGCGCTTGGATACATCGATCATTCAGATGGAACATGGAAAACGAATATCTACTCACTACCTGTACAAGGTGGTTCGGACGGTGGAGCATTTGTAACTGTTCAAGATATGATAAAGCTATGGGGAGCTCTCATGAATCATAAATTATTGAACGAGGCGCTTACTAATCAGCTACTAACAGCTCATACTCAAGTCAAAGGGGATAGCTATTATGGTTATGGAATATGGATCAAGAAAAAAGCAAATAGCATCTTTAAATATCATGTAATGGGCTATGATCCTGGAGTTAGCTTTCACGCTGCTATTTATCCTGATTTATCCCTAAAAATCGTTGTATGTTCAAATAAGTCAACAGGGGCATATGAAATGATGAACGGAATTGAAGAAGAGCTAATGAAAAAGAAAGCATAATTAAGCTAAGGACATGCAAAAAGAGGAGGAATGAAAATGGCGCATCCTTCATCAAAAATGTACGACTACCACGTTTGGGCAAATGGAGTTATTCTTGACCGTTTAAAAGAACTTCCAAAGGACATTTATCATAAGGACATTCAAAGTGGTTTTTCTTCGGTTTCTAGGGTGATGTCTCACATTTATTTGACTGATTACACATGGTTTGAAATTATCTCAGGTAGAAGAAATATGAATGAAGCAATGGCTTCCACTGATCAATTAAGAGAACTGATAGAAACAAGCTGTATTGAGGAAATGAAAAAGAACTTTTTAGACTTATCTGAAAAATACAAGGCACTCCTGAACAATCAAGAGGATAGTGAAAAAGTAATTTTGGTTGATAATCCATATGCAGGGGTGCTTGAAACCTCTATTTCTGAAACGATCTTACACGTTGTCACTCACGGATCATATCACCGTGGCAGTATAGCTACAATGTTGCGGCAAATGGGACACACCTCTGTTATGCAAGATTATGGATTATATCTATATTCGAATAATCAGAGCTAACACAGGCAATATCGCCCATTGATTATCCACCAGCTAACAAGTTCACATCAATGGCAATTAGCAAGTCAACACACGAGATTGCATAAATGCTCTCGTGTGTTTTTTAATTGCTGTTTTCGCAAATTTTGTTACTATATAACAAGTATTGTGAATGGTTGATTGCAACGAGAGGATGCTCGCTTTTTCGAGGGGCGAGTGGTGAGCCTCCTCGGTGCACAGTGCCTGCATGAGTCTCACCTGTCCCGCTGCTCCCGCATGAGTCTCGCATATCCGTTCTAATCAACCTAAAACGGTTTTTGTTCAAGAACTATTAAAAAAACAACAATCTTTTAAAAAAGAGCATTTTTTAGACGATGAAAATATATATAAATACCCTGTAACAAGCTTTCTGCTTGAAACCTTCTTCAAAAAGTATTCGTTAGGTGGGTGAGTTTTGATTTCTAAAGAAGATTTATTTAATATGTTACCAAGAAAGAATTTTCTTGTGGAACGTACTATCGTTTATGCTTATAAAATAGAAACTCAATATATAGTGTTTTAACTTAGACATAAAATTCATGTTTTTTGATAGGTTTGTACAAAGATCCCATCTCCTTCCAGCCATTCAGCTATAAAAATATCTTTATAATCAGAGATACTTTGCGATAGAAGTTGCATCTTTAACCAGGATTCATCAAATCCTAAATCCTTTATTTCATCCCACAATACTTGCCCATCACGAATGAGAGTAACTGGAGCGTAAACAGGCTTAGCTAAAAGGTTGAAATCCTCCAACGTTGTTTTTTGATACTGTGATTTCTTTAAAATACTAATTGATCCGTTTGCCTCTAGGTAACAAAATGCAACTTCCCGAATCGAAAAGGTTTCACTTTGCCGAAGCAAACTTTGAAGCTGATTGATATTCATCCGATTTTTCTTCAGCTCTTCCCGGTCGACAACCCCGTTTTTTATGAGAGCAGCCGGTTTCCCTTCAAAAATACCTCGAAAAAATAAAGACTTTTGACCAAGATATTCTACAATATAAAGTAAAATTCCCCATAAGCACATTGAATAAATAATGTAAGCTACTCCGACGTTTTGGTCATATAAGGCGTTTCCAAGTAGCTCTCCTAATACGATGGCAGCAATAAAAGTAAACGGTGTTATTTGGGTGATGATTTTTCTGCCAACAAACTTTACAAGAATAAACAATAAGAAAAATCCAACGATAAGTTCTAATGTTAAAGGTATCACCTTCATAATTCTAAATACTCCAATCTATTCCAGTAATTTTGGGAAATCGTCATAATTATTACCAAAAAGACTAATTTATTAAATTTCTTATCATGAATAGGTACCCCACTTTAATTTAGGGTGGGTATAAGCTTTTAATATCACTGAATTTTTCAAAACCTCGGGTTTATTCTTTCCCGGTGAAAATAAATATTATCACACCATTTCAATTTCCATATTTCCCTCCCATTAATGGCAAGAGCTATAAACGTAAATTTATGTTTTGATCAATGATGGCTTTCTGCTTGAGAGTTACTGCTGTTATTTACTTTTAACTGTGCATTTTTTGTTGTTTTACAACTTATTTTACATTTTGTAATGCTTTGCGTTATTTGCCTTTTCCAATAAATTACTATATTTGAATTTACATAATCACCATCAAAACAGAAACAATAAATTGGTAAGTATTCAATAAAAGAAAGAAGGAATTAAAGTGACAGTAATTAATGACGTTAAGACAACTCTAGCTGGATTAAAAAGTGCACAAGCAAGCTTCGAAACTTTTGCACTAGGTACAGATAATCAACAAGCAAAACAGCTTTACCAACAAGCTGCTCAACAAACACAAACGATTGTTGACAGTATTTCTCAACGTGTTCAAGAAATTGAACAAGAAGAACCTCAATACAAAGAATAGAAAGATATAAATAAAGAAGGTTGGTTGATTCAATCAACCTTTTTTATACTTCGATTTATGGATAGAAACGGATAGGTGATTCCATGAAAAATATGTTGAAAATAGGATACATTGGACTTTTTATAATGGCGAATATCGTACTATGCTCTGGATGTACCGGAAATCATAATCAATTTACCAATAACAATGATGATGCAAAGATCGTAAAAGTGAGTACAAAAAAGCCAATTGATCAATCTGTTGCTAATCAGGCTAAAGAAATTGTTATCAAAGAAAAAGAGATTTCGGGTGTAAAGGCTGTGAATACAGATCAGGAGTTGTTATTAGCAGTAAAAGTCGATCACTTTGACCGATTTCGATTAAAGAGCATTGAAAAGAAAGTGAAATCAGACTTAGAAAAAACATTTCCCGATCATAAAATTATTATCTCGACCGATTCAAAAATGTATTTGGAGCTGGAACAATTGGAACAAAAATTACAAAAAGATAAAACAGAGAAGAAAACCTTAAAGAAAGAATTCGATAAAATCAAAAGCCTAATGAAGGAAAAAGCATGATGAAAGAAGGGCAGATATGTCAAATAAGCAAAAGAAACAATTAACACCTGTACAACAGGAGTATCAAACCCTTGAAAATCAACTTGAAACAAAAAGACCTGTATTTAAGAATTGTGTAAAGGCTTTTATAACAGGCGGAATCATTTGCCTTGTGGGACAGGCGATTCAAATGTTTTATATCTATTATTTTGATTTCACAGACCAAACAGCTGGGAATCCAACGGTTGGTACCTTAATTTTCATCTCTATGCTTCTTACTGGTTTTGGAGTCTATGATCGAATCGCACAATTTGGCGGGGCAGGTTCTGCTGTTCCAGTTACTGGATTTGGAAATGCCGTCATATCAGCTGCCATAGAGCATCGAACGGAAGGAATTGTGTTAGGTGTAGGCGGTAATATGTTTAAATTAGCTGGTTCCGTGATTTTATTTGGTGTTTTTTCCGCGTTTGTGATTGCTACGATCAAAACGATCCTAATAATGTGGGGTGGTCTGTAATGTTAATGGGGCATCGCACATGGGTCTTCGATCAAAAGCCAGTCATTATTTCCACTGGAACTGTTGGCGGACCATTTGAAGCTGATGGATTACTTGCTGAAGATTTTGATATCCTCCATTCAGACTTATGGCTTGCACAAGATTCCTATGAGAAGGCTCATAAGGTTCTTATTGAAGAAGCCTGTCAAAGAGCCATTGAAAAAGCAAAGCTTCAAAAGGAACAAATTCAATTTTTCCTTGGCGGAGATCTTATTAATCAGATTACTCCCACAAGCTTTGCTTGCCGAACACTAGGGACACCTTATCTAGGATTGTTTGGTGCTTGTTCGACCTCAATGGAGGGATTGGCGCTTGGTGCCTATCTTGTAAACACAAAAGGAGCCAATTATTTGTTAACAGGAGCTTCAAGTCATAACACTTCTGTTGAAAAACAGTTCCGTTACCCGACTGAATACGGAGGGCAAAAACCGCCTACTGCACAATGGACGGTGACGGGTGCTGGGGTCGCATTGTTAAGTGGTTCTGGTGAGGGACCATGTGTAACGTCTGCTACAATTGGTCGTGTCATTGATATGGGATTGTCTGATCCCTTTAACATGGGAGGTGCGATGGCACCAGCTGCCGTTGATACGATTGAAGCCCATTTAACCGAACGAAATCTTGATCCCTCTTACTATGATTTAATTGTTACTGGGGATCTTGGTAAAATTGGTCACGAGGTTTCACTAGAATTATTTAAAAAACATGGAATCCCAATAAGTGAAGAAAAATATCAAGATTGTGGAATGATGATTTACCGGGAAGGACAGCCGGTCCTAGCAGGAGCTAGTGGGGCTGGGTGTTCAGCAACAGTTGTATATGGTCATTTATTAAACCGCATGAAAAAGGGTGAAATAAAACGAATGTTAGTTGTGGCAACAGGGGCTTTATTGTCGCCGTTAACCTTTCAGCAAAAAGAAACCATTCCTTGTATCGCTCATGCGGTGTCGATTGAATATGGAGGTGAACAACCATCATGATTTTCTTTTGGGCTTTTGTCGTTGGTGGATTGATTTGCGTTGCTGGACAAATTATGTTTGATGTATTTAAACTCACACCAGCCCACACATTAAGTACATTCGTTGTCATTGGTGCTCTTCTTGATGGTTTTGGTTTATACGAACCGTTTATCGATTTTGCAGGGGCAGGAGCTACAGTTCCAATTACAAGTTTCGGCAACTCCCTTGTACATGGGGCAATGGCCGAAGCAGAAAAACATGGATTGGTTGGTGTAATTTCGGGGATGTTTGAAGTGACAAGTGCTGGAATTTCAGCTGCCATTATTTTCGGAATGATTGGAGCTTTAATTTTTAAACCAAAAGGATAGGAGGATGTTGGATGACAATCGCATCAGAAGTGAAACAATCTCTTGCAAGTCTGAAAGGTATAGAAGCTGATTTATCCAGTTTAGCCTTACGAACACAGGACCATCAATCAAAACGAACCTTACATGAAACCATGATGGTCGTACATGAAGTTGTGACAGATTTAAAACAACGAATTGGGGAATTGGAACGAGAGGAGTTTCAATACAAAGGTTTTTAAGATCATTACAGGAGGTGTAAAGCAGTGCCTGATTGGTTAGATATCGTCGTACGGTCATTAATATTTGTTATTGTCTTATTTTTGATCACAAAATGGTTAGGTAAAAAACAACTTTCCGAACTTTCATTCTTTGAATATGTCACCGGAATTTCCATTGGAAGTATTGGTGCAGAAGTTGCCATGGGACTTGAACGGAACATTATGAACGGAATAATTGGAATTATAATCTTTGCGGCAATCCCCTTTTTAGCCGGTTTTCTTTCCTTGAAAAGCAAAACCTTTCGTGATTTTATCGAAGGGAGAGCAACTGTTTTTATTAAAGATGGGAAAATCATGGAGGATAATTTAAAAAAGGAAAAATACACGACTGATGAGTTGCTGGAATTACTTCGAAAAAGGGATGTCTTTAAGGTAGCTGATGTAGAATTTGCCTTACTAGAACCAACCGGAGATCTAAGCGTTCTGCTGAAGAAAGAAAACCAACCTTTGACCCCGAAAGATGTAAACTTAACTGTTACATCTGTTAAGGAACCACAGACCGTCATTATGGATGGAGAAATCATGGATGAGCCTCTGTCCACGATTGGTCGAAGCCGGAGTTGGTTAAAAACAGAACTTGAAAAACAAGGGGTTACCATTGAAAATGTTTTTCTTGGACAGGTAGATTCTTACGGACAATTAACAATTGACCTTTTTGATGATAAACTTCAAGTCCCGTCCCCACAAGAGAAGCCTTTAATCCTTTCGACGATGAAAAAATGCCAGGCGGACCTAGAGTTGTTTGCTCTTGGAACAGAAGCACAGGAAGCTAAGCAAATGTATAGCAAAAATAGTAAAAAATTACAAGAAGCCATTGATAAAGTAACCCCTATTTTAAGAGGATAGATGGATGTTCGGAAATAGACCTGATAACAGAGGCATTATATATTTCGTTATTAGGTTTATGTTAAGGGGCAGTCACTATTTATGTGGTATAACTAGAGGACATGCTAATAGAATGACAAACAACAGTACAATCCATTCTAAATAACATTATGCTTAATCAATAAAATTAGATCTGTTTCTCTTTTAGAGGTACCTTCTGATATAAATTAGGAAGTACCTTATTTTTGATTCTAGTAAAGTAATCTAAAGAATTTTCTCTTGAATCTTATTTTCAATGAATACCATACTTTAAATCCATTTTTGAATTATAAATGTGAAAAAAACATTCTCTATTTATAAGGTATTTGCATATATTTTTGTTTTTTCGTAAGTGTAATTAGGAAGTATTCCTATTATAAATCCAAGTTGCAAATTGTTATTACTGGAAGATTATATTAATAATAAACATAACGAGTTTGGTTAATATATAGAGGTACCAAATATCAAAGATTAAAAAGGAGCGATACTAATGACTCAACAAATTAATGTAGATCAATTAAATCAAGCAAAAGCAAATGTAACTCTAACACAAAATTTATTAAATCAAGCGATCGAAAAGTCCGCATCAGACCCAACTTTAGCTCAAGAAGCGATTAAACAAGCTGCAAATGAGATTGCACAAGCTCAAACAGCAGTTAGTCAAGCTCAAAGTGCTTTTATGGCACAAAAATCCGAATAAAGATATTTCATTTTCCCTGTGACTTATAATGTTGCAGGGAATTAATTTTGATAATTTAGGCATGAGATCTGGCTTAACTATTAATTGTTTTACTATATTAGTGTAACTATTATTAGATGATGAAAACTATACTTTGCGATTTTGATCTACTTCTATAATCTTGTCATCAAGCCCTTTTAAAGGTGGTTATATTTTAAACTAAGGCTCTGTTAAAGCTAACTGTTGATTGGAGCGGAAAGCGAACGCCTGCAGAGGAAATCAACAACTAATTTTAACAGATCCTATACTAAAGAGCCAGATAACATAATTAGTGATAGTCCCATAAAAGGTAAACTCTATTGTGGCTTTGGTTTTTTTGCTTTAGTAAGGAATAAAGCTCTTCCTGCATGAGTCTCACCTGTCCCGCTGCTTCCGCAGGAGTCTCGCAATCCTCTCCATTCAACCTGAAATAGTTTTTATTTTATTAGCAACAATCTATTAGAAAAGAGCCTTATTAATAAATATATCATGCAAGAATTTTTTTCTTAATCACCATTTCTGCTATGGCAAAATTAATAATCCAGCATAGCCAAACAGCAGTCGTATAGGAAAGACCATAGGAAAGATCTAATCCATTATGTGTAACTGCGACAATAATATAAATGGTTAAATTGGCAAAAGAGAGAAAGAAGCTACGAGTAATCCATTGACTATGTCGTAAAATATTTTTTATTTTGATAAATTTATAACCGAGTACTGTTGTTATCAACCAGAGTGTATTTAAGATAAGAAATCCGATTGTACTTGGCCAGCCTCCTGTCGCAAATAGCGAAACGTAAACACCTGGAATAAAGTTTAATACAATCGAGAGTACATAGATTCGACCATTCTAACGGTGGAAAGGTAATCGTTTGTTCCGTAAAACTTTAATCAGTCCTATTGGACCTGTCAGTAAAGCAATCACAGCTAGTACAATATGTATCCGTATAATAAAAGTCCATATACTAGGATTGGAAATGACTTCATCCTTTTTCATAAGGAACTTTTCAAAGTCGGAATCTACCATAAAATTTTTCGATAATGTATGCATAATCCACATTAAAGCAATGATAAATAAAATAATCACAATTGATTTTTGATTTCTCATAAGTAGCCTCCATTAAAAAAATATTAATCTATCGTTCTATCTCTTTCATCCAGTAGACCTTATGAATGGATAAGCTCGATGTTATAATAACAGGGTAAAACAATAAAACCCAGTTTAGAAGTTCTACATAAAACAAGCAAGCTATCAAAAATAGCTTGCTTGTTTTCACATGGTTAATTCTGGCTTTTGTGTCAATGGTTTAATGTATTTACCTAATAATTTACGTGAGATTGGTCCAACAATTAGCAACTGAGATGGAAGTGCCACGATAAAGTTTAGACCAACTGTTTTAAGGTAAGCAGTGAAAACTGAACCTTCAATACCTACCATTATCTCCGTTAAAATAAGTCCGTATACTGACATAATAAGAACCATCATAGGAACCATACAAAAAGATATAACCATAATAAAGTTGATTTCTTTCGATTTATTATAAGGTAGTGATAATGCTAATTTACGCGCTTTCGGTTCAACTAATGACTCTACGATAAAAGCGACGATAAATGTTATGATAAATTGAATGATTGCACTCTTTACCGTAAACGATGAAAATCCATGTAAAGCTGTGTTGTAAACTGACATAATAAGAACCATTCCAAACACATAAAAATACCGAAAATAATTCCTTCTTTTTTATTACTTGGCAATTAAAAACATCCTTTCTTAATGAGCATGAATTTTATTATATATGCATAGATTTTTTTTCATAAGTGACATTTTCGTGAACTTTTTTATACAATGTTAAATTACACTCTTGTTTTAACGTAAAAAATAGAATTGTATATGAATTATTGAAATAGAAAGTCACATCAATCTAGAAGGGTTTGTAAGATTATACTTCAACTAACAGGTAGAGATACTTAAACAAAGCTAGCTTTTCTTATTCAAATAACGTGGCAGATTGTAAAAAGAAGGACTTTATATTAGCTATAAAGAAGAATATGTGTATCTATAAAAATTTGGAGAGTGCAAAAACGGACTCTCATATATTCAAATGTTCAGTATAATTGGATTTATTATTCTATTAGGGGTATTTTAGCATCTTTCATTCTCTTTACTATTTTTGTCATACGGTTATTTAAAGTAAAAATACATAGAGAAAAGTTTCTTGTTGAATTGGAGATAAAGCTGAGGATCAAAGGTTGAAGAGTGAGAATCATTGGAATGAAGCTGCGATCAAGGAAACAAAGAAGAATCTGCTGTTGATATTGTGGCTTGTATTAAAATGTAAGTGGTTCTATATGTAATACATTGTTTTTTGGGATACCAATCGGAGGAGAATTACCAACTTCCTCTGAGAGTTTAGAAGCAGGCTATTTCCCTATTAAACAAGCATTGGAAATGGTCACTTGGAAAAATTTCAGTAAAGAATTGAATATTGTTTAACGACAATCTTCAGGCTTTTTATATTGAATGTTAACTGGCTTGTTCAGATAGCGATTGTGAAAGGATCATTTTAATAGAAAGATAGCGAGGGGAGTTTCCTCCTTTTTTAGTGTAATCTAAAATCAGAAAGTTATTAAGGACGGAGAGTGTCATGGAAGTGAAATCATTAAAGGTGGAAGATTTAGTTCGTAAGTTTTCATTGAAAGTATTAGCCGGGGAAAATCAACTACAGCAAACGATTACGCAATCACGGGCGCATCGGCCGGGTTTGGAATTCGTTGGTCACTTTGATTTTTTTCCAACTGAACGTGTTCAAATACTTGGAAGAAAAGAAATTACTTATTTGCATAAGTTAAATATAGACGAGCGCCAGATGCGCATTGGAAATATCGTCAAATACCACCCGCCTTGCTTTATCGTTACTTCAGGTCAGGAAGGGCTAACGTATTTAACTCAATATTGTATAGAAGAAGAAATCCCATTGTTATGTACAACCAAACCGGAAACAACTTCTGAATTTATTACGAAACTTGATGCATATATGGTAAAAGCGCTAGCTCCAGATATTGCAATCCATGGAGTTTGTGTCAATGTTTATGGAATTGGTATTTTACTTAGAGGAAAATCTGGTGTCGGCAAAAGTGAAACGGCACATACATTGATCGGTAAGGGTCACCGATTAGTGGCTGATGATATCGTTGTGTTGAAAAAGCTCAGTCCAAGAACCATTCTCGGTACTCATGATGGGAAAACGAAGGAATTTCTCGCCCTACGTAGTGTGGGGCTGTTGAATGTGGTCCGTTTATATGGAAGAAAAGCTTTTCAGGACGAAACACGGATCGCGCTCGATATTGAACTGACAAAATGGCAGAAAAATTCCCTTAATAATGAATTGGAGCATGAACCTAAATTTACGGAATATATGGACGTTCGGATTCCGCATATTGAAATTCAGCTCCAACCTGGTCGTGATGTGGCAGGGTTAATTGAAGCTGCTGCAAATAACTGGCTTCTAAAGCAGCAAGGATACAGTGCTGCAGAAGAGTTCATGAGGCGACTAGATTCTGATACTCCTGATTCAAACTGGTAATAATCCATGCTTTAAGGGTTAAGTGTGGGTAGCCTCCAATCACAAGTTTCCCCAGCTTACGAGTCTGAAACATCAGTTGTTCCCATCCTCGGTATATAAACTTGAAGTAACTGTTTTTTCATTTCTATTAGATTGCTTATTGTTGTTTTCAGCTTATTTCGTGTGTGTATTCTACATATTGAGTTTGTAGTAAATGCTTAAAGATGCCCCTTTATAGCGAATTTAGCATTCTGTGAGGGGCTTTTTAAATAAAGATTAATTCTTTGAAATAGACTTTTTATTCAATGCCAATAGTAGAATCATCCCAATAATACAAGCTGTACCAATCCATTGAAAATATCCAAAAGGTTCCTTTAACCAAAAGACAGTTGTTAAAACTGCTGCTAGTGGCTCTAAATTACCTAATAGGGTTGTATCTTTAGGTGAAAGACTTTGTAAACTTTCTATATAAAACCAAAATGCAATCATGGTCCCAAATATGATAACGAATAATAAATATAAATAGGTTTCTAACGTAATGCTTGTCATGTCCACTTGCCAAGGTGGATGGATAAAACTTAATGCAAAACCACCGATGATCATTGCCCAGCCAACAATGACAAGGGAATCATATTGTTTCAGTAGAGGAACGGCATATAAAGTATAAAATGCTAACGCTAGTCCAGATAAAATCCCCCATACGATACCTTTATTAACTTTTCAGCATCAATATCAATATTATCGAGTATTCTACTAAAAAGATTTTTAAATTGTGCAGGTGTTTGTAATAAAGGGATCGTTTGAATATTGAACTTTCCTCCTTGATTTTGTGTTCTATTTAATATCGTTTCGTGTACTTGTACCTGTTCGAATAGTCTATTTAACGTTTCTTCTGGAGTTGCAATCTGATTTTGGATTCTATTTGAGCTACTCATTATTATTCCCCTTTCTTAGTAGTGGTAGATTTGTAATATATTATGTCTAACAATAAAAAGATGTATAGACAAACATATGATAGAATATATAATTTGTTTTTAATGGTGAAGTGGAATACAAATACAGTAAGTAGTACCTGTTATCATCTTTGGAAGAAAAACAATTATCACTTAAAGTAAGTAAAGTTAGTGATGAAAATTTTTTGGGGCCATTAAATTGAACATTCCCCCCTGGGCTCCCAAGGGGGAATTGGTAACTTTCATTAGGAATGGTTATTTAAACCAAAGTTATATAGGTTAAACAGCAAAGAATAATGAAGCTAACAGTTAAAGCTTTATATTTTGATTTAGTTTTAGTTTTTGTTTTTCATAGATATCTATTAAAGCTTTTGCATGCATACTAAGATACCGTTCTTTGTTATATGTAAAAACTAATGTACGGGTAGGATATGAATCTAATTTCATATAAGCAAGGTTGGGTTGATAAGCACTTCGTTGAACAATCATTTCAGGGACTATTGTTAGGCTGATCCCGTGTCCTACAAGAGATTGAGCTGTTTCAATGCTACTTGTTTCATATGCAATCTGTGGTTCAAATTTACCTCTAGCACATAATTCTAATACCGTCCGACGAAACCCGTATCCTTGTTTCAGTAAAATAAATGGACAATTGGAAAAATCCTCAATAGGTAGGGCATTTTGTTCAATCAAATTAGTAGAAGTTAGTATTTGCTTTAATTTTTCTGGCATCCATTGTTTCAGTTCTTTTGGTAAAACAAGATAAAGTGGCTCTGTAAGCATTATTTTCGTCGTTAAACGAGAATCTTCTATTGGAATTGACAATATAGAAACATCAACTAATCCTCTCGCAGTTAAGTCTATTAGCCTTTCTGTTGATTCTTCAACAAGTTGAATAGAGACATTCTGAAACTGTTCTTGATAGATTTTTAGAAGTGGTGGTAAAATATGTCCACCTGTAATAGCTGTTGAGCCAATCTTTAATTCACCTCTGATTCCTTCTTTTCGTTCAAGGATCTCACGTCTTAGATCATCACGCATATGTAAGATTTTCTCAGCTTGTTTAACAAAACATAAACCATCAGGAGTTACTTCTACTGAACCAGGCTTTCGATCAAACAAATATACACCAAGTTCCTGTTCTAGTTTTGCAATTTGTTTACTTAAAGATGGCTGTGCAATATGAAGATGGGAAGCAGCTTTTGTAAAGCTCTTTGTTTTATATATTTCCAATGCATACTCAAATAGTCTCATGTCCATACGATCCCTCCATAGCCTGTAGCTATCATTATAATAGATTATATATCTTAGTCGAATAGATGTTTATAGATTATGATGAAAATAACAAATTTTTCAAAAAAGGAGTGTTATGAGATGAGTTCAGTGAATGTTTGGAATGCAAAATTGTATGATGATAAATTAAGCTTTGTATCCAGTTTTGGCAAGGGGGTAGTTGAGCTACTCCAACCACAAAGGGGAGAGAAAATACTTGATTTGGGCTGTGGAACTGGAGATCTTTCATACGAAATTTCCAAGTCGGGTGCAATTGTAACAGGAAGTGATTTCTCCGGAGAAATGATTGAGCAGGCACGTAAAAAATATCCCAAAATCCCATTCATTGTTGAAAATGGAGAAACTTTTAAAACAAATGAAAAGTATGATGCTGTTTTTTCAAATGCAGCCCTTCACTGGATGAAACGAGCTGACAAAGTGGTCGAAAATGTTGAGCTAGCATTACATCCAGGAGGTCGCTTTGTAGCTGAATTTGGTGGACAAGGAAATGTTCAGACTGTTATTCGGGGGATCACAGAGGTACTCTCGGGGGAATATGGAATAAATGTTTCAAAAAGAAACCCTTGGTATTTTCCAAGTATAGGAGAATATAGCACTTTACTTGAACAGTACGGATTTAAAGTATCATATGCTCATCACTTTGATAGACCTACCCCATTAACAGATGGAGAAAAGGGGTTGAAACATTGGTTAGATAGTTTTGCGGATGACTTTTTCCCTGAGTTCTCTGATGAAGAAAAAATGGTTATTTATAGAAAAATAAAAAATAAAATACAATTAGATTTATATAAAGATGGTATATGGGAAGCTGATTATAAACGTATTAGAATTGTTGCAAGTAAAAAAGGATAGTTAAACAGCCTTGGAGTAAATGGAACTGGTAAAAAAAGTGACTAATTAAAGGTTACTCTTAATACCTAGCTATTTCTTCTATAAATAATGGGAGAAAAAATGGAACAACAGGAGTTGCTGCAGCAACAATTCCTGTTGTTTCTTGTTGTATAAAATTCAAAGGAGATTTAAAACAATATGTTGAATTAAGTAATATATATTTTAGGGGGAAGGTGTTCCTGCATTGAAAAAATGGGTTAAATTGATTTTTAGTGTTTTGTTCTTACTTGTAGTCATATTAATTTATATGAAGGTTTATTATCCCCCTTTACCAATAAATTCAGTTTCAAAATCAGAAGCAATAAATAAGGTGAATAAATCGAATGGAAATATCGTAAAATTTTCTGAGGAATACAGTCACCAGTGGTATATATCAGAAATGAAACAAGGGAAAGCATATGACAATCTAAAAAAAATGATGGAAGTTAAAGGCTGGGGGTTTAAAGAACAAGTAGGTTCAGGCTTTGTTTTTCAAAATGAACAAGGAGAAATAACAGTTCTAAGTGAGATGTGGACTAAAAACTATGTAATCTTTCATTTACCAAAAGAAATTAATTAGCTCTTATTCATCTAAGTTAAAAGTAATTAAATCATAGTGAGATGAAAGGAAGCACAATGAAAAGAATACTGTTGAAGTATATGACTAAATTTACATCTCTTAGCGAAGAAGAACAACAGAAAATCTCTGAAGAACTATTAATAGAGGAATATAAAAAAGGAACCATTCTCCTTAGACAAGGAGATGTTCCCACTAAATGCTATTTTGTATTGAAGGGATGTGTTAGGCAGTATTTTATAGATGAATTAGGCAAAGAAATTACTTCTAATTTCTACACGGAAGAACAAGCAATTGCGAGCTTCAATCATCATAAACAGGATAAGTCATCCAAGTACTTTCTAACCTGTCTAGAAGACTCAATTTTGGTTGTTGGTGACATTGATAAGGAAAAGGACATGTATAACAAATACTCACAATTGGAATCAATGACACGCAAGATGATAGAGATAAACCTTGGTGAAGTACAAGATGATTATGCTTTATTTATCAACTATTCGCCTGAAGAACGCTACAAAGCACTATTAATGAAACGAGCTAATCTAGTTGATCGTGTACCCCAACATCAATTGGCGAGTTATCTTGGTATTACCCCAGAATCATTAAGTAGAATCAAAAAACGAATCTTTAAAGATAAAGATTAGTCTTCATAACTTTTAGTAACTTTACCTCCTTTGAAAAGTAACCAAATACCAAAGCCCAATTCGCCTAGAATCATTGGTACAGTGAGTATAGATTCAAGTATCGAAATTATACCATTGAATTGTGGAAGAAATGTGTAACAAGAGTTTATGATAATATAGCTTATTGAAGCAATCATCAATAAAATGCTAATGACTTTAGGTATGGTGTCTGTTTTGAAAGTCAAATAGCCCACAATCATTAAATGCCCTCCGAAAATGATCAAACCGATAGACCAGACAATATCAAAGGCTTCGAGAAACAGCATCACCAACGCTTGAAGTTGGTCGGTTTTTAAAAATGATAAAAAATCCGAACTATTCGTGCAAATCAATACGAAAATCAAATTCAATATCGCAATTCCCAATATACTTGCATAAGTAAGACGGAACCATGCACCAAGTAAGGAAAGGTTTTTATTAAGTGGTTTGAGGAAGATATAGAAGCTCCATGCGACCACAATGTCACATATTAGGATGATGAGCCAGCCCAAAATTCCAGCATTAAAAAGCATATGTGAAGTTACAATGTTGTTATACGTGACGCTAGCATCGCCTTTTACTACAAGGCTTCCATGTACAATGCCATAGGAAAAAGCTGCAGCGATAATCATGATGATAAGTACTATGCCTGCAGTCAGAGCAGATTTTCGCTCAAGCGACAGTTTTTTTACTAAGTTCGTCATATGATAGTCTCCCTTTTCTTATTTTTATTTTCATTGTATTAAGCAGACTATGGTTTGTCATTGACTTAAGTCAATGACTCATAAGACTAGTTACGTTGTGAGGATAATTATTAATAAGAATTAAACTATGGAAAAACGGCTAAGTGGATATTTTTTGGCTCTTTTTTATTGGTTGTTACACAAGAAGACATTTACTTGACAATCAATACACCTACTCTATAATGGATATTACAGACTCTTAAGGTCTTTTATTATTGAGAGAGGATGAAAACATTGAAGTATTCAAAAGCCACTAATTACGCACTTCACACAATGTTACACTTAGCATTAACAAATTCCACCAAACCTGTTGGTGTACAGATTCTAGCAGAACAGCAAAAAGTATCACCTACTTATTTATCTAAGATACTAACAAAGCTGGTTAAAGAAGGCATGGTTACTTCTGCTTCAGGTGCTAATGGTGGATACTCATTAGCTAAAGGGTGGGAATCCATTTCATTTCTCGATATTATCTATGCAATTGAAGGGAAATCTTCATTGTTTGATTGTGATTTTGATCATGGACCTGAATGCTCAATTCAAAAAGTCATGTTGAGATCTGAAGAAAAAATGGAAGCAGAACTAAGAAAACAAACAATCGCTGATTTGATTAATAAAAAGACAACAACATAAATAAACGTTGTCTTTTAAAACTTAATTAAGGATATAAAGTGTCTTTTAACTCGTAGAAAGTAAAATAATTGAGGAGGTGTTTTCAAGGAAGAGAATTTATTTAAACAGTAAGTTTGTAAGTTCTCCTGAAACAATGACCAACATATCTCTATGATAAATAGTATGCTTAACATGAAAATTGAAAATTAACATTGATAATTGCGGTGACGTATAGATCATTTTTTTAATTCAATTATAGATATAATAGATCTTTGGTGGTTGGTAAAAACACAAAAATAGGGAGGTGAAAAAATGAATATTTTTGATTGTATCGTTATAGGTGGAGGTCCATCTGGGTTAAGTGCTAGTTTAACTTTAGGGAGGGCTAGAAGAAAAATTGCATTATTTGACGATGGAACGAATCGGAATAGAGTCACACAAGAGTCACATGGATTTATAACTCGTGATGGGATAAAACCACAAGAGTTTAAAGATATAGGTCTTAAAGAATTGGAGAATTATCCATCAGTATCATATTTTAATACAACAATTACTGAGATCATCAAAGATATTGGTTATGAAAGATTTACTGTCATAACAACAGATGGTCAGGAATTTGTTACTGAAAAAATTATATTAGCCACTGGTATTCAAGAGGTATTTTCTATTCAAGGTGTAAGAAATTATTATGGGAAAAGCCTTTTTAGTTGCCCGTATTGTGATGGTTGGGAGCTAAGGGATAAGCCATTAATTGTTATAGCGGAAAAAGAAGAGAATGTACTTCATATGGCTAAATTAATTTATAACTGGTCTAAGGATTTAGTTATCATAACAAATGGTGTTGAACTATCTAAAGAAGGAATTCAAGAGCTACAAAAACGGGATATCAAAATAAAATCGGAGCCTATAAAAAACTTAATTGGTGATGATGGCTATCTTCAAAAAATTGAATTTGAATCAGGAGAAACGATCATAAGAACTGGTGGGTTTGTAGTTCCATCTTTTTATCGTCCAAATCAATTTGCAGAAAAGCTTGGGTGTGAAGTTCAAGAAAATGGAACAGTTGTAACAGATGGTGTTGGTAGAACAACCCAAAAAAATATATATATTGCAGGAGAAACTGAAAAATCCGGCCCCTCCTCATTAATAATTTCTGCTGCTGATGGTAATAAAGCAGCAGTTTCCGTAAATACTGATCTAACTATGGAACGTTTTTGATTCGGATAATAATGATCTCTTTCTGCTTTCAACAAACTCGATGCTTTACTTCATGAAGGAGTGAAGCTTTTCTTTTTCACTAATGAAAAAATGTAATTTTTTACAAATAATTCTTGACGAAGGCTTTTAAAAGGTGAAAGATTAAATTAAACATTCTGTTAAAGGGGAAATGAGCAAATAGGCTCTAAGTTTAACTAGATTAAAGAGATGTAGGTGGAAAAATGATTAAAGCTGCTATCTTTGATTTTGATGGAACTTTATTAAATAGAGACGAGTCAGTAAGGCTGTTTATTGAGGGGCAATATCGTAGATTGAACAATTTGATAGGCCATATTTCAAGGGAGAAGTATGTTTCTAGATTTATAGAATTGGATAACCGTGGATATGTTTGGAAGGATATAGTTTATCAACAAATAGTCAAAGAATTTGTTATTGCTAAAATTACTTGGCAAGAACTACTTCAGGATTATATGAATGAATTTAAGAATAATTGTGTTCCTTTTCCTAACCTCATTAGTATGTTAGAAAATTTGAAAAAGAATAATCTTATTTTGGGAATGATTACAAATGGACGAGGACAATTTCAGATGGATAATATAAAAGCCTTGGGTATAGAGAAGTATTTTGAGGTCATTTTAATATCTGAATGGGAAGGAATAAAAAAACCGGAGCCTCAAATTTTCAACAGAGCATTGGAGCAACTTAGTATGAGACCTTTTGAAAGTATTTTTGTGGGAGACCATCCAGTGAATGATGTGAAAGGTGCTCAAAATGTAGGTATGAAAGGGATTTGGAAGCAAGACTTTCAATGGGATCATGTTAAGGCAGACTTTATAATTAAGGATCTGGCCGAATTACCTTCGATTATTGCAAAATTAGCCAAACTTAATATTGAATCCTGTTAAACTTACGTTGTTTTTCTTCTAGAAAGAAGTAAGGCTTTTTATCTAAAAATATTTATAAAAATGTTAATTATTTAAACTAAAACCGTTTATGAAAATAATTATTAAAAGTAACAGACCGAGAGGACCCTTATTTCTAATAGAGGTGGCTTTCCTAAATGCCCTTTGATTAGAATTTAATCACCTAAAATAAGAGAATTATCTCACACTCTCTTCCATTTTTCCTTTATTTATTAAATATTGAAAGATATTGGTTATGACTATTGCCAAGAATAAAATGAGTAGGTAATTCAAGAAAAGGTAGAAGCATTTTGTAGAGAGAAAGAGATGAGTGCTTCTGGTTCTAAAATTGAAATTGCTGACAGGGTTGCGTTATTTCTCCAGACTGGAGAAATACAAAAGCAACTGAGGAAAAGAAAGTCCCATACAAAAGTAGCAATATCAACAGATTTAAGCTTCGATACAGTAATTACAGAAAATCATAGATGCAGTCAAGCGGTAAGAGCCTTTATTAAGTCAGAAATTCCAAAATTTCATTTCTCCACCTATATTCAATCTTTTTTTAAAGAGAACGTAGGGAAGACATATCGTGACGTTGTAAATGCATGGTATGAAGAAGAGGAACGAAAAAAAAGATCCATCGTATAAGAAACAAATAGGACCACAATTTGAATACAATCGGTTCACCAGAGATTATTTCGCAGATCTAAAAAATAAGGGTAAAAATCGAGAGGATGCAATCGAAGCTTGGAATACGATAAAAAAGCTTTCAGGTAGCAACAAATACATAGAAAAGAATGAGCCGGATGATAAGAGATTAATTTACAAAATTGGAGGCGTCTATGTACACATACGAATCGTTTGAAGAATTTGGAGCATTTACGTTATTAAGACCTATTTTCATTACGTTTTTACTAGTATCATTGATTTTATTCTTAATCGTAATACTTCCAAGAACTAAAAATAAACTAATCAGCGGCTTCACTGTTACAAGCATATCAATCATATCTATACTAGTATCTGCCCAACTACTTTTTTATCACGGTATCATTGTTGATGAGATTAATTTAGCAGGAGACCCTGTTTCTTTTACTATGTTTTTAGTGATAGTTGGTTTTAGTGTATTAAATTCTATTGTTTATTTCGTAAGACATGGTGAAAAAATCTAAAGTTGTTTGATTTCGATTAGGAATGGCTATTAAGTCAGTTCTTTTTTATTTTCCACTAAAGAGTAAGAATAATGGATTAGGGGGAAAGAAATGAGGTTTGTTTTAGTATTTGGACCACAAGCTGTCGGGAAAATGACCGTTGGACAGGAATTAGCAAAAATAACAGAATTAAAGCTACTTCATAACCACATGACGATTGAGTTGCTACAACCCTTTTTCGGATTTAGTTCTGAAATGTGGCGGTTATCATCCTTGTTTAGAGAAGAAATATTTAAAGCAGTTTCAAAAAGCGATTTACCTGGTATGATATTTACTTTTGTATGGGCGTTTAATAAAAAAGAAGATTGGGAGGATGTAGATAAGATTTGCAGCATCTTCGAATCTAATGATGGTGAAGTTTACTTTGTAGAGTTAGAAGCAGAATTGGAAGAAAGGATTAAAAGGAATAAAACACCAAATAGGTTAGAACATAAACCATCCAAAAGAGATGTTGAGCAATCGGAACTTAGATTAATTGCCTCTTTGGAAAAGTTAAGATTAAACTCATTAGAAGGAGAAATTAAAAAGAAAAACTATATTAAAATAAATAACACCAATTTAAGTGCTGAAGAAGTCGCTAAAAGGATAAAAAATGAGTTTCAATTGTAGCCAGGTTTTTAAGGGAAATTCGATCCATGTGATAATGTAAATTCCTTATTTTTTATTGTCAAAGCAGTGTTTCAAGGATCTCTACCTGGTACTTGAGGGTAAGAAAGGGTTGATGCCGCAATCTTATTCTAAGGATCTTTGAACAAGAGATGGTTTATTTTTACAATTGATTCTTTGTCAGCTATATTAAAATTAATCTTTCAAATGGGGTGAATGGAATGTCTAACCCAAGTCATACGGCTGTTTGTCATTTCACCAATGCGTTTCTTTTTGTTGTTTTTCTTCATAATAAAACCTTCTTTCTGTTATGTTTATCAAAAGAAAGAGACAGCCGGGGGTGGCTGCCTTCTTCAAATGAGGGAGGAAAATAATGATAACTAGGTAATATAGAAAGGCTTAATCAAGTTAATATTCACGGGAGGTGTGAAGGTTTAAATATTGTGAGGTAACATACATTCTTAATAAAACCCTTTGTATGAAAAAGTGCAAACTTGTACTGTAAGAAAATATTTTCTATATATTGTAATTTTATTCAAGTCGAATGTATTATGTATATATTACATCTTTTCTTAAAAGGGGGAAGTTAAAAATGAAAGTAGTATTAACTTTTGCAATAGCCATGCTTGCACTTACAGGATGTTCTGCATTAGCGAATGATGGAGCCAGTGAATTGAAATGGTTTAAAACCAAAGAAGAAACAATTGATCATGGCATTAAAGAAGAAAAGATGAAAAAAGAAGACATCATAGGGGAAGTTAGTGAAAACGGAGAAACATTTGTTATTTATAAGAAACAATTAGAGGAAGGCTTGGGAGTAGGAGTATCAAGCATAAGTGAGCAAGATGGAAAATATGCTTGGTATGACCCTGATCAAGATGTCCTTGTTAAAAATGATAAAGTCAAAAAATATTCCTCTCAGATAAATTGGAGAACAACAACACAATCAGGAAAGACTTTTACAATTTATACCGGAGTAAGTGAAGATCAAAGTCCTATTGTTAAAACACCAACTAGTGAAGTAAGTCCTACAATCGACAAAAAAAACGGGATATATTTCTATATCGAGCCTACTAAATAAGACATAAGCACCTTTACTGAATTAGACTAAAGATGTGATAATCTAGATAATTCTGGTAAAGGAAGAAGTATATGGGGAAATATCTTAAATCGATTCTTACTGTCTTAAGCTTAAGTATTGTTTTTCTAGTAGTATTCGCAGAGCCTTCATCAGCTGCAAAGCCAGAGGGTGCTACTAAAACTGTCAAGATTGACAAGAAAAAGGCAATCTATGATGAATCACTAGGGAAGTATGTCACACCTCTTAAAGAAGTAGATGGGCAATTGGTCCCGGCTTCAACGCAAGAATATTTAAATGAGACTCAAAATTCTGTTGAAGTTGACACTGATGGTATGTCTACTGATGATCCTTCAGATGACATAGTGGTTATGGATTATTACGAGTACTGGAAATACTATCCGGCCACTATTAGCAATGTAACTGGTAGCACTAGAAAGGTGACAGCAGACATAGGTTGTACTACTTCTACTTGTAGAATTGACAAAAGCGTTAGTGTAACAATATCCGCTTCATATAGTGTTTCCGCAACAGCAGAAAGATCTGCTATTAAGGCAAACGCTGGCTTTACTTGGACTAGTAGCGCTTCTGACACTAGTACATATTCTTTCACACTTTCAAGAGGTGACACAGGATATATTGGATTCAAGCCATATTTAAAGAAAACTTCCGGTACATTGAAAAAGTATTCAAACTGGGATGGATATTTGTATAGTAAATCAGCTTACGCTTATGTTCCAAGAAAAACTGCTTCGGGCGAAGCTGATGGTTATTACTACTTCGTACATTATTGATTAATAGATTAATATAGAAATAGAGGGTGTCCCTAAATAAACTGGCACCCGTGTCAAGGACACAAGAAAAAAAGAGTCACGCAACTAGAAGATGATTCCTATATTGGTTAGGGGTCATCTTTTTTAAATTCCATTGATAACGGTAATTGTTATAGTAAACCAT
>NZ_JAGDEL010000015.1 GCF_017497975.1 Metabacillus bambusae | reverse complement strand
GAGCCAGGATCAAACTCTCCAATAAAGTGTTTGATATAGCTCATAAGTTTGTACTATATAGTACGTTGTTTTGTTAATTAAAAATTAACGTTGGCACGCTTGGTTTTGTTTAGTTTTCAAAGATCATTATTTGGAGCGGGTGAAGGGAATCGAACCCTCATCATCAGCTTGGAAGGCTGAGGTTTTACCACTAAACTACACCCGCGTTATGACAAGTCTGGTCGGGAAGACAGGATTCGAACCTGCGACCCCTTGGTCCCAAACCAAGTGCTCTACCAAGCTGAGCTACTTCCCGTCAAATATGGCGCGCCCGAGAGGAGTCGAACCCCTAACCTTTTGATCCGTAGTCAAACGCTCTATCCAATTGAGCTACGGGCGCATTTTGTTGTTAATCTGAGTTGTTTGTCAAGAAGCGACTTTTCTATAATAACATTCCTTGAGTTTTAAGTCAATATCTTTTTATATTACTTTTTTTGGTGCGGCCGAGAGGACTTGAACCTCCACGGGGTCGCCCCCACTAGGCCCTCAACCTAGCGCGTCTGCCATTCCGCCACGACCGCGAATGAAAACAATGGTGCGGGTGAAGGGACTTGAACCCCCACGTCACAAGGACACTAGATCCTAAGTCTAGCGCGTCTGCCAATTCCGCCACACCCGCATGGTGTGTAAATGGTGAGCCATGAAGGACTCGAACCTTCGACCCTCTGATTAAAAGTCAGATGCTCTACCAACTGAGCTAATGGCTCATTCAAAAATGAGTATTACTAGTATAAAAATGGCTGGGCTAGCTGGATTCGAACCAACGCATGTCGCAGTCAAAGTGCGATGCCTTACCGCTTGGCTATAGCCCATTGTAAATGTTTCAAAAAAACTCCTATGAATAACTACCTCTTATTTGAAACAACAAGAATTAAATTTTATCATATTCAAATCATCATTTCAAGTTATTTTCTCTACCAATATCTTCAAAGTAATGGCGGTCCGGACGGGACTCGAACCCGCGACCTCCTGCGTGACAGGCAGGCATTCTAACCAACTGAACTACCGGACCAGCAGATGATTTTCGTGGAAATAAATAGGAGGTGAGCTTTGTGCATATTCGCAAGTGCGCCCACTTCCTACTTTTCACAATATGATAATGACCCGTACGGGATTCGAACCCGTGTTACCGCCGTGAAAGGGCGGTGTCTTAACCGCTTGACCAACGGGCCAAATTATGGCGGAGAAGGAGGGATTTGAACCCTCGCGCCGCTCGCGCGACCTACACCCTTAGCAGGGGCGCCTCTTCAGCCACTTGAGTACTTCCCCATATGGCTCCGCAGGTAGGACTCGAACCTACGACCGATCGGTTAACAGCCGATAGCTCTACCACTGAGCTACTGCGGAATAATTGTTACAGACTTCTTTTATTATATTGATTAAGGGTTGTCCTGTCAAGGCTCCTTATCAATTTAATCTGTAAGTTATTTGCCATCAGCGACGGCTTTTATAATTTATCACAGCATCATAGGCTCCGTCAACCCTTTTTGTAAAGATAGATTTTACCACCACATTTACCACATACTAAACGAGTTGTATCAACCCTTCTCTTTCTAGTATACAGTTGATTACAGTTCTTACATTTATAAATTAGAACAACCTTTTTGGTTTCTCGTTCCTCTTTTAAAGGTGTACAAAATCTTGGAGCTCCTACATTTTTAAGTAGTTCTTTAAAATCCTGATCACCATGTTTATATCCTTTTCCTTCTATATGTAAATGATAATGGCAGAGTTCATGTTTAATAATCCCAATCATCTCATCAATACCATGCTCAAGAAAGTACTTCGGGTTAATATCAATATTGTGACTTCTTAATAAATATCTTCCACCTGTTGTTCTAAGTCTTTTATTAAAAGTAGCCAGATGGTTAAACGGTTTATGAAAATATGTTAAAGAAATATCTTCAACAATTTGTTGAAGCTTTGTATCATCCACTAAAAACTCCCCCAATTTTAAAGGTAACACTGTACTAGCATTTTGCATACATTATAAACACCCATACTCCATTATAAAGAATAAGGAGGTATGAGCAATGCCATCATGGTTACAAAATCAAATGCAACGTGCATTTTACGAAAAAAATCGATATCAAATCAAATTACTTAATCAATGCTGGTTTTTCTATAGAGAAAAACACTGCTCTTAAAAGCAGTGTTTCCTTTTAACTCTTTACCATTGCAAGTGCTACTCTACCTTTTTTAAAATCAACATCATCTACCCACACTGTTACAACATCACCGACTGATACAATGTCAAGTGGATGTTTGACAAAGGATTTGCTCAATTTTGAGATATGAACAAGGCCGTCTTGCTTAACACCTATGTCTACAAATGCTCCAAAATCAACAACATTACGTACAGTACCTTGCAATTCCATTCCTTGTTGTAAATCTTCTAGTTTTAATACATCCTTCTTTAATAACGGTTTAGCTACATCATCTCGGGGATCTCTTTCCGGACGGATTAATGCATCACATATATCCTTTAAGGTTAGCTCACCGATTGCAAGTACCTCTGCCGTTTCTTTTAAATTAATATTTGTCACTTTATCTTTTAAATGTTCACTACCCAAATCAGCAACAGACGCATTTAATTGATCTAGTAATTTTTTCACCTCTGAGTAACGTTCTGGGTGAATGCCCGTCCGATCTAACGGCTGATCACCATCTAACACTCTTAAGAACCCAATACATTGCTCATATGTTTTTGCGCCTAATCGCGGAATATCTTTTAATTGCTTTCGACTAGAAAATCTCCCGAGTTCCTCTCTTTTTTTCACAACATTGTTTGCAACTGCTTTACTTAAGCCTGCAACATATTGGAGTAATGAAGAAGAAGCTGTGTTTACATTCACTCCCACTTGGTTTACAACTGTTTCAACTACAAATGTTAATGATTCATTTAGTTTCTTTTGTGATACATCATGCTGATATTGACCAACACCAACAGATTTCGGGTCAATTTTAACTAATTCGGCTAGTGGATCTTGGAGTCTTCTTGCAATGGATACAGCGCTTCGCTCCTCTACTTGCAAATCAGGAAATTCCTCTCTAGCTAAATCAGATGCAGAATATACACTTGCTCCAGCCTCATTTACGATTAGGTAAGATATTTCGCCTTGCACTTCCTTTAAAACATCTACTATAAATTGTTCCGTTTCTCGTGATGCTGTTCCATTCCCAATTGCCACTACCTCTATATCATACTTTGCCAAAACATCCTTTATAGCTGTTACCGCTTGCTCCTTCTTATTAACTGGTGGGTGAGGATATATAACACCGATGTGAAGCATTTTTCCAGTTTGATCAACAATAGCTAATTTACATCCCGTTCTAAACGCTGGGTCTACACCTAGCACCATTCTTCCTTTTAAAGGAGGCTGCAGAAGCAAATTCCTTAGATTTTCCGAGAATATATGTATTGCACGATCCTCGGCTTTTTCAGATAATTCTTTTCTTATTTCCCTCTCAATAGATGGCTGAATTAGTCTTTTATATGCGTCTTCAATTGTTTCTATCATGATGTCATATACAATCGTGGCTTTACCCTTTAACTCTTGTTTTTGAATGTAACCTACAATTTGGTCATGTGGCGGCAGTATGGAAACACGGAGTATTTCTTCTTTTTCACCACGATTTAGTGCAAGTACACGATGTGGAACAATTTTTTGGATTGGTTCTTCGTACTCGTAATACATCTCATATACATTTTTTTCATCTTTCTCTTCATCTTTCACCAAAGAAGAGATCATTCCCTTTTTAAACGTTATATCACGGATCCACTGGCGATACTTCGGTTCATCAGATAATTGCTCAGCAATAATATCCTTAGCACCATTTATAACCTCTTCTACTGAGTTCACTTCTTTCTCTTCATTTAAGAACTCTTTAGCCTTTTCTTTGATATCTCCCTGACTTGGCAATTGAAGAATCCATTCAGCAAATGGCTCGAGACCTTTTTCTTTTGCAACAGTTGCCTTTGTTCGTCTTTTTTGTTTATATGGTCTGTATAAATCTTCAACCTGCTGAAGCTTAATTGATTTATTAATATCAGCAGCGAGTTGTTCAGTTAGTTTTCCTTGTTCTTCAATAAGTCGTAGTACTTCTTCTTTACGATTTTCAAGATTTTGTATGTATGTCCACTTTTCAGAAATATCGCGAATTTGTACCTCATCGAGTGCACCTGTTTGTTCTTTTCGATACCTTGCAATAAAGGGAACTGTATTTCCTTCATCAAGTAACCCTATTACATTTGCTACTTGCTTGAAATTTATCGTCAATTCTTTACTTATTTGTTGCATAATTTGATCTCGTTTTTCTACCATCATTAAGCCTCCAACTAAATAGTTCTTTCACCATTATCAGAATCATATGTAATCAGTTTACCAAATATAGTTACTCAATTAAAACAGTTAGTCAGATTTGAACGAGAATGCCTTCACTTTTTTTAAAAAGGCTCCTTTCTAAAAGTTTGTTACCTTTAAAACGAAAACTATTTAAGGTTGATTGGAACGGATTGTGAGACTCATGCAGGCGTTTACGCCGAGGAGGCTCACCGCCCGCCCCGCGGAAAGCGAGCATCTCTCACTGCAAATCAACCACACCGCATTACTTGGTTAATAGTAACAAAGTTTACGAAAACAGCCTTTTTAAAAAGTAATAGCCGGTCTACTATTCTAACTCACTAAAATAGTTGACCGACTATATATGTTAAGTCATCTTTACGGGTTTTGGTATATACATCTAAATATCTTGATAGCTCTTCTACTGTTTGCCCTTTATTAAGTAACGTTTTGACCGCTGGTAATACCAAACCATCAGTATGAATAATAAATTTTGATCCTTTTTCATACGAGTAGGTCTGAGTTCGGTATTTTTGAGGTTTGCCAGATAGAAAGCCTAAGATTGGTAGAGGATAGATATAGGCTCCGGATGGTGAACTGAGTATAAAGCGGATATTCCCCACAGAACTATATGTAAACTGATTACTCTTGAAGTTAATTTTTAGGATCGAGACTGTTGCACCTCGTTTGTCCTTCAACTCCTGATTACAGAGATCAATTAAGACGTTTACATCTTCATCATGATTTTTCTCAACTAGCGCACTTATAGCAGAGGAAGATTCATTTGCATATTCACCACTTCCTAAACCGTCTGCTAAAGCGCATATAAAGTAATCCTCCATTGCTTTTATAAAAAAGCTGTCACCACAACAGAGTTTTCCTTCTTTCGGTACCTGATAAGCTAGTGTATGTACAAAGTTGTTTGATTCTTGAACAATCATCGATTTAACTCCGGGGGCATATCTTTTGATAGAGCATCTTTCAGTTTTTGAATGGCTCTTCTCTGTAGTCTTGATACATGCATTTGCGAGATACCAAGCTGTTCACCCGTTTCCTTTTGGCTTTTATTCATAACAAACGTACAATCAATTATTTCTCTCTCTCTCTCTGTCAAAACGTGTAAGACACTTTGTAATAAAAGCTTTTGGTTTACTTCTTCATACCCTTTATCCTGAGAACCTACAACATCAAGGATAGTAACTGTACTTCCTTCAGAATCAGCTTCAATCGAATGATCAACAGATAATGCTTGATAGCTTTTACCCATTTCCATTGTTTCTAATACTTCCTCTTCGGTTACATCTAAATATTCTGCTATTTCTTGTACTTTAGGGGATCTTTGATTTTCATTTGTAAGTGTGTCAACTGCTGCTTTAATCTTCGGACCTAATTCTTTAATCCGCCTTGGTACATGGACACTCCATGTTTTATCTCTTAAGAAACGCTTAATTTCCCCAATAATCGTTGGAATAGCGAAAGCCTCAAATGGCTTACCAATTGTAGGGTCATATCTTCTTATTGCACCTAATAAACCAATCATCCCTACCTGTCTAAGGTCTTCATGGAAACTCTTTCCCTTTGAATACTTTTTAGCTAGTGTATCGACCAAGCCGGTATAATGTTCCACAAGAGCTAATTGTGCACTTTTACTTTCTGTTTGCTGAAAATCAATAATTAGCTCGTTAACCTCATCTTTAGTTAGCTTCATAGTTCGAGATGGTTGTGCCATGATCTATCCGCTCCTCGCTTAAGTACTTAGTCATGAAGACCGTTACACCTGAGTTAAGAAGAACACGGACTTCATCCATGAGCGTTTCCATCAAATAGAGACCCAACCCTCCTTCAGGAAGCTGGTCAACTGGACTAGAAGCAGAATAAGGACCAAGTTCATTTTTGGCTTTTTCGAAATCAAAGCTTTTACCATTATCAGCAACCATTACCTCGAGGCGGTCAGCATAGAGAGCAAACCCTACAACAACTTCACCACCCTCATTACTCTTATAGGCATGATGCACAGCGTTCGTACATGCTTCACTAATTGCAATCTTCAAATCCTCTATATCATCATATGAATATCCCATTCTACTAGCAATTCCAGATAGAGTTAACCTGATTATTCCTACAAATTCTGGCTTCGCTGGAACCTTCATTTCAATATAATCTACTATTTGGTTCATTGTACCCCACCTTCTGATTTTGAAGATATATCAATGATGTCATTTAGCCCGGTTATACTAAATAAGCGCTCCAAGCGTTCTGACAGCTCCACAAGGTTTAGATGACCATCGTTTTTTCTTATTATTTTCAATAAACCAACAAATACCCCTAAGCCCGTACTATCCATATAAGATACATGTTTCAAATTTACAATTAAATTCGGCTTCGACTCCTCGGCTAGTGGTAATAAAGCTTCCCTTAACTTTGGAGCTGTATATGCATCAATTTCACCAGCAACTAAAACTACCGTCTTATCATCTGATTTGTCTATGTCTACTTTAATATTCATCCGTTTTCACCTCAGAAAGAACTAATATGTTATTACATACCCCAATGGCAAAACATTAAACCATTCTTCTTAAAATTATTAAAGTAAAATCATCCCTAAGCTGAAAATCCTGCATTTTTTCAAAGTTCTTGTAGATTTTTTCAACGATTTTTTGTGAAGGAAGATCTTTATATTGGCGTATTGAATCTGTAATAACTGACCTTTCAACAAACCCATCATCTGTCCGTGATTCTGTTACACCATCAGATAAAAGGATAATCATATCTCCAGGTCCTATGTTTTTTTGGTATTGAATATATTTAACGTTCTGATCAATCCCTAAAACTAGCCCCTTCGTATGCAAATCTTCAAATGAGTCGGATTGGGCATGATAAAAAAATCCTGGTTCATGGCCAGCAGATGCATATGTAAATATATGGTCAATCGTATTATACATACCATAAAACATCGTGATAAACATACTAGGATCTACATTTCGTTCAACAACTCTATTCAGATTCTCTAATATTTGATTAGGATTTCTACGTGATTCAGGAAAGCTATCCATTGCATATTTAATCATAGACATACATAATGCTGCAGGTATCCCTTTACCAATAACATCCGCAACCGCTATACTGATTCCTTGGTCATCTTCAACAAAGTGATGATAGTCACCATTCATCTGTTTAGCTGGAATACTTATTGCCCCAATATCTAATGAAGCAGTTGATGGTATTGAGGTTTCAAGCAATGTATGTTGAACATTTGCAGCAATCTGAATCTCTGATCTTATTTCTAATTGTTGATCACGCAAGCTCTGATGCTCCTGATATGCCAACCCATACCCCATCATCACTTCTAGTAAGAAGTCCAATGAAGAAAGAACCTCACTTTGTATATCAGGAAAGAGTTCTTGTAGGACCTTTCGATGGGTACTGATGATCTCTTCAGGTGGTATCTGGTGTTCGATTGTTTTCCTGCTAAACTTCTGACCTTGATATAGCGCAGTTTCAGTTTGTTCATTTAAGTAATTTCTTAAAAGCTCTCGATATTTCGTTTCTAAAAAATCACGATAATCCATTTATGTCCTCCTAACGAAGCCATTTCACTGCCTTAATATCTGTACCATCTCCGACTGAGGAAGTTATATCAAATTCATCCATTAATCGTCTAACTCCTGGTAATCCAGCACCCAATCCTCCCGATGTCGAAAACCCATCTTCCATCACTTTTCGGATATCTGGTATTCCTGGCCCTTTATCAATGGCTGTAATTTTTAAACCTTTTTTACCTAAGTCATAGATGCGATCTATTCGCATTTCGCCTTGTCCTGCATATAAATAAATATTTCGAGCAAGTTCTGAAATTGCAGTTGTTATTCTTGCTTGATCAACTGTACCAAATCCAAGCTCTTTTGCTACATTCCGACCAAGTTGTCGGGCTGCAACTATGTCCCATTCGGTGACAATTTTGACACAGGATTGGTTTTCCATGCTTTACTCCCCCAACTCCCGCTGTAATGTTTCAAGCCCTTTTTCTAAATCTAAAGCTGTTTCAACATCTTCCAAATGAATGCCTAATTCAATCAATGTAATGGCAACAGCAGGCTGTATTCCTGTTAAAACAACTTTTGCACCCATTAATCTTGACATACTAATAACATCACCGAGTACCTTGGCAATGAAAGAATCGATAACATCAACTGACGTTAAATCAATAACCACTCCATTTGCTCCCGTTTCATGAATCTTATGAAGTAGATCTTCTTGAAATTGAAGCGCAGTTTGGTCATCAAGCTCCCATTGAATGGATATGAGTAGACAATTATACAACTTTAATATTGGTATTCTAGCATTCATTTGCTATTCCCCCATTGAAACTATTTGTCGATTAGTCATCTCTAACGCAGATTCAATACCTTTTTGTAAACTATTTTTAGTAATTACTTGACTTAAGTCAATGCCAAGATTTACGATTGTTTGCGCAATTTCTGGTCTTATCCCAACAAGCAAGCATTTTGCACCTACAAGTCTAACCGCTTCAGAGGCTTGAATGATGTGATGGGCCACCATTGTATCTACCACTGGCACACCCGTAATATCGATTAAAACCACTTCAGCTCGATGCTTTACAACTCCTTGTAGAATGTTCTCCATAATCCGCTTAGCTCTTTCAGTATCTATAGTTCCTACTAAAGGCATAACCGTAATATTATCAAAAACAGGAATCAACGGTGCTGACAATTCCTGAAGAGCTATTTTTTGAAGGGATACTGTTCTTTCCCAAGATGATGCATATTGATGAAGCACCTCACTATTAATTGGAGCAATCCATTTGTCAAAGGCCCATACGAGATTCATCTTCTCTTCTTCTGTATGATCTACTGTCATCATCCCAAAAAGAATTTTGTTCAATTCGGATAATCCAGTTGATATATATTTTAATGACCACCCTAGCTGAACAATTTTTTGAGAAAAGTCCGCAATTTTACTAGTTACCTCTTCACCAAGACTATTAACATTATTTAATACTATATTAAAATATTCATTACAGACGTTTGTATATAATTTATCAGATATAACAGTTGAGGTCTTTTGATCATCAAGTTCTTTCATTCTATCAGTCCACTTATTGATCAATTCTTCGCGATTTACTTGAACAAACTCGAAGAATGGATTAGATGCTTTGTTCATTACGGTAACTCCTCCTTATATATTACGAGAAATATATCCCCCTATTTTAATTATACCGACTTATTTGTCCTAAAAAAAGAAATACGCCAAATACACCTTTTATCCCTATACAGATTTTAGATATTACAAAAGCGCAAGCGCCCGTTTATAGACGTGGAAAAAGAGCACGAATATTCAATGTTGACTTAGCGTATAGGAGTGCGAAGTTTACTTCTGCTTTAGAGCTTGGGCTGGATGTCAAAGCATTTATCCACAGAACAAGAATTTAAAAATTTTCAAAATAAATAAAAAGGCTGCCTTAATTAGCAACCTTTTTATTTTAAGTAATAGCATATTCTATTTTTAATTATCACTAAAAATCAATAAGTCCTAAGCTTATTTGCAAGGCTTCATCTACTTTATCCATCATTTCGTCATCAAGATGGGTAATCTTATCAGTAAGCCTTTGCTTATCAATCGTTCGAATCTGTTCAAGTAGGATCACAGAATCCCTTTCAAACCCGTAACGCTTTGCATCAATCTCAACATGAGTTGGCAACTTTGCTTTTTGAATTTGGGCCGTAATTGCCGCTATAATAACTGTAGGACTAAAGCGGTTTCCAATATCATTTTGGATAATTAATACAGGACGTACGCCACCTTGCTCCGATCCTACAACAGGGGATAGATCAGCAAAATATACGTCGCCGCGTTTAACAATCAAATGATTAACCCCCGCTTACTAAGCGTTCAACGGTATGATCAGCCTCAGATTCTGCCAGAAATGCTTCAGATGCAATGTTTAGATTAATTTTCGCCATCTCCATGTAACCACGTCTCATAGATTCGCGAATTTGGCGCTTTTTACGCTCACGAATATACATCTTCGTTGCTTGATAAATAAGCTCGTTTCTGTTCCCGTTCTCCTGTTTTACCAGTCCATCCAATTCTGATACTAATGCTTGAGGTAACTGAATTAAGATTTCTGTTGTTGCGCTGGACTCAGACACAAACATACACCTCCACCAAACTTACCATCCTATATTCTATTCCAAATTCAATAATAACATTTACTGCCCTAGAAGCAAAGCATTTTCACAAAGAAAAGCGGAAGCGCCTTGGTCAACCAGCTTAAAAACATACTCCCTATCCAAAATATTGTTAAATCATCACCTAGATGATCAAACGGTTATATTGAACAATGAAAGTATAAGTGAAATTTACTTACTAAGCCTATTCCATCCTCTATTATCGTCATGTATAGGTTATTTATTCATTTTTTATGATAGCATTTCACATCTTAACATTCTTTGGTCATATTAGTTATAAGAGGATTGCTCACATCAATTATACTCTTATTTCTAAAAAACATTCGCGGAACGCGTGAGGTTATCATACAAGTTACCTCATAATTTATTGTATCAAGTCGTTCTGCCACTTCATCAACCGAAATTCGTTCATTATTTTGTTTGCCGATCAACGTTACTTTTGTGCCAACAGGAAGTTTATATGGAAGCTTCACCATACATTGATCCATACAGATCCTTCCGACTAACTCTACACGCTTATCATCAACTAATACCTCTGAATTCTTTAAACTTCTTAGCCACCCATCAGCATATCCAATTGGTAGTGTTCCAATCCATTCATCTTCTTTCGCTTCATAGGTTGCTCCATAACTTACTTTTGTACCTTTTGGAACCTTTTTAACATGCACTAACTTCGTCTGTAATGCAAACGCCTCTTTTAAAGAATAAGGTAACTCGTTTTTTATTTCTAATGAAGGGGATAATCCATACATTGAAATCCCAAGTCTAACAGCATTGAATAGTTTACCTGGGAAACGAAGACCTGTAGCACTATTCCCACAGTGAACTAGTATACTTTCACGTGAAATACTATCTATTAGCTGCAGGAATTTTTCATACTGATAATTAAAATATTGAAGATCAATTTCATCTGCTGTTGCAAAATGAGTATAAATACCCGTTATTGCAAAAGAAGATGAACCTGAGACATATGTCATTAACGAAGCAAGCTCCTCGGCATTTCTAACCCCTAATCGGCCCATTCCAGTATCAAGCTTTACATGGAGGTTAATTATATCCTTTTGTATATATTGCTTAGCTTCATGTAACCAATCTAATGAGAAGACAGTTAACGTAATATTATACTTAATAGCTAGTTCAACATTCTCTGCTCTAGTCGCGCCCAATACTAATATTGGTGCTTGTATACCTGAATTTCTTAAAGCTATAGCTTCATCTAAAAAAGCTACAGCTAATATAGATGCACCAGCATCAAGTGCAGTTTTTGCAACTTGGCAAGCTCCATGCCCATACCCGTTTGCTTTTACCACTGCAATAATCTCAACACTCTCTCCAATATGATGTTTCATTGATTTTACATTATGCGTAATCGCATCTAAATTAACTTCCACCCAAGTATCACGATAAAATTCATGCTGCATCTTACTCCACTTCCTCATCAAAACTTATCTATTAGATTAATTATCTCGACTTAGCTATGGAAATGTCAAATAGTCGAGCATAAAAAAATGAGGATGTGGTAAATTAGTCTAGTTAAGAAAAGCATAAAAATCATGAATGCCCGGGCAAATAAGATGATTTAGAATAGAAGGCGTTCTTTGCCTTCAATTCTAAATTAGCTTATGACCTCAAGGGGCTAGGCGCTGGAGCTGGGTGTCGTGCGCTTATCCACAGTTCAAGAATTTTATAATTTCCTAAACGATAAAAAATTCGGGTGGATTCCGCCACCCGAATCGTTTATTTTGCTGCTTGACCTTGAACAGATTTCGCGACCATAATCATTTCCTCTTCTGTTAAATCTTCAGAAGCTAGCATATAGTCAACTCCATCGTGTGACCATGTTAAAGTAGTTTCTGACAAAGCACCAATTGTAAATCCTAGGTCTGCAGGATGTCCATTAACAAATGTTGATGTTGATGCCGAAGCAGGAGTTGCAATCTCAGCACTTTCTTGAATTAAAGTGAAAGATTTTTCACCACCAAACGTTAGGATAACACGTTTCCCATTTTCAGTATCAACTTCAGTTTCTTCTAGTAATTTAACACCATTTGGCTGTTCTAGTGGATACTTAACCGCAAATGGTTCACGATCTCCCGTTGCCATTGTTGGAACTTCAATTTGAGCACTTGACATATTTTTCTCTACGTCGAATGAATTATCATCAAATGAAGCATTGAACTCAAAGCTAGAAAATTCTACAACAACAAGTGGATTTCGATCTGTATCCATCACTTTAACCATTGAAGGAGCTAATTCTTTTTTATTAAAAGTTATCTCTTGAGTAGGCAGCATTTTATTGTTTTGATAATTTGTTTTTGTTTCAAAAACATATTTATCTTCAGCTACCTTAAATTTTGCCTCTGGATCATTTAAAATATCTTTTACTAAAGATTCGTAAAGGTATGCTTGACTACTATTTTGCGGCCAATCACTTTGGAAGCGAAAACTTTTGTTAAGTGCTGGAGTTAACACAAACACACCTTCGTCATTTCGTAAAATCATTTGACTTTGTTCCTTTTGTGAATTTTTTAGGTTCACTCTGTAATACGTAGGTCCTTTGTGCCAAATTTCAATCTCATACTCTTGTGGCTCACTACCAGTTTGAAGTGTCATCTTCCCTTTAGCTTTATACCCTGACATTTCTTCAATCTTCTTTTCTAACGCTTGAACTACATCTGCCTGTGATTTCTCGCCACACCCTGCAAGGACGAGTACTGTTAAAAGCCCTACTAAAAATAATACCAAGCTTTTTTTCAACATTTTCAACCCCTTTGCCTCATATAACGTTAAAATGGAAGAAATCATTTGCTAGACCTCACCTTACTACAAGACTAGGCTCTAAAACTTTGAATTTTAAGCCAGTGATCAAAAGATGAACTCCAAAAACAACTTGTCTTCCCTATCGCATAACCAAATATATGAGACAAACTTTCCAAATATGCAGACAAATTTAAAAGCGGAAGCGCCTTGAAAAGCCCCGACATGCATGAGACGCTCCATAATAGAAGGTAATCTTTGCCTTCAATTATGGAGTGGGCCTATGCCCCCGAGGGGCTAGGCGCTGATGCTAGACAATTTAAAAGCGGAAGCGCCCACTTCGTATGAGATAAACCGAGAACTATCGGAATTTTACGTGCATTAACTTTTAATTCCTTATTATTAATTGTATGTATTTAAACCCTATCTTTCTAAAACTACCTGTGCAGCTGCATATTGACGAGTGTGTGTAATAGAAACATGAATGGTAGAAGGCTGAGGAAATTCCTTAAGGAGTTGAATAATCGGCTTCCCCTTCTCATTATTTATTACTTCAATATCTTGAAAACTTATTTCTTCACCTATCCCTGTTCCTAAAGCTTTAGACAATGCCTCTTTTACCGCAAAACGTCCTGCTAAAAATTCCACTTTTCTTTCTTTTGAAAGAGTTGTGAATTTTTCAATTTCATTTATTGTTAGAATCCTCTTAATAAATCCTGGTTGACGCTCAACAATTCTTCTAATCCGATCAAGTTCAATAATATCTAAACCAATTCCAACTATCATATTAAAACAACACCTTCCAAAACCCTTTAATTGTACTATTTTGGATAACTCGTACATATCCGTGTTAGTATGAAACAGTACTTAATCTTATTTTATAAATCTAATTGTAACTTACTGATCCTTAGATTAAAAATGCTGCAGGAAAGAACAAAAGCGCAAGCGCCCGTTTAGCGACGTATGGACTGGACTGAGCCGTAGGAGATAAAGGAAACACGAAGAGCACACAAGCGATTCGATGTTGACTTATCGTACAGAGGTGAGGGAAGTCCACTAGTCGCTGGGCGCTGGAGCTGGATGTCGTGCGCTTATCCACATTGTCGGCCTTTAGGCAATATAAACTTTCCTTAATCAATACCTGTAAAGGAGGAAAACGATGTTTACCAGGACAGAAAGCTTTCGAACCTTTCTTCAGTTATACCCAGTAGTTTCTATTCTTGTTGGTATTCACATTTTATTTTGGTTACTATTTCAGTTACCAATTCCTTCAGTTCAAATTATCTTGCGTTTATTAGATGGATATAATGCAGGAATTGCAAATGGAGAGTATTGGAGGCTTGTTACACCTATTTTTTTGCATATTAACTTTGGTCACCTTTTCTTTAATACGGTTTCCTTGATCTTATTTGCTCCCGCATTAGAGAAAATGTTAAAAAAGCGGAATTTCATTGTTATTTATATAGGATCTGGCCTTATTGCCGATATTGCAACTTATCTGTTAGAGCCTCAACAATATTCACATCTAGGGGCTTCAGGTGCAATTTTTGGTTTATTTGGTGTATATCTATTCATAGTGTACTTCCGAAAAGGAATAATTGATCAAGCAAATTCTCAAATTATCATAAGTATTTTAGTTATCGGGCTGATTATGACATTTTTCAACTCTAATATAAACATTGTAGCTCACATCTTTGGTTTTTTAGGCGGCTTCGTCTTAGCTCCGGTTTTTATTAAAAAGAGGGGCCACTTTGTTCACCAAACATATTATTCTTCTAGTCCAAGTACTTCAAGATTTTCGATAAAGCAAATAAAGGGAAAGCATATAATATGGATGATCTTTGGGTTATTAATTCTTATCGGGATCTTCTTCCGATTCTCCTAAAGGAAATGAATACACGACAAACCAAAACAGATACGGTTATTAATACCGTACCTATTTTGGTTTTTGGTTAATATGCGACTTATTGTTATTAACCTCTATTCTCAATCTTAGCTCCGTTCGGGCTACGAAAATGAGTTGGGCATATAAAAATATATTGGACATGGTGGCTCTGTACACCACCAATTACTCCTTAGAGTATGAATACCAGTTACCCAATTGCTCAAGATCATTTTCTTCTAAATCTTTAATAGTAAAATGCCGGCCAATTATTCCAGATTTTATCCAAACCTCAAGTGTTTGTAGCGATTTCTTTTTTTGAAAATATGATGTTTTGCTCTTAAAAGATTGCAGTCTATTTCGATGAATAAGAACTGTTGTTTTTGAGATAATACGAAATCCTAATTGCATCTGGTTTCCATTTAGTTTCCAACCTGTATCTTTATAGGAGAAGTAACCCCAATACGCACTGATTGGAATCAGGATTAACGACAAAAATCCCCAAGGTGCTAGGAAATAAGAAACTGGAATGCATATAATCAGAGCAGGTATAATTTTTCTAAACATGTACCGTTGCATCGACCTTTTCGGTAATCGTTGCAGTTTATCGCTATTTTCAAATAATGGTAGGTATTGTGATAATAGCGGAGAAATTGCCTTTTTAGGGACAACCGGAAATAAAATTGTTGAAGCCCCCTCGTCCCCAGCACTACCTCCTGCACTTTCAATATAAACTGTTGCATACCCTAAAAGCTGCCTCAAAGGGTTTTGTACAATTCTAATTGCTTGAATACGTGGAATTGGAATCGATACTTGACGTTTTTCAAAAATCCCACTTGAAATTCTTAGTTCATTTTCAGCTTTTACAACTGTAAAATAGGCATATTTTAATAACACACCAATAATACTTAAAATCCAGGCAATAAAAAAGGCGATAAAAACTAGCACAGCATATAAAGCAAAGCTTGCATTCGTGAGAATTTCAAATCGGTCTAGTATATCCTCATATGGAATAAATTCATCAAATTGCGAAAAAAAGGCCGCGATTGCAGAGATAATAACACCAATACCACTTGAGGTTGAAGCAGCAACAAACAAATCCTTAGGTTCCATCTTGAAAGTTGGAAGTTGGGGTTGATCTTCATTTTGATCTTCATTTTGGTTTTCAATTTGCTTTGAAACATCCTTTTTATACATCGCGATCGCATTTTGTATCCGATCTGCTTCTTGCCTTTTTATCGCTGTTAGGACAGCCTCAGCCTCCAATCCTCCGCCCGCTGTTTCAATTTGCACCTTTACTAGTTGAAAAATTTGTTGGATGATTCCAGCAGTTGTATTAATTGATTGTATTCTCTCAATTGGAATATAGCGTTTTTTCTTAATAAAAACACCATGCTTAATTCTAAGTTCTCCATCCTCAATCCAATAGGTGAATTTCCACCAATCCAGAATACTCGTTACAACAATAATTACAAATAAACAACTGGCACCAATGATAAAATATAGGTTAAAGTCATTATTACCAAAGAAAAAGAAAAGAATGAATGGGAAAATATATGATTTAATAATCTTTAAAAAGCTTAATATCATTCCTACAGGATGTATTCGCTTTGGCTCAAACATCATCATCTGTCACCCTTGCTAGCCTTGAAATATGATCTCTTAAAAGGTCTGCTTCTTTTATATCAAGAGCTGGTATTTCATGCTTCGTGGCAGCAGTAGAAATCTCAATTGAAGCTAATTCGTATTTTCGTAGTAAAGGGCCTTGGTGTGTATCAACATGCTGAACTCTTACCATCGGAACAAGAACTCGTTTAATAATGAAAAGTCCATACTGAAGATCGATCTCATGTTCATGTACCTCATATCGCCAAACTCGATGCCGAATTTTAGGAACAACAAAAATTGCAATTAAAGAATATAATAGCCAAATCAATGCAACTATTATCGTAATCCAGTAGGGCAATTCCAGAAAATAAGCACCTACTCCTACTGATATAACAACCAACAGACAAACAACAGCACTAATAATAGCACCGAGTCTCCATACAGTTAGTGCCTTCAAACTAATTTGATTTTTAGGTAGACCTCTCAATCCTTCTCTCCCCTTTATAAAGCTGCTGTAATTTTATTTAATAAAATGTAAATAATCCCATTTAATTATAGCATAATGGGATTACTTAAATATTACTACAATTGTATAAGGTCAAGCTTCTTATAGCCTATCTAAAGTTTATTTGACCTTAATTTATTTCAAATGAAGCCTTATCAATCCACTTTATTTCAGTATACTTTTCTAAATCATGGACTAATCGAAAAAGAGCATTGTCTTTTTGTTTAGCTTCAATCATACAATCAACTCTATTCACGCTTCCTTTTATCGATGTTAAGAAATCCATAAACATTTGAACGTCAATATAATCAGAATGCGCTCGGAATTCCTTTTCATTTTTCGGACTTGAAATATGCATCTTAACAGGTAAACTAGATCCTTCCCATGTGTTCACCACTCTCCCCCAATGCTGTTCCCAATCAGATTCATCATGATTGGCCAAATGATGATGATAATCAAATACATGCGGTACACCTAGCTTTTCACATAAGTATAAGGCATCGTTCATATGGAACGTTGTATCATCATTTTCAAGCATTAGCATTTTTTGTAATGATACAGGAACTAGCCCCCAATTATGGATAAACTGTTCTAAAGCTTTTTCTTTATCATCATATGCTCCACCTATATGTAAAACACATCGGTGCTCGGGACTAATTCTCATTCCCTTTAAAAGCTGCTCATGCATCCGCAAAGTCTTTAATGACATCTTAACAATCTCAGAATTTGAAGAATTAAGTACAACAAAATGATCCGGATGGAAATCAACCCTCATTGGGTGTACATCTAAAAAATCTGCAATTTCAGCTAACTCATCATATAAGTTGCTCATGTAATGCCAATCATGAAGCTCGTCATGATTAGCTAAAGGTATCAACTTAGAGCTTAATCGAAAAAAGCGGACGTCATTTGCAATACTATGTTTTAACAGTCTAAGGCAGTTTTTTATATTAGTTTTGGCAATTTTTTCGAGCTTTGCAATCGCTGCTTCTCTATCTTTAATTTTTTCAAACTGAGTAAATGTCATCGTTTTTGATGGAGAACAATTTTGAAGATTCATACTCATCGCCACATAGCCTAATCTTACAATTGTCATAGATCATTTCACCTCTTGAGGAATCTAGATTTAGCTTCCCCAAATGCTGAAGATTCATTTAAAGAACAGAAAAAGCAGATTCAATTTTCACTCGCTGCTGTGGTTCATAAATTGTTCGAAACGTGGTTAACAGTTCTTGTCCAGACTACTAATCTCAACATATATTATTCGAAATTTAGGTGGTGGATTTTCCCCTTATTAGTACCTTTACTTTCTAAAGCCATAGAAAAAAGCAGTTTATTTGCCACAGATGTAGATTGTATGTTTAAAAAATCTCTCAAGATCTGATTTGTAATTGTTGAATCAATTAGCAATGAATAATCCTTAAGTGCAGTAAGATGAGCATCTTTTGATACAAACCTGCATGTTTGACATATCCACTTACCTTTTCTTCTCTCCATCCCTGGAGATTCACAGTTCCTACAAAAGACTCCTTTTTTAATGTCTTCCTTTTGGATATTGTATCTTGCAAGAATGTCAGATTTAAGCGGGCTATGGTCTTTTACCATCTGCTGACTTAGGCGTAGAAGTTGTTTTTCACTTAGGTAATTCTTGTCGTAATCTTTTTCAATTGATGATATCGAAAAGGGGAGTTTTGCACTATGTATAACCTTTTTATAGATCTTTTCATTATGATGAGTTGTTTCGAGGATGGTACGAGGGTTACTGATAACAACAAGTGATTCAACTGGCAGTTTTGCACATTTAACGTGTTTTAACCATCTTCTTAATTGATCACTCTGACGTTCCACCTGTAAAATCGGATCTGGAAACGATTCCTTCTTTCCATCCTGTAGTCTAATAAGTTGGCTAAAGTTACTATCAAAATGAAGTGTGCCTACAAAGTTTTTAACCTCTAAAATGAGAATGAATTTTTTCGAGAGGATAACTGTGTCCAATTGAAAATAGTGTATTCCATCAAAAAGCCTTACATCATGGAAAATGTTATATTGTTGTTCATCAAGAAATTTCAAATGGTAATCCAAGCTTTCTTCTCCTCTAAAACCTGCTAGTCTTTTTGAAAGGTTCTCTTTAATGAGTTCGAACTTTGGATGATCTGGTGATAATCTTCTTGTGAATGCTTCTAATTTTTGAATATAAACAGGAAACAAACGTGGTTTTATGATCATTTCATCAGCCCTTCACCTAATTTTCCACTATTTATTTCATTCCTCATCCGCACTCATTCATCCTGCTAAACGATATTGTCCAAAAATTACAATTTATTGTCGGGTTCGCCAAGTATTTTGTCCACTTTTCTTAATTTATTGACCGTAGTAATGATTATATCAACCGAAAACACAAAAATATCGACCGTTCGTCAAATTTCGACAATTTCTGCCCTGACTGAACAAAAAAAGACCGAATCCAAATTTGGATTCGATCTCTTGGTCTTATTTAGAATTTGAGTAACGACGTTTACTATTATCTCTGTTACCCGCTTTATTTCTGTCACGGTCACCGTATGAACGGTTGTTGCTTTTCTTTTGACCGCCACTACCACTGCGGTTATAGTCTCCTCTTCTTCTGTTGTTAGAAGAAGAAGAAGAACGACCTTTATTTTTAGATCTTGAGAATGCAGGAGCTTCATCTGTTAGTTTCACTTCAACAGCATTCGGCTCTTTTGTCATGAACTTAATAGCCGCCGCAACAACTACTTGAGCATCGAATTCTTCAAGAAGCTCTTCAGCCGTACGTTTGTAGAATGCAAGGTTATCACTTTCAACAATTGAACGAATCTTTTCAACAGTCATTTGTTGTTGGCTTTCAATTGCCTCATCAACTGTTGGTGGCTTCATGCGCTCCATTTTACTTTTTGTTGTACGTTCAATGTTTTTAACGATATCCAATTCCCTAGGAGTTACAAATGTCATCGCCATACCAGTTTTTCCAGCACGTCCAGTTCGCCCAATACGGTGAACATAGCTTTCTGGATCTTGTGGAACATCAAAGTTGTAAACGTGAGTTACTCCAGAAATATCTAAACCACGAGCTGCAACATCAGTAGCAACTAAGACTTCAATTGCACCTTCTTTAAATTTGCGTAAAGTCGACATACGCTTTGCTTGAGTTAGATCACCATGAATTCCTTCTGCAGTATATCCTCTTAATGTTAGCGCCTCGGACAACTCATCTACACGACGCTTTGTACGACCGAAAACAATTGCAAGTTCTGGAGATTGAATATCAAGTAATCTTGTTAATACGTCGAATTTCTTTCTTTCATGTGTTTCTAAATAATACTGAGTAATGTTAGGCACTGTCATTTCTTTCGCCTTAACTTTAACTAATTCAGGATCTTTCATGAATTTCTCAGCGATACGACGAATTGGATCAGGCATTGTCGCAGAGAACAGAAGCGTTTGGCGTTCTGATGGTACATTTGAAAGAATTGATTCAATATCTTCAATGAATCCCATGTTTAGCATTTCATCCGCTTCATCCAATACAATTGTATGAACAGCATTTAAACGGATCGTTTTACGATTAATATGATCCAATAAACGTCCAGGTGTTCCTACAATAATATGTGGATTTTTTTTCAAAGAACGAATTTGTCTATTGATATCTTGACCACCGTAAATTGGAAGCACACGAGAGCGTTTGTGGTAACCAATTTTATAAAGTTCTTCTGATACTTGGATTGCAAGTTCACGCGTCGGTGCAACTACAACAGCTTGAATGCTTTCGTTTTTCATGTCAATTTTTTCAATAAGTGGAATACCAAAAGCAGCAGTTTTACCAGTACCTGTTTGTGCCTGTCCAATCACATCTTTATTCTGTAATCCTAAAGGAATTGTTTGTGCTTGGATTGGAGATGGCTCTTCAAATCCCATTTTGCTTATTGATTGCATGAGTGCCGAACTTAAACCTAATTCTTGAAACGTTAATGTCATGTATTCTTACTCCTTCTATATCGTTTGCTGTAAATATTTACAGACCTTATAGGTAACAGGTTTCTTAATCGTATTCATAATGAAACGATGTTTATATTAAATCCTATAAGCTTTGGGACCTCGCCAAAAGCTATAAAGTAGGTTATCAACTGTTGTGTCATCATGAAAAACAGTCAGATGAAAAAGAACCGTTCTGATTATTTGCCAACAAAAAATGCCCTTTTTCCAACAAGGGCAGCAGTTTACCTTATTTAAAGCCCGCAAACACTTTAAATGTAATCATACCACTACCAGTTCCTTATTTCAACTTAATGTATGGTTGTCTTTTCCAAACCATACGGCATCAAGTCCATTATTTGGTATTAATTACCCAAAAGAAAATCGTCCTTTTACTTTGAAATTGTATTAGCTTCTTGTGTTAAGGAGGTCAAGGTCTGTATTACTTTCATGTAGAAATTTCTCAACATATTCCTTTAAATCTTCATAATCCTCTCCATGACAAACATGGTGCTTTGAAAAGGGGAGCAATTTTAGCTTCTTCTCTTCAGATGGAATGGTCTTATACAAATAATGAGCACTTTTCACCGGTACGATTCCGTCACACTCTCCCTGAATGATGAGGACTGGTAACGTTAATTTTTTTAGATATGGCTTCACTTTCTTAACTAATTTCTGAAATTCTATTGTTGAGCGAAGTGGTGTTTCAACCATTTTCTTTTTATACCGGATAAATAACTCATTTTCATTAATATTCCCATTCAACAGATCTTTTATCATCTCTTTACAATCTAAAACTAATTGTTTTGGATTAACGTAATAAACTGCTGCACTTAATAGGACGAGTTTTTTCACTTGATAATTCGCAGCTAAATAGGAAGCAATTACTCCTCCCATTGAAAAGCCGATTACATATACTTCATCCACTTCTTCCATGAGTGCTATAAGTTCTTTTTCAGCGTACGTAACCCATTCATTATATGTATGCCCTTTTAACGAAAGAGTTACTCCATGTCCAGGAAGAGTTGGCACTTTTACAAGCCAATCTGTCTTCTCCTTAATATAGTTTGCCAAAGGCTCAACTTCATATGGAGCTCCAGTAAAACCATGAATGAAGAGACATCCTATCATGTCATTGTAAACCTCCTTTTAAAAAGCACATCTAGGAGTATTACTCCTATTTAAATCACGCGTTTATATTTTTAACATTTTGTCATTCGTTCATCCATTGTTTTTTTTATCTTAAATAAGTGAATTTACGACTTCTTCGAGTTTCATTCCACGTGATGCCTTTACAAGCACTACATCATCTTTGTTAACCAACTTTTTTAATTGCTCAATTAAAGCCTGTTTATCTTCATAATGGTGAATGTATTCCTCTGACCGATTTTGTTTTGCACCATTAGCAATTTCCTGCCCCAATTTCCCATATGTAAAAATGTGAGAAATCTTATCCTGTTTAATTGATTCTCCAACCTGTTGATGAAATACTTTTTCATTTTCACCTAACTCAAGCATGTCTCCAAGTACAACAAACTTTTGATTAAATCCTTTCAGATCTTCAAGTAAGTGAATCGCTGCTAGCATTGAAGTCGGACTTGCATTGTATGCATCATTTATAACGGATACCCCATTTTTCCCTTGCACTAACTCTAAACGCATTCCTGATATTTTAATGGCACTGAATCCTTCAATAATTGCTTCATTTTTCACTTCAAAATAGCTCGCTACTGCATATGCCGCTAACGCATTACACACATTATGCTTACCAAGAACAGGAATAAAGTATTCTGTATCTTTGATTTTAAAGGATGTTCCATTTAACTCCTGCATAATATTTGTAGGGAAGTAATCATTTTTTTGACTCTCTCCGAAAGTAACAGTAGAAAGAGATAATGAAGGTACTCGGTCTTGTAGTAACGGTTCATCACCATAGTAAATGAAAAGACCATCTTTCTTTAGTCCTTTGACAATTTCCAACTTCGCCTCAGCAATTCCCTCTCTTGAACCTAAATCCATTAAATGTGCTTCACCGATATTAGTAATTACTGCTACATCTGGCTTAGCAATTTTTGATAATAGTTCGATTTCTCCACTTCCGCTCATTCCCATCTCTAAGATTGCAATTTCTGTATCCTCAGCCATACTTAATATCGTTAAAGGCAAGCCTATATGATTATTAAAGTTTCCTTTTGTTTTATGTACTTTATATGTTGTTTCGAGAACTGCTGCGATCATGTCCTTAGTCGTTGTTTTTCCGTTACTCCCAGTAATACCTACTACTTTTGGTTTCAGTTGCTCCAAGTAGGCTTCAGCAAGATCCTGTAGTGCTATTAATGTATCTTTCACAAGAATGACCGGTACATTTTCAGGAGGATTTGTTTCTGACTCATCCCAAATGACTGCAGCAGCTCCTTTTTCAATTGCCTTATCGACAAACTTATGACCGTTAAATTTATCCCCTACTAATGGAAAAAACAAATTTCCTTTTTCAACATGACGAGAATCAGTTGTTACCCCGTTGATTTGCTGGTTTTTAAATTTCGCATCTAACCCCGATCCATTTACCATTGCTTCTATTTCTGTTAATGTACGTTGAATCATTGTCATCGCTCCTTTTCTGTGAAAATAGGTATTTAAAGAACAAATCATAACTTGCTCAAATATCAAATAAAGAGGAACTGATCATAGATGATTTTCAGTTCCTCTTATTTACACCCTTTTAAGGGATTATCTTATTTCTGTTCTTGACAGTTAATTTAGAATGTGTGTTTAATTTGCTGCTTTTGTTCAAAACGTTCTAATGCTAGATTTACAAGCTTTTCAATTAATTGAGGATACTCTACTCCTGTATGTTTCCACAGTAATGGGAACATGCTATAAGGAGTAAAGCCTGGCATTGTATTTACTTCATTTATTAAAGCCTCTCCGTCTTCAGTTAGGAAGAAATCCGCACGTACTAATCCAGAGCCATCAATTGCTTTAAATGATGTAATTGCCATCTCTTTAATTGTTTCATATTCTTTTTCTGTGATGTTACCAGGTATGATTAAATCAGTATCTCCATCTTCGTATTTCGCTTTATAATCATAGAATTCCTTTTTAGGTGCAATTTCTCCCACAACAGAGCATGCAGGTTCGTCGTTGCCGATTACAGCTACTTCAATTTCACGACCGACTATTCCTTCTTCAATAATGATTTTGCGGTCAAATTCAAAAGCTTCCTTGATTGCATTTTCCAAGGATTGTTGATCCTTACATTTATTTATCCCAACACTTGAACCTAGATTAGCAGGCTTTACAAAACAAGGGTACCCTAATGCATCTTCAACTTGCTTGTGTGCTGCTTCTGGTGATTTTTCATAATCACTCTTTATAAAGGAAACATATTTTGCTTGAGCCAGGCCAGCTTGTGCAAATAGGTTCTTCATTATTACTTTATCCATTCCTGCTGCTGAAGCTAAAACGCCATTACCTACATATGGAATATTTAATAATTCAAGCAGTCCTTGCACAGTACCATCTTCACCATTAGGTCCATGTAATAATGGAAAAATTACGTCTAGTTTTTCCTGACCCTTCAAGTTTGAAGGAAATAATTCAGTGTTTAATGAAACTGGAGAAACTGTATTTCCTCCATCTTGGAGTTTAAGCGTGCTTACTTCCTTAACAGGAGCCTCTAAAGCATTCCCTCTTATCCATTCACCATTTTCATTAATATATATTGGATGTATATCAAATTTGTTCATATCTAATGCATTTATAACTGCAAGGGCTGTTTGCAGTGATACGTTATGCTCTGCAGACTTCCCACCGTATACAAGACCTAATTTAATTTTCATGTAAACCTTCCTCCTCAAGTTTCATCATTCTTATTTTATCACTTTACGCTAAAATTGTTATTAGAGATTCCTTTATTTCTTATATAAGTTTTCGTTTTCACGAAAGGGAAAGAAATTTACGCTTATTACTTAAGGAAGAAAAATGCTCTTGAGGATTGAGTAGGCTTCTATTTCTTCATAATAAGAGAAAAAAATTATTTCTACACTACTTCACACTGTTTTACTTGCTTCAAAAGTGAACATCTTCATGTCTGACATTCCGGCATTACTCTTAGATTCCTGGTAATCTCCATACAGTTTAACATCCATAAATCCAATTCTCTCAAGTACTAATTTAAACTCTTTTACTCCAAACCACAAAAACGATTGAAGCTTACGTTCACTTAGAATTAACTCTCCTTCATTCCATTGTTCATAAGACAATAAATACTTTACAATTTGAGCATAGAAGTCAACCTCAATGACTTGAGATTCGCAAATGATCAATTGTCCCTGGCCATTCTTTGTTTTAACTTTTCTTTGGTTCAAATGAAATTCATCTTGTAGAATCAAATCAATCATGATTCTACCATTCGGCTTTAAATGTTCATAGCAACATTTTAACGTCTTAATTGCCTCCACTCTTTCTTGAATTGTTAAAATATATCCAAACGGAATAATGATCACATCATAGAAAGAAGGAAGTTTGAAATTAGCTAGCTCAGCATGATAAACCTTAGCGGAGTGTGATTCAACCTTCTTGTTATTAGGAACAATCCCCTCAATTTGCAGGCCACTCTCCTTTAAAGCTGGTAGTAATAGTAGCTGATTTACTCCTACCTCAAGTATTTTCCCTTTTACATTTAAAAGTTGTTGTTTATAGAAGGTTAAAAGCTTTGAAAAAGTGTCATTTGTTTCTTCGTTCACTTTAACTTTATCCAATAAGAACCAGCGAAAATCAGCGTTCATTTTACATCACTCCTAAATAATCACTTTAAAAAGGTCGCGTGATTACGCCATAGCCATTTTGTATCTTATTATTTCTCTACAAATAACATTTATGTAAATACTACGCTTCATTTCTATAGTTTTTGGCAAATGTCGTCATTAAACAAACAATTTATATTTTTTAAAAAGGATTGTTCTAAAACGAACTACAATTTTTTCTTTATACTAATTACATATGAGCCTTTTTAGAGCAGAATTTCAAACTATTCGATAAACAGTTTTTATAAATTATCTCTATAAACGAAACATCTTTCATATTTAAGCGTCTTTCATTATGAAGCTAGGAGGGAAGGAAAGTGGATACGCAAAGCATTTCACAAATAATTGAGGAACACAGGTCGAAAATCATCAAAACAACGAAGAACATTATAAAAAACCCCTCTTTGGTGGACGACATAGTTCAAGACGCAAGTATAAAAATATATTCATACTTTCAAAAAAAGGATTATGAGCTGCCTAAAAATATTGAAGCCTGGGTAACAATTATTACTAAAAATACAGCTTATGACCATTTAAGAAAGCTAAAACGCCATCAAGATATTCACCAAAATGTAAGTGAAGCATATCAACATCATGACCAGAGTATAGATACTCCTGAAAAAACAATACTCTCTAAAGAGAAAATAAAAGATATAAATGAAGTCTTTCACTTACTTGATGAGGAAACGAAGGAGATATTCATTCTTCGTAACAAAGGTTATTCCTATCAAGATATTGCAAAGATGAAAAAGCTTTCTTTAGGAAAAGTGAAAACTAAGATTTTCCGTGGCCGCAAAAAAATGATGGATTACCTTATTGTAAAGGGGGTGCTGTAATGACCTGTAAAGAATCCAAACAAAGAATATTAAGATTTGATCAACTACCTGAACATGAACAAAATCATTTTTTGGAACATATTGAACACTGTGAGGAATGTCAAACCTATTTTGAACAATACTTAACGTTAGAGGAGGGGCTTGATCTTCTTCTACAAGAAAAGGATATTCATGTCCCTTCTATCAAGAGAAGATCTTCTCAGCGAATCTTTAAAAGGGCATTACTCACCTGCGCATCATTTTTCCTATTAATCATCGGTGCATGGAATACTCCACCTGTAAAGGCTGCTATTGAGAAAGCAATAAACGAAGTGATAATTGATCATTTTCTTAAAGGACAACAACCGCTCGAAAATAAAGGTGTAAATGAAGAAGCTACAGAGAAAATTATTTATGCTGAACAAAAGCTACAGAATAAGGAAATTGTATTTGTTTACCTTTCTGGAAAAAAGGTTAGAAACGAGTATGGAAATGGGAACTATTCTATTTCAGATGGTAAATATTTAGCTACTTACTCTAAAAAAGACAATTTATTTGTAATAAAAAAGCTTGAATATCAAAGTGTTCCTTATGAAGTAGAAATTTTCCGGAGCATTGATCCAAGTAGGATTAAGTATAAAGGTGAAAGAGAGTATTTAGATCGCCAAGCTGAAGTTTATTTAGTAGAAGAAAGTCAAGCTGTTCAAAGGGAATATTGGTTTGATAAAGACACGAGTCTTTTTGTTAAAGAAGTAGAAATTTATAAAGGACATCGTCAAGATCAAGACAACTTGAGTGAATTCAAAATCATTGAGGTTAAGAAAAATCATCGATTATTTGATTTTATTGCACCTGATGGAGCTAGAATTATTGATGAGTCCAATCAATAACCTACCGAGGGTAACGCAAAGGATCACCCCTTTGGAGTTACCCTCCATTTCTATTAGCTCGATGCAAAGGAAAGATAGTGATAGGTTTGTATACCAACTATCCCATCAACAGATAATCCTTTTCGTTGTTGAAATGCTTTTACAGCAGATTCTGTTTTTATCCCAAAAATTCCATCTATTGTTCCAGGGTTGTATCCTAAACAACTCAAAGTTGCTTGTATCCCTTTAACATATGTATTATTATTTCCAGAATACCCCTTTTTAGCTAAATAGGGATAATCAAAATCTATTTTTGTATTATTCAATACAACACCAAGCGATTTTCCGCCAGAATACCCCTCTTGGATATACCCCTTCACCCCTTGATTAATAATCCATGTATAACCAGATGATTCTGATTGAAGTTCTTTAGTCCACGAGCTGTTTCCATTACAAGTAAATGCCCTTACATAGTTATTCGATGCACTTTGTAATTGCATCGTTGTCTTTAGTTCTTGATCTTTGTAAGTTAGAGATGGAATATCCAAAGGTCCCTCTGCTAACACTTGTCCCATGTAACAGCTCCATGCTAATACCAAACCTATGATAACTGTGATTATTTTACCCATAGCTTCTCCTCCTTTTTAATTACTACGAAACAGGAGGTAGAAGGTTTCACCAATACGAACGAAAAGTTAATTTTTGTAAATTATAAAATTTACTATTCAGTCGCACGTATGAATATAATTGAACAACCACAATAAAAATGGGGAGTCACATTGTACCTTGGGGTTATTATAAGCAGTTTTGTTATCTTGTTGTTTATTTTAATAGGATACTTTATTTGGGTAAAGAAGAAACTATTTCTCATAGTTGGTTACAATTCGAAAACTTTTCGGGGAGATAGCAATAATTTAGCGAAAGCAATGGGGATATTTTTTATTTTGGCTGTTTTCGCAAACTTTGTTGCTATTTACCAAGTAATGCGCTCTGGTTGATTTCCGCTCCATTTGCTCGCTTTCCGCGGGGCGGGCGGTGAGCCTCCTCGGCGTATGCGCCTGCATGAGTCTCACCTGTCCCGCTGCTCCCACAGGAGTCTCGCACTTCCGCTCCAATCAACCTGAATTAGTTTTTATTTTAAAAGAAACAATCTCTTAGAAAATAGCCTTTATTTTCATTTGAATTCTTACTTTCCTTTTCGCATTTACGCTTGAAAACTTCTGTTCATATGCCGCGATTTTCTTTTCAATCATCATCACATTCGCGTCTATTGGAATAGGCATTTATGTAAATAGTCTATATAGGGAATGAAATTGCGGTAGGATGTCTAAAAAAATGAATATTATTTTTCTCACTAAGAGACATATATTGCGTTAGAGAGGTCTGACCCTTTGGTTTTTTTAGTCAGCTTTTTTATGAACAACCAGTTTCCAAATTTCAAAAAACCATCTACACTAAGAAAGACAGCTTATAGAAGGAAGGATACATATGTGGTTTTTGTTTATAATATTTGCCTTTATTGCCGGTTTAGCATTACCTGCCCAAGTCAGTATTAATGCTCAGCTTAAAAATTATGTAGGTACACCATTACTAGCATCAACGATTTCATTTTTAGTAGGACTACTAGTTCTCTTAATTGGTACACTTATCCATGGGTCATGGAATCTAGGTAAAAGCCTAACTACTGCTCCATGGTGGATATGGACTGGTGGACTTTTAGGGGCTCTTTATGTTTTTGCCTCCATTATCCTAATTCCAAGGCTCGGTGCTGCAACAACCATTGCTTGCGTACTAGCAGGTCAGGTAGTGGCCTCTATTATGATTGACCATTTCGGTTTATTTCAGGTAACAGTTCATCATGTAACAATCCCTCGTATGTTAGGTGCTTTACTAATTATAGTAGGAGTTATTTTAGTTCAAAAATTTTAAAGGATGTGAATGGATTTGAAACGTGTTAGTGTTTTTTGCGGTTCTAGCTCTGGAGCTTCTACCATTTATACAGATGAAGCAGAGCGGCTTGGCACACAGTTAGCTAAAGAAGGGATAACCCTAGTTTATGGTGGTGCAAGAGTAGGCATTATGGGCACAGTAGCTAACGCAGCCTTGCAAGCAGGTGGCGATGTAATTGGTGTAATTCCAAAAATGTTGATGACACGTGAAATTGCTCATACTGAATTAACAGAACTAATTGTTGTTAATACAATGCATGAACGTAAGGCTAAAATGGAAGAGTTATCTGATGGTTTTATCGCCCTGCCAGGTGGTCCAGGAACAATGGAAGAGTTTTTCGAAGTATATACTTGGGCACAGCTAGGTGAGCATCAAAAACCAATTGGCATGTTAAATAGTAACAGTTATTATGATAAATTGCTTACTTTTTTTGATCATATGATAGAAGAACAATTTTTAAAGCCAGAATATCAATCAATGATCATTGTCGAAAAAGATCCACACGTGCTAATTGAAAAATTTAGAACTTATGAACCACCTAAGCTAACAAAATGGATTAACCGTGAGGAAACGTAACAGAGAAGAAACTTTCTTCTCTTTTTTTATTGGTACCAATACCACTCTCCTCTCTTCTTGAGCTAGTTAGTTCACCTCAATTGTGTTTAATACTGTTAAAAGTGGGAAGAAGACGAATATATAAATCCAATTATTCTTTGGGAAATAATTTGTCTAAAATTGACGAGGACATCATAAAATGGAACATTATTCTATACGGTTTTATTACCAATTAAAAAAGGAATGAATGGTATAGAATGATTTATTCATTATGATCCCATGAAAATTATTTACTTGTTTGAATATCGTAACCAATTTGATAAACACTACATACATAGAGGTGAATGAAATGAATCGTGGGATATGGACAGCTCTTTCAGGTATTGGAATAGCTCAAGGTTTAAAGGTTTTTACAAATAAAAAGGTAAATGGTGTTTGGGATTGGAGACCGATCTTTACAACTGGTGGAATGCCAAGTTCCCACTCTGCTGGAGTGTCAGCCTTAGCAACCTATGTCGCATCAAAAAAAGGTTGGAATTCAACCGACACTGCTTTAGCAGTTATCTTTGGGATTATTGTCATGTATGATGCACAAGGAATTCGAAGACATACAGGTGAAATTGCTAAAATTGTAAATGATCTAGATGCAGATATCGAAGTACTCTCAGGACATATGCCAGGTTTGTTTCATGTTAAACAAGAAAAAGAATTAAATGAGCTTTTAGGTCACCAACCTGCTGAAGTAGCAGGAGGAGCTTTATTAGGCATATTAATTGGTCTTTTTAGTTCGATGACAGAGAGTAGTAAAAGAGGGTGACTTAACCACCCTCTTTTAGATCAAACTCTTTTCACATAAGTCTTTAGATAGGAAATCATTTTTGATTGTAATCTGTCTAAAAGCACACTTTCGGTTTTACTAATTTACTAGTAGGTTGAATGCTTGATAACCAAAGTACAGACCAAAACCAATTAAAGACAAGCCAGATATAACTGAAATTGTGATAAGTAGTTGATTCGTTAAAAACCTTCGAAACGTACTCGCTACACATGCCATAGTAAAATCCCAAATTAGTAGCCCTATTATTATTGCAGAGCTATAAAGAATTAATTGATTTGTACTGTAAGACGTGACTGCATTTGCTAAAACAGATCCATAAATACCCAACCAAAACATAATGGTAAGTGGATTAGCTAAAGACATAAAAAATCCTGACATAAATGATCTTGAATATGTAACCTTTGCTCTTTGGTTTTGTATCGTTATTTTACCTGCTCCTAGAAGACTTTCCATCCCTGTATATACTAAAACAAAAAAGCCAAATATCCATAAAAAGGATTTGATAAAGGGGATTTCAAGAAAGTTTACTAAACCTAAATAAACTAAAAGCATATAGAAAAGGTCAGCAATAGTTGCTCCTAACCCTACTAGCCAAGCATTAAAAAATCCTCCTTTAATTCCTTTATCTAACTGAGCTGCATTTACTGGACCAATCGGTGCCGCTAAAGATAATCCTAAAAAGATGTAACTAAAAATGATGTTCATTCCATTTCCTCCAGAATAACAATCAAATATTTTAGCGCTTGTACAATATTATTCATAAAGGAGGATTTTATCACCATTTTCCTAAGAAAAGCGCAAGCGCCTTGATCAGACCCGACAGGCATAAGACGCTCAGGAATAGAAGACGTTCTTTGTCTTCAATTCCTGAGTGGCTATAGACCTAAGAGGGTCTAGGCGCTGGAGCTAGACACCAAAACTGAGTAAGAAAAGTTATAATTTCTTATAACAAAAGCTAAAATCATCAATCCTATGTTATTTTCATAAAATAAAAAGCAGCCCTAATGGATAACTACTTCATTTACTTATTAATGTACTTTCACTAATTTAATATGTTCAATATGATGCTTCCCATGCCAAGAGTATAGAGCCAAAGTTGTGGCTAAGGACATATGGGTTTTCATACCTGGATGATAAAAGGTTTTTTCAAAATCAGTTGGGGGCATAGATCGTAGTAGGTATACCCATCGTTTATGAAGCGATTCTAAAAGTAGAAGGGATATTTCTATTGGTAACTGTGTAGAGTCTGACAAAGATGCCCATGCTGTTTCATCATAAGCTTTTATCGTTGGTTTATCCTCTGTTAGCGCTAGCTTAAAACGAATATAACTATTCATATGACTATCAGCAAGATGATGTACGACTTGTCTTAAAGTCCATCCACCGGGGCGGTATGCAGTATCAATTAATTGCTGTGAAATACCATCTAGTGCAAATTTCAAGAGTGCAGGCGTTTCTTCAATGTCTAAAATCCATTGATTGATATCATCTCCAGTTACTTTTTTAGGGACAATAAACTCACCGATAGGATATTGCAGGCTTTTTCTCATCCATAATCTCTCCCTATTTCGTTTTGGTACATACTAATTTGATTATATTTCCATATGTTGTTTTTAACAAGGATAAGCATGACTTTTATCAATAATCAGAAAGCTTTATGAACGGAAATAAAATTATGGTATAGTAAGGTCAGTTTAGTTACTATCATTAGTACATAGTCAAACTTGTTAAACAGAGGTGATTGTATTGAGATCTATTGTACTTGGGATTTGTTCATCCTTCTTTTTTGCGTTTACATTTGTGTTAAATCGTTCAATGGAACTCTCAGGGGGAAGTTGGTTATGGAGTGCCTCATTACGTTATTTTTTCATGCTTCCTTTTTTATTTTTCATTGTGATCTGGAGAAAAAAGTGGATAGCACTTTGGAAAGAAATGAAAAAAAATCCATCCCAATGGCTGCTATGGGGTACTATTGGTTTCGGTTTATTTTATGCTCCGATTTGCTTCGCTGGCGCATATGGACCAGGATGGCTCATAGCTGCAACTTGGCAGATCACGATCCTATCTGGTTCACTCCTCGTTCCCTTGTTTTATGAAGAAATAAAAACGACTAATGGCTCGATAAAAGTAAGAGGGCAAATCCCATTTAAAGGGTTATGTATGTCACTTATCATTATTATTGGTGTTGGTGTCATGCAATATGAACACGCAACTCAATTATCAATAAAGCCTGTGCTTTTAAGTATTATACCAGTGATTATCGCATCGTTTGCCTATCCACTTGGAAATCGAAAAATGATGTCACTTTGTGAAGGTAGACTAGATGTATTTCAGCGTGTTCTTGGGATGACTTTAGGCAGTTTACCTTTTTGGATTACCCTATCTATTATTGCATTGTCAACAACTGGGCTTCCTTCCAAAACTCAAACTGTTCAATCGTTTTTCGTCGCAATATGTTCAGGGTTAATTGCAACCCTACTTTTTTTCCAAGCTACAAATTTAGTTCAACATAATATGGCAAAGCTCGCAGCTGTAGAAGCAACGCAATCTATTCAAGTTCTTTTTGCATTATTTGGTGAAATTCTTTTCCTAAGTGCACCACTCCCTACACCTATTTCTCTAATAGGGATGGTTTTAGTTGTTGGCGGAATGGTTTTACATAGCTATGTATCAAGAACTGATCAATTAGAAGTCACACCTAGTGATACCTCTAAACAGTTTTCCTAAATGAAGATCACTACATTATGAGTTATTTTTCCATGTTAAGTGTTTACATTTTTGTGGATAAACGCGTGGAAATGTGAACAAGTTGTGGATAACCTATGCAGTTATCCACTTTTCACTTGTATATTTAACTGTTTTATCTGTAATCAATTTTTTTATATGTTGATGAATTTGCTCCACAATGAGTGGTGCATCATGATCCATTGATGCAACGTGATAGGAATTTTCTAAGACAATCATTTTTTTCTCAGTTGTATTCACTTGATCAAAAATAAACTCTGAATTTGTTGGAGGTACAACGTGATCAATTGCCGATTTAAAAATAATCGTTGGACTCGAAACACGTGAGACTTTTTTCTTTGTGTCATCCATTAAGTGTAAAAGCTGATGAATTGCTTTTAATGGCACTTTTTCATACGTTATTTCAAAAACGGAAGATTTATTTATATCTGGAGAACCTTCTTGAACATAGGCTGGCTTAGCCATGTTACGAAATTCCTTATAACAAACATCTGTTACAGCTGCATTAATTAGGAATATCCCATCCACGTTCTGGTTGTTTGCTGCCAATTGTAGTGTTAAGGCCCCACCCATTGATTGGCCTACGATAAACACCTTTTCACATTGTTTTTTTAAATGGTTATAGGCAGTTTGTAGACCAGATATCCAATCTTCATAGGTGCTCGTTTCCATATCTAGATAATGTGTACCATGACCGTTTAAGCGAGGGATGGATACAGTATAGCCATATTTAGTAAGTTGTTCTCCAATATATTGCATGCTTTGTGGCGTTCCATTAAACCCGTGGCAGAGTAACACACCAATTTCATCTCCTGAAAAAAATAGGCTTTCTGCACCTTCAACAACTGGATACAATTCCACGTTCATATCAATTCCTCCTTAAAAGGAAGGCTAAAGCGCCTTTCCTAAGTCTGACTTGCTTAAGATGTCAAAGGTCTCCCTTTACTTCTTGATTAGCATTCAACTCGAGAACACTAAGTCAATATTTATAATTGTCTTCTTAAAAAAAATTTATCAATTTAATATATTTTATAATTCTTATGCGTTTACTTGGTTTTATTTTACTCTATCCTGATCATAATCGCAATACCTCTATAAAGAAAAACACTTCCTAAGAAGATTTATATCCCTTTTTAGAAAGTGTTTTATAGATTTATAAAGCTTTGTATACTGGATAGCCTGTAACTTTAAAGTCCTTACCGATCTTTTGAATGTCCATTTCATCAATTTCAATTGCATCAGCCATTTTTTCAATCCCTGTGCCTGCAAAAAAGCCAGGTGATTGCTTTCCACCGATTAATTTAGGAGCAATATAGAGAACCAGTTTATCAACTAATTGTTCAGCCAAGAAAGATGCATTCACTTCACCGCCACCTTCGATTAGAACTGATGATACAGAGTGCTCTCCTAGAATCGTCAGCGTATCATGTAAATCAACGCGGCTCTCACCACTTGTGACAAATACTTTACAACCTAGTTGTTCAAGCTTTTTCTTTGTATTTGCTGAATATTGTTTTGAGGTAAAAATCCATGTTTGAGCTTTTTGATCTGTTACCACTTTAGAATCTAAAGGAATACGTAGCGTGCTATCTAAAATGATCCGGATTGGATTTCGACCATTTGGAATTCTTGTTGTTAATTCAGGGTCATCCTTAATCACTGTATGAACTCCTACCAGAATACCTACATTCTCATGGCGAAGCTGATGAACATCTTTACGCGCTTCCTCAGAGGTTATCCATTTGCTGTCCCATGTAAATGATGAAATCTTACCGTCTAGCGTCGTCGCTGATTTTAATGTGATGAACGGCTGCTTTTTAACAATAAACTTATTAAATACTTCATTCATTTTTCTAGACTCTTCTTCACAAACTCCAATTAGGACTTCAATATTTGCATTTTTTAAAATTGAAATCCCATTTCCTGCTACAACGGGATTTGGGTCTAATGTAGCAACAATTACTTTCTTTATCCCAGCCTTTACAATTGCCTCAGCACAAGGACCTGTTCTCCCATGATGTGAACAAGGCTCAAGAGTTACATATATTGTCCCTCCCTTTGCCTGTTCTCCTGCCATCCGTAATGCATGAATTTCTGCATGAGGTTCTCCTGCCTTTAAATGAGCACCCACACCTACAATTCTGTTATGATTGACGACAACCGCCCCTACAAGTGGATTTGGTTCAGTCTGACCCTTCATTGCCTTTGCATTATTTAGGCTTAAATTCATATAAAACTCATGTTCACTCAATCGGATATCCTCCTCTAAAATGACCAGCTCTCTCCATTTTCGTTTCTAGATAATGTTTATTATACCTTGAAATATCTCCCCATAATGGAATTCGTCCAGAAACGTTTGCGCCTGAACTCTGCAAGGCCTTAAGTTTATTAGGATTATTCGTAATTAATGTAACAGGTAATTGACGAAGTGTTTTTAATACTCTAATCGCTTCATCATAGTTTCTGGAATCATCCAAGAAACCTAACTGTTCATTCGCCTCGACAGTATCTAAGCCCTCTTCTTGAAGTAGGTACGCAAGTGCCTTACTGAATAATCCAATTCCTCTACCTTCATGATTAGCAAGATAGAAAAGTGCCCCAGCCCCATGCTCGGAAATCATTTTCATTGATTGTTTTAATTGGAAACCGCAATCACATCTCTTACTACCAAAAATATCTCCAGTATGACAAATACTATGCATACGAATTAGTGCATCTTCTGCGTGCTCAAAGTCTCCGTAGACTAAAACACTTGATTGTTGGTTATTTGCTAAATTAGCCTGTGGCAGACTTTTAATCAATTCTTCTACTTGATTCTCTGCTTGCATCCCTTCAATCATTTGAACATCTAACCAGCTATACCACTTAAAAAACACTGTCTCTCCGTCTAATTGAACTGGCAGATTAATTGGTCCAACAATAAACGTAGACCTGTCACCATGAGTGACAATTTGTACCTTTTCCTTTATTTTGTTTAACGGGCTTTCTGTAGATTTTTCGATGATCATAGACCTTCCTCCTCATACAATAAATATTGTAGCATCTATATGAAATCTCCAATAACTTTTTAATCAATAACTTACTTATTGTAAGTAAGTATACATTCGATAGTCTTCTTCGTCAAGCATTAAGAGTTCTCCTTCTATTCCTTTTACCTATCAATCTTTATTTGATCTTAGTAGTTACATCTATCAGTGAATAGTGTTGTGAAAATGACTAATGTTTACCTTAATCAGTCTCTAAGATAAGCTATTTATAAGGAAGATAATATGAAAGCTGGATAATACAAGCTAGATTACTGTTTTTTCTTTGCTTATTGGTTAAAATAGCTTTGAGGTGATAACAATGGAACAAGTAAAAACTCAAAATCAATTTCAAGAATTAATCTCTAGTAAGGAATCTGTAGTCATAAAATTTGTCACAGACTGGTGTCCTGATTGTAAACGAATGGATATGTTTCTTCCATCAGTATTTGAGGAAGTACAAAATGTTTCAATGTACGAAATCGACAAGGATGAGTTTCCAGAAATAGCTGAGAAATATGATGTGATGGGGATTCCAAGTCTTTTAGTATTTAAAGATGGAGAAAAGCAATCGCACCTACATAGCGCGAACGCAAAAACGCCTGAACAGGTAATTGAATTTTTATCCAATTCTTTTAAATAACAGAAAAAGAGCCTGACTTTTAGCACCCTTTATAAGGATGTGGGTCAGGCTCTTTTTTATTTGGAGTTACACATTCCTCGATTACATAGTGAAATAGTAGTCAATTATCCTAATACTATTTAACTGTAAATTATTTTTTTTCATAAACATTAGTTCTATCCTACTTGATTTGTATGTAAGATAAATAAAAGCACAAATTAAGGAGGATATTATATGGGGACTAAGTTTTTCAAGATAGCTGTTGTTTATTTAGTCATTGGCGTATCCATCGGGTACATTATGGGTATCACTCATAATTTCAGCTATACGTCTGTTCACACTCATGTAAACCTGCTTGGTTGGGCATCCATGGCACTATTCGGACTCATATATCATTTCTATCCAAAAGCTGGTGAAACAAAATTAGCGAAAACACATTTTTGGCTTCACAACATTGGAACTCCTTTTTTAACAGCTGGCGTGTTTTTAATTGTTTTCTTAGATAATGATACATTGACTGTACTACCGTCATTGGTTCAAATCTTGTCTTAATAGGAATTATTTTATTTTTAATCAATGTCTTCCGTCATGTAAAAGAGGAGAACATTCCTAGATAGAACTGACAAAATGAACGTCTGAATTATGTTTAAAAGGGTAGGCATCGTTTTCATGATGCCTACCCTTTTAACAGGAAGGAACGTTTTTTATCAAAAACTAATAGGTAAACACTAGGAATTATACACGAATAGCTTGAATTTCAGGATATAGACCATAAATCTTTTCTAGAAGTCGTTACAGCTTTAGCGCCAGCAGCTAAAACACTATTAATCTCTTCTTTTTTCGTTATTAAACCTCCTGCGATTACAGGTATCCCTGTTTCTATATGGACCTTTTCAATGAGATGAGGCACACAGCCAGGCAAAACCTCTATGAAGTCAGGATGAACCTTTTCAGCTAATTTATAACTTGTATCAATCGCAATCGTATCTAATAAAAACAGGCGCTGTATCGATAGAATTCCGTTTTTCTTTGCTGTTTTTAAGACACTGCCTCTGGTTGAAATTAGCCCATCAGGCTTTATTTTTTGACAGAGGAATTCTGTAGAATATTCATCATTTTTCAACCCTTGAATGAGATCAGCATGTAATAGGACTTTTTTAAAATGACTTCGAGCATATCTCATAATACTTTCTAATTGTGAAATATGAACTTCCAACATCACAATATACTCTATATTACTTGTTAAAATCTTTTCAAAATCCTTCATTGATTTTATCGCTGGTAACACTTGTTGCCCATTAAAGTCCACTTTGGCCCTCCTTTTCCTTACCTTAAGCATTCAATAATTTATGACAAGATCAGGCTTTTTAGTTAAATGATGCTCGCCATCAATAAGGAATGATTATTTCCGCCTATATGCTTTGAATATACGGTTGTTCCTCATTATCAAGCGGAACGACTGCATCATGAATGTATTTTTCTAAGTCATCACGATATCGAATTTCTTCTTCCTTTGACCAGCAAAGAAGAGTAGCCATATATTGACTAACTGGCTCCTTCCATTTTTGAACCCAATTAATATCAAATAATAGAGCGCTTGTTCTACGAATAAAAAAGTCACTTAAAGTTGCAACCATTTCATGTTGAATCCCATATAGAAGTGATGCGTAAACCTCTACTGATAAACCAGATTCTGCGGCTTGATTACCACTTTGTCGGATAACATCGTACACGTGAGAAATATTCGAACCATATCTTTTCACTAACTTTTCCGCTTCTTCCTTTGTTAAACCTAGCTTTATGCCTTCAGCTACCTTTTCTTGAATAAAACTTGAATAACCAGCCGAACCACCAACATTTCCTCCAGAAAGAGTTATACGATCTGTTGAGCAAGCCGGAAAACCTTTACTCTTTCCACTTAATTGTGACAACACTAGATTAACGACACTTTCAGCCATTTTTCGGTAGCCTGTTAGTTTTCCACCTGCAATTGTAATGAGTCCAGATTCAGATAGAAAGATCTCATCTTTTCTTGATATTTCTGACGGATCTTTTCCTTCTTCATGTATCAACGGACGAAGACCAACCCAACTTGATTCAACATCACCTGCTATCAAGTTTAGGTTAGGGAACATATAATTTGAAGCCTCAAGAATATAATCTCGATCCTCTGTTGTCATTCTTGGGTGATCAATTGATCCGTTATAATTTGTATCTGTTGTTCCAACATATGTTTTCCCAGCACGAGGTATGGCAAACATCATTCTCCCATCATTAAAAGGTGTATCGAAATATACAGCCTCTTTAAGTGGAAATTTAGATCCATCAACGACAAGGTGAACCCCCTTTGTTAAATGAAGATACTTTCCTTTTTTAGATTGATCTTTCTCTCGTAACGTATCAACCCAAGGACCAGCTGCATTGACAATTTTCTTTGCATAAATCTTTTTCTTCTCACCTGATAATTGATCATTTATTTGTACACCTACTAGTTTTCCATTTTCATAGATGAACTTTTCAGCCCTTGTGTAATTTACAGCTAAAACCCCTCGATTAACAGCTTCTTTAATCACTTCCAGCGTTAAACGGGCATCATCTGTTCGATATTCGACATACACCCCAGATCCTTTTAGCCCTTCTTTTCGTAACAATGGCTCCCTTGAAAGGGTATCACCACTATTTAACATTTTACGTCGCTCTGATCGTTTAACACCTGCTAGAAAATCATAAACTTTAAGCCCAATTGATGTTGAAAACTTACCAAATGTTCCATTCTCGATAATCGGTAGCATCATCCATACTGGTGTTGTAACATGTGGAGCATTTTCATAGACAATCGCACGTTCTTTCCCCACTTCTGCGACTAATTTCACTTCTAGCTGTTTTAAATAACGGAGACCTCCATGTACAAGTTTTGTCGAACGGCTGGATGTCCCTGCTGCAAAATCCTGCATTTCAATTAAGCCTGTTCTTAGTCCGCGTGATTGAGCGTCTAAAGCGATTCCTGTGCCAGTTATTCCCCCTCCAATGACTAGTAAATCTAATGGTTGCTTCTCCATCTCATTTAGATATGTTGATCGTTTTATGCTTGAAAATTCGTTCATTTTTTTCCTTCCTTTCCGTAAAAGGGCTTAAGAACAAATAAAAAGGGACCACAACATGAACTGTAACTTAATCACTTACAGTTTTGTTGTGGTCCCCTCAAATTCTCAGACCTTATCTATTAACTTGTATTTTGGCTATTTTCATAATATATACTTATTTTACAATATATCTATTTTTTATCAAGACTTTTCTTGGAAATTGTTAATCCAAAGAGTATAAATCCGATAACTTTCACTGCTACTACCTATTTTTATTAGGCTTAAATCCCATTGTAGCCTCTACAGCCTTTTTCCAGCCACCATACAATGAATCTCTTTGCTGATCATCCATTGTTGGTTCATATGATTCTTCTACTTTCCACTGTTTAGAAATTTCTTCACGGTCCTTCCAAAAACCAACTGCAAGTCCTGCTAAATAAGCCGCTCCTAAAGCAGTCGTTTCATTAATAACAGGGCGCTCAACAGCTACATTTAAAATATCACTTTGGAAATTCATTAAGAAATTATTTTTTACAGCGCCGCCATCTACACGTAGCTTCTTTAATTCGATACCAGAATCAGCTTCCATCGCCTTCAATACATCCTTTGTTTGGTAAGCAAGTGATTCAAGCGTCGCACGGACAAAATGTTCTTTCGATGTTCCACGAGTTAAGCCAAAAATAGCACCTCTTGCATCACTATCCCAATACGGTGTACCTAAGCCAACAAATGCTGGCACAACATAAACACCATCAGTCGATTCGACCTTTGAAGCATACCCTTCACTTGCAGGTGCATCATCGATCATTCTTAAACCATCACGCAGCCACTGAATAGCTGATCCCGCTACAAATATACTACCTTCAAGTGCATACTCTACTTTTCCATCGATTCCCCATGCAATCGTTGTTAACAACCCATTTTCAGAAGGAACAGCCTTTTCCCCCGTGTTCATTAACATAAAGCAGCCTGTACCATACGTATTTTTAGCCATTCCCTTTTCATAGCACGCTTGACCAAATAAAGCTGCATGCTGATCACCAGCGACTCCTGCAATCGGAACTGCTTCGCCAAAGAAATGATAATCTACCGTCTCAGCATATACTTCTGAGGATGAACGTACTTCTGGAAGCATGGACTTTGGTATGTCTAAAATTTCGAGCAACTCATCATCCCAAGCTAAATCATAAATATTATACATGAGAGTTCTTGAGGCATTTGTATAATCTGTTACATGCTCTTTACCACCAGAAAGCTTCCAAATTAACCATGTATCAATTGTTCCAAATAGCAATTTCCCTTCATTTGCTTTTTCTCTTGCCCCTTCAACATGATCTAGAATCCATTTAACCTTTGTTCCTGAGAAGTAAGCATCAATTAACAATCCTGTTTTATTTCGAAATAGATCATTGTAGCCCTTTTCTATTAATTCCTCACAAATGTCCGCAGTTTGTCTTGATTGCCAGACAATTGCATTGTAAACTGGTCTACCTGTTTCTCGGTCCCATACGACTGCTGTTTCACGCTGATTTGTAATCCCGATACTAGCAATTTCATTTGCTGATACATTCGTTTTTGTAAGAACCTCTGCAATGACAGCTAAAATCGAACTCCAGATTTCCTGGGCATTGTGCTCAACCCAGCCTGGCTTAGGAAAGTATTGTGTAAATTCTCTTTGTGCTGCATCGACAATTTCCCCATTTCTATTAAAAAGAATTGCTCTAGAACTAGTAGTCCCTTGATCTAATGATAATATATATTTTTTTTGCATGATTAATCCTCCCTATAACTCTCTTTTTTTCATTTATATACTATTTCCTGCTTCCACATCTCTATTCCTCTATTTGCATGAAGCTATTTTACCTATAATCATAGCCCAGAAAGTAGCGTTGTTTCATTTCATATAGCGTGACCCTTGCTCCGTTTCCCCCACAAAATGGGACTTGTAACAGAACTCAATTTACCCTTCATTTAAATGAGTAGAATTAGTATGCACTACTCGATTAGTATTAGCTACCCTAGCAATTAAAACGATAACAGCTAATACACCTATAAGTATATATAATGCATTTATTGACCCACTAACAAATAGTGCTTGGTGAAACTGTGCACCTAACATCCCACCTACGATTGGCCCTACCACTGGAATCCAAGCATATTTCCAATTTGAAGATCCTTTCCCTGCTATCGGTAGTAAAAAATGGGCAATACGCGGACCTAAATCACGTGCTGGATTAATCGCATACCCTGTTGTTCCACCAAGTGAAAGACCAATAGCTGTTATAAAGAATCCAACAATGATTGGGTTAAGCCCTTCTGTGAACTCATTTGCACCGATTGACAATAAACCGAATACTAATATTGCTGTCCCTAAAACTTCACTTATTAAATTGGATGGAGTATGTGGGATAGCTGGATCTGTTGAAAATACCGCTAATTTCGCACCTTGATCTTCAGTTGCTTTCCAGTGCGGATAATAATACAACCATACGATTGTAGCACCAATAAAAGCACCTATCATTTGAGCTGTAACATAGGCTGGAACATCAGCCCAAGGGAATTCCCCAATTGAGGCAAACCCGATTGTAACTGCTGGATTTAAATGAGCACCACTTACACTTCCAACTGCGTATGCACCGAAAGCTACAGCAAAACCCCACCCCATGGTTATAACAATCCATCCTGAATTTTGTGCCTTTGATTTATTAAGTACGACGCCACCAACAACACCGCCACCAAATATAATTAGAATCATTGTACCAATAACTTCACCTAGAAAAGGTGACATAGAAAAGCCCCCCTTGTTTTTTATACATCTCTATTAAGCCGCAAAAATAACAAGCCCATAGATAGTTCATTTATGTGGCTAAAAAATCAAAAAAAGACAGCTCATGTATTAAAAAAAGGCAAAAATCCCCTTTTTAATACAATAAGCTGTCTCTCAATGACTCATCAGCACGTTTCTTAACTTGTTAATGTTATTATAGAATAGAAACTTTATTTTGTAAACGCTTTTTCGTTAGATTATAAAGAACTAAATTATTTCAATCTCACATTTTAGATTCATACTATTTGAATAGTCTTATTTCTTTCATTTTCACAAAAAGTCTATCGGATATTTTTGTAAGATTTGATCGACGGTCAGGTAACAATGTGATTCCCGATCGATTCGCAATGGTCTCTACCACTTCCTCGATCGTCATCATATCTGTTTGTATATGTTCTTTGAATGCATTATTCGCTAAACTATTGAGTCGTTTATCTATCTGCTGGTATGCCCAAGAATTTTTACCCTCTAGTCTTTTTCTTAGTCTCTTTTGAACCGTTTGTGGTGAAGCTGCCAAAGTATAATGTTTTACCTCGATACCATCTGCTTTTAATCTCCCTATTATCTCTTCAAAATATAATTAATTTGTAAGTGTCATCGGTACAATAATAACCCCTTTATAGCCCTCAGCTACTTGTTTCAATAATGCATAGTTTGCCTCACGCCAGATTGTGTAATCCTGAAAATCATCTTTTGACATCTCTTTAGGAACGTTAGCCATTAACACATAACCAAACCGTTCTGGATCATAAACAAATGAGTTTGAGACTCTTTTTTGTAACTCGTAAGCTGTTGTTGTTTTCCCCGATCCAAAAGTTCCATTTATCCATATAATAATTTTGATCACCTCTTACTATGATGACAATTAGGTTTTTAAAACCTATTACCATTATTATACATATCCATTGTTATGATGAAATAAAAAACTATGCTGCTTACTCTTCAGATTGTAATTTTTCGTAATATTACCAACAAAACTTTTTAAAATAGTTGTTTTTTACTTATCGAGTCATTATATAATTGAGGGAACCATATAAATTGGTGATCATTAAACAATCCAAGGAGTGTGAATAATATGGCCAAATCAAAAGCAAGGAAAATTAGGGAGAAACAGGTTCGAGAGGGAAAATTGGATGTTACGATCAGACGTAATGATTGGGGTGGGTTTAACCCATATAACCGTCAAACAAAAACAAAAAAAGAAGCATTAACCCATATGCAAGCAAAACACCGAAAGAACCATTCTCAAACTGGTTATGATGAGAATGGTTCTTTTATTTTTACATTCAATTGTATTCCAATTATTTAATAGTAGAACAAGACATTAGAGTGATAGAAACGATATTTATTCTTTTATTTCAACTACTGGTTTTACGAATGAATCCTCTTCTTTTAACTTGAAAAGTGGCACAACAAGCATCGATCCAATCAGAAATAATAATCCTGCAGCTAAATAAACTCCAGATAAGGTTAATGGGATTTTTAAAAGACCTGAAATAGACATCCCAATGACCATCATTCCCATAAACAAAGGACTAAGCACCCCGTTTACACGTCCAACAAAAGATTCCTCTGTATGTTTTAATATTAAGGTGTTTATCCCAATATGAATACATGGGAAGAATAAACCGTTAAATACTTGTAATAGAATTGTTACCACAATACTTGTAGACCATCCAATTCCAATTGTACTAATCATACTTGCAAAAATACCAATGGCTAGAAGCTTTTGCGGAGATATCTTCTTAGAAAAAGCCATAACCACACCGCCACCAAGTAACATACCTATACCGTTCGCCATTAGTAACCATTGAAGAAAGTCCTTTGTCATCCCTAATTTTTCAATTGTGACAAAAATCATAAGCGGTTGAATTAGCCCAACTGCCAATCCACATACCGCAAAGATAGAACCCATTGATTTAAGCACCTTTTTAGAAAGCACATAGCGAAAACCATCTGCCAATTCTTTTTTGAAATTTCCTTGACCTTCTGTATCTTCCTTCTCAATATCACGTGGTAAAAACAATAGTACGATTGCAGAAAGGAAGAACATAGCACCCATTACGGCAATTGAAGTAACTATCCCATACTTTTGATAGACAAATGTTCCAATGATCGGACCTATGACCATAAATATAGCCATCAAAGATTGAAACATTGCCATGACTGACTGTAATTGCTCACCTGGCACATGCTGCTTAAACAGTCTCATCGCAGAAGGCATTGAAAACTGTGATAAAATAGCGGACACAAGTGTTGCAAAAAAGATTGCATGCCATGTTCCGTAAATAAGTGTCAATAACACAAATAAGATTGAGACTGCGGACAACAAGTCACACCAAACCATCGTAAGTTTGGGCTTCCACCTGTCTGCAAATGTACCTCCAATAAATGAAAAGATAAAAATCGGTGCAAACTCCGCTACAGAAATCAATGATACATATAAGGGATCATTATTTGTTATATCTGTTACATATAATAAAATAGCAAAATTCCTTACCCAAATACCAAGCTGTAGCAAGAAGTTCGAGGTCATAATCGCTAGTACAATGCGATTTGCAAATATATTTCCAACGGGATTGCTTTTTGATAAGGACGAATCCTCATTAAGATTTGTTTTCAATTTAATCGAACCTCTCCAATCTAAAAAATGTTGTATGAAAATATTCAGAAGACAACTATACCTCATTACGTTACGTAAGAGTCAAGTGGAATTTTTCAAGTAACAAATATAAATTTCCAAATACCGTTCTATTATGCTTAAAACTTATTAGAAAAGGAATAGACGAATATTTCACATTTCCCTATTAAGTAAAATATTAGCTAATACAAAAAGCCCAATTCTGAAATTCTATCATTTCAAAAAGGGCTTTAATGATTAATTACTCTATATTTCTAGTACCTATAACATCCGTTTAATCGATTTAATTGCATCAAAATGCATGCCTTCATGGTATAAGCAAAAGCTTAAAAATTCTTCTACTGTTGTTAATGTAAGACCTGTGGAAGTTGTATAGGGCCCTACAGCTACTTTCATCTTATTTTCTAGCACATTCTCTATTCTGTCCACTTGACTCTCAAGCAATTGAATTAATTCTTGAATGGATGGTACCTGTTCTCCCCAATTAGCTGGATTTGTACCAGGACTAAATAATTCTGGAAACGATGCCGGCATCTCCATTTTTTCTCCAATGAAGTGGAAGGCGAACTTTTCTTGTACGAGATAAATATGTCCAAGATTCCACTTTATATGATTGTTAAATCCTTCTGGAATGAAAAGCGAGGCCGTATCATCTATTTCTTTCACTTGTCGAATCGTATTGTCCCTTACAAAACGTAACTGTTTTATAATAAAGTTTCCCATCCTGATTCCTCCTAAAAAGTTTATATCCAGAAAGTAGGGCATGAGCGGTTCTTCTAAAGTTATTCAGCAGCAATGCAATGATAACAACTATCTCAGATTAATTAAGTAGCTCCATCTATATGCACAAACCAAAACGTGCAAGTGAAATAAATGAATGTCTGCTTTTTTCAGTCTTTGTACGGTTAAACTTATCCTCCCTTCATCAATTTCCATTATTTACATATTTAATTTACTTGAAATGAATTAACCTGTCAATAATTATTTAAGAGGTTAGTTAAAGACATAAAAAAGAACCAACTTTTTCTACATAAGTCGGTTCTCAATCACTTTCAACTTTTCGCTGTTTGAAACGCGCAGCTTTTTTTCTGTTCCCACAAATTTTCATGGAACACCATTTGCGTCTGCCGCCTTCATCAATAAACAACAACACACAATCGGGATTTATGCATCGCTTAAGCCCATTAAGCTTCTTAGATTCCATTAAAATTAAGCAATCAAATGCTATAAGCGATATAATCGCATCTTCACTATTTCCCATCGGAAATGGAACCAACTTATCATTGACTACTTTGTAAATAAACGGAGCTAGTTCAATCCTTTTTTCTAAAATATCGATAAGCGAATGAGGAATAGGTTCTCCATCAGCAATTCGTTCAAAATGCTCCCTTAAAAATGTTCGGAATTCTAGAAGCTTTGGATAAACCTTTTCAATTCGATCCTCTGCTTGATCAATCAGCTGCTCAGAAAAAGAGGCATTATCCTTTCTCATGACTTGCATCCAAGCTAGAACGTCTTCTTTTGAAAGCAGCAAATTGATACGTTGTCCTCGTCTAACCACTTCCGTATTTACTAGATCGAGAGAAGTATTTCCTGTTATGAGCGGGAAATTATTTGTATGTACCATTAAGTAAATCTCCAATATATTTTTCACCTTTATTAGAATATTAAAGGTTTATATACTCATTATATTTAAAAAAATAAAAAAGTGAAGCCACACAAGCCTAAATAAGCTGTCTGACTTCACTTTATCTAAATCAATTATATTTTTATCGATAGCTCGGCTACCTTATCCACGTATTAAATATTTAATCCCTCTTTAATATTTAATCCCTCTTTAATGGATTTCAGCGTTAATTCGTTGGACCATTCTGGTTTATCAGGATAAGCGAATACTGAATTTGTTACAATTCCGTCAAATTTCATTTCTCTTAATTTCCGATATAGTGCTTCAAAGTTAACTTCCCCTTCACCAGGGTTCAAATGCTGGTGAATGGTTACGTTTGCATTAGGAGGATTAACAATATATCGTAATCCAAATGCTGCTTTATGATTAAGAGTATCGGCAATTAGAACATGAGCAAGTAAATCTCCCGCTTCTTCCAAGTGTTTCTCTACATCGCCAACACCATCATCATAAAAGAAAGCATGTGCAACAGAATATACCAACTTAATCCAATCTTTATCTAGTGCACGAATCATTCGAATGGCTTCTGTATTCAACTCAATAAAATCGTTAGGATGAGATTGTAAATTAAGTTTAATACCCTCTTTTTCAAAAAGTGGCATTAGCTCTTCCATTGATTTAACAAAAGCAGCTTCACTGTCAACCGGACGGCTTTTATCCCCGGCAAATTCGCTGTTCATTAAATCTACTCCTAATTCAGAAGTGATTTCAATACAACGTTTCCAATTTCTCACTGCAGCTTGACGTTCTTCTTCAATGGGTGAAGACCATTGTTGAACAGGAAGTACAGAAGAGATTTTAACGCCGGCATCTAAACAATATCTTTTTAAATCTTTTATCAGCTGCTTATCAACCTTTGGATATTCATAAAACCAAATAAAATCTTTACGCGGTGAAAACTCTACATATTCATACCCTAATCTAGCAACTGCATCGATCGTATCTTTTAAATTTGTATTATCACGATAATGTGACGGATCATATGCTAAACGCAATTTAAACATCTCCTTTTTTTTGCTGTTTGGATTTAACCGTTATCTGCTGCATGTTCATCTTAGTATACAATTTGGAATGTTTATGTTAGTTTTGCAACGAAATAAAAAGTTAGATTCTCATACCATTTTTGGAATTGGTAAGTGTCTATACATATATGGATCTAAAGCTATTTTCATTGTTTTCAATCCTCCTATAAAATTAACAAATTATATAGGAATTAACTAAAAATATTCACTTCAACTGCTAATATTACAATGCTCTTTAAGCGCAATAGCTTCTTTTCTACTCCAAGTAATAACTAAAATGCTAGCTATTAATCCTAATATACCAGTAAAATAAAATCCTGCAGTAATTCCAAAACCTGAATTTAAAACACCTGCTATAAAAGGTCCTGAAAACATACCAAGTGCATATAATGCTTGATATACACCCATAGCTGTCGCTCTTTTTTCATGTGAAATTGATTCAATAGCTAATCCTAACAGGAGTGGAAATAGTATTCCGAGAGAAAATCCATTAAAGCCTTGAATGATCATTAGCAATCCTTTTGATTCCATAAAAGGTGTTAAAAGCGTAAAAAATGATGATGCAAGAAAAGCAATATTTAAAGACTTCCATTTACCTAACAGTGGTACAATAACTTTCCCCATAAAAAGTGTCGCTATAGCATGAGGAATCATAAATGCAAACACAATTAAACTAATATCACTAGTGTGAAGACCAATTTTTAAGGCATAGGCAGGGATGAAACCAAACATCGTAGTAAAAATAATACTATGGGCCAAAATAGACAACATAGAAACTTTTAGTAGCATTGGTTCTTTTATGACCGATGTAAGGTCTTTAACTTTTACTGGCACGCTCGCTTTCCCTTCTTTTTCCTCATAAATGAAGAGAAAAAGTATGGCAGCCATAATACTAGTAATTCCACCTACCCAGAATGGAGCACGCCATCCCCATTCATTTACGATAAAACCGCTTAGGCTCATACCTATGAGTTGCGCTAAAACAACAACAAAGGAAATGCTGCTCATTGCTTGATGAACTTCACGATCAACAAAATAACTAGAATATAATACAGTAAAAACAACCCATGTTGCTGCTGCAATACCTGCAAGAGAACGGGCTATAAGTACCCATCCTAAGCTATCTGTTAATGCAAATACTAAACAACTAGTTGTACTTATCAGCATCCCTGCTACTATAAACGGCCTTCTTAGTCTAAAAAGATCAGAATAAATCCCAATGGGAAGCCTAAATAAAAATTGCATGAGTCCATAGCTGCTTAGAACAATTCCTATAAATGTATATTTACCTCCCATCGTTTCTATATAAGGAGTCAAAATAGGAAGGTAAATAAAATGCGAGAACCAAAGCGCAAAAGAAACAATTAAAAAAATATATTTATCTCTAACGGAATAAAGAGAACTCAAATTACCACTCCATGTTTTCTTAGAAGAAAGGTACCAGGTTTATAAGCCTCGGTACCTTCAGAAAAATTACCAACGAGCGGTTACCATTTTCTTGCGTGTATAGAACTCAACTCCATCTGTACCATTAGCATGAAGATCACCATAGAACGATTTTTTCCAGCCAGAGAATGGGAAGAATGCCATAGGAGCTGGAACTCCTAAATTAACGCCGAGCATTCCTGCATCGATATCTTCACGGAACTTACGAACATTACTTCCGCTTGCTGTATAAATACATGCCCCGTTCGCAAAGTCTGATTCATTCGTCAAAGCAATCGCTTCATCTAGTGTATTTACTCGAACAACTGATAGTACTGGAGCAAAGATTTCTTCTTTCCAAATTGTCATCTCTGTTTTGACATGATCGAAAATCGTTGGACCGACAAAATATCCATTACCAGCAGCTGCTACATCTTTACGTCCATCACGTACTAATGTAGCACCTTCTTTTTCCCCGATTTCAATGTATTTTTCTGTTTTTTCCTTATGAGAATCACGAATGACAGGACCAAGGAATACACCTTCATCCATTCCATTTCCAATTGTAATGTTATCTACAGCTTCAACTAACTTCTCCATGAATGGTTCCGCTACTTCTCCAACAGTAACAACAACTGCTGCCGCCATACATCTTTCACCTGCTGATCCATAAGCTGCGCCGATAATTTGGTTAACAGCTCCATCTAAATCCGCATCCGGCATAACGATCGAGTGGTTTTTTGCTCCTGCTAGAGCTTGAACACGCTTACCATAATTTGAAGCAGTTTTATACACATATTCAGCAACTGGCTGAGAACCTACAAATGAGATTGCTTTCACTTTAGAATGCTCAAGCAAGCCATTAACTACGTCATGTGCACCATGTACAATATTTAAAACACCTTCAGGCAGTCCAGCTTCTGTAAACAATTCGGCTAGGCGATTCGCAAGCAACGGTGTACGCTCTGATGGCTTAAGCACAAATGTATTTCCACATACAATCGCTAACGGGAACATCCAGCATGGTACCATCATTGGGAAGTTAAAAGGTGTGATTCCGCCAACTACTCCAACTGGATAGCGGTACATCCCAGACTCTACATTTGTCGCGATATCTGGAAGCTGTTTTCCCATCATTAATGTAGGAGCTCCTGCTGCAAACTCAACACATTCAATTCCACGTAAAACTTCACCGTATGCTTCGTTGTAACTTTTTCCATTTTCAAGTGTTACTAAGCGAGCTAATTCATCCCAATTTTCTACTAGTAATTGTTGGTATTTAAAAAGAATACGTGCTCTGCGAGGAACTGCAGTTTTACTCCAAGTCTTGAATGCTTCTGCTGCTACTTCTACCGCTTTATCTACATCTTCACGGCTTGAAAGAGGTACATGTGCAAGTGTTTCACCTGTTGCTGGATTTGGAACAACCTCTGTTTTTCCAGATGTTGCTTCTACCCATTGCCCACCGATATAGTTTTTAAGGTTTTGTACTGTCACTGTGTTTGACATAATAATGACTCCTCTCATTTTTTAATTTCTATTACTACATGCTACCCCTCATTAATTCTGTCATTATCCTATCAAGTTATTTTTCTACTTAACTTATACAAATGACATTGAGGTAGATCATAACTCACGCAATACAATAGTTTGATAAAATCCAATGTAATCGATTTCAGTCAAAAAGAATATTTCACTTACTTACAAGACCCATTTTATCTCATTCTTTTACTTTTGTAAACGCTTTTTTCGTTATTTTTTTCTTTTTATTAATTTTTATTTTTTTGTAGATAACGGCAAGAAATCAAGATATATGTGCATTTTTTAGTGTTTAACTGAACAGATTACCATTAAAACAGAGTTCATTTCATATGAAGCTCTACTAAAGTAAGTTGTCTATCCCTTTTGATTCTCCAATTGATTAATACAGAAATCGATTTCAATGAACAATCATGCGTTGATTCACTTTAAGTTCAATTAGTAAACGTCTATCTGAAATTGGATCATGTTATATGACCTCTAACGATTCTCTAACTTTTGATTCAGAACTACAGGACTCTCTGATAATTAATTCATCCTTCATGACAATTTTTTTCTTGTGGATTGATTCCTTATTTATTAATTTAATCAACATCTCCATTGCCTTTTTACCAATTTCGTATTTGGGTTGATCTATTGTTGTTAATTTAGGCTCATGGAAAGATGACATTTTAATATTGTCAAAGCCCACCACCGCTAGGTCCTCTGGACATTTTAGACCACTGTCTTTCACAGCCTTAATTGCCCCCATTGCCATATCATCGTTAAAGGCAAAAACTGCTGTTGGCGGGTTTTCTAGTGCTAATAATTTTAGCATCTGATTATAACCAGATTCAAAACTAAAATCACCTTCCTGGATGTATGCTGAGTCAATATCTAAATCATGGCTCATCATCGCTTGTTGGTACCCTCTCATTCGATCTCTGCTTAATATCACATTTATAGTACCTGTAATATGCGCAATTTTCGTATGACCTAGTTTAATTAAATGTTCAGTTGCTTTTCTTGCACTACTAATGTTATCAATTGATACAGTAGGAATATTTAATCCATCAATGTATTCACATGCAAGTACCATTGGAAAATGATTTGATATCTCTTCTAGGTTTGCTTTATTAAGTCTCGCTGTTAAAAGAACCATTCCGTCTGCTTGCTTTTGTAGCAATAAATTAATATACTCCTTCTCTCTTTCAATATCATTTTCAGTATCGCCTAAAATAACTTGATATCCATGGTTAACAGCTACATGCTCGATCCCACGCAGCACTTTTGAAAAGAAAGCACTTGTGATATCTGGAACAACAACTAGAATGATCTTTGTTTCCTTTGTTCTAAATTGTCTCGCAACAATATGAGGCTTGTAATTCACTTGATTAATGACATCTAAGACCTTTTGTCTTGTTTCTGTACTTACCAGCTCTGGATGAGAAAGGACTCTGGAAACTGTTGCAGGCGATACATTTGCTAATTTTGCCACATCACTCATTTTCATATTTTCATATCGCTCACCTTCATTAAATGTATACTTACAACACTGTAAACGATTTCATTCGTAGGTACAGTTTGCCTGCATCTACATACTAATATAAGAGTAACAAATATTTTGTATCGTCATTATTCATTTTATATGATTCACAATTCCTTGTAAACGATTACTTTAATAAGTTAATACATTATGCTAGAGCAATTTAGCTGAATTAACTTTCTAATTTAAGACTATTTATTATCAGTAGTAATTAATTCGTTAAGTAAAGTAAAGAAAAAAATAATAAACCATGAGGCAGAAGAAACACATACTGCTTCAACACCTCATGGTCTATATTTTTGTTTGTTCCTTCATATCAAGAATAGAGCCACAGGATTCCCTAATAATCAATTCATCCTTCATGACAAACTTTTTCTTATTTATAGATTCCCCATTTATTAATTTTAGCAATAACTCCATTGCCTTTTTACCTATTTCATACTTAGGCTGGTTAATCGTGGTTAAATTGGGTTCTATGACAGATGACATTTTAACATTATCAAAGCCCACCACCGCTAAATCCTCTGGAGCTTTCAGACCACTATCCTTTGCAGCTTTAATTGCTCCCATAGCCATCTCATCATTAAAAGCAAAAACTGCTGTTGGCGGGTTTTCTAATGCTAGTAATTTTAGTGTTTGATTATAACCTGATTCAAAGCTAAAATCGCCTTCTTGAATGTATGCTGAGTCAATATCTAAATCATGGCTCATCATCGCTTGCTGATAACCCCTCATCCGATCTCGGCTCAATATAACATTAATTGGACCCGTAATATGTGCAATCTTCGTATGGCCTAGCTTGATTAAATGTTCAGTTGCCTTCCTTGCACTACTAATATTATCTATTGATACTGTCGGAACATTTAATCCATCCATGTACTCACAAGCAAGTACCATTGGAAAATGCTCAGAAATCTCTTCTAGTTTTGTTTTATTAAGCCTAGCTGTTAAAAGAACCATTCCATCTGCTTGCTTTTGTAGTAATAAATTAATATATTCCTTTTCTCTTTCAATATCATTTTCTGTATCCCCTAAAATTACCTGATATCCATTGTTAACGGCTACATGTTCAATCCCACGCAGCACCTTTGAAAAGAAAGCGCTTGTGATATCTGGGACAACAACAAGGATAATCTTTGTTTCCTTCGTTCTAAATTGCCTAGCAACAATATGGGGTTTGTAATTGACTTCATTTATGACATCTAAGACCTTTTGTCTCGTTTCCTTGCTTACTAATTCTGGATTACTAAGGACTCTAGATACTGTTGCAGGCGATACATTTGCTAATTTAGCCACATCGCTCATTTTCATAATCTTCTATTCACTCACCTTTACTTAAAAACGATGTAGTGGAAACATAACAATCTAACTTGTGAAAAAATATATCTAAATCGTTTTCATACTAATTATACTATTTTATATGCCTTTCGCAAAGCAAAGAGCTATCTTATTCATAAATAAGATAGCCCCTTTTTTATCCTTTATTACTCACACTAAATTCCCTTGCTTTATTTGTTGCATTAAATTCACTAATCTTACCTTTGACTGTTGCAATAATCGCTTCTTTGCCCGGTGTAGTTATCGCCCGATGGTCATAAACTTCGCTATCATTACTCAATCTATCCCGAACAGCTTGTGTCCATGCTTGTAAGCATTCGGTGTTAACATTGATTTTAGCGTGACCTAATTCAATTGCTTGCTTTATTTGATAATCAGGGATACCAGAACCGCCATGGAGTACAAGTGGTATGCCTGTCAATTCTGAAATCTGTTTCATTTCATCGAAGCCAAGCTTTGGCTCACCTTGATATGGCCCATGAACAGATCCAAGCGCTGCCGCCAATGCGTCTATTCCCGCTTCTTGAACGATACGTAAACATTCGTTAGGATCAGCATAGTTCACTCCACCAACAAGTCCATCTTCCATACCACCCACAGTACCTACTTCCGCTTCAACAGATACTTGTTTAGAAATTGCATAGTCAACAACTTGTTTGGTCATTGCAATATTCTCGTCAATAGAGTAATGAGATCCATCAATCATAACTGACGTAAATCCAGCATCAATTGCCTGCTTACATCGATCAAAGCTCATGCCATGATCTAAATGTAAAGCAACTGGAACTGTAATGGACATTTCTTCCACAAGTGCTTTTACCATTGCAGCAACTGTTTTGAACCCACCTAGGTAATCAATAAGTCTATCAGAAGCGGCAACAATAACAGGTGCACCTTCTTCTTCAGCAGCTTGTAAGATTGCTTGTGCCCACTGTAAGCTATTTATGTTAAATTGTCCTACTGCATATTTACCTTCTTTTGCTTTCAGGAGCATTTCTTTCATAGAAACTAATGTCACGTTAATCACCTCTCTACTTACAAAATTCCGTGGATGGAGTAATTCTTCCACCATTAAAAATGAAAGAAATTTATTTAGCAGCTATCCCAAGATCATAATGCTTCGAAACAACTTCAAGTGTTGTCTCTTTAGCAGTTTTAATTGCTTCTTCAGCGTCTAACTTATAATATTCTGGTCTGAATAATTCAACTGAAACAGCCCCTGAATACCCTTTTTCTTTCAATATTGAAAGAATACGATCTAAATCAATTGCACCTAAACCTGGCCACACTCTATCTTCATCAGTTAAGAAGCCAATTGGAAAGTCTTCTGTATCATCAATATGCAAAATAAAGATTTTAGAGATATCAGCTTTATTAAGATCTTTAAAATCAGATCCCATCGCATGGAAATGAAAGCAATCAAAAACTAATCCGACATTTTCGCGATTTACAGCTTCAACAATATCGTATGCTTGGCCGAATGTATTAACTGTACATTGTGGATGACCAACGAACTCCAATGCTATTTTAACTCCATATGGCTCCGCAAGATCAGAAAGCTCTTTTAACACTTCAACACAACTATTTTTTATATCTTTTTTTAAGATTTTTTCTTCCGTTACTAATGGCACCGCAACAACATATTGAGCTCCAATCTTTTTAGCAACTTCCAACATATTCTTATATTCATTAATAATATCCTTATATCCTGCTTCATCACGATTATTGAAGAAAACTAAAGCGTTTAACGCTAAAGGCTTAATATGATTAGTTTGAAAATAATTAGCCAAATCATCAATTGAGCGATCTTTTAAGTACTCTGGCAATTTATCCATCGTACGGATTTCAATATAATCATAGCCGTGTTTCTCGCAATATTCTAAGTCCTTTGCAAGATTAGAATTTTCTAATGTAGTAGCTTCATTAAAACATAATTTCATATTTATACCCTCCCAGATTTGATAATTTATTAAGCATTTATTTTTATATTGTTTGATATTGGTTATAGAAATCTGGTTTTTCTACAAGCGAAACTACTTCCTTCTCACCGGAATTCTGTGCTTTAATCGCAGCATCTGCAGTTACAGCTGCAATATATCCATCCCATGAAGTTGGCCCGTTTGGCTCACCTGTTTTCTTAATAGAATCCATGAAGTCTTGCAATTCTTTATCATACGCATCAATAAATCGATCCTTCCAATCATTTAACACGTTTGTACCAAATGTACCATTTTTGCGGAAGGAAATACTTTGGAACTCTGGTAAGCTTACAATTCCTTCATCACCGATTACCTCACATTGAATGTCATATCCATACTTACAATTAACAAATATTTCAGCATTGATGACAATACCACCATTTGTTTCTAACGTTACAATTTGTGGATCTTTAAGATGCTCTAATGCATGCTTTGATTTCTTCGGATAAGTAACCTGCACTGTTTTATAATCATCATTGACTAACCAATGTAGCACATCAATTTCATGAATTAACGTATCATGAATAGCCATATCCGTTGTATAATTTTCACCTACTTCTGGATTTCGGTGTGCACAACGAATCATTAAAGGTTCTCCAATGAAGTTGTTATCGATTGCTTCTTTTAATTGTACATAACCGCTATCATAGCGACGCATAAAACCTACTTGAACAAGACGCTTTCCATGTTTCATTTCAGCTTCGACAATTTTCATACACCCTTCAGCTGTTGTCGCAAGCGGTTTTTCAACGAATACATACTTCCCTGCTTCAATTGCAGCTAACACACTTGCTTCATGTGCAGGGCCCCAGCTTGTTACAAGAACAGCATCAACATTTTCAGCTGCAATAAGAGCTTTATCATCAGGGTATACTGCCGCATCTAATTCAAAGCTTTCAACGACATCTTTTGCAGAAGCTTGGTTAACATCAGTCACAGCGACAATTTCCCCACCGGATAATTTACTTTGAATACGCTTAATATGTTCTCTTCCAATCGCACCAGTACCAATAACTCCAAATCTAATTGTCATTTTTATTTCCTCCATTGATTTTGACTTTTATTCGTTTATATTTCTTTGATTACGCCATAGTTGTTTTTTTAAGTATTTTTTCATCTATATATTTTCTTGCTATTAAGGCATATTCCAATGGGTGAGCGATAGATGGATCTTGTTCCGCTTCAATCACAATCCATCCTTGATAGTTGTAATCCAGTAAAAGTTGGTATACTTCTGTAAAGTCGATACATCCATCACCTGGCACTGTAAACATGCCATTTAAAAATGATTGTAAAAAGGAATGACCATTATCCTCACATTGTTTTAAGATATTTGCTCTCACATCTTTAAAATGAACGTGTTTGATGCGATTGATGTGCTTATTTAATAAAGATGTGTAATCACCATCAGACACGTAAATATGACCTGTATCATAAAGTAAATGTACATATTTTGGATCTGTATGTTCCATAAGGCGATCGATTTCCTCTTTTGTTTGAACACCAGTACCCATATGGTGATGAAAGACTAATTTTAAATCATATTGTTCAGCGATTTTCCCAAGTTCATTTAGTCCCCGGCACAATACGCTCCATTCCTCATCAGTGAAGGTTGGCTTTTCAGTGAAGACATTCTTATCTGTACCTTGAATGCTGTATGTTTGTTCAGATACAACTGCTACATCTGCATTCACTTCTTGTAAATAAGCACAATGTTTATGAAATTCTTTGGCTACCTCTTCAAGGCCATCACGGATAAGGAAACTACTAAACCATTGACCAGCTATACGTAAATTTCGAAGCTTGAGCTCTTTATTTAACACCTTTGCTTCAGGAAAGAAACCACCAACTTCAGTCCCTTGAAATCCAGCAACAACGATATCGCTTAATAGGTGTGACAATGTATTTTCCTTGCCGATTTCTGGAATATCATCATTTCGCCAGCCAATAGGAGCAATGCCCCAACTAATATCTTGATTACTCATGATCATTCACCCTCTATTAATATTGCTTTGCATTTTTCAATTTTTGTTGTTTGAGTTCATATGTCTTTTGAACTCCTTCTTGATTAGACACTTCTGGGAATCCTAAATTCCACCAACTACCATCATAGCCATCTGTCATTGTCTTTGGGAGCACTTTCATTTCGATTAAAGTAGATCGATCTTGGTTCTTCGCATCCTCTAAAGCAGCTTTTAATTCTTCTACAGTATTTGCACGATATGCTTTAGCCCCATATCCTTCCGCAACTTTCGCATAATCGATATTCATAATTTGATTGTCATCTGTTCTGAATTCGCAATTGAAGCTACCATTACCAGAATCCATTTGTAAATTATTAATACAGCCATATCCAGAGTTATCGAAAAGAAGCACATTAATTTTTTTATTGTACTGAATAGCTGTAATAAATTCAGAGTGAAGCATGAGGAAACTTCCGTCACCTACTATTGTGTACACTTCTTTTGTCGGATCAGCTAATTTCAACCCTAATGTACCTGATACTTCATACCCCATGCATGAATAACCGTACTCTAGATGGTACGTATTCGGAACCTCTGAATGCCATAAACGTTGTAAATCTCCAGGAAGAGATCCAGCCGCACAAATAATGATACTATCAGGATCAATCGTGTCATTAATGGCTAATAATGCTGTCGTTTGTGCTAGCTCAGTATTTAAAGCATCTGCATATTCATTTAATTTTTCTTGTGAGAAATGATTTTTAATTTCAGGATCAAAATTCTCTCTATTAAATGTCACTTTACTTAAGCGATCACGTTCGATTAACCATTCTTCTTTTAATTCAGTGATCAAATCTCCAAATTCGCTCGTATATCCTTCCAACATCGGAATTAACGCTTCTAAGGTTGTTCTAGCATCAGCCACAACTGGGAATGCATCTAATTTATACGCTTGCATACGACTTACATTGATATTTAAAAACTTTGTTGTTTCAAAGTTAAATAGTGTTTTAGAGGACGTTGCGAAATCTGTAAATCTTGTACCAATACCAATAATTAGATCTGCCTGTATTGCTGCTTTATTTGCAGCTTGAGTGCCTGTAATACCTAGTCCTCCTAGATTATTTACAAATGAGGATTCTACAGCTGATTTACCTGCTTGCGTTTCTACCAATGGAATATTATACCTTTTTGAAAATTCCATTAGAGACTCACGTGCCTCAGAATATTTCACGCCACCACCAACAACAATTAATGGCTTTTTACTTGCCTTGATTAGCTCTGTTGCACCATTTAATTCACGTTCAGTCGGTAACTTACGATCGATGTAATGAACACGTTTTTCAAAGAATTTCACATCATAATCAAACGCTTCACCTTCAACATCCTGTGAAATACAAACCGTTGCAGGACCTGCTTTTGCTGGATCTGTCATTACTTCGAATGCGCGAATTAAGCTTGACATTAATTGTTCAGGACGAGTAATACGATCCCAATATCTTGACAGCGGTTTAAGTGCATCATTTGTTGTTATTGCTGTGCTGTGTTCTTGTTCGACTTGTTGCAGGACTGGATCAGGTTGGCGTGTAGCATACGTATCTGCCGGCAACAATAATACAGGAATATTATTAGCAAGTGCTGTACCTGCTGCAGTTACCAAGTTGGCTGAGCCCGGACCACTTGAAGTTGTAATTGCATATATTTTTTTACGTAACATTTGTTTACTATAAGCGATCGCTGCATGTGCCATTCCTTGTTCATTTTTCCCTTGAATAATCTTTAAATGCCCTGGATCTTGTTCAAGTGCCTGGCCAAAGCCTAATACATTTCCATGGCCGAAGATATTAAATATACCTTCTACAAAAGGAAATTCCTCGCCATCAATTTGAACATATTGTTGATTCAAAAACTTGATTAAAGCTTGCGCTGTTGTTAATCTAACCGTTTCCATTTTCGTTCACCTCTATGCTATTGAAATTGTTTCGTTTTTAGCAATTAATTCTTCAATTTCTTCTACTGTTGGCATAGCTTCTGATGAGCTATGTTTGCTCACTACGATTGATGCTGATGCACTGCCGTATTTTAAGGCTGTTTCAATATCTTTACCTGTGATTAATGCACATAGGAATGCTGATGCGTATGAATCCCCAGCACCAAACGTTTTCAATACGTTTGTTTTGTATGCTAGCCCTCTAAATACTTCACCTGATTTAGTGTAGGCATAAGAACCTTCTACACCATGTTTAATGACGATTAACTCTGGAGAATGTTTGAACAAATAGTTGACTGTATTCTCATTTTGACCTTCTGTTTCTCTATTTTCCATTGCATCGTATTCATCACGCGTACCAATGACAACATCTGCTTGCTCTGCTACTAATGAATAATAAACAGCTGTTTCTTCAAGGGATTCCCAAGAGTACGGACGGTAATCTAATTCAAAAATAACTTTTACATCATTCTTTTTCGCTAAACTTACTGCTTTTAATATCGCTTCACGTGAAGGACTTTTTGACAAAGCCGTACCAGAGACAAGCAAGACCTTCGATTTTTTAATGTACTCTTCATTCACTTCAGATGGAGCTAAATAAAGATCTGCAACATCTTGTCGATACATTAAAATGCTACATTCTTCTGGACTTTTAATCTCTGTGAATGCTAAACCTGTTTTATGCCCTTCTTTATCTACCACAAAATTAGAAGTATCAATACCAACACCACTCATATATTTCTCGATAAAACGCCCATGTTGATCATCGGAAATTTTACCGATAAACCCAGCTTTTAAGCCTAGTTTAGAACTTCCAATTGCAATGTTTGCTGGGGAACCACCCACATACTTTGAAAATGTCATCGTTTCTTCCATAGGACGGTTATACTCAACAGCATTTAAATCTATACAAGCTCGACCAATTGCAATAATATCGAATTCTTTTTCAGCATTAAAATTAATTTTCATCTTAATAAACAACTCCCTTTTTTAGCGTTTTAAAATCCATTCATGATCAGGATCGTTATGAAACTTCCAAATACGCTTTGGTCCTGCCATAACGTTTAAATAATAGGACGTATAGCCTTCAGGTACACCTACAGGATGGTAACCTACAGGTACGATGACCACGTTACCGTTTTCTACAGTCATCGTTTCATCCAAGGAACGATCATCTGTATAAACACGTTGGAATACAAATCCTTGCGATGGGTTCATTTCGTGATAATATGTTTCTTCTAAAAATGATTCCTCCGGTAAATTATCTTGATCATGCTTATGTGGAGGATAGCTAGACCAATTTCCACTTTCAGTAAAAACCTCAACAACTAGTAAACTATTTGCTGATGGATCTGAATCTGGTAGGATATTATGCACCATTCGCTTGTTGTTACCTGTTCCTCGTTGTTCGACACCATTTTCCGAAGCACTAATCAGTCTTGTTGGTAATTGTTTTTCTGAAGGTGAGTAGCATAAAGCAACACGCGCCCCACTAACTGCCTCTACCTCAAAAACGCGATCATTTGATACATATACACTATCTGTTGGTTGCTTTTCAAATACAGTTTCGCGGGTCCCTATATTTTCATAAGTTACTTCTCTATCTGAGACATTTACTCTCCCTGTTACTGCTACAATACAACATTCTTGCTTCCCTAATTCCTCTGTATATGTAGCACCAGGAGCTAAATCAATTATTTTAAAGCCTACATATTCCAGTGATGAATTTTCTGATGTCACATCATGTATTAGTGTTACACCTTGTGCAATTTCCTGATTATTTGGTTTGCGAAGCAATTTACTCATTGCTATCTCCCCCTTAATTGGATTTTTGTAGTAAGAAAATTCTCTAATGCTGCTTTTTAATAAATTGTTATTCACTGAAATCGATTACATTGATATTTTTTTAAGAATAGATGTTTACTAATTTTTACTAGTTTGTTAATTTCCTCTTCAGGATAATATTATAAGCGTTTTCAGTCAATGATTTTTATCCTTTTTTGAAAAATTTTTCTCTTTGAAAAAGATTAGTCATCTTCTTTATGCTTTATTTGTATGAATTTACTAACCATTATCGCTAAATTGGACTATTTTAATTGTTTAAATATCCTTTAGTAGCTCTTCACTGCAATCGATTTCAGTGAAAAAACTATTTTTGTCCCTATAAACAACCTATAGGTATTGGAGTTCTTGAAAAGACTTATTTAACCTTTTAATTATTTGCTTTTTAATAATTTTATAATAACATCAACCTAAAGCGCTTTCAACAGTTTAATTGAATTTTATATTCGACATAATCAGATTAGATCTTCATGAGATAAATTGATTCAACATTATAATCAACCTTTAAAGCATATTTATAAGAATGCATGACTGAACGTGATTGACAGTCATAGATTTGATCCGAAAATAAAAAGCAATCTATCTCCCACTAAGTCAAAAGATAATAGAAGGAGACTTTTCGCCTAAGTATATTAATAAGCTTTTCTGATAGTACTTATTTTTATGTTTAAAAGGGTGCTTACTCTTTCAATTGAATAAGTTTCGCACTTAGCCCTCACAAAATGAGTTATAATTTCCCGGTTAAAAACTGTGCTTCTCCTAGTCCAAAACTCCAGTCGGCATCCCCATTTTCTGTTATGGAGACCATTACGTCTTGGGGAGAAATGCCACACTCAGATTCAAGTTGGCTTGAAAGTAAAGCATATAACAGCTCCTTTTGGCTAGTAGTCCGAGTTTTGCTAACGATACTTATAATGACTAAATTTTTGCTTCGATTAAAGCCCAAACCTGTATCTTCAATTATAAGTTCATTTGCAGGATGCTGATGAACAATTTGATAACGGTCTCTTTCAGGTACTTTAAATGCTTCCACCATCGCATTATGAGCAACATCCAATAATTTTTTTAATGTTTTTTCATCGCGACCCTCTATTAAATCAAAACGTAATAATGGCATGTTTATGTTCCTCCTTCAAAATTTGTAATATTCATTGAATTTTTCAAAATCTTTTTTTCCCCTACTGTATGTCAATTCAAATTATCTGAAATTACAAGCTGAATATCATGCCTCTTTGTGTATTCTTGGTAATTTTCACTTGGTGGTTTATCCGTTATAATATAATCAACTTCATCCATATCACAATAGGTCATCAAGGCATATTTATCAAATTTAAAATGATCGACTAGTAGAAAGACTTTTGAACTCTTTTTAACGACAGTTTGCTTTATCTCACTTTCAAGAGGAGAGGAATGAGTCACGCCATTTGATATGGTGATACCAGTTGAAGCCATGAAAGCCTTATTAATATTATAGGATTTTAATAAATCCATATTTTTCAAACTAACAAATGACTTTGTTTTACGGTCAAATACTCCACCTGTTGAAATGACATTTAAATTATCATAAGGAAACGCTTTAAAAATAAAGTCGAGATTATTCGTAATGATCGTCACATTCTTTGACTGTAGGTTCTCCACCATTTCTAATGTTGTCGTTCCTGAATCAATATAAATAATATCCCCATCCTCAACAAAGTTTGCAGCTGCCCTAGCAATTGACCTTTTTTGTTGCTGATTGCGTGTCTGCCTTTCGTTAAACGATTTAAGTGTTGCATGATTTGCGGCTACCCCACCGTAGACTTTTACTATTTTCCCTCGTTCAACCAACTGCTGAATATCACGTCGAATCGTGTTTTTAGATACATCAAACACTTTTACAAGTTCATCTAAAGATACAGTATCATTAACAAGAACATAATCCTGTATTTGTTCAATCCGTTCTGTTTTTATCATAATTACCCCTCTTGACTGCATTTATTTTCTCTTTTCATGCGACTAGAAGCGTACTTCTACTATTACTATAAGTGTTTTTTTATATTCTATCAAGAGTTACCCAAAACTTCACCATTTATTTTTCATATAATGATTAATTCTTCTATCATTTACAGAATAGATTGTCAGTCAATTATTTGTCTATTAATAGTTTAGAATAGTGATAATACTGATCATCCCCCTAAGTTTCATGGTAATTTATCTATTATTATCTTAAATTTTTGGTAATATTCTAAAATTTCTATTGACTGAAAGCGCTTTTAATATTATGATCAAACCAACCACAAATAACCAAAAAATAATCAACATATAACCAATATGTTTCAAAAGGGAGGAATTATTTTGAATAAACAGGGAAATCAAAACTCGTTTTTACTCAAAGTTATCTTAGTCTCGACATTCGGCGGGCTTCTCTTCGGTTACGATACTGGTGTTATCAACGGTGCGTTGCCTTATATGTCCGAAGCTCTAAATCTGAATTCCTTCACAGAAGGTCTTGTTGCAAGTTCACTTCTTTTTGGTGCCGCACTCGGCGCAGTGTTCGGTGGTCGACTTTCAGATTATAATGGCCGTCGCAAAAACATTCTTTATCTAGCAGTGTTATTCTTTATTGCCACACTTGGCTGTACACTTGCTCCTAATGTTACTGTTATGGTTATCTTTCGTTTCTTATTGGGGGTTGCTGTAGGCGGCGCTTCAGTAACGGTTCCTACCTATTTAGCGGAAATGTCACCTGCAGAGAGCAGAGGGCGAATGGTTACTCAAAATGAATTAATGATTGTTTCCGGGCAACTATTAGCTTTCATCTTTAATGCTATCCTTGGCAACACAATGGGTGACAATGATCATGTTTGGCGTTACATGTTAGCTATAGCAGCACTTCCAGCTATTTTCCTATTCTTTGGCATGATTAAAATGCCTGAAAGTCCACGTTGGCTTGTATCAAAAAGAAAAAATAATGATGCCTTGCAAGTTCTTAGACAAGTACGTGAGGAAAGTCGAGCTAAATCTGAATTATCTGAGATAAAGTCTTCTTTCGTCGAGGAATCAGAAATTAAAAAAGTAACATTAAAGGATATGGCTGTACCATGGGTACGCAGAATCTTATTTATCGGAATTGGAATTGCAATTGTGCAACAAATTACTGGTGTAAACTCGATCATGTACTATGGTACTGAAATTCTTAAAGATGCTGGCTTTCAAACAGAGGCTGCACTTATAGGTAATATTGCCAATGGTGTAATTTCAGTGTTAGCAACTTTCGTTGGGATTTGGCTGCTTGGTAAAGTTGGCCGTCGACCAATGCTACTAACTGGCTTGATTGGAACTACGACAGCACTCCTACTCATTGGAATATTTTCACTTACACTTGAAGGATCTGCCGCTCTTCCATATATAGTTTTAGCATTGACAGTCACATTCCTTGCTTTCCAACAGGGTGCAATTTCACCAGTAACATGGTTAATGCTTTCTGAAATTTTCCCTTTGCGTTTAAGAGGTCTTGGTATGGGATTAACTGTTTTTTGCCTCTGGATCGTGAACTTTTTCATCGGTTTGATGTTCCCTGTATTACTAGATAAGGTCGGTTTATCCACAACCTTCTTTATATTTGTTGTTCTTGGACTTGCAGCAATCACATTCGTAAAGAAATTCTTGCCAGAAACTAGGGGATTAACACTTGAGCAACTAGAACAATACTTCCGTAATTATAAGAAAGAAGAACATTCATCTACAACGAACCATTTAAATAAAATGGCTAAGTAGGGCTAAAATATAAAGCGCTTTACTTTTTACAAATAAAATAAAACCATATAAAAAAAGGCGTTCATTAAGAAAATAAACCACTTAATGAACGTCTTTTCTTCATTCCAACAGAACCCTTTATCCCTATTAGATCGTTTCTTTATGTAAAACCAAATTTATACCTTTTTAACAAATTCAGATTTTAATTTCATAGCTCCAAAACCGTCAATTTTACAATCAATATCATGATCTCCATCAACCAAACGTATATTTTTAACCTTTGTACCTACTTTTACAACTAGTGAAGTTCCTTTTACTTTAAGGTCCTTGATTACTGATACAGAATCACCATCATTTAAAACATTCCCATTTGCATCTTTAATAATCTTACTATCTTCACTACTTTCAGTTTCTAATTCTAAAGACCATTCATGGCTACATTCAGGGCAAACAAAAAGACTTCCATCTTCGTATGTATATTCTGAATTACATTTTGGACAATTTGGCAAGTCTACCATTATTCCATTTCCTCCATTCGATATCCTTAAATCTACATTAATTATTATCAATTCCATTAATTATAACTTAGTATCAATCTCGATTTCAATTTCATTTCGGCGCCCCATATACCACTTGTAAAATGAGTCAGCAAGGACTAGTGGCACATCATCAACACCAGCATGCTGGATCGGTTTGGCCCGATTGATAGTTCCAATAGTAGCAAGGCCGAGCAATTTTTGAAAGATATTCCGTGATACTTTCACTTCAATCACCTTATCTCGCTTTGAAATGAATAATGATGTAGTCCAACTACCTTTTTTGATTTGTATGAAGTTCTCATTCAAAATGTATAAAGTATTGAGGAAATCTAGCAATCTAAGTACATAGATTATGATAAACAGGCCCACAGATAGAATCCACCAAGCTTGCTCCACACTTAAAACAGTAGGCTTGAAATAAAAAAGTACCCCAGATACAACGAGCCCAAGCCAGCTTGGCTTAAACATTCGCACCCAAAGGGATGTCCTCGGGAGACGGTTCATCTTCTCTGTTACTTCATAGGCTGGTAAAATTTCTGAAATTATTCCATATGCACGTTTAATAGGTAAAAAGGGGTAAAGTGAGTTAATTTCTAATAACTCTTCCCCAGAACTCAAGCTCCCTGCACTGGTTAGTTTCACTTCAGCAAGTCCGAGCAACCTTTTCATGATGGACTGTTTTATTTCAATAGCTTGGACTTTTTCTTTTGAAATTGAAAATGCAGTTTCTTCAATTACACCTTTTGTAATGTAGATACGATCTTGATCTGAAGAGATTTCATATTTCCCATATTTAAAAAATGTCCTCGCGATTCCAAACATGGCAGAAGTAAAGACAACAACAATGATGAGAATCGTAACCATCCACCAAGAACTCAACAGCTTTGAGAGAATTCCTTCGGCTTCTTCTTCAACATGAAAGATTTCGTTCATTTTGAAATAAAAAGAACCAATTAGAGGAATAAGAAATAAAAAGCTAAGTGATGTAAAGGATGCTTCTAAAATTTCCTTTCTCGTCGGCTTAAAATGAATGGTTCGGTTTGGTTTTGGATTTGTAGGGATTGTCGCCAATTCATCACGAACAGCACTTGTACTATGCGCTTCCATACGATCTGCTTCTATAAGAGAAATGACTTCAAATTTAACAGTAGCAACCTCGCCAGTCATACCCGTTTCAAAACTTATAGATGTAACATTAAAAATCCGATGGAATAAAGAGGCATGCCGTTTGACGTTTTGAATTTTTGAAAAAGGTATAGTTCGCTCAGATTTTCTGAAAATTCCTTTATAAAGATGAAAGGACTGATCGTCAAGTTCGTATTTATGTGTGAACCATTTCAAAATTATTGAAATAAGGGTAATCCCGACAGCGAAAATAAAAATAATCCGGCCATATGTGATGAAGTTGGATTTATAGCCAGCTTTAATCACGAATAAAAAAACCGCAAAGAAAATGGAGCTTTTAACTAATTTTGATAAATCAAAAAGCATGAGAAGTGGATGGTATCGTTTTAGTTTAATCACTCCTCCACTTCCTTTACTTTTGCGTAGTGAGCAATCTGTGTTCTTAACTTGATAGCAACATCTTTAGATAGGGCAGGTATTGTATGAGACGAACCCATCGTTTCAATAGAAACTGAGCAGAGTCCATATTTTCTAAGTAATGGTCCTTGCTTGGTTGCAACCGATTGAATCTTTGTCATTGGAACAAGTTCATGCACTTCATTTAGTACACCTGATTTCAATTGTAAAAACTCTTCATCTACATCAAAGCGCCAGTTTTTATAAAGTAGAAAAGGGCTGATCAAAGACCAGACTCCTCCTAGCACAGAGATAGCTGTAATCCCAAGCAGAATCCAGCCGATCCACTCTTTCCAACCAAAATGAAAATCTAAATAAAGTAAAATTCCTAGAACGATAAACGCGATTAGATTCGTAATCAGTTCACTTAAAATCCACACTTTAATCGCATCCTTGGATAATCTATTTTGAGGGTAAATAAAATCACCGCCTTTATTTCTAATCCATTGTGCTATATATACTTATATTTTATCTATTCGTCCAGGAAGATTTCTTCAAGTGATGGTTCTTCTACATCTACACGAAAGACATCTACCTTACACTGATTAAATGCTCGAATCATATCAGCAATTTTTTTCTCATCCTCAATGGTGATAGTGACATATGGATCTTTTATTTCCAGATCTGTACCAACTGACTCCAGCCACTGATGTAATTTTACTTGTTCAGATTTTGGTACCGGAGAATGCTTGAGTTTCACAGTGATCGTCGACCTATAGAAGTTTCTGAGTTCCTCCATTGTACCAATTTTTACAATCTGTCCTTCTTTCATAATCGCAATTCTTGTGCATATTTTTTCTACTTCATCAAGATTATGAGATGTCATGAAAATGGTCTTGCCTTTTTTGTGCAGCTGATCGATCAGCTTATGGATGTGGATCACAGATTCAGCATCAAGACCTGAAGTTGGTTCGTCAAGAAAAACAAGTTCAGGGTCATGGATGATGGCTTGTGCAATACCAAGCTTCTTTTTCATACCAAATGAAAATTTTGCGGTTTTTTTATGAGCATGATCTTTTAGACCAACAAGTTGGAGTACTTCCATGCATCGCACTTTTGCTACTTGCTGACCCGAAAGCGCAGATAGGAATTTTAAATGCTCAATCGCGGTTAAAGATCCATAGAAAGTGGAGTAATCAGGCATGACCCCGATTCTCTTCTTAACTTGATTATTTGGGCCTTTTACACCTAAAAGTGTGTATGCTCCAGAGCTAGGTTGCATAATGTCTGTTAACATATTAATGAAAGTCGATTTACCAGCACCGTTGCGACCTAGAAAACCGAAGATTTCTCCTTGTTCCACAATAAGGTCAATACCCTTTACAATTGATACTGCTCCAAACGATTTCTTAAGCTGCTTTGTTTCGATTGCAATCATTAGAATGCCCTCCTTTTAAAAATTAGGTTAGCCATAAAAAGCATGACACCTGCAAATAAAAAGATCACAATAAAGGTATAGTCATTTCTCTCTAAATAATAAAATGGTGTGATAAGCTTTATCCAGCTCACCCAAATGTTCGAAGTAAAGGTTATCCAAAACCAAAATATAGGAAAAGATAAGCCAACTAAAACTCCAAGAAACATGGTATATCCAGGCTTAAGAATTAAGACTGAAAGCAGAATTGTTAAGGCTATGTAGTATGTTAATAAACTAATTGTCTGTAAAAAAATGAAAATATCAATCTTATGTGCAAAAATGCTGATAAGTAAAAAGGAAACAGTCACACAAACAAACCAAAATAGCCAAATACCTAAGAACTTACCATATAGAATGGAAGTTCGGGACGTTCTTGTTACTAAAAATCGCATCGTACGTTCATGTGTCTCACGGTTTATGCTATCGTGAGACAGGCTCATTACAAATAATAGTCCAAAGGTTAAGATAAGCATCAAAAGTCCAGCTGTGTGAATATTTTCAGCTTCCTTTGAAGAAAATTCAATCTCAGACATAAATACATTCGAAAACTTTGCTGAATAATAGGAGGTAATAAATAATATCGCAATCATAATGATTGACCTTATTCCCTTGAATAAGTTAAAAAACTCTCTTTTACTAATGACGTACATAACTGATTTCTCCCTTCCAATGTTTCATTCATATTTTGATCTTTTGATATTCCGTTTACTTCTTCTATCAATCTATCACGATTATACGTTTTCTTTCTTAAACCTCCTGAAACTTAACCTTAATTTTTCCTTAATTTCTCTTTTTTTCACGACTGAATGATATCATTACTTATATACCAGATAGAATAGGAGCATCCAAATGCAAGAGACACGATTATTAATCGTCGATGATGAACAAGCAATTTTACATATGTTAACCACGATTTTAAAAAGAGAAGAATTTAAACATATTGATACGGCTTCTAATGCAAAAGAAGCACTTTTATTATGTCAAACTAAACGATATGATTTAATTTTTTTGGATGTGATGTTGCCAGATCGCAGTGGTTTTGAAATTTGTCCCTTAATTAGGGAAACGACAGATGCACCCATTTTCTTTCTTACAGCAAGATCAACAGATTTGGACAAACTTTCAGGCTTTGCATTAGGTGCGGATGACTATATTACTAAACCATTTAATCCCCTTGAGGTGGTCGCAAGGGTAAAAGCACATTTACGCCGTCATTCAGGCAAGATCTCAAAAAGCTCGCAATCAATCTATCAATATGGAAACATACAAGTAAATACTCTCTCTGGAGAAGTTAATGTCAAGGGCAAAACTGTAGAATTAACTGCACAAGTTTACCAGCTATTTCTTTTCTTCTGTAAACATCCAAATCAGCTTTTTAGTAAAAGTCAGCTTTATGAAAAAGTGTGGGGGGAAGAATTTTTAGGAGAGGATAATACGGTCATGGTTCATATTCGAAAGCTTCGGGAAAAAATTGAGGACGACCCAAGTAAACCGATACACATTGTAACAGTAAGAGGACTTGGCTATAAATTCGTTCCAAATGGTGGAAGACATGAACATCAATAAACGATTTCTCGTACAGTTTTTTATACAATTAATCCTTACTTTCAGTATATTTCTCTTAGTTTTCTTGTCCTTCTGGGCGATTATTGGCTTTTCGATCATGAAAAATGAAGCTAATCAAGATTTATCCAAAGTGGATAGCTATTTTTTTTCTGACAGGATTACAATACAGGGTGAGATAGTTAAGATTGATGATGACTTAAAACAACTAGTAACAAATCAGAACGGTTGGCTTCTTATCCTAACAGCAAAAGGGAATGTTATTGGATCGTACAATGCACCGAAACAAATACCCGGACATTTTAAAGAAAGTGAACTAGCCTCATTAATACTACCAAATTCCCCTGCCACTGTGGAATATCAGTATTGGAAATTAGATGAAACGTCACCACAGCCATATTTTCTTTTATTCGGTAGAAAAAATTTAGAGACCAATATATTAAACGAGATTAAGGCAGATATCGATTGGAAAAATCATCATCTTAATCTTTCCGAATCTAGTCTTCAACAAATTGAAGAGGAAAAGGCTTGGGTCCAATTAATAAATTCAAACGGAAAGGTAGTGGATGGATACGGTACGAATCAGCAGCCGGTCACTTACTCGACGAAGGATCTACTCACCCTTCCGAAAACTAAAGATGATTCTATTGCAACTTACTTTGATGCAGAGACTGAACAGACGATTATGGTGGGTATACACGAATCGAATTCAGCCTCAAGTATAGAAGAAAGCCTGTTTAAAACGGTTAGTAATAGTATTTTAATCATTTTTATAGGGTTATTTCTTGTATTGTTAATAGTTACCTTTTGGTATGCACGTAAATTTGGTGTTCCATTGATTACGATGATGAAATGGATTCAAAATCTTGGCAGTGGTCTTTATGAGCAGCCTTTAGATTTGCATCAAAGGCCAATCTTGTTTAATAAAGAGGGGAAATTAAAAAGGAAGTACCGTCTGTATAAAGATCTAATTGCAACCCTATCACAATTAACAGTGGCTTTAAAAGAAAACGAAGCACAACGTCACAAAATGACTCAAACACGGGAAGAGTGGATCAGCGGTCTTTCCCATGACTTAAAAACACCCCTCGCCTCCATATCAGGCTATGCTCAGATGCTTGAAACTGAGAACTACTCGTGGACAAAAAGGGAGACAAAAGAGTTTGCCGGAATCATCGCCGAAAAGTCAGCATATATGATGGAATTACTTGAGGACCTAACATTAACATACCGATTGAAAAATCAAGCCTTACCAATTACAAAAGAACAAATCGACATTAACGACTTCATCCGTCGGGCTATTATCCATTTCATCAATGATCCGGCTAACAACGATAAAGAATTTATTTTTCACCCATACAATGGAGAAGTTTTTGCATCAATTGATCCAAAATGGTTTCAAAGGATTATCGATAATCTGATAGCGAATGCCATTAAGTACAATCCTTCAGGCACTGCAATTACAGTATCCATTTCACCTATTGAACAACATCTTTTGATTATCACGATCACAGATAATGGCAAAGGAATGGACAATGAAACACTCGATAAGCTCTTTCAGCGGTATTACCGCGGAACCAACACAAGCGATACAAGCAACGGAACTGGTCTTGGGTTGACCATCACGAAACAATTGGTCCAGCTTCACGGTGGATCAATTAATGTAAAAAGCACACCTCATAAAGGTACAACCGTTCGAATTATTCTCCCAATCTAATTGGATGATAATGAGAAATAACTAGGTTTTATTCAAAAGTGACAATATTTAGGATTATTACCTATTCTTCGACCTTCCTTACTCAAACTTTCAATGTCAGATGATTTTTTTCTTTTTGGCATCATAACTGATTTTCATAGTAATGATAAACTCAAAATTATACTTTGAGGAAAAACCATTATAAAAAGCCCAATTTCTTTTCAATTGGGTTTTTTCTTGACTCTATAAAAGCGGTACGATTTTCGTGAGAAAATCATATTAAACTGAGGAAGTTGAAGAGGCGATATGACATAACCACCACTTATTGTAGTAACACACCCGTTGATTTAGGTGCATTAAACATTCTGAAAATATGTAAAAAAGCCTACTCAAAGAGTAAGCTTATCCACTATAAACACTATCACATGTTCCAGCTTTTGGTTCATAATAACAATGATTTTTATATTGACCTGCAAAAGGTTGACCATACCATGTTGGAGGGCATGGAGCATATGGATTAAAATACCATAGAGCATATTTCCCTGGGTGTTGTCTCCAATAATCCAAATTCTGTTTTGCTAATCTTTTTTCAACAGATCGTGCTCTTTGATAAAATACATTACCTTTTTGGACAGCTTCAAAAGAATAATTTCCTCCTTGTACTTGATAAATGACTTGTGGAATTGTTCTTAAATCTTTAAAATCTAAACAACCTGCTTTAAGACGATTAACAATTACATTTCCTACATATAACATTCCTTGTTTTCCTTCACCTTCGGCTTCTGCTCTCATCATCCTTGCCATTAAGTCAACGTCTGAACTTTTGTAATTTACTCTTGGCATTTTTTCACCTCCAAAATATAATATGAAAAAAAGCCTATATTGATGTTATTGGTTATAAAATAAGAATGCTCAGTTTTATGAATTGTAAAACAGGAAATGTTAACTTCCTTTAACAAAATCCTATTCGTTATTAATCATTTCTTAAGATTTTTCTTACTGAATACATCATACATTTCCCCTTTTTTTCAACCAGTCCAATGATTATGATGATCAAATAATATCTGTCTTAAAACATTTGTACCCATACGAAAAAATACCGAAGGTCTACCAGGATTAATCCTGATTTCCCTTCGGTCTTTGACCAGACCTTTTTATTTAAGGACATGTTTTTTGTTTAAGCACAACGATTATTGGGTGTGTACTGTAGTTGTCAAAAATAGTTCTACACTCCCCCCTTCTCACAAACCCCTGTCATTCCTGCCTTTCTCCGATTTCCCCAATTTCTGTCGTTTAATTGGTTCTTCCCTAACTCACTCCTTTTTTCTCCTATTTTTTGTCAGAACCCTATTTTTTCAGGAAAATAAGTTGTTCCGTAGGAACAGGAATAAATGGGATTAGGAACAAGGTTTTCTCCTACCTTTTTCCGCCTTTTTTCTCTGGATTTCTTTCTTGAAATCGTTGATTTATCGGGCATTGTCATGCTTTTCCTCTTGCTTTTATTCATGCCTTTCTCATGCTTTTTTCTGGCTTTCCCTCCGCTTTTGGATACAAAAAAAAGAGGAAAACTGGAGAAGACACTCCGATTTTCACTCGTTTTAGGGAACGACTTATTTAACCAAGGGAACAGTTTATTTTGCTACGGAACACTTGGAATTTCCGATAACATAGAAGCAGAAAATAGGGTTTAGGGATAAGATAAAAGCCATCTACCTTTTATACAAAGCTCTATCGGCATCTGCGAAAAAGTCCTCTGATTTCAATACAAAAACCCTCTTCAAATTCTTAAGCCGAGAAGAGGTATTTTAAAGAATAAATTTTTACCACAGTTTAACACTAACCTTAGTGTTATCATTTAACACTAAACTTCAATGTGGAGGGATATACTTTGAATATTCTTTATAGCTTATTCTCAACCTTAATTATTTTGGGTATTAAAGTAGCATTCTTAATTAGTAATATAAATACCAGATTAGCATCTTTGTTTAGAATGCCATCTTTAACTTAGTCTTTGAGCTATTCTACAAAGTATTGTCTAATACACATTGTTTTGGAGAAAGGTGGGCATAGAAATATGCTCACTTTTTTATTAATTCGCTTTATTGGTTGGCTCAACTAATCATAGAGTTCTTCTAAATAAAAGCATGGAAAGGTTAAATAAATACATATCTCTTCCCGAATTTGAAAATAATATCTACGAGGTGATACTGTGGATGAAAATAAATTAAAACTCACATCTTCAGAAATAGGAACACTATGGGGAGAATATGTGAATGGAACAGCGATAGACATAGTAAATAAATATATGGTTTCTATTATTGAAGACGAGGCGATAAAAGCTATATTTGAGGATGCTATTAGTACATTTGAAAAACAAAAAAGGCAAATTGTTACTTTTATAAAGAACGAGGGATTTCCAGTACCAATTGGATTTACTGATTCTGACCTCTTTAAAGATAAACCAAGATTATTCACAGATATATTTTGCCTGAATTATTTACATATTATGACGTTACATGGTTTACTGGGACACAGCACTGCTTTAGCTGTTTCTGTTAGAAAAGACTTAAGGGACTTTTACGATTCATGCGATAACGATGCGAAAAAGATGTATCATCAAACCATTGAGTTATTGCTTGAGAAAGGAAGTTTTCAAAGAGACCCTTTATTTTATCCAGCCCAAAACCCTGAGTTTATTTCCAGCCAAGATTTTATAGATGGATTTTTTGGAAAGGGTAGAACTTTATCAGCAACGGAAATCATTAGTATTTCTTTTAACCTTAAAAAGAGCATTATGGCTAAAACACTGTCTATCGCATTCAGCCAGGTCGCTCAATTAAAGGAAGTAAGAAAGTTCTTAACTGATTCCGAGAAAACCGCTGATGGTCAAATTAAAACATTTTCAAAAATAATGCAAACGGATAACTTACCTGTGCCGAAATCTTGGGAAACAGAAGTGACAACTTCAACGGACTCTCCCTTTTCCGATAAGTTAATGCTGTACCATATTGGGTTCTTATTCCAGGCCGCACAAAATTATCATGGGGCAGGATTAGCATCATCTATGAGAACTGACCTTGTAACAGCTTATGAAGGGACTATTCTAAAAAATTTAATGGTTACAAAAAAATGGTATAACTTAATGGTGCAAAATAAATGGTTAGAACAACCGCCACTCGCCCCTAATAGAAAAGAAATTGCAAAAGAAGTATAGGATAAGCAGTTACATGGTTGTGTTTAATGAGTAAAAACATATTGGAAAAATTAATATGGAGCATCGCACTTCCTGGATTTGGACAATATTTAAACGGAAAGTATTTTAAAGGCACAGTCTTTTTGATACTTGAATTTCTGATTAATATTCAATCAAATTTCAATCAGGTTATACTTTTAAGTTTTCATGGGGAAATCAGTGATGCCATAAAACATGCAAATTATCAGTGGCTGATGTTTTACCCTTGTTTGTACTTTTTTTCAATGTGGGATGCTGTTAAAGATGCTGGTGGAGGTAAAGACCCTATATCTTTCCTTCCGTATGTATTCACTGCGTTTTTTGTGACAGTTGGTTTGATTTTTTCGCCAAACTTAGCGTTATTTGGAGTTTTATTAGGTCCTGTTTGGCTTCCAATTTTGTTTGTTATTCCTGGGGTGACATTTGGAATCATTATCAAGAAAATTACAAATAACATCCTTTGAAAACCATCCCCTTAAAAAGAGATGGTTTTTGTTTATTCCATCATCATTAGTGATTTCCGCTGGTGTCTTGTAAGAGCCAATGACAATTGTTCAAATGCTTGGTGGTGTATTGCTTTTAGGCTCAACATTTGTTAGCAAAAATAACTCTTAATAAAAACACGAGCTAAATAACGAAAAAGATAGTGGGAAGCATTCGTTTCCCGCTGTCTTTTATTTTAGAATGTTTTTATAAACAACACTCGGTCTTGTTTGATTCCACCATAATTGCTGTGTACTTGTTATAACCGCTAACCTATCTTTATAAAAGAATTTCTCTTATAAACCTAATTTTCTATCGGCTAACAGCTTAATCATATTTGGGTCAGCATGTGAGAAGAACTGGCTTTCTCCAATATTTAAGGTCGCAATGGCTGTTTTGTCTTCATCAGTCAAGCTGAAGTCAAAGACATCAATGTTTTCTGCCATACGTTCTGGATTTGTCGTTTTTGCTAAGACTACAATTTCTTGCTCCACGAGCCAACGTAAAATAACTTGTGCAATTGACTTGTTATATTTCTTACCTATTTCACTAAGAATTTCATTTTGAAAAATCCCATTTTTCCCTTCTGCAAAAGGGGCCCATGCTTCAAGACAAATTCCTTCTGCTTTTAACGCTTCAATAGCTTCTGTTTGTTGGTTGAATGGGTTAATCTCAATTTGGTTAATAGCTGGAGTTACTTCGTTGAATAATGATAAATCTACTGCTCGGTCAACCGCAAAATTTGAAATACCAATGGCACGTATTTTCCCTTCCTTTTGAAGTTCTTCCATTGCTCTCCACGCACCATAAACATCATTATAAGGCTGGTGTATAAGTAATAAGTCAATATAGTCTAAGCCAAGACGATTAAGTGAACCTTGAAAAGAATTCATTACGCCATTATACGACACATTTTCAATCCATATTTTCGTTGTAATGAAAAGCTCTTCACGAGTAATACCTGAATTTTTAATTCCTAATCCGACTTCCTTCTCATTCATATATGATTGTGCGGTATCAATATGACGATATCCAGCTTTGATAGCATCAATCACCGCTTGTTCTGTTTTTTCTGCAGGGATTTGGAATACTCCAAAACCTAAAATTGGAATTTCAACTCCATTATTGAGTTGTACAGTTTTCATACTTTCTACCTCCTAATTGCTTACTTAATTACATAAGCTACTATAAACTATGGAGTTAGCTCCATAGCAAGAAATTTATTCGCCCTTTTTGAAATGTTTCATCTCCCATAACTTCTCCACTTTATCTTCCGTCAATTCACCACTTTTGAACTTCCTCATATGAACATCATAGGTATCAATCTTATATTGTAATAGGGAGCGTACTTCTTTCATTTTCTCTATATTTTTTTCAATTTCCTCTAACTGGTCAACCAATATTTGTTTTTGAGCTTCCTCCACATTTTGGGTTTCTCTAAGCCTCGCAAGTGAAGCGAATTCAATCAATGACTCAATGGATAATCCTGCCGAACGAAGACTTTTTACAAGAAAAATCCAATTCAAATCACTGGTTTGATAATTACGATAACCATTTTTATCACGTGTAACTGGTGGTATCATACCAATTCTTTCATAGTAACGAAGAGTGTCGACCGATAGGTCAAACATTTCTGCAACTTGTTTACTGTTCATAATGTTCCTTCCTAAACTTTTTTAAATTTATCTTACCCCCGATTAAAAAAAGAGAACGTAAGTCTCCGTGCTTTAGCAACGAGCTATTAAGGAGGTAACTTCTTCAACTCCTTCGTTAGTTGAAGAAAAAGCAACATCTTACATATACAATATCTTTCATAAAGAAAACCTTATTTCTCTGATTTCAATAAGAATTTTTAAGTTTAATGTTATATTATAATAAAAAAACATTTACAAGAGGTGAAGAACTTGAATCTTCTCACCATATGTATTGCCATCATACTCAGCCTGTAATGGTCTAAATTATTCTTTGGGGGACTTATACAGGCTGAGCCTTATCCCAAGGAGTTGATGGCAATTGAAACCACATCAAAAGAATCGAAGTCGTGCTTATTATCGACATCATCGAAGAAGAGTAATTCGGCGTAAAGCTAAAATTGCAGAATATAACGGGTGGTATGTACCCTCCAATGGATATTTTGCAAAAGGGAAAGTGCATTGTTCGTGCTGGATGTGTTCCCAAAAAACGAATAAAGATGGATTTCCTCATTCCCAAGTCATCCAATTAGAACGCCTGAACAGCCAATTATCTGATTATTATAGCGAAGAGGAATAATAACCTCATTAAAGAAGAGCAGTTTGGATTTTCTGCTCTTCTTTGGTTTTATTTATCGCTTTTTAATTTATTTAAATCTCTTCTTAAAACTTAAAGATTGTCTAAATCAGTTAAACCGCCTTTAGCCATTGGTATAATTATAGTCTACTTAGAGGTGTAATTTTTTATAAAGCATCAATAACCTTAGTACGATACTCTTCCCAATAGTTCTCTTCATCTCCCCATATACTGTGCAACCATATATACATCAAAATAATTTCAAGGTACTGCTTCTTTCCTTTTATAAAAGGTTTCTTTGAAATCTTTGTATAAAGTGAATTTAAATTAAATAGATTTGTTTTTTGCTTATAATCATAAATATATGGTTGCCACTCTTCATTGCTCTTAATTTTATGTTTTGATGGCCATAAGGAATCGTCATTAAAAAATCGTGACAAATAATCTGAAGCAAAAGCCCAAATATTCACTTTGTACTTATTCCAAGTATTTCCTAACCACTCGTTGATTTCTTCGGTTAAAAATACTGAAGGGGTATTTATTTCTTTTTCACTTTCAATCCTATGGTAATCTTTTATAAAGAGGAATAACATTTCTGTTTGGCCTTTTAAAAATGAGTTCTTTTTTATTAACTGAGCATAAGCATCATAAGAACAACTTCTAAACTCTTCCTCTTTATTGTAAAGGAAAAATAGTTCATCCTTCTTGAGAAAACTTATTACAGAGCGATGGATATGCTTTTCATGTACATCATAGATATTAACTAACCATTCCTGAATCTCTTTATCATACATTTCCAATTGATTTCTAAACTTTACTAAACGCTCTTCGTTTAAAAATGTCTTTTGTTCCATCTCTTCAATATTTAAATATTGATTAAAATACTCAAAAACGTAATTCACACAAATTCGCATGTTATCCATTCTTGCATCAATATCATATTCATTTATTTTATCTTCTCTTTTCCTTTTTGAAATATATTCTTCAAGAGAAAGCATCTGATTTTTCACATCCTATTTACTTTTCCATAAAGTTCATTATTAAATCCTATATAACTGGATTCAATCTCAAACTTGCAAATGCACACACTAAATGAAGTTCATCCCCTTCAATTCAGACTATCACTTTTTTAATCTCACACTATAAAAACGCATCGCTTCAAGACTGCCTTCCGACTCAAATATTCCTGCTTCTATCAGCCATTTAAGTCGATATTCAAGAAACGAATCACCTACATACTGTTCTAAGTGTCCGAGAACATGACCGATTAGTCTTGCTGATTTCATAAAGCCATTTAACTTCGGTTTTCTATGTAGATATTTCGCACTTTGGATAATAAATTGGTCATAATAGTCTTCAGGGACACTCTGAATCCTTCCGTTTCTCCATATTCTTAATGTTTCTTGACTTTCTGATAGGGACAGCCATTCTTTTTCTAAATCCTCTCTATCATGGTCTGTAAAGAACTTTCCACGACTCTGTTCATATATGATTTGGAGTTTTTCAGGGGATATCTCACCTGAATGAAGTGGAGTATATTTAACTTTTTTCACCTGAAATAGCTCTTCGTACTCTGCTGTCGTGTTGATAAGGCTGATATCAACATTTTTTTCCTTTAAAAGATAAACAACAAATCGCAACCCTGTCTGTTCATGTGCGTTATCAGAAGTCCAAATTGTTATATGAACTCCCTCTGGTATAGAGTTGATTTGGTTAATTGTCTTTTCAAACCCTTTTTTATAATCGAGAAATTCATCATATTCATCCGTAATTATTTTTTTCATCCATTCAAACCTGGCCTCTTTACCACTTTCCTCATGCAACTGCCAGACTGGCCCAATAGAGAACATGTCCCAAAAAGAGATGACCTTTTCCTTTTTATCAAGACCCATTTCCCTTAAAACATATTTTAAACTACCTGAAGCTGATGCTCCGAATAGAATATGTATCATATTTTTGAATTCCTCTCTACTTTAGCAATAAAATATTTTTCAGCACCACTTATATTATTCCACTCAATCTTATACTCATGATTAAGATGATACGTAATATCCTTCTTACCAGTCGGTTTTTGAATTGTTCCCTTTAACCGCTTTTCTTTCCTGAAAAGACGATAAATCCCTTCCTCGCCCTTATTGCTGTAAAATAACGGGTCATTTACAACAACCAAGCAATACGAATCTGAAAAACCTGCATCTACCAGTTCTTCAAGGAACTTAATATCCTTACACATTGAAAACATCTGCTCTGGATACTGACCGTTTGTTGGATACTTAATCTCAATACAATGTTTTTCTTCCGTAGCAGGATTAAAAACAACAATATCCATTTCCTTCTTTAGAAAATGACCTTTATCCAATCCAAAATAATTGATATTCCGTTCTAATTGAATTTTATATTCTTTCGGCAAATCGGCTCTTAAGAAAATTGCTAATTCAAATTGGATGCTAAACTCGTTGTAAATCTCTATAGTGCCATCGGAAACCTGATTCATGAACCCAACTACTTGAGCTTGTAAATCCAAGTCGTTCACCTCTTGCATAAGTTTTCTCTTTGAAACGGAGCAAAATCTTCTTCAAAGCACATATAACAGTAGCCTGACTGGTCTTGATTGAAAATGGCATTTCTCTCCTCAATTAATCCTTTAGGCGTGATACAATACGCACGAACTCTTTGTAAATCGAGTTCATCATCATGATAGCGATAAACCATTAAGACATTTGACTTTTGAACTTTATTCTTTTGAAGAATCAATTCGTTAAGATAATCCATTCTTTCAGCAGATTCTACGTATTGTATCCCAACAACATTATGTGGAATATAGGCATCTTCTGTTTTTGAAAATAACTTTTCAACCGTTTCGATATCCCTCCTTGGGAGACTCTCCCTCTCCAAATGTAAGGCAAGATATAAAAACTGTTCATCATCAATTCGGGCATCCCGCTTCCACCAAGATAAATCCATTGGTCGGGAACGCCCTTTCGATTTATCAAACTTGGAATCTTCTACAAATGCATCGAAGCCAAGGAACTCTCCTAATTGAGCAAAATAGTCAATTTCCCTTTTTGTAAACATAGAGATATTATGTAAGTGGGACAAATTCATTCTGCGATAATTACGCACATATCCATCAAAAAATTGCATGAGATTAAAATATTGCTTCTCCAAATTAGTCCATCTCCTTTTTCACCGTAATTTATAGGCTAAATCTATGTAAGGTAGAATTTGTCCAAAGTCATCTACCCATTCTAATCGAATATACGCCTCATGAGGATATCTTTCATCATCATGCCCTTGCCTATCAAACTTTCTGCCAAGTACACTATCTATTTCATTTTGGATACTAAGACCTAATTTTTGTTCTTTTTTACCAATATGAAGAATAAAATGTCGCTGTCTTTGAATCGATAATGTAGCAAATTTCGGCTTACCAATACGCTTATACCCTATACCATCCTTTGTTTCTGCATCCTTTATATCTGTGTAACCAGACTCATACCATATGTAATCATGAATTTTTCTTGCTAATTCTTGTGCCTTCACTTTTTCAAATTGTAAAAAGAAATATTCATTCGTTTTTGGGCTACCTATACAGTTAATAACACAGAATTCCTCAAACTGCTCCAATAAAAAGCATGTTAAAACCTCATTATTATTTCTAAAATATCTGTGCTGTTCCAGAAAGAAGTTTCTAATCATACCCCATGTTAAAATGATATTTTCCTCAACTTCCTGATTAACAGCAAATCTGTTCTTATGACCTTCAATCTGGGAAATTTCTAAGTAAGAATTTAAACCAATTTTTGTTTCTATTAAAATTGAAACCGAATTTGAGAGGATTGCTCCATCAGGTATATAATATTTTTTATCCTGCAAATTTTTTATAACTCTATCAGTTTCGGCAATTCCTATTACAACTGCTTGTGGAGTCTTGCGGTGGAGTTCATTTGATACTTGATACATGTATTCAAAGGAATCTATGCTGTTTTCCTTTAATCCTAATCACTGGATAAAGTTCCTGGTTAGAATCGGTGAAGAATGCTGTAAAACATTTACAAAGGCTTTTGTTGCATTATTTTCAATCTGTAATTGTTTTGTTTCTTCAGAGCCTTTTCTTGTTTGTCCCCGATAATAATGAAAAATATTCTTATAAATGGACACTTTATTTCACCTTCTATTATCGTATTTAAAGTTAAATATTTCTTTATTTCTCACAATTATTCTATGTTACTATTTGGTATTATGAAAGCTGTATGGATATAAAAGTTACGAAGAATAAATGAAGGAAATAGCAGAATAGACATGCTCAAAACTGATAGAAAATGCTCAGGTCCTTACTTTTCCAAATTGCTCTAAAATCAACGATGAAGATTAGAAGGGTCTATAAGAAAAATAAGTGTTATAAACTTTGAATAGTTACTACACAAAATAAAAACAACCACCTTAACCTTTGCAAAAGCAAATGAAGATGGTTGTTTCGTAAAGCAAAATGGGTGGTCGTTCTCTGTCCTTTCGATGACATAACAAAAGCTCCACCACTTATATTTTACCAGATTTCTAAATAAACAGAAAGCAGAAGGGGTATCGCAAGAGTAAATCATTCTTTCAAATCTTGCTTTAGCAAATGCAATAATTCTTCCTTTGATTCTTGTGGCAGGATTGTTACGAACTTCTGTAAGCCCATATTGAATAAGCACAACAACAGCATCTTTTCCCTTTCATTGTTAAAAGGGAGGAAAACGCCAGACCAGAGTTCTAACTTGTTTTCTCCTGGAGTAAAGCCTTGGTAGATTTCAAAATTAATCGGCTGAGCTTCTTTCTTAGGGATTAACATAAGTTCAAAATTCCCTCCTCCACGTTTTTGAACAATCAGGACATTTCCAAGCATAATGGAATCCCAATTGGAAATACCGATTTTTCTTTTACATATCTTAGATTGTATTTCTCTTGTTCTTGTTCGGTGAGAACTCTTATTAAACTCTTACCACAATACGGGCAATATTCTTTTGGTATTTCTTGCTCATTTTTCATTCTTTTCTTCTAACACTCTCAACAATCTGACATAATCCTTCTTTTAGAAGAAGCCGAACATCTATACAGGCTTCATTAAAATCATTCTGACTGTAAATTTCCTGTTCCCAAAAATTAATTTGGTTTTTTTTACGAATGATAACATGAACATTATCTAACATTTTATAGAAACTCAACCTTGTCCCTCCCATCATAAAGTCAATATTGTTTGTATAACTGCTTTCGGAGCGTTTCCTTTATATCATTAGGAATAACTTTTATCCCAGGTATAAAGTGATTCCGCCCTCTTTCTCAGCAGTTTCTATACAGCAAGATAGGAAACGAAGCAACCTCTCCTTTTCTTGGTCTACATCAAGTTGCATTGGGTGCAAACCCGAAAAGATTAAGACAGCAGGATGCAACAGTTCTCTCTTTGCTTCATTGTAAAATTCTCGGTTCTCCACCTCCTTGTAGGCTTGTTGTAGCGTTTGATAAGAGACTGTGATTTCTTCCCCTCTCCCACTAAAATCTTCGCCATATGGATTAGCCAGACCCAATGGCACATAGAGATGCTCAACATTTGGATTCCAGACCTGAAACGATTTCGTTGCAAAAACCTCATTCTTTTTATTTCGTGCTTCAATATAAAAACCCATAATTCCTTCTCCCCTTATCTCTCCATTAAGTGACTTGATAACTCCTCCAGCATTGCCAAATACTCCTTTTCGCTGTCAGGTTCACCGAATCCATATTCCTTCAACTGAACAGTAGGTGTCTGTAACCATTCCCGAATATCCTTGTCCATTTCCAGGTCCTCCAAAAACAAAACCTCCTCCACCAATTCGTTAATATCTGCTTCTTTTTCCTGCATAATTTCATTGCTCACTCTTATATCCCCCTTGTTCTTAAAACACTCCATTAACAAGACCAGCTACATCAAAAAGAAGACTTTTGCGTAATACCCCATAACTAAGGCAATTGCTATCATCAGAAAGTCCCCAAGTAATTCAACCGAAAGATTTAGCAATGATTCTTTCAACTTTGTTTTATTCAGTAGCATTTTCTATCCCCCTTTCAAATGGAGTTTGGAAACAAACAATATAAAAAACGCCCAGTCGGGTTGACTGAGCGTTAATATATGTAATATGAACTTTTATAGGAGATACCTAAAATCTTCATTTTGTTTCCTCACTTCAGAAATTTTAATATTCTATAAATCTATGATAACTACAGTTTTACACGATATCAACTCGAATTTTAATAAGCCTATCTAAAAAATACGACTACAAATATTCTCAAATTCCTCCTGTAATTCCTCTTTCCATTCGCCCCGAATACAAGCTATCTTGGCAACCCTCCACCATTGTAAGTCACAGCCCTGCCTCTCACATTCACCTATCGCCCATTTGATTCTACGTATTTGGAAATCTCTTACCGAATCAGTGTTTTGTAGTAAGTATTCGTTGGTTTGGGGCAATTTGGATAGATGCTTTTCCAGCAAAGATAATTTGCCAATTTTTTTACCAACCCTGCTTATCGTTATTCTTTCAGGTTTATCATCGGAATTGAGTATTTCTTCTACAACCGCTTTTACTACTTTAAGTATTTCTTCATCTCTTTTATCCCAATCAACTCGATTATTGACCGTAGGAATTTGCCTCTTTTTTGGTGAGTTTGTATTTAGCCATTCCCTATCGTTACGGTATAGCCAAGCATAAGTACGACTATTATCCTTTCGCAGTTCTGTTTTGCTTTTTTCAGGATATTTCTTTTGCAAATCCAGCCATTCTTCCCGAAAACCTTCCTTGTTAATCACATCGTTTTGACCTTCACTACTAAGTTCTACTTCACCTTCTCTTAACTTCTGACCGTATTTTTTAACCGTATTTACGTCTACCTTTAATCTCCTTGCAATTTCTCTCAAACTTAAATCCTTTTGGAGAAGTTCTTTCAGCTTTGCTTCCCATATTTGACCGAACTCTTTTACTCTCCCAACCTTGTACCTATATTCTTCACTGCTGTCAGGACCACTTCTTGCGTAAACAAAACCGCAGGAACAGCTAAATGTTCCAACTGGTCGCTTGATTTTGTTATCATATCGAATAGTCATATTTGTAACTACAGGCTTTAAATAATGGTCTGCTCCAGCATTCAAACATAGAAAAGGAGCTTTACCAAAAGGAAGATAATCATTTTCCACACTCCACAGCTCTTCCAACGTAATTCCTAAAAACTGAATCATCAGTAGGTGTCGAATTGGATGAACGGTTTTACGTGGCTTTCTTACCATCATACTCAGCCAAGAACTGTCATTATCATTAATAGGGGATTGCACTATTTCCAAAAGTGATTCTCCATAAAACTCAATAAACTGACCTCGAAGTTCTTTTTGTCTTACACTTCCATTCGTATTTGCTAACCCCATCATCTTTAATCTCTCTATGTATTGAGAGAAGAACCATTCAGGCGGTTTATTGGGATAACGATTATTTAATAATTTACCCACATTATCCACAAGTTGAATATACTTGGGGATAAATTCAGATTCTATAACTTCTTCTATACTCGTTAGATTTGTATATTCATCGGACAAATTGCAATTGTCTATAGTTGCGGAAATAAATTCATGCTTATTATCGTGATGCACCAATACCTTGCTGTCACTTAATAAGACTTTATGCTTCGGACAAATGATAATGCCAGGGACTTGGTCAATTCGCTTCCAATATATTTCGCCATAAATCTTTAATGACTCCATCGAACACTCTTTGCACACTCTCAAATATCTGTTTTCTTTAATTGTACTTGCCATAATTCCTGTTCGACTATGGATGCCTCCACCGCTGTTTCCTTTCATGGATTGTAAGGTTATTTTTGTACGTTCTGGTGGAAGAAAGGCACTATAAAACGGATATAACGTGTTCTTCACTATCAACCTTTCAGCAGTATAGTTACTTCCAATCGGCAAATTGCTTATTAATCTATCTACATTAGCTGGTAAATCCAAAACAGCAGTGACAGAACGAGAACCAAATAATTCTTCAACAGTGGCCTTTGGGCTGATATTACCGCTTCTTACATGATATCGAGCCAATATCGAGTAAAGTAATTCCCCTTCTGGATATGGGGTAGGAAAGAACGTAATCATAATCGTCACCCTACACTAAAAAAATCGCTTTCTATTACTTTTATGATTCCCTTTTCTTTAAGGGCTTCATGGGCAGATAGACCATTTGCTTTCCCTTCCGAAACAATCAACCTTAAATCCTGTTTGTTTTGCAACTCCACTTTCTTTGGTTTTTTAGTCGGTTTAGGGCTACTTTCTTCTATATTTATAGACAGTTTAAAAGCCTCTTTTACAATCCCCTTTATATCCAATTCTTGTCCTTGCTGTTCCATCACAGAATCAACGCATTTTTTTGCCTTGCTTATTTCTACATCCAACTCACTTAACTTTAATATAGCCTGTTCTCTCACGTTCTCCTTCCAATTTTTCTCCTGCTTTTTCTTCGCCTTTTGAAGCTCTTTTATTTTTTCATTCATGGAAACAGTAGCAAATTCCTGATTAATAAAACCTTCTACATCTATAGGCGTGATATCTTCGTATCTCGAAATAGCTTTAATGTCACCACTTCTTATAGCATTAATCATCGGCTGAATTAGTTGCAAATTCTCTCTTGCTACTTTTCTTATTAGTGAGGGTGTTATTTCTTCTTTGCCACTGGAAATTGCCTTTACTTGAGCCATGACAAAAAGTTTAATCGCAATATCTGTTATTCCTCCAGATTCATCATATAAAATATCTTTAAACTCTTGTGTAAGAGCAGTTGGCTTTCTCACCCACTGATAATCCCACATTCCTTCGAGAATTAAATCCCAATTAAAATCCTTTTTCATGCGTTCTATCACCATATCACCCTGACCACTGCCTCTTCGTGCTTGGCGGAGGTCGCCTCTTAAATAAGGTAGTGCCTTTGGTGTTCCTATCAAAAGAATAGGAGTTCCCATATTAGATAAGTAATGAAAGAAGTTCATCATTTTTTCAGCTCCACCAGATTTGGCAACGCTCAGCGATTGCACCTCGTCTATTACCAATAGTCCAACCCCATGAACTCTAAGCATTTGAGATAAAGCAGGTTGCATGGAGGCTATGGGCATTCTTGCTGAACCAAACCGCTTATAATAACTTGTACCCAACAAACTGTCCAAGCTCCTATATGCATCAATACAAACGCCTTTGATATTTCCATCGAATGAACAATCTAATTTTAGCCAGACCAACTGATACATATTAAAATCATCACTCTTATAGCGAGAATGAACAAGAAGTTGTGGCAGAGCTGATAGTACAACATTTATCATTCGGCTTTTACCGATTCCTGATGGCCCCAAAATCGTCATTGCAGAAGACGTGCTTTTTAAATTGCCATTGTACATATCTATGTTTGCGTTTAGAATCGACTTGTAGTTATCATGCAATCCCTTAGCGAATTCTGGTTTAAAAGGATTTCTATGAACATATCCCATACGAATCATTCTTGAGACCCTTGACTCCAAATCAAGAGTTTGAAAAATCGGCTGGTAGTATTGAAACAAACGCTGAACGAGATGGAGTCTTATATGACTATCCAGCTTTCGTTCATTTTCATCAAAGGGTGGATAATAGGCTAATTTATCAATTGCATCCTCTTTGGAAAGAATGGGAGGCAGAGCTTCAATGAACGGATTATTTTGATACTCCATCACCTCCTGCTCTCTGTATTCTGCCATTACAGCTTCCCCACCATTTGGAATTATTACTTTATTCTGTTTTTCCATTCGTTCTCTCCTTCTGCTTCTTTCTTAATAAAGCAATTTCATTTTCAAGTTCATCTTGCTCCTCTTCTGGTTCTTGATTATTCATTCTATTAAAGGAAACAACTTGTCCTGTTCCCTTCGCTTCCCTCTTATCTAATTCAAATGCTTCACTTTCTCTGTTAATCATTTTTTCTATTTGTCTATTTTTACGGATTCCTTTTAACTTTTGGGTCTTGCTTTCCGTTTCATCCTGCTGTTCTTTGGTCATCTTCTCCGCTTCTCGAACTATGTTTTCTATTTCGGATACCAAATCAATTTTTGATTGTAGCTGTTCGTCTTCTTTTTGCTTTTTCTGTAACTTTTCATACTCCTGCAGATATTCAAGCTCCTCGAAACTCTTGTATTTATGGGCTTCTTGATAATCAAGGAGATGGCATTTCTCAAAACCTTTTCCGTCTTCCTTCTTAATATATACGTAGTTTAAATTTCGTGGGTCATAGGATATTTGAATCTTCTCTCCACTTCCTATTATACGAACACGTTCAAAACTACCTTCTTTAAGAAGGTTTGAGGAGCTGTAAAATAATCCCTTGAACTTAATTCCCTTTCCAGTTATATAAGCATTTGCAGTTGGCATTAAATTCAACTTCACAATATCTTCTGAAACGGAACGCAATAAACCAGCTCTATTTTTTATTCCCCAGTTCCACAACTTTATAGGAATTGGTTCTATATCATCTGCTATCATCATCTCTTCCCGATTATAATTAGATAGCCAACTTTGATTATATTCGAGAATTGAGTAAACCATAATTTGGGTAAATTGGAACAAATCAAGAACACTATCAAGACGATAATCTCGGCTTCCCCTCTTACGGAAATCAGTTTTCACAGTTCCAGGTAAAAATGGTTGAACTGATTTCTTGTTAATAACTTGGAAGCTCCTTTCTACAAAAGGTTTCATGTCTGCTCTGTAGGGACTTGTCGTCTGTACTTTAACATGTAAGGAACTAATGAGTGTCTCAACCTTTTTACCTTGTAACTCTCGGTCAGCTATCAAAGTGTCACAAAGATGGCGGGATGGCCATTGTTCCTCTGTAATCTCAATACCGTATTCTTTACAAAACTCCACTTTATTACTTGCAGAATTAGCAAGAGCACTCATAGCTCCATTCCAAGAAGGACCTTCTAACCCAACATATAAGCCAGTAATCATTCGAGAAAATCTGTCCACACAAAGATAGACAACAGGGCGACCTATTATCCAATTTCTGTTATATCTGGATATCAAAAAAACATCAGCGATAGTTGCGTCAATTTCAAAATAACCAGGACCATAAGCCTCTATGGTAGAGTTACCTAATAACGGTCTATTATTTTGTAGATATTGTTTCGACCCCTCCCTTGAGTATATTTCCTTCTTCAGGTTTCGCTCCTTATAAAAAAAATATTTAAACTGCCCAAAAGTCGGAACTTCACTCGATGGTTTTAATATTGGCTTCTCAATGCCCCCATCTATCTTGTAACCATCCGTATAAAATTCCTTCCGCATTAACTCGTAGGCCGTCTTTAAAGAATTGCTGAAATTTGTATAATAAAATTTATTAAGTGCAACACGAAAAATTCTCTTTGTTTCTTCATCTACATTTATACCTTCTCCCACGATATCCCTATATTTCTTGGGTCTACCTCTCTTCTTACCTGTCCCTTGTTTTTCCTGAGACCTCCCTATATTCTTGTAATCTGGCAAAAGGGCATTCATATGTTTTCCCCTTTGCCAATACCGCCTTAAATACTTGTAGACTGTTTTACTACTTACTCCGAATTTATTACTCGCTCTTTTTACAAGCTCTGCTCGTTGTTTTGCATTAAAAACTTCTGGTTCATTTTCTTTCTCCGCAATGGATTTTATTATCTCCCATGCTTTATTCCTAATTTCCTTCTCTTTTTCACTAATCTCATTTTCATTTCTAAAAGTTTGAAAAGGGTCAGCTTTAATAAGCATCGCACTTTTAGCCTCAATATCATTAATAATGTCATCTACATTTTTATATATTGGAGTGCTTTTATTAGCGTAAATATCAATCAAAACTGCAACATTATAATCTGTACTAATCCACAAAACCCTCTCAATCGTTTCCTGCAAAGAGCTTTCCGTATAACCAATTAACGTATTAACGGTCAAGAGCAATTTTCAATCCCTCCTTTTTATCCTGTGAAACAATCTCTAAAACCTCTGCCGACTGATTTAAGTCAATCTTCTTATCCATATCTACCTTTACCTGTTTTGTTGCTAATAAATGTTTAAATAGCAACACCCCTGAACCAGCTTCAAGATTCAATTGAGCATCAAAGGAACTGGTAATTTCTCGAATCGCCTTTGTATTTTTATAAAATGACTCCATTAGAATTCGGGTTAGATACGAAATATCATCGTTACTAAAATCCGTTGTTTCTTCTAAAAACCTCGCTGGATGTATCCACTCGATATTCTTTGCCTTTACCAAAGGAATTTCTTTTTGCGTTATTAGTCCCCAGCTTGTACCCTTATTTTCAAAATACCTCCGAATTAATTCAAAACGTTCAACTACTGTCTTTTTTTCCAATTCATGACTTGCTTTAACACTCCTTGCTACATCATAGGTATTACCATCATTCCCCTTGACCGTAATTAAAAAGTTTGTTGTTAAAATATAAGGAAATCCAGATTGTTTATCCTTAAATTTTCTTATATCTATATCTTCTTGTTCCCCAACTACATTCTCGAAGTCGTATAAAGGAAAATGCTCTTTCACTTGCAAAATCGATTCATTATATTCGGTTAGGTAAAAGAATCTTGATTCTATATCTGAAAGTAAATGAACTACCCTATTACACTTCCATGTCCTTATGCGACTACTTCTGCCGAGGGACCCGAAATCATGAATTTGTGTAAATGGTTTATAGGATTCAAATTCTCCCTGCCCTCTTCCCTCCTTTACATACCGTTGTAATTTCTCTTCATCCCATTCATTTCTCATTTTCAACACCAGCTTTTCTATTTCTCTTTAACAAGGCTTGAACCTTTCCGAAAACAATTTTATTTATTAAAGGAGTATGATTGCCTTCAATAATTAAATCGGAATGCCTCAACACCCCCTTGTAAAAATCATTTCTCAATATCTCTACTAAAGACTGTTTACTAAACTTGTTACCTCTGCTGGTTTTAAATCCTGAAACGTCTAAATATCTTTTCAATTTTCCAAGACTACCAAGTTCCAAATACTTTTTGAAAATCAATTCAATAATGGCCGCTGATTCGTCATTGACAGTAATTTTCGCTTTATCATTCCACTTATAACCTAAAGGAGCATTGCCACATGCTTTATCGCCACTCTTAATTTTTGTTCTCCTTCCTTTACTAAGTTTCATTGCGATTGACATTCTTTCATATTGGTCAAGCAATTCCATCATTCCATTAATTAGAAAGTCATTAGGGTCCTTGGTGTAAATGCTATAGTTCGGTTGCTCGATACTGATAACATCAGCAGAGTGCCTTTGAAACTCCCTGTGAACTAAAACCTTGACTGTATCACTCCTCCATAAACGTGATGTATTTAGTACAACTACTTTTTTTACTTCTCCAAAAGAACTAATTAAATCATTTAATCCGTCTCTGTTAGCAACCGCTCCTGATAATCCTTCGTCTCGAAGTATTTCAATTAGGTTATATCCATTCTTTTGGCAAAAATCTATGATTGCTGATTCTTGGGTTTTAAGCCCATATCCATCCATTTGTGTTTTGGTACTAACTCTTATATATCCAAAAACATCCAAATCGTTCCCCCTCCTGTACATAAATAGTCAAGTATTATTCATAATGTCTGACTTAAAAACTGAAAAAATATAGGACTATCAATGTCCAGTTGCTTTTTAAGTCATATGTTAATGAATTAATCAATTTATTAGTTAATTGCATAGCCCTTTTCGGTATCACCCCCTTGAATATAGTCATTGGGTATAAAAAATAGCCAGTAGTCAATCCAAATGGTTTTTTTTGGAAAGACTACTGGCTATTCTAATTTTTTTATATAAGTCGAAAGGGCTGAATCTTATCTCCCTGCCCTTAGATGTTTTTCTTTTGTCATCATCTTATCTCAAGGGGTAACAAAACTCAAGCATAAATTGATTGAAAAATTCCAACATACAAATCCATAAGAAACCAAAACCGATATTGCTATAACGTTCAAAGTTCACTCAGATTAGTAAGATAAACAGCATTACTGCTATCGTTCTTGTCTACAATAGAGTCCTTAGTAAAAATGTATTTGCTACTATCCAGTGTTTTCCTAATGCTTTTGAAATAGGTTTCTGCCTCTCTCCTTGTGTAGAATATTTCTGTGTTCCCCATATTCCCCCAACACTCGACAGCCCAACTCTTTTCCATTTTTAATTTCATCCCTTTATTCCGAGTTTCTTCAATTATATATGTTATATTTTATAAATCTGGATTCATTTATACAAGACCCTTGTTCTTTAAACTGACCCTCACCTTCCTAAGTCATCATACCTCAATAAATATGAAAGAAAATCTATTCAAATAACAGGCAAAAAGAAAAGAACTGCAATAATTAACTCGCAGTTCTTCTAAGGCTGTCCTAACCCATGTTCTTCTTAATTCTTGTTCCAATCCTTTTATTTAGTTTTATATTGATAATCAGACCTCCTATACACATCACACCAATCACACCAGTAAACAAACCCATCAAAAATGTCATTTCTTTTGTAATATAATCGCTAATATTTATTACCATAATAAGAATGATAAGGGCAAATATTGTTCTCCGATGGCTTTTCAATATTCTCAAGTTCTTTTTATCATCTTCAAGATTACTATTTGTTCGATGGACTGACCCTAATATATTTAGCACTTTCTCTGCCTCCTTTTTTGTGGTTGTATTTTATTATAGATTTAGCGAAGATATCTATAATCTATAATAATGGAAATTGAAGGAGAATTACTAAGCCCTGATTAATCATCTTCTAATAGGGGATTTTTCTTGTAAACTACAAATTGCTTTATCTCCTCTTCCGTTAAGTCTTCTACACCGACATTTTTCGATTTACAATACTCCAGCAATGCCCGAACTTTAACTTTGTAATGTGATGGAACAGCATAGACACCATCATCAGTATCAAAATCACCATCAAACATTATAAACGCCTCCATTTACCCAGAAATATTTTCAACATATCAATCGATATAACATTTAAATGCTCCAGCAATTTTCCATTTCTTGCTTGACTCTCTTATGTTATTTTCAATATATTTCAAGAATGCACCATATCCCTCCATATATATTTTGCCCTCAATAAAGAACACCAACATCGAGAATTCCACTCTTAACGAATCCCATGCTGACACCTTTACTTCGTCAGTAATAATATTGGATTGAAAACAAGGAAATCTCCCCTCTTCTGCCAGTTCAACTAACTCTTTTAATGATGATAATTCACCAATCATTTCCGAAGCCGATTCAAAACAATCTGTGTCCCATTGCTCTTGAGGATACATCGAATATTGATATTGCATAAATTCCTGCAATTGTTCTAAGGCTACCGTTTCTTTAATCTCAAAAATGACTTCTTCATGAGTTTCATTTATTTCGTACAAGGTAATATCCAAGTGTTTATTTAACTCATTTATCAATCCTTCTAATGTAACCTCTAACTTATCCAATCTTTTTTTATCAACTTCCAATCTATAACAAATTCCCATTTGCAGATATTGCCCCATTATTCTCCCTCTCCTTTACCTCTATCCTTACTTCCTGCCTTCTCCCTGTTCCTTTATATATTCAATCAACAACTTTTTCAGGTCCATCGCTAAAATCTTAGAATCTGTTATTATTTCTCGGGGAGGTGTATCCTCGATGTCCCTTTTTGCAAGTTTCAATCTGTATTGATAAATCCCCTCCAAGGATTCTCGGTCAAAAATTCCATCTGTTTCCACATATAAGTCGAACTTATCTTTTACATATTCATCAAAATCAGCCTGTTCCACTATCTTCTCCGCTTGATTAACACTAAGACTAAAAAGTTTTATGATTTTCGGAAACGGTAGGTAATTCAAACTTTCCATCGCTAACAGCAACCGCTGTTCCCCATTTAATTCAACTGCATTAGCCAATTCCACCGCTTTATTAAAGCCCTTTGCAAATCCTTCATCATAACCAGTTTTATATGGTTCAGTATCCCTCATGCCTCATTTCTCCTTCATTCCCTGTGATGTGGTCAATATTAACACTGGACTTATACAGAATTTCAGGGTCAAAATCTACTTCATTCTCAAACACTACCGTTCCTGCTATTCTGTCTACCCTTGCAGTTCGGAACATATCTATATCCAAAATTTCTGCCAATACACCCTTTTCATTTTTCAGCAATCCTTTCACATTCAGGAGTCGATATTCCCGATTATCGAATTCAAGAATCAGCTTAAATGACATCAAAGCAAAAACAGCAGTTATTTTTACACCATTCTTGCATTTACTACTTACTCTTGTTTCCCCTTTTACTGGTTTTACTTCTTCCTCATTCCCTTCTCTTATCGGTCTTACTAATAGCTTTACTCTTGCAAACATATCGCCTTTTTCTATATAACTGTCCAGGATTTCATATCCCTGTTCGGCATACAGTTTTCTCTTAGATTCAATCTGGGCATTAACTATATCAAGATGGCATCCAAATTTTGATACCCATGTTCCTTCCCATTTCCACCCTTCTGGCTTCTCCACAGGTTTTATCGTTTCAAATTTTCCAGACATCCTTATTCCTCCCTGTTGTTTTTAGACAAAAAGCAAAGGCATCTTGACAATAGACAAAATTCTCCCTTTTTTTAAAAGAAAAACCTCTATTGCAAGATGCCTTTATAGTATAATTTGCTGATATATGACCTTTATCATCTATAGGATATAGGTGGATTAACAGAATTGCAACGAATTTATAACCCTAAATGTCTTTAAAATTACTGCAAGTGGTTAGGAGTAACTAATAAACAAGAGATTTATTCAACAGCTAATTTAACCTTATTAGAGTTCTCCAATAGATTCATAACTTCACCTTTTACATTCATTTTTATAAGTTGTTCCAAAGAATAGGTAACAAAATGTTCCAACTCCCCACAACATTCACAATTAACAAAAATGGCAAAGTCCCTTTTGTTTTTATGTTGGCAGACTACAGTATCCAAACCGTATTTATAACATAATAATGACGAAAGATGGTTTATCCTTTCTAACGCTAATTGTTGTCTCATTTGCCCAAGTCCCATGTTATTTACCGCCTTATTCATTTTACTCATATCATAATTCTCCTTTTCAATGTAAGATTATATTTAAAATTAAACAATTTGTTTTCCCATACAAGATTCAATTATTGGAGACCATTAATGGTCTCCACCTTCACACCACCCATTAAATATTGCTTTTAATAGGTTTTCGTTTTGACTTTCCATATCAATCGCTTTTCTTTCTCGTGAATACAAATATTCATAAGCCATTCTTATTACCGTAAAAGCCTGGAACTCTGTTAGTTGATTCAATTTCTTCAATAGCTTATCGGCAGCAACACCAAATATTTCTTCAGCTAAATTAATTTGAATATCGTCTTCTACATTAGCAACTAACACTGTTTTATTGGGTAATTCAGAAGAATATAAATGTCCATTAAACGCATTGACTATAAGCCTTGCCTCATTCAAACTGAAAAACTCTTTTAATTCTCTTTTTGTTCCTTGATAAACTTCATTCAGCATATACACCATTTGTTTAGCTTTGAAAGAATAATCATCAAGCTCTGTTTCCATAGGAAATTGATTAAATCCCTTCCACTCAGGTTCAAAATCAAGAAAATCAACTGTAAATTCGTGTTCAATTACTACGTTTTGCATAGATTTATTCCTCCCTAAAATTCATTTCGACTTTTGACTAAAGTTTTAGTTATAAGCTGAGGATAGTTAATCTCCAACTCTTCGTTCTTGCTATTAATCTTCATCTGTAAAATTTTCTTCAATCAAATACTTGGTTTCTTCCATCACATCTATTTCTACTAATTCATCAATTGAATACGATTCTAAGAAATGAAGTTCTCCGCAATTCTTACAGTCTTCATATAATGCGAATTCCCCTTCATCAAACCTAACAGCAATAAATATTCCGAATTTAAGTGCGAATATCGTGCCAATATGACGGAGTTTTTGAAACCCTAATTCCCAACTAAGTTCAAAATTATCCCACCCACAACCGCAACACTCTTCTTCATCTTCAATAATCATTTCGCTATCAGATATCTGGAAGATTCCGTTTAATAGTTCCTCACTATCTTGGTCTAATTCTTCATCCAAATCCGTCTCAAGGAATTCAGAGACCATTTTTAAAATGCTAAATGTCTGAAATTCCGTTAATCTTTGCAACTTATTTAGTAACAGAGTATCATCAAAATCTAATAATCCTTCGGCAATACCATGTTGGATATAGTCTTCAACAAACTCATTTACAATGAATTTTGCCGACTGTTCAGAAGAATAAGGTATTCCATTAAGACTGTCTACAATAATCCATAACTCACTCGTAGTAAAAAGACCTTGCAATTCTAACTTGGCCGCTTCGTATTGATTATCGATGAAAAACGACATCTGTTTTTCATCGAATTCTAATCCCCCACCAATTGAATAAGTTTGAAAGTCATTTCCGCTTGTGGTTACTTGATTTTGCATAATTATTTCCTCCTCATATTAGTAAAATTCTTTATTATTGAATCTTATAGATTATTTTAAGAGTTCTTCATATTCATCCTTTGACAGTTGTACAAAGTGCTCCTTCAAAAAAGCTGTAAATCTAACTCCCTTATCCTCCGCCATTTCCCAATAAATCGGATTATCAACAAATACAACATCTACAATATTTCTAATGCCTAATTCATTTTGTATTCTCTTCTTATCCCTTTGTTGACCTCTATCCCCTCCGACCACTGCTACCAATTCACCTTCTTTAAAGGGGAAAACTTGTTTCTTAACCCTATCTACGCAAACAATGCGAACAAGGTCGCTATCTTTTTCACCTTTCTCATATCTTCTCAATTCTTGTACCAAAGTTTTTTCATCTTTGAATTTAATAAATGATTCTTGATATCCCATTCTTTATTCCTCCAATTTTAAAATTCCCGTAATTACCATACATTGTTATTGAATAAAGACCAGTTCCTTGTTGAATCCTGACCAATGGCAGTCAATGTTACAAAAGAGTTTCCATTATCAATTTTTCAAGGAACGACAAAAAGACCGAATCTATTTATTGTAAAAAACACATAGGAATAAATAACCTTAAGGAAAAATCCTTTAGGATATATTCAAAACCTATATGAAGTTACAATAGATAGATTCGGCCTCTTACCGAAATCAGATAATAATACATTTTTAAAAATGTATGAATTAGTCTCAATAAATCTTCTTTAGGCAACAACTTTATTTCCATTGCCTATGGTCCTACTATACATAGATTATAGTTGTTCGTCAATATGTTTTTAAAAAAAATATAAATAATACAATTTACTATAGATAGTTGCAGTGGATTAGCAATGGCATGGGGAGCATATTTTATAGCACTTAATATTATGCAATTTCCCTTTTTACCTTCTTAATTAAGGGAATAAGCATTTTAATAATCTGGCAAACTTCATTTTCTAACTCGTCATAGGTTTCTAAATTGACAAAACCAACACGATAAATCAACTCAATTTGTGCTCTTACTTCGTATGCAGAACCTAATGAAATTGAATAAAACCGTAATTCTTGGTTGGGAAAGAGACCCGCATACCCTTGACCTTCTGCGAGATTGCTGAAAGTCGAAACCGATGCCCTTTCAAGCTGAGACCTTAGACCATATTGTTCGTGTTGCGGAAACCCTTTTGCCAATTTATAGATTTTTTCTGATAATGCCACCGCCTTTTTCCAAACTTCCAGTTTTTTAAAATCTTTTGCGAAAATATCCTGTCTGTTCGTACCTTTTTTCACTACCTTCTTCCTCCTCCTGTTATTATGCAGTTCTATTTAAACTTTCAAGTTTTCTAATGTCCTCAGTTACGTTCTGGTACAACTGCTCTTTTAAAGTGATAATTAGGCTATAACTAATTTCCACCAACTTAAATCGAATCTCTTCCAGTTCCTCCACACTATAACCTACAAAGCAGGTCTCTAAAAAGGCCTCTTTTAACACCTTTGTTTTCTCCTGCAATTATTCCAGCTCTTCTATTGACAGTGGTTGTAATAAATGGAGAAACAGCGTTCTTTCCAATTGGTCGATGGTTGTTTTAATTTGTTCTATAGTCATTTAGTTAGCTCCTTTCATTGAAAACGATAAATCCCATATATATATTTCTGCTATCAATCTTTTTCTTGTAAGTCAATTATAAGAAATATACAAGAGGAAAACGATAGCAAAGCTGTTCTATACTGTCTGACCCCGTAGAGATATGGTTTAAACACTATTAGGTTGAAAATTACACAATTCAATAATCCGTTTATGCTACTTAAAATCCTTTTGTTACCAAAAGAACTACGTCAATTAAAATCATCTTATGCAGTTACCGAAACCCTGAGAATCAAAGTGTTATAACCATAAAACCATAACTTACACACCACCTTGACCGTCATCCACCAAGACACTGATAATTGTCTACATATGGGGTTTAGTAGGGGCTTCCCAAATATTCAAACAAGATAAAAAAACTATCTGAAGGTTCAAGAGTAATATATATTTCTATATAATTAATCCCCCTATGATAGTTCCTGTTGCCAAAATACGATTTGAGGCAAACCGATTTTAACTTAATGACATAGAGCAGTTTGTTGTTTTCCCTACCAACATGATTTTGATTAAAAGTTTTCTTTTAGCTTTTGCTTGTGCTATATCATCCAAGATTAAGTTGAATTAGACGAATAGAAGCCTTTAAAGGCGAAAAGAAGTCAAATGACATAAACACAAATCTTGAATAGTTTTTTTCATATTTGTCTATAGTAAAATATGTTTGTTCATTTGGAATCTTTGAGATTTTCTTTAAAACGATAATAGCAGTTTTATTTATGCAGTTAGTCATAGTAACATAATAAAGTAGTTTTATTTATGCAGTCAGTGTAAGTTACTGCAGAAGCACCGTTTTTCCCTATCCTCCAACACAAAAAAACCTGCCAATCAATCAGCAGGTTCGATATCATAATACAAATGTTCCTCCAAGGATTTTTCCAATAACTGTTCCCGAATAGACATGGGTTTTACATATACTTTTTTGGCAAATCCCTCACTAAAGCACTGTCCTATTTTCTTCTTTGAAATAAGCCACGTGCTTGTAATGCCATGTTCATTTAATTGCTTTACACGTTTTTCTGCTTCTAAAAGAACCTGACGATTAATAGCTGGAACAGTATAGAAATTAACTAATTTAAACTCATTTCTCCTTCCTCTAATAGCTTGGGCTACACTCATGAGGCTATTAGGAATTTCCTCCTCTTTGACCTTTTGTATCAATCCTAATACTGCAAACATATTAACTGCTCGACTACATATCGTTTGGTCTCTACCTACTATCTTTTCCATATGCGTAGTTGATTGAAAAAAGATACTTTCACCTTTAAAGCTGTGCTCCTTTTCCAAGATATGCTTAACTCCCCAATCGTTTAAATGTTCGAGCAAGGGCAAATAACTTTCAATGAAACCAAATAAATTCGGGAAATCTCTTTGTATCTCAACATCTGCACGTTGGATGATATCCATATTTTTTTCATACTTTTTCTCTTGCAAGATTTCCCACTGTCTCTCTAAATAAACGATACCTAAATCGGAAGCTAATCTTCTTCTGGCATTATTCATGCTATGAACAGAACCAATTTCAGCTCCTTCACGTATTTCAATTAAGTCAAAGATATTCAATCCATGAACCGTATGCTTTTCTGCATCTTTAGAATAGTATCTATAGACACCTTCATCATCTTGCTTTATCCATGCTTTATTTCCTTCAATAAATATACATGTCTTCGTGTCATAGATATTCCAATCCTGTAGTCCCTTAAAATAAAATCGGAAATCCAAACTCTGCATATTTTTCATAAATTCTTTGTGCTTGGTAATCTTCTCTGGAATTGTTATCTTATGCTCTGCTATACTATTGGTAGTGGTTAATATTTCAAGATTATTACTTTGAAAAAGTCCTTTTGCGAGAAGGATTTTTTCATTTTTCCCAGGTTTTACATATTTTGTTTGAATTCCTTCTTCTATCTTTTGGTCTTCCAGATGTTTTAATTTATAAACAGCATTTCTGATTTCCTCTCCAGTTGCACCTTCAGCTTCCATTTTGTTTTTTAGCCTATCAATCCTTTTCTGTTTCCTAAACTGCTTTTCCTTTATCTTACTACTGCTTATTCCTGGTTTTAAATCTGTTGAATCTCTTTGCTTCATTACTTTTCACCATTTTTAGAGGCTTTCAATCTTGCAAACATAGCATCAAACTGTGCAACTGTTTTATTAACATGTTCTACTCTTTCCTGATGATTGTAGGCAGAAGCCATTTTCTCTATTTGCTCTCGATTTATCTTATCGTTTTTATTGCTTTCCATATTGCTCATATTCTTTTCAGTTTCAGTAAATGGTTTCATATCAAAAACCCTCCTTCTTAGATGTTATTGTTTTTATAATATAATTTCATTTTACCTCTGTGGTTCATTATTGCCTATAGTAGAACGGTTCTATGGAGTTTGACTATTTTATCACTTAAACTATACGAAGAAGATTATTTCCATGTATCCATCTGCAATTTTGCCAAAATAAAAAGAGCCTTAATGGCTCAATTATCGGATAACACTAAACAAATATTTGGATTTCCCCAAAATTATCAATTCACTTCATTTCTTTTTGCTGAATGCTGATATGATAGCATCTACATTTGAATACGCACGTTCAGGCATTTCATCCCAAAACGTTTCTGTTGCTTCTACGTAGCTTCTAAAGTCTTGTTCCTCCACCATAAGGGAAAATGAATCTAACAATACTGCTCCTGCAAGTTCCAATGTATCTGTCCCTTTTATAAAATCGAGTTCAAAATAATCTGGTCTAATCTTTCTAAGTCTTCTGGCGGATTCGCCATCACCATGTTTGATAGTATTGACCAGTAGCCTTATTTCCTTTATTTTCTCCCAAGATTTCGTATCCTCAAACTTTACACAATGTAACTCAAAAATCTTCTTCGCATCACCGAACGATAAGGAATTATTTTGAATATGTAAAAAGTGACGCAACTCTTTCAAAGTAAACTTGATTAATTGCTGTTCCCATATTTGACAAAGCAATGAAATCGACATTAATAGATGATTCTTCTTCATGGTATCCAAAAGCTCGTAAAGTTGTATCCCTTCATCATTTGCAAAATCTGCAACTGTGGCAGGGTCAGTATTTTCGTCTGCTGGAAAGCTATTATAGATGGTATCAGCGTAATCGTTGGCTTCTTTTTCGATGTCGCCAAAGGATGGTATCGTTCGATTATAATATTCCGCCACCATAGATAACTCTTTTTTATACCTATCCATTAATGGCTTCCAAAAGTAGAGTTGGGTATCCTTCATCTTTACCACTCCTCTCTATTTGCAATCCTTTCATAAATCCAATAATACAGTCTGGAATGAACGTAATCTATTTCCTTCTGCATGTGCTTGAAGTCAATTCCAAAACTTTCTTTCCCATTACCATACTGATACTCTTCTAAATTTTTATCATACGGATATCTGAAAGTCATAGAACTGTCATCAGTATTGTGTAGCTCCATAATTAATTTGCCAATTTTTTTTAGTTCATTCTTTGCCTGTTGATTATCTAAAAAACCATAATTATTTCTTATCTCATTATTTACTTTTGACCACAAGCTATCTAAGCTATGTCCTTCAAGTTTTTCCTTGATTTTTTCGTAATCGACACCATTATCAAGATAAACTTTATAAAGAATTGCTTTTAAACATAACTCAATTGAATGTCGGTAAAGAAATAAAGCTGGATTTATAATACTATCAACAATATGCCCTCGGTTCTCACCAACATCATTTATTAATTTATCCGCAGAATCTTTAAACTGCACCGAATACAGAGCAAACTGTTCATCAAATTTCCTCATTGATTTTTGCCAGTTTTGGTAGGCGTTCTTATAGATATCTGGATTTGATTTAAAAATCATTTTTCCCTCACCTTATTCCTCATATTCTTCCTCACGAAACATATCCGTATGGTCAATATTTTCACACTCTATTATTTCAACACTAAGATAGTCTGGTTCATTCCCTTCAATATACTTTCTTAAAGAGAAATTATCGACAGCCAATTCCTTTTCGATATCCACTGGAAGCAAAAAGACTATATTTTCCGTAACCTTAACCATATCAGTAGCATAACTTTCAAATTTTTCATCTAAATCATCATGTACAGGATTATAAATATAGATATCTACCTCCATTTCCACATCAACATCTACTGAGACAGAAATAGAATCTCCATATACATCAACTTCGCTTAGCCGAATATCACTAATATTCCCAAACAATAACGGGTCAACGTATCCTTGCATAAAATAATCTTCATGTATCCCATTCGGTTGCATATTGGAAAGAAAACTATAAGTTTCGGATAAAATTTCTTCTGCAAAATATTGATTAATCAACTCTTCTGCGATACCATCTTCCAATTGTTCTACCACCTTATCAAATAACTCACTCGATAAGATTTTTGAATGTAAATCTTTAAACAATCTCTTTATCTGTTCATCATTATGGGCGAGAAAATCATGTATATTTTTATATGCAGTTATCTTGTTATTCTTAATAATTTCGGGATGAAGTGGATAAGGCATTTCCTTTGGACTGCTTTTAGAGCCAATTTTGCCAAATTCCTTTGTGTTATTAGAAATAAAATAGCAGTCTTCTAAATTATTATTCTCTGCAAACCGTTGATAAGAATACCAAATAATCGCATCTCTTATCGCCTTATTTACGGTTTTTACATTTTGACCTTTGTTATTCGTAATGTTACCTTGCTTAATAAACGGACTTTTCTCATACATGTCAGCTTCAATGATATCTTCTAATACATCCCCATCATACTCAATAATTTCGATTTGGCTGTCGTCTTGGAAAAATTATACTGCTTATGGAAATCATCTAAAAAATCATCCAGTTTTATATCAATAACAAACTTTTGAGCTGTCTTATCTAAAAAAGGACTTAATTTAACCATTGATTCATTGGCCGCTTTAAGTTGTTGCTCAATAAAAACCTTATGTGCTCTAAAAAGTTCGGAATATACAGCTTTGCATATGTAGATTTTTACATCATCATGTTTTGCAAGGTTTAGTAGAATTCTATTTTTCCCCTTTTTAAAGAATGGGTCATAATATATGGCATTAGTATCCAAAAAGATATTCATGTTACTCTCCCTATTTTTCAATGTGCCATTATAAAAATCTGCTGGAGAAGTTGTTCCCCAGCAGTTCCAGCAATTCTATATTAACTTACTCCTAATGCTTTAAATACCGAATCTATTGGGTCGGAATAAAATATCGGCTGAACTTTTATCAGAAGCTCTGGCGGAACTGTTTGCAAATCTACAACGGAAGAAGCAGGGATTAACACTTTTTTCGCTCCTGCATCCACACACACTTGAAGCATGTTAGCAAACTCCTCTACCTTAGATATTGTTCCTCCAACCGTCATATTTCCTAAAACAACCATACTTTCCTGGACTGGTTTTTCCAAAGCTCCTGAGCATAATCCAATAAGCTCCGCAATTGCTAATGCATCAGTTAGCCCAATTCCTTGTAAATCACTAATATGCATCAGATAATCCTTTGTTTTCGTACTGATTGAACCACTAATGCTCTTACAATTGGCAGTGAAGTATCTAAATGCTGTATCCAAACTTTCTTTAGCTCCCCGATGTGAAGCAATACCTGATTTTTCAAATTTACCAGTACCAGAAACAACTTGGTTTTCGAGTTTATAAACACCAATCATTCCAGAGTTTCCATGGCCTACTGTATAAACATGTCCAGGTCTTCCTAATCCCTCTGGGATTAATTTGCCCCCACCTTGCTCTGGAACTGATACGTATTCTTCTTGCATGGATTCTTTATCTATGTAAGAGAAGTTAATATCATAAAATTCCATACCGCCAATTTTTTTCAGTTGTTCCTTCACCCTTCTTCTACCTTCCAGAGCAAAGGCAAGGATTTCTTCTATATCTTCTTTCGTATATTCTCCATGTGGGAAAATCAGCTTTACAAGTCCAGAGACCGTTTTCCGTACTGCTATAACATCACGTTGGTTCAGATTATTGCCCAACTTAAAGTATTTATCTATAGAGTCAGCAAAGGAACGCTTTCTCATTTCTCTAAAGAATTCTGCCAAATAATCAACGATGAATCCGTACTTATCCGTAAAGAACTCTGGTCGCATTTTAGGTATTTCCCAACCTGGGATGTAGTAGTGCATCCTATCAAAAAAGGCACTGTCATTTGCCATCTCTTCTGGGAACGGAGCAAATAAATGAGATGTTTTGATTAGTGAATCCAAGCTCTGATTGATATTCCCTACAAATATCATGGATGCAGAAGCATTTTTTTCTTCTTTTCCCCTTGCAAAAGAGCCAGATGCCATATAATCCTTCATGATTTGTATTCCATCTTTATCTTTGAAACGGATTCCAGCCACTTCATCAAATGCAACGACATCCCACATTCCTACAAGACCTATCTTTTTTGTTGACATATTGTAAAAGAGATTGGCTACAGTTGATTGTCCTCCAGAAACTAAAATGGAGTTTGGTGATATTTCTTTATAAACATGCGACTTACCTGTTCCCCTTGGACCAAGTTCACACGCATTAAAATTATTCTCAACCAAAGGGACAAGTCTCAATAGAAGATGCCATTTTACCCTATCTTCTAATTGTGTTGATTCCATCCCTGTAGAGCGAATAAGAATATCTATCCACTCTTGTTTGGTGAAGTTTTTCCTTCCTTCAAAGACCTCATTCAAATCCATATTGGGCATTTGGATGGGCTTTAAGCTACTGATACTAAATGGATTCATATTTTTAACTTCTTCATCGTAGAAATAATCCATTTTTAAAATACACCATATCCCACCTGCAAGAAGTTTATCGAACTCTTTTACATAATTGGCTGAGATTGGCACACCCTTTAACCCAAGGTTAGAAAACTCTGCTTCATATGTATCTATCTTGGCGTTTAAGGTTACATTCACCTTATCAATAATGGTGTATTGTCCTTGTTCACGTATCCTTGATTTGATTTTTTCGGCTTCATCAGGTCTTACAAAGTTATCAGCAAGAATTTTTTTGACCCTCTCTACGCCTTCACTAATGCTTTCTTCATCATCTGTGGCCGCATACATACCTAAAAGATACTCAAGCACATAGACAGGGACATTAGCACCTTCTTTTATGAGCTTGGTTAAATCTTTTCTTACTACTCTTCCCGCAAAATAAGAGTTTAGTTTTTTGTCCAAGTCAATGCTATTTTCCTCACTCAATAGCTCCATGCAACTTCACCACCTTTATTAAAAGTCAAAATCACTGACAATTCCTAAGTTTATTTGGAAAGGGATTTTTTCTATAATGACATCTGTTTCACTATCTTTGATAATCAAATAATAGTATTTGTTTTTATCATATTGCTGTGATTTAAGAGCAAATTTCACTCTAAATGTTCTTTCATCTGGTTTATCTGTCTGCTTGTCCCCAATAATGGTTTCTTCATTAGAAATTAATGCATCATTCTCGTCAGCCATATAGATGTTTACTGTTCTCGGAACTACCTTATCTTCCACTTTCTCCGTTTGGAAGAAGGTAAGATTAAATAGACTGTTGGTAATTTTCCTTACAGTATTGGTCAATTTTATATCGACCTTTTCAATTTCTTTACTATTCGACTGACCCCTTCTAATATTTTTAAATTGAATAACAGGAACAACTACTTCTTGAAGACTTGCTCCACCATGAACGAAATTAGCTCCGCTTCCTTGTGTTTTAAATCGTATTGTGGAATTTGGCATATACACCGTCAATGAACTATCATTACCAATAATATAATCCATACTAAAATTTAATAGCCCTTTAATTTCCTTTTGCTCTTTTGATAGTAGGTATCTTCTCTTAACCTCTATGGATGAAATATCTTCTCTTTCAATTTTGTCGCTTTCCTCTAACGAATCTCTCTGATAGATAAATCCATGGTCGGCTGTGATAAATATGTTTGTCCCACTTAAATCATCTTTAATAACTTTAACTAAATTATATAATTCCTCTATCGCTTTCTCCACTGCATTAAACGTATAGAATTCCGTAGAAGCCTTATCACCAGTAGCATCAATAGAATCATGATAGATATAGTTAAGTTTTTTTCCTTTGAAGTGCTCTCTTCGACCTGCTTTGTTCATTGCCATGATTTCCTGATAGTGAATAGCCATGCTATTTTCCACTTTGTCTTCGAGAATGTTTTTTCGATTCTCTAATCCTTGGGAATCCTTTGAATCAACATACACTCTCCCATTATCCTTTATTTCAATCTGCTTATAAGGGAGCAAGGAAGCCATTCCGAGCTTAGTTACCGAAGGAATAACTCCAAGATTACCTTCTATCTCACAGTTACCAATTGTCTCTGTATTTAACTTGTCATTCAATTCAACTGCAACTTCATATCTTAATGCATCCGAAATAATGACAAATACCCTATCACCTTTTTGAACCTTTTGTGATACATAATTTTTATAAAAGTCCATCTGGCTTTCGATACCAGGTATTTTCCATCCTTTTTTCATTTCATCGCTTAAAACTGAAGACCAGTTGGAGCTTAATTGACCCATATACCAATTTGTATATAGATTCTCTACCATAGATTTAAGTTTTTTGAGGAGGTCACTGTTACTCTCATTATCAAAAGCAACGTAAAACTTCCTGTAATAAGTGTCCATCTTATAGAAATCATCTAAATATAATTGATACATCTCCGCAAGTTTTACTTGGGGAATACCCATGTTATATTTTTTGTGAAATTGGTGCATTTTAACTGTATAGAATAGTGCTTCGTAAATATATTGAAATTGCTCATAATAATGCTTCGTTCTACGAAGTTGAATCAGGTCAATGAACTGTTCAAAATCTTCAATATTAGAATCTAAGCTATTAGCAATATAAATAATAATCGCTTTGTCAAAGTACGGAAATACATCAGCATGTTTGAAGTTCTCTATGTCCAGTGCATTTATCAGGTCATGTATATGTATTTCTTTTTCAATAATTTCCGCAAGATTATCATAAAAAGTGTAATCCGTTTTATGATGCATCCAATGGTCAATGAAAATCATGCTATTAGCTCGGTTTTTTTCTGCAATATATTCTTTGATATTTGATAAATACTTTTCATTCATACTATGACTCATAGCAGTTACAGTTAAATGGATTAATAACTTTTTAAGAGATTTCTCTTCCTTATAAAAGCCATAATACTGGGAAACATACTTCCAAAATACATCGATATCAAAGAACTTATCCATCTGCTGAAAATATTTATTCTCGCTTTCTTCAATCCCATTTATCAATATCTTTTTAAGTACATCATCCGTATCGAGTGTTTTGAGATTACATAAAGCACTAATGATAGCAAGTTCAATCTTTTCTTCAGTATATTGTTCAATTTCAAGAGCCTTAAACCTTTTACGTCTTTCTATTTTGTCAAAGAATTTCTCATATTTCTTAATGACATGTCTTAAAGAACTGTCTATTTTCAATTCATTCATCAATAGAGAAATCTTATCAGCATAAAACTGGTTAGAGTATAGGAACGTATCAATTAACCAGTTTTCTTCTTCCGTTTGTATATCTACATTGGAATAAATCAAATAGTTTGAATCTGTATCTTCTTCCTCTAATAAATACTTGGAATAAAAAAAGTTACCTTCATTCAACTTATGAAACTTGACATTATCAATTTTTATTTCATCAATAATCTCAGAAAAACTGCTTTCTTTATCTAACCAGAAGATTATCTTTCGTTGTTCCCCATCCCTTAAAGGGGCATCGTAGCTCTCCTTTAAAGTCTTGACTATTTCATCTATATTCATTGAATGAACACCTCTTAACCTCTGTTACGATTAAATAGAAATATACCAGAAGCTATCTGGTATATTTCTTAATAATACTTTCTATATCTTTGCCAATAATCCCTTGAACATTTCATAGTTCGTTGCCACACCATTATCTAAATCCATCTCTATCTGCTTATCGGCTAAATGGTGCAATAATTCATCATACGCTTTTAACTCTTCAATCTTCTTATCCAAGACTTTTAATTCTTTTTTAGCATTACTGATTTCTTTAACCGTAGAGTCACCTTCAATAATACTAAGCAAACCTTTTTTCTCTGCAAAAAGACGATTTTGTAGTTCATGAAGGTAATCCGTTCTGATTCTTGATAGGGTTGATTTATCATATCGGTGCATATAGATTAAGCAGTTAAATGCCTTTTGCTTACCAGAAGTAAACATCCAATAGATTGGTCTTTTTTTGTAAACCTGAACGTGGTCCTTAAAGAAATCGTTCACGAAATATCTTCTAATCGTTTCTTTAGCTGTTTCTCCACTTTTCTTGCCAAGAGTATCAGCAATAAAATCAAGATTTTGTTGTAAAGTGGCTTCACCAAAAGTCACTTTCACAAACTCAACAAACTTTGAAACAATATCATCTTCAAAATAAGAACCTGACAATACAGGAAGAATGTTATCCTTATCTGCTTTGAAGGTTTTATATGCTTCTGAATCAAACTTCCCACCTGCAAACACAAGACCTTCTTCATCAAGGGAATAACGCCCAAACATACAGCCGACAGCATAGGATATAAACGACTTAATTTCTCTTTTCCTATCTGATTTTCTTATTGTTACATCGTCTTCACTAACCTCGGGAGACATTTCACCTTCTAAACCGTACTCATTGATAAACAACTTGTTCAGTTCTTCTTCGTTATTCTTTAGTCGATTGAATTGGTCTTCGGTATATGAACTCCAATTATTAAATGTCTGTTCAATGATTGAAGTATCTCCTTTATGAATCAAGAATGGATGTTTACAGAAATCCCATGAGTTTTCATATGAGTCCCAATCATTTTTTGAAATATCTATACACTGGATAGACAATTTTTCAATCTCAGCAAATAAATCATCGTCATCTACCATTACAATAGGTAAACTATTAACATCCTTCATCTGATAACTCATTGTTGGATTGAACAAATCCATAATATAATTTATTACCTTAGTATTCAAAAGACCTATAATATAATGTTCACTTTTTCCATCTAACATGTGGAAGGTTGGTCCTTTTTTATCATATATTGCGTTACGGGCAATTCTAACTGAAAACCCCCTATTTGAGATACCGTTATATGTTAGACCATCTCTAAACCAATATTTTTCATTAAGTAAATTTGAGCTTTTATTTAATTTATAAAAACTCCTTGCATCCAGTGACCAATCTACGACATATTCTAAGTTTCCATACCATTTACGATAATTTCCACCTTTTGTATATAAACTCCATTTTTTATTAATATCCTCTTTTTTCACTTCCCAAATTCTTCTTAAAAATCTATCGTTGTCTGCTGTAATATTTTGAGAACCTGTTACTTCGATATAATCTAATAGTTGCTTTTCTCTCCGAAACGTACTCTGTAGTTTTTCAGATATCCAATATGCAATTGGTTGACCTGGAATATTTTCATAGAAGTCATTTTTTTGCGTATATCTATAATAGACATCATTATTTCTTATTGCTTCCAATGCTTTTTTGGGTTGATTCTCGACTCCTGTAAAATCTGCCAGTCTAATATATTCACCAGTTGTTTTTGAGTTGACATTTCGTAATGTAAATGTACAAACTGGTACAACTGCGGCCTCAAATGCGTTGTATTCAAGTTGAATTAGAGAACTTATACTATTTCCTGAGACTATTTCTTTTCTCAAATCTTCAAACGAAGAGAGGAACATCCAAACAAAAGGAGTAATAAATCCTAAATGGCCCTCTTTCTTAACTTTTTGTAAAGAATACTCCATAAACACAGAAAATAAATCTGAACTAAACTTATAATTATTTCTTAAGAATGCTGTAAGTTCTGTTGTCATATATCTGCTTCCCATGTACGGGGGATTGGACACTAAAATACAATAAGTTGTCCGCATTATATCTGTCTGCTTTATTAAACTTGGTAGAAGGTCAATAGCCTTCTTTCTTGATTCATCTTCAAACATATCTCTGGCTGGATTGTTTTGAATATATTCCAGTCTTGCTAAAAGAAAATCCTCGTCAAAATTATTGATTTTAATTAATGAACCAATCATTTTACCATCTCGGAACTGTTCGATAAAACTTTTTGTATTTTCAAAGTTACTTCCGCTGTTTTCACCAGCGATGAAAGCAATGTCCTCTTCATTTAAGTCGTTCGTTTCTTGAATTGATGCTAAATTAAGGTGCAACCCTTCTCTTTCAATGCTTCTAAAAAATCTGTTGTTGTATTGTAATGCTTTCATAACAACGGAGAAACATGCCAGTTGATATGCCCTGTCATCAATATCCAAGCCATATAGGTTATTTTCAATGATAAGTCTTGGAATTTCTCTTTCCATATAACCACATTTGCTGTATATTTCAAAAAACACATCGAAAGCGTAGACTAAAATATGTCCACTTCCCATCGCTGGGTCAAAGAATTTTATTTCTTCCACTTCTAATTCCTTATTAATATAAGGAGCTAATTTCTCTTCAAAGTCTGGTTCTGGATTTGGATTTTCAAGATAGAATTCCCATTCTTGCAATAGTTCCCTATCTCCAGGATGTGATTCCACCCAATATCTACCCAATGAGTTTTGAACCATATATCTAACTATCCAATCAGGCGTAAAGAGTTGCGTTGCAAAAGGGATTTCTTCTGTTTTATACTTAGCTTTCGCCTTAATCACTCGGTCTTTTTCTTCTGCAATAAAATACTGATAAAGCCACCCTATGATTTCAACATCTGCCCAATCTCCTTCTGGAAAGACATCTGTATCAGTCATTTGAGATAAAAATGAACCTTCTGCTAATAATCCGTCAGGGAACAGAAGCTCCGTATAATCGGCAATTTTCTGAAACATAAAAGGAAGAAGTGGTTTTAAACCATTACATTGTTTGATAATGAGATATTTGAATAGCTCTTCCGATTTGTTGTTTAATTTTAGGTTGTAGACATACTCCTTATCTAAATCTAAATCAACATTAAGGGCTTCTTGAACAATATCAGGTTCAAAACTTCCAGAATTGCTCGAAGAAAGCACCCTTATTTTTGTTGGAAGGTAGTTATTGACTTCCATAAATCTTAATGCTGTAAAACGATTAAACCAAGTATATGCCACTTCCTCGATAACTTGGTTAAAACCAATCTTATCTATTCTTGCAATTAATGCATCCCTTTGATTTTTTTGGTCTTTATCAAGCTGTTTACCATCTATATAGATGGCATCCGAGCTTTGAATATCAGCCTTTTTAACCCTATCTTCGGATATTCCTAATTGAAGGGCTTTAACCGTTATTTTTTCTCTTAGTTCATTTCTTGCATTTACTGCAAAATTCTTTAATGCTGTTTTATTCATTTCAATAAACCGCCTTAGTCGATGAACTCGATATTTTTATTGTGTTTAATAATGCTTTTGAGTTTATCGGAGAGCGAATTGATAAACTTGTCCACGTCAGCTTCGTTATTTAGACGTTTTACAAAGAACAATTCTTTAATGTTCAATTTTTCAAGACCCATTTCCACTTTTTCTTCCTCATTAGGGTCTTTAATAATTTCTCCGCTTTCCTCTTCCTGTTTGGCTAACCATTGCTTGATTTCATTTTCGATAATTCTATCGTACTTTTCCTTAAAGCTATTGCTTTGAGAAATAGTTGCATCTACCTTATAAATATCACTAAAGGACTTAATACTTTGAAGCAGATTGTTGTAAAACGATTCGATTGTTTTTTTCGTATTAGCATTTACTTCGTATTGACTTGCCTTTAGAGAAAGTTGGTCATAATCTGCCTGAATTTTTTGTGAGGCATTTTCTTTCTTATCCTTCAGAACCACATTTAGAGCTTCATCAATTTTATTTACGAATTCTGGTATTTTTCGTATTTTCCCATAAGGTAAGATATCCTCTAAAATGGCTGAAAGTTTATTGGCCGCATCTTCCGTATCATTGTCAGTTAAATAGAGCTTATTATCTTCATAATTCTTTATAGCTAATAGTCCTTTATCAAAAATATCCTTCTGGTTTTCAAAAAAGCGTCTTACATAATCTACATCCTCTTCCCAAATCAAAAGGTCTTCTTCTAAATCCTTTAGCTTGGTAAAAAACGTAGCATTGTCCATATTGTTTTCAAACTGATTAAAGTATTCAAGTCCTTTATCGAGAAGGCTCTTACCAGGATATTTTCTTCCTTCATACCGATTTTTTAGTTGTTTAATCTCTTCTATTTGTTGACCGATTAAAGTCTTTATCTCTTTAACAAGACCATCTTCATCACTTGGCAAGTCCGTTTTATTGAATAGCTCTTTACAAATACTCTTTGCTGTCTTTAATAGGGCTTCATCAACATTTACCCTTCTGATGATAATAACCCTATCAACCTGTGAAGACTTTCTCAGAGCATCAATAACATCAACATAGTCTGTTGGTTCTAAATATTGACCATTGTATCTTAATCGAATTCTTTCCTTTTTAAATAGTCCTGCAGTAATTCCAGCAATATCCATTTCATTCCAACCATACGGTTTATCGGTATATCTATCCAGTAGAATTTTCATTCTCACTTGTTTGGAAATGTCATCTTGCAATTTAATAAACGAGAAAATCTCATTTTCTGCTAACTCGTTTGTATCGCTTTTAAAATCCTCCAACGATTGTTGCTCGGAGTTGTTTTTTAGAAGGCTTTTTATATCATCATCACTATTATAAAATTCTTTTACATAACCTAATTTTGTATAAACATTATCCACTAAAGTTTTGAAAGCAGTATTTATTTTGTCTTTTAATGTATTCCCTTTAACATCCAGTCTCTCTCCATTGATATAGAAAGTTCCTGCCTTGATTGCTTCCTCTAACAATTCCTTAACTCTTCTTTTCCTTGATTTTGATTCATGCTTTTTACTATCTATTATATTTTGAATATTTTCAGGCAAGGTAGGGTTTACCTTTTTTGTATATTCATCTATTTTAAGAATTTCTTCCATCTCTTCTACATAGGAGTCATTGCCTCTTAACTTTAAAATCATCTGACTATTACCCATAGTCATCATCATGATTTCTTGGTCTGGCTTATCGTAGTTATCTGATAATGGCGATAAAATATGAATTCCTAAATTTGAAGTTTGATTTAAATACTCCTTTTCATCCATTTTTCGATTGAATGGAAAATCATATTTATCAGAGTATTTTATTTTTTTCACGTCATATAAGTCATGAAACACGTAATCAGCCAGTGCTCTTTTAACCACTTCTTCATCTATATTGATTGATTTGATTTCCCTATTTATATCTTGCTCGTCATCCGTAAGGAAAATATAAACGTCTCCGTTCTTCTGAATGAGGGTTTGTGCAATCAATTTTTTCAGTGAACTCTCAATCTTTTCTTTTAGAACAAGTTTATCTTCATTAATCTTTGTTACCATTAGTGTCGCAATATTTTCTACTGAAGCAGGTAATTCCTTAATATATTTAACCATGAACAACACTTTAAGAAGGTCTATATTAAATTCATCATCTCTTAATGCTGGGTTTTCATATGCTCCTTCAATAACCCTAACGATAGTCGGGTTTAAAAATTCTTTTATTGTATCGTAGAAAGCGTAGAACGGAACGAGTGCTCCCTCGTGTTCCTCAGAATATCTCAGACCTGCTTCCTTAAAAGCTGAAAGCATAGACCTTTCTCCTTCAGATAAATGTTTTCCTGAACTTCCATGTTTTCTGACTTGTTCAAATACATTTTGAAGAAGTTTAAATTGGTACGGAATAAATGGATACACATCAGCGAATTCCTTTTCATCCTCATATCCACGCAAATCTGCTGTACTATCTTTAAAGTCAATTAAATTTTTTAATGTCGCACTTGTATTGTCTTCATGATACATAAGTTGAAGCGTTTCTTTTGCATGTTCCTTTTTAGATAGGATACGTTTCTTTATTACTTCATCCACTGAAATGGAAGATAAAGATAGTCTGGTATCAAAACGCCCTTGGATTTTAGAAAAGTCATTGCCCTTCACTTTTACGATAGAATCAATGCTTTCTTGAGAGGTAACTAAAATCCACACCTTACCATTACAAAATGTTCCCAAATCTTCTGCTACTGTTTGAAGATTTAACATTAATTGTTGATTATCGCCTATATATTGACCAATTTCATCGACTAAGAAAACTAAATGAAAATTTTTACCTTTGCTATCGATGTAGTCTTTTACATCTTTAGCGAATTTTTCAATGCTTATCTCGAAATTGTTTACCCCATTTTCAAACCAATTCCTTGCAGATTCCGCAGTCATATTTGTAACCTGTGTTAATGCCCCAATGACATAATCCGCATCGAAATAAAACGTGTTTCTTCTTTCAATCCAATCTTCTCCAGATAAATCTTTAAACACCATTTTAAAATCTTCATATACGCCTTCCTTGGTTAAGTGCTTTTCCATTTCAGCAACACCAGGTATATCACCATAGAAACCTCTATGCTCATAGAACACCTTCATAAAGACTTTAAGAATAGCATCATCTTTGGATTTACCATCAACGGAACTTTTAGAATCAATGTTAAAGAGAATTACTTCCGTTTCAACATCCGATGTTCTCTTCATATTGGCGAGAACCATCGGGTCTTGAACTTTTTTATCAAAGAATTCAATAGCTTGTTTACCATTTATCTTTTTATTTTCCAATAGGTATGCAAGAATTTTTAGAAAGTGTGATTTACCAGAACCAAAAAATCCAGATATCCAGACACCCATTTTATCTGTGTATCCATCAATTCCCTTTTGGTAATTCTCGTAAAACTTGGATAAATGCTTCGCAAGTTCTCTTGTTACGACATATTCATCCAACTCTTGATAAATGTTGTCTTCATCAGTTTGGGCAACCTTAATTACGCCTTTAATGTTTCTGTGTATATCCTTCTCAAACATATCCTTGATTTGCACAAGAACTCCCCCTATATCTCTTTATCCACTAATCGAAAAGCTCGATAGTAATTGTCATCCTTGAATTTTCCAAACAATTTTAACGAAAGTCCATCATATACCCCTGGAAAGAACATAATGACAGGTATTTTATCCAGTACCTCTTGAAGATTGTTTAAGATGTTATGTGAACGTACAAATGGATAGACTTTTCCAACCCCTGTGATAAAAACAATGTTATTGTCGGCAATTTGCTCCTTTATTCTTTTTAGAAAGGTTTCAGGTGCGGTAAAGTTTTTCATTGCTCGAAATAAGGATTCTCGCCCTTGTTTCTCTTCCATTTGAAATATCCGCTCAAAAATACGTTTTTCCTTTGCAATTTCAACCATCATTTTATAAAGGTCAAATTCAATAATTTTTCGGTTTGACCCCTCGTAATTGAACTCTTTCTTAATATGTTTTACATAATCCCGAACGAACAATTCATGTTCTGGTTCATAATCAAACACATAGAAACTGATTTCATTGCCAAGTCCTCTTCCTTCAAGAAACTTGTCCTCTTTTATTTTAGGGATTATTTTATCCAGCCTATTATTCAAGTTGCTCATAAATTCACCTCTTTAGTGACCCATTGCCTTAACGAACTGGCCATCACCAATTCTAATTATGTATTCCTTCAAATCTTCATCTATTAGAAGTCTGCTTAACTCTCCTGTTTTTTTATCCTTTAAAATTCCAGACTCAAACAGAACTTTGTAAAAGACCTGCTTTAACTTGGCTACTGTCTTTTCCGTAAACCCTGCTACCTTGTTGTCTTGTTCCGCTTTTACAGTAAAATATAAATTTAAATCTTTTGTTTCAATCAACAAATTGTGGAATTCATATTTTTCTCTAATGACTTCATCCATAAATTCAAAAAATAACCTATCCGTCTTCATTATGGCATATAAATTGATGATTTTCCCTGTTTCCAACGGTTCTTCTAATACCATTTGAAAGAGTGTTTCATCCAGAGCATTTACCCTTCTTAACACCGATGGAAGGCTTCTTTTAATGCTTGATTCATATTTATACTGAAAAAGGTTTTCTTCGGTTACTCGTTGCTTAATTTCTTTATCATTCAACCCCTGAACCTTTAGACCTATCACTTGCTTTAATTCATACAGTAAAAATGAAGCTCCTGTTAAGGAGGAACTATATTGTAATTCGCTAATCATCCTACAACTCCTTCCTATTCAGATATACGTTTACTTGCTATCAAGGCCGTTCATATCCAAAATTCTATCTACAATCTCAAGTCGTCTTTTTCCGCACTGTTGCTTAAGAATAGTTGTAAAGTCACCGTTCTTTAGTACCTTATTCGGATTATTTTTGTAAATATCTTCAACTTCTTTTATAAGAATCGTTTCATCAATTTTATTTTCCCAATAAGCATCTATTATGGAGTTTAATGCCGAAGCCAGTTCCCTCTGTGTTTTATAAAAAAGTTTAAGCTCCAATTGTGCCACCTCAAACTAATATTTAATTTTTACTATACTTTTATTTTATTCTTACTTTTTTAGATAAGCAATAAATGGTTCTTAAATATTTATGTATCAACGTTCACAGTATTTATTGGATTTAGATATTGTTTGTTTTCAAAATCTATTTGTCTAATATGGATAACTTTTCGTTTTCAATCCTTTGTAATAATAAGGCCGCTCCCAATCTATAATCTAACAGGCTTAAAAAACAGGGGTAATCGATTACTCGATTACATTGGGAAAGGGAGCAGAACGATGAAAAAGATAGAGATAGTTCTTTCAAAAGAATTGGAACAAGAGATAGCCGAGATTGTTAAGCTAAAATCTATTGGCAATTATGTAGCAAAGGAAGATGCTATTATATTGAAGGTGTTGGAACTGTACACAAACCGATACAAAAGCATGGTGAAAGGCTCAATAAATGCCATTGATAATGCAACAAAAAGAAAATAGAAGCTCCTTCATAGGGGCTTCTGATACTATCCTATTTCTCCTTAATTTACAAACTCGACTTCATCCTCACATTTCACTTTTACCATGCTTATATCGCCTGTAAATGGCTTTAGTGTAGGTCATGCCCCTCATAATATATTATTGGTACTGTATTATAGGGATTGGGAGCTGACTCATAATAGAAACACAGTCTAAGCCACTAAATAAGACCAGCTCATACGGTTTCTTAGTCGTTCCTTGCTTTCAATATTACTCACAAGGGATTCCATTTTTCAGCAACTTGCTCGTCATGTTGGCTTGTATAAAAATAAATTCTCTTCCTGCTTTTATTCTATCTGTTCCTCCTGCACTGATTCTTCTTTTAGTTTATCTCCATAATAATCTATTCCAATTTCCCTACGGAAATCTTCCATATGCTTTATTTCTTCCTCGTCTGATGGTGGAAATGGGATACCGTTCCAATCACTGTATCTTATATCAGCATAAAGGGTAGTTCCAATCACAATATAATTATCATTATTCAGAAGGTCTCCATACTTATTTAGAATGTATAGTACCCCCTCCATATCTTTACAAGGAATAGCAATGTAATCGCCAACAAATATATTCTTGATATCCTCAGTGGAAAACGGTAAAGAAGGGTTTGATAGGCTGATACCCCCCACCGAATTTTGTTTGGCTTCTGGATTAATCCAAGTCGTTTCAAATTTCTCTCTATTTAAAAACCCAGTAACACTGCTATCATTATCTTTGTTAAATTCTGAATCAATGACAGCTTTGATAAGAGAGACTACCTTCTTATATCTGTCATGACATTTTCTGAAAGCAATTAATGTTTGAAAAAACGATTTATTTGTTTCTTCATATAACTGTTCCAGAATTTTATTGGATATCGTTTTTCCCTGAATAGCTTCTCTTCTTAACAGCTTGTTATTAATAAATTCGATTACCTGACGATTGCTTGTAAAATCAATATTCGCATATTCGGAAAGGTCCACCCTTATATTTTCATTTTCCGCTACGGAATGCTTTAACATTGCCTGGACATAGGCTGGTCTGATTCTATAGCCTGTTTCGTTAATTCTGTTTAAAATGGTTTCTACTGTGTACAAATTGGCTCAACTCCTTTCTCAAAACATCTAATATAACTGTCATATTGCTTGTTTATCGTAATTTAATTCTATTTGATTATATCCTTTGCCTTTATCAAGAAATAGCTTAGAGTAGTTCTACAATGTCTTAGAAGGGTTCTATAAGTAATCAGGGGACTTATGGATAAAAAATGATATTTATTTTTTAAACGTATGTATTACCTTTAATAACTGCTGTTTGTAGGGAGTCACTGAAAAATGTCCATTATATCGCCTATATAGGCTTTTATTTATTATTGTGTGGAAACATCTTAGATTTATTTGTAATAGAAGCAATCCCAACAGATAAAATCAATTCATGGAAAGGGAACATCGACCACTTTCATGTATGTGTTTTGTCCTTCTAACAGATTTTGATTAATAGTTGCTCTTGAATTTTTCAAATGAACTTCGACTTTTCATTTGAAAATGATGCAATCGAATAGAAGGCTGTAAAGCCGAAAAAATCAATAAAACAGTAAAGTCCTAAAAAACTTTATTCCTACTTTAGATAAAGGAGTGCGACATTTCAAATCAGTTTTTCATTTTTTCTTTGCCCTATATAGGTTTATGTTTTCCGAAAGTTGTGAGAGGCTGTAAAGTCTTATGTACCAAGGTCTAAGTACCCTTTTTATTTTAGAAATATCATTCCCCATTTCCACTCGAATTCATCTAATTTTTAAAGGATTAATCTAAGACTCAACTAATTATCTACTAAATAAAACACAAAAAGAACCTGTAAGCATCTCCCCTTACAAGTCCTTCTTCAATCTTTTAAATCTATCTTTAAACTCTACAGCCCTATTTATTTTAGACAGGGCTTCCTCCAACTCCTTCTCTTTCTTTTCCTCCTGCATTTTCTCCTGCTCCTTTTCCCTTGCCTTCAATCTCTTTTCAATCTCTTTTCCACGTTTGCCAAGCCTTTTTCGATTAAATTCAGCAAGTAAGCCATATTTTTTTGATTCCGCAAACTCCTTAACAGCTAATGCCTGTTCTGTTGTAAACAATCGCTGACCGTTAATTACAAGTGGCTCTGGAATCAATCGTTCCTTTCTACTCTCAGCCAACCTGTCACTATACTTGCACCATTGAGCAATTGTGACTGGACTACGGTTCACATACGCCCCTAAATCACCAGTGGTAAGGTATTTTTGCCCATTAACAATTCTCACTTTTTCAATCCCCCTTCCAGTTCAGCGAGTTTTTTCTTTAATTCCTCATTTTCTTTTTTCAACTTCTGATAAGTCGTCACTTTTGCTCGGTATTTTAACAAATCACCCTTTCTTAATTTGCCAATTCCATCTCGAATTGCTTTTACCTCTGACTGCTTATAATGCTGGATATTGTTTATCCTTGTTGCATTAGGTAAGAAGCCTTCCATCCCTTCTTCCTTCATCTTACGGTCTATCTGAATAAGGTTAAATAACGTGGCAGGACAAATTTTTAAGAGGGTGGAAATTTCTGAAATCTTGTAGTAAAGCTCCCCATCTTTTCGTTTCAAAGTACGCTCCTCCTTCCTGTTTTTGGATATGATAGGGTTTTGGTATAAAATTTGATACGGAAACTATTAGGTTTTTGTTCTTTGGACAAAAATTGAAAAGGTGCTTTTATGATATTTTTAAAGGTTGATAGGGTTCTTTGATTTGAATTCTGCAATGATATCGTTCAATAGTTCGTTTTTCTTCTTGCTATGATAGACACCGTATAGCCTTAAATACATGTCCAAATCTGGTGCAAGGAATATCGTTTGCTGAACACCTCCTGCCTTCTCGCTCCAGGGAAGATACTTAACTTCTTCTCCTGACTCGGAAACCCTTTCCTTATCTTCAGCTATCTCCTCTTTCTCTCCCACTACCCCTGCTTCTTTACCTAATGTTTTTACACCGTCTTTTTTGTGCCTATTTGTATAACATTGACTGCAATAGGTATCAAAGTATTCTCGCTCTTTCCCTGGATTGCACAACTTATACGTTTCGTTTATATCAACCCATGTCCTATTCTCTAATCTATAAACAGGATGCCAACGATTACAGGAGGAACAGTATATCTGTAGCTCCTCTACACCCTCCATAAATCTATGGTTTACAGCGGTCTTTCCTCGCTTTTCTAAGCTAATTTGAAAACTTCTTGGAAGACTGATACCCCTAATCAGAACATCTTTATCTTTTAGCTTTAAGTCCATACTAAACTTCCCTACCTTTCAGTTATTAGTTTTATATTATAGTTGGTTGTAACGTAATAAATTCCAAAACCCTTGGTTTAATAACTCACGACATTGTTGTATTCCTGTTTTGTGGAAAAGATAACATCACAAATTACTAAAATGATATTTTGGGACAAACAGAAGAACCCATCCCTATAAAGGAAGGTATGAACATTTTCATAACTATTGTGCAAATTACTCGGAACTGTTGCTGAAAAAGTATGATGAATATAAGAACTATTATGAAATTAGCAGGTACTTCTTTAGCAAACCTTCAGATATATTTATGTAACAAACGCTATTTGAACCTGCAAAGTTGAAGAAAAGTTCAGAAAACACATGATATAATATGGATACTAATGGAATTCATTTGGGGGTTATCGCATGAACAAGTTGCTGGATACAATCGAGGTCAAATCCATTAATGGATTTTATCGAATTCATCTTTATGATGACGGAAATGCTCTGCCTAAACTTGCCATTTATCAGGTTGCCGATGGGAATGAAACGCCTGTGAGAAATATGTACAAAGAGCTTAAAAGATTAAATGAAGAGTTTTCCTATGGGATTGAATATGAACCAAAAGATAGAATCAAATTAAACACCAGAGAATTCGGCAGGGAATTTATTAAAAGATATAAAGGCTATTGATATGAGTGTCCACCGTTCTGCAAGAGGTATTTTAGAAAGGGAGAATTAATATGGGCTTGGATAGACTAACCAAATTGTATTCTGAATATCAAATTGCTTCCAATGAATGTTTAGAACAGGAAAAATCACCGTATATGTTAATCAAAGAACACTGCGGCCACACAGAATACTTTCAATCAATGGAGCAATTGAAAGAGAGGCTACCAGATAAATCAGAGCAAAGAGGAGCTGATTTACCCTTTTGGGGAGAGAAATATTTCTCAAAAAACGAAAAGGGACTGCGAACCATGATAATCGCTCAAGATTCTTTATCCGAGGATGCTGGAAGCATTGTCTTTTACGCACCTCTTCTCCATCTAAATTGGGACAAAGCAACGTATAACACTCAATTTTATAAACATTTACCTAAAAAGACTTTCGGCTATACCAGTTATCAAGATGTTTTGTTTGCCCTAAACTCTTGGCAAGTAGACTTAAATTTCCTTTACATGACCGATGCAAGAAAAGTATATAATTCTAATAATCTACCGAAAGAACAACAAAAAATTGATAAGGTTGCCTCATATGATTTTATCAAGAAGGAAATTGAAATTGTACAACCGCATCTTATTTACCTTTTAGGTTCTCAAGCCTTTACGTTATTTGGTTATAAAGGAGAGCTATTCGCAGAAAATGTAGGGAAGAAAATTATTGAGATAGAAAACAAACCTGCAATTGTAGCACCGTTTATTACTGGCAACGGTAATAAAGGAAGCAATAAAGAACGTTTCATAGAGCGATTCAAGGGTACACAAGCTCTTTCTTTACAGTTAAGAGAAGAACTTTTAAAGGCAAAAATATAATAGTAAGTGGGTCGCTTTATGTATGAAATTATGTTTGAAATGAAAACAATGGTGAAAAAGAAACCCTTTAAATATAAAAAGATTTTAAATGGAGTTAAAGAGATTTTCTTTGGAAAAAATGAAAGTACAAAAGTTAAACTAAGCAAAAAACAATATATGAACATAATTGATGCATTTAAAGGGCGGACTGTTTTAATCGGAGCTTCCAGAACCAATCCTCCAAAAGATAGTCTGGGAGAATGGCTAATGAATAATATTACAAAACAGGCTATTGCTTCTTATATTGTTCCGATACTTATTGAGGAAGGCCACGCTACTCCAGTAATGCCACTTGACAGTGGGAAAATAAAATTTACAGTTGTAAAAATTGTCGAGTGTTCAAATTGTCGTGAAGATACTAAGATGCCTTTAATTCCTTTTGCATCACACTTTCTATGTGCAAGATGCATTAGAAATTGGTAGTCTTATATAGATTTGGGGATAAATTCGATATATTGTCTAACTCAACAAGTGTTAGTTAAACAATCATATTGGAATGATGGTTTTATAACTTAAACAAAACGACCTATAAAAATAGGCACTGGATATGACCCAATGCCTTTTCCCTGCTCATTTACAGACTGTATTCAAGTTCTTCTTTCCAACTATCGAGTTTCTCTTCTCCATATAGAACATCGTTGCTAAATGTTAATATGAAACGCTCTGCTATCTGCACCAAGCGTTCAACCGTTTCATATACATCCTCATATGACCGAAAACGATAAGCGATGGTGCATGTATCATCCAGAAATTCAAGCTCCTCGCCAATTATTTTTCTTGCCTTTACTTTTTTCTCCTTAATTTTAAAATAAATGGGTGGTGTATCCTCCTTAAATCTCAGTTCAACAAAAGCACGACGACGCATATCTTCTACTGTTAGCATTAATGAAATTCCAGATTTACCAAATCCGCATGGAATAATTCTTAAACTATCAAGATTAGACTTCTGTCTTTGGAAAGATAGAAAATAAGGGACTTTTTTCCTCAACTGTTTTAATAGATAGTTGTTTACGTCTTCTCTCTTAGTAAAATCCCAATTATATTTTTCCCTATATTCCTTATTACCATGAATCGGGTGAATAATGCTTATACCCTTAAGCAATTGAATAGGATTAGAGATTTCATTAAGAATATGAAGATTTTCAAAGACCTTTAGCTTATGTGTTCCGCTATTCAATAGGTCAATTCCCTGAAATAAATCAGGATTAATCGTTACAAAATAAAGGTTAATATCTTTTCCAGAATCCATTATTTTATCCCTTAACTGTTTGACGTACTTTTCTTTAAATGCCACAGCTTGATAAATAATAACCCCTTTATCTATTGCCTCTATCAACTTGAGAAGTCTGTATTGGTGTGAGTAATCTGATTTTAACAACACATTCTCTACAAATACTTCTGCTCCAGATTCCTGTTCAATTGCGAACATATCTATTTTTAATCCTGCATATTTTGATTCCAATTCTACTCCTGTCAATTTCAAATTTAGTTCTTTTTCCAATATGGATAAATTTTCCTTAAGGTATAAACTGAATATGAACTCTCTTTCACTGCCATTTTTAGACATACTACGATTTCCTCCCTACATGCAGAAAAAGAGAACCATAAAACCTATAGTTCTCTTCTCCACCTGTTTAATGTACTATTTCAATGAGTTTAAAAACTGATTGACCTTTTCAGTAATTTTTACCGTTTCTATATGTTTATTTTCCTCCCATTCGCAATCCAACATCGTTTGCATAAGTGCCAACAGGTTCTCTCTTGCTTCCATACTCGGCAACTTTCCATTAATTAAGTATTCATGAAAAACTAAAACTTCTTGAATACTTTTGATAGGAAGCTCTTCCTCGCTCGGTTCAATATCAATTAAATCGGTTACGTCAATTTTGAGAGCCATACAGATGTTTCTAATCACAGGATAGGATGGAGCTTTTCTCTTTCCTAATTCCATACGATTCACATACCCTGGGTCAATTTTAGCTAACATACCTAATTCCTTGCATGTGTAGCCTCTGAGATTTCTAAAATATCTTAATTTTTGACCGAATGTTCTCGGCATCTCTCTGTCTTTTCCCATATCATTTCCTCCTGTTATATCTGTCTAATCCGAATTGATAGATTAGAACTTCCTATTTTAATAGCTTCAAAATTTGAATCCTGCTTTATTAAAGCTACTGTATTATAAGCAGTTGGAAGAAATATATAACTGATAGGAGGGCTTTGGAACAGGAATAAGACATGGTATAACAAGAGAATTCATACGAAAACAATAAAATGATGATAGGATATAAAAACGATTGATTAATGGTGCATTCCAAAATTAGGGCTATAGCAAATGAGGAAATTGGGTAATAATCGCTGAAACTCTATCACTATCTTCACTATTCATAAGTATCCTCCCATTTTCTAATATTTTTGTATTTGACAAATCTAAAAAACAACAAACAAAACACAATATATAGTACCTAACATTACATTATATATACTATATATTGAATGTATTAGAATGTAGTGCTATAATGCTATATTGTGAGGAGGAAACAAATGGATAAAAAAATAGATAAAAACTCAATATTAAAGCAATTAGCTGAGAACGGTTATAATGTAGGATTTGGAGCAAAAAAACATTTCGCAACTTTTGATATTATAGAAAAAGTCCCAAATGCTATCTCCCTTATTGTTCTGCTTGTCGGAGTAGGTCAATTGGCTTATCCAAATAATCATTATAATACAGGAATATCTACAACCTTAATAATGGTTAGTATCCTCGCATTAACAATTAGCTCTTTTAACTCTGAAAAAGAAAAGTATGAAAAAGCAGGGATTGAACTAACCAAATTATTTAATGAATTAAGAGCTTTATACTATCATGTTAAAAATTCAAATCACGAGGATTTCCAAGTAGAATTCCAACAAATGAACGATGTATTAAATAGATACTATTCTTTAAGCATGAGCAAACAAATATTTACAAGTGACTGGTATGCTCATTATAAATTTTTCTTCCAAATGCAAATAGAATGGATTAACGAACAAAAAAAATTCTCATTTTGGAAAGATAAAATACCTAAATCATTTGTTATTTTCCTTCTTTTTGTAATTTTAGTAGTTTGGTGTTGGATTAAAATTTTTAAGGGGTGAATGAATGTTAAGCCAATCATTTGAGGATTTCTGTGAGTCGCTTAAGGTCGATAATACAGAAGATATAGATATAAAATTTAAAAGCATCACAAAAAGGTTAAATAAGAGTTTTTGGGACAGCGAAAGCGAAGAAGAGCATGGATATAAAGTAGGGTCATTAGGTCGTAATACTGCCATTAAGGGTGTAAGTGACCTGGACATGTTGTTTGTCCTTCCAGATGATTTATATACCCAATACAACAATTATGAAGGAAATGGACAATCCGCTCTTCTCCAATGTGTTAAAAATGAAATAAAAAAACGTTATCCAAATACAATCGTTCGGGGTGATGGACAAGTTGTCGTAGTCAGTTTTTCAAATTACGAGGTTGAAGTATGCCCAGCATTTGAAGAATCAGATGGGAGCTACACTTATCCAAACTCAAATAACGGTGGAAAGTGGAAAAAGACAGACCCGATGCCTGAAATAGAAGAAAGTTTAGATACAATTGATGAAACTAATCAACATTTTCAACACGTTTGCAACATGGTTCGTGCGTGGAAAAATCATATTGGATTTAAGATTGGCGGACTTCTAATTGACACTTTAGTATTTAACTTTTTTAACCAATATCCCGATTATAAATCTACAACATTTGATAACTACTTATCTCTGTTCCAGGATTTATTCAAATATTTAAAGGGTTTGAATAAAGACCAAAAATATTGGTTAGCTCTGGGAAGCAAACAGCATGTTTATAATAAAGATGGGAAGTTTGTCACTAAAGCTAAGAAAGCGTACAACAAATTAGATGGCTTAGTTGAAGATAGTGATGAACTATATGAAAAACTACAGGAGATTTTCGGAAAAGACTTCCCTATTCCTGAAACAGTCGAAGAATCCGCACAAGCAACTTTTGCCTTATCATCACGTTCAAATTCAGAGAAATTTATCGAAGACATGTTTCCCATTGACATCAAATATAATTTGAAAATTAACTGTGAAGTAAAACAAAATGGTTTTAGAGAGGCATTATTAAGAACCCTATTGTTGCAAGATAAGCCTTTACTAATCAATAAACAGCTAACCTTTTTTATTGAACACAATGAAGCCAAAGACAAACAACTTCAATTCACTGTATATTGGAAAGTACGTAACCGTGGGGATGAAGCGATAAAAAGAAAACAGCTAAGAGGGGAAATAGTTCGAGGCACTGACCAAAAAGTAGAAAGAACCTCCTTTAAAGGAGGACATTATGTAGAATGCTACATCATTCATAATGATGTATGCGTAGCCAGAGACTTCCTTGATGTACCTATTTCATATAGTTTCAACAGTGCAATTGCCTCTTACTAAAATGAATTCTTGATTGTTTAATAAGCTCCATAATGAACATGAATCAATGAGTTCAAATGGAGCTTTTATTTTTAATATTTCAGTAATCGAGGAACAGTTCCATCTCTCCAGGCGATAATTGACTCGGCTTTAAACCTTTTTCCTGACAATAATCCCACAAGGCTCTAACTTTTACTTTTGGTTCTCCTTTCCTACAACTTATAGCAAAAATCCCGTCTGGGAATGCATCGTCAAATTTAATCATTTCTTCAATCATCCTTTTCTTATCAAACATATTCCCACCAACTTTTTAAATATTATATCAATTTTTCACTTAGATTTTCTGCCCCCTTAACCCTTCCCCCTATATAGTTCAAATCCACTTTAGATTTCACTTCAAAAAAATCCCTGCCTTCTATGTAGTTGTCAAAAATAGTTCTACACTCCCCCCTTCTCACAAACCCCTGTCATTCCTGCCTTTCTCCGATTTCCCCAATTTCTGTCGTTTAATTGGTTCTTCCCTAACTCACTCCTTTTTTCTCCTATTTTTTGTCAGAACCCTATTTTTTCAGGAAAATAAGTTGTTCCGTAGGAACAGGAATAAATGGGATTAGGAACAAGGTTTTCTCCTACCTTTTTCCGCCTTTTTTCTCTGGATTTCTTTCTTGAAATCGTTGATTTATCGGGCATTGTCATGCTTTTCCTCTTGCTTTTATTCATGCCTTTCTCATGCTTTTTTCTGGCTTTCCCTCCGCTTTTGGATACAAAAAAAAGAGGAAAACTGGAGAAGACACTCCGATTTTCACTCGTTTTAGGGAACGACTTATTTAACCAAGGGAACAGTTTATTTTGCTACGGAACACTTGGAATTTCCGATAACATGTACATTCCAGTTCAGCCAGGCTTTATATTCAGGCTTTCTCCCGCAATTAATCAAATGATTGATTAGACCAAGGGCTTAATAGGCAAACAAAAAAGAATCGAGAAATCGTACCCACGGTACGTTTCCCGATTCTTTTGGAGTCTACATACATAGTTGCCAGCTCCAGCTATCTCCCCAGTTCAGATACCAACTTATTTACAGCAGGTACGAACTTGAATTACATAGGGGAGAACTTAATTGCAGAGAGGACAAACAAAACCTTCAAAAATCCCCTGTTTACTCCACTGTAACACTCTTCGCAAGATTACGTGGTTTATCAACGTCACATCCACGATGTAGTGCTGCATAATAAGAGATCAATTGTAATGGTACAACTGCTGCAAGTGGTGATAATTGTTCATGAACACTTGGAAGAACAAAACGATCGTCTTCTTCTTCTAGGCCCTTCATTGTGATTATACATGGATTAGCTCCACGTGCTACAACCTCTTTTACATTTCCGCGAATGCTTAGGTTAACATGCTCTTGAGTCGCTAATGCAATAATTGGTGTACCATTTTCAATTAACGCAATGGTACCATGCTTAAGCTCTCCGCCTGCAAAGCCTTCTGCTTGAATATAAGAGATTTCTTTGAGTTTTAGTGATCCTTCAAGTCCTACGTAGTAATCAACAGAACGTCCGATGAAGAATGCGTTACGTGTTGTAGAGAGATATTCACGTGCAATAGCTTCCATTTCTTCTTTTTGATCACAAAGAACTTCCATTGCATTTGCAACAATACCTAGCTCTTTTGTTAAATCAAATTCTAGAGTACGTCCTTTTCCATATGCTGCAACAGCCGCAAGAATTGATAATACTGCTAATTGTGCTGTATAAGCTTTTGTAGATGCAACAGCAATTTCAGGACCTGCATGTAATAATAGCGTGTAGTCAGCTTCACGAGATAATGTTGACCCTTGAACATTTGTAATCGTTAAAGCTTTGTGACCAAGCTCTTTTATCTGTACTAGTACTGCACGGCTATCTGCTGTTTCTCCACTTTGTGAAATAAAGATAAATAGTGGATTTTCAGAAAGCAATGGCATATTGTATGAGAATTCACTTGCGATATGAACTTCAACTGGGATTTTCGCCCAATTTTCAATAAATTGTTTTCCAACTAATCCCGCATGGTAGCTAGTCCCTGCTGCAATGATATAGATTCGATCTGCTGCATTCACAGCGTTTACGATTTCAGCATCAACTGTTAAACCACCATCTTCATTACGGTATTTCTCAATAATTCTTCTTGTAACTAAAGGCTGTTCATCTATTTCTTTTAACATGTAGTGAGGATAAGTGCCCTTTTCAATATCGCTTGCATCAAGCTCTGCTTTATAAGGGGCACGTTCAATTACATTACCTTGTAAATCTTTAATTGTAACAGACTCACGTTCAACAAAAACCATTTCTTTGTCCATAATTTCAACATATTGGTCAGTTACTTGTAACATTGCCATAGCATCTGACGCAACTACGTTAAAGCTACCATCACCTAAACCAACAAGCAGTGGACTTTTGTTTTTTGCTACATAAATCATATTAGGATTTTGCTCATCTAATAATCCAATCGCATAAGAGCCTTTTAAAATTGATAACGTTTGACGGAACGCTTCTTCAACCTCTAATCCGTTTGCTACAAATTTTTCAATTACTTGAACAATTACTTCTGTATCTGTATCACTTTTCAGTTGAACATCTTGTAAATATTCACGCTTCAAAATAGCATAGTTTTCGATAACACCGTTATGCACAAGTGTAAATCTACTAGTAGTACTTTGATGTGGATGTGCATTTACTCGGCTAGGTACACCATGTGTTGCCCATCTTGTATGACCGATTCCTGTTGATGCTTCTACTTGTTCATCAACACTCTCACGTAGCTCAGCAATACGGCCCTTTTCTTTGAAAATGTGCACACCTTCATTATTCATTGCTGCAATTCCTGCAGAGTCATAACCACGGTATTCTAATTTTTCTAGCCCTTTTAATAATATTTCCTTAGCATCTTGTTTACCAATATATCCTACGATTCCGCACATATTCGTTTCCTCCCATAGTGTGTAAACTAGGGACAGGAAGTCATTTTCGGAGACATTCACTGTCCCCTCACACATGTTTTTAATTTTGGAAGGCTACGCTTCTCCCTTTGTACAAAAAGTTACCTCTTTGGTTTAAGGAAAAACTTACGGTTGTAACCAATCAACCGGGAGGCATCCGCCGAAATTTCGATAACCTCCATCCTCGTCAACTAAGTTATTTTCGATCCCTTAGTTCAGGCGCTTTAAATTGTCAACCTTCTTTACTATGCCCCTTTCTATCATAAATAAAAATACAAAGTTAATAATACAACATAACAAAATAAACCGTCAATCAATTTATGCCATTCTCTAACAATTCTACCTGAATTGCTATACATATATGATATGTTCGAACATGCAAACATGTTAATAAAAAGGCGGGTTCCCCCGCCTTATGTCTTACTCCAAGCCCATCTCTTGTTTGACTATGTCTACAATTCGCTCAACATATTTACTGCATTGTTCTTCTGTTGGTGCTTCTGCCATAACACGAACTAATGGCTCTGTACCTGAAGGGCGAACAAGGATACGACCATTCCCATTCATTTCTTGTTCCACAGATTCAATAATCTCTTTCACTTTTTCATTTTCTGTTACCCCATGTTTATCTGTTACTTTTACATTTATAAGTAATTGTGGGTACTTTTTCATTTCACTAGCAAGCTCTGATAATTTTTTACCCGTAAGCTTCATGATGTTCACAAGTTGTAATCCCGTTAGGAGTCCATCACCAGTTGTATTATAATCAAGGAAAATAATATGACCTGATTGTTCTCCACCAAGGTTATAGTCATTTTTCTTCATTTCTTCTACTACATATCGGTCACCAACAGCTGTCGGGATACTTTTAATTTCATGCTCCTCAAGTGCTTTGTAAAAGCCTAGGTTGCTCATAATAGTCGATACAACTGTGTTTTTCTTTAGTCGTCCTTCACTGTTTAAAAATTTTGCACAAATATACATGATTTGGTCGCCATCAACGATTTCACCATTCTCATCGACAGCAATCAATCGATCACCGTCACCATCAAATGCCAAACCGATATCTGCATTTTTCTCCTTCAAAAAGGCTGCTAATGCTTCTGGATGTGTTGAACCAACTCCCGCATTGATATTTAATCCATTTGGAGCTGTACCCATTGTCGAAACATCTGCATCTAAGTCAGCAAACAAATGTGTAGCAAGTGATGATGTAGCACCATGTGCACAATCCAATGCCACATGAATACCAGTAAAGTCTTCATCAACTGTTTGCTTTAAGAATTGAAGGTATTTTTGCCCACCTTCAAAATAATCGTTAACTTGTCCTAAATGTTCCCCTACTGGTCTTGGTAGTGTATCTACTTCTTGATCCATTAAGCTTTCAATTTCAAGCTCCTGCTCATCTGATAATTTATATCCATCTGGACCAAAATACTTAATACCGTTATCCTGTACAGGGTTATGTGATGCAGAGATCATAACTCCCGCTTGTGCACCAAGTGCCTTCGTTAAAAATGCTACACCTGGAGTTGAGATAACACCTAAACGCATTACTTCAGCTCCGATAGAAAGGAGACCTGCTACAAGAGCACCTTCAAGCATATGACCTGAAATACGAGTATCTCGACCGATTATTACTTTCGGTCTGTCCGTATCTTTTGTTAATACATAACCACCAAATCGGCCAATTTTAAAGGCTAACTCAGGTGTTAATTCACTATTAGCAACTCCTCGTACTCCATCTGTCCCAAAATACTTTCCCATTGGTTTCGCTCCTTTATTTAATCTGCCTTATGAGGCTGAAGAAATTTTAACTTTTACTTTTTCAATTTCTAATGACCATGTTATATTTTGTGGGCCGTTCACCTCAACATCTACCTCATGCTCACCATTACTTAGGTCTGACAAATTTATATATAATTCTATATCAGATGATTTTATATTTTTAATGACACTTGGTGCCCCATATATCTTAACATCTTGTGTTCCTGCCTCAGGTTCAATAAACTCAAGATTCTTAGCTTCTGATAATCCTACAGCTTTTATCTCTTGATCTGTAAACGCCTTTTCTTCTTGTTCATCTACATCTACATTAATCTTGAGCTTTTCAGGATCTATCTTTTTTATTCCTTCAGGTATCGGCACATCTACTTCTAATACAGTATCTTTTTCAATCTTACTAAGGTCTACTGTAACTCCATCGATAAATTCAAGCTTATCCAAAACATCCATAGGACCGAATACCGTTATTTCCTTTGGATCAGGTTCAATACTTGATATACTCAAGCCTTTTTTAAGCTCGCCCTCCCTTATTATTTTAAACGGTAAGGCTTTACTTGGACTTTTTATCGGAACTGTCACATCTACAACTGTTGGTTCCACTTCAACAGGAAGTATATTCCCATCGCTATCATATATCGTAATCCGAGATTCACGGTTAACCGTTTCTTCCGCATTTTCAAGATTTACAGCAGCTTTCACACTGGATATTCGATCAATCAATTCTTTAGAAGCTGTCACACGAATGCTATTTGGATTGACAATTGGTTGATCAGGCGTATAGCCTTCCTCAAGCTTATCTTCATTTAGAAAATCAACTTCGACCTGAAAATCTTTCGCTACCTTCTCTTCAATAGAAACTGTGATAACTGAAGGAGAAATACTTGCCTTTAAGTCATCAGATAGGTTTTTAATTTTAAGCTTAACTCGATGAGTCCCAATTGATAACTTAGTCAAGTCTGCATAAACCTCAAAATCTCTAAGCTGCCTTGCTTTTGTTAATGAACTTGTTGCACCTTCTAAATTGACGTTAACCGATTCGGTTATACCTGTTACAACAAGGTTTTCTTGGTCAAAGTATGTTACAACTGGTACTTCTGTGACAGTAGCCTTGTCCGCTGTAGGCGATTGCGATAATGGTGTCGTTGGCTGATTAACAGAAGGAGCTGATTCAATATTAACCGAAGCATATAACATCAACGCCATAAATAAAGCAATAACCCTCATCACCCAACGGCTATTCATCAACTTATCCATTTTTCTTTCCCCTCCATTGCCAACGGTTTGAGGAAACAGGTTTTGTTGTTATAATTAACTCTCTTTGAAGAATTTCTCTTAATTCATCTTGAGTTAAGTTTCGATGAAGCTCACTATTTCGAGCAACTGAGACACTTCCTGTCTCTTCAGAAACGATAATTGTAAAACTATCTGTCACCTCACTAATCCCTAAAGCAGCTCGGTGACGTGTCCCAAGTTCCTTAGAAATAAACGGGCTTTCTGATAGAGGTAGATAGCAAGCTGCAGCTGCAATTTGATTCTTTTGAATAATAACTGCCCCGTCATGAAGAGGTGTGTTAGGGATAAAGATGTTAATCAATAATTCAGACGAGATCAATGAATTTAATGGTATTCCAGTTTCTATGTAATCGCTCATCCCTGTTTCTTTTTCAATAGACATTAACGCACCAATGCGTCGCTTCGCCATATAGTCTGTTGCTTTCACAATTGCTTCAACTGTTATTTCAGGATCATCCTCTCCAGGTAAACCACCTCGAGAAAATAATCGTCCTCTTCCTAGCTGTTCTAATGCTCTGCGCAGCTCTGGTTGGAAAATAATAATAATGGCAAGAAAACCCCATGTTAAGGCTTGGTCCATTAACCACTGTAACGTGCTTAATCCTAGGTATTGACTCAACATGCGGACTACAATTATTACAGTAATTCCTTTTAATAGCTGTACAGCCTTTGTTCCCCTTACGACCATAATCAGTTTATAGATAACGTACCACACAAGGAGAATATCAACAGCTATGCCGAGGTAATGCAATATTGGTATATCCTCATATCCCATTCACTCGTCCTCCATGAGTTTCACTCTTTTAATATATAAAAACGTAAATGTCGCCATCAATTCACGAAGAAATATGAAAAAAATGAAGTATGTACTAGCCCACATTAATATATCAGCTTAATCAGAGCAAGCCTTATATTAATTTGTTGAAGCTATATTCATCAATTTTCTAAGTAGGTTGGTATTCCTAGAAATTAGCTTAATTCCAACCCCGCTTCACTCATATATAAGTTTTGTTGATAACTATGTTATTATATCACTTTCTAAAACAAAATGTAAAAAGGCCACCGTATTGATGACCTCGTGTTTAACGAAAAACTCCTACAACATCCTGAGAGAGAGATTTTATATGGTACCATAACCATTCAAACATCTCATCGACTTCCTCTATCTCCCCGGTTACTTGTCCTGCTGCTGCCCTATAATTCTCTCCATTAATCACAGTTACATCACCCTCAATTTTACCTTCAATCATTAAAGAGCCGTTTTTCACAATCACATCACCTTTTACAACCTCTCCCTTTGGAACGGTGACCTTACTATTCTCAACAACTAGGTTAGACTGCTTAGAGACGCTAAAGTGCTGATTCTCATTCCAGGCTGAAAATAGACTTCCTGTCATGAGAAGAACAAACAATGAGGCTGCAGCCAATAGTGGGTGACCTTTTAACAAGCGGCTCCAGGAAGCTGTTCGCTTTTCTTTTGGTAGACTATTCATTACAGCTTGGGTGAAATCCTTTGGAGCTTCAATATGGGATGTACTTTGGACAAGCGCAACAGCCTTTTCAAGCTCATGAAAATGTTGATAGCAACTCTCACAAGTGTGAAGATGGTTTTTTACCTTAATTTCTTCATCACTAGATAATTCATGATCCATATATTTATGCAAAAGCTGAACAAACTCAGAAGAACAGCTCATATATTCTCACCTCATTATAAATGCCTTAATTGCTTTCTAAGGGCTTCTCTCCCTCTGTGAATCCGTGTTTTGACTGTACCTATTGGAATATCGAGAATTTCGCTTATTTCTATTAATGATAGCTCATCTATATACTTTAAGACAATAACTGTTCGATACTTATCAGGGAGCTTTAATATTTCTTTTTGAATTGTTTGTTGTAGTTCCATTGTTTCTAGCTCATCTTCAGGTAAAGCTATTTCAGCAGCTACTTGGGAATACATCGTTAATCCGTCTGTTCCTGAAACCTCTGCATCAAGATAATAATCTGGCTTCTTTTTTCGAATACGATCAATTGATAGATTCGTTGCAATTCGGTATAACCATGTCGAGAATTTTTTATTCATATCATACGTATGAATATTTACAAATGCACGTATAAAAGCTTCTTGTGCAATATCCTCTGCTTCGTGTGCATTTCCGAGCATTCTGTAACATAGTTGATAGATTTTATCCTTGTACAAATCAACTATTTCAGCAAATGCATTTTGATCGCCTTTTTTAACCTGTTTTATTCGATTCTTTACTATCGTTTCCATAAACATACCTCCGCACTCTGCGGGTCTCTTTATATACGTATAAGTTTCCATTTGGTTTCATTTTATTTACATAAATTATTTTAACAAATTTTGGAGGTTATTGGTGATAAATTTTCAATTATTTATTAAGCTGGTTTCGCAATATTGTTGCTATATACAAAGTAATGCGGTGTGGTTGATTTCCATGGGCTTGTGATAAGCCTCGCACTTCCACTCCAATCACCTGAGTTAGTTTTTTAAAAGGCTGTTTTCGTAAACTTTGTTGCTATTTACCAAGTATGCGGTGTGGTTGATTGCAGCGAGAGATGCTCGCTTTCCGCGGGGCGGGCGGTGAGCCTCCTCGGCGTAAACGCCTGTGGGGTCTCACCTGTCCGCTGCTCCCGCAGGAGTCTCGCACTTCTTTTCCAATCAACCTGAAATAGTTTTTGTTTTAAAAGAAACAATCTCTTAGACAATTATTAAGACGAACAATAAAAGAAGGACTACTTGAAATAGTCCTTCTTGTTATTCATAGAAGCTATCAAGAATTCATTTACGTATTAAAAGTCAGAATCATATATAGTATAAAAATAACTTTAACTTGCTAGGTCTTATTTTTGCTTCCTTAAGTACGTAATTCTAGTATTTACATTTACAAATAACAAAAAACCACAAACATCAGTTTATGGTTTGAATTATCATATATGTAATGGTGGAGCCTAGCGGGATCGAACCGCTGACCTCCTGCGTGCAAAGCAGGCGCTCTCCCAGCTGAGCTAAGGCCCCAAATACTAAGGGGATTCTATGGAGCGGAAGACGGGATTCGAACCCGCGACCCCCACCTTGGCAAGGTGGTGTTCTACCACTGAACTACTTCCGCAAATGATGAGCCATGAAGGACTCGAACCTTCGACCCTCTGATTAAAAGTCAGATGCTCTACCAACTGAGCTAATGGCTCTAAATAAAAATGGCTGGGCTAGCTGGATTCGAACCAACGCATGTCGCAGTCAAAGTGCGATGCCTTACCGCTTGGCTATAGCCCATTATTTAACTATATGAAAATTAATTCCCTGAACTTAGTATTTCATTAGTAGTAAAACAGCCTAACTTGCTAGCAATCAATTTGTATAACATATTATAAACATTGTTTAGTTATATTATTCACAGCTTTCTAGCCTTCTAAACAAAATCAAAGATAAACAAATTATGAAATGGATACCCATTTACCTTCGTTTATCTACATTGTTTTATGTAAATGGTGGAGGGGGGCAGATTCGAACTGCCGAACCCTAAGGAGCGGATTTACAGTCCGCCGCGTTTAGCCACTTCGCTACCCCTCCATATGTGTGAAACAGTGCCGGCAAGAGGACTTGAACCCCCAACCTACTGATTACAAGTCAGTTGCTCTACCAGTTGAGCTACACCGGCATAAATGGTGGAGGATGACGGGATCGAACCGCCGACCCTCTGCTTGTAAGGCAGATGCTCTCCCAGCTGAGCTAATCCTCCGAATGGTGACCCGTACGGGATTCGAACCCGTGTTACCGCCGTGAAAGGGCGGTGTCTTAACCGCTTGACCAACGGGCCATGAAATTTTTAATAAGTCTCTGTGTAAGCTTCCAACCGGGCTCGAACCGGTGACCTCTTCCTTACCATGGAAGTGCTCTACCAACTGAGCTATGGAAGCAATGGCTCCGCAGGTAGGACTCGAACCTACGACCGATCGGTTAACAGCCGATAGCTCTACCACTGAGCTACTGCGGAACAATTTGAAGCCTGGCAACGTCCTACTCTCACAGGGGGAAACCCCCAACTACCATCGGCGCTGAAGAGCTTAACTTCCGTGTTCGGCATGGGAACGGGTGTGACCTCTTCGCTATCGCCACCAGACAATTACGACAAGAATTATTATACTATTTTGAAAGAATATTTCAAGTGTTTTTTTGTAAAAAATAAATATTCCTTCAAAACTAGATAACGATTCACAATTCAATTCACTTAACTGAGTTTACGCTCTTACTTTGTCCAGCTACAGAAGCCAAATCCTACGGTAATTTCACTCTCTCGTACGAAGTCAAAGAACGACTTCTTCTAAGGTCGCTCCAATTCCCTATGGATAAAAGCTAAGCTTCTTCCGCTTTTCTATTTAGGTTAAGTCCTCGATCGATTAGTATCTGTCAGCTCCACACGTCACCGCGCTTCCACCTCAGACCTATCAACCTGATCATCTTTCAGGGATCTTA
>NZ_JAGDEL010000014.1 GCF_017497975.1 Metabacillus bambusae | reverse complement strand
TCGGTTCTCTTTTCTTAGCAGCTATAGCTGTTCTTCCTGTTTTCTTCATTAAGTTTGCTGATCTTCCTCAATCGGCTCAGATTGGTGGAACAAGCTTGTTGATTGTTGTAGGGGTTGCCCTTGAGACTATGAAACAACTTGAAAGTCAATTAGTGAAACGTCATTATAAAGGTTTTATTAAATAAGCTAAGGTTATGTGAAATTCCCTATGTCTCGAGGTATAGAGAATAAGACATTTTTTAAGTTGTGGTATAACGATAAACTAGCTTTCATGTTTTTTTAACTTGAGAGCTAGTTTTTTGTAGTTTGTCCTCTTTAGTTATAAAGCCTACAGATCTTATTAGATCTGTAGGCTTTTGGTTGTGTGTAAGCATAAGGACGTATAATCCCTAAAAATAACTAACTTCTAAATATAACTAACCTTATCTAAAGATATTAGAATTTCGCAAAATCTAAATTGAATTTACAATTATAAATGTAGAAGGAAATATTCGGGGGTGAAGAAAAAGACAAAGTATTTAATACATGGTTAGTTAATGTAAGCGCATTCAATAAATTAAAAGAAATAGAGGGAGGATACGAACAATGAATGTTTGGCAACCAAATAGTCCACTAGGAGGACTACCATTTATTAAAGAAGCAAGCTCCAAAAGAGAATCTAGTTATGACCGTACTGGAGGTAACAGAGATTTTAAAGTAGTAGAGCCAGGTGAAACAGCGGTTATGGCTGATATAAAGGGTGCAGGTTGTATTAAGCATATTTGGATGACGACTAGATGTTATGCAGAACAATACTTACGTAAGTTAGTTCTTGAAATGTATTGGGATGGTGAAGAAAACCCGAGTGTAAGAGTTCCTTTAGGCGATTTCTTTGGAATCGGGCATGCGACATGTAAGCATTACGTTTCTCTACCCTTGAGCATGGTTATGGGGGAAAAGCGAGGACCAAAGGGACCTTTTGCTGCATCAATGAATAGTTATTTCTCAATGCCATTTGGAGCTGGAGCAAGAATTCAATTAATCAATGAAAGTGATAAAAAGATAGAAAATCTATTCTATTATGTAGATTATGAAAGTTATGATAGTAAAGATCAAATACCTGAAGATGTTGGGAGATTTCATGCAACCTGGAATCGAGAAAATCCATGTGAAAAAGTTGTATTTGAAAAAGAAATAGAAAATCCAGCTCCATGGGACCTACCAGGAGAGAATCTTACTGGAGAGGATAACTATGTTATTCTCGATGCTGAAGGAAAAGGACACTATGTTGGTTGTGTATTGAATATTGATAACTTCGATGCTTCCAATCAAGAGTTTACATGGCCAGGCGAAGGTGATGATATGTTCTTCATTGATGGAGAAGAATGGCCACCATCTCTTCATGGGACAGGAACTGAAGATTACTTTAATGCAGCATGGGGCTTTCCGAGTGGAGAGTATGCAGGTCCATATCATGGAATATCATTAGGAAGCGATGTTCAGGAGCATTTTGGAAAATGGAGTTTATATCGATTCCATATTGAGGATCCTATCCGTTTTACAAAATCAATCCGTGCTACAATCGAACATGGTCATGCGAATGATCAAGCCAATGATTATTCAAGTGTTGCATATTGGTATCAGCTTGAGCCTCATAAGCCATTACCAAAACTTCCTGATGTAAAAGATAGACTTCCAAGAAGATGGCCTGAACATGGTTTATGGGATCGTTAAATGATATGAAAAACCACTTTAAGGAGGTTTTATAGATGTTCAAAAGGAGAGGAATATTCAGTGTTCTTTCATTACTATTAGTGGTAACACTATGTTTATATGGTTGTTCCGGTAAAGAAACAGGAGGAGGCGATTCTTCTAATCGTGACAAATCTCTCACTGTACTTGTAGAGGGAGGTAGCCCTGCATTTACTGTTGCTAAAGAGACTGCAGAAGAATTTAAAGAAAAAACGGGCTATGAAGTAAAGATTGAGTCTGTTCCTTATACAGGTGTATACGACAAATTAAAAGCTGAAGTAGCTTCACAGGCTGGCGCCTTTGATGTCGCAACAATTGATATTTTATGGTTCCCTGCTTTAGCTGGAGGTTTACTTCCTCTTGACGGGATGATCTCGGACGAAATTGAAAAAGACCTGTTCCCAGGTCTTATATCAGGAGGAAGTTACCAGGATAAAGTCTATGGAATGCCGGTCTGGACTAATGCAAAAAATATAATTTATCGCACAGATTTATTCGAAGATGAAAAAAATAAAACTGATTTTAAAGCAGAATATGGGTATGATTTACATCCTCCTAAAACATGGACTGAATATAGGGATATTGCAAAATTCTTCACTCGTGATACAGATCAAGATGGAAAAGTAGATATGTATGGAACAACAGTATTTGGCGCAAATAATGGTGATGCTGTAGCAAGTTGGCTGGATCATGCGACACAAGCAGGAACTGAATCCTTGGTTATTGACAAAAATGGAGAAGTTATTGTGAATACAGAACCATATGTTGAATCACTGCAATTTTTAACAGATATTCTAAATACAGATCAATCTGTTCCAAATGGTGCACTAGAAATCGCATCAGCTGAAACCTCTGAACTGTTCTGGAGTGGGAAAGCAGCAATGATGATTGCCTGGGGACACTTTTATGTTCCATCAAATGATCCTAAACAATCACAAGTAGCTGGAAAAGTTGGAAGTGCACCAATGATTGCAGGAAGTGCAGGGATAGGAGCTGTTCCAGGTCCATGGTATCAGGTAATTCCAAGATCATCGAAGAAACAAGAGATTGCCAAGGAATATTTGGAGTTTATCTATGAAAAGAATGAGTTATTTATGGAAACATTAGGAGTAGCTGCTAGAGTATCAGTTTTTGAGGAATATAGCAAAAAAGAAGGATATGAACATTTAGAGCCACTAATGACGACGTTAAGTGGAGAACAAACGCAAAATCGACCTGATATTACAGAATGGCAGCAGATAGAAAGTGAAGCGCTAATACCAGCTGTTCAATATGCTCTTTCAGGTGAGAAGACACCTCAAGAAGCCCTAGACTGGGCAGCGGAAATTATTAAAGGAATTTTACCTCCAAAATAAAGTGATTTTTAGAAAGTAGAAATCTCTACCTATTTATAAAAATGATAGATGGGTAGAGACCTCTTCTAAGAAGAATTGATTCACTATTTTTGTAGAAAGGAGGATTTATTATGAATTTAAGAAACAGTACACTTTCCACTTTGTTCTTTCTACCGGCAGCTATGTTTATGATTGTTTTCTTACTATATCCGATTACCCTTTTAGTGAAGGATAGTTTTTATCACATCGACTTAATGAATCCTAGTGTAAAGGAATTTGTTGGGCTCGCAAATTATATTGAATCTTTAAGTTCAGAACGATTTTTAAAGGCCTTATGGAACACGGTTGTTTATATTGGTGTTGCAGTAGGCGTGGAATTCATCTTGGGTCTCATCCTTGCTCTCCTTTTAAGTCATGCATTTAAAGGAAGTCAAGTAATCAGAACATTATTGCTTAGTCCGTTAATGCTCGCTCCATTAGTGTCAGGTCTCATCTGGAAGTTTATGCTAAATGACCAATTTGGAATTTTCAATTGGGTGCTTTACAAAATAGGAATCCTCTCTGATCCACATCAAATTCTTTGGTTGTCTGATTCTCGATATGCTATTTATTCAACAATCATAGCTGATATATGGCTAACAACTCCATTCATCATGCTCGTTCTATTGGCGGGAATTCAGGGTATTCCAAAAACTCTCTATGAATCAGCGGATATCGATGGGGCAAATAAATGGCACAAATTTAGATACATTACTGTTCCTTCGCTTATTCCAGTGGCATCAGTTGCATTGTTAATTCGAATAATAGACGCAGCTAGAACATTTGATATTGTATGGGTATTAACACAAGGAGGACCTGGATTTTCCTCTGAGCTTTTAAGTACGTATATGTATAAAACCTTAACACGCTATGGACAAGTAGGACAATCGAGTGCCATGGCAGTAATATTTATTATTCTACTACTAATCTTAAGCTCCTTCTTTATTTCAAAGATTTGGTCACCAAGGAAAAATCATTTTTAATGAACGTGAGGTGAATCAGGATGGCGGAAATACGATTAAATAAAACGAAACTTTCAAGATATACATCGATTAATATAAACAAGATGAAGAAAAGATTATGGCTACTATTTGTCATTTCATTAACTTGTATCTTAGCAATGTTGTTTCTAGGACCTTATGTTTATCTGCTTTTAACATCATTAAAACCATCAACAGAGGCAGTAAGTGCCCCACCAACTTTTTGGCCGTCTACTTTTTCTTTTGAAAACTATCGAAATATGTTTGATTACCTGCCAGTCGGAAAATATTTTGCAAACAGTCTTATCACGGCTATTACAAGTACCTTTATAAGTGTTTTATTAGGCTCAATGGCAGCCTATGGGATTTCAAGATTTACATCTGTTACAGGAAAGTACTTTTTATTATTCACTCTTGTTATTAGAATGGTACCGATGATTAGTATTGCTATTCCGATGTATATGATTATTAAAAACATGGGATTAATAGATACTCACTTGGCATTAGTATTTGTTTATACAAGTGTTAACGTGCCTTTTGCGATTTGGCTTATGATTGGCTTTTTTGATTCAATTCCAAAAGAATTTGATGAAGCAGCCCGTATTGACGGATGTAGCTGGCTTGGATCATTCATTAGGGTAATTATCCCAGTTTCACTCCCAGGATTAGCCACGACAGCAATCTTTACTTTTATGCTAGCTTGGAATGATTTCCTGTTTGCGTTACTAATGACTAGTACTAATGCAAAAACAGCAACCGTCGGAATATCGGAATTTTTAACTGCCTATAATCTCGACTTGGGACCTATGACAGCTGCTGCAGTTTCATTTAGCTTGCCAGTGATGATTTTTTCACTCTTCGTACAACGTTATATTGTTAGTGGGATGACTTTAGGAGCAGTAAAAGAGTAGGTATTCTAAAAATAAGGAGGGTCCAGTTTGGCGAACCTTTGAGAAGGATTCCTTTCAAATTAAATATTTTTTTGAAAGGAAGGATTAGCAGGAATAAAGAGTATATTGCTTGAATACTTAAAAATAATCTTAATTTTTTATTTAATTTGAACAAAATGAAAATGCTTTCATTAGATAAATTGTGTCTTGGGGAGAAAAAAATGAACATTTTTCACGGAATAAAAGGCTCTCCTATTAAAAAGAAAATTATCTTACTTGCTCTTTTTTCCACACTCATTCCTTTACTTGTTGTTGGACCTATTACATTTGCCTTTTTAAATAAGTCTGTTGAAAATAAGGTATCGACAACGGTCACAAACCTCTTAACTATTGCTAACTGGAATATTAATACCTTTGTTGCAGATATCGAGGATATTTCTAATATTGTCTTCTTATCAAATGATATCCATCGGTACTTAACACATAACAAAAAGGATCCAAAGCACTATATGTATGAAACATCATCAAGAAACACATTAAGTAATATAACGGTTGTTAACAAGCCTTATATCCATTCTATTTATATAGGAAATGAAAACCATGGTTTTTTAAAAGTAAACCAAGGAGACAGCAATATGAATGGTAATGTATTTAGTCAGATCGAGGATACAACCTTATACCATCAATTACTTGAAAGTCCATGGAAAGGTCAGTGGTTTAATAGCAGCAAATTAAGGCTTAATGCAGGAAATGACCAGCCTTTCCTTTTCGGGAGAATGATCAGAAATCTTGGTTCAAAGGCTCCAATTGGAGTTTTACTAATAAGCATTGATCCGATGATTTTTGAAAATATGTTTAAAGAGGTAAATATTCAAGGCAATATTATAGTTTTAAATAGAGAAAAAATACTGTACTCACGAAATAAGCTGGAAATGTCACCAATACAGCTTACAGCAATAATCGATGGTTCCAAGGAGAATGGAACCGTCATTAACTATATTGATGGAAGAAAAAACATCATAAACTATCATACAAATGAGAACACCGATTGGAAGATTGTTAGTATTGTTCCCTTTGAAAATGTTGTTCAAGATATCAATCAGATAAGGTTGATCACGATCACCTTACTAGTGATTGCATTCATCATTTCTGTCGTTTTTGCTATTTATCTATCTAGCAGAATTACGAGAGAGCTTGGTTTATTGCGGTTAGTAACTGAACAAATGGAACGAAGAGAAATCGTTTCTGGCATTCATTTCAATAAAGAGGATGAAATCGGTAAAATCGGTAATCGCTTTGTCGAACTTTATAATCGAAATAATGAATTGACCTTAAGACTATATAAAGCAAAAGTGAAAGAGAAGGAAGCAGAGCTTTTGGCCCTGCAAAGCCATATTAATCCCCATTTTCTTTACAATACATTAAATGCCATGTTTTGAATGGCTGAAAAGTCAAAAGCAAAGCCAATTGCTAAAATGGCTATAAGCTTGTCAAAAATTTTTAAGCTTACATTAAACGATGGAAATCCTATCACAACTGTTAAGAACGAAATTGAACAAGTAAAAAGCTATCTTGACATTCAAAATATTCGCTTTGATCATAACATCCTTTATCATATTCATGTTGATCCTGATATTCTTGAAGAAAAACTGATTAAACTGCTTTTACAGCCAATTGTAGAAAATGCTGTCTACCATGGGTTGGAACCAAAAAATGGCAGGGGGACGATTACAATAGAAGGGTCTAGGCAGAATGATTGCTTACTATTTAAAATCATTGATACAGGAAAAGGCTTTAACACGAGTGAAATAGACATTTATTCAAAGGGCTATGCCTTAAAAAATATAAACGAAAGATTAAAATTACATTATGGAGATGAATTTGGATTAAATATCAATAGTAAAATTGATGAGGGTACTACAGTCATCCTAAAAGTAGGTTTAAAGCATTGAGGACAGACTAAAAGGTGGTATAGGATATGTACAAACTTTTAATCGTCGACGATGAAAAGATTGTGATTGAAGGATTAAATGCAACAATTAATTGGAATGAAAATCAAATAGAACTTGTTGGTTCTGCCTCATGTGGAAAAGAAGCTCTTCAAAAAATTGTTGATATGAAACCAGATATTGTCTTACAAGATATAAGAATTCCTGGAATAAATGGGTTAGATTTAATCCAGCAAGCTAAGCAACTTAATCTTGATACCGTATTTATCATTATTAGCGGATATTCTGAGTTTAGTTATGCTAAAAGAGCGATTGAGCTTGAAGCGATCGATTATTTAGTTAAACCAATTGAAGTAGAAGAAATCCTCACTTCTATAAAAAAAGCAATTTGTAAATTTGAGAAACTCAAAGAAGAAAAACAAATTGATAAGAGAATGAAGTTATATGAAAATGCCTTAGATGAAAAGCAGGTACTAGAATTTATTCTTGGTAATCAAATCGTTCATCCGGATGTATTGAGGAATGTAAATGAGTATAGCTTTACTGTAATTGATTTTAAAGGTTTTAGGCAAGAGCCTTCTTTAGAAGAGAAAATCCATTTAATTACTATAGGGATTAAAGCTTTATTGTCAGAAAAAGGATTACAAGGTTTTCCTTATACAATTGATAAAACGATAACAATTCTGGTATCAAACTCTAGTCAAATCACTGATTTTTTAGATGGTGTATTTAAATTGGTATCAGAATATCACAATAGTGATGTCGCCATTGGAATTAGTCAAAGCTATTCTGATTTTTCAAAAGTAAACCATGCGTACGGAGAAGCGAAGGATTTAGTTAAGCTTGGGATTTTTACGAATAAGATATTCACGACTTATACTGATTTAGAAAATATGAATAATATAATCGGTCCTAGTATGATTGAGGAAATCGATCAGTATTTTACCATATGTAAATCAGATGTTTTTTTGAAAATAAATGACATGATTGATTACATCATCAATTATTCAAAGCAAAGTAGGCTTTCTCCAAATAAATCAAAATTTTTATGCTTTAAGTTGGCTTTCAATCTCCTTGAATATATTGAAAATGAGTTTGAGTTAACGAATCCTGTGGGTGAAAGACATGAGATTTATGAAAAACTTAACTCTTTGGACTCTTTAGATGATATGAAAGTGTGGCTTAGAAGATTAGCCAGTCAGATGACAGAAATGTTAAATAATCATAAAATCTCTTATAATGACAAACTCATTATGGAACTAAAAAGTTATTTAAAAACTCACTTTAGAGAACCGATTGTGTTAGAAGAGCTTGGGGAGCACTTTTATAAAAGTCCAGCCTATCTTTGCAGCTTGTTTTCAAGAAGAGCTGGGAAGACAATTTTTGAATATATTACAATTTTAAGAATGAACAACGCAAAGGAACTATTAAGAACTTCAAATTATAAGGTTTCAGAAATTGCTACCAAAGTAGGTTATGAGAACGACAAATATTTCTATCAGGTATTTAAGAAAAATGTAGGAATTACGCCCAGTCAATATAGATCACAGCATCTTGTTAAATAGAAGAATAATAAGATTGCCAACATCTTAAATGAAACATAAAGAGACCCTAAAAAGGTCGAGGCTGTCCACTAGTAAGAGTAGTAGAGGGACGCCTCTTTTTATTTGACCATATGGTAAGATTTCAAATGCTATGATAAATTTATTAAGAACAACGATCTGATTATAAGATAAAAAAATTTTCAAAATAATGCATGTGATTCTTTATTCTGTAAGAATAGGGAAAGCTCAATACTAACCATAGAAAATGAATTTTTTGTAAAAAATGTTATATAGAGTGTGTTTAAGTAACTTAATAATTTGTTAGTTTCATTTATTATTTACTGTGGAGGCTATATGTTTTTTTCATTACGTAATCGATTATTCGTTATTTTCACCTTATTGTTAACAGTTCCTTTTCTTATATTGTCAATTATTATACCAAGTTGGTTTACATCAATAATAGAAGAACAAACGAAGGATTCAACTGTAGAAATGATGGAACAGTATTCACTCTATATTGATTCAATAACCTCACAAGCAGAGGATCTTGGGAAGCAAGTTCTTATTAATCAAACAACTCAACAATGGATGAAATTGGAGAATGAGAATTCTAGGGCAACAAGTGCTCAGCGTTTATTATTGAAAAATCAACTTAAAATGCAGCTATCATCAATAATGATTAACAATTCAAAATCAATGTCGATCTCCGTATTCCTTAATGATGGTACTGGGACATGGGGGGATAATCCCTCACTCAAGAATATGGAGTGGATGAAGGATTTTTCAGAAAATGATCAACGGTGGGTTAGCACCCACATAGATTCTTTTCAGCTGTATCAAGATATGCGTGAGAGGAATATAAACAGCTATCTTATTCCTTTGTTTGATATGAATACGTTAGGTTTATCAGGAATTATTAAAGTTAATTTTCCAACATCATTACTTGAAACCGCTTTAAGTAAAATCAAGCTTGGAGAAAATGGTCGAGTGTATTTATTAGATAACCATGGAGCGAACGTTTTGTCTGGACAGGTACAGACACCGAAATATGTATTAAATCAAAGCTTAGTAGAATTAACAAATGGAGAACATGATAAAGGCTTAATAGAAACAAACTATAATGGAGAGGAATACCTTGTATTTTTCCAAAAGTTAAAAATCGGAAATTGGGTATTGTTCAGTGAAATTACCAAGTCTGAATTGTTTTTGAAAATTAACCAACTCCAACAGAACTTATTGATAATAAGTGCCTTAATTTTTATTTTAACAATTTTCGCATCTTATTTGCTTTCCTCAAATATCGTACGACCTCTAGGAAATCTCACCAGAGCAATGCGATATATTGAACGTGGTGATTTTTATGGAGCCAAACGTTTTATGCCAACAATTAAATCATATAACCACGAAGTTGGTTATGTTATAAAAGTTTTTGATCATACAATCGATCAATTAAACCACTTAATAGAAACAGAATATGAAGCAAATATTCGTAGAAAGGATGCAGAATACAAAGCCTTATTATTGCAAATTAACCCGCATTTTTTAAACAATACACTTGAAATCATTGGAGGTTTAGCAGTCCAAGGTAAAAATAAAGAGGTAATGAATGTAAGCATTTATTTAGGGCGAATGATGAGTTACTCCCTCAATACCAATCGTGATGTTGTCAAATTAGGTGAAGAAGTAAATTATATACGAAATTTCACTGACATTTTAAAGATAAGATATGAAGATGCTATCTCGATTGAAATTGAGGAGGATCCGAAAACAAAAACCCTTCCAATCATTAAATTTATTATACAGCCTTTAGTTGAAAACGCGGTTAAATATAGTTTTGTCGAAAAAACATATGCAGCAATAAAAATAAAAGCTGAAAAGATTAAAGATCAAGTATTTATTATAATAGAAGATAATGGGATGGGTATGACTGAAGATGTCATTTCAGGATTATTAAAAACAGAAAAAAATAATGAAACAAATAATGTATTGGATAGTAAGGGAACTAGTATTGGGCTTAGGAATGTGCTTGGCCGATTAAAGTTATATTACGGTCAAAATTTTTCATATGAAATACAATCAGAAAAGAGTATAGGAACAAAGATAACATTGTGTATAAAGGTCACTGGGGGGGATATACATGATGAAGGTGTTAATAACTGATGATGAGATTCAAATTCGTAAAGGGTTAAGATTGAAAGTTGAGTGGGAAAAAGAAGGTTTTCAAATAGTAGAAGAAGCTTCGAATGGACAAGAAGCATTAGATTTATTGAAAAAGGTTGAGGTTGATGTTGTCATTACAGACGTGAGAATGCCAATAATGGATGGCATTGAATTTGTAAAACGAGTGTCAAAAGAACATCCGAATGTAAAAGTGATCGTATTATCTGGTTATTCGGATTTTGAATATGTAAGATCTACGATGATAGAAGGTGTTATAGACTATCTATTAAAACCTGTAGATCCTGATGAATTAGTAGAAGCTTTAAAAAGGATTCGGATTGCAGCTGAGGAAGAGAAGCGAAAGAGAATCGAATCAGACAGGATGAATCTACTTGTTCATAACCAGTTAGAAGAAATGCGAGAACAATATTTGCTTCATTTGGTAAAAGAGGAATTGTCTGAACTGAATATGGCTATTGAGAGACTGCAGCAGTTACAGTTAGAAGATTTTGCTAATGAGAACGCACAGGTTCAATTTTTAACAGTAGAAATAAGAGAATCAGATTGTAATAACCCCAATAAGCTTAAAGAACTATGGCTCCCTTTTAGGATGATGTGTAGGGAAATAGCTCAAGGGTATGTAGGAATGTATTCTTTTTATGATGTAAGTTATGCTAATATGATTCACTTTATCTATTTAGTAGATTCAAATCAGTTCATTCATTCATCATCCAGTTTGGTTAAAGATGTGCAAAGAAATGTGAAAGAATTTATGGATTTAGAAACGGTTATTGGGATTGGTAAGGTTGTTACTGGTCTTCCAGAATTTAAGACTGGTTATATATCAGCTTTACTTTCCTGGAGTCAAAGTCAGATGGGCTCATATTCACAGGTAATAGATGGGACAGTTAATAATGAGATCTTTGAGTTTTCAGCTGGTTTTGAAAAGAAATTAATTAACTCTATTGAAGATGCAAATTATGAAGCTTTTAAAAGTAATATTTATTCAATATTGGGAGGAAAGAATAACCAATCCATAATGTCCTTTTCTTTTGCTGCAAATAGGATTTTATTTTTGTTAGGCTCACTTGCAAGAAAATATGATATAGATACAATCGATATAAATAAAATGATATGGAACTGCCAACAAAGTATATGGGAGCTCAATTCTCATAGTCGAGTCATGGAGCAGCTTATATATTTAGGACACTCTATTATTGAAAAGGTATATGAAGCACGTTGTTCTTCAAATGGAACAGCAATTGTAGAAAATGTTCGTCGTTATTTGGAACAACATTATGCAAGTGAAATTTCGCTTACGACATTATCAGAACAGTTTCATATTAATAGTACTTATTTATCTGATATTTTCAAAAATTATGTCGGTCAAAATTTTAGTGACTATCTTATTAACTTACGAATGGATAATGCTAAAAGCTTACTAAAAGATAATCAACTTAAAATAATCGACGTAGCTCACCTGGTGGGTTTTTCTAACTCAGGTTATTTTAGTACAGTATTTAAAAAACATTTTGGTCAAACACCAGTTGAATTTCGTAAATCGCTACAATTGAGTCAATAAAGCTAGGCTTTCGACGCTTAAACGGCAATGCCTGTTGATTCGAATGTTTAGATATCCTTCCTTCATCGTCGGATCTTTCGGGCAATTATCACCCACCTATCGGTTTTACTGCCTGTTAGAATAGAATAAATGTTGACAAAAGAAAGGGAACAGTATGAAAAAGAAGATAGTGTTATTTATTTTTTCAATTGTTGTTATTAGTATAGCAGGATATAGTTTCTCTTTTTTCTACACATTCTCTAGTGATCAGAAAGATGGCTCTGAAAAACAAAATGATGTTAAAGATAAGGTTCAATTAACATTTTGGAGAAATTACGGAACGAAATCAGAAAACAACGCTTATAAGGAGTTAATTTCAACATTTGAATCATCTCATCCAACGATTGAAATTAACATGATTTCCATCCCATATGGTGACTATGAATTAAGGTTACGAACAGAAATCGCAGCGGGAAATCCGCCTGATATATTGTCAATAGACAGTCCTAATTTGGCATTATATGCAAATTCAGGAGCACTTTTATCTATAGATAAATACATGAGATCAGAAGGGAATATAGAAGATATCCCATCTACTACTCTTGATGGTTTAATATATGAAGAGGAGATCTACCTTTCTCCAATCGTAGAATCTGGGGTAGCACTCTTTTATAATATGCAGCTCTTTAAAGAGGCAGGTGTGCCATTCCCTTCAAAGGATCCCAATAAACCATTGACTTGGGATCAGGTTTTAAGCATTGCGAAGAAAATAAATAATCCTTCTAAAAATATTGTTGGGATAGATCCAGCACAGGGATTTAGTGATGGCGAATCTCCTGCATATTTTAAATTACCACTCTTATGGCAGTTCGGAGCAGAAGTCATAAGCCCTGATGCAACGTCAGTAGAAGGTTATTTAAATTCTAATGAAGCATTAGAAGCACTGCAATTTTATCAAGATCTTTATCAAAAACATAAAGTAGCTGTTGTTGAATTACCACCAGATCCTTTTGTATCCGGAAATCTTGCTATGTCTGTAATGGGTTCTTGGTCATTAGCAGACATTGAAAAAAATTTTCCAGAATTTAAATTAGGAGAAGATTTTGGAATTGCCTCTTTGCCAAAGGCAAAATATCAGGTTGTTCCAAATGGAGGATGGGCTCTTGGAATCTCTTCAAAGTCTAATAATCCTAAGGAAGCGTGGGAATTCATTAAATATGTTACTAGTTTTGAGGGATCAAAAAAGTATGTTGAAATCACAGGAGATCTACCGCCGAGATATTCTGTAGCCAATGAATTTCCTGAGCTTAATAAGTACCCAAGAAATATATTTGTACAACAAGCACAAAAATACTCAAAGAACCGACCAGTTACTCCAGCCTATCCTATCGTAAGTGGTGCGATTAAGAAATTATTTGAGGATGTTGGAATTGGTGGTAAAAATGTAAGGACTTCAGTGAATGAAGCTGTTGAAAAAATTAATAATGGTCTAGAAGATATTCAAAAAGATTGAGACCTTTCAAATTGTTCTCCCCTAGTGTGTTTACTAGGGGATTTTTTATGTTTAGCGTATTTACATAATTCTAGTGTTGCCCTTGAGCCACCATCTACCCATAAGCGTCTTATGCCTGTCTGGTCTGATCAAGGCGCTTGCGCTTTTCTTATTAAAAACATCCAAAAAAATTAAATATGTACAACCAAAGATATTGAAATATTCCTTCTTGCGATCTTGATATAGTAGAAGACACATAGAGAACAAACTACGCGAGGGGAAAATATTGCTGGGGAAATATCCTTCACATGACGGGTGTATTGTGATGCTTAATGAAAAATTGTCATGACAAAAGGAAATGTAACCGTTTTCGTTAGTAAGTTCTTTTAAATAGTATATTCTCAGGTTAAAGGGGGTTAAAAGCTTGCAAGAATTAGTAAACACAAAGAACGAATCAAGTGTACAGATAAAAAATGAAAAAGAGACAAAATCAAAAGTAAAAAGCCAAATCGAGTATATTAAAAAGAATTATTTTCTTTATTTACTCATTGCTCCTGCAGTTATCCTTACGATCATATTTAAGTATATCCCGATGTACGGTTCAATTATTGCCTTTAAAGATTTTAGTACGATCAAAGGGATTTTAGGTAGTGAATGGGTAGGATTTAAGCATTTTACAGATTTTTTAACATCACCAAACTTCGAAACAATTTTTATGAGTACACTCAAACTTAGTTTGTTTGGATTATTACTTGGTTTCCCAGTCCCAATTATTTTAGCTTTAATGATCAATCAAGTACGCCGAACAGCTATAAAGAAAAACGTCCAACTTATATTGTATGCACCAAATTTTATTTCAGTGGTTGTTATTGTTGGGATGCTGTTCATATTTTTATCACCGACAGGTCCAATTAATAACATAATTGCCTTTATAACAGGTAAACCTATTATGTTTATGTCCGAACCAGAATATTTCAGGTCAATTTATATTCTATCAGGTATCTGGCAAGCAGCAGGTTGGGCATCGATTGTGTATGTTGCAGCTTTAGCAAATGTAGACCCAGAATTGCACAATGCAGCAACGATTGATGGGGCAAATATTTTGCAAAGAATTATTCATATTGATCTGCCAACACTTAAGCCGTTAATGGCGATTATCTTTATTTTAGGTGCAGGCGGTATTATGGCAATAGGTTTTGAAAAAGCCTATTTAATGCAAACGGCAATGAATATACCAGCATCTGAGATTCTACCAACCTATGTATATAAAGTAGGTTTACAAGCAGGTGATTATGCATATTCCACAGCTGTAGGACTGTTTAATTCCGTTATTAATGTAATCTTGCTCGTAGTCGTGAATATCGTCGTCAAAAAATTAAACGAAGGTGAAGGTTTATATTAATAGAAAGGAGCCATTCACATGATTAGACATACCCGCATAGATCGGATCATTTTATCTTTAAATAATATTTTCTTATGTTTAGCTGTTTTAGTGGTTTTAGTTCCTTTGATTTATGTCGTCATTGCATCATTCATGGATCCGACAGTGTTATTAAATCAAGGTATTTCATTTAAGTTTTCAGATTGGAGTCTTGAAGGGTATAAGCGGATTTTATCAGATGATGCAATGGTTAGAGGGTTTTTAAATGCCATGCTTTATTCTGTTGGATTAGCAGTGATAACGGTTGTGGTATCTGTTTTTGCGGCCTTTCCATTATCAGTTAATGGTTTCGTTGGGAAAAATTTCTTTATGACGTTATTCCTGATTACCATGTTCTTTAGTGGTGGTTTAATTCCAACTTATTTAGTTGTTAAAGATCTAGGAATGTTGAATACAATTTGGGCAATTTTGCTTCCAGGTGCTGTGAATGTTTGGAATATTATTTTAGCTAGAACTTATTTTAAAGGAATTCCAAATGAATTACATGAAGCAGCAAAAGTCGATGGTGCATCAGATTTACTTATTTTTTTCAAGATTGTGTTACCGCTGTCAAAACCAATTATATTCGTATTAGCACTTTATGCATTCGTTGGTCAATGGAACTCATATTTTGATGCAATGATTTATCTAGAGGACCCTAACTTACATCCATTGCAATTAGTATTAAGATCCATATTAATTCAAAATCAGGCAGAACCAGGTATGATTAATGACCAATTAGCAATGGCTGAACTAGCAAAAGTTTCTGAGATGATCAAATATTCAGCAATTGTTATTTCAAGTCTTCCATTAATTATTATGTATCCATTTTTCCAAAAGTACTTTGAAAAAGGTGTCATGGTAGGTTCATTGAAATAATGAACAAATTAGACATAGATTTGTAAATGCTTACAAGTGAGATACTGTTAAATCTTACTTTTGATTTCGAACCTTGTTGATTGGAGCGGATATGTGAGACTCCTTCGGGAGTGCGAGTCCAAGGGAGACTCATGCAGGTGCAAAGCACCGAGGAGGCTCCCGGACCGCCCGCGGAAAGCGAACGCCTGCAGCGGAAATCAACAACCAAGTTTATCCATAAGAAAAAATAGGGGGATTTAATATGAAAAATGCCAAAAAAATTGTGTGTACGTCAGCTATTGCTTTTGTTTTACTAGCTGGATGTAGTAGTAAAAATACATCTTCATCAGAGGATTATGAACTTTCCGATGTGACCTTTCCATTAAAGGAAGAGGCTACTTTAAAGTTTATTACACAAAGTTCACCGTTAGCTCCAGAAGATCCAAATGAAAAATTAATTTATAAACGATTAGAGGAAGAAACAGGAGTTCATATCGAATGGAAGAACTACACAAATGATGTCTTTGTTGAAAAAAGAAACTTAGCAGTTGCAAGTAGTGATCTTCCGGATGCAATCATGGATGCGGGATATAGTGACTATGATTTACTAAAACTAGCAAAAGATGAAGCAATTATTCCAGTTGAAGATTTAATCGAGAAATACATGCCAAACTTACAAAAGGTGCTAGAGGCTGCACCAGAGTATAAATCGATGATTACAGCTCCAGATGGACATATTTATTCATTTCCATGGATTGAGGAACTAGGAACCGGTAAAGAAAATATTCATTCAATTGACGATTTTCCTTGGATAAATGTGGAATGGTTAAATAAATTAGGATTAGAAATGCCGAAAACAACTGAGGAATTAAAACAGGTATTACAAGCTTTTAAAACGCAAGATCCAAATGGTAACGGAAAGGCCGATGAAATACCGATGTCTTTTATTATTAATCATGGTGGAGAAGATCCTGCTTTTCTTTTTGGATCCTTTGGATTAGGTGATAACTGGGATCACACTGTAGTAAGTAATGAAGGAAAAGTATTATTTACAGCAGCGGACGAAGGCTATAAGGAGGGAATTTCCTACTTTGCAGATTTATATAAAGAGGGATTAATAGATATTGAGGCATTTGAGCATGATTGGAATACGTATCTTGCAAAAGGAAAAGACGAGCGATATGGAATGTATTTTACATGGGATAAGGCAAATATAACGGGTATGAATGATAAATATGAGTTAATGCCACCTTTAGCGGGCCCAGACGGTCATATTAATGCAACTAGAACAAATGGAATGGGCTTTGATAGAGGAAGAATGGTTATTACAAGTGCTAATAAAAACCTAGAATTAACAGCAAAATGGATTGATCAATTATATGATCCACATCAATCAGTTCAAAACAACTGGGGTACTTATGGAGATGAAGAACAACAAAATATTTTCGAATTTGATAAAGCCGAAAATATGTTAAAGCATTTACCATTAGAGGGAGCAGCTCCGGTTGAAGTTAGACAAAAAACAAGTATCAATGGGCCATTAGCAATCTTAGATGAATATTACGGCACGGTTACAACGAAACCAGACGATGCTGCGTGGCGATTAGACTTAATGAAAGAAGTTATGGTTCCTCACATGAAAGCAGAAAATATTTATCCAAAAGTATTTTTCTCAATAGATGAATTAGATAAACTCGCAACGATTGAAACTGATTTGTTTGCATATGTAAATAGAAAAAGAGCTGAATGGATGGCAACTGGAAAAGTAGAAGCAGAATGGGATGCATATTTAAAAGAATTAGATCGACTTGGCTTACAAGAATGGTTGGAAATTAAACAAACAGGCTATGATCGAAATCAACAATAAAGGGTAGTTCATCAATCTGATAGAGGCTGACTCAAAACCAAAGAGTTTGAGTCAATCTCTATTTACAAAATCATAAAAAGGAGAATAAAAATGGTACAAAAATTAAAAGAAACATATCGTCCCCAATTTCATTTTTCACCAGAAGAAAAATGGTTAAATGACCCTAACGGAATGGTGTATTTTAACGGTGAATACCATTTATTTTATCAATGCCATCCATTTGACACGATTTGGGGTCCAATGCATTGGGGGCATGCGGTTAGTAAAGATTTAATTTATTGGGAGCATCTTCCTATAGCATTACATCCTGATGAAAATGGAACGATTTTCTCAGGCAGTGCTGTTGTTGATTGGCATAATACGTCAGGATTTTTTGATGATCAACCAGGGTTGGTGGCCATCTATACAAGTAATGATACGTATCCTGATTCTGATAGGCCACGTCAACGCCAAAGCTTAGCATACAGTCATGACAATGGTAGAACATGGGAGAAATATGAGGGGAATCCTGTGCTTTCAGATACTACGATTACAGACTATCGTGATCCAAAAGTGTTTTGGCATAATCACACCAATAAATGGATCATGATATTAGCTACAGGGCAATCCGTCACAATTTACACATCTCCAAATTTAAAAGAATGGGAGTTTGCTAGTGAATTTGGTAGCAAAGCAGGTTCACATGACGGATTTTGGGAATGTCCTGACCTATTTCAATTACCAGTTGACCATGATGAGAATAATCAGAGGTGGGTTATGGTAGTCAGTATTGGTGATACGGGAGAATTTATAGAAGGTTCCAGAACCCAATATTTTATTGGAGATTTTGATGGAACGACCTTTGTTAATCACCATGATGATGAGACGATCTTATGGTTAGATTACGGAAGGGACAACTATGCAGGTGTTAGTTGGTCTGATATACCAGATGGAGATGGCAGAAGAATTTACATTGGCTGGATGAGTAATTGGAGATATGCGAATCAAGTTCCATCAAAAGAATGGCGAGGTGCAATGACACTTCCACGCGAATTATCCTTATCATCAAGTAAGAATGGTATACGGATTATTCAAAAGCCAGTTTCAGAAATTAGTAGGTTAAGAAAAAATAGCAGGTTTCAACATAACATAACTATTGAAGATAGTAATCCAGTTTGCCTTGCCTTGAATAATCAATTAATGGAGATAAATATTGAAATTGAAAAGATTGATGCATCTAAATTCGATATGATCTTACAGAATTCTAAAGCTGAAAAAACGACCATTAGCTTTGACGTTGAAAAAGAAACGTTAGTAGTTGATCGAACAAAAGCAGGTGAGCATAGCTTCTCTACATCATTTCCTATTATTCAAGAAGCTCCTTTAAAGCTGAAGGGTAATCAGATAAAAATACAGATGTTCATTGACGCTTCATCTATCGAGGTATTTGCGAATGATGGTGAAATAGCTATTACTAGCTTATTATTTCCAAGTGAAGAACTTAAGGAATTACTTTTATTCTCACAAGATGGAAGAATGAAGGTGACATATTTAGAACTAACTGAAATTAGTTCGATATGGGAGTAAATTAAGATAAAGCTCTAATCAACTATTTGGTTAGGGCTTTATTAATAGAGTATGAACGAAAGTTAAAATAATTTCTATATTTCATAGAATGGATGGTGGTATTTTATGCGTTCATCTATCATTTGCATTGGTGAATTATTAATTGATTTTTTCTGTACAGACGTGGACATTGATTCAATTAATGGTAGGAATTTTGAAAAACAAGCAGGAGGAGCACCTGCAAATGTATGTGCAACGATTGCAAAGTTGGGCGGCCATGCTGTATTCAGTGGAAAAGTTGGGAATGATTCGTTCGGACATTTTTTAAAGAAAGCGCTTGATGAAATAAGTGTTGATACATCCATGCTTATGTTTGATGAAGATCATCTGACAACGTTAGCATTTGTATCTTTACAAGCAAACGGAGAACGAGATTTTGTTTTCAATCGAGGTGCTGATGCATTTTTATCTGAAAGTGAAATAGACAAGGACAAAGTTAAGCAAGCAAAGATTCTTCATTTTGGATCAGCAACAGCATTATTAGAGGATCCGTTCCAATCTACTTACATTAACACGATGTTATTTGCCAATGGAGAAAAGAAGTTTATATCGTTTGATCCTAACTACAGAAAAGACCTGTGGAAAGGAAATACGTCAAAGTTTACTGAGTTAGCTAAGGAGGCGATAGCTTTAGCTGATTTTGTAAAAGTAAGTGATGATGAACTAAAAATAATTTCTGGAAAAAAGGATGTAGTAGAAGGCCTTAACAAACTCCATAAATTTGGAGCAGGTGTTATCGCAGTTACTCTAGGGAAAGCTGGAACCTTGATTTCTAACGGAGTGGAACATGACATAGTTCCAAGTTTCAACGTCCAATCAATAGATTCAACGGGAGCTGGAGATGCATTTGTAGGAGCAACCCTTTTTCAGTTAGCAAAAGTAGGAGATCCACAAAACATTGGAAATAACTTTGAACATTTAAAAAAGATAATTTCTTTCAGTAACAAAGTAGGAGCGATTGTTTGTACGAAAGTAGGGGCAATTTCTGCAATCCCTTCATTTGATAAAAGTTATTCCGATCAGGTAAGGCCTATAAACAGCCTACATTTTAGCTAGAAAAAATAAAAAATTTGGGATTGACGTAAATTTCACCTTCAATCCTTTTTTTATCATCAATTTTGAAAGCGCTTAAATATATATGGGATGTGATTAAATGAAAAATAAGAAATCAAATGTTATTAAATTAGCTTTGCTAATCGTATTCGTTTTCTCAGCTTTATATATTGATAGTCATCTTCAAGTTACGGCATCTGAACATAAAGCTGCTATATTCGGTTATTTACCTATATCGGGTACTTGGTCGAAAGAATCAAGCGGTGATATCAGAGGCAAAAGTGGAAAGAAACAACCTGCAATTAACTTAACAACTACCGAGGTTGGGAGTAATTTTGTCTATGAAGCAAATGTAATGATCGACAATTCTACACCTGGGGCGTTAGGTTCCATTGTATTTCGAGCGGATCAAGCAGGCATAGGTGGATATATGCTTAGCTTAGAACCAAAAAAGAATAAAATTCAATTAGTTGATATTAAAACTGGTTTAAATGTAGGAAAGCCTATCAATAAAGAAATTGAAACGGATGTTAGCTATCAATTAAAAATAATTGCTGATGGACCTGCTATTAAAGTATTCTTAAATGAAAAAATGATTTTGAATGTAAAGGATTCACGATATTCAAAAGGAGTTACAGGCTTTCATGTTGATAATGGGACAGCAACCTTTAGTAAAGTGTCCGTATATGAGGTCCGAACAAATCTAACAGATTGGAAAATGGAAGAAGGTAAATGGACTACATCTGCAGAAGGATTAGTTGGTACAGCTGAATCGGAAGAAAATATTTATGCTGTATCACATACATCTGTTACGAATTTCAATTATGAAGCAGATGTTATTGTAAAAGATAAAAAGGCTGTAGGAACATTAATTTTTCGTTCAAATGAAACAGGTTTGCAGGCTTATGGTTTGCAAATAGATCCTAAAACAGATCGTATTCGCTTATATGATACGGAACAAAATAAAGAAATTGCTAATAGTAATGTTTCAATAGAATCAGGTAACCTTTATCATATCCGAGTAAAAGCGGAGGGAACTTCTTTATACGTATACTGGCAAAACAATTCGGAACCTGTGATTAGTATTGATGATGATGTCTATACGGAAGGTTTTTTAGGACTTCATGCGTCAAATGGAAGTGTAGTCTTTCAAAACATAGAAATAAGTGAAATGAATACAAATTTAGATGGATGGGTTTCATATAATGGAGAATGGGCTCCACATCTGGAAGGGATGGAAGGAGTTAGTTCTGGAGCTAATAATACGTATCGTGTAGCTGAAACGACAAAAACGGATTTCGTTCTAGAAGGTGACTTAAAAGTGGATGCTGATACTGCATATGGAACGGCAGGACTCGTTTTTCGTGCAAATTCAGATGCAACAAGAGGGTATATGCTAACGATTGATCCTAATTTAAATAATATTCGTTTATTGGATCTTAATGGAGATAGAACGGTTGGTATGGTAGATAGAAATGTTGAATTAGGCAAGACGTATCATTTTGAAGTCCATGCAAAGGGATCAAATATAATGGTGTATGTAGATGGATTTGCCGATCCTGTCATAAATGTAAAAGATACTGCTTACTCTAATGGGAAATTTGGTTTAAATGTGCATAACGGAACTGCCTATTTTCAAAATGTTTATGCGACATCATTTGATGATTATTATACTGAGCTATATCGACCACAATATCATTTTACCCAAGCAAGAGGTTCAGCAAGTGATCCCAACGGGTTGGTTTATTATGAAGGAGAATACCATCTCTTTCACCAAGATGGCGGCAAATGGGCACATGCTGTTAGTACAGACCTCGTCCATTGGAAGAGATTGCCGATAGCGATCCCTTGGAATGAGATGGGACATGCATGGTCAGGCTCAGCAGTAGTTGATAATGAAAATGTTTCAGGGTTGTTTAATGAAGAAGGCTCGGGTTTAATTGCCTATTACACATCTTTCAATCCAGCTAAGCACAATGGAGATCAAAAGATAGGTGTGGCTTATAGTCGGGATAAGGGAAGAACATGGGAGTTTTATGATGGCAATCCGATCATCCCTAATATTGGTGAATTTTATGGTGGAGAAGGCTGGGATTTCCGCGATCCAAAAGTAGTTTGGGATGAAGATCATAAGCAGTGGGTGATGGTTGTTTCAGGAGGAGATCATATCCGATTTTTCACGTCAAAGGATTTGTTGAATTGGGAACTTATCGAATCATTTGGTTATGGTAAGTATGTAAGAGGTGGAGTGTGGGAATGTCCAGATTTCTTTCAGCTGCCGGTTGATGGAGATGAAAATAATAAAAAATGGGTGTTATCAATCAGTACAGGTGCCAATCTAAATACGAACGGATCTGATTCAGAATACTTTGTTGGTACCTTTGATGGTAAACGCTTTGTTAGTGATCATCCTGAGGGATTCTTATTGAAGAATGAATATGGAAAAGAAATGTATGCAGCCATGTCATTTTCTGATATTCCTGCTTCAGACGGTCGTCGCATATCATTAGGTTGGATGAGCAATTGGGATTACCCTTTCAGTTTTCCAACTTCCCCATGGCAGGGACAAATGTCAATTCCCCGCGAATTAACATTAAAAACAGTTCCAGAAGAGGGGGTTCGCATGTTGCAAAATCCGATCGAAGAATTAGAAAAACTAAGAGGACCAGCATTCTCAAGGAGTAATAGGATTGTAAAAATGAATGATCCCAACTTGCTTTCAGACTTGAATGGTTCAGCCTATGAAATTGTTGCAGAATTTGAGCTACCTAAAGACAATGGAACAGAAGAATTTGGCTTTCGACTTAGAGAATCAGAGGATCAAAAGACAGTTGTAGGCTACAATGTTACCGATTCAAAGATGTTTTTCGACCGTTCCGAATCAGGGGAAATTGATTTTTCTGAAAACTTTACTACTTATCATGAAACAACAATAAAGCCAAATAATAAACGAGTTAAGATGAGAATTTATGTTGATGAGTCATCGGTTGAAGTATTTGGAAATGACGGTCAAGCTGTTTTCTCAAATGTGGTCTTTCCTGATGGAGCAAGTGATGGAATGAGCTTTTATACAAAGGGTGGAAATGTAAAAATTGTTTCCTTAAATGTGTATCCATTAGCTGGGATCTGGAAAGATGAATCTTATGAAGGGACATCACCAAATAAAGTTGTGATGGATCATAGCAAGCTTGAACTCAGGATTGGACAGTCACATAGGTTATCTACATCGATACTCCCAAGGTCTGCCAAAAACCAAAAGATCAAATGGCAAACTAGCAATCCAACAATAGCTGAGGTGGAAAAATTTGATGAATCTAGTGCGGATATAAAGGTAGTGGGATACGGAAGGGCGACTATTTCAGCAATTGCAAATAATGGAAAAGTAATTGGAACAACTGTAGTGGAGAGTAAAACTTCTTTTAAGATCGTTGAGGATAATAGCGGTAAAGCACTTACTGTTGATGGAACATCAAATGGATCAAAAGTGAAGATAAGACCTAAGAGTGGTACCTTGGAACAGGTATGGAATATAGAAGGAGAGCCATCTGGAATTTACAAAGTTCTTTCTCAAAAGAGTAACAAAGTCTTAGATGCTTCTGGAACCTCAAATGGAGATGATGTACAGATATGGGAGTACTTTGGCTACGATAACCAACAGTGGAGAATTACAGATAATTGGGACGGTACTGTGACATTTAACGTAGTGAACAGCGGTAAGGCGCTTGAAGTGCCAGACCGCAAAATAGAAGATGGAACAGTTGTAGAGATTAATGAGTTTAATAGTGAAGCGTCACAGAAGTGGAAGTTGATTGAGGTGCCTTTAAGCATACAAGAAAAAAAGTAAAATAAGTGAGTATTACTTAAGTGTAAAATTGATTCATTCCAATAGACCCATCTATATCTATTGATCTATTGAAAGTTAGTATTCAATGAAATACAATACTATGATCATGAAAAATTAAATATTGTAGGATTGTGACTGGAAAGCAGGCAAGACCTAAAATGTGGTAGGGAGTATGTACCTTTGTGTACAAACTCTTACCCATTTTAGGTCTTTTTTTACTATTAACGTTGAAAATAAGATTATTATATAAGGAGTTTTAACATGAAAAAGAAGAGAGTTATAGGGATGGGGCTACTTGCCATAGCACTTTGTATCATGATCATTTCGGGAGTTTTGATGAAATTTCAACTAAAGGATGATTCAGAATCAATAAATGACAACATTAAGGAAGATCAGCTATTAGAATACGCACTTAATGGTCAAGCACTCCATCAATGGGGATTTGATGAAGGTGCTGGAAAAGTAACTAGTGATCTTGCTCAATTTAAAGATGCCAATATTCATCATGCATTGACCTCAGATCCAGAGTGGAAAAACGGGATTAGCAGTAAGGCTTTATTATTTGATGGATATTCAAACTGGATAGAAGTCGCTCCTGAGATGGTGCAAAAACCAACTGATTCTTTATCAATTGAAGCGTGGGTTGCACCAAGGGCATATGAATGGGGAGACAATGGACAAACCTCCGTTATAATGAATCAACATGATAAAGCAAACAAACAAGGCTTTATTTTAGGGATGGGACGTCATGGATATATAACGTTTCAGCTTGCACTTAACGATCAATGGCATGAAATGTGGTCACCAGCGGGGAAAATCCTGCCGAAAGATAAATGGTCCTATGTTGCTGCACAATTTAATAAGCAAACAAATAAAATCTCACTGTATATAAACGGTGAGCTCGTACAAGAAAAAGAAGTGCCCGAAGATAGTCAGTTTGTCCCAGCGGATCATCTGCCATTACTAGTCGGAAAGCACAATCAGGCTGTTTCTGTATCTGATGTGTTTCAAGCAAATATGTTTAATGGATTAATGGATAATGTTTCATTGTACAGTGAAGCATTTAGTGATGAACAGATTAAGCAGCAGTATGATGAGGTCAATAACACGTTTAATCATGAACTGCCAATTCCAAATACGTCTTTTGATCGAACAGTTTATAAAGGGGATCGTTATCGGCCTAATTATCATTTTACAGCTCCACAGCATTGGATGAATGAACCGCATGCACCTATTTATTATAACGGTAAGTATCATTTGTTTTATCAGTTTAATCCAGCTGGTCCTTTTTGGCACCAAATTCATTGGGGACATGCCACAAGTAAAGACATGATTCATTGGGAAGACAGTCCTATTGCTTTAAGTCCATCAGAGGGAACCGCAGCTCGTGATGGCGTTTGGTCTGGTAGTGCAACATATGATAAAAATGGAGTACCAGTGTTATTTTACACAGCAGGACATGATGAAATGAAGCCGAATCAAATGACTGGGATGGCCAGGGCAGCAGATCCAAATGATGTCAACCTGAACGACTGGAACATGAATCCTAACCCTGTAACAATACAAGAGGAGAATATGGATACACCAAAAGGAAAGGTGATGTTTGGCCAATTTCGTGATCCATACGTATGGAAAGATGGAGACAAATGGTATCAGCTTGTTGGTTCTGGTGTGGAAGCTGCAGGTGGTACAGCTTTACTATACACGTCAGAAGACCTTGAACACTGGAAGTACGAAAAGCCATTGATGATAGGTGATAAAGTAAACTATCCTCATACAGGGGATGTTTGGGAATTGCCATTCTTAGTACCGATTAAAAATGATGAAACGAATGAACAAAAATATGTATTTATGATTAGTCCTTATTTCATGAATCCTAGTCCTGATGCTGCTCGGTTTACATTCTATTGGATTGGGACCTGGGATCCAGAAAAATTAGAGTTTATCCCTGACAGCCAGGAGCCAAAAATGTTTGATTATGGTGAACATTTCACTGGAGCACAAGGATTTGTGGACGAGAAGGGAAGGACTATTGTAACGAGTATTTTACAAGACAGGCGTTCAGAAGCTGAAAAATATCAATCAGGATGGGCACATGGCGCTGGAATGCCACTTGAAATTTATATAAATGACAAGCTAGATCTTGGGATTCGTCCGATTAAAGAGGTACAATCACTTCGAAAGGAAGAACTAACATCTATTGAAAATGCCACAATGGATGAAGCAAATAAACAGCTTAAAAAAATCCAAAGCGATCAATTTGAAATCGAGTTAGAACTCGATGTTTCAAATACGAAAGCTGCCGGATTGAAACTTTTAAAAGATCCAAATAATCGGGAAGAAACGACTGTTTTTTATCATAATGAAAGCAAAACCATTCATATTGATCGTGAGCGTTCAAGTGAAAATCCTGAGATTGAAAAGGGAGTTCAAGGTGGTAACCTGACCCTTGAGGATAATATCTTAAAGCTACAACTATTTGTTGATAAATCAATTGTTGAAGCCTATGTAAATAATGAAAAAAGCATATCCTCCCGTGTATTTCCAACACTTGATCAATCAAAAGGTCTTGAAGTATATGGGATTGAAGGAGAGCCTTTTGTACGACTTATGAGAGTATGGAGTATCGATACTGCCATTACAGGAGAAGAAGATTAAATAGTACTAAGAATGATAGAGTAGTTTTTTAAAAAGGATGAATATTTTACTACAAAGATGTTTTGTGAACGTGAGTATATAACTATTATACTTTGGAAAATTAAGAGTATATTATACTATTGCTATAAATTGTCGAACAGAATAGAATGATCCTTGTAAACAAAATTATGCGGGATTGTGACTGGTTAAGCAGGCAAGACCTAAAGTGTATTAAGGGAAAAGTGTACCTATTTTTGGTGACATACCCTTATACATTTTAGGTCTTTTTTTGTTGTCAGACATAAGTGTAGGAATAGTTTATAAAAACGGAAAATTCCTAAAACAACCGTGGAAAATGGAGGAAATGGAAATGAGAAGTAGTAAAATTAAAAAGTTTGTGTTATCAGCTGTTGTAGCAGCAAATTGTCTTGCTATTACACCAGCAATGGCGGCAGAAGTGGAGCAAACTTCAGTCTGGTCACGTCAGCAAGCAGAAAAAGTAAAGCTTACAGAAGAAACAACAGCACCTAAAATTGACCTTGAATTTGATCTTGTAGCACCTGATCAATGGGTGTGGGATACATGGCCTCTACAAAATAGAGATGGTTCACTTGCGACTGTAAATGGCTATCGAGTTGCATTCGCATTGGTAGCACCTCGTACTTTAGGATGGGGAGAACGCCATACCGAAGCGAGAATCGGGATGTTTTATTCTAAAAACGGTAAAGACTGGACTTACGCTGGAATCCCATATGACTATGATAATGCAAAAGGTTATATGCAATGGGCTGGTACTTCTATGATTGATGAAGATGGTAAAGTGCATTTATTCTATACTGCTACTGGAGATAGAGAGAATTGGGACTATAACGGCTGGGATAAAAGGGCTGTACAACGTCTTGCTAAAACAACTTTCGACATCAGTGCTGATAAGAACGGAGTACATCTGACGAATGAAGGAAAGCATGAAATCATCCTTGAAGCAGATGGAAAGCATTATGAAACAATTGAACAAGCCGATAGTCCGATCATTACGGCATTCCGTGATCCATTCTTTTTACAAGATCCGAATACTGGAAAAGAATATATTATTTTTGAAGGACAAGCTGGAAGCAACAGAGATTTTATTAAACCTGAGAATATCGGTGATGAAGAATACCGTAAAACCCACTCAGTACCTGCAGGAGCGGAAAAGTATAACGGTAATATCGGAATCGCAGAAGTACTTGATGAGGACGTTAGTGAATTGAAACTTTTACCACCATTACTTGAATCAATTGGGACAAATCATCAAATGGAACGCCCACACGTTGTAGTTAATGGAGATAACTATTATTTATTTACAATTAGCCATACATTTACTTATGCACCAGGCTTAACTGGACCTGATGGTGTATATGGATTTGTTGGTGAAGGGTTGTTCGGTGATTATAAACCTATGAATGAAAGTGGTCTTGTTATTGCGAATCCAAAGGAAAATCCATATCAAGCATATTCTTGGATGGTTTTACCAGATCAGCAAGTAATTAGCTTCATCAACGAACCAAAAGATGAGAATGGTCAAGTGAAATTTGGAGGTACATTCGCACCAACTTTAAAAATAAAGCTAGATGGTGATACATCTGAAATTACCAAAGAAGGTAAACACGGTGAAATTAAACCATTTGGAGCAAACCGCTAATTAAGTACTATATATTGAAAGGAGAAATTAGAATGATCCTTACTAATAAGAAATCAGTATCTGCAATTGTATTAGCAGCGAGCGTTGTTGCATCAAGCTTTTCAGGATTAACTGTAAAAGCAGAAGAAACAGAGGTAACAACAAATTGGTCACGAGAACAAGCATCAAAAATTGAACTAAATGAAGATAATACTTTACCTTATACAGATATAAGTGAACTAGAGAAATTAGCGGCAGATTATCATATTTGGGATACATGGCCACTGACTGATCGTGACGGAAATATTGCATCTGTTAAAGGCTGGAAAGTGATGTTTGCATTATCAGCACCTAATGATGTACTTCCAGGTAAAGTACATGACATCGCAACAATCCGTTATTTTTACTCTAAAAACGGGAAAGATTGGACGCTTGGCGGGACACTTTTCCCTGAAGGAGCTTCATTAGGTTCTCGTGAATGGGCTGGATCTGCGATGATGGATGACGGTAAAATTCATGCGTTTTATACAGCGACAGGACATAGAGGAGAAGCGCATTTAACGTTTGAACAGCGATTGGCGATGGCGACAGGTGATATCATTGCGGATAGCAATGGAGTCCACTTTGAAAACTGGGGTGATCACAAGATCATTTTAGAGCCAGACGGTAAGTATTATCAGACTAAAGAACAAGCTCGACAAGGTGAAGGTGGAGGCTATGCTTTCCGTGATCCTATGTGGTTTAAAGACCTGAAAACTGAAAAGGAATATATTCTATTTGAAGGTAATTCAGGCGGTGCTGTTGGTGATCGTACATTCAAAAAAGAATATGCAGGAAGTTCTGAGTACACTAGTGAAAATCCAGTTCCAGCAGGCGCTGTTCATGCGAATGCGAACATCGGTATTGCAGAGGTCGTTGATGGGGAACCTTCAAATCTTAAAATGCTCCCACCTCTTTTGGAAGCAAATTATGTAAACGAGGAATTGGAACGCCCACATATTGTTGTTAAAGATAAAAAATATTATCTATTTACAGACAGCCATATCAATAAATATGCTGAAGGACTGCAAGGACCTGAAGGATTGTATGGATTTGTTTCTGATACATTGATCGGTGGCTATGAGCCGCTGAATGAAAGTGGTTTAGTTTTAGCTAATCCTCCTGAAAATCCATACCAAGCATATTCATGGCTTGTACTACCGAATTTAAATGTGGTTGGATTTGCTCATTTTGGAGATTTAGGTGATATGTCAATTGGTGATGTTGGAAATCAATCAGCAGAATTCCAATTTGAACATTTTGGAGGTACATTAGCTCCAACTGTTAAGCTATCAATCAAAGGTGATACTACAAAAGTAGGAAAAGAATACAGCCCTGGTTGGATTAAGCAATAAGTAAATAATCTAAAGATAATAGAATGGTCAGCCAAGAAATATATTGGCAGACCATTCTGTTCATTTTTATAAAAGGCTGTTTTCGCAAACTTTGTTGCTATTTACAAAGTATGCGGTGTGGTTGATTGCAGCGAGAGTTGCCGCTTTCCGCGGGTCGGGCGGTGAGCCTCCTCGGCGTAAACGCCTGCATGAGTCTCACCTGTCCCGCTACTCCCGCAGGAGTCTCGCAATCCGTTCCAATCAACCTGAATTAGTTTTTATTTTAAAAGCAACAATCTCTTAGAAAACAGCCTTATAAAAAGATTTATTTACAGTTTTAGGCTAACTTTTCATGATAGAAGAGCATTCATTATACTTATGGTTTATGAGAGAGAATAGGAAGTTAATCTAGGGGGGAATACATGAATGGAACGTAATATAGATAAAAAGGGCAAATTTTTTATAGCAGCAATTATAGGGCTCTCTGCAATATTCACACCAATTGTAAGCTCAAGTGCATCTGCTAAAGAAAATTTAGAAACTTACAATTGGACGCGTGAAGATGTTAGTAATCTTACAATAAATGCTCAAAATACAGCACCCGAAATTAAAAAAGACGAGCTTGTTGAAATGACATCTGAATCTTATATTTGGGATTCTTGGCCATTACAAGAAAAGAATGGTCATCCAGCTGTCGTAAACGGCTTTAAAATTATTTTTGCCTTGTCAGTGCCTAATGATGTGCTTCCAGGTAAGCGACATGATACAGCTGAAATTCATTATTTCTTTTCAAAGGATGGAAAGAGTTGGGAATCAGGTGGTCCAGTTTTTAAGGATGGAGATGCATTGGGCTCTAGACAATGGGCAGGATCTTCCATCGTTCATAAAGATGGGAAATTACAAATTTTTTACACGGCAACAGGTGATAAAAATGAAACTCAACTAAGCTATGATCAACGAGTAGCAACAGCAACTGCAGATATAACAACAACTAACACAAGTGTGACATTTGAAAATTGGTCAGATCATGAAATTATTCTTGAGCCAGATGGAGAATACTATCAAACGAATGAACAAACAGGACCCGAGGAATCTTCTTATGCCTTCCGCGACCCATATTTTTTCCAAGATCCAAAGACTGGGGAAGAATATCTATTATTTGAAGCAAACTCTGCTGGAAAGCTTGAAGACCGTTCATATAACGATGAATATATTGGTTCAGTGAAGTTTCGTCAAAACCATGAAAATCCCGAAAGTTCAAAAGCTTTTAATGGAAGCATTGGAATCGCAAAAGCATCGAATCAAGGCTTGTCTAAATTTAACATCCTGCCACCCTTGTTGGAAGCAAATTATGTAAATGATGAACTGGAGAGACCAAGTGTTATTGTAAAAGGAAACAACTACTATCTTTTTGCCAAGACACACAGTGAGAAATTTGCCACTGGTCTTCATGCACCGGAAGGATTATATGGATTTACTTCAGACTCACTTTTTGGAGGCTATCAACCGTTGAATGAAAGTGGTCTAGTTATTGCAAACCCAACGGATAATCCATATCAAGCATATTCTTGGATGGTTATGCCGAATGGCACTGTCACTAGTTTTGTCAATTATGTTAATGTTGATGGAAAAGATATTTATGAAATTGGCGAGCAATCACCAGATTATCAAATGGAACATTTCGGTGGAATGCTTGCACCTTCATTAAAACTATCCTTAACACGAAATGAGTCAAAGATCGTTCATGAAAAAAAGCAAGGAGTATTTAAGTAAATCAAGGCTCAGGGAAAAACGAATAGGACAAGCAATGGCGTTCAGTATTTTACTGAGCGCTACAGTATTTTATATACCTTTTCGGTATTTTTTACCTATGTAACTCTGGACAAAGATAAGTGAAACCGGACGAATATTCTAAAAAGGATAAAATATAAGGTGGGAGATGAACATACAAGACGAACGGAAAGAAGCTAAAGATATAGCTAAAGAATTATTACTGTTTTTAGGTGGCAAAGAAAATATTGTAAAGATTACCCATTGTACCACTCGATTACGTTTTGAGCTACATGATGAAAGTCAGGTAAATAAAAATGCAATAGATGAAATGAATTGTGTACATGGCACCTTTTTCAGGTTGGGACTTTTTCAAATTATTTTAGGTAGCGGTATAGTCAATAAGGTTTACAGAGCTATCCTTGACACAAACCCAGCAACTGTCTCTAGCATTTTAAAACCAGAACCACCAAAGGTGAGAATGAATCCTTTCGTACAATTTGCTAGAACATTGTCTAATATTTTTGTTCCTATTATTCCAGCTATTGTAGCAAGTGGGTTACTAATGGGACTTATAGGAATGATCAAGGTGTTTCAGTGGGCACCTCCTGAAAGTTCAATCATGATAATGTTGGAAATCTTTTCGAGTGCAGCATTTATCATTTTGCCAATTTTAATTGGCTTTAGTGCAGCTAAGGAATTTGGAGGCAATCAAATCCTGGGTGCAGTGATTGGTGGAATATTAACACATCCTTCACTATTAAACCCTTCCATGCTTGGATATAAAGTGCCGGAATCTATGGAGGTACTTGGAGTTGCTATCCCTTTGATAGGGTATCAGGGAACAGTGATCCCGATATTACTTTCTGTCTTTTTCATGAGTAAGCTTGAATTAGGATTGAGAAAAGTTATACCAACTTCATTAGATCTATTTTTAATCCCATTTTTAGTCATCATTTGTATTGGTTTTGTCTCAATATTAGTTATAGGTCCGATCTCGTTATTCATCGGGGAAATGATGACATCTACTTTTGAGCTAGTCTATAAGTCTGGAGGGGTAATAGCTGGATTTTTATTTGGCTCTTTATATTCACTCATTGTTGTAACGGGATTACATCATACTTTACATGCTGTCGAAATGTTATTACTTTCAAATCCAGAGATAGGTGTTAACTTTTTATTACCGATTTGGTCAATGGCCAATATTGCTCAAGGAGCAGCAGGATTAGCGGTATTTTTTAAAACGAAGGATAAGAGAATCAAAAAAATTGCGCTTCCTTCAGCTTTTTCGGCATTTCTAGGTATTATTGAACCAGTTATTTTTGGGGTTAATATAAAGCTTTTTAAACCTTTTATAGGTGCAGCCATTGGAGGTGCTTTTGGAGGAGGTTATGTTGTCCTTACTCATGTAGTCGCAAACTCTTATGGCTTAACAGGAATTCCAATGATTGCTATTGTAGCTCCATTAGGGATTGCAAATTTAATGCATTACCTCATTGGTCTCGGGATCTCAGTAATTACCGCATTCTTTGCTACTTGGATTCTTTGGGTAAAGGAAGAAACCGAATAAAAGTAGTTAATTTAAAATGATAGCTAATGCAAGTGCAATAGAGGAAGGTGAAAGTGATGAAAATAAAAAAAATCTTAAATAATAGTGCGGTTGTAGTGAAAGATCGGGACGGAGAAAAGATTGTAATGGGGGAAGGAATAGGATTCCAAAAAAGAAAGAATGATCCGGTAAATCAGGCGAAAATTGATAAGGTTTTTGTCATGAAGGACCCATCTGAACATCAAAAATTCGAAGAAATATTACAACTTCTTCCTGAAGAGCATATACAAGTTGCAGAAGAGATCATCACTTATGCAGAAAAGGAATTTGGTGTCATGATTAACGAACATATCCATGTAGCTTTTTCTGATCACTTATCATTTGCTATTGAACGATTAACAAATGGCATTTCTATTAAAAATGCTCTGCTCGATCAAATAAAAATTCTATATGTAAAAGAGTTTGAAATAGGACTTTGGGCAAAGGAGTTAATAAAAGAGAAGCTAGGAGTAGAGATTCCAGAAGATGAAGTAGGTAATATTGCAATGCATATGCATACTGCTAGAATGAATGCTGGTAATATGCAGGAAACGATAGACATTACGACGACTATTCAAGAAATTACGAGTATCATTGAAAACTCTTTGAAAATAAATATTGTAGAGGATACGATGTCATATGAACGATTAATTATTCATTTACGCTTTTCAGTTAAGAGTCTATTATCTAATGAGAAGAACCATGATTATGACGAAAAAATGGTTAATATGATTAAAGAAAACTACAAAGAAGCTTTTGCATGTGCACAGGAAGTTGGCCACTTCTTTGAAGAAAAGTATAGGATCAAATATCCTGAGGCTGAATTAATGTATATATCGATGCATATTCAAAGATTCTATGGTCGAGTGATTATGTCGTAATCACAAATGTGTATCTAAAGTATTAGAAATTAATATATTCGTACCAATGTAATAATGACATAACATAGAGGGTGATTATTTTTGAATCATCCTTTTTTGAGTTTATCTAAGAAAAGTCACTTATTTAGAGTGAAAAACATTTTCGCAATATTTTGAAATCGCTTTCTTTTAGTAGTTGACATGTCATGGTTTTATGAATTATTATTTATTTAATCGATTACGCAAACGATTACATAATCTATTAAAAGAATAAGAGAACATTTGAATAACGGATTTATTTACTTTTTGAAAGTGTTACGTAATCGATTACCTGAAAGATATTTATACAAGATTCACTATTTATCCTCCATTAACGAGTTCTCACCAAAATCAAAAACTACCATGATAACTCATGATCATTAACCGCTATTTTCAGACATTTTTTAATGTCACATTAACCTTGATGACCGCTTATACCCATTTTTGAAAAGCATTTAGTTGGATGAAATGTTATTGTGTTTTTGCTTGTTGTTAATTTTCACTTAGGGAGGTGATTACAGGTATAGGAATAAAAAACATTGCTTAAATAGAAGTATTAACAAGGGGGATATAGTAAATGAAAAAGGGATTAAAGATCTTCTCAGCTGTTATGTTAAGTTCCGTTCTTCTGTTAACCGCTTGTACTTCCAATGAAACTTCAAACAAACAAAAGGAATCAAAAAGTGCTTTTAATAAAACAGGATTGCCGATTGTTAATGAGAACATTACATTAAAGTTCGTGTCACCAAAAGCTCCTCTTGCACCAAATTATAATGAAATGGCCATTGTTCAACAGTTAGAAGAAATGACGAATATCCATATTGAATGGAATAATATTCCGGGAGATGGCTATCAAGAAAAGAAAAATTTAATGCTAGCAAGTGGTGATCTACCAGATGCCTTTTATAAGGCGGACTTTACAGATCAAGATATAGTGAAGTATGGTCAAAGCGGAGCGCTTATTCCATTAGAAGAATTAATTGAGGAGTATGCCCCAAATATTCAGAAGCTATTTGAAAGAAGACCAGAGATCAAGAGCATGGTAACCGCTCCTGATGGTCATATCTATTCTCTTCCGCGTGCAGAGGAAATGGGGTTATCATCTGTTCCAAACTTTCACTCTATCAATAAAACGTGGTTAGATAAGCTAGGATTAGAAGTACCTGCCACTCTAGAAGAATACCATGATGTTTTGAAAGCCTTTAAAGAGAAAGATCCGAATGGAAATGGTAAGCGAGATGAGATACCGTTAAGCTTTATGTATAATTTTTGGACTGGAAACTTCGGTGATATGTTTGGTGCTTTTAATATGCCAGATAACGTAGATCATCGAATTGTACGTGACGGGAAAGTTATTTTCACAGCTGCCCAGCCAGAATATAAAGAAGCGATTGAGTATTATCATAAATGGGTAAAAGAGGGTCTAATTGATCAAGAATCCTTTACCCAAGACGCAACACAATATCTAGCAAAAGGTAAAACAGAAGATCCTACATTAGGCTCTTACATTTGGTGGGAAACGGAAGAGGTTGTTGGTCCTGAACGTAAGGATGATTATGTACTTCTGCCTCCATTAAAAGGTCCAAATGGTGATATTGTTGTAGGGCGCTCAAACTACTCTGAGTATGAACGAGGTGCATTTGTCATCACCTCATCTAATAAACACCCAGAAATTACAATGCGGTGGGTTGATCAGTTGTATGAACCAAAAATGTCAGCACAGATTAGCTGGGGACCGATTGGGGAAATTTATGAGGAAGATGAAAACGGAATGTTGGTCAATAAAGAGCTTCCAGAAGGAACAGCTATGGGAGAACTTCGCCAAAAGGTTGCTCCTAATGGACCGACTGCTGTACTAAGAGAAGACTTTGGCACTGTAGTTGATATGGAGCCTCGTGCAAAAGAACGCTTAGATAATATTAAGAATATATATGCACCATATTTAGAAGAAGAAAACTACCTGCAAATTTTCTTCAGTCCAGAAGATCTAGATACGATTAACCAAATTGAAGTAGAAATCAAAGAATTTGTTAACCAAAAGCAAGCACATTGGTTAATGGAGGGTGGTATTGATAAGGAGTGGGATGATTACCTGAAACAACTTAATGATATGGGGTTAGAAAAATTGATGGAAATCTATCAAGAAGGCCTTGATCGATTTAATCAAAATCAGTCATAACTACTTTTGAGATAATTCTTAGAAATACAAGCTGGAAAAAAATATATAGCTTCTCCAGCTTGTATTTTTTGAGGGGTTATTTGTAAATTGAATTCGTTATCTAAACAAGGGGGCAGGGTATGTCTAAACGCTTGGTTGCTCATTGGTCGTTTGATGAAGGAAGAGGCAAAGAGGTGGAGGATTCCATTCAAAAATTGAAGGACCCAATAAATTATGTTTTTAATCATGCACACTTTCAGCCGTCAAGTGAGCCGCAGTGGAGAAAAGGAATAGCTGGTCATGCGTTACTATTTGATGGATATTCTACTTGGGTCACTAGAAAATATAAAAATAGTAAAATATGTAGTAAAGCATTAACAATTGAGGCTTGGGTAGCACCGAGGTCTTTTGGTGGCAATGAGGATGAGAAGCTCACAGCGATTGTTAATCAACACAATCGGAAAGAAAAACAGGGGTATATACTAGGTGTTCATAAACATGGAAAATGGTCGCTTCAAGTGGGGATTGAAGATGATTGGCTAGAGATTTGGGCTAATAATCATCCATTACCTAGAAATCAATGGTCGTACATTGTGGCGGTTTTTAATAGTATAGAAGCAGAGATGAAATTGTATTTAAATGGGGAAGAAATTGAAGCAAAGAAACTACATACCTCTGCTGTTATTGCCTCTTGCCATGAAAACTTACTAATTGGAAAGAATAATCATTCAAAAATGGTCGCTAATGTTTTTTCTTTAAATATGTTTAATGGATTAATAGATGAAGTAAAGATTCATAATCAAGCACTCTCTGCAGAGGAAATACTAGATTGCTTTCATGATTATTTGCTCCCATTTAATGGAGAAATCCCTTCTATTCCTTATGATGATATCAAGATTAATCGAAGTATTCTTGAGCATGATCGCCATCGACCTCAATATCATCTAACAGCACCGGGACAGTGGATGAATGAACCTCATGCACCACTATATTTTCAAGGGAAATATCATTTGTTTTACCAGCATAACCCTCAAGGGCCCTATTGGGGAAATATTCAATGGGGGCATTGGATAAGCACTGATATGGTACATTGGATTGATCTACCTATTGCTTTATCAACTGAAGATGATGGCTTGGCCCCTGATGGTATATGGTCGGGTAATGCTAGTTATGATCAAGATGGTTTGCCTGTTCTGTTTTTTACAGCAGGGAATTTAGAAAAGTCTCCAAATCAAATGACAGGTTTAGCCAGGAGCACTTTTTTACATGATCATGATTCTAATTTAATAAAGTGGATGAAGCATCCTAAGCCAGTAACAGTGCAACCTGAGGGGAGAAACCTCCATCATGATGGTTTCCGTGATCCTTTTGTTTGGCGTGAAGGAGACACATGGTATCAAATTGTTGGTTCTGGTATTGAGGGAATTTGTGGTGCAATTACAGTGTTTACTTCAACTGATTTAATAAAGTGGGATTATCAAGGCCTACTATACGAAGATCAAAATCAAAAATTTCCATACCTAGGTGAGGTTTGGGAGCTTCCTATTTTGCTTCCAATTGGAAGCGGGAAGCATATTTTAATCATTAGCCCAGTTGGAAAAGGGGCTGATGTAGAGGTTTTTTATTGGTTGGGTGTGTGGGATAAGGAAAGTTATCACTTCATACCTGACGATGATGAGCCTCAGATCATTGATGTTGGTGATTTTCATTTTACTGGTCCAAGCGCAATGATTGATCCGAAAACAGGTCGGTTGATTTTGTTTACGATCACACAAGGGAATCGTACACCTAAAAGTGAGTATTTAGCTGGTTGGGCACATAATGGCGGTCTTCCGGTTCATTTAACATTGAGGGAAGATGGTCGTCTTGGGGTTGAACCAATTGAAGAACTTCAATCCCTGCGAACAGAAAAGCTAATCTGTATAGTGAACAAATCTACTATAGAAGTGAATAAATTATTAAAAAATGTAAATGGAGATATGCTGGAAATAAAATTGGAACTTTATTCAGAAAAGGCAAAACAGTATGGAATAAAGGTACGGTGCTCTCCTGAGGGTGAAGAAGAGACACTGATCTACTATGATCAAGTAGATGAAAAATTCAATGTGAATCGAGAAAAAACCACTCAAAATCAAGAAGAGTTGACAAAAGGGGTTCAAGGAGGAAAGCTAGAGCTAAATGGGGGGAATTTAAGACTACATATTTATTTGGACAGATCAATGATAGAGGCTTATGCAAATGGATTAAAAAGTTTAACGACTAGGGTGTATCCAAACAGAAAAGACTCTCTAGGTTTAAAAATATGGGGAAATGTTACAGTTAAATCAATGGAGGTATGGAAGTTAAAATCAATACACTCTAACTAAATTAAACCCCTTTAATAGTCGTTATTTAGTATATTTCTTTAATTATTGACAGGGCTTTCAAGTTGTAATAATGTTAAATGAAACGAGTAGGTAATCGTTTGCTTTTTATAGATGAAAGTTTACTTTTAAAGAGTATAAACTAGCACAGGCTTTATACAAAACAAAGAATGAAATGTACCGACAAGATCTATTTCATAATCTAAACTAATTATATGAGGTAATAGTATGTATGGTGTAAAAGGCGGAGAAAAACCCGCAGCTAGCATGAAAGATGTAGCTGAAAAAGCAGGAGTTTCTACAGCGACAGTTTCTCATGTAATTAATCAAACGCGTTTTGTTGCCGAAGAAACAAAGGTAAAAGTCATCCAAGCGATGAAAGAGCTTGACTACCGGCCAAATTCTGCAGCACGGAGCTTAAGAAGTTCTAAATCAAAAACAATCGGGCTCCTCATTCCAGTAATGGGTTCAGACACCTCAAATTTTTTCTTTATGTCAATCGCCCAAGGAATTGAAAATAAATTAAAAGAGCACGGCTATAATTTGATTTTGAGTAACTCAAATGAACAACCGGAAAATGAGGAAGAACAAATTAAAGCATATAATGCTCAGTTAATCGACGGATTAATTATGGCTCCTACAGGTACGGATCAATCATATTTAGAGAATACATTAAGTGGAACTTATCCAGTTGTTTTTATTGATCGAAAGCCTCAAGGATATGATGGAGACTGTGTCGTAGTTGATAACTTTCAAGGGACAAATGAAGCTGTTAAGTTACTTTTCCAAAAGGGACATAAAAAAATAGGCTATATATCGGGAGCATTAGGACTTTCAACTAGTGATGAACGTCTTTGTGGCTATAAAAGAGAACTAGAAGAACACAACATTCCTGTATTGCAATCACTTATCAAAATCGGAGATGCAAGTTTTGATACAGGTTATAAACTAACAAAAGAACTAATGGAAAAAGAAAAGATTACAGCATTACTTGTTGCAAATAATGTCATGACAATGGGGGCTATGGCATATTTACAGGAAAGCGAAACAAAAATTCCTGAGGAACTAGCTGTCATTGGTTATGATGATTATGATTGGGCAAAAATTACTACTCCTCCTTTAACTGTTATTAAGCAGCCGGCATTTGAACTAGGTGTTACCGCAGGAGAGGCACTATTAGAGAGAATTAATAATCCTGAAAAGTCATTTCAGGAATACCGTCTGTCAACAGAAATCGTTATTCGCAAATCTGTTTAATCCAATTTACGTTTTCATATCAATACTGATATAAGAAGATATCAGTATTGAATCTTTCATTAAATCGATTACGTAAACGATTATATAATGTAAATCTTGTCTAATGATGGATTAATTGCAAAAGTTGAAAGATTATTAGGTGAGGTTGATAGTTTAACAGGAAAAGTTGAAAGATTTTCAAGAAATAAAGTCATTGGTGTAACTAAAGGGGGTGTTAATGGTATGTTTCCTATCTAAGGAAAGGTGTAGGAACTTTAGAGCTTGAAGAATCAAGTTGTTTTTCTGAGTTTACGTAATCGATTACGTAAATAGTGAAAACAATGAAGGATGATCCTAGAACTTATTTATGTCGTTAGTAGCAAATCAAGATCATTATTATTCAAGAAAAATATTTTTTTGATCAATATTGAAAGCGTTACCAAAAATTCAAGAAAAAGGTGATGGCGTGTTTCAAAAAATTAAAAGAACGAAACCTCTGCATTTGTTTCTTATTTTCGTACTGACGGTCCAATTGTTTTTCCCGTATTTAGCGACTGTAAACTCCGCTTCGCTTCCAGTGGAAAATGAAGAAAATTATCGTCCAGGATATCATTTTTCTCCTTTGAAAAATTGGATGAATGACCCAAATGGAATGGTGTACCATAACGGAGAATATCACTTGTTCTATCAACATAATCCCACTGATAAAGTTTGGGGACCAATGTATTGGGGTCATGCTATTAGTAAGGATTTAGTGAACTGGGAGCATTACCCGATTGCGATTTATCCAGATGAAAATGGTTTTGCCTGGTCAGGCAGTGCTGTTGTTGATTATGATAATACGTCAGGTTTAGGAACAAAGGAAAATCCACCAATGGTCGCTCTTTATACTAGTGAAAATGGGGGAGATAATCAACATGTAAGTGCTACATATAGTGTGGATAATGGCCGAACATGGACATCATTAAATGAAAATCCAATTCTTACGATGCCTAATGACTTGAAGGCAAGTAATGGTGGATCAGGTGTATTCCGTGATCCGAAGGTTTTTTGGCATGAGGAAAGTAACCAATGGATTTTTGTTATAACAAGTGGGAAACAAATTGATTTTTATTCATCTAGTAATCTATTAGAATGGACAAAAGTTGGTGGATTTTCCGATCCAAAAGCAGCAGAACTTGGTTTATGGGAATGTCCAGATCTTTTTGAGTTGCCAGTTTATGACACGAGTGGTAACAAAACAGGTTCAAAATGGGTGTTGACAGTGAGTATTAACCCATCACCAACTGGTGGAACAGGTTTGCACTACTATGTTGGGAATTTTGATGGGAAAACATTTACCCCTGATGAAAATTCTGAAGAATTTATGTGGGCAGATTTCGGAGCGGATTTTTACGCTGCTGTTACATGGAGCAACACATATAATCAACCTGAAGATGGTCGTCAACTATGGTTAGGATGGATGAATAACCCTGCTCAATATGCTGGACAAATTCCAACTTCACCATGGAGAGGTGCTATGACAATCCCACGTGAGCTGTCATTAATTGAGAAGGAGGAAGGAATCTTTTTAAAACAGCAACCAGTAAATGAATTAAAAAGTTTACGAGATACTGCAAAAGAAGTGAAAATAACCAATAAGAAAATTTCTACTGAAAATATCTTAAAAGATGTTGAAGCAGATATGTTTGAGATTGATGCAGAATTTAATCTTAGTGATGCAACAGCGAATGAATTTGGGTTTCGTGTACGTAAAAGTGAAAATGAGAGTACAACGGTTTCTTATAATATCGCAGAAGAAAAACTATCTGTAGACCGGACTCAATCTGGTAAGACTGATTTTCATAAAGACTTTCCCTCTATTCAACATACAAATTTAACTGTGAAAGATGGAATCCTGAATATCAAACTACTAGTCGACCGTTCTTCTGTTGAGGTATTTGCAGATGAAGGAACAGCTGTATTTACAAATCAAATCTTTCCAAGTGAAACTAGTAGACAAATAGATTTATTTGCTAAAGACGGTGAGGTGACGTTAAATTCACTAGCTTTTTATCCGATGAAAGAAGCTACCTTTACTACTAATCAAGAAGATATAGATGTTGGTAATCTTCCTAATTCAATCGAAAATCCTAATTTTGAAACAGGTGATTTATCTGGATGGAAAGTTACTGGATCAGCGTTTAGAGCACCTGTCTCAAATGCCACAGAATTTTGGGGTGGTCCTTTTGAGCATGAAGGTACATATCATGCTTGGGGATTTCAAGGTGCAAAAAGTGATGAAAAGTCAGATTTACGTACAGGTGTCATGAGGTCATCTGCCTTTGTACTAGAGGGCAATGGGGAAATTGACTTTTTAGTAGGCGGCGGACAAGATGTTAATAAGTTGTATGTTTCACTTGTTCGAGCATCAACTGGTGAGGAACTTATGAAGGCAACTGGGGCAAATACAGAAAAATATCGGAGAGTAAAATGGGATGCTTCAGAGTATATTGGTGAAGCTCTTTATATGAAAGTAGTTGATTATCACTCAGGTGGCTTCGGTCATATAAATGTGGATGATTTTCATGTTTATAATGATGAAGAAAGAATAAAAATTAACTTATTAAACCCAGGGTTTGAAACAGGAGACTTAACAGGCTGGACAGCTGAAGGAAATGCATTTGCTGGAACTGTTACAGATCAAGCAACCTATTGGGATACTAAAATTCCATTTGAACATAAAGGGAACTATCATTTATGGGGCTTTCAAGGAGCAGCGCCAGAAGAAGCAGATAAAAGAACAGGAAGTTTAACATCAAATACCTTTCAGTTATCTGGTAATGGAGAAATCTCTTTCTTAGTCGGCGGCGGTGATGAGGTCGATGGTGAAAAAAAATATGATTTATATGTTGCACTAGTCCGAGCTTCGGATGGAAAAGAGTTATTTAAAGCAACAGGGCCTGAATCAGAAACATATGAACGTGTTACCTGGAATGCAGCGGACTACTTAGGTGAAGGTGTTTATATCAAGGTTGTTGATCAACATACGGGAGGCTTTGGTCATATAAATGTGGATGATTTTCAAGTAGAAAATCGGGGGATTTTAAGCCATTGGAATTTCGACGAAAACGAAGGTAATACCATTCGTGATGTAGTCAAAAATGAAGAACTAAAAGTGGAATATGTCTTTACAGATGCAGTATATAAACCATCAAGTGATCCACTTTGGAGAAAAGGGGTAATAAACAATGCGCTTTTATTTGATGGATATTCTACTTATGTTAAACAACCTGTATCGAAATCAAGACAGCCTAATGATGCACTAACAATAGAAGCTTGGGTAGCACCACGGTCATATGAATGGGGTGATCTTGGTCAACTTTCGGCTATTGTAAATCAGCATAACAAGGCTAAAGGCGAAGGCTATATTTTAGGAATGGGCCGTCATGGCAAATGGTCGTTTCAAGCAGGTATAAATGGAGAATGGAAAGAGGTGTGGGCTGCAGATGATAAACCACTTGAAAAAGATAAATGGTCATATGTCGTTGCCACATTTGATCAAGATAAGCAAAAAATGAAGCTCTTTTTAAATGGTGAGCTAGTTGGAGAAGTAGAAACTCCAGAAAATGCCTCCATAAATGCTACTGAAAATGATTTGTTAATAGGTAAACATAATACAGCTGCCGTATTAAGTTCGTTTACTGCGAATATGTTTAACGGAATGATTGATGAATTAAAAATTTATAATAAATCTTTAACAGATGAAGTAATAAAATCAAATTATAATCAAGTAATAGAAAACAATGAGGGGCAATTGCCTAGCCCGGATTTATCTTTTGATCGAAGTGTATATGATGGTGATCGTTATAGACCACAGTTTCATTTTCTTTCACCTGGTCATTGGATGAATGAACCACACGCTCCGTTTAAGTATAACGGAAAATATCATATTTTTTATCAGCATAACCCGCAAGGACCTTATTGGCACCAAATTCATTGGGGGCATGCGGTAAGTGATGATATGGTTCATTGGGAAGATGCACCAGTAGCTTTAGCCCCATCAGGAGTTTCGCCGGATGGTGTATGGTCAGGTGCAGCACATTTTGATAAAAATGGTGATCCCGTTCTATTTTTTACTGCAGGGGATGATAGCAAAACACCAAACCAAATGACAGGTTTAGCAAAACCAGTTGATGTAACAGATCCAATGCTTAAGGATTGGGATATGCTACCAAAACCTGTAACAATTCAAGAGCCTAATTTGCCAGCAGAGGAAGGGACTGTTATGTATGGTCAATTCCGTGATCCATTTGTTTGGAAAGACGGTGATACGTGGTATCAAATTGTTGGCTCGGGTATTGAGAATGTTGGAGGGACAGCCTTACTTTACACATCTCAGGATCTAGAAAATTGGGAATATAAAGGGCCTTTCTTTGTAGGTGATTCAAAAGCACATCCTAAGACAGGTGATGTATGGGAATTACCAGTGTTTCTGCCGATCGGAAAGGATGCTAACGGTGAACAAAAATATGCATTTTTTATTAATCCATGGTTTAAAAACTACAGTGAACATAACGTAAAATATGTATACCATTGGATTGGTTCATGGGACAAAGAAACCAATCGTTTTATACCTGATCATGAAGAGCCAAAGTTATTTGATTATGGTGAGCATTTTACAGGGCCAAGTGGGATGATTGATGAAAATGGACGTTCAATTTTATTTAGTATTGCTCAAGACCGAAGAACAGATGAGCAGCATTTTGATGCTGGATGGGCCCATAACGCTGGTTTGCCATTAGAATTGTCTCTATTAGAAAACGGTGAGCTTGGAATAGAGCCAATTAATGAATTAAGTACGCTTCGTGGTGAAAATCTATTAGACCTTGAAAATAAAACGATTTCAAAAGCGAATGAACAATTAGCTAATATAAAGGGTGATATGTTAGAAATTACTCTTGAGGTTAAAGCGAACTCTGATGAAAAATATGGTATTAAAGTACGTCAATCATCAGATTCTTCAGAGGAAGTAAATTTATATTTTGATGAAGCTTCTGAACAATTTGGAGTGGACGCTACTAAAATGAGTTTAGACCCTGATATTGCAAAAACAAGTAGTAAGGGAACACTTTCTCTTGATGGTGAAAATCTAAAGCTTCATATTTACCTAGATCGATCAATGATTGAGGCCTATGCCAATGATAAAAAAAGTATAACGACAAGAGCATATCCAACAAGAGCAGATGCTATCGGAATAGAACTATGGAGTCAAAATGGTACAGCTAAGATTGTAGCAATGGAGATACACGAACTGGGCTCAGCATATAGTGACAACGTTGTACCAGCATTTTATGGGGATGAGTCCGAACAAGAAGAAATTCCACATGGTGAGTTAACGAATCACGATTTTCAATCCGGTGATTTGTCGGGATGGACAATTGTAGAAGGAAATTCCTTTACAAATGACCACATTACAAACAAAAATGATTGGGGCTGGGGTGGTCCATTCGGGCAAGCTACAACTTCAACAGATCCTAATCGAAACCATCTATGGGGCTTCCATCCAGATCATGGCGGAGATTCTGCAACAGGAATAATGAAATCAGAAACCTTCACACTTGGTGGTGATGGTCAAATTGATTTCTTAACATCAGGTGGTGCTGATGAGCAACTATTATATTTTGCTCTTGTAGATGCGCAAACAAATGAAATAGTGAAAAAAGCAACTGGTCATAATGGTGAAGCATATCGTCGTGTACGCTGGGATGCATCAGAATTTTTAGGTGAAGAGCTATATCTTCAACTAGTTGATCAGCATACTGGAGGCTGGGGCCATATTAATCTAGATGACGTAAATGTACCTGTTCATATTGAAGGAGGAGAAGATTCTAATCCAGAAGAACCAATAAGCAAGGACAAAAAGAAGAAAGAGAAGAAAGAGAAGAAAGATGGAGATAGGAAATAAATGGCGTTAAAATAAAAAAGAGTTTTCAATAAATGCTGTTTTAATGACCTTTCTGATGCTAGTTCAGAAAGGTTTTTTATAAATTTAGTTCGAAATGGAATTCACGATTTATTTTCTAGATGTTTAAACTTGCTAGGAACGTTTTACAGAACCTATTCATTTTCCTTAGAAGATAGTATTAAAAAATAGTATTGTCGCTTTCATCTTAAAATATGGTAAGATTATTATCGGAAAATAAAGAATTCAAATACTATATATTTACATTATTTAAAGTTTATATCACTTTTCTAAAAATGAAACATGGAAGGAGGTTTAATGTGAAACCGAAAATTGAAGACGTTGCCAAACATGCTGGTGTCTCACCAACAACTGTTTCTAGAGTATTAAATAATCGCGGATATATAAGTGAAAAAACGAGAAAAAAGGTTCAGGAATCAATGGAATATTTAAATTATTTTCCTAATGAAGTTGCGAGGTCACTATTCATTAAGAAAACACATTTAATAGGTCTTATTTTCCCAACAACAAATAACCCCTTTTACGGTCAGCTTATTTTTCATTTGGAAAATACATGTGCATCTTTAGGGTATAAGGTTTTACTTTGCAACAGTCAAAATCGTGAAGATAAAGAGACAAACTATGTAAAAATGCTCCAAAGAAATCAAGTTGATGGAATAATTGCTGGAGCACATAATAGGGGAATTGAGGAATATGACATACCAAAACTGCCAGTTGTCGGAATTGATCGCTACTTATCAAGCACAATCCCTGTTGTTTCAAGTGATAATTACAATGGTGGTAAGCAAGCTACTCAACTATTACTTGATAAAGGATGTAAACATATATTTCACATAAATGGTCCAGACTTTTTAGAGACTCCAGCAAACTTGAGAAGAAGGGCTTATGAGGATGTGATGAAAAGTAATCACTTGAACCCTATAACATATGAATTCCCATATAGAGCAACTGTGGAAACAGTTCAAGAGATAATAATAAGGCTATTTAATGAAAATCCTCAAGTTGATGGTATTTTTGCTAGTGATGATTTAATCGCTTCAAAAGTAATAAGAGAAGCTAAAAAAAGGAAGATTAACATCCCGGCTGATCTGAAAATCATAGGTTATGATGGTACTGAGACAACAAGATTGTTATTACCTGAATTAAGTACAGTGGAACAACCCATAAAGGAAATCGCTGAAAAGGCGGTTGAAATATTAATCCAACAAATAGATGGTCAGCATGATGACATTCAACTAGAAACGATCTTACCTGTAAAGCTTATTGATAGTGAAACGACGTAGAAAGTAAGTGGGTGAATCATCCCACTCAAGCTTTCTCATAAAACAGTAAATCAAACCCATAAAATTTTTTTGAATTATATGTCATCCGGTTGACATATGAAACCGGATGACATATAATTCTTTGTAAGGGATTACATAAAATTTTAGGTTTTACGCTTAGGTCATTTTGTAAGCATGTAGGGCGTGAAAAATGGTGATAAGGAAAGCTGTTACTATATGTAATTCTCTTTCTTGTAAGATCGATAGTTATGAAGATAATAAGCAATAAAAAAACAATTTGAAAGTGAGGAAAGGATATGAAAGCTGAGGTAAGGACGCTACCATCTTTAGATACTCATGCAAAGGCTAATAAAAAGCTACAATTCAAAAAAATGTTAAACAATTACCAGCTCTATTTATTTTTATTGCCAGCTCTTATTTATTTTATCGTTTTTCATTACTACCCAATGTATGGGGTATTAATTGCATTTAAGGATTTTATAGCAACGCAAGGAATTATGGGGAGTCCTTGGGTAGGATTTAAACACTTTGAGCGTTTTTTCGATTCTTACCAGTTTTGGACTTTGATCAAAAACACACTTGGACTTAGTGGCCTACAGCTAATCATAGGATTTCCTCTTCCAATCATTCTGGCCCTAATGATGAATCAAATTAGGCATGAGAAGTATAAACGCTTTGTTCAAACAGTTGTATATGCTCCTCATTTCATTTCTGTAGTTGTACTATCTGGTATGATTTATGTTTTCTTTTCAAATAATGGACTTATCAATAATATGATTATGATATTTGGCGGGGAATCCATTTCTTTTATGTCTAAACCAGAATGGTTTAAACCGTTATATATTGGATCAAGTGTATGGCAGGAAACAGGATGGGCGGCGATTATTTATCTTGCAGCTCTTGCGGGTGTAAGCCCTGAGCTACACGAGGCAGCCGTAATGGATGGAGCGAACAAATGGCATCGGATTTTACATGTTGATATCCCGGCAATTATGCCAACAGCAGTCATTCTACTAATCTTGTCAGTAGGGAATATGATGAATATCGGTTTTGAAAAGGCTTACTTATTACAAACACCTTTAAACCAACCAGCAGCTGAAATTATTCCAACATATGTTTATAAGATGGGTTTACAGCAAGCTCAATATAGCTTTGCTGCAGCAGTTGGATTGTTTAACGCTGTTATTAACTTAATTTTATTGGTAGCAGTTAATAAGTTTGCTAAGAAATTATCTGGTCAAGGACTTTGGTAAAAAGGAGGTTAAAAGATTATGAGTTTACTAGCAATGAAAAGAACAACAAGACGATCAAAAGAAGATAAAGTCTTCGATTTGATCAATATATTCCTCGTCGCAATTATGGTTATTTTAGTTGTTTACCCACTTTACTTTATTGTCATTGCTTCAATTAGTAATCCTAACATGATATACGAAGGAAAAGTATGGTTTTTACCAAAAGATATCACGTTTGAGGGATACCAAAGGATATTTAACGACAGCAAGATTTGGCTAGGATATAAGAACTCAATTATTTATACATTTGTTGGAACAATTGTAAATGTTACTTTTACATTAATGGCAGCGTATGCATTGTCACGAAGGGATTTATATGGAAGAAACTTAATTATGTTTTTGTTTCTATTTACGATGTTCTTTTCTGGAGGGTTAATTCCTACTTATTTAGTAGTTAAGGATTTAGGCTTACTTAATACGATGTGGGCTTTAATTCTACCTAAAGCTGTAGCTGTGTGGAACGTTATTGTTGCTCGAACCTATTTCCAAACTTCGATACCGAACGAGCTGTTAGAGGCCGCAAAAATGGATGGTTGTTCTGATGCAAAATTCTTTTGGAAGATTGTTGTGCCTTTATCAAAACCAATTGTTGCAGTTATGGTTTTATTTTATGCAGTTGGGCATTGGAACTCTTACTTTGATGCATTAATTTATTTGAATAATGAAGATTTGTATCCGCTGCAATTGATTTTACGAAATATCTTAATTCAGAATGAAGCATCAACTCAAATGATTAGTGATCTTGATTCACTTGCAGCAAAACAAAGAGTTTCAGAGCTAATTAAATACGGTGTGATCATTGTAGCTTCAATTCCACTATTAATCTTGTATCCATTTGTTCAAAAGTACTTTGTTAAGGGAGTTATGATTGGTGGAATTAAAGGTTAATGAATAAGCAAGTTCTTTAAGGGGGAAAATGAAATGATTAGATCCATGAAAAGAAGTATAGAAAGAAATAAGAAAAAGAAAACATCAGCAATTTTAGCCATCGGTTTAAGTACTGCACTTGCATTAACTGGTTGTTCAAGTAACGATACAAGCAGTAAGGCGAAAGAAGAAGCTGCAACATTTAATGAAACAGGGTTACCAATTGTTGAAAAAGAGGTGACATTAAATTTTGTTTCTCCAAAGGCAGCGTTAGCTCCTGATTACTCTGAAATGGTTATTTTTGATAGACTTCAAGAAGCAACAAATGTGAAAATAAAGTGGGATAATATCCCTGCAGATGGATACCAAGAAAAGAAAAATCTATTACTAGCAAGTGGTGATTTACCAGATGCCTTTTATGCTTCTGGCTTTACAGATAAAGATCTCATGCAACATGGACAAAACGGAACCATTATTCCTTTAGAAGATTTGATCGATAAATACGCACCAAATTTAAAGAAATTATTTGAAGAAAGACCAGAATTAAAACAGATGATAACAGCACCAGACGGGCATATCTATTCATTACCTCGTGCTGAAGAGATGGATTTGGTCGGTATGCCAAATATCATGTATATTAACCAAACATGGTTAGATAAACTAGGACTTGAAATGCCGACAACATTGGAAGAATATCATGATGTGCTAAAAGCTTTCAAAGAGAAGGATCCAAATGGAAATGGTAAGCAAGATGAAATTGGTTTAACGTTCTGGTTTAATGGCTGGTGTGGAAATGAAGGAGATTTAATCGGTTTATTTGGTCTTCCGGATTCACCATTTGAAGCTGATCACCGAGTTGTACGAGACGGTAAGGTGATTTATGCTGCTACACAACCAGAATATAAAGAAGCAATTTCTTATTATCATAATTGGGTGAAAGAAGGATTAATTGACCCTGAGGTTGTTACACAGGATACTGCACAATTATTTGCAAAAGGGAAAACAGAAGATCCTTCGTTAGGTTCATTTATTTGGTGGGAAGATACAGAGGTAGTTGGCCCAGATCGAGTTAAGGATTATGCTGTATTACCACCATTAAAAGGAAAAGATGGAGAAATAAGAGTTGGACGTTCTAATCATTCAGAGTATGGACGAGATGCTTTTGTTATCACATCAGCAAACAACAATCCAGAAATTACAATGCGTTGGGTCGATGAATTATATGAACCGAAAATGTCTGCTCAAATTAACTGGGGGCCTGTTGGAGAAATCTATGAAGAAGATGAGAATGGTATGTTAGTTAACAAAGAATTGCCTGAAGGTGTGGCTATGGGGGAATTTAGACAAAAGGTGGCTCCAGGTGGACCATTCGTCGTATTAAAAGAACATTTTGACACGGTTGTAGATATGGAGCCAAGAGCAAAAGAACGTCTAGAAATACTTGATGAATACTATAAACCACATATGGTAGAGGAGAATTATCCACAAATCTTCTTTAGTAATGAAGAGCTTGAAAAGATTAACACAATTGAACCTGAAATAAAGGAATTTGTAAAGCAGAAGGAAGCTCAATGGTTAATTGAAGGTGGAATTGAAGAAGAGTGGGATGATTATGTCGCTCAATTAGAAGATATGGGCTTAAATGAATTGATGGAAATTTATCAAACAGGGTTAGACCGCTTTAACGAAGAGTTATGATGTATTCTTTCCAGAGGCCAGATGTTTCTTTTTATCTGGCCTTTAAAACGTTACTAATAACAACTTAGGGAGAAAGGAAGAAAAAATCTATGAACAACATTGAGATTGAGCAAAAATATTATACAGAACGTTATCGTCCACAGTTTCACTTTTCACCTGAAGCTAACTGGATGAATGACCCAAATGGAATGGTGTATTATGACGGAGAATATCACTTGTTTTATCAATACCATCCAAATGGAATAACTTGGGGACCAATGCATTGGGGACATGCGGTAAGCAAGGATCTTGTTCATTGGGAACACTTGCATATTGCACTTAAACCAGATGAGCATGGGACCATTTTTTCTGGAAGTGCAGTTGTAGATTGGAATGATACATCTGGTTTTTTCAACGGGAAGTCAGGGTTAGTTGCAATCTTTACTCATGCTGATCTATACCCTGAATCAGAACGTCCAAGACAAAGACAGAGTATTGCTTATAGTCAAGATAATGGTCGTACATGGATGAAATATGAAGGAAATCCAGTTCTAGTAGATGAAACGATTACTGATTTTAGAGATCCAAAAGTGTTCTGGCATACAGAAACAAAGAACTGGATCATGATATTAGCTGCAGGTCAGACCGTTAGACTATATACATCAGTTGATTTGAAAACGTGGGAATTTGCGAGTGAGTTTGGTGAGGAACATGGTTCACATGAAGGTGTTTGGGAATGTCCAGACCTTTTTGAATTGGAGATTGATGGAGATCAAAATAATAAAAAATGGGTGTTATTTTTAAGTATTGGTGATGATCCAACTTATGAAGAAGGATCGAGAACTCAATATTTTATTGGTGACTTTGATGGAAAGACATTTACAAATAATCATTCACCAGATACCATTCTCTGGATTGATCGAGGCCGAGATAATTATGCAGGAGTCAGCTGGTCAGATGTTCCAATTGAAGATGGGAGAAGAATTTATGTTGGTTGGATGAGTAATTGGAGATATGCAAATGTAACCCCAACAAAAGAGTGGCGTAGTGCGATGACGATTCCTAGAGTTCTTTCATTAAAAACGCTAGAAAATGGAGTTCATTTAGTACAAACTCCTGTGAAAGAATTACAAACAATTCGCGAAAATCCTATCACGATTACAAATAAAACAATCATCCCTAACGACAATCTTCTATCAGATTTAAAAGGCAATGCTTTTGAAATAGTAGTAGAATTTGAACTAGGTGGAGCACATGAATTTGGGTTCAAGGTGTGTAAATCAGATAGTGCTGAAACGATTATTGGATATAATGTAGAAAAGAAAAAGTTATTTTTGGATCGTACTAAATCTGGAGATTCTAGCTTTAATAATTCGTTTGCAGGAATACATGATGGTGAATTAGTTCCGAAAGACAATAAAGTTAAATTGCATATATTTGTTGATTGGTCATCTGTCGAAGTATTTGGAAATGATGGTGAACTAGTGATAACAGACTTAATCTTTCCACATGAGAACAGTCAAGATCTAGAAATGTATGCTAAAGGTGGAAATGTAATAATAAACTCCTTAGAACTATATACACTAAAATCTACTTGGAGTAAATAATTCAAAATCTGTAATAGGGGGATGAAAGAATGATTGAAAATAGACTATTAAATACGCTAACTACAATTGTTGATTATTTTCTTTTGAATTTATTATGGGTTTTAACCTCAATCCCCCTATTTACGTTTTTTCCAGCAACTACCGCAATGTTTGGTGTGATCAGAAAACGACAGTTACAAAAGGATTCTCAGGGGATTATAAAAGATTACTTTGCCATGTTTAAAGAGAATTTTAAACAAAGTTTGGTTATATCTATCTATTGGGGTTTAGTAGCTATTTTTTTATATTTTGATTATATGGTTATTCATCCTGATAACTCCATCATCCAACTTATCCTTTATATCGTTTTAATAATAGGTTTCGTTTTGTTCTGTTCGATCTCTATTTATCTTTTTCCAACAATGGTGCATTTTGAATTAAGCTGGAAAATAGTGATAAGAAATGCTTTCTTCTTTTCTCTTATGAATCCGATCTTAACGATTATTTTATTACTAATTGCAGCAATAGGTTTGGCAATTATATATACGTATCCAGCGATGATATTTATTGTAGGTAGTCCGTTAGCGTATATGATTTATTACATGAGTCAGATATTTTTTAATCAAGTTGTGATGAAAAAGGAAATGGATTAGCTTAAGTGCATAATGGTAGCTTGTCTAGAAATATAGTTATTCCAATTTCAGTAGCCTTCAATCCTATATGTATTTATTAAATTAGATTCAGAGAAGGGGGTGGGGATTTAAGCCCTCTGGAAAAAAAAACGCTAGTTCAGTAATTAAACACTGAATCTAGCGTTTTTTTTTTGAAGGCTATGTGTAAGCCCTATTCAAACAACTTATTGATCATCAAACTAAAAAAAACACAAATTCTCCTAAAGAAATCACATTCAAATGATTCTGAATCATACGTAAAATAAAGGTATTGAAAACGCTTTCTTACAGGAGGGATGCATATGAAATTAGTCAAAAAATTTGGGCTAATCATCGATTCAATTTTTGAGAATTTTGCTCTTTTGTCACTACTTTCATTGGTTATTATCGTTACCACACAAGTAATGACACGAAAATTATTTAACTTTGTCTTTTTTTGGTCTGAAGAAGTCACCCTTTTATTGCTGAGCTGGTTTGCCTTCATGGCAATTGCGATCGGCTTTCGCGAAAATATCCACTTGGGAATCGACGCGATCACGAACTATTTTTCGAAGGGTGTTAATAAGGTTCTAGATAAAGTCATTGATACGAGTATATTTGCCTTTGGTTTGTTTCTTGTTTATCAAGGCTGGGGCTTTGCAATCCTTATGTCTGAATCAACTCTTCCTGCAACAAAATTACCTACGAGTGTACAATATCTCATTATACCGATTGCCGGTGTCATGATCTGTGCATACGCAGTATTACAGTTTTTTAATATTAATACGAATCGTCACCAAGATATAGAGGAGGGGAATTAAAGTGCCTACTGATTACATTGCGATTACGATTTTAATTGTAAGTTTTATTGGTCTAGTGTTGCTTCGTTTTCCAATTGCGCTGACACTTATTGCATCATCGCTTTTGACGATTATTTATGTAAAGGTTCCTCTTGCTATAGTTGGACAACAGATGTTTCAGGGAGTCAATTCCTATTCCTTACTGGCAATTCCATTCTTTATCTTGACTGGTCATATCATGAGTGAAGGTGGACTAGCATTGCGGCTTGTAAACTTCGCAAACCTATGTGTTGGAAGATTTCGTGGTGGTCTTGCGATGGTAAATAGTGTTGCCTGTATGTTTTTCGGTAACATTTCTGGTTCTGCTGTTGCAGATGCTTCCTCTGTCGGATCTGTTATGATTCCAATGATGAAGAAACAAGGCTATGATGCAGATTATTCTGTAGGTGTTACCATATCTTCTGCGATTCAGGGTGTAGTTGTACCTCCTAGCCATAACTTAGTGTTATACTCACTTGCAGCGGGAGGAGTTTCAATCGCAAGTTTGTTCATGGCTGGCATTGTGCCTGGATTACTTTTATTAGTAACCCTAATGATTACAGGTTATATCATTGCAAGAAAACGTGGTTATAAAAAAGGGGATTCGGTTCCTAGAGAACAATGGGCTGGTATTATTTTTCATGGAATACTTTCTCTCACACCGGCGATCATTATTTTGGGTGGGATCGTCTCCGGCTTGTTTACGGCAACAGAATCTGGGGCTCTAGCATGCTTGTATTCTTTCATATTAGCATTTGGCGTCTATCGAGAAGTGAAAATTAATAGAATCTCGACAATTTTGAAAAGAACGATGCGAACAGTTTCTATGGTGTTTTTCCTCATTTCTGCATCTGCTGCATTTGGTTGGCTTTTAGCCTATTTACAGATACCAGGAATGGTAACAGATTTGTTTTTGAATATATCAGATCATCCGATTATTATTTTATTAATTATTAATATATTACTCCTTTTGCTTGGTGCGCCGATGGATATGGCACCTATGATCTTAATCATGACCCCAATCCTGCTTCCAGTCGTTACAAATTTTGGGATGGATCCAATTCATTTTGGCATTATTTTAATACTCAATGCAGGTTTAGGACTGTTAACTCCGCCAGTTGGAACGGTGTTGTTTGTAGGATGTGCGATTGGTAAAGTTTCGGTTCAACAAGGTACAAAAGCCATGTTACCATTCTTCTATGCAATGTTGGTTGTATTATTAATTATTACGTATATTCCTGAGGTTGTCTTGTGGTTACCAAATCTCTTGGCTAAATAACTAAAGGAATTGATCAAATAAACAAAAGAAAAACTATCAAACTATTTAAGGGGTGTGTTAAGATGAAGAAAAAATTTGCAGTGGGTATAATGGTAAGTCTATTTCTTACAAGTTCGATTTTGACTGGTTGCACAAGTAGTTCAAGTTCATCTTCAGAAGGTAATACTGAATCAGAAAAAAAAGCAGAATATACATTCCGATTGGCGGATACACATCCACCTGACTATCCAACTGTAGTTGGTGACATGAAATTTGCTGAATTGGTGAATGAAAGAACGGATGGCCGAATCAAAATTGAAGTTTTTCCATCCGCACAATTAGGGGAAGAGAAGGCTGTTATTGAACAAGTTCAACTAGGGGCAATCGAATTTACGCGAGTGAATGCTAGTCCTTTGGCAGAGTTTAATAAAGAGTTGTCAGTTCTAAGTTTGCCATATGTATTTGATTCTGACGAACATCTCTGGAACTTTCTAGAGGGAGATATGGGGAGTCAAATGTTAGATAATCTAGAGGATTCTAAGATGATAGGTCTTGCTTATTATAGTTCTGGAGCACGAAGTTTTTATTCTAACAAACCTATTAAGAGTATTGAGGATATGAAAGGACAAAAAATTCGCGTTCAGCAAAGTAAAGTAAACATCGACCTAGTATCAGCTTTAGGGGCAAGTGCAACTCCAATGCCATATGGTGAGGTTTTTAGTGCACTTGAGACAGGAGTTATTGATGGTGCCGAGAATAACTATCCAAGCTTTGTTTCATCAAATCATTTTCAATCATCTAAAAATATGATTTTGGATACTCACCAAAGAACGCCTGAAGTTCTATTAATTAGTAAAGCTGCTTGGGATAAGCTATCAGAAGAAGATCAAAAGATTATTAAACAAGCTGCTCTTGATTCTGTTAAAACACAAAGAGAAACTTGGGATAAATGGGAAAAAGAATCAGAACAGACGTTACGTGATGCGGGTGTAACGATTACAGAAGTAGATGATCTTACTCCATGGAAAGAAGCTGTTAAGCCTGTCGTTGAGCAATATGGAAGCGAATTCAAGGAAATAATGAGTGCGATCGATGAAGCACGTAAATAAATGAGGAGAAAGTAAATTCCAGGTCCTATTCGGCCTGGAATTTACTCATTTTGTAAAAGGTAGTTTAATGAGGGGGAAGAAAAGGAATGTCATGAAAAATATAATTGAAAATACTAAAAAAATCATCCAATATAAAAACCATTCTTTTATGACGAAGCTTTTTATTTTCTCTAGTTTTTTAGTTATTCTCCCTATCATTTCAGTGGGATTAATCTCCTATTATATTTCTTCCGTTGAACTAAAAGAGGAGGCAACACATTATAACTTGCAAGTAATTGAACAAGTAGAAGCACGAATTGAGGATTATATAAGGGATTTTGATTTAACAAGCCTTAAAATCGTTAACTCACCAGATCTAATTAACTTTTTAAAATTACAGTCGATGTATGAGGATGAAGATGGCGAAATTAGAGAATCGGTTCGGGAGCTCCTAATAAATGCGCAGTATTCAAGACCTGACATATCTAATATAACAGTTTATTTGGATAACAATGCTCAATTCATTGATCTACTAGGAAACAAAAACTATTATCCAACCTATAAGATGAAGAATGAATATTGGTATTCTACCGTTCCTCAGAATGGGTTAGCTATTCTGGTCAGTCGAACTCTTAAATTAAAAGACAAAGAAGTACCTGTAATTTCACTTGTTAGACGGCTTTATAATCCTGAAACATTACAACATGTTGGCATGTTAATTATAGATATTAACTTTAGGAGATTTAATGAATTTTCAAATAAAGTCACTCCTGGAAATAATGGATACTTTTTCATTTTAGACGCTAATGATCATTATGTGTATCATCCTAATCAGTCTATTCTTGGTGATAAAGTGAAAGTGAGTGGGTTAACTAAATTACCATCCGAAACGAATGGCTCAATCCTGCTGGAAAATGAAAGGAAAGACTTTTTTACATATACCCAATCAAAGGATCTTGGTTGGACATTTTTCACGGCAATTCCTTATCACGATTTAACAAAAGGTACAATCCTGATCAGGCAGACGATCCTATGGACAATCGTTATTTCATTGATTATCGCTTATTTAGTAGGATATGTTTTTGCAACCGGTCTTCTTAGGCCAATTAAGAGGTTACATCTATTTATGAAAAAGGTTGAAGTAGGTAAACTTGATTCAAGGGTAAAGGTTGAAACAAATGATGAAATTGGTCAATTATCGGTAGGGTTTAATAATATGGTTCAAAAACTATCTGGACTGCTTGAGGAAGTATATTTTGCTAAATTAAGAGAAACAGAAATGTCATTGCGACAAAAAGATATTGAGTTAAAAGTTTTGCAGTCTCAAATCAATCCTCACTTTTTATATAATTCATTAGAAACGATAAGGGGAATGGCTCTAGAAATAGAACAAGAAAATATCGCAATCATGTCCTCTTCACTTGGGAAGTTACTTCGTTATAATTTACGAAATACCTCAACTATTGTTACATTACAAGAAGAAATGAAGTTTAGTGAAATGTACTTGCAAATTCAGAAGTTCCGTTTCGATAGCCAGTTTGAATGTGAATTTAATATACCTAAATGGGCAAAGAAATTAACGGTTGTCAAGTTTACTTTGCAGCCATTATTAGAAAATTGCTTTTTACATGGCTTTCGGTCAAATTCCAACATAATCAAGATCGACATTTCAGTTCATAAAGATACTGAATCCTCTTTCATCATTGAAGTTAGGGACACTGGTGTTGGTATCTCAGAAGAAGAACTCCGAAACATTCTTTTTAATCTTAAACATAGAGAGATTACGGATGGTGGAACGAGTATAGGAATTGTCAATGTTCATCAAAGGATAGTAAAATCTTTTGGCTCAGAATACGGAATACAACTGACGAACAACCTTAACGGGAGAGGTACGGTTGTGAAGATTCGCATGCCAATTATTGAGTAAAAGAGGGATACTGATGTTCAGCATTTTACTGGTAGATGATGAAAAATGGGTTCGTACTACTCTTAAATGGTCGATAAAACAATTAAACCTCCCATTTCAGATTTCACATGAATGTGCGAATGGGCTAGAAGCTCTTGATTGGATAAAACAGAATGAAATTGATTTAATATTTACAGATATCAGTATGCCTATCATGGATGGACTTGCATTTGTGAAAGAACTACGCCAATACAATGGAGATCAGGATGTTATCGTCATTAGTGTTCATGATGAGTTCCAATTTGTACAGAAAGCAATTCGAAATGGAGTAACTGATTATCTTCTTAAACCTATTGAAGAAAATGATTTGAAATTTTGTTTAGAAAAGTGGATAAATAAACGGAAAGGGGAGGAGGAAAAAAAGAACGATGCATTTGATGTAAATGAAGAACTTCCATCCTCTACAATAGAAAAAGTACTGCAATATATTGAGAAAACACCATTAGCACAAATTAATCTTAAGGAAGCTGCGGAAAAAGTTCACATGAATCCTAGTTACCTAAGTCAATTGTTCAAACAACAACTTAACAAAAAGTTTGTTGATTATATAACAGAGATAAGAATGAAAGAGGCTAAACGGTTATTACTTTACACTTCTCTGCGAATATCTGAAATTGCTGAAAGAGTGGGATATTCTGATTTAGCGTATTTCAGTAACAATTTCAAAAAAATAACCGGTAGTTCGCCATCAGTTTTTCGTAAATCAGCAGATTAATCTGCAGTACAGTACGATTATTGCAGAACAGCTACCTATCAATAAAAACGTAAGGGCTTGCTAGCCTCCACTTTCCATAAGTAGAGGTTGTTCAATTTGGGCTAGTAAGTCCTTATATGTGTAAACTTATCCTGTATAATTTTTACTGTAAGAACAAAAAATAAAGCACTCTCAATGGGGGCGGGGGTTCGAATCCTTCTCACAAATTATTAAAGAAAACGCTAGTCCAGTATTTAAACACTTAATCTAGCGTTTTTTTTCTATTATCGCAAACTTTTTACTATTTACCTAGTAGTGCGGTGTGGTTGATTGCAGCGAGAGATGCTAGCTTTCCGCGGGGCGGGCGGTAGGCACATTTAACATACTTTTGACATGACAAGTGTACAGAGCATAGTTGAAAATATAAAATTTATAAAAATGATTGACAATTGTAAGCGTGAAAAGTACACTTTAAATACAGAGTGACTTAGTAGACAAGTAAACAAGTTTGGATTGATAGTGTGTATGGACTAATGTGTACATTAGTTTGTAATCATAGGAATTTATTATTTATCAGTTTTAAATGAAAGGGGTTACTTTTTTCTAAGTGAGGGTGTTGCGGAAAAGCCAATCAGGATATACCATTAAAGAAAAACTTTTAAGATAGTAAATGGTATGAAATGTAAGGGTTTTCAGTGCTTTATTCCAATAATTTGAACTATGAAATAAATAGTTAGCAAAACTTTATTTCACAAGTAAAAATGAATCACCTAGGCTATTCAACTTGTATACAGAATTTTAACTATGGGGTGGGGATATAAATGAAAGCGATTCAAAACATAATGATTTTTGTAACTGCAGGACTAGCTCTTAGTATATTAGTAGTTTTATTTACTACTAGTAATGCTGTTGGATCAGATGATGTTACCTTGATAAGGTTTGGTCATGGTGCAGTAGAATCAAATGAAAGACATTTAGCTGTTTTGAAATTCAAAGAGTTAGTAGAAGAAAAATCACAAGGTGAAATAAAAGTTCAAGTATACCCTAATGAGCAACTTGGCTCTGAAGCAGAAATGATAGAAAGTGTCACCTTCAATGACCTTCAAATGGTAGCTGCTAGTGCATTTAGTCAATACGATCAAAGAATAAGTGTGTTTGAACTACCATATCTCTTTGATTCCTATGAAGAAGCTTGGAGTGTTTTGGACGGTGAAATTGGACAGAGAGTAGCAGAACCTTTATTAGAAGACGGTTTAAGAGTAATAGCATATTTCGAGAATGGGTTTCGTCATGTTACTTCAAATGTACCAATTGAAAGTCCTGATGATCTAACAGGACTGAAAATTAGAACTCCAGAGTTCCCATTATCAGTTAGTACCTTCAAGGCACTTGGTGCCAATCCGACACCGATGGCATTCGGAGAATTATATATGGCATTACAGCAGGGCACAGTTGATGCTCAAGAAAATCCAATTGCAAATATTTACGCAAGTAAATTTAATGAAATTCAAGATTATCTAAATTTGACTCGTCATCAATACATGCCATTACCTGTAGCAATAAGTGAAGAATTTTGGCAGACACTCACACCTAAGGAGCAAGACATTATTAAAATAAGTGCAAGAGAAGCTGCACAGTTCCACAGAGATTTATTAAGAGAAAATGAAGAAACGATGCTAGATGAGTTACAAAATGCTGGTATGGAGATTATTCAACCAGATAGCGAAGCTTTTAGAGAAAAATCCCAAAGTGTCTATGAATCCTACAAGAACAAGTTTGGTGAAGATTTTGTTAATACTATTTTGAGAGCGGTTGAATAAAGAGTGGAAGGTTTTGTACTTAATTTTGAGGAGGATTTTAAATGAAAGTCATCACTTGGTTAGACAAACATTTAGAAGAATATATTTTAATCATACTTAGTATTTTCACAGTAATTATTGTTTTCACACAAGTTTTTATGAGATATGTACTAGGTGAGTCTCTCACATGGTCAGAGGAGGTTGCTAGGTACGTATTTATTTGGATGATCTATATCGGAGTCAGCTATGGAGTGAAAAAAGGAGAACACCTGGGTGTGGATGCCTTTCCAATGTTGTTTGAAAAAAAGGGGAAAATCATCATTGATATGATCGCGAGTTTCTCATTTTTTGTTTTTGCAGTTGTCATTACCTATTATGGTTTTGACATTGTCTTAAAGGTGACAAGGGAATCTGCTGCGTTAGGGTTACCTCTTGGATGGATATACGCTGCACCAGTCGTAGGAATGCTTTTAACTGCAATCCGTCTTATTCAAAAAATGGCCCGGTTGGTAATTGAGTATAAAACATTAAATCGCAACGAGTGTCAAGAACAGACTGAGTTTCAGGAGGGGAAAATTGTATGACAAGTTTTGTGTTATTTGGTAGCTTTTTCTTGTTTATGATCCTTTCTGTCCCTATTGCTATTTCTTTAGGTTTAGCAGGTCTTATTACGGCTATCTATTCACCCAATATTTCAATTACATTTTTGACACAAGGATTAGTGACTTCAACAGATAATTTTGCGTTAATGGCTATCCCATTTTTTATCCTAGCTGGTGAAATAATGGGGAAAGGTGGAATATCTACGCGTCTATTCAATTTAGCTAATATATTCGTTGGACGTTTTACCGGCGGCTTTGCAATAGCGGCAGTTATTACCTGCATGTTTTTTGCAGCTATATCTGGTTCTGGTCCAGCAACAGTTGCTGCTGTTGGTGGTATTATGATCCCAGCGATGGTAGCACAGGGATATGATCGAAAATTTGCTACTGCTGTAATCGTAACAGCAGGTTCTTTGGGAATCGTCATTCCTCCTAGTATACCGATGGTCCTTTATGGTATTGCAGGTAATCAGTCAATCGGTGATTTATTCTTGGGTGGTATCCTCCCAGGGATCTTAATTGGCGTTTGTTTAATCATATGGTGTTATTACTATTCTAAAAAGAAGGGGTATTCTGGAACAAAAGAAAATTTCAATTTTAAAAAGATGTTCTCTGCTTTAAATAATGCTAAATGGTCTCTTTTAGTACCAATTATTATTTTAGGTGGAATTTATGGTGGTATTTTTACTCCAACAGAAGCAGCCGTTTTCGGTGTGGTATATGCAGCTTTTGTTAGTTTATTCTTGCATAAAGAAATCAAAATAAGCCACTTCCCAGAAATTCTTGCAAAAGCAGCTATGAGTTCAGTTTCTATATTAATTATTATTGGTACAGCAAATGCATTTGGTACTATTTTAACAATGGAGAAAATACCACAAACAATTGCAGAATCATTTTTATCGCTTTCAGAAAATCCGATTACTATTATATTTATTATCATTATATTGTTATTAATTATCGGATGTTTTATTGATACATCAGCAGCAGTCATTATTTTTACACCAATTCTTTTCCCAGTAGCAGCTCAAGTAGGACTAGATCCTATCCATTTTGGAATTATCATGATTGTTACTTTATCGATCGGTTTTATTACCCCGCCACTTGGAGTGAATTTATTTGTAGGTTCAGGAATTTCTGGTTTAAGTATGCCTTCACTCGTAAGGGGTGTTGTTCCATTCTTTTTTATCATGCTAATTAGTTTGACCATAATAGCCATCATTCCTCAGTTAACACTGTTATTACTGTAAAGAGAAGGATACGATCCTTCTCTTTTTTTGTGTAATTTTATAAAAAAATATTACGAAAGTTTGTTCACTTAGTAGACAAGTAAAGTCTGAGTGTGTATACTACAGATATAAGTTAACTTGTATTACAAGTGAACAACATTACAAATCTAACTTTCTATTAAATCTTTAATTGAGGTGAAGAAGATGAAAAATATAAGTATTGAAGAACTAAAAGACATAGCCATTGAGATGAGGAAAACAGCTATAACAATGATTCACAAAGCACAATCAGGTCATCCAGGAGGATCACTTTCTGCAGCAGATCTTATGACAGCTTTGTATTTTAAAGAAATGAATATTGACCCAAATAACCCTACTTGGGAAGACCGTGACAGATTTGTTCTTTCAAAAGGGCATGTTTGTCCTATACAGTATTCTGCCTTAGCTTTAAAAGGTTATGTCCCATATGACACAATCTACACATTAAGAGAGTACGGTTCTCCTTTCCAAGGACATCCAGATATGAAAAAATGCCCTGGGATCGATATCTCAACAGGATCATTAGGGCAAGGACTTTCATGTGGTGTTGGAATGGCAATAGCGGGAAAAAGAGATAAGAAAGATTATCGGGTTTTTTCTTTAGTAGGCGATGGTGAATGTCAAGAAGGCCAAATTTGGGAAGCAGCACAGACTGCAGTGAAGTATCAATTAGACAATTTAGTTGTATTTGTAGATAATAACCGACTTCAGATTGACGGTTTTTGTGATGAGATTATGCCGCTCCAAGATTTAGAAAAGAAATTTGAAGCATTTGGATTTGAAACAAAACGAATCAATGGACATTCAATGGCAGAAATTATTGAAACGTTAGATGAAATAAGAGTTGCGCAAAATGGAAAACCAAAATGCGTTGTACTTGACACGGTGAAAGGTAAAGGTGTTTCTTACATGGAGGATGTTGCTGACTGGCACGGGGTTGCTCCTAATGATGAAGAATACAAACAGGCAATAGCTGAAATCGTAGGGGGGTTAAAATGATGAGCATTATAGAGAAAACGCTAACAACAAAAAAAGCAACGAGAGAAGCTTTTGGGGATGAAATTGTAAAGTTAGGTAAAGAGAATAAAGATATTTATGTCATTGATGTTGATATTGCAAAATCATGTAAAACGAGCAATTTCATTAAGCAATTACCTGAGCAACATATCAATGTCGGAATTGCAGAACAAAATGCTGCTGGTTTGGCTGCAGGACTAGCAACAACTGGTAAAATCCCTTTTGTAAGCACTTACGCTGTATTTGGTTCCTTAAGAATGGCAGAGCAAATTAGACAAGAAGTTTGTTATCCAAATTTAAATGTTAAAATTGCTTGTTCCCACGGGGGACTAACGCCAGCCAATGATGGAGGAAGTCACCAAGCTATAGAGGATATGGGCGTTTTAAGAAGTTTTCCAAATATGACTGTCATCATGGGTGCAGACTACTTTTCTACTAGAAAATTAGTAGAGCAAGCAGCAAAAATGTATGGTCCTGTTTATCTTCGTTTCACAAGAGACACAATTCCAGTAATTTATGATGAGAACGAAGAGTTTACAATTGGAAAAGCGAAAAAAATTAAAGAAGGGCAAGATATTGCCATCATTGCCAATGGTGATACTGTCCATTTAGCAATAGAAGCTACAAAGGAGCTAGAAAAAGAAGGTATTTCTGTAAAACTCTTAGATATGCATACGATTAAACCAATAGATCGTGAAGCTATCGTTGAATGTTTAGACATTGGACGTTTAATTACAGTTGAAGATCACAATATTCTAAATGGTCTTGGAAGCGCTGTATGTGAAGTTGTTGCAGAAGAAGGTAAAGGAAAAGTGAGTAGAATCGGGGTTCAGGATCAATTTGGTCAATCTGCTCCATATGAAAAGTTAATGGAACTTAATGGAATTACTGTTAGCGATATCATTAAGACTGCTAAAGAAATGCTTCAATAGAAAAATATAAAATAAGTAAACTACTAACTTAGGAGTGAAGGTTCATGTTTAAATTAAATGATCGAGTAGCAATTGTAACAGGAAGTGGTTCTAAAAAAGGTATCGGGCGTACGATAGCACTTGCATTAGCGGATCAAGGGGCAACAGTTGTTGTTGCCGATCTAAATTTAGAAGGTATCGAGGACACTGTAAATGCTATAACTGAAGCTGGTGGGAGAGCGTTAGGTGTAGAATTAAATGTTACGAATAAAGAATCTGTTGACGCAATGGTAGAGAAAGTGCTTGCTGAATTTGGAAGAATTGATATTCTTGTCAATAATGCAGGAATCTCACAAAAAGTAACAGTTCAGGATATGACACTTGAAGATATGACAAGAGTATTTAATGTAAATATGTTTGGATTATTCCTCTGTACTCAAGCAGTACTAGAAACAATGAAAAAACAAAAGTTTGGTAGAATTATCAGCCTATCTTCTGTTTCTGCAAAAAGAGGAGGAGGAGTATTTGGTGGCGCACATTATTCTGCCTCTAAAGCTGCGGTATTAGGCTTCTCAAAAAATCTTGCTCGTGAAGTAGCGGTTGATGGAATTACTGTTAACTGTGTTGCACCAGGGCTTGTTAACACTGAGATATGGAAATCCCTTCCGGAAGCTGATGCAAGAAACGTTATTGCTAGTATACCTATGGGAAGACCGGGTGAAGTGAAGGAAATTGCATCAACTATAGCGTTTTTAGCTTCTGAAGAGGCGTCTTATATTACTGGGGAAGAAATAGATATTAATGGTGGTTCACACATGGATTAATTAGGCAGTGATTAGCAGGCATTCCAGTTTGGGCTGCCTGTTTCAGCATTTAAATCCACTATTGGTAAAATCAACAAAATCCTGAGAGAAGTGAATAACTATTAATTTTAATCCTGTTTGACAATAGAAAGTACGAAAAGTATACTTTAAATACGAAGTGACTTGTATGATAAGTATACAAGTATGAGGTTAATGAATGGAGGAAGAACAGATGGGTACATTAGTTTGCAAACATTGTAATGCAACAATAGATCATTTCGAGGACGAAAAGGTAACTGTTCTTTATTCTAAGTGTGATTGCTGTAATAACGTTAATAAGGAAAATAAAAATAACGAAAAATAGTTTAAGATATTAAATGGCGTTGAATGAAAAGGTTTTCAGTTTTGCTAGAATATGTTGTTTACATTTAAAGAAAAGACATTTAGTGATGAAAGTTATCTAAGAGGAGGATACTATATGAAGGTAGCCATTGCATCTGATCATGGTGGGGTAACGATCCGTAAAGAAATTATCTCATTATTGGAAGAGATGAACATTGAGTATATAGATCTAGGTTGTGAATGTACTACATCTGTAGACTATCCGGATTATGCAATTCAAGTAGCTGAGAAGGTGGCTATAGGTGAAGTAGACAGGGGTATATTAATTTGTGGCACTGGTATTGGAATGAGCATTGCTGCCAATAAAATCAGAGGAATTCGTTGTGCACTTGTACATGATACCTTCAGTGCTAAGGCCACAAGAGAACATAATAATTCCAATATTTTAGCAATGGGAGAGCGTGTAATTGGTCCAGGATTAGCACGTGATGTTGCAAAAATATGGCTAACTACTCCTTTTGAAGAAGGTGGAAGACACGAAAATCGAATTAATAAAATAACTGCACTTGAAATGCAATCCATATAATCTGATATATAAAATGAAGTTATTTGAAAAAATGATTTTATGATTCAAGAGAGTGATGGCCAACCATCACTCTTTTTTTGAAAAAACAGAAGTTATTATAATAGAGACTGTACTAGCTTAAGATTATTCCTTGCTTTATTCAAAAAATAACCATAGGATTAAAATGAAAGATCAACAAGTGTACGTATCTAGATAGTGTAATAGTGTTGCTCTTTAAAAAGGAAAAGCTTATAATTATATGTGTTTTAAAACGTTTACTTTATTAAGAATATATATTGAGAGAAGTGATTAAAATTAGCTTTAATCGAGTATCTAGTGAGAAATTATATATCCAAATTTATAATCAAATTCTTTCAGAAATCCAATCTGGATCATTTAATATAGGTGATAAATTACCAGCGGAAAGAGAACTGTGTGAACAGTTTGGAGTTAGTCGTGCTCCTGTTAGACAAGCATTAAGTGCCCTTGAGTTGAATGGTATGATATATTCGCGCCAAGGCGAAGGTGTTTACGTAAAAAATACTCAGATTACTAATAACTCCGAATCTTCCTTTATATTTGATTCAACCTCACCAGAAGATATTGTAGAAGCGAGAATGAATATTGAGCCTCTAATTATCAAATATGCAGCACAAAGGGCTACTAATAAGGATATTGAAGAACTTCGCGCGACGGTAAAAAAGATGGAGGAAGAAACGAAAGCAGGCATTTATGTTCCTGAAACAGATGAAGAACTTCATAAAGGAATAGCTAAGGCTTCTCATAATGATTTATTTATAAAAATGATGGCTGCAATCAGTAACGCGATGAAACAACAGGAAATGTGGAAATTTATTCGTGATCGCACGGTAACTCGACCAGATTATAGAGAAGTTAATTTTAAGGAGCATAAGTTGCTAATAAAGGCTATAGAAGATCATAACGAAAAAGAAGCTGTAGAGTTAATGACTTTCCATATGCAAAACTTATATGACAGGTATTGGAAGGATTAACGAAGCATGTTTTATAGCATATTCTCACAAATATAGGCTTTATGTGGTTGCTAACGAGCTTATAATACTCCATAGTAACAAAAAAATGGAATGCATCAAGTATATAACTTGATGCATTCCATTTTTTATTTTTGAACATTACATGCAATACCTATATAAGAGACTTATGAATAAGAAACTTTTCAGAATACTTTAAATCATTTGTATTGACACTCAAGCACGTCGAAGATATACTATGATTATGAGTTAACTTAGTATACAAGTTAACAAGGTTACAACAAATCAATTTATTTAAATAAATTGATTTGTACTTCTTTTGAAATGTAATCGCTATCAAGAAAGAACTATGGCTACACATATTTTTATACAGAGTATGAGACATTGGATTATTTAAAGGTTAACCCAAAATAGAATCTAAGATTAGAAGTGTTTATGTAAGGAGGGTTAGCGGAGGAGTGAAAATGGGTTCAAGAAAGGAGGCGCTTTCGGAATTTTAATATTTAATTTTATTATTAAGACCAATTCTCTATAGAATTGTAAGCGATTTCTCGTTGTGTTTTTCTTTTGGGAAAAGTTAGTGTAAGGGGGAAAAGTCTTGAAAGCAGCGCTATTTGATCGAATTAAACATTTTACAATCATAGGAAAAGAGTTACCAGAAATTAAGGGGAATGAAGTATTAATTCAAGTGAGCAAAGCAGGAATATGTGGTTCTGATGTCCATGCATTTTTGGGAAAGCATCCCTTTCGAAATCCTCCAAGTATATTAGGACACGAAATCATCGGAAACATTGTAGAAATAGGTGATAAAGTAACTACTGTTAAAGATGGGGATACGGTGACAATTGAACCGCAAATAGGCTGTGGGCATTGCCAACCATGTATAAAAGGTGATTATAATCTATGCGAAGAAAAAGTTGTGCTTGGAACAACAAGATGGGATGGAGGATTTGCAGAATATGTTGTCGCTCCAGAGCAGACTGTATATAAAATCCCAGATACGTTAACTACAGAATTGGCAGTCTTAACAGAACCTTTAGCTGTTGGCGTTCATGCGGTAAATATTGCTGATGTTAAAAAGGGAGATAAAGTAGCAATTCTTGGTTCCGGGCCAATAGGACTCGTTACATCAGTAGCTGCACATTATAAAGGAGCCGAAACTATTTGTCTGACAGATGCAATAGATAACAATTTAGAAATCGGTAAAAAATTATGTGCTACAGATGTTGTGAACGTAAGGGTACAATCCCTACATAAATATACCTCGGCTAATATTGGTCAATTTGACCATGTTTTCCTTACTGCTGGCTATGGATCTATTTTAGACGATGCATTGTCAGTTATTAAAAGAAAGGGAAAAGTTATATCTATTGCATTATTTGAGGAAAAGGTATCAATTGATTTAAACAAATTTATGATTTCCGAAGTTCAGATGTTTGGATCTTCCATGTATGTAAAAGAGGATTTTAAAACCGCAATTGATATTATAGCTTCTCATAAGTATAAGCTGGAATCATTAATTACGCATAGGTTTAATTTTGACCAGATTAATGAAGCAATGGAAGTGGCATTAACTAAAAGCGGTTCCCCAATAAAAATCGTACTCGATTATATAAAAAATTAACAATTTTAGTTTTTTGTAGTGTGTAAATCTTTGTGAGAAAGTAGGTACGTTTCGTTTTTTAAACATACCTATTTTTAAAATATATATGACTAAATGAGTTCAAGGGGGAGAAATGATGAGAAAAGCAACTTTATTTTTAATGTTATTTATCATGTTAGCCTTTTTAGCAGCTTGTAATGGTAAAGAAACAGCTAGCGACAGTGAGAAGAGTACCGAAAGTGGAGAAAATATTAAGATTAAATTCGCACATAGCGCAGTTGAAACGAATTCAAGACATGAAGCAGCTCTAAAGTTTAAATCTTTAGTAGAGGAAAAGTCTAATAATCAAATTACTGTTGAGGTTTTCCCGAATGAAGTATTAGGTAGTGAGCCACAAATGGTTGAAGGTGTTGCATTTAATGATATTCAAATGGTTGCAGCTAGTACGTATGCACAATACGAGCCAAAAGTAGATGTTTTTGGATTACCATTCCTTTTTGAGACAAATGAACAAGCTTGGGAAGCACTCGATGGTCCAATCGGTCAGGAAGTATTTTCAGGACTGCTTGATGATAACTTACGTGTCTTAGGTCACTTTGAAAACGGCTTTAGACATGTCACTAATAATGTTAGACCAATTGAAAAGGTTGAAGATTTAGAAGGGCTAAAGATTCGAACACCGGAAATGCCTATATTGGTAAGCATCTTTGAAGCTCTTGGATCAAATCCAACCCCAATGGCATTTGGTGAACTTTACATGGCTTTACAGCAGGGTACAGTAGATGGACAGGAAAATCCAATCTCAAATATCCATGCAAGTAAATTTTATGAAGTTCAAGATTATTTAAGTTTAACAGGACATTCGTATAGTGCAACAACTGTAGCTATCAGTGATGAATTTTGGAATACTCTATCACCTGAACAGCAGAAAATTGTTCAGTCAAGCTTAACAGAGGCTTCTAAGTTTCATAGAAACTTAGTTATGGAGGAAGAAGAAAAGTTATTAGCTGAGTTAGAAGAAGGGGGCATGAAAGTAAATCGTCCAGACATTGCATCCTTCAGAGAGGCATCAAAGGATGTATATGTAGAATATGAAGATACCTATGGTAAAGATCTTATCGATAGTATCCTAGAAGAACAGAAATAGGAAGTGAAAAAAGCAGAATCTATCCTAATTGTTGCCTTGGGTAGGTTCTGTTTTTAAATAAAGGAGGTAAGCTTATGACATTTTTAAAATGGTTAGATGAGAATATAGAATCTATCTTACTCATTATGTTAAGTATTCTAACTGTAGTAGTAGTTTTTACCCAAGTGTTTATGAGATATATATTAGATTCGTCTCTTGTATGGTCAGAAGAACTGGCGAGGTATGCATTTATTTGGATGATCTATATTGGGGTAAGTTATGGTGTGAAAAGGCAAGCGCATATCAGTGTAGACGCTGTTGCCTTGTTGTTTAAAAGAAAGGGTAAATTCATATTGGGGCTGTGTGCAAATATAGCATTTTTAACATTTGCTGTTATCCTTACATACTTCAGTTTTGAAGTTGTGGTTCAAGTAACGCGCAGTTCACCGGCTTTGGATATACCAATGCAGTGGGTTTATGCAGCCCCGATGGTTGGGTTAATGCTGACAGCGATTAGAGTAATCCAGAGAATGAAAATACAAATTGATATCTTTAAATCAGGAGAGTAGGTGATTGATATGACAGCACTTATTTTATTTGGAAGTTTTGTATTCTTTTTACTACTGACAGTACCTATTGGGATATCCCTTGGATTGGCTTCACTTGTCACGATTTTATTTGCTGACGTAACTTCTGTTGAATATCTCGCACAGAGTCTTGTTCAATCCACAGACTCCTTTCCATTAATGGCTGTACCGTTTTTTATTTTAGCGGGAGAGATTATGGGGAAAGGCGGAATATCTGAACGTCTTTTTAAGCTTGCTAATGTTTTTGTCGGTAATTTTACTGGTGGCTTTGCAATGGCAGCAGTCTTAACTTGTATGTTTTTCGCAGCTATCTCTGGTTCAGGTCCAGCAACAGTTGCAGCAGTAGGAGGAATCATGATTCCTGCTATGGTCGGATATGGTTACGATAAGAAATTTGCTACGGCAGTAGTGGTATCAGCTGGTGCATTAGGTATTATCATTCCTCCAAGTATCCCTATGGTTATTTACGGTGTATCTGGGAGTGTATCCATTGGTGACATGTTTATAGCTGGTATCTTACCTGGTATTCTAATAGGCGTAGTGATGATGGGCTGGAGCTATATTCATTCTAAAAAGAATAACTACAAAGGGAATGGCGAAAAATTCACCATCAAAAGAGCTCTTTCTGGAATTAATGAAGCGAAATGGGCTATATTTATTCCCATCCTGATACTAGGCGGAATTTACGGTGGGATTTTTACCCCAACAGAAGCAGCAGTTGTTGCTGTTGTATATGCTGCAATTATTAGCTTATTTGTTTACAAGGAGCTAAATTTCAAAACAATTCCTAGTGTTTTAAAGGATGCAGCGCTAACATCTGCTACTATATTAATTATTATTGGAACAGCAAATGCATTTGGAAGAATCTTAACATTGGAGCAAATTCCTAGAATGGTTGCGGATTTATTATTAGGTATATCATCAAATCCTTTGATTATTTTATTACTGCTTAATCTTTTATTACTTTTTGTTGGAATGTTCATGGATACAGTCGCAGCGATTATTATCCTAGTTCCAATTTTATTACCAATTGCAATTAATATAGGAATTGACCCTATTCACTTTGGAATCATTATGATTGTAAACTTAGCAATTGGTTTTATTACTCCACCTGTTGGTGTAAATCTATTTGTTGGCTCTGGGATATCGGGACTGAAGATTGAAACCTTAGCTAGAGCCACTGTCCCATTTTTTATTGCGATGATCTTAAGTTTAACGGTTATAACAGTTATTCCAGAGATATCTCTATTTTTAGTAAATTTTTTCAAATAAAGAGTAAGTAGAATTGAGGTTATCCTATTATTATATTGACAATAACAAGTAGTAAAAGTAAACTATTAATTGTTGGATTACTTAGTATACAAGTGGACGAATAAGAGACATAAAGGAGGAATTGGTATGGCATCAATTACATTTTTAAATGATCCAGTTACATTATTAGGAAATGAAGTGAAAGTTGGGGACGTAGCACCAGATTTTACTGTCCTTGATAATGATTTATCTCCGGTAACACTTGAAAACTCAAAAGGAAAGATTCGCTTAATTTCAATTGTACCTTCTATCGACACAGGGGTTTGTGACGCTCAAACACGCCGTTTCAACGAAGACGCTGCTAATTTAAGTAATGTTGAAGTTTTAACTATTAGTGTTGATTTGCCATTTGCCCAAAAAAGATGGTGTGGTTCAAATGGACTTGAAAACGTTAAAACCCTTTCTGATCACCGTGATCTATCATTTGGTGAAGCATATGGAGTTCACATTAAAGAATTACGTTTGTTAGCACGTGCAGTATTTGTCATTGATTCTAATGATAAGATTGCATATGTTGAATATGTAAGTGAAGCAACGAATCATCCTAATTATGAGGCAGCGATTGAAGCTGTTAAAACTGCAGAATAAATATTGACAGAGATATTTGTTAAAGACAAAAGAAGGTGACCAAATTGTATTGATTCGGTCACCTTTTTTAATTAGGATCGAGGGAGGAATCCCTTTTAGATTATCTAAATAATAAGCTTCAATCCTGGTTGTTAAGGAATTGAAGTATTACATTCAAGATCGTACATTAAACCGATTCCTACCTTTTCTCTTAGCATCATACAATGCTTTATCAGCTTCCCTTATTAGGTCAGAAGGTTTATTCATTGTCGTAACGATTAGTGTCGAAACCCCTATACTTAATGTAAGAGATTCACTTATCATTGATCCCTCATGGGTAATGTTAGCGTATTTAACTGCTTCTTGAATAGATTTAGCCATTTCAATTGCTTGCTCTACTGCACTACCTGGAAGCATTACAACAAATTCTTCTCCACCATATCGAGCTACCAAGTCATGTGGCTCTTTCGGGATGTTTTTAAGTAGGCTTCCTACTTGCTTAAGACAAGTGTCGCCAGCTTGGTGGCCATACAAATCATTAAATGCTTTAAAATAATCAATATCTAGCAATAGTAAAGATATTGGTTCTGTAAGATTCATTTGTTTATTCCATTCTCTCTCTAATGCTTTGTCAAAGCATCGACGGTTGGCAATCCCTGTCAAGCCATCTAATAGTGAAAGCTCTTTCAATATTTGGTTTGCCTTTTGAAGCTTTCGTTCCGCTTCCTTCTCGGCTGTCACATCACGAAAAATCCATAGATAACCATCAAAATGTTCATCTTCCATCATAGGGATAGCATCACGTTCTATTGTTCGACCGTTTAGTAAATGAATTTCTTCAGAACGACGACTTTGACACATCCTTGTAATTTCATGCTTTTCACGAATATAAGACTCATCATCCTGGACTACATGGTTAACTTCGCTAATGAATGGTTTCTTTGCATTTTTGTCTTGAGAAAAAATATCTAAATAAGCATCATTAATCAGGGTAACATGCCCAGTTTCATCCTCCACCTTTACTCCATATGGGAGAGATGCAAGAAGGGTTTTAAATTTTATGGTCGCTTGTCTAAGTTCTTCCTCAGCTTTTTTTCTTAAAGTGATATCCCTGCTAACTGAAATTATTTGAATTTCATCATTTGGGCCTTTTATTGGAGTACACTTCATTTCTAAGTCAAGCCAATGACCATCTTTATGCATGCACCGATATTCTATATCTAGAGTTGCCCACGTTTCAATCATTCGATGAAAGAAGTGGAAGACTCTTTCCCAATCATCAGGATGAATATGTTTAATCGGGTAACTACCTATATACTCATCTAATTCCATTCCCAAAAAAGTAGTATGAGAAGGGGATGCGTACAACACTAAACCATCTTCAGCAAGAACCGCAACCATATCAGTCATATTTTCTGTGATTAATTGATAGTTTTTTATGTCTCTTTTGTATGCATCAATATTGTCTTTTCGAGATGTTAAGCAGGTAATCGTACCTGAAAATGATTCAACGTTTTGTTGTTCGTCTAAATTTACTCTTAAAAATAAGTGGACTTCCTCCATCTGCCCATCCTTGGAGACTAACATAAATTCTTTATGAATCCCATCGTCCTTACCCTGAATCAAAGATTCAAATTGATCTTTAATCATGACACGATCTTCCTCTTTTACATATGTCAAAAAAGGAGTCGCTAGAGTTTCATCAACTTTATATGCCGTTAAATGCGTCCACTCTAGATTCAATGAGGAGTAATTCCAGTCACGATCCAGATGAAAAATAACGGCGTTGGGTACCTCAATAAGCTCCTGATATTTTCTATTGTTAGTCTCAATTTTTGTTTTGCTATTGTCCATAAATGAGACCTCCCTAATTCAAGTGCGTCAGTTTCCAAATTTTTTTTTTATTCATGAGATTTGTAATTATTATATTATTATATCAGTTCGTAAATACAATGCTAAATAGAATAATTACCCAATTGATGTTGTTTAGTAATTCTAGTTAGTAGAGCAAGTATCTCTAATAAAAGGTAATATTTGTCTACTAAAATACTTCTGTAACAAACTGCAGTAGTGATCTTACTGCAAATGATTGATAACGGTCCTTCTTAGTAATAATTCCAAGTTCCCACATAGGTGGAGATGATAGTGGAATCATTTTAATTGCGTTTTGATCCATTTTTGCAAAAATAGATTTAGGTAAAAGAGTAATACCTAATTCAGATCCAACGAGTTCGGTTATTAAATCCCATTGGGAGCTCTCATAGACGATGTTTGGGCTAAAGCCGGCTTGCTGGCATTGATTTATGACTAGTTCATGTAATGCAAATTCTCGATTAAACAGAATAAAGTTTTCTTCAGCTAATTGCTGGAGCTTGACTGCTTTTTTTTCTGCCAAAACATGCTTTTTATATGTATAAAGCATAAATTCTTCTTTTATAAAAGGAAGAGTATTAAATTTAGTTTTATCTGTAGGTAATACAATAATCCCTACATCGACTTCCCCTTGATCTACTAAATGTTCAATCCTCTTTGCCCCAAGTTCAATTAATTCTAATGAAACCTCTGGATAATGGATTCCAAAGTTTTTCGCTATTGTAGGAAAAAACAGTGTCCCAATTAAAGGGGGGATACCTATTTTTATATCTCCAGTTGGCAAATTCATTAAATCATCTAGTAATGTAGAGAGTTCATCCGTTGCACCTAATATTTTAATTGCCTGTTTATAAACTATTTCTCCTGCATCGGTCAGCATTAATTTACGTGTAGAGCGCTCAAATAACTCTACTTTGAGCTCAGTCTCTAATTTTTTAATCGATTTACTCAATGTTGGCTGTGATATATAGGTATTTGCAGCTGCCTTTGTAAAGCTCCTGTAATTTGCTACTTCAGTAAAATATCGTAGGTCCTTCAATTCCAAAGAAATCACCTTTTATTCTAATATGTAATAAATTTTATAACTATTATTCATTTTACTCATAAGTAAGAATGCTGTAAATTATTAAGTAAATATATAGTGAAAATTCAGAATTAGAATTAGCACTAAGAAGAGGAGGAACCTCGAGTATGGATCAAAATGAAGTAGTGATTGTAAGCGCTTTAAGAACTCCAGTTGGTCATTTTGGTGGAAGTTTAAAAAGCATTAGTGCAGTTCAGTTAGGATCAATTGTTATTAAAGCTGTAATAGAGCAAGCGGGAATTAATGGAGATCAAATAGATGAAGTCATTATGGGGAATGTCCTTTAAGCGGGGCTTGGCCAAAATCCAGCTAGACAATCAGCTATTCATGCAGGTTTGCCTCAACATGTTTCTGCTTTTACATTAAATAAAGTTTGTGGCCAGGCTTAAAGGCTGTTCATTTAGCTACTCAAGCCATTTTATCAGGAGAAGCAGAAATTGTCATTGCAGGTGGAATGGAAAATATGAGTCAATCACCCTATTTATCTATGGGGGCTAGAGATGGATTTAGAATGGGTGATCAAAAGCTCGTTGATAGTATGATTCATGATGGATTGTGGTGTGCATTTAATGATTATCATATGGGGATCACGGCAGAAAATATTTGTGATCAATATGAATTAACCCGACAGGAGCAGGACGAATTTGCTGCTTGGAGTCAAGAAAAAGCAGATAAAGCAATTACGGAAGGGCGATTTATGGATGAAATTGTAGCAGTTGAAATACCGCAAAGGAAAGGAGAGCCAATCCACTTTGATACAGATGAATATGTAAAGCCAGGAACAACAGTGGAGAAATTACAGAAGTTAAGAACAGCTTTTAAGAAGGATGGTGGTGTTACGGCTGGCAATGCTTCGGGAATTAATGATGGAGCTGCAGCTGTTCTTATGATGAGTCTTCGTAAAGCAAAAGAACTAGGTGTTGAACCGATAGCATCTATTCGCGCTAATGCAAGTGCAGCTGTTGACCCAAGTGTTATGGGGATAGGCCAGTACCAGCAACGAAAAAAGCATTAGAGAAAGCTGGACTTAGTATAAAGGACTTGGATTTAATTGAAGCAAATGAAGCGTTCGCAGCACAAGCTTTAGCGGTTGGGAAGGAGCTTCAATTTTCACAAGATAAACTAAATGTGAATGGAGGAGCAATAGCTTTAGGACACCCGATTGGTGCAAGTGGGGCAAGAATTCTTACTACACTGATTCATGAATTAAAGCGCCGGAAGGGAACATATGGATTAGCAACATTATGTATCGGTGGTGGTCAAGGAATCACAACCATTATAGAAAACTATGAAGTGAGAGGAGTGCAATGATGAAAAAAATATTCACTAGTTTTGAAGAAGCAGTCAAAGAAATAAAAGACGGGATGACGCTGATGGTTGGAGGGTTCGGACTAGTTGGAATACCAGAGAATCTGATTAAAGCCCTTTGTGAAAGTAATGTTAAAGATTTAACGGTTATTTCGAATAATTGTGGAGTAGATGATTGGGGTCTCGGCTTACTTTTAAAAAATAAGCAAATTAAAAAGATGGTTTCATCCTATGTTGGTGAAAATAAAGAGTTTGAGAGACAAGTATTAAGTGGAGAATTAGAGGTTCAGCTAACGCCACAAGGTTCTTTAGCAGAAAAAATCCGTGCTGGTGGAGCGGGTATTCCTGCTTTTTATACCCCTGCAGGAGTAGGAACACCAATTGCTGAAGGAAGAGAAATAAGAGAGTTTAATAGTAAAGAATATTTACTTGAAGAGGCACTAACCGCCGATTTTAGTTTAATAAAAGCTTGGAAAGCAGATAAGATGGGCAATGTGATTTACAGAAAAACCGCTCAAAACTTTAATCCAATAATGGCTACAGCAGGGAAGATCACAATCGCTGAGGTAGAAGAAATTGTCGAAGTCGGTGAACTAGACTCTGACGGAATTCATACGCCTAGTATTTATGTGCAAGGACTGATTGTTGGTGAACATGAAAAGCGAATTGAACGTCTTACTGTTCAATCTTAGGTATAAAGGGGGCTTAAAGGATGACGAATAACGTAAGAATACAAATTGCAAAAAGGGCTGAAAGAGAAATTCAGGATGGGTTTTACGTAAATTTAGGAATTGGAATGCCAACAATGGTTGCCAATTATATTTCTGAACAAAAAAGCGTTGTTTTACAATCAGAGAATGGATTGTTAGGTATTGGTCCTTATCCAACGAAAGGGGAAGTAGATCCTGATTTAATTAATGCTGGAAAAGAAACAGTGACAGCGATAAAGGGAGCGAGTTTCTTTAGTAATGCAGAATCATTTGCCATGATACGTGGAGGTCATATTGATCTAGCAATCTTAGGTGGGATGGAAGTTTCAGAAAATGGTGACTTAGCAAACTGGATGATCCCAGGAAAGATGATTAAAGGCATGGGTGGTGCGATGGATTTAGTGCACGGTGCTCAAAAAATTATTGTCATCATGGAACATGTGAATAAGGTTGGGCAGCCGAAAATATTGAAAAAGTGCTCCTTGCCTCTAACTGGTCAAAGGGTAGTTGATCGAATTATAACAGATCGTGCTGTATTAGATGTTACAAAGTGTGGGATAAAGTTAGTAGAAGTGGCAAAAGGATATAGTGTTCAGGATATCATTGATTCAACTGAACCAAAGTTGATTATTTCAGAGAATGTTATTTGTGATGCTTATTAACTCTACCATACAGTTTATTTGAGTATAAACCCTTGGAGGGTTTAAATGAAATCGTCCAATTTTTAGAGTGCTACTTAACTTTAATTAAATAACCAATATGCAAAATTCAAAGAAGAAACTAACCCCATATTTATTTAAATATGGGGTTAAAGTATTTTAATTTATATTCTTACTTATGATTTTCCGACTAGTAATTTCCTTGAAATTACTAGAGTAGATTAGGAATACAATTATACAATGGGGCGAAAATCAGTAAAATGTAATATGCTCTTTTTAAGTGCTAATATAATGAGTTTATTATACAAATGTAATCAGAGTGCTCAAAAGATAATATTAGATACTTTATTCATATTAATAAGTTAATTTTGCTAGCAAAAAGTAAAATTCTTAAGGTGTATCATTAATATGAAAGCGCTTACAGTGATGGTAGGATTAATGTTTCTATTTCATAGTAAGAGTTAGAGTAATTAATATAAGGGAAACCTATTTATATTGATCAAATTGTAATTGGTCATAGAGACACCAGTTTAAAGGTAAATTCACAAGCGTTATTAATGGATAGTTAAATCAAACTGCTAATATGAAAAAGTTGTATTTGCCTTATATCAGTTTTAATCGTTGATAATAATTGATAGACAAGTTTTTCATCTTTGTTTGGACCTGTACTGTAACCTATAATTTCTCGATTATAGAAATCAACAAATAGTTATATGTAATGCCAACGACTAATCCATTCTCTTTCATGATTCTGCCAATACCTCGTCTAGATACACTCATACCAATCTTTTTTAACTTATGTTCATCATCTAGATTGCCATAAAAATAGGTACTTCTATAGGACTTCTCACATTTTTAATATCGATTATTTGTGCTCTTTATTTTTGATCACATTTACTTGTTCCTACTATCAGCGCAGCTTGCTTTAAAAGATCATTCTCTATCAATAATCGATGTTTTTTTCGAGTTTGATTTGTTTTCTTCAGGTGTTTGATCATCCCTTTTTTAAATGAACAAATTGTTTGACTTTGATTAATCCAGTTATCTAATGATGAAGGGGTTAAATCATTTTCACTAATAATATCTTTTCTAGGTTTTATTTGTAAAGAAGTTAATAAAACAATACAAAAGTTAATTTTTTGTTGTATCAGACTGCATTGGTAACACTTACAATTAAATTATCAATTGATCTCGTGGGGGGTATTAAAGATATGTTTTTCTTCCATTCATATTTTCCTAGCTGAGTCGGATACCCATCTAATATAGTAAACCAGCAGCTTGGGTACGATTGGTACGAGAGGACTGAAAGAATTTACCGTTCTTTCAGTTTTCTCTGTAACAAAAGCAAAATAGAATTATAGTCGATTTTTTTAGACATAGAAATTGATTTTAAGAAGTCATTTAATATCTATCTAATAAAAATTATAGGTGATAATATGAAGAAAAAATTATTGATTCATCCAGTACCATCGGAAGCGGTTGGAAATAATGATTTTTCTGTTAGAATTCGATTGATATCCGGGGAGTGGCAGGAATTATTCGTATATGAAGTAAAGGTTGACATGCATAATGTACGTAAAGCATCAATGGTAACATTTGATATGAATGACGCAGTTGATATTGAAGTAACATGCCATTATTTAAATGAAATTAGTGAGGTAGATATAAGACCATTATCAAAAAATATAACCTCCTCTCAAAATGGAAATACTGTTCTTTTTTCCTTGGATAAGCCTTGTAAACTATCTGTTGAATTTAATAAAGAACGGTTCCGCAATCTACATTTATTTGCAAATCCAATCGAGAATAGTAGACCTAATATAGATGGCTCAAATGTATTTGTTGTTGAACCAGGTATTCATCGACCAGAAGATTTATTACTTGAAGCCGAGAAGCCTAATTCTACAGATGGTACGATACCTGAGATCATATATTTTCGAGAAGGAATGCACTATATAGAGCAAACAATTTTTAAAATTCCTTCAGGAAAAACAGTGTATTTAGAAGGAGGATCTATTGTTGTTGGTTCCTTAGTATGTGATTCCGTAGAAAATGTTACGATCTGTGGGAGAGGTATTCTTTACTTATCTAATTTTGAACGCTTCTCTGCCTTTCGGGGTATTCGGATTCTCTTTTCAAAAAATATTAATATTGATGGAATTATGACAATTGATCCTCCTCACTATAGTATTTATATCGGTAAGTCAAAAAATATTAAAATATCTAATTTTAAGTCGTTTAGCACTCGTGGATGGTCTGATGGTATTGATATGATGTCTAGTTCTGATATTGATATAGATGATGTATTTTTAAGGACATCAGATGATTGTATCGCCATATACGGAAGTCGTTGGGCTTATTATGGAGATGCAAGAAATATTAACGTAAGAAATTCAATATTATGGGCTGATGTAGCACATCCACTTATGATTGGAACGCATGGTGACCATCAGGGAAATGGAGATATGATTGAAAACATCTTATACGATAATATTGATATTCTTGAACACCATGAACCTCAATCAGATTATTGGGGGGCTATGTCAATAAATGCTGGGGACAAAAATACAGTTAGGAATGTGACTTATAAGAATATTAGAGTTGAACATTTTGAACTCGGTCAATTGTTTGATTTGCGTGTAGTTTGGAATGAAAAGTATAATCCCTCACCAGGTTCGAATATATCAAATATTCATTTTGATAATATAGCCTATCGTGGGGTAACAGATAAGCCATCACGCATCCTAGGATTTGATACTGAAAGAATTGTAGATGGAGTAACATTTAAAAACTTATCTATAAATGGAAAAATAGTAACGAACAGAGATGAAGCCAATATCGTTACCAATGAATTTACGAAAAAAATTAAGTTTGAAAAATGATAATGTTTATATAAATTTGTCAAAATTGAATATGTACTATTTTCAATTTATTAAATTCTACGGAGGATATAGGTTATGGCATAGTTTATGAGAAGGGGTAAGCTAAAGATGCTTTTAATAAACTTTAAAATCGAAATGAAACGTACAGAAATGGAAAATTGTGCAAGGAAATATGGAATTTCATCAAAGGAGACACTAAAAGTAAGTCAGGAACTCGACAAGTTATTAAATATCCAAAATAAATCTAATGTTGAGCTTACTTATGTGTGAATAAGTAGTTTATATCTGAAATTTAAGTTTGAAAGGGATTGATTTAGTAGAAGAGGGAATCTTTAGTTAAATTAGAAAGTTTTATCAATATAGAATAAATTAGACAGTCGATATTATATATAAATTGCTATAAGCAACAAAGGAGTTTTCTATAAGACCATGTCTAACATAATAAAAAAAGAACGTATTATTAATCACGAAAGATTTTTTAATAATGAGGATATAGCGAATAAAGACTGGGTTGAGAACGCAATAGAACACGTTCTTAAAAAAATTGATCAAAATTTGAGTCGTCTTGGTGAAGACTTTCCTTCTGCCTCTACAAAGGATTTAAAATATGAAAAAGTTAGAGGAGATGATATAGATTGGACAGAAGGTTTTTGGACTGGAATGCTATGGTTAGCCTATGGAATAACAAACGATCATAAATATAAAAGGATTGCAGATATTCAAGTAAAGCGCTTTAAAGAACGGATTGAAAAACAAATTAAAACAAATACACATGATTTAGGCTTTTTATATTCATTATCATGTGTAAGTGCATATAAACTAACAGGAAATCAAGAAGCGAAAGGAGCAGCACTATTAGCAGCAGATTTACTAATAAAGAGATATCATGAAAAAGCGGGTATCCTCCAAGCATGGGGTGATTTAAGTAATCCTGAAGAAAGCGGAAGAATGATTATTGACTGTAACTTAAATCTTCCATTACTTTATTGGGCGACGGAAGAAACAGGGGACAAACTTTATGCAACATTAGCGAGAAATCATGTTCAAAATGCAAAGAAATATTTAGTGCGTCATGATGCTTCAACTTTTCATACCTATTTTATGGATGTTGTAACTGGTAAGCCTATTGTAGGTAAAACCCATCAAGGATACAGTGATGATTCATGCTGGTCACGAGGGCAAGCATGGGGAATATATGGGTTTGCCTTAAATTACTTATATACGAAGGATACTAGTTTACTAGAGTTGAGTAAAATACTGACAAATTACTTCTTGAATCGATTACCCGAGGATCATGTATGTTTTTGGGACCTAATCTTTACTGAGGGAGATGAGCAAGAACGTGATAGTTCAGCAGCATCAACTTCTGTATGTGGTTTGTTGGAAATGATCAAACACTTACCAATATTAGATGAAGAAAGAGTTTTATATGAACATGCTGCACTAGCAATTTTAAAATCATTATCAGAAAATTATACAACTACTGAATCAGATCAGGAACACGGTCTTCTTCTTCATGGAGTATATAATAAACCACGAGGAATGGGAATCGATGAAAGCAACCTATGGGGAGATTATTATTACTTCGAAGCACTAGTTCGCTTAAGTAGATCATGGAATTTATATTGGTAATTAGAGTATGAAAACGAGATAATACTGCAAATAAAGCGAAGAGAAAGGAATTCTACCTTATGGCCACAAAAGAACAGTTCAATAATCCAATCATCGAGCAGATCCTTGGGTTTACAAGCATACAGATGGGATATTATTACTTCACAGCATCCGTGCCCGAATATAACCGCATTGTGTTACGGAGAGAGAAAACAATACAGAGACTCGCCACGGCAGAGGAAAAAGTAATTTGGACCAAACATGCTTCAGGAGAGATGAGTGCACATATCTGGAAAGATTGGAAGGTTAAAAGACATGATGAATCAAGAAGAGTATGCAGGATATCTATTCGTATATTTCACGGGTGAAGATTATCAAGATGGTGAACAGGTTTACTTTGCTTTAAGTAAAGGAAATGAGCCTTTACTTAAAGCAAAAGTTAAATGGTGGAAAGCCTGTCCTTATATCTAATTTAGGTGAACAGGGTGTAAGGGATCCATTTGTTATTCGGTCACCAGAAGGAGATAAATATTACCTTGTTGCAACCGATCTTAAAATACATGGAAATGGAAATTGGCATAGATCAGTAACAGAAGGTAGTCGATCAATTATGATATGGGAGTCCACAGACTTGATCAGTTGGTCTAAACAAAGAATGGTAGAATTAGCTCCCCCAGAAGCGGGCTGTACTTGGGCCCCTGAAATTCACTATGATAAAACCTTAGAAGAATATATTATTTTTTGGGCTTCTATGATGTCTGATAAGGATCGGGGGAAAGAAAAAGGGTATCATCGAATGTTTTATGTGAAGACAAAGGATTTCTACCGTTTTACAAAGCCAGAAGTCTTCATCGATTACGGGTATTCTATAATAGACACCACTGTAATTGAACATCAAGGTCAAATTTATAGATTCAGTAAAGGGAAGCATGTGGTACAGGAACAAGGAGATTCGTTCTTTGACAAGAGCTTTACTCTTTTAAACGGAAACATAGAAGAAACATTTATGGAACGTGGTGAAGGACCGATTGTGTTTAAGTCAAATGTGGAGGAGAAATGGTATTTATTTATTGATGAATATGGGCTTAGAGGATATTTACCGTTAGAAACAACAGACTTGGTTTCAGGTAAATGGATAATGCCTAAAGACTTTTCAATGCCATTTAAGCCACGACATGGTTCTATCATTCCTGTTACGCAAGAGGAATACAACCGGTTGCAAAAAGTGTATTTAAAATAAGTCAAAAAAGGAGTGAGCATGATGATTAAAAATCAACAAGGACCTGTTATTAAAGGAGAATGGGCAGATCCATTTGTTTTGAAGGATGGAGAAGATTATTATCTGTATCCAACAAAGGACAGTGATGGCTGGCTCTATGAAAAATTTCACGTGTTCCACAGTAAAGATCTTATCAACTGGGATGGCCCATATTTAGCACTAGACCTGAATGATGTAGAATGGGCAAACTCAAGAGCATGGGCACCAGGGGTAAATAAATATAACGGGAAATATTATATGTATTTCTCAGCAGAGGCACAAATTGGGGTTGCTGTTTCTGATTCACCGTTAGGACCGTTTAGGGATCTGCTTGGTCGACCGTTAATTACAAAGTATGAGTATCAATGTCAAAGCATTGATGCCGACTTGTTTATTGATGATGACAATCAGCCCTATCTATTATGGGGCCAAGGGAAGTGCTGGATTGTCCCATTGGAGGACGACATGGTAACATTCAAAACCGAGCCAGTAAGACTTTCAGATCAATTTTATAAGAACCGTAGGAAAGATCCAAATGTATTTGACATCGGTGTTTATAATGAAGGCCCTCACATGCAAAAAATTGATGGAACCTATCTACTAACTTGGAGTAATTATGATACACGTGACCCTAGGTATCAAATTTGCTATGCAACAAGTAAAAATATTTACGGACCGTATGAAAATCCAGAAGACAATCGGGTTACTAGACCATCAGAACATTTCTTTGGTACTGGACACGCATCAATGACCAAATACAAGGGGAATTGGTATTTAGTTTATCATCGACTGATTGCTCCGGAGACATCTTTACTACGTGAAACTTGCATAAGTCAAATTAACTTTATCGATGAAAAGCCTGTGGTAGATGTAGACATACAAATCGGTAGAGAAAAAAATAGAAGAGGGGGTGGAAAATAATGTCTGATAAAAAAGTAATAAAGGTACTTGCAAAAGAAAGAGGAGAGAAATTAGGAGATTTATTTGGCATTTTTTTTGAAGACTTAAATCATGCAGCGGATGGAGGGCTTTATGCTGAGTTAGTCCAAAATCGTTCCTTCGAATTTGATCCTATTGACCGTAAGGATTATCATGCATTAACAGCATGGGAGAAGGTGGAACGTGGTGACGCGAAAGCAGAGATTTTTGTTGAAGATACTTATCCGCTTAATGAAAAAAATACAAATTACCTCACCCTTACGGTCATTGAACCTGGAGACGGAGCTGGTATTATGAATCTGGGATTCAATACCGGTATACCAGTGAGACAAGGGGAAAGGTATCTTTTTTCTTGCTATGCTAGATGTGATACAAATTCTACTAAACCAGTATCTATTACATTAGAAAGTACTGATGGTAGAGTTTATTCAACAAATGAAGTGGTAATAAACTCTTCAGAGTGGATAAAATATGAAACAATTTTAACGGCAAACGAAACTGATTACAGCAGTCGTCTTGTTTTGACAACCACGGAACAAAGTAAAATATATTTTGACATGATCTCCCTTTTCCCTGAACGCACTTTTAAAAACCGACCAAACGGAATGCGAGAGGATATCGCAAAGCTACTAGCTGATTTAAAACCAAAATTTATGCGCTTCCCAGGTGGATGCCTTGTGCATGATGGCAGTCTCAATCCAGATGATAGGGACTCAATGTATCGCTGGAAAAACACGATTGGTGATGTTGAAAAACGACCAGCACGTAGAAGCAACTGGGGATATAATCAAACATTAGGGCTAGGTTACTTTGAATATTTCCTGTTTTGTGAGGATATAGGAGCAAAGCCTATTCCTGTATTGCCTGCAGGCTACGATCCTCATCATCAACGAATTGTTCCAATTGAAGAATTGCAGCCTTGGATTGATGATGCCCTTGATTTAATCGAATTTGCCAATGGAGATACATCTACAGTCTGGGGGACGAAGCGGGCAGAGCTCGGACATCCAGAACCATTTGGCTTAGTGTATTTAGGAATCGGAAACGAAGAAGTAGGAGAGCCATTTTTTGAACGCTATGAATACTTTCATAAGGCCATAAAGGAGAAGCATCCCGAAATTAAATTAATAAATTCAAGTGGCCCATTTGCTGAAGGTAGCGAATATGACAGAGGGTGGAAATCTGCTAGAGAAAACAAATCCGATTTTGTTGATGAACATTATTACCAATCCCCTGAGTGGTTTTTAGCAAATTATCATCGCTATGATGTATTCAAGAAGGATGACCCAAAGGTATTTTTGGGAGAGTATGCTTCCTGGGGGAATACTTACTATAATGCCTTGGTTGAAGCAGCTTTTATGACAGGTCTTGAAAAAAACGCCCATGCAGTAGGATTAGCATGTTATGCACCTATGCTATGTAATATCGATTATGTGAATTGGAAGCCGGACCTTATTTGGTTTAATAATAATAGTGTCTATGGAACTCCCAACTATTATGTTCAAAAGCTTTTTATGCACCACCAAGGTGACTACACATTGATGGTAGAGACAAATGGATTACAAACTATTGAAGCAGCTTCTTCCAAGCCGATAGCTGGTAAAGTAATGTTTGCTGGCGATTATAGTACTGCAAATTATTATGATATTAAACTAAGAAATATGGATACTGGAGAAGAAAAGAGCTATGATCATTTCGTGTTGGAACATGGTAGTGAATTTGAACTTGATAACATTCAATGGGAAAATTATCAGCTATCTTTAAAGGCTAAAAAAATAGATGGAGTTCGAGGATTTAAACTCTTTTTTGGTCAGAGCGATGATAAGAATCGTTTGTTATGGGAAATTGGTGGATGGCAAAATCAAGATGCTGTTCTATGTTCAGAAGTAAACGGAAGAAACTCATGTTTAACTCAGAGTTTATTTGCTGTCGAAACAGACAGAGAATATCATCTTGAATTAGAAGTGACTGGAAGACATATTCGTACATTAATTGACGGTGAGTTAATCAATGAAACAGATGATAAGCTTCCAGTGATTGAACCACTTTACTATTCTGCAAGTGTTGAATCATTAACAGGTGATATCATTGTCAAAGTCGTCAATGTTCAAGATACACCTGTCAAAGTACAAATTGAATTGGAACAAATAGGTGAAGAAGATCTTTCTGGAACTATTTATGAAATGTCGGGCTATGAATTAGAAGAGGAAAATAGCTTTGAAACACCTGGAAAAATAGTACCGAAGCAGCATGATATTACGGTTAAAGCTAATACGATTGATTATGAGTTTCCGAAGCAATCTATAACTATAATTAGATTTAATAAAAAAAGCTCTATTTAAATACCTCTTACTGAATCTTTGTAATATATATTTTTGTGAACACAGCTACAAAAAAACAATTGAAATATATATAGAAACAGTGACAAATCAAATCGCTTGGGTTCATGAAGTATAGTTGGTGATGCGGTAGAAATGGTCCAACAAGAAAATAAAGTAATCATTCAATTTAATAGTGGAACATGGCAATTTACTTATGTACCTACTACCTCATATGTAAAAGAATTTACTAGACATACAAAGCTTAAGGAATTGCTAGATATTCCACCGATAAGGGAGATCGTTCTAAATGAAATCCCGGATATTAGAGCGATCCCTCCATATTTACTAAATCAATATGAACAGATAACTCTTGAAGAGATTATGTATGCAGTAGACTCAAAGTTGGCAACTGATCTGTTAGATAAAGTAGAAGAACTTTTCAAGGCTGTTACAAATTAAACACCCTATAGGCAAGGTTTGTTTTACAATGGAAAAACTTTATAACTACTTGATTGGTATATATCGTGACTTTATCAAGCGTATTAATAGTAACAGGTGTGTTTTTAGAATAATCGAATAAAAACAGAAAAGAGCCAAACCCTTGAAAATACTTTGTTTGGCACTTTGGATCACTTCTTAAAATTTGATTGTGTTAACTAGATTTATATAGAATATACAAGCTAGCATCTTTTGTTTTTTATTCTCATTTTTATTCCTCAAATTCCTCATCACCCTCCTGAATGAATCGTACCGTATTTAAACCGATTATCTGAGCAGGTATGGAAGTGTTACCATCTGGTATAATAGGTGAGATAGAAAGATCTGCGACTTTAAGATTTTTTGTACCATAGACATTAAGGAATCCATCAACAACTCCTTCTTCAATGCTCCTTCCCATTCGACATTGCCCTGAAAAATGAGCGAAGTTCGTATAAGTGGCCTTGACATATTCAGAAAGAATGGCACGCTTTTCTTCCTCATCGTTTAATTTGAATATATGTTCAGGAGGATATACAACCTTGTAAATCCCTTCTGGATCTAATTTACGAGCCCTCTTCATAATTTTGTATGTCTGAATATAGTAATCTACCATAAAGTTTAAATCATCAGTGTCTCCCAGGGCATTAAAGTTAATAGATGGATAAGCTTCTGGATCACTATGTGCGACCATAATCGTACCTCTGCTTGTTGGCTTAAGGTCACCAATTGCAACACTCATGACATTGCTTGGCTTTTTCGGGTCATACTCCCAATTATTGGCGAATACAACTGGATTAGGTACGTAATTTGCGTGTGGATTTGAATATAATTGAAGGCGGCGGCCTGTTCCATCTTCTCCTTTAAAAGCACCTAACGGAAATGGCTGATCTGGATCTGCGGAAATGACAGCCTCAAGTCGTGATGTTTCTACTTCTATTCCCATTCCAACATAATAGTGATTTTGAAAATTGTAGCCAACATTTGGACTCTCTACCAATGTCGATATACCAGCTTTATTCAAATCAGATGATCTTCCAATGCCGGAACGTTGTAAAATGACAGAGGAAAAATTACCTGCACAGACAATGACTCCTTTTCTTGCAAACGCTGTTTGTGATATCCCGTCCTTGACATAATCTACACCTCTAGCAATGTAAGTTCCTTGTCTGCGTGTAAATAAAATTTTATTAACTGTTGTCTTTGCGAAAATGTCTAACTTTCTCCGGCCAACTCCATGCTCATCTGGACGGAACTCATTCCCTTGTGTCACAACGTCTTCATTTAAATATCCGGTTGCAGTTGATGATCGGACGAACTCTCCATCTACTTCTTTATTCATAAATTGTGATTTGTAAAATGTACAATCACTTATACCTGTATTATAATCTTCAACAATTGGGATATTTAATACATCTGATATTGCCTTAGCAAACGTTTCATTAATTCCACCTTTGGGAATCATTTGTTGTCTAATAAAAATTGGCCCATCTGTTCCCCGTTCGTTTGGTTCTTGAGTCTTTCCAGTATATGTTTCATTTTTTTTAAATAACGTGCGAAGATTGTTATAACTCCATTGAGGCCCGACGAGTCTTGCCCATTCATCAAAAAGGTTGCCACTACAACGGACTGCATACATTGCATTATGTTCTGAGCTTCCTCCAATTGCTCTTCCGCCTGACATTCTAAGCTGGCGTCTAATAACTTGCTCTGATTTCGTAAGAACATTAAATGAATACCTATTATCAGAAGCTAAAGCACTTGATACTGAACGAGAAGGACTGCTTAGTTCTTCCATCATATTCGTTCCAGCTTCTAGAACAAGAACTGAAGTAAATTTGTTATCCGTTAATTCTTTGGCGATTACCCCTCCAGCAGTTCCAGCACCAATTACAATATAATCAAAATATCCTCCTTGTTTTGTGACCGTTTTTCTCGACATCTTATCATTCCTTTCAATAAGACATTTTAGAATAACAAGCTCCATCATTTCCTCATTATCATCTAAATAAAAAATATATCCTTTCAAAAAAACTCCTCAACATCTTTAAATATATGTGTAAGTATTTAAATTAATGTAATTATTTAACATTAGAGTATGGATTCGCATCACAGAGCTATTATTTGTTTTTTTACAGCAATCCCTATACTTTTTATTAAGCTTCAGACAAACTACGTGAAAATACTATAGAAGAAATAAAGTAAAGAAGATTAGGCTTAGATAGTTAACTCTTCAAAAACCTACTTGTGACATTTTGAGCCTGAGTAGGTTATTGTTAAAGAGACAAGACTTATTGATCTCCTTGACCAAAAAGAAGCACTAAAGGTTTTAGATAAATATGCTCCTGGGATAACAAAACAACCGGGAATCTTTGCAATGAAATCACAAACATTGATAGCGTTAGCTGACTTTCCAGAGTCAAACCTTACAGTAGACTTGGTTAGAGCTCTTATTGAGGAGTTAAATAACATACAATAGGAGTTAATAAAATAAAATGCTTATGTTAGTTGAAATTTAATGTAATAAATTGAGCTTACCTAATTTTGACTTTGACATGGTAGAAATCATAGGTTAATATTTTCAGATAAGAAGCTTCAATTCCTTAGTATAAAAGGGGATTGGAGCTTTTTTTGTAAGATATTCACACACTGTATAAAGGAATTTTGAAAGAAAATCAAGAATATGTCCATAGCAATATTTAGTTAATCGATATAACATAGCTATTTATAAGGATAGAATTTATTTATACTATTATAACTAGCTTTTATAGGGGGGGTGTAAACTTCTTGGATATCAATAAATTATTATCAGGTAAAACGTCATTAAACAAATATGTTCATGATTTATCTCATAATGGAATATCTTTTCATGTTCATTATTGGGGAGTTATGCCCAATCATTATAATACTTTACTTCATAAACATTCTTTTTTTGAGGTGTGTTTTGTTGTGGATGGTAAAGGTGAATATATAGATAATAACTCTACCTATAAGTTACAAAAAAATACCTTATTCCTTTCAAGACCTAATGTTTTGCATCAAATTAAGAGTGAGAATGGATTATTCCTTCTCTATATTGGATTAGAATTTATAGAGTCAGAATCTAATGACAAATGTATAAAGATTATGGAGCAAATTGAGGAATGTACCGAGATCATAATTGATGTTGAGGAAGGGGCATCCTTTTCATTACTTTGGGAATCTTTGCTTTCTCAGGCTTCCAAAAACGACCATCCCTTCTTTGAAGAAATACTTATGAATATAGCTTACTCCTTGATTCTTTCATTACTCGAAAGATTCAGTCCAATGCATGCTGATAGCTCAAATCAAAACGTATCAAACGAAGAGACTTCACCGATTCTAACTCAAGCAAAGCTTTATATTCAAGATAATTTATCTGATACATTAAAACTCAGTGATATAGCTAAACATTTACATATTTCTAGTCGGCACTTATCAAGACTTTTTGTGAAAGAGCTAGGAGTTAATTATTCTGAGTATGTGAAAAAAGAGAGGATACAAAAATCAGCTATGTTACTTAAAACCACAAATTTAAGTATCAAAGAAATAAGCGAACAAACAGGTTTTAAAAATGTTCACTACTTTACTCGTGTGTTCGCAGCTACAGTGAGAAATCCTCCTGGCAATTTTCGAACACTGTATACGAATCAAGAAAAAATGACATATTCAGAGAAAGAGAAACCTTCACTTCCAGAGTGAGGTTTTTTTATTTCGCTGGATATGTCCTAAAAGTATAAAAAAGTAGTCTATTTTGTGTAAATACATCTTGCTAAATGCTGTATATAATCATACTAGAAGTGATTGAGATTACTATCTTTCCACTAATGAATGATAGCGATTACAATATTGATTTTATAGGTTTGGATCTTGTATGACTAATAAAAGAAAATATTAAATTAGGTGTCTTTTTAGAGAAGAATCGTTATCACGTAAGACTAAGTAATAAAGCGATTTAGTATTTCGTGTCCTAAAAACATAAAGGAATATTGTTGTATAGGTATTTTATACTTGATTCCTAATTGTCTCACAATGGCACCCGTGGTTAGGTATTAATTTTGTTTCACTTAATAATATAAAAGTTCTTTTAGGAGGAATGGATATGATGAAAACAGGGTTAGTAACTGATATTCTAGGTTACATGTCATTTGAAGAAATGCTTGATACATGTGTTGAAAATGGTGTGGAATCCCTAGAGTTAGGTTGTGGAAATTGGTCAAAAGCACCACATGTAAATTTAGATCTTTTACTTGATAGTTCTGTTCAAAGGGAAAAGTTTCTAGATGCTATTAAAAGTAGAGGACTCGAAATCGCTGCTTTGAACTGTTCAGGTAATCAACTAGAGCCAACTGAAGAGGGGGAGGCACATAAAGAAGTTGTAGAAAAAACGTTTCGACTTGCAGGACTTTTAGGAGTGGAAACAATTGTTATGATGTCAGGTTGTCCTAGTGGAGGTCCAAATGATGTGACACCAAATTGGTTGACACATCCAATATTACCTGCACATTTTAAAACTCTGGATTGGCAATGGAATGAAGTTGCTTTCCCATATTGGGAAAAGGCTGTAAAAGTTGCTAAAGAGTATGGGGTGAAAAAGATCGCTATTGAAAACCTAGGGTGTAACCTAGTCCATAATCCAGAAACTCTATTTAAATTAAGAAATGAGGTAGGTGATATAGTTGGAATGAATTTTGATCCAAGTCACTTATTTTGGATGGGTGGTGACCCTATCTTAGCAGCAAGGGAATTAGGTGATGCTATCTATCATGTACATGCAAAGGATGTCCGAATAGAAAGAGGTATTCATGATATTAATGGTCTTATTGATGTGAAACCAATGGAAAGTTTCCAAACTCGTTCGTGGAATTATGTAGCATTAGGCTACGGACATGATGTTAGCTATTGGAAGGAGTTCTTCACAGTAATTAAGATGACAGGTTATCAAGGGCCAGTTGTTCTTGAGATGGAGGACTTAACGATGGATCCTCTTACCGGAGTTAAAAAGTCTATGGATGTGTTAAAAGAAGCTTTACCAAGGGATTTTCAGAAGGGAAGAAGCAAATCACTTATAAACGTCAGGTGAAAATCAATAAGAAGGGGATGGTTTTTATGGATGGAAAGCTGAAGCAAAACTCTTTTTTAGGAACTATTATATTGGTTTCAACATTAGGTGGTTTACTCTTCGGATACGATACGGGTGTAATAAATGGTGCTTTGCCTTTTATGTCTGAGGATCTTGGGCTCAACTCATTTACCGAAGGTCTAGTTGCAAGTTCACTTCTTTTTGGAGCAGCATTAGGTGCAGTATTTGGAGGACGGCTTTCTGATTTTAACGGACGTCGTAAAAATATCCTCTATCTTGCGGTACTGTTCTTTATTGGAACAATTGGTTGTACTCTTGCACCAAACGTTACTACCATGGTTATTTTTCGATTTTTACTAGGGCTAGCCGTAGGAGGATCATCGGTAACAGTTCCGACTTATTTAGCAGAAATGTCACCTGTTGAGAGAAGGGGACGTGTAGTTACACAAAATGAATTAATGATTGTAGGTGGGCAGTTATTAGCCTTTGTTTTCAATGCCATTTTAGGTAATACCTTAGGTGATACTACTCACGTTTGGAGGTACATGCTTGTTATTGCAGCATTACCAGCGATTTTTCTCTTTATTGGTATGTTAAGAGTTCCTGAAAGTCCTCGCTGGCTTCTATCAAAGGGAAGAAAAGATAGTGCTTTAAGTATTCTCAGGCAAATACGTGAGGAGGATCGAGCAGAATCAGAGTTTAGAGAAATTGAAGCAGCTATTGCTAAAGAATCGGAGACTCAGAAAGCATCTTTTAAGGATATGGCTATACCCTGGGTACGTCGTATCGTATTTTTAGGAATCGGTATTGCGATCGTGCAACAAATCACTGGGGTAAACTCAATCATGTATTATGGGACAGAAATCCTAAAAGATGCAGGCTTTAAAACAGAGGCAGCTCTAATCGCCAATATTGCGAATGGATTAATATCTGTTATAGCAGTTTGTGTAGGTATTTGGCTTTTAGGGAAGGTTCGACGTCGGCCGATGTTAATAATTGGATTGATTGGAACGACTACAGCCCTGATGCTTATAGGAATATTCTCTAAAGTACTGGAGGGTTCTGTAGCATTACCATATGTAGTACTTAGCTTAACAGTTATGTTTCTAGCATTTATGCAGGGGGCAATTGCACCTGTAACATGGCTTATGCTCGCAGAAATTTTCCCACTACGTTTGAGAGGGTTTGGAATGGGAATTAGTGTGTTTTGTCTATGGATAACGAATTTCATTATTGGTTTGGCTTTCCCGGTATTACTTGAAAGTATTGGGCTATCTACAACATTCTTTGTCTTCACGGGATTGGGGGTATTTGCTATCGCATTTGTGAAGAAGTATTTGCCTGAGACAAAGGATCGAACACTTGAGGAATTAGAACTCTATTTCCGTAACTATAGTGGAAAGCAGAATAAAGAAGAAGCATTAGAAGTCGAGTATAGAAGTAACTTATAATCCTAATTTTCATTATATAACACTATTAATTTGTTTTTATGTAAACGGTACCATGTCATAATTTAGTGGGGATTTAGGGGTAATAAAAATAATTTGATAATTTATCTGAAAGCGAGGAGATTTTGTATGTTAAATGGAGAGAAGAAAATTGAAAGACCATTACGCTGGGCTATGGTTGGTGGTGGAAGACATGGGCAAGTTGGTTATAAACACCGTATTGGGGCCTTAAGAGACAATACTGCTTTTAAACTAGTAGCGGGTGCATTTGATATTGATCCTGAAAGAGGAAAAGATTTTGGTACTAACATAGGTGTTGAAGAAAATCGTTGCTACCCAGATTATAAAACGATGTTTGACAAAGAAGCTGCACGTGAGGATGGAATTGAAGTTATTTCTATTGCTACTCCGAATGGAACTCACTATGAAATCTGCAAAGCAGCACTAGAAGCCAATTTACATGTAATTTGTGAAAAACCTTTATTTTTTACTAGTGAAGAGGTTTTAGAGATTAAGGAACTTGCTGAGAAAAAAGGGAAAATCGTCGGAGTTACTTATGGATTCTCTGGTAACCAAATGTTACTGCAAATGAGAGCAATGATTGAAAAAGGGGATATTGGAGAAATTCGTGTAGTAGATCTGCAATATACACATGGCTTTAATGCTACTGATGACGCAGATAAATACAGTGAAGCCCAAAAATGGAGAGTAGATCCGAAAATTGCTGGACCAAGCTTTGTTCTAGGTGACCTTTCTACACACACCTATTATATGTCACAGTTAATTATGCCTCATATGAAAATTAAAAAGTTACTATGTGATCGCCAAAGCTTTATTAGTAGTCGTGCCCCACTAGAGGATAATGCCCACGTTATCATGCATTATGAAAATGGTGCTGTTGGGACAATGTGGACTTCTTCCATTAATGCAGGATGTATGGATGGTCATAGAATTCGTATTGTTGGATCAAAAGCTAGCCTAGAGTGGTGGGATAGCAATCCAGGTGAACTTAGATATGAAGTTCAAGGAGAACCAATTCAGACATTAGTTCGAGCAATGCCATACTTGGATGACATGTGTAATGCAGATGAGAGATTAGGTGCATTACATGTAGAAGGCTTATCTGAATCATGGGCAAATATATATTTGAAGTTTGCTATTGCTATTGATGCTAAAAACCGTGAAGATGAAGAGACTTTAAGTAAATTGGTTTACCCTGATATTAATGCTGGACTTGAAGGAGTTCGCTGGATTGAAAATTGTGTTCGTTCAGCTGATAATGGTGCTGTGTGGGTAGATTTTAATGAAGTATATGAAAAGACGTTAAGTTAAAATTTATTTAGATTCATAAGTAACCATCGTACGTAACCTTTAGAAGTATTTCTGGAGGTTACGTTTTTTCGTTTTGAAGGGAGATGGTAAATGGTGTTCAGATTGTTTACCATATCATAACGAGAAGATTGTCTTATTAATTAAAATATTATTCATTCGTTTACTATTTACCAACCACTGAAGAAATTTTTATTTTTGAGGAAAGTACTTTCCTTTGAAGGGATAATAAAAGGGTTTCCTTTGGTACAGTTTAGATTAAACGGTGATAGCGAATGCTTATATAATAGGTTTGTTAATAGTTAATACCGATCCTCCTGCAGTTATTATTAAATTAAAAATAGTTTGACTAATTAAATGTAACGGCTTACAATGTGAAAGTAAGGAAAGAACTTTCCTAAAATGTATAATTTGTTAACTACATAAATTTCAGGAGGTATTGTTATGAATAAACTAAATATTGGTTTAATAGGTGCTGGAAGAATGGGAGCTTTTCATGGGGAGTCGATTGCTCAGAGATTACCTCAAGCAAACTTGTATGCGGTTGCAGACCCTGTACCTGGAGCTGCTAAAGGATTAATAAATCAATTAGATGTAAATGCAAAAGCTTACACAAATCCGATGGAATTAATTCAGGATCCGGGCATAGATGCTGTGGTGATTGCTTCACCAGCGCGTACACATGCAAGTAATGTTCTTGCTGCTATTAAACAAGGAAAAGCAGTTTTCTGTGAAAAACCTATGGCTGTTAATTTGAAAGAAGCAAACGAAATTGTTCAAGCAAGTGAAAGTAACATTTTGGTTCAAGTTGGTTTTAATAGAAGATTTGAAAAAGGATTTTATTCTGCTCACACAGAAATTGCATCTGGTAAGATCGGCACACCACAATTAATGAAATCAACAACGAGAGATCCTAAGTTAAATAGAGCTGAATCGATTCCAGAATGGACGATCTTTTTAGAAACATTAATTCATGACTTTGATACACTAATGTATTTAAATCCTGGTGCAAAGCCTGTTGAAGTCTATGCGGTTGCAGATGCATTAATTCGCCCTGACCTAAAAGATAGTGGTTTATTAGATACTGCTGTTGTAACTGTAAAATTTGATAATGGTGCTATTGCAACTGCAGAAGCGAATTTCCAGGCTGTATATGGTTATGACGTTAGAGCAGAGATTTTCGGATCAGAAGGTATGATTACTGCTGGGGGAATCCGTGAATCAAGTATGACGAGATATAACCATAATGGGGTAAGTTTTGATACCTGTCGCTATGATCAAGATTTATTGTTTGATGCTTACGTTAATGAATTAAGAAGCTTTGTAGATTGTGTGATTCATAATAAACCAGCATTAGCAACTGCTGAAGATGCTCGCTGGGCGTTGAAAATTGCGCTAGCTAGTATTGAATCTGTGAAAAGTAACTTGCCAATTAAACTTGACCAACACGTATTAATTTAATTGATTAGTAAAATGCTTTAATGAACTATGAGAGTAGGATTCATTTGAAGGGGGGATGATTCCCCCTTTTAAGCGAAAGTAGCAACATTTATCATTTTATACATAATACTAAATGCTAAAAAACAAAAATATCATAAACGATTAAATACATGGAGGGAAGAAAATGAATAGAGATTATGGTCTTTGTCTATGGACTTTCGGAGATATATCATTGGAAGAGAAATGCAAACTTGCAAAGGAAATTGGTGTAGATGGAGTTGAGGTTCAAGGAGACCTATCACAAAATCCTGCTGTTTTGCAAGCCATTTTAAATAAATATGATTTAAAAGTATTATCAGTGACTCCAGCTAATGTGGATATTTCAAGTGCTGAAGAAAAGGTACGTTCTAGAGCGGTTCAATATTTTCTAGACTTATTAGACTGGGCAAAGGAATTGGGAGCAAAAAGAATTTGTTTACATGGAGATGTTGGGAAAACGCAAGGTAGTGGAGATTTATTGAAAGATTGGGAGTTACTTGTGGATAGCTCGAAAGTGGTAGTGCGTAAAGCTGATGAACTCGGTCTCGAGGTTGTGTTTGAAGTACTAAATCGTTATGAGAATCATCAAATTGTAACCGCTAAAGAAGCATTACGCTTAATTGATGAAGTTGTTAGTGAAAACTTTAAAGTCCTATTAGATGCTTATCACATGAATATTGAAGAAGCTTGTCCTATTCAAGCTCTTAAAGATGCTGGGGGAAAGTTAGGTGTTTATCATATTGCCGATTCAAATAGGCAAGGTGTAGGTGACGGACATTCTGATCTAGAAGGCCAAATTATAGCATTACATGAATTTGGATATGAAGGACCAATTATTATGGAAATGGTTGCTGAAGGACCAAATCCATTCACACCGGTTAAGGATGGAAACTATTTAGATATAGTTGTAAGTTACTATAAGGAATCTCTAAAACAACTAAGAGAATGGGATGCGGTTAAATTTAATGCATAAGAAAATCTAACTTCTTAAAGGTCGGTTGTGTTAAAAGTAAGTGGTAGATTGATTGGTTTAAATATTTTGTCAATTGTAAGCGTTTGTAAAATATGCTTAAACAAGCCAACGCAGCACTATATCTAGGGGTTGGCTTGTTACAAATAATATCTAGAAAATTTTCTAGAACTATTTTATTTAAGTAAATCGATCATGAAAGGAATGCCATAAAAATGAAACAAAGTATGAGATATATTATATTTCTGTCTGTAGTTGCCGCACTAGGTGGACTTTTATTCGGTTACGATACAGCCGTAATATCAGGTGCAGAACAATCATTACAGGTGTATTTTATAGATAATCTTGGTTTAAGTACATTATTCCATGGATTAACTGTATCTAGTGCACTTATTGGTTGTGTTATAGGTGGATTAATCAGCGGTGTGCTTTCTAATGGAATAGGTCGTAGAAACTCTCTTCTAGTTGCAGCTGTTTTATTTTTTATTTCCGCGGTACTTTCTGGCTATCCTGAATTATTATTCTTTACAAAAGGTGAGCCAACGATTGGTCTTTTCATTATGTTTAACATCTATAGAATTATTGGTGGTATAGGTGTTGGTTTGGCTTCAGGATTAGGGCCATTGTATATTAGCGAAACGTCTCCTGCAAATATTAGAGGGAAATTAGTAACTCTAAATAATCTAGCCATTATATTTGGGATGTTGGCTGTTTACATTGTTAACTGGAGAATTGCAGCAGGGCAGAGTCTAAGTTGGATTCATGATATCGGTTGGAGATACATGTTTGCTTCCGAAGCAATTCCAGCAATATTATTTTTTGGACTTCTATTTCTAGTGCCAGAAACTCCTCGTTATTTAATATCGAAAAATAAAGATAAAGAAGCAATGACCATCTTAATGAATATAAATGGATCAGAAAAAGTAGCAAAAGAAATTTATCAAGAGATAAAACAAACGCTGGACACTCCTAACGCTACTAAAGCGGGTATCTTCTCATATGGGAAGTTGGTCGTTATTGTAGGGATTTTATTAGCTGCAGCGCAACAGTTTGTAGGGATTAACGTAATTCTCTATTATGCACCACGTATTTTCGCTAATATGGGAGCAAGTGCAGATAGCTCTATGCTTCAAACGATACTAATTGGGGTAGTAAACTTTATTTTTGTATTAATAGCTCTAATACTTGTAGAGAAGTTGGGAAGAAAGCCCTTACTTCTAATAGGATCAGTTGGTATGGCTGTTGGAATGTTTGGAGTAGCTACTTTATCGTTCGTTGATTCGATGGGGTTAGGTGCTTTACTATTCATTTTAGTATATGTAGCTTTTTATAATTTATCTTTTGGTCCGCTAGTATGGGTGCTAGCTGCTGAGATTTTCCCTAATAAAATAAGAAGTCAAGTGATGGCCATAACAGTTGTTGCTAACTGGGGAAGTAATTTATTGATATCGGCGACATTCCCTTCTTTACTGGAAATAAGTGCTGGAGTTGCTTATAGCTTTTATGGTGTAATGTGTATTCTTTCATTCATTTTTGTATGGAAATTAGTTCCTGAAACAAAAGGACAGACACTTGAAGAGATTGAAACACATTGGAAACCAAAAGAAGTGGCTTCTAATTTAAGCCAAAGAAAAATAGATTTATAGACTTTATTTTATCACGTTAATAATACCATCCATTTCTTTTCTTATTAAAGGAGGTGATTAGGTAATTATTGAAAGCGTTATTAAAAAACTATAAAAGAAATTTAGTTAGATTGTGAAAATTAAACCTGTAAAGTCATGAGATTAAGTGTGTATAAAATGTTGAGAGGGATCGTAGAAAATAATAGTTCGATCCTATTTAAAGAGTAATAGTTCAAAAGCTAGAAAATCCCTTTCCTAATATTTTTAATCTACCTAAAAATTGATTAAAATATATGTGTAGGTTCCAAAGGGGAAGGAGAAAGAATAAATGAAACAACCAACTATCTATGATGTTGCAAAAGAAGCAGGGGTTGCTATTTCTACAGTTTCAAAAGTGTTAAATAATACAGGAAGTATTGGAGCAAAAACAAGAAAAAAAGTTGAAGAGACAATGCAGAAATTAAATTATCAACCTAGTGTTGCAGCATCAGTCAAGAAACGAATTCAAACAATAGGGCTTCTAATTCCGAATATTGCAGACCCTTTCATGGCAGAAATCGCAAGGACAATTGAGGATCATGGGAGGAAGTTTGGTTTTAGTTTAATGATATGTAGTACTGATAATGATTTAGATAAGGAAATTGAATATGTCTCAATTTTAAAGCAAAAATATATTGATGGAATTATTATTGCTACCGGATTAAAAAATACAGTTGCACTAAAAGAATTAATTAGTAGTGAAATCCCAGTAGCTTTGCTAGCGAGGGAAGTACCATCACTAGCAGTTAATACGGTGGTCGTAAATGACTTTTTAGGAGCATTCGAAGCTACTTCGTATCTAATAAAACTAGGGCATCAAAAAATTGCCATTGTCACTGAAGATATCTATTTTCCTGTAACTAAATCTAGACTAGATGGCTACAAACAGGCTCTTGAACAAGCCGGTAAAAATTATAATGAAAATTTAGTTTCGATAAATAATACTAGCTTTACTGATGCTTTAGATTCGACTGTCAAACTATTGAATTTACCGGAACCTCCCACAGCCATTTTTGCATCAACTGAACCTCTTGCAATTGGAGCAATGCAAGGTGCTCGTGAATCTGGCTTTGATATTCCAAAGGATATTTCAATAGTAGGATTTGACAATTCAATTCTTGCTGAAATGTGTTATCCACAGTTAACGACTGTGTCGCAGCCAATACAAGAAATGGGTAAGAAAATAATTGAATTATTAGTTGAAGAGATAAAGGATCCAAAAAAATTAAAACAACGAATCGTTATGTCGCCAGAACTAGTCATTCGAGGAACTGCAAGTGAAATGAACAACTAGAACTAAATCCGAGATACGATAACTAAGAACATAAGAAAACCTTAATAGTGTCTCGGTAATTTATTTGTCTACTTTTTGGAAGCGTATTCTCTCAGAGGGCTTCTGATCTACATAAGTGAACTGAGAGAATTTGATTAATTGAAAGGAGGTCAGTTATGACAGAGTTACTTAGGCTTGAAAATATTTGTAAGGGTTTTTCTGGTATTCCCGTATTAAAGAATATTGATTTAGAGATTAAGACAGGAGAGGTACATGTCCTACTTGGAGAAAATGGTGCAGGCAAATCTACTATGATAAAAATCATGACAGGTTCCTATAGAAAAGATGAAGGTGAAATGTTTTGGGAAGGAAAGAAAGTGGATATTCAAAATCCCTCTGATGCAATGAAGCTTGGAATTGCAACAATTTATCAAGAGCTGAACCTAATTCCAGAACTCCCAGTCTATGAAAATATTTTTCTTGGGAGAGAGCTAAAAAAGAATGGAAAGTATTCTTTTCTCAATAAAAAAGAAATGATTAGGAGATCTAAAGAATATTTAAAGCGCTTGGGACAAGAAATATCACCAGAAGCATTAGTTTCATCTTTAGGGGTGGGGCAACAGCAATTAGTCGAAATTGCTAAAGCACTTACTATTGATACAAAGTTAATTATTATGGATGAACCTACATCTAGTTTAAGTGGTTCAGAGGCTCAACAGCTTTTAAAAACGATTATAGAATTAAGAAAACAAGATATTGCAATCGTTTACATTTCACATCGTTTAGAGGAACTGAAACAAATTGGTGATCGGATTACAATTTTAAGAGATGGTAATGCCATTGACACATTGGAAGTAAAAAAGACGAGTACAGACAAAATGGTTCAATTAATGGTTGGAAGAAAATTAAAGGATAAATTCCCGAAAGAATCATTCCAATTGGGAGAGGAAGGTCTTAGAGTAGAAAATTTAATCTTAAAAGGAGCGAAAACTAATGTAAGTTTTACTGCTTATCAAGGGCAGATATTAGGGATATCAGGTTTAGTAGGTGCAGGACGTACAGAAGTTGCTAGAGGGATTTTTGGAGTTGATCCGGTAGAATCAGGTAAAGTATTTGTCTTTGGTAAAGAAGTGAAAATTAAATCTCCTAAAGATGCGATTCAAGCAGGATTAGCTTTTATTACGGAAAATCGAAAAACGGAAGGACTTATTTTAGATGAGTCAATAAAAAACAATATGTCAATCGCCAGCTTGAAAAATTATAAAAAGGGTCCATTTATTCAATGGGAACAAATTAAGAAAAGTTCAGAGAATTACATTGGAGAGTTACAAATTCGACCGTCCAATACTGAAAAACATGCTAGGAATTTAAGTGGTGGGAACCAGCAAAAGGTTGTTATTGCAAAATGGTTGGCAACTCAAGCAAAAATATTTATTTTTGACGAACCTACTAGGGGAATAGATGTTGGGGCAAAGGTTGAAGTGTACCGTTTAATTAATTCGTTAGTGAGTGACGGAGCAGTAGTCATTATTATTTCTTCTGAGTTGCCTGAGATTCTTGGTATATGTGACCGAGTGTTAGTGATGAATGAAGGGGAAATTACTGCTGATCTACTAAAGGAAGAAGCGAACCAGGAAGTAATAATGAAAGCTGCTACAGGGGGGATGTAACATGTCAGGAATAGTGTTAGAAAAGAAGAATACTAGTACAGGAATGACGAAAAAAGAGTTTATTAGTAAGTTTGGTTCTTTATTGGGCTTGATTTTGTTAGTCATAACATTGTCAATTCTAAATGCACAGTTTTTTACGGTCAATAATTTTATGAATATTGCTAATCAGACCTCTATTAACGCTTTATTGGCTTTAGGTGTGTTGCTTCCCATTTTAACAGCTGGTATCGATTTGTCTATCGGAGCCATTTTAGCCATTTCGATTATGATGATGGGGGTTGTAACTGTCAATTTTGGAGCAAATCCTTTTGTAGGTATCCTGGTTTGCTTAGCAACTGGAGCTTTTTTTGGTCTAGTAAACGGGCTTTTGTTAACTAAGCTTCGACTTCCGCATCCATTTATTTCAACTTTAGGAACAATGAATATAGCTCGAGGACTTGCCCTAATTGTTACAGGAGCGGCACCTATCGCGGGATTTCCAGTGTTTATTCAATACTTTGGAAGTGGAGACATTGCAGGAACAGTGCCATTTAGTTTTATTCTTGTGCTAATCATGGCAGTATTAATTCATATCTTTTTGAACCGAACAATGACAGGGCGTTATATCTATGCGATTGGAGGTAACAAAGAAGCTGCACGTCTATCGGGTATCAATGTCAATAAAGTTCTTGTAATCGTTTATGTATTGAGCGGATTAATGGCAGGATTAGCTGGCTTGGTAATGGTAGGTCGCGTAAATTCTGCATTTCCATTAGCTGGAATGGGCTATGAATTAGATGCAATTGCTGCAGTAATAATTGGTGGAGCAAGTTTATTTGGTGGTGTAGGAACTGTATGGGGCACGTTGATAGGTGCCTTAATAATTGCGGTCTTACGTAACGGTCTGAACTTGATAGGAGTACCCGCAGATTTACAATTAGCATTTATCGGTTTTGTTATCATTGCCGCTGTTTATGTCGACGTTTTAAGGCAAAAACCAAGTAAAAATTAATATTAAAATTTTAAGATATCAGTTACGATAATTATGGAGACAATGGCAAAAAGAGAGATAATGTAAATATAAATAACTGAAAATTCTGACTTTACAAGGCGTGAATTAAATTTAAATGTTCATAATAATAATTTAGGAGGATATGCATGAAAAAACTTTTTTCATTTCAAATGATCATATTAATAATGTTGGTGTTTACATTGGTTGGTTGCAACACTAGTAATACAACAAGTGAATCTGCAGATTCGTCTTCTAATGAGGAAAAACCAAAAGTAGTCGTTGTTTTACAATCTTTAACAAGCGAATACTGGAATTTTGTTCAAGCGGGGGCAAAGCAGGCATTTAAAGATTTTAATGTTGATGGAACAATATTAGGGCCTTCATCAGAATCTCAAGTTATGGAACAAATAAATATGATGCAGGATGCTTTGACAAAAGGACCAGATGCTTTAGTTGTCTCAGCTACTCAACCAGAAACTGCAATTCCAACATTTAATCAATATAAGGAAAATAATATCCCTGTCCTTCTTATCAACCAAGATGTAGAGTGGGTCGACAAAGTTACTTTTATTGGTACTGATAATTTCACTGCAGGGAAAAAAGGAGGGGAGTTATTAGCATCAAAGCTTCAAAAAGGGGATAAAGTTGCCCTAATTGGTGGAGTACTAGGAAGTCAAACTCATAGAGATCGCCTTGATGGAGCAAAAGAAGGATTAGTTGCGGCTGGTATGGAAGTTGTTGCTGAACAACCTGCTGATAGTGACAAAAGTAAAGCTATGAACGTAATGGAAAATATTATTGAAAGTAATCCAGAATTAAAAGGTGTATTTGTAAGTAGTGATGATATGGCAATGGGAGCTTCAAGAGGTGTACAGAATAAAGGAGTAGAAGTTCAAGTTGTTGGCTTAGATGGTACGGTTGAATCGATTGAATCAGTTATTAAAGGAAATACAGTTGGTACTGTTGCTCAGAATCCTTATGATATGGGATATAAGGGAGTAGAAAATGCAATTAAAGCCATCAAAGGTGAAAGTGTGGAAAAGAGAATTGATACAGGTGCAGAGGTTATAACTAAAGAGAATGCTCAAGAGAGACTGGATTTCTTAAAAAGTATTTCTGAATAGTAGATATCTAGTAACTTTGTAGTCACAAGTAAAGGAACAAATTTTTTTCAGATCATCATAAAAAGTCCTTGGTATTACTCAAATACTAAGGACTTTTTATATTACCGTGAATTAGGTTTATAGTTTTTAATCCAAAAACAAAGCTTCAATTCTCTAGTGAAAAAGAATTAATTATCAACCAAATTATATAACATGAACCATTTTCAGTCTGTAGAGTACGAGTTAATGATATTATAATAAAATGTGATAAATATATTGGGTAATAGTTCCAAAAAGGTAGGGGATATTTTTTGAGAGATTTAGATAGCATTATTGAAGAGATTCGGGAGTTTTCAAAAGCGAATGAGTTACTTTCTTATCGTGAAGTAGAAGAATTACAGAATGTATTATATGAAGATGAAGTAATTATACATATAACGATCGGTAGTGTTGAAGGTTATAAGGGCTTATTTTTAACTACTGTTTATCGAGTGCTGTTTATTTATCATAATGAAATAAGTCAGCCTAAAGTTTTGGAAGTTCCTTATGAAAAATTAGAATATATTCATGTAAAACAGCTAAATCATTATGTAGCAATGGAATTGTTTTTTGTAGGAACAAAAATTGAAATCATGGATTTGCCTCCAGATGATGCAAACACTATTAAGGACGAAGTGAATTTTCAAATAGATACCTATAATCCTGCAAATAAAACGGGTAAACCACAGAAAAAGAGGTTCGGATTCCTTCGTTTTATTTTATTTATAGGAATTGCAGTACTAACGGGATACATAGTAGGGCCTCAATTTCATGTAGTAGAGGTGTATGATGAAGCTATTACTGATTCCTTGACTAAGGAAGAAGGGGAAGAAAAATATCAGTTGGAATTCTCTAATTTGGCAATAGAGAAGGGTGAGTATGATACAACAGTTAAAGGGATAATTAAGAATAACTCAGACAAGGAATATCGTTACATAAGTGTAGATATTCAATATTACAATAAAAAAGGTGCAATCGTAGATAGTCAAATAACATCTGCATTTGATGTAAAACCAGGAATGTCTTGGGATTTAAACTCATCTTCGATTAGTGAGTATGCAGAAAGCTTTGAAATAGTAAGTGTGTATGTGGAAGAGGCAGAGTAAAATAATTTAAAACGTTACAAAAAAAGTGGATTAAAGCAGCTCTTTGTCTTTTAATCCACTTTTTATTTCTAATAAGCCAAGTTAAATTAAGCTCATCATCAGAAAGAATTAACTTCAATTAAAATTCACATTAAGAATTGCTCAACTTTCGATAATCCACAGGAGTATAATTTGTTTCTTTTTTAAAAAGCTTTGTAAAATATGAATAATTTCCATACCCTACTTTATCAGAAATTATATGAACAGGAAGGTCTGTATTATTTAGTAGGTCTTTCGCAATGTCCACTCTTTTTTTTATAATGTAATTTACAAGTGATATACCAGTTTCCTTTTTGAAATATCTCGCAATATAATCTGGGCTAAGATATACAATTTTCGCTAAGCTAGTTCTTGTAATGTTTTCCTGATAATTTTGATCAATATAATCATAAATTGTGTTGACGACAGATTTCTGTGAGTTAGTAAATGCCATATAGTCTAGAGAAACATCCACTAAATAAGAAATGTAAATCATTAAATCATCTATAGATCTTGATGATTGAGCTAGTAATAAATCGCCAGTCTTCCCTTGGAATAACTTATTGGCTAGAATTTCTTTTTTCTTTAAATGAGCATAGATTAATTGTGTAATATCTAATCTAAAACTGCACAATACACTATGATTCAACGCATTTTTATCTAATAAGTTTGTAAGGTATTGATAACATTTATTAATGAAACTTAATTTATTTTCTGTTTCAAGATAATGCTCGAATAGTTGTAAATTTGGTTCAACATACTTTTTGACATCTTTTATATTCGTTTCTAATAGGAAGGTTTTGTTTCGAAAATCGACCGTTTCTTTACTCAGAACTTGAATGTCCTTAACAGTAGTTGGAATTTTGTCTAAAGGACTTATAGCTCCTATCCCACATTGAACATCGCAATTTAATTGATTGTTAATGGCTGCAATTATCTGATTACAGGAAGAATGCAAGTCCTTAGATGATACTTCAGAAGTACAATCTAGTAATTTGAAAATAGCAAGATACTCTTCTTTATTTTTACTTATTTCTAGAAAACTATCTAAACGAAAAGAAGCATCTTTGAAAGTTTCTGCAATAACAGATTTTAACCTATTTTGTAAATTGTTTTCTTTATCAAATAACGAAATTATTTCACTATTATCGACTAATGTATAAGGAAATAAATCAAGAAGTAGTGGCACAAAATAATCATGTAAAGAATAATCTATCTGTTTGATTTTCAGTTGTGCTTGTAGTTCTTCATTAGATATGGAGTCGTTGTTTTTTAAATAAGTGTGCCAAAAATGGTCTAAGATTTCTTCCTTGTTTTGCTGCCAGTAATGTCCAACTTTTACAGCATCCTCGTTTACTTGACTTTGTTTCACTTTATTTATTGTCTTTTTTATTATTAATTCAAGTTTATCGAATTCAATCGGTTTTAAATAATATTCAAAACTTTGAAGTTCAATTGCTTTTTGGGCGTAGTTAAAGTCAGCAAAATTAGTTAAATAGATAGCTTGTACATTAAAGCCCTCTGATCTTATCCAAGCCAATAATTCAAGTCCACTACCTTGTGGCATTTCTATATCGGAAATTAAAATATGGACCTTATTTTTATCGAATATTTTTTTCGCCTGACGAATATTGTAAGCGGAGTAAATTTGTTGGATGCCTGAAGAAGTCCAATCTATTTTTTGTTCTAAAGCAGAAACGACAAATCGATCATCGTCAACAATCAACACATTCATATACAATTCACTCCTTATAAATAAGATAAGGTATAATTAACACAATTTCTGCGCCACCATCTAAATTATTAGAAAAATCTATCTTGAATTCTCCACTATACATTAATCTCAGCCTTTGCACGACATTGTTAATCCCAATCATTTTTCCATGTTGATTCGTTAAAGGATTATTGTTCTTCAGCTTATCCAATATATCAGGAGGGAATCCTGGTCCATTATCTTTTAAAGTTATTTCGATAAACTTCTTATTATCTATATATTGTAATCTTAAGGATATCTTGACTAGTTCATCTAGAGAAACTGAATATTTAATCGTATTTTCAATAAATGTTTGTAACACTAAAGGTGGAATTTTCATTTTTTCAATATCATTCTCAATAAAAATATCAAAAAGAAAAGCGTCACCATGTACTAATTTTTGTATTGCTAAATAATCGTTAATATGGTTTAATTCCTTTTCTAGCATTACAAAGTTTTGATTTGTTTGAAATAAATATCTGAAATATTTAGATGTGGATAAGGCCATTTCTTTTATTTCTTTATACAGTTCCATTTGCGCCATGCTATAAATGGTCGTTAAACAATTTAAATAAAAGTGTGGCTTAATTTGTAGTTTCATAAAATCCATTTGAATTTGTTTCTTTTCAATTTCTTGCTCATAAATATTAACTTTTAATTTTTTTATTTCACTTATCAAACCTCTGAATTGTGTATTTGCTTGTTCGAGCTCTATTATACTGCTACTTTTAAAATCAATTGCTTCATTATTTTGATTGAGATCAGATAGGTTTTTCGAAAATCTTTGAATTGGTGATATCACTTTGTTTTTCATATAGAGGACAATTAAGAATAAAATGAAACTGATAACTATTGTTGCAAAGATAAGAACAAACTGAGCAATCACGACTCTTTCATAAGCACTAAAATGGTCGACAGATACATGTAAGGTAAAAGGTAGAGAGGTATTTTCTCCTTTAAATACAAGGTGACTACTAAAAAAGTCGTTCGATTTTTCCTTTTTATACAAATTTACTTGATCTAAGCCAGAAAGAAAGCCATGTTGATCATTCTCTATTATAATCGTTCCATTATTGCCTAAATTGATGTCTTGTAAAGGCAAAAGAATATCCTTTACATCAATCAAAGAAATAAACATTCTATTTTCGTACTCCAATGAGTGATATAAATAGAATTTATTGTTGAGCTTGAGCGATTGCCAAGTATACATATCCTCATAATTATTCAAAGTTGGTTTTTTAGATATAAGGTAATTTTTCACTTTAATATATTCAGAATAATCCATTTGAATGGGAGAACTATTAAAAAAGTAGTTCTCTTTTTTTAATGCTAAAAAGAATTGAAATTCTTTTCCTGTGGAATATTGAAAATCGTTCACTCTTGATCTGAAGTTACTGATGCTTTCAGGTAATTCTGACATATCATTGGCATCTTCAATATTCTTAATTAAAGGCTCGTGCTTCACAGTCCAAATCATAAAATGATCGATAGCATTAAATTTTTGTTGTGCGTCTTTTAGGTAGAGGTCAACGGTATTCGTAATGTAGTCGATACTTTGTTGTCTAGTAATTGAAATAGTAAAGAAACTAACGAAAATATTGATAAGTAATATAGTAATTAAAATGATCAATAGAACTTTAGAATAATAATTAACAGAACGTGAAGGAGTTTTTCTAGTATTCAACCTCAATTCTTTTTCACCTCCAAGGCTTACCTTACTCTACATTATATAGATTCAAATAGCATTTTCTAGCACAAAACCGTCAAGAAAGCGATTGATTTATCAAGCGAAGACTGAATAGTGCTATTCTGTTCATTCTGATTTCAATAAATAGTCTTTTTATCACCGAATAGTATTAGGGACTTAACCGTTTCCTTCTATTTATTTATGAATGCGCTACCATATAATGAATTATATACAGTGAAAGAGAAGAAAGCTTATTATTCAATGCACTTCAAAATAATTTGTATATTAAATAAAGGAGGGGGAAAATTGGAAAATAAAGTTTTTACTCAAAAAATAACTAATGCAGCAGTAATCTCGAACAATAGTAAAACATCTAAAAAGCTGAAACAGTTAAAGAAAAGTGGACCGTTATATGTTTTGCTACTACCTTCAATTATATTATTAATTTGTTTTACTTACCTACCTATGTATGGGTTAATAATCGCATTCAAAGATTATTCACCAACTTTAGGTATTTGGGAGAGCCCATGGGTAGGGTTAAAGCACTTTATTCAATTTTTTAATTCTTACCAATTTGATCTTACAATAAAAAATACGTTAAATATCAGTTTATACAGTATTTTGGTAGGGTTTCCACTACCAATTGCATTAGCAATACTTTGTAATCAATTACGTATTGGCATGTTTAAAAAGGTTTTTCAGGTAACAACCTATTTACCACATTTTATTTCTACTATGGTTATGTGCGGAATGATTTTGATCTTCTTGTCACCTAGCAATGGATTAGTTTCTAATTTTTTGGGATTAATTGGGATTGAAATGCCAAATGTTTTGTCAAAATCATCATTTTTTAGCAGTATCTATGTATGGAGTGATGTATGGCAACATATAGGCTGGGACAGTATCATTTATTTAGCAGCTCTTTCAGCAATTAATCCAACCTATTACGAAGCTGCTACTATGGATGGCGCAAGTAAAGTGCAAAAGATTCTTCATATTGATATACCATTACTTTTACCTACCGCAATGATTTTATTAATATTACGAGCAGGCAGTCTCTTAAGTGTAGGATTTGAAAAAGTGCTTTTACTACAAAATCCTTTAAATATAGCTGGAAGTGAAGTTATTTCTACCTATGTTTATAAAATAGGGCTACAAAATTTTCAGTATAGCTTGTCAACAGCAATCGGGTTATTCAATACAGTGGTCAATATTGTTATCTTACTTTTAGTGAATTGGATGTCTAAGAAACTAACCAAAACAAGCTTGTTTTAGAGGGGAGGTAAGGATTTGGAAACGATAATGAAAAAGAAGTTTACTGAAAAATCAAGAACTGAAAAGAGTTGGAAAGATAGATTTTTTGATATTTCGGTATATGGAATAGCGATACTGATGATGGTGATGATTATATATCCACTATGGTTTATTGTAATCGCTTCTTTTAGTAATCCAGCTGATATCGCAAACGGAAATGTGTGGTTTTGGCCTAAAGAGTGGAAACTAGATGGATATATAGAATTACTGAAACAAGAGATGATTTGGAGAGGATATCTAAATACAATTATCTACACCATTGTCGGAACGTTTATTGCATTGGTTGTGAACATACCAGCTGGATATGTTTTATCAAGGCAAGATTTATTTGGAAGAAAATTGATTTCCACCTTTTATATTATTCCCATGTTCATAGGTGGTGGTTTAATTCCAACTTATTTGGTAGTGAAAAATTTTGGCTTTTTAGATACATTTTGGGTTTTGGTGTTACCTTTTTCTGTTTCAGCTTTTAACATTATTATTGCAAAAACATTCTTTAAAAATAGTATTCCTGAAAGTCTTTGGGAAGCAGCTCAGATTGATGGCTGTGGCACGATCAGATATTTTCTAACGATGGTGTTACCATTGTCAAAAGCAATTCTTGCCGTCATTGGACTTTGGACAGCAGTAGGGATCTGGAATTCTTGGTTTGATGCTATGATTTATATTTCAAACGAAAGTTTACAACCGCTTCAACTGATACTACGAAGAATTTTGATTGCTAATGAGTCGCTTCTTGGAACTGCATCAGGAGAACTAGCATCAGAATTAAGGAGATTATCAGAGATGATGAAGTATGCAGCAATAGTCGTTTCCACTCTTCCAATTATGTGTTTATATCCATTTTTACAAAAGTATTTTAATCAAGGTGTTATGGTTGGCTCAATAAAAGAATAATAATAGGGGGAAAAAAGATGCTTAAGAAAAAATTAGGATTGTTATTAAATGTTACTTTAGCAGCTAGTTTAATAGTGGGGTGTAGTAAGGACTCATCTAGTTCGGAATCCAAAGAAGATGGAACCTATAAAATTGCGACAGTACGTTGGTCAGACTGGGGAGATGATTTTTTAAAAGGGTTTGTGGAAGAGACTGAAAAAGAAGCTGGAATTTCAATTGATTGGGATATTTATCTAAATAGTGAATGGGGAGACAAAAAGTCTATATTAATGGCTGGGGGAGATTTACCTGATGCATTTTGGGGCTCTTTGGCTCTAGGAGATTCAGATATAGCTAAGAACTCAGGCGTGTTTATTCCGTTAGAAGATTTGATTGAAGAGAATATGCCTAACTTAAAAGCTGCATTTGATGCAGATCCTACATTACGTGCTATGGTAACATCTCCTGATGGACATATTTATAGTCTGCCAAAGAAACTACCATTAAGACCAGTTGCAGGAAATTCAATGTTCATCAATCAAAAATGGTTAGATAATTTAGGCCTATCAATGCCACAGACTTATGAAGAGTTTTATAACGTTTTAAAAGCATTTAAAGAGAAAGATGCAAATGGAAACGGAGACCCTAATGATGAAATTGCTTATCAGGGTGATGTTATGGGGTTTATTTTACCCTTTGGTTTACCTAAAGGTAGTTATTCAACTAGTATGACTGTTAAAGATGGAAAGCCAATCTATATCCCAACTGAAGATGCCTATAAAGAAGGGATTGAATGGATGCATAAAGCATATACAGAAGGGCTAATTGATCAAGAGCTATTTACACAAGATACTTCTATGGCTGAAGCAAAACGGAAAAGTGAAGAAGGTTCCTTGGTTGGGGTATCATCTGGTTGGACCCCGGACGCCACATTTGGACCAAATGCAGGTGAGTATGCGCAATTACCTGCACTAGAAGGTCCAGATGGAGAACGGTATGTAATGACTGATGCACCCGTTTATTCTAGAAATGAGTTTATGATCACAACAAAAGCTGAGAATCCTGCTGAATTATTGAAATGGGTAGATAAATTTTACACAGAAGATGCAAGTATTCAAACCTTCTACGGTTCTTTCGGTGTTGGAGTTGAAAAAGGAGAAGACGGAACATACAAAGTCTTAGATGCTCCTGAAGGTGAATCAGCAGATATATTTGCATGGATTAACTCATTCCGAGATTTTGGTCCTAAATATGTCGGGGAAGGATTTAATGAAAAAGTAACACTTCCAACTAATGGTGGAGATGGATTGAAGCTTGAATTAGACAAACAAAATAATAAGTATGCAAAAGAACAATATCCTAATGTTGTTTATACAACTGAAGAGATGAACCGTTTAAGTACACTAAGTACAGACATTGATTCTTATGTGAATTCTATGCAATCAAAGTGGGTTGTTGAAGGTGGAGCTACAGAAGAGTGGGATTCATATAATTCTCAATTAAAACAAATGGGTATTGACGAATATTTGGATATTCAGAACAAAGCATTTGACAGATATCAAAAAAGTCTTGTAGAAACCAAATAAATTGCGAATTTTAATTTGAAACTCATTAACAGAAATGACAGTCGGTTTACTCCTAATTCGTGGGGCCGACTGTTGTTTTTCTTAAAGCCAATTTATTAGTGAGAGTACAAATTAACATGTTACTTTTACTCTAATTAAAGGATTGATAATTGATAGATAGCTAGAAAGGGGTGGCGAAAATTGAGTCATTTATTTAATTTAGATGGACGATTATTTAGATTTTTATCACGAGTAATTGATTTAGTAATTTTAAACTTTATATTCTTACTGTTTTGTATGCCTATCATAACTATTGGTGCTTCAATCACTGCTTTATATTCTGTATTAATAAAAATGGTAAGAGATGAAGATAAGTATGTCGTTAAGAGTTTCATATTATCTTTTAATAAGAATTTTATTCAAAGTACAATTGTTTGGTTTATAATGTTAGCCGCCGGATTTTTACTTCTTGCAAATTTCTTACTTTTGGGAAGTCTCAGTGGAGTACCTAAGCTATTTTTTGTAAGCATGTTAATTATGTTTGGATTTGTTTATCTTTGCATCTTGCTTTTTATTTTTCCTTACATGGCTAGATATGAAGATACTATTAAAAAGTCACTATTGAATTCATTATTGATAGGTGTATCTAATTACCTTTATCTCCTATTATTATTAAGTCTTTCCGTAATTCCAGTAATTTTTACTTTTTCTTCATCCATAGGATTCCTATCAGGGTTATATTTTGGAACATTTGGGGGATTTGCATTTCTTTCTTTTATTAATTCTTATATTTTTAATAAAGCTTTTTCAAGGTATGAGACTTAGAAAATCTAGTGAACATCTGGTTAGTACTAAAGTAGTAACTGTTGGGTAATCGATCTTGGTGGAATGTTTGGCTCAATATGAAGATTTTAAAATATAGCAATGATTTTAAGACTCAAACCTTAGGTTTTGAGTCTCTTTATTATGCATAAAGCTCATTAGGCTAATGTATTTCTGTCAATCTAAGAAGGTAGTAATCTTGGAATGCTTTGTGGTAAATTTCATCCAAATACTGAAGGAGCTGGTTTGAAGGAGAAATTTCTACATTCATAATTACATCGAAATACAGGAATATGATTAATATATGGTGTTACATTTAGTGTCTATTACAATCTGAAAGGAGGCTGACTTAGAAGTTAGCCTCCTTATTAGTATTGAGTCTCGACTATGAGATAGGTAACATGCAAAAACTTATTAATAAACTAGCTAGGAAATATTAAATGGAATTGTTGATCTGAATTTTTTTGAATATTTTTAATAGGGTTAGAAAGAATTTTGAGAATTTTTCTGATTCAGATTACAAAAGATTGAAGTATTACTATCATGGTTCTGAATCATGAATCTGCTAAGAGCCTATCTATTTCGGCTGCTGCACGATCCAATCCATCCTTAACGGACAATTTACCTTCAAATATTTTATTTAAGTAGTCTGTATATACTTCGTCGATTTTACTCCAATTCTTAACTTTCGGCCAAAGAAACGCATGCTCTGCAGTCTCCTTATAAGAATAAAGGTAAGAATTTTCAGTTATTTCCAGCGACTTTGCTGCATCAAGGTTTGTTGGCATCAATCCAGTTTGCGCCATGAGAAGCTGTGCTTCCTTTTCCGTCATCCATTTCATAAAAGTCCATGCCGCAGCTGGCTGTTTGCTACCCTGCATAATAACAAGGTTTTCTCCGCCAATAATCATAGCTGGGTCTTTACCATGTGGAAAGGGTACTGGGGTAGTCAGCTTTTGAGCACGTTCCAAGTCTACTTTATTCAGTAGACTGTAGAACCAGGGTCCTTCATCGGTCATAAGAATATTTCCTGATTTTACTCGTTCGAAGTTTTTGTCGTCACCTGACTGATCGGGAAGGTTAATGAGTTTTTCCTTATATAATGCCGTTAACTGTTCCACTGCATAGATTGTTTCTTTGCTGTTTAAATAGCCTGAAGCCTTTGTGAAATTCTTATTAGATAAGGAACCCCCGAGGCTATATAAATATGGAATCGTATCCCATGGTTCCAATCCTCCGAGACCGATTGAAAAGCGATGCTTATGTGCTAGCTCTAGGACTTCCTCCATTGTATTCGGTGGGTTTGTATAGCCTGCACGTTTAAGAAGTTCACGGTTAAAGATAGCAGCCTTCGTGTAAATATTAAGCGGCAGGGAATAATAGTTATTTTTATAATGGCCAATATCCATGGCATCAGGATTAAATCTCTTCCGGATACCTTGAAAGCCTGGTAATTCGTTTAAAGGTACAAGAAGCCCTTTACATGAAAACTCTGGAACCCAAGCAATATCAATTCGTACTAAATCGGGACCTCTTTTTGAAGAGGCTCGTGAAATTAAAGTGTTCTTAAGTTCGTTATTGAAAGCAAAGTTTACAGACTCGATCCGAATGTTCGGGTTCTCACGCTCAAAAGCAGGGATCAACATCAGTTCTAGCAGTTCGGTTTCTCTATCGTTGTATGTGTGCCAAAAAGTAATGACCGTTTTTTCCTCATTCTTAAGCGTTTCAACCTTTTTGGGGTCGGAAATCATGGAAGGATTTTTACAACCGGAAAACAATAATAACATTAGTAAGCAGAGTATCCACCACAAACTCTTTACAAAAAGACGATTACTTACCCTAAACACTTTTAGTCACCTGGTGTTTTTCCCTGTAAGCTATTGGTGTTAGTCCGGTTATTTTTTTAAAGACCTTGCTAAAATATTTCACATCTTTAAAGCCTGCAGCTTTTGCTACATCGTAAATACGTTTTTCACTTTCCACTAATAGTCGCTTTGCTTCTCTAATACGCAGTTCTATCAAATAATCGACAAAGTTTCGACCTGTTTGTTTTTTAAAATAAAGACTAAAATAACTTTTGCTAAGATGAACGGTATCTGCTACATTTTGAAGTGTTAAGTTCTCAGTATAATGAGCTGCAATATATTCAAGCGCCTTTGTAATTAAGTTCTCATCGTATCCATCTTTAGTCAGTTTTGGCAGAAAAGAAGTCCTATTTTCTTCTAGTTGGCAAATCAGAAGGGATACCATTTGTTCCATTGTTTCCGCCTGATAAATCAGATCATGGCGCTCTGTAAGCATTGGTTCCTCAACGCCGTGCAAATTGTAAACACCTGTAAGAACACTGCACGCCTCTTGCTTCACTTGTTCAGAAGTTAGATACCCACTCTTCCAACGTTCTAGAGCATATTCAATCGCTGATGAAATCGGATCTCCGTTGCGGATTATTTCGAATAAAGGACTAAAATCATGATGGATTTCATTGTCTATTTGTAATTTTTCAGTAAAGGTTTCTGAGTTGTTTGAAGGGAATAGTCCGCCAAGACCTTCGAAAAAACGTCTTTGGCAAGCAGCACGACTATTAATAAATCCTTTAAAAATGCAGCTAATACCTTGTTCTACCACTAAGCCTGCTGATGTTGAAACTTGACATTCCTTTTCCAATGCCTGCTTCCATTCCAAAAGTCGACCACGATGCATATCCGCATCACGATCTGGTACGATAATAAACAAGCTGCTTTCAGCTACAATCAGTGCAGCTCCTTTTTCAATATGCATATAAAACATATTCTGCCATTCTTCCAATAGGAGCTGCACATATAGGTAGCCGTGATTTTCTCTCCACTCATCCGCATTATCAAGCATAAGATAAACGCAAGCATAGGAATTTTCCAACCATTCTGGGGCCCATTCTACTGGAATAGGGGAGGTCTGCTCTTGTGCGATCATTCGTTTAATTTCCTGTTCAACACGTTTTCTTTCCAGATAGACAGCTCCTTGCTGGTAATTGGTCATTTCGAAAGCTTTTTTCCTTTCTTCGACAAGCATAGTAATGCATCGCTGAAGGACGGAAAGAAGGTCATCTTTTTTTAATGTTAGCTTTAACAAATAATCGACAGCGCCTAGCTTAAGCCCTTCTTTTACGAATTCAAAGTCGCTGTAGTTGCTGATTAGAATTACTTTCAACTACGGGTAGAGCTCTAATGCTTGCTTCGTAAGTTCGATGCCCCCTATCAAAGGCATTTTGATGTCAGTAATTAGAATATCATAGGGTTGTTTTTTTAGTGCTGCCAGGGCTTCCGCACCGTTGGCATATTGATCATCGACTGTAATTTCTTCCTTTTTCAAATCAATAAAGGAAGTGATTCCTTTGCGGATGACAGGTTCGTCATCGACGATAAGAATTCTATACATAACTTATTCCCCCTGTTCTCCTTGTTCTTTTGTAGCAACGTCCAATTTTTTTAACAAGATGCGTACAGTTGTACCGCGCTCTAAACCGTTGGATATGGTCCATTCCCAATTTTGAGTGTAATACAACCTCAGCGTGTCAAAAATATGCCGTAGGCCGATCCCGATATTTCCTTTTTCGACTGCTATTTTAGGATCGTTCAATTCCTTCAACTTATCATCTCTGATTCCTAAACCATCATCTTTAATAATAAATTCAATATATCCATCATAAGAATGAATCCTAATAGAGATTTGTCCGTCCATGTTTTTAGGCACGATGCCATGAAATATAGCGTTTTCTACTAAAGGCTGCAACAACATGCGAGGAATGAGGATTTTTTCCGTTTCTGGTTCTACATCTATTTCTAGGTTGAATGTTTTCTCGTAGCGAAGCTCCAAAATGATCAAATATTTTCTGATGATGTCTAGTTCTTCTCCTATCGTAATAATATTGCCGCTTTTACTCATATTTGCTTCCAATAGATGGGTTAGTGCAGACAATACTAAAGAAGCTCGTTCGTTTTGTTTTGAATCAATAAGCCAGCGGAGTGTACTAAGCGTGTTATAAAGGAAATGGGGATGAACCCGGTGTACAACAGCGCGAAGCTCAGCATGATGCTTTTCACTCTGTTCAGATTCCACCTGTTGTATCAAATTCACTATTTCATTAAGCATTTCGTTAAACTTCTTACTTAAAAAGCCGATCTCATCAGAGGAATTAACTTCCGCTCTTACATTAAGGTTTCCTTGTTGAACATGCAGCATAGTCCTGGTCAGTTGTCTGACAGGCTTAGTTACTCGACCTGCAATAAAAAGCCCAAAGGCAATTGCAAGCAAGGAGAAAACAACTGATGAAAATAATATCCAGGATTGGAGACGGTCTAATTGTCCGCTGATTTCATGGATGGGAACAGTACCTACAAGCATCCAGCCGTTACTGAGGGGTTGCTTAACGCCGTAATAAGGCACCCCTTTTGCGGCAAACTCGAATTCAATCGAATCATTACCTACAATATGATTGTACAAATCTGAATTTTTCACTTTTTTGTTGATCATGTCTAGATTTGAATCAATCATGATCCTTCCTTTTCTATCAACAACGAAAAACTTTCCGGTCTTTCCAAGTTTCAATTCCTCAATCGTATTAAGTATTGACCTACCATCCAAATGAACCTGCACAAGTCCGATATTACGTAGCGTGTCAAAATCTTTCAATACCCTTCCAATAGGAAGGATTAAATCCGTACTGACTCCTCCTCCACTAAAGTAGTCATACTGAAGCCCTTGCCAAACCAATTCTCCGTCCATTCGTTTGACTTCTTTTACCCATTCTTGTTCTGAGAGGCGAATTTTCTTAAGTCTAGCTTCAGAAAAAGTTCCGCTGCCCCAACCGCTGCCTTCTTCTTTCAACACATAAACAATTTTGACGAAAGAGTTGGAATAGACATAATTATTCAGCAAGGTTTTTATGTATTGAGAATCTCTATTTTGTTCGTAAGACGGTTTGTCCTTTAATTTTAATGCAGCTTGTTGAATATTCTGATCGCTACTAATGAAATCAGAGGTATCGATTCCAACATTTAATATAAAAGAGAGCGAATCTGCCGTTTGCTTGGTGATTTGAACAGTGGATTCCCTCACATTTTTCTTCAAGATTGAATTGGACTCCCAGTAAAAAGATAACGAGATAAAGAGAGTCGATATCAAAATCACAAGTAGAAAGGCAATGATTATTTTTGCTGAAAAGCTTCTAAATAAGATAAAACTTTGGATCATATTCCCCCGCCTTATTGGTTTCTATCATTATTGTACAGGGTTAGGTGCATACTTTGCCAATGAAGGATTTGGTAATAGAATTTGTCGAGCCCTTTATTTTTCGGTCTTCTATAGGTGAAGTGTCTAATTTTTCATAAAGTGGATAATATTTTACCCTCTCAAAATATCGAAAAGAAGCGGTGTAGTAGTTTCCTTAATTTTCAATCTAATCCTTAATAAGGGAAATGAGGTTGTTCAATCGTCTAATTTTAAGAAATCAACGATAAATAAAAGGTTGACGATCAAGTGCGGAGGACAGTAAAGAAAATAGTCCTTTAGTTCTCATAGAGCATCAATTTCCTGTAATATCCATTTCCGCTTAATAATTAGGCTCAATTTCCCCACTGGTGACGTAGTGTAAAAACAATCCAAAATCGTGATCAACTCTACTTTAACTCAATGTTAATCATATCCTTTGAAAAGTTTTAGATGCATCTTGATAGCGTATTCAAAGAACTGGTAGGAGTTTTTCCCGATTGTTTAGGCTTCTTTTAGTTGCTAAGTTGATAGTAATCCCGGGAAGCTAAGGACCATAATGGTTCTTAAATCAAATATGAATGGAGAGATGACTAAATAAGAATAAGTTTTTGTGAAGTATTTTAAGATTTGAATTTATTTCGCTTTTTATTTTTATTTCCTATCGAAGAAGGAGAGAACGATGCAATTAAGAAAGAAGAAATTAAAAAAGAATTATGCAACTATGTTACTTGCTGCCACGGTTGTCACTAGTGGAACAATTGCTCCTCTAGTATCAAAAGCTGCAGAGTATGTTGCGCCTCCTGGTGCCCAAATGTGGGAAGGCCAGATGGTAGATGAAAACGGGAATGTGCAACATGTTCATCCAGAAAGACCTCTCGATAAAAACAATTTGCAGAAACCGATGACTGTCCAAGACGTCAAAACATTAGAAAACGGGGTTAAGCTGAACTTAGGAGAAATGGATGCTTATATCCGCTTACTATCTTCAGATATTTCAAAAGTGTCAATCTTGAAAAAGGGTGAAAAAGAGTATACCTCAGTTGGTATTGCAAAAACCGATTGGGATACACCTAAATTCAAAATGAATGAAGATACCGAAAAAATCGTTTTGTCTTCCGACAGCTTAACTGTACAAATTAAGAAAAGCCCGTTCGGAATCAAATATTTGGATAAAGACGGGAATGTCATCAACGAGGACGCGGAGCAAGGTGTTGGTTACGAGAATGGTAAGCCATATGTATTTAAGAAAACCGGCAAAAACGAAGACTTTTATGGATTCGGGCAGAAAACAACCGGTTTAAACCATCGTGGTAAGGAAATTGGAGTGTGGAACCGTGAGAATCTGGGGCAACCGATTTCGAAGTACACTTTTTCTTCGGTTCCATTCTTTATCGGTTTAAAAGGAACAAATTCCTATGGAATATTATTTGATAACACTTACCGTTCCTACTATAACATGGCGGCAGAAAGCGATGACTATTACTACTTTCACGCTGATGGTGGAAAACTTACTTATTATTTCATTAATGGACCAGAAATTAAAGATGTTGTTGACCGTTATACCGATTTGACAGGCAAGATGCAAATGCCTCCAAAATGGGCGATGGGTTTCCATCAAGCTGCATGGGGTTATCATCAAAAGGACCTTGAGCAAGTATCCAAAACCTACCGTGAAAAGAAAATTCCTGCGGATGGTATGTGGTACGACATTGAATGGATGGATGATTATAAAACTTTCTTTTTTGGGAATAAATTTCCCGATCCGGACGGATTGAACGAAATGCTGGAGAAACAGAATTATCATACGGTCGCGATTGTCGATCCAGCAATGCGTGTACCTGATCCTGGCCAACCGGAATATTTACCTTATACCGAAGGAACAAATAAGGACCTTTGGGTTGAAAATCCAGACGGTACACCTTATTTGGGGAAAGTTTGGCCATGGGGTGTTCCATCTTTATCGGTGTTCCCGAACTTCCTGAAGCAAGAAACCCGTGATTGGTGGGCAGGTTGGCATAAAACAATGTTTGATAGAGGCATTGATGGTATTTGGAACGATATGAATGAACCGGCTAACTTTAGTACGAAAGACTATTGGTCTTTACCGTTGGATACTGTTTTTGAAACGGATAATGGCGGAAAACTGACACATGAAGAAGCTCACAATATCTACGCTCACCTTGAAAATCAAGCAACAGATCAGGCTTTCAAAACATTAAAACCGAACGAGCGTCCGTTTGTTTTAACTCGTGCTTCGTTTACAGGAACTCAGCGGTACGCAACCGCCACATGGACAGGAGATAACTGGAGCGAATGGGAAATGCTTAGAATTTCAATTTTCCAGAATGCGAATGTCGGTTTGACAGGTTTTGCGATGGTCGGAAACGACATTGGCGGCTTTGCGAAAAAACCTCATGAAGGAGTTGTAGCTACGTCAGAATTGTTTGCGCGTTGGATTGAGGTTGGTGCTTTCTATCCATTCTCTAGGGATCATTACAACAATGATGGCAAAAGCCCAATGGAGACAGAGGCTGGCAATCTCTTAAAATGGCAAAGACAAGAACCGTGGCAGTTCGGCAAGGAAGTTGAAGATATCAGCCGAAAATATATTTCCTTGCGTTATGAACTAATGCCTTACCTATACAACACCTTTAAAGAAACAACTAAAAACGGAAAACTCATTCAGCAACCGCTTGTGTACCAATTCCAAGAGGATGAGAAAACACATAATATCCAAGATCAATTTATGTTCGGTGATTCGCTAATGATGGCACCAGTAGTTCACGAAGGAAAGACATCACGTGACTTATACCTTCCGTCTGGAGCGAATTGGGTTGATTACTGGACAGGAGAAGAGTTTAAAGGTGGTCAAACAATTCACAGACAAGCAGATCTTGCAACTCTTCCAATCTATGTGAAGAAGGACTCGATCATTCCACGCCGTGAAGTGCAGCAGCATACAGGTGAGAAACCGCTGACGAACTTGACACTTGACACATATCTTGACGAAAAAGCGTCATACAGCTTTTATGAGGACGATGCAAAAACAGAAGATTACAAGAGAGGTGAATATAACCTCACAACATTTGAAGTGAAACGAAATCCAAATAAAATTACATTCAAACAAAAACAAGAAGTTAGCAACTACAAAGAATCGAAACTAGAGAAATATACGCTGAAATTAAATAACACAGAAAAACCAGATAAAATTCAAGCTGGAAACAGTAAATATAAAGAAGTCGATTCACTTGCTGAAACAGAAGGAAAAACAAATACTTTCTTTTATGACGCAAACAAAAAAGTTCTTTATATAAGCATCCCAGCTGACGAGAAGAAAGAAGTTCAAATTCGTTGAGTCAAGCGTAGTTGGAAAAGGAATGGATATTCGTAACAGAAAAACTAAATTGAGGTGAGAAACATGAATTTATCGAAAAAATCATTAAAAATGATAGCAAGTGTTTCACTTGCAGCTACTATTAGCATTACAGCAGCAGCTCCAAATGTTCTTGCGGTAACTCAGCCTGAGGCGGACACTACTTTAGTGAAGGAGAATCTTCAAAAGCTTTCCGTTCAAGGAGTTGAGGCTTTATCAAACGGTGTCAAATTAGATTTAGGGACAAATGAAGCGTACATTCGTTTATTTGATAAAGATCTAGTAAAAGTTTCTGTATTAAAAAAAGGTGAAAAAGAATTTGAATCAAGAGGGATTGCCAAAAAAGAGTCCGAGTGGAAGACTCCAAAATTTAAAGCAAACGAAAACTCAGATACTTATACATTGAAAACAGAGGAACTTACGGTTGAAATTAAGTTAAAGCCATTTGGTGTACGCTTCCTTGATAAGGAAGGAAATGTAATCAATGAGGATTATGTAAGTCAAGATAATACCTCAGGATATGAAAATGGAAAGCCTTATGTATTTAAGAAAACAGATGATAACGAGGACTTTTATGGCTTCGGTGAGCAAGCTGGCCTGGAATTCAACAAACGTGGCGATAGCATTGGCATGTGGAACACAGATGCATACGCCTATAATAAAGATACAAAATACGTGTATACTTCGATCCCGTTCTTCATTGGATTAAAGGATAAAAAAGCATACGGTATTTTCTTTGACAATACTCATCGTTCCTACTATGAAATGGCGACTGAATCTGATGATTACTACTATTTCTATGCAAATGGTGGGAAGTTAACCTATTACTTTGCATACGGTCCTGAAATCAGCGATGTAGTTGACCGCTATACAGATTTAACAGGAAAAATGGAAGCTCCGCCAAAGTGGTCATTGGGTCTACATCAAAGTAAGTGGGAATATAAAGCAGATGAAATTGTAAATGTTGCTAAAACATACCGTGAAAAGAAAATTCCATTGGACACTATGCATTTTGATATTGACTATATGGATGGCTACCGTGTATTTACATGGAATGAACAATATAAGCAAGCGTTAAAACAATTAAAATCCATGCCAGGTTTCCATGCGATTGCAATTAATGATCCAGCTGTAAAACAAGATGAAAACTATCGCATGTATCAGGAAGGTACTAAAAATGATTATTGGGCGAAAAACGCTGACGGAACACCGTTCATCGGTCCAGTATGGCCTGGAGATTCTGCTTTCCCTGATTTCTCGAAACAAGAAGTTCGCGAATGGTGGGCAAATAACCATGATACGTTATTCAATGAAGGGATTGACGGCATCTGGAATGATATGAATGAACCTGCCGTATTTATCGACACTCCCGAAATGCACCATACGATGCCTTTGGATGCTTATTTTGGTACAGAGGATAACAAAATTATGCATACGGAGTATCATAACTTATACGGCCATGATGAAGCAGATGCTACTCATCAAGCATTTAAAATCCATAAACCAGGCACTCGCCCGTTTGTATTAACACGTGACATGTATGCAGGTACACAACGTTGGGCTGCATTATGGACGGGTGACTCCGAATCGAACTGGGAACATTTACAAATGTCCATCCCGATGATCTCTAATATTGGTCTATCAGGTGTATCATTCGTTGGTACTGATATTGGCGGATTTGCTAAACGACCAGACGCAGAGCTGTTTGCTCGCTGGATGGAAGTAGGAGCTTTCTATCCATTCTCACGTATCCATTATGATAGTGATGCAAAATCTGAAATTAAACAAGGTCAAGAGCCTTGGACATTTGGTCCGGAAGTTGAAAAGATCAGCAAGAAGTACATTGAATTGCGATATCAATTACTTCTATACTTATACAATGAGTTCAGGGAAGCAACTGAGAGTGGTAAACCGGTACATCAACCGCTTGTTTATCAATTCCAAGATGATGAAAAAACAAATGATATCAGTGACCAGTACATGTTTGGGGACTCAATGATGCTCGCACCAGTTATAACGAAAGGGCAAACTTCTCGTACCGTTTACTTACCAGAGGGCGTAAAATGGACAGACTATTGGACTGGTGAGGAATATAACGGTGGACAAACGATTACCACAGATGCCCCACTTGGTCATTTACCGATTTACGTGAAGCAAGACTCGATTATTCCAACTAGGGAAGTACAGCAATATACAGATGAAAAGCCTTTAACAAATCTTGTGTTGGATACTTATATAGAAAATGACTCTTCTTATGTTTTCTATGAAGATGATGGTGCAACAGAGGACTACAAACAAGGTGAATACAACGAAACATCATTTGAAGTTGAACGTAAGGGCAATAAAATTACATTTAATCAAAAACAAGAAATTAAAAACTTCAAAGAATCAAAATTAGAGCAATACACATTAAAATTAAACAATGCAGATAAACCATCGAGAATTCAAGCTGGAAACAGCAAATATCAAGAGGTTGGTTCTCTTGCAGAAACACAAGGGAAAACAAATACTTTCTTCTATGATGCAGATACGAAAGTTCTTTATGTAAGCATTCCATCTGAAGAGAAGAAAGAAGTTCAAATTAGATAATAGGAGTTAGCCTATCTAAAGGGCAAATGTGCGAGTGAAAAAATAGCAGGGAGTAGAGGGAGACTAGTAACCTAAGGGCAGATCCTTTTTAGTCACCCTCTACTCTATCAAACGAATAATCTCATAAAAAAGTAATTTAAGATTTTAGAAATGAGGATGACATATGAAAAAGCTAACGAAAATAACAGCTTGTATTCTAACTGCCACATTACTTTCCATTTCATTTATATCACCAGGAAAATCAACATTTGCTGCTCCGATTAAGAATGAACAAACTGAAAAAAGTAGCCAACAAAAAGGAGTAAAACAAAGTAACTCGCAGAATAAATCATCAGCTTGGGACAAAAGCTCATTATCCTTCATTACTGAAAATGTAACATGCAATGGCATTTCTGCTACGATAAAAAATGGTCAAGACTCTCAAGCCATGCTGGGTGAAGTAACCTATGAGGTATATTGGTCGGAAAAAGGCAATCCTAAAGATGGTGAGGTTATTGCAACCGGAACAGTAAATGCGTTAGCACCAGGAGAGAAACTGGAATTAACCTATACATCTGATCAGCTTGCAGCTGGTAATTATATGTTTAAAGCTTATCAGCGTCCCAACCATCCAGGGAAGGGAGAATTGTGGAGTGAGTCAATCACGATAAAAGAACAACCTGTATTAGACCAGCAGACTTATCCACAGCGACCGTTAGATCAGTTTTTTCATTCAGATGTGATGAATGGAACAGCAACATTTACTGTCCCTGAAGGCATGAATCCAATTGAGATCAGTTTCACAAGCTATTCTTATCCAAATGGAACGATCCCACAAGAAGATGGCAAACCATATGAGGGGCAGATAAGCTTCGATAATGTCACCAACGTCTACGGCCCAGGTACATATACAATACACGTAGATTTACCTAATGGATCCTTTCAAACAGATCTTTATATAGGACCTGAAATTGAGAAATTAACTGAATGCGGACACCCAATCGATAAAATCATTGATGCAGATTATGGTCCCAAAACGAATTGATAACTTACTTATTTGAATGGCTTAACAAACGAATAGAGAGAAACCTGACTAAGTTTAGTCAGGTTTCTCATAAAAGAAATGGCTATTCCCCCTCTTAAGTCTTGTTTACATTGAGGCAAATAGGTAAGGAGAATATGAGTACATTCATTCTGACAGGGAAAAGCAAGGAACTAGTCGGTTGTTACAAGGAGTTAAATTGTATGCTAAAAAGGAAGAATTCTATCAAAATCATCTTGTTATCGATGATTTTGCTATTAATAGTCTCGTTGATAGCAAGTAAGTATCTCTCTTATCAAAAACAACCAGCAGTAAAAGAAGAAAAAAAAGTGATCCAAAGTATAACAACAGATAAAGCTTCATATCAACCTAATGAAACCATTCATTTTACGACTAAATTGCCAGCTAAGTATGCTGGTGGAGTGTTAGAAATCACTTACTTTCATTTAGATGATGTGATCTCCAAACAACAGATAAAGGTGGATAAAAACGAAATACAATGGACATGGAATCCGCCAGAAAAGGATTTCAAAGGGTATTTAGTTCGTGTAAAGCTAGAAACCCAGACTGATCAGGATCAACAAACAATTGCAGTTGATGTTTCAAGCGATTGGTCAAAATTTCCGAGATATGGATTTCTATCAAAGTTTGAGGATATGACGAACAAAGACATGGAGTCTGTTATTTCCTGGCTAAATCGTTATCACATTAATGGATTACAATTTTATGATTGGCATTATAAACACCACCAACCTATTAAATTAGAAAACAATGAGTCTGCCAGCCATTGGGAGGACATCGCCAATCGACATACCTCGGTGCAGACAATTAAAACATATATTGATTTAGCCCACAAACGAAACATGAAAACGATGGCATATAATCTATTGTACGGCGCTTTTGCTAAGGCTGAAAAGGATGGTGTCAAAACAGAATGGCGCTTATTTAAAGACCAAAATAAAAATGAGCATGATTATCATCCATTACCAGAGGAATGGAAAAGTGATGTGTTTCTGGTCAATCCGGACAATTCTGAATGGCAAACCTATATGATTCAACAGCAAAAAAAAGTGTATGAATCTCTTCCCTTTGATGGGTGGCATATAGATCAACTTGGGCCAAGGGGAAATGTATATGATTATAATGGGAATCTGGTAAAGCTTGATGAATCGTTCACACCTTTTATTGAACATATTAAAAGAGAAACACCAGACAAAAGTATAGTCATGAACGCTGTAAGCCAATACGGCCAAAAACAACTTAGTGACGCTCCTGTTGAATTTTTATACACAGAAGTATGGGATCAAGATAAATATTATAGTGATTTAAAACGAATTATTGATGAAAACAATCAATACTCAAAAGAAAAATATCAAACAATCTTAGCCGCCTATATGAATTACGAGTTTTCTAATCAGTTGGGTGAATTTAATACACCAGGTATACTGCTGACAAACAGTGTAATTTTTGCATCTGGTGGTTCACACTTGGAATTAGGGGAACACATGCTGTCAAAGGAATATTTTCCACATGAAAATTTGAAGCTGAGTACAGCCTTACAAAGCAAGCTCTTGAATTATTATGATTTCCTTGTAGCATATGAAAATTTGCTTCGAGATAACCTGCAAGAGGTGCCAATAACCATTGGTTCTTCTGATTGGGCTCAGTTCTCTACTCAACCTGAACAAGGGAAAATTTGGAGCTTTGCAAAACAAAAGGGTCATAAAAAGGTCATTCACTTTATTAATTTTTTAGATGCTACAACATTAGAATGGCGTGATACAAATGCTAATCAAGCAGAGCCTAAAAATAGAAAGCCGTTAACTGTCCAGATTGAGGAAACTAAACCTATTAAAAATGTTTGGATGGCTTCTCCAGACAAGCAAAATGGTGTGCCAATGGCTCTTCCTTTCACCAAGGACCAAAACAAGGTGATCTTTACACTTCCTAGTCTTAAATATTGGGATATGGTTGTTATAGAGTATAAACAATAAGATAAGAAATTTTGCTAGATACCTATATATACAGCTTCAATTAGTATCTTATGAACGGAGTATGCAGATCTGTTATCTAGTAGTAAGCAGTTCAAAAAAATAGTAATAGAGTAGGAGATGTTTTAGATGAAAAAAATGTTTGTTTCCCTTGGTATAGTAGCAGGAGTCCTATCTCTTTCCGCTTGTAACCTTAGTTCTTCGGAAACAGTTGTTGAATCTAAGTCGGGTGAAATAACGAAAGAGGAATTTTACAATGAATTAAAGAGTCATGCGGGTGAAAAAGTTTTAAAACAAATGGTTGAAACTATGTTACTTGAAAAAGAGTACAAGGTGACAGATAAAGAGATTGCTGCAAAAATCAAGGAATATAAGGAGCAATTCGGAGGTGAGGAAGGTTTTAAACAGGCTATTCAGCAAAATGGAATAACAGATGAGAAAGCATTTAAAAAGCTAGTAGAACATGAATTATTGGCACAAAAAGCAGCAACAGATGGTGTGAAGGTTTCAGAAGAAGAAGTGAAAAAAGAATTTGCGGAAAAGTATAAAGTAGAAGTTAAATCGAGCCATATTCTAATTAAGGATGAAAAAACAGCGAAGGAAGTAAAGGAGATGCTTGACAAGGGGGAGGACTTTGCTACCCTTGCGGGCAAATATTCTACTGACCCAGGTTCAAAAGACAAAGGAGGCGACCTCGGGTATTTTCCAAAAGGAATCATGATTCCAGAATTTGATAAGGCTGTATTTTCATTGGATGTTAATGAGATTAGTGAACCTGTAAAAACAGAATATGGGTATCATATTATTAAAGTAACAGATAAGAAAACAAATACGTTTAAAGACAAGAAAGCTGCAATTGAAAGAGAGTTAATAGCTAAACATGCGAAGCCTATTAACCAAGTACTATCCGAGCTACAAAAAGAAGCTGACATAAAGATTAACGATAAAAAGTTAGAGGATGCTTTAGAGGTAACACAATCTGCTGGAATAAAATAATAATACACCTATTATACTTAGGTTGATTAAAATAAGAGACATGAAAGACTGACATGCTTTGTGAAGCATAGAGTCTTTTTATGTCTTTTTTTATGTCATTTGGTAGACATTTAATCAAGACATTAAAAATGGATGAAGGGAGTTATTTATTTTTTGAATTATCTGAAATATCACTTGTTTCGCTGAGTGAATTATGTTAAATTTACCATATGAAATATGTGCAGGGGAGACGAGTATATTGAATTTACTTAGAAAAGGAAATAAGGAGCTTATTAAAGAACTGAACCGCTCTCTTGTGATTAATAGGGTTCGCCTCCAGGGAAATATCTCACGTACTGATTTAGCAAAAGAAACAGGATTAGGCTTATCAACCATTACGAATATTATCGATGAACTCATTAAGGAAAATTTTGTCTCTGAGGTTGGAACTGGGGACTCACAAGGTGGCAGAAAGCCGGTTTTATTAAAGTTTAACGGAGATTTTGGCGTAATCGCTGGATTAAAGATAGAAATGCAGGAAGTGAAGATGTGCCTATCTAACTTAGAAGGCAAGATCCTTCACAAACAGCAATTTTCATATTCACACGCCGAAGCAAACAAATTAGCACAAGTAATTATTGACAAACTCGAGTGTTTTATTAAAGAAAATGAATGCGTTTCCAAATTAGTGGGGATTGGTATTGCTACACCTGGGTTAGTAGACCGGGAAAGTAATGAAGTTATCTATTCACCTATATTAAAGGTGGACCATGGGGATTTGAAGCCTATCGGAATGTATTTTGATGTTCCTTTAATGATCGATAATGATGCAAATGTATTTGCACTAGCAGAGAAATGGATAGGCTTGGGAAGAGAGTATAGAAACTTTATTGGTGTTACTGTAGGAGCTGGTGTGGGGTCAGGTATTGTTATTGATAATATGTTGTTTAGAGGAGAGTTTGGCGGTGCTGGAGAGTTGGGGCATATCACAATTTATCAAGGAGACCGCCTCTGTTATTGCGGACAGAGAGGTTGTTTAGAATTATATGCTTCTGATTCTTTCCTAGTGAATGAGGCTGAACGCATGGTTTCGATTGGTGTTCCTACTTTAATTAAGTCATTTACTCCCATTACTCCAGAGAGTATTGTAATGGCAGCCCAAAACGGTGATATTTATGCACAAGAATTATTGGTAAAGCAAGGAGAAAATTTAGCAATAGGAATTAAAAATTTGGTGCACCTATTTAATCCTGAAGCCATAATTTTAGGTGGGGAAGGTTTAAGAGAGGGAGAATTCCTGCTAAAAGGAATTAAAAAGGAGCTTGAGGTCCACTTTTTCATTAAGCATCCTCGTAAACTTCAGTTCAAAACCTCAAAGCTAGGTGAGGATGTGTGGTTGATTGGGGCTTGTGCACTTGTGGTTAGTCATCTATTTAAAGTACCTATTTACAAATAGCAAGGGAAACAACTTCTGTTGGATCCTTTGGAATAATTACTTTATTCACTGAATAAAGTATCTGTAGATCGTTTTATGTATGATAACGCATACATTTAAAGGAGGTGGTCATCTAAGTAATTTAGGCAGAAGCTATTAAGAATTGTACTAACACACAAAAACAAATAGGGAGGGTAAATATGCGAACAAGTAAACACAGACTGTTTCAGAAAGCCATGATCCTATCAATTATGATTTATTTGGTCTTTTCTGCATTTGAGGTTCGTTCTGGGTTTGCAAGAGATAGTGAGTTTACTAGACAAGGTGCTGGGCCGATGTACTGGATTACATATGAGCATCAATATGGAAAAGATGTGTTTATGCCAGAACATCGTCTTAAAGAAAACATTGATTGGATGGCTAAAAACTTCCAACCATATGGTTATGACATGATTAGTACTGATGGGTGGATAGAGGGGGCAACTCTATTAAATGAAAATGGGTACGTCGTTTCACATAATGATCGATGGATGAGTGATCCAATATATATGGATGGTCGCGAGAAACCATATATTAAACCAGGAAAGTTATTTAACGGTGATTTCGAATACGCTACCACCGAAGGGTGGGATATCAAGGGAAATGCTGATTCTGAAGTCGATAAGTCTGGTGCCCGAAATAACTTTAAGTTTTATTTTTATAAAAATGCTCCGTTTGATGCAACCTTGAGTCAAACCGTGACTGGACTAGAGAAGGATAAAACATATCGTTTCTCCGCGTGGGCAACTTTAGGGGATTTTAGTGGGTCAAATCAGTTTACTGATGAGGTGATTGGCAGCTATGCTGAAATGCGGGTCAGCCAAAATGGAGAAGTAATAAAGAAGGTACCAATCGAGTTAAGTTCAAAATATAAAAACTATTTAATTGATGTGAAATCTGTTGGGACTGAATTGACTGTTGAATTTGTTATTGATTCAAAAAAGGGAAATGCTTCATTGCAGCTTGATGACATTACATTTACAGCTGTAGATTCTGAACAACCTCCAATTCCTGAGGGGAATGTAGTAGATAACGGAGGCTTTGAGCAAGTCGAAACAGAAGTTTGGCAGGGGTACCCTCACGAGCGTTATCCAGAAGGACATACATGGAAACATTGGGCAGAATATGTGAAAAGCAAAGGGATGAAGTTTGGAATCTACTATAATCCGCTTTGGATTAGTCCAGAAGTTGTGAAAAATCCGGATAAATACAAAGTTAAAGGGACAAATACACCAGTCGCTGATCTTGTTATTACAGAACCACAAGATATTGGCGGTGGTAAAATACTTCAAGGAGATCGCTTTGATGGGGGGCAAGGTGGCGAAAGAGCGCTTTATTGGTTAAATGTTGACCATCCAGATGCCGAAAAATTTTTGAAAGGATATGTAGACTTCTTTGCAGAACAAGGAGCCTCGTATTTACGTGTGGACTTTTTATCTTGGTATGAAAGCGGTTACGATAAAGGGCTTGGCCAAATTGGCACAGGTCACACAAGAGAACAGTATCGCAAAGCTCTTCAATGGATGGATGAAGCTACTAAAAAGAATGATGTATTCCTTAGCTTAGTCATGCCTGACTTAAAAAACCATGGTGAATATGAATATCAATACGGAGATATGATTCGAATTGATGAGGATGCCTTCAGTGGTGGTTGGGAGCATATCTCGGGACGAAGACAAGAGTGGACAAATAATTGGTCTCAATGGGCCAATCCATTCCAAGGATTTACTGGATTTGCTGATATATCGGGACGTGGATCATTGATTAATGACGGTGACTTCTTAAAGTTAAACACGTTTAAGGGACGTTATGCTGAGGATGAAAAGAAAACAGCAATATCATTATTCACAATGGCAGGTTCTCCAATAACCATTGCAGATCAATATGACACTATTGGAGATAATTACAAATATTATCAAAACTCTGAATTGATTGAATTGAATAAGCTTGGTTTTGCAGGAAAGCCAATTTTTTATTCAAATCAGCATTATAAGAACAATGTAAGTCGCGACAGTGAAAGATGGGCTGGACAGTTGCCAGACGGATCTTGGGTCGTTTCTCTCTTTAATCGCAGTGACACAAGCAAAGGGCTATCAATGGATTTCAAAAAAGACCTTGGAATCAAAGATGAAGCTTTTACCCGCAATCTATGGGAGCATAAGGATCTCGGCTACCGCACGATGTATTCTGAAATGCTCGAACCTCATGATACGACAGTATTGAAACTAATTCCAAAAACAACAAAGAAAATATATCAAACAGAAGTCGCTTCTTATCAAGGAGGAGCCATCTTTGATAACGAACAAATGGGCTATGATGGTTTTGGTTATCTAACAGGCTTGAACAAAAAAGGATCAAAAGTAACAATTGTCGTTGAAATGCCTGAAGAAGGGCAGTTTCCAATATCAATAAAATACGGGAATGGAAATGCAGAGGCTAGTACCTTATCTCTTTCTGTAGAAGATAAAAAAATGAATGTAATTGACGCACCATCTAAGGTGTCGTTCCCAGTTACAGGCGATAGATGGGGAACGATCGAACAATCTGTACAATTGAACAAAGGGGTAAATTTAATCATCATGGAATTTACAGGTGAAGATACGGGCTCGACATTAATTGATTCCATTCAGTTCAGCTCAAGTACAGGTCAGCTCATTAACGGTGATTTTGAAATGGGAAATGAAACTGGCTGGACAATTGATACATTTGGCACAACTGTATGGCATGGCGTAGATAAAAATGATGCTTATGAAGGGTATAAGCAATACTTGTATTCTCCTAATGAAGGCGGCAAAGTTACCTCAAAGCAAAAGATTGTTGGATTAGAGGATGGCGAGTATACGATTTCAGCAATGGCGAAACTAATGCCGCATTTGGATCCGACATTTACGGGCGGAGTTGCTAAAATGATTGTTTCCCAGCCTGGCCAAGAGAAGATAGAAGTGAACATTGAACCTAATCTAAAAGATCCAAATGGTCCTATAAAGCAAAAATGGAACGCTGATGACTTTGAGTATAAAAAATTTAGTACAGATACGATTAAAGTCACGGAAGGTGAATTAACGTTAGAGTTCTATATGGGAGCACCTAAAGCAGATACATCCTTGCAGCTTGATAATGTGCTGCTTCAATCAGCAAACTCTGAAGTACCTGAGAAGGTAGAGGTCAATCTGTATAACAAAGAATTTGAACAAGGATACACTGGTTGGAGCCGTACAAATATGGTCAACCAATCAATTGAATCAGCAGATGAAAAGTCATTTGTCCGTATTTCGGGCAAGGATGATTATTCTTCTGATCTATGGCAATTTGGTAATGCCCCAATTGATGGAAACTATCAATTATCAATTAACACTCGCAAATCTGGAAATTTTAACAATGCCACACTTTATGTCAGTTACTCTGGAGGGACAAAAGAAGTTCCAATCCCTGCAAGTGATGATTGGAAGGAAGTAAGAGTCCCAAATATTCAGTTAATGGCTGATGAAGTTGTAAAGGTTGGGGTGATCGCAGAAGGTCAGGCTGAAAGTGTTCTTGATCTTGATAGCGTTAAAATGATTGAAAAAGACCCATCAGAGTATCAAAGTGTTTCATATATTGAAAGTTTGGATGCAGACACACCTTATACAATAAGTAATGATGGAACATCCGTCGTGATGAATTCAACGAACCAGGAAAAGGTTAAGGTCGAATTCGTTCAAGAGGATACGGCTAAAATATGGATGGAACCGACTGGAACATTTAAGAAGAAGGCATCCTTTGTTGTCGATCAAGAGGCAGCAAGTATCGTTCCAAAGGTAACTAATAAAGAGGATTATGTATTAATTCAAACAGAAAAAATGAGTTTGAGAGCTTATAAGTCCCCATTTAAGCTTGCTTACTATGATCCTTGGAATACTAAGTTGTTAACAGAGCATAGTGAAGGAAACGGATTAGGTTATGACGGAGATACTGGAGTATATTCTACCTTGAAGCTAGATTCAAAAGAGCATTTTTTTGGCCTTGGTATGGATCGTGACTCTCAATCCTTTGATCGAAGAGGCCATAAGGTTGTAATGAACAATGGAATGAAAGGGGGATTTGGCGGAAATACATCTGATATTTCTGGTACGTTCTTTACTAGTACGAAGGGGTATGGTCTTTACTTTGATAACACATATGAAAATGCTACCTTTGACATGGGTTTGACAGACAAAGAGACGTATTCCTTTCATTCACCAAACGGCGAAATGATTTACTACTTTATGACTGGTGAAAAAGAGAGCACTCTAACCGGTATAATGAATAGCTTTGCAGATTTAACAGGTAAGCCACCAATACCGCCGAAATGGGCATTAGGTTACATCCAGTCCAAGTTTGGATATAAGAGCTGGCAGGAAGTAAATAAGATTGTAGACACATTCCGCCAAAAGCAAATTCCTATAGATGGAATGATACTCGATGTTTATTGGGCAAAAGAAAATCATTACTTTGACATGACTTGGTCTGAAGCTTTTGCAAATCCAAAAGAAAGTATGGAGGAGTTAACGAAAAAAGGAATCAAGACAGTGCCGATAGTCGATCCGTACATTCAAGTAACGGCAAACAACTTTAACGAAGGTGACCAAAATGGTTATTTTGTAAAAGATGCTTCAGGTAAAACAATTATTTATGATGCTTGGTATGGAAAATCAGGCTTAGTGGACTTCACTAATCCAAAAGCTGTCGAATGGTTCAATGCACAGGTTAAATCTTTACATGATGCTGGTGTTAAAGGGTATTGGATTGATTTAAATGAACCAGAGAAGGCAACAGATTCGTTAAGACACCATTTCTCTAAAGGAAGTGCAGCTGAGATTAGAAATGTGTATGCATTAAACGAAGCAAAAGCGTTCTATAATGGTCATAGAAGCTACAGTGATGACCGTCTATGGAGCCTGTCACGATCGGGGTTTTCAGGAATTCAAGAATATGGAGCAACCGTATGGAGCGGAGATATCGATGCAAGCTGGGAGTCCTTTAGACACAATATACAATTGGGATTAAGCTCCTCGATGTCTGGAATGCCTTATTTCACAACGGATATTGGTGGATTTAACGGCAAACCAACTGCTGAGCTTTATACACGCTGGATGCAAGCAGGATCATTTATGCCAATTTTCCGTGCTCATAATTGCGAATGTGGTGATCCAACGAACACAAGAGAGCCATGGGCGTTTGGCGAAAAAGCAGAAGGCATTGTAAAACAAAGCATTGAACAGCGTTATAAACTTCTTCCATACATTTATTCCGCGACCAAGCAAACAACAGATGGAAATGTATCATTAATGAGACCGCTTGTAATGGATTATACAACAGATGCAAATGTATATGGGATTGAAGACCAATGGATGTTTGGTCCAAATATGCTAGTCGCGCCTATTTCTTTGGAGGGTATTTCTAAAAGAAGCATCTACCTTCCAGAGGGTACATGGTATGACTGGAGTTCTCAGAAAACATTTGTAGGAGGACAGACAATTGAATACGAAGCTGATTTGTCTAAGATTCCGGTATTTGTAAAAGAAGGAGCGATTATTCCACAGCGTGAGATACAAAATTATACCAATGAAAAACCGGCAACAATGATGACATTGAACGTTTATCCGAAGCAAACTGGTGAAGCTTCAAGCTTCAACTTATATGAGGATGATGGGCAAACCTACAAATATGAAAAAGGCGAATCAGCTGATACAGAGATCACCGCCTCCTCCAATGGGGAGAATGTTACACTTGAAATTTCAGCGATGAAGGGCAGTTTTGAAGGGCATATTGAAAATAGAACCTGGGCAGCAAAAATAAAAGTTAACGCCGGTGATAGGGGACTTAACTCTGTTAAACGTAACGGAAAAAAAATAAAATTAGTTGATTCCAAAGAAGCAGTAGAAAAAGGCAATGATGTTTGGTACTACGACTCAAAAACAGAATTGTTATATGTGAAAACGGAAGAGGTATCTACTTCCGAAGCACAAGTGATTACTACTGATCTTAAGGGAAAAACATTGGGTAAGGTTAAATATTAAGGCTACTAGCAATAATAAAGCCAAAGTAAAGGTGAAAAATACGACTCGAAAAAATGAATGTAATTGAGGAATAACTATTTTCCAAGTAACATGTAGTTATCTTTCACATCTTTACTGGGGAATATGAGACAGCCGACCTATTATTGAGGGAATCTTTATAAAAAACTCTAAGAACCAACTTCCCGAGTCTCTAAATTGGGAAGTTGGTTTTTAGTGGTATTTATATGTAAGTAATATTGTTTAATAATTTAATACCCCTTTTCAAAATCAAGTAAATTGATCCTTGGGACTTGTCCGTTGAGATAGCTTTTCAAATTCGGGACAAAAATATCTTCGATTACCCGTTTATTGTAGTATTCCGTACTGCCAGAAGTGTGTGGAGTAATAATGACATTTTCCATTTCCCAAATTGGGCTTTTCTGTGGAAGCGGTTCAATTTCGAAAACATCTAGCCCAGCTCCAGCAATTTGTTTTTCCTCGAGAGCTTCTATTAGTTCATTTTCTTCCACAATCGCTCCACGCCCAATATTGATAAAGAAAGCAGAAGACTTCATTAATTGAAATTCATGCTTTCCAAAGAGGCCTTTTGTTTTTGGAGTCAATGGCAAGGTTACAATGACATAATCACATTGGGGAAGAATCGTATGTAAATCAGCTGGTGTAAACATTTCATCGACATATTCTTCCGCCTGCCCAGAATTTCTAATTCCTAGAACAGTCATTCCAAATGCTTTTGCAATTTTTGCGGTTTCGAAGCCGATATTTCCAACCCCAATGATCCCGACAGTTTTTCCATGAATTTCCTGGTTCATCGATGCATGGTGCCATGTTTGGTTTAATTGCTGTCTCACATATGTATGAATTTTTCTTGTTAATCCAAGCATTAAAGCAAAGATTGTTTCTGAAATCGGGTAAGCATGTACGCCGTTTGCGGTTGTAATATTTACATTGGTGGATTGTAATCGCTTAAGTGGTAGAGTATTAACTCCCGCACTCCATGTTTGAAGCCATTGTAGATTTGCATCTTTAGTATTGATAATTTCCTTCATTTCCTTTTTCCAACCGGCAATGATTTCAGCATCGGCTACATGCGATTCCCAAATGGTTGGAGCACTCCCGACGATTATGGTCCAATCTGGAATGAGTTCTTTTATTTTTCCTAATAATGAATCATCAATATTTTGGCTAATGATAAGCTTTCTTTCTGACATTTCTCCAACTCCCAAGTATGTTCAGTTTATTCTATTATATTATTGGTTGAAAAGATTCACTACCTTAATAGGTCATATAATCTTAATAAACCTGTCTACCTAGAGGATAATACCAACTACAAAAATAATTGCTTAATATACATAAACAAAATATCGACTTGATTGGCTATCATTTCTTATCTTAAAGAAGGGTTAGTAAGATAGCTGCGAAATTTGTTGAGTTTAAAAAAATTCCCAGTTCGAATTTTTACTAACTTTATTATTAAATAAAGTCATTAGAAGTATTTAGAAGCTTACAATATAACTTTTTGAATTTTAAATATATGGTAAGATGGAATATAATAACAGGATGAAAGAGAGAATTTAAAGGATGTATGATCAGGTTCATATACCTATTAAGGTAAGGACAGAGAAGTACTTTAATTAGAAATGAAAGGGCATACATTTTCTGTGGAAAGCGTTATTGTGCAGAATAGTGGGCAAGTTCTTTTCTAAGGATAACGATTACTTATTTTACAAGGTTACTCAAGGTGGTGAGGAAAATACTTTCAACAATTAAGAAAAAAATCAATGACATTAAGCTTAGAAATAAGTTACTTATTTCGTTTATTTTTGTTGTGTTTATTCCAGTCTTCATTGTAGGAGGATTTTTAACAAATGAATTAAGACAATTTGCGCTGAAGGATGCCAAAAAACAAGCGTCGGCCAATATGGAAAGAGTAAAAGAAAGAACATTAGAAGTCATGAATGTGCCATTATATATTTCAAATAATATTCTTTTTGATCAACGTTTAAAACAAATTGTTAACACAGAATATGAATCTATTTATGAGGTTGTTTCATCATACCGAGAATACAACACGTTTCAAAATTATCGAAACATTTATAATAAAGAGATAGTTAATATTCGTTTTTATATGGAAAATTCAACATTGCTGAATGATTGGGAAATCATACCTGTTGATCAACAGGTACAGAATTCGTTCTGGTATACCACTGTAAAGGAGGGAAAAGGATTAACAAGTTGGTTATATCTAGAGGATGAAACGAATAACGATCATAAGTATTTAAGTTTAGTGCGTAGGGTAGACTTTCTTGAGTTTGATACAAATGGTGTGCTAGTTATCAATATAAATACTAAAGCATTAAATTTGATTTTGTCACAAGAATCTCAACCAACGATGCTAGTGGATGATCAAAATAATATAATCAGCACGAATCAACCAGATTATTTAGGGAAGAAATTGAATACAATGATTAGTTCTAAAAATATATTAGATGGACAAACTGGTATTTTTCAGGGGAATTCAGAAGGAGAACCTACACACATTTTTGTTGAGGCTATACCTTTGGAGAATAGTCTGAATAAAGTGAGAATTGTATCTATTATTGCAGATGAGGATATTGTTGGAAATGCCAATCGGTTTAGAAGGATGGGCGTAATTGTTGCAGCTGTAAGTGTTTGTGTTGCTTTATTATTGATCTACTATATTTCAAAACTACTTTCAAACAGATTAATAAAATTAAGTGAACAAATTAACCTAGTAGGAAAAGGGAACTTTAATACTCGTATATTAATAGATGGAGAAGATGAAATTGGACAGTTATCAAAACAACTAGAATTAATGGTTAACAATACCAGAAAACTTCTCAACGAAGTATATGAATCTAATAGACAGAAAACATTATTGGAGCGGAAACAGAATGAAATTAAATTTAAAATGATGGCTAGTCAAATAAATCCACATTTTTTATTTAATGCACTCGAATCGATCCGAATGAAGGCACATATAAACGGAGAGAAAGAGATTTCTCAAGTTGTAAAATTACTTGGTAAATTGATGCGTAATAGTATTGAGGTTGGAACTGGTAATGTCAAGCTAAACAGTGAAATGGAAGTCGTTCGTTCCTATCTAGAAATACAAAAATTTCGACATGGTGATCGGTTAAACTATCAATTAACGATTGACACACTTTCAAAAAATATTCCTATCCCTCCACTTATCATCCAACCATTAGTAGAAAACGCTGTGATTCATGGCTTGGAAAACAATGAATGTGGGGGAGAAGTATGTGTTAATACAAAAATGATAGAAGAAGGATTACTTGTTGACGTAACAGATAATGGTATTGGGATAAGTGAAGAGAAACAAAAGGCTATTAATATATTGTTAAATGAACAAGAAGAAAAAGAAGGAATTCGCATTGGTTTACGAAATGTCCATCAAAGACTCCAACTTAGATATGGCAAGATAACTGGTTTAACTATTGATAGCAAGGAAGGGATTGGTACAAAAATATCCTTTATCATACCTATTGAGGAGGAGTTGTGATGTTTAAAGTATTGATTGTGGATGATGAACCGATCACCCGTCAAGGATTAGTTATGCTTATCCCATGGGAATCTTACGGGTTTGAGGTAGTTGGTACGGCAGCTAATGGTAACGAAGCTATTGAAAAATATAGTAGTCTTTCACCAAACTTAATGATCATTGATATTAGAATGCCTGGAATGTCAGGAATTGAACTTATTGAGAGGATAAGGGAAAGTGATTCTTCTGTTCAGTTTTTAATTTTAAGTGGACATGCTGAATTTGAATATGCAAAGAAAGCAATTAGTAATAATGTGAAAGGTTATCTTTTAAAACCTGTCGAGGAAGACGAATTAATTTGTTATTTACAAGATATAAATACAAAATTAATAGAGGCGCTAGAATATAATCATATAAAAGTAAAAAAAGATGAAGAAAATAAAGAACGTATCATTCATTTTGCGCTTGAGGGTGAAAGAATAGATGAAGTTGAATATTGTTCTGATCATTTTTTAAAATGGAATAAATATCGTGTTTTATTAATTAGTGTGGATGAACAAAGTAACTCTGACTTAATGAATCTTAAAAATAGTTTAAGGGAGTTTTTTGAAGAAAGAAATATTGGCATCGTTTTTATTTATAATTCTTATATCGGTATTTTGTTAAATGGTGAGCTTGAATTTAGTGGTCAAGACGATCATTTATACAAAGAATTACGAAAGGTGTTTCATAATAACTACACCCATTTTACAGCTGCTATATCTAATACTTTTGACAAAATAACAGATATTTTCGCATCTTATGAATCGACATCCACTTTAATTAATCAACAATTTTTCTTTGATGAAGGTTATTTATTGAATGAAAGTTCAGAGCCTGCTATAAAGGTCGAAATACAAGATTCTCAGTATGAAGCAGAACATTTCAAAATGACAAGTGTAGTTGATAAATTATTATTTGCAATGGAGATAGGTGATTTAAATGCAATTGAGAGAATATGTAATGAAATTGGAATGAGGATGATCGATGAAAATTATTCAGAGAATTTAATTAAGAAGAACTTTATTCAAATTATTTCTTCCTTATTAAATAAACTAATGTATGAATATCAAGATATACGAGAAACTTTATCAAATATGTTTTCAAGGGTTTTTGAAATTGAAAATCAACCAAAAATAAGACAGCTTCTGACCTTTGTGAATTCCCTACTTGCAGAGATTCTGGGGAAAATGGACGTGAAGAATACAGATGTTCTAGTAAAAAAAATGATTAATCTGATAGAGCGTAATTATGACAAAAACATAAAACTTGATACGTTATCAAAGGTTCTTAATTATAATAGAGCATATTTAGGTAAGCTATTCAAGGACTATACAGGAGAGCATTTTAATACTTATCTCGATAAAGTAAGAATTGAAAATGCGAAGAATTTGTTATTACAAGGACTTAAAGTATATCAAGTTGCAGAACGAATTGGTTTCTCAAATGTAGACTACTTTCATAGTAAATTTAGAAAGTACGAAGGAATGTCACCATCTACTTATCGCAAAAGTAAAATGATGAATTAACAGTATACGCTTATGCTCAAAATCTAGTATTATATAACAAGTATAAAAAGTCTTCATAATTATTTAAGTTTCTTTGCTGTTGTACCAGAAGAAGTGCCAGGACCATATATGTTCTGGCACTTTTTATTTGTCTAGGAAATTATAAAATTCTTGTACTGTGGATAAGCGCTTGGCATCCAGCTCCAGCGCCTAGCCCCTCGAGGTCATAAGCCACTTAAGAATTGAAGGTAAAGAACACCTTCTATTCTTAAGCGTCTTATGCTTGTCGGGGCTGTTCAAGGCGCTTGCGCTTTTGTTCTTGTGAAGGAAATTAGATAACTTTGCTAAAAAATTCTAATTAATTTATTGATAATAACGCTTTCTGAAATTATTATATGAATTTTGTGAAAATTATTAAGGTATCCTTTAGTTTATATCTGATTTAAAATAAAGTAACAGAAAAGGAGGAGGCTCAATGGAAACTGCAAAAGAGAAAGCGATTACAAAGTTAAGCTTACCGAAGAAAAAAGAAAAGAGAAACGGTTTTTGGAAAGTATTTAAAAGTCAAAAAACACTTTATATGATGTCATTACCCTTTGTTGCTTGGGTTTTTGTTTTTAATTATCTTCCTGTATGGGGATGGACGATGGCATTTCAAAATTTCAGACCAGGCAGATCGTTTTTTGAACAGGAGTGGGTAGGTCTCGACCATTTTATCACTTTGTTTACTGATGAACGATTTTTCATGGCACTTAGAAATACGCTTGCAATGAGTTTACTTGGTTTAATAGTAGGGTTTACCATTCCAATATTATTTGCTGTATTGCTTAATGAAGTACGCCACTCTTTATTTAAGAGAACTGTGCAAACAATAACCTATTTACCGCATTTTGTATCTTGGGTAGTTGTGGCAGGTATTGTCACAAAAATGTTATCTATTGATGGTGGTATTGTTAATGATCTATTATTAAAATTTGGTTTTATTGATAAACCTTTTCAATTTATGGCTCAAGGTACGTGGTTCTGGGGAATTGTTACGGTTTCAGATATATGGAAAGAGATGGGGTGGAATGCCATTATCTTCTTAGCGGCTATTGCAGGTCTTGACCCCCAACTATATGAAGCTGCAAAAGTAGATGGAGCCGGAAGGTTAAGAAGAATTTGGCATGTAACATTACCAGGTATCCGACCAACTATTCTAGTTGTTCTTATTTTAAATATAGGTCATTTGATTAGTATTGGATTTGAAAAACAGATGCTACTAGGAAATTCCCTAGTTGTTGATTATTCTGAGGTATTAGATTTGTATGCGCTTAATTACGGGATTGGTTTAGGACAATTCTCTTACGGAACGGCAATCGGAATTTTTAATTCTGTAGTAAGTATTACCTTATTGTTTCTAGCTAACGGTATATTTAAGCGATATTCCAATCAAAGTGTCATGTAAGGGGGGATTTTAATGGCATCTAATCGAGCTATGATTAAGTTAACGAACAAAGATTATCTGTTTAATATTTTTAATTATGCGCTTTTAACAATTGTTATGATTGTGACTCTTTATCCTTTTTTAAACGTATTAGCTATTTCTTTAAATGATTCAACCGATACAGTTAGAGGTGGTATTTATATATTGCCACGTGAATTTACCTTGAATAATTATTTAGAAATAATGAAGTACGATAATTTAGTAACTGGTTTTGTAAACTCTGTTTTACGAACAGTAATAGGTACCGTGTTAGGCGTTTTTGCACAAGCAATGGTTGCTTTTACTTTGAGTCGTGCTGATTTTCAAGGTAGAAAATTTATATCTACGTTTATTGTATTAACGATGTATTTTTCTGGCGGGTTAATTCCAGGATACATGCTGATAAGAGATTTAGGTTTAATGAATTCATTTTGGGTTTATATCCTACCAGGATTAGTAAGTGCTTTTAATATTATTATCATTCGTTCATTCATGGATGGCCTTCCATTTTCACTTCAAGAATCAGCAAAAATGGATGGTGCGAATGACTTTACAATCTTTTATCGCATTATCTTACCACTCTGTAAACCTGTTTTAGCAACTATCTGCTTATTTGTGGCAGTCGGACAGTGGAATAGTTGGTTTGATACTTATTTATATAACAGTATGAATGAAAATTTAACAACTTTACAGTATGAGCTTATGAAAATTTTGGATAATACCTCGATGGGTGGAAATGTGAATGCCAATCAAATGCGGCCTAATGAACAGCAAACGAACATGGTATCACCGGAATCGATTAAAATGGCCATCACCATGGTTACTGTTATACCAATTATGTTGGTTTATCCATTTGTCCAAAGGTTTTTTATTCAAGGGATGACATTAGGAGCAGTAAAACAGTAACCATTCATATGGTATCAACAGATTCAACTGTTTATACGATAAATGAACATAAACAAAGGGAGGAAACATGATATGAAGTCTTTTAAAAAGGTTTTTAGTTTGGTCTTTATAACAGTTCTTTTATCCGTTATGGTTGCTTGCCAAGCTTCGAATGAAGATGCTTCAACAGATTCTGATAGCACTTCTAATGAAAATGGATCAATCACCTTTACGGTCTTTGATTCTGATGCGAACCCTGATTGGGAGAATATGGAGAGCCCAGTAGGTAAAAAAATTAAGGAAGACACAGGAGTAACACTTGAACCTGAATTTGATATGGAAGGTGGACAAACAAAGATTCCATTGATGGTTGCAAGTGGGGAATATCCTGACCTGATTACATCTAAGGGCGCTAGTCAGCTTGTAGAAGCAGGTGCCTTAATTGATCTTGCTCCATTGATTGAAGAGCATGCACCTAACATTAAAAAAATGCTAGGTGATGAAATAAACCGGATGAAATGGAGTAAGGATGATCCTTCTATTTATGTTTTACCTAATACAGCAGTCGATAATGAAGCTATGACCCCTGGTTTTGCAGCACTTGTCCAGCATGACGTCGTTAAAGAATTAGGATACCCAGAAATGAAAACACTGGAAGATTTAGAAAATGTTATTAGCGAATATTATAAACTACATCCTGAAATTGATGGACAACCAACCATTCCTTTAACCCTTCAATCTGATGGATGGCGTTTTCAAGCCTCTACGTTAAATAGTGGATTTATGATGACTGGTGCTTCAGATGATGGTGAATATTATATTGATCCTGAGACATTTGAAGCAACATTACATTATCGCCGTCCAGTTGAGAAAGAGGTTTACCGTTGGTATAACCAAATGAATGCTGAAGGATTGTTAGATCAAGAATCTTTTGTTCAAAAACATGACCAATGGCTAGCAAAATTGTCTACAGGACGTGCGTTAGCTACTATCGCACCAGACTATATGATCTATGATGCACAAAATGCTTTACGTGATGCAGGTAAGTATGAAAGAATGTATGGATTTTATCCAATTACATTAAGCGAAAAGTATAAACATACTGCTTATCAAAGCAATGGTTTCCAAGTAGGCTGGGGAATTGGAATTTCAGTAGATTGTGAAGATCCTGTTCGCGCCATTAAATTTCTTGATTATTTAGTATCAGAAGAAACGCAAATTATGCTGAATTGGGGAATTGAAGGCGAACATTATAATATTGTAGACGGCAAGCGAGTTATTCCTGAAGATGAATGGGAAAAACGCCGTAATGATAAAGATTATTTAAAGAAAACAGGGATTGGTTATAATTTCCAAAGGTTTGCACCACGCTATGGTGATGGTGTAGAAGACTCAACAGGTCAAACATATACGGTTAACACACGTGAACTAGCGATTGAAGGATTGACAGATGTTGAAAAAGAAGTACTGAAAAATTATGATGCTGAATTATGGAAAGATTTATACCCACCAACCGAAGATTTTTCAGTAAAACCATGGGGAGCAGCCTACAATCTTGCAATCCCTGCAGGTTCAAATCTTGAAGTAACAAATAAAAGAATGATAGATATAACCTTTAAACGTATTCCAGAGGCAATTCTTGCTGATCCAGAAGAATTTGATGAAGTCTGGGAACAGTTTATGGATGATTTAGATAAAGCTGGAGTGGAAGAAGCAGAAGATGAATTCACAAAAATAGTTAAAGATATAGTTGAATTATGGAGTAAATAATTCATTTAGGGTGAAATTTCAAGGGTCCAGCATTATAAACTGGCACCCGTGTCAAGGACACAAGAAAAAAAGAGTCACGCAACTAGAAGATGATTCCTATATTGGTTAGGGGTCATCTTTTTTAAATTCCATTGATAACGGTAATTGTTATAGTAAACCATA